>NZ_CP123961.1:0-1200000 GCF_036327415.1 Bartonella grahamii subsp. shimonis
TTTTATCCATAAGAGGATGCACTCCAGCCCTCAAAGAGTGCATCCTTCCCCTCAAACGGATACCGCCCTGACCCTAGGCAAGCATCCAATCCCATGAGAGGATGCACTCCAACCCTTCAAAGAGTGCATCCTTCCCCTCAACGGGTTTTACTCAACTTTCATCGCATCTCATTCTTATGAACCCTCATTTTTATGAATCTTTGATCAAAGGTACAAAAAAGAAGTTTGCTAGCAACTATTGTATTACCCAACTTATGGAATTCCCCTTCCATACAAAGCTTTCAAACTTTTTTACACCTTCATAAAATATGAATATGAAAGAATTCATTAAGGCAATTAAGGGTAAATTTTGTCAATTTATAGACAAACTTTATTCTTTTTTGTGATTGTTGTATTTTTACTATAGTTATTTAAACAGGATTTATATATGATACATCCCGATATTTATTTATAGAAATAAATATAGGAGAAAAACTATGAATATCAGATATTTTTTCATAGCAGGGGCAATTACAAGTGGTTTAGCTCTCGCGATTCAAAAATCTGATCGTATAGTCAATAAACAACCCTCTCCTATTGTTGCTCCTTATACTATTGATAAAACATATTTACGATTTTTTAAACAAGTAAGGAACACATCGGATACATTGAATATACTGAGAGTAAATAATAGAAGCGCATCAGAACAAGCATCAATAAACGATATATACGAAAAAGGAAAAACTTTATTGAATGCAATATCTAGTTTTTTAGGGTCATTTATTATATATTTCATACAAACAGTTTCTACTAGAGTATAAGATACAAAAATTCATTAAAATAAGATTATACACATTTTGTATATATTATAAAATTTAAATAAAAAGGCCCTTTTACAATGGGGCCTTTGTTTTAGTTTAATTTTTATTATGTTTTTATTTTTATTGACCAAATATCGCCGCTTTCAAAAATAACATTTTTTACTTGTCCTCACACTTCAAGCGACAAAGGCTCTGCTCCTAGCTCCTCCCCCATAGCGCTTTAGTCAATCAGGGGCCACAATCCTTTTGTTCTTCCCAAAAACTCCTCTGTTTTCAAGAAAATAATTCTACATCCCCTACGCCATCGGATTTACTTCCAAATCTCCATGAACCAGACTGAAAAACACAAAAATACCCTAAATTTCGTACCAATATCCCTCTACATTGAGATGCTGTTATTGAGATGTGTTATTGAGATGTGTTATTGAGATGCTGTTGAAGCTTAACAAGCGCAGCTTTATTGGCAAGCACTGTTTCAAAAGACAAAAAACACCTCAAAAGCAAAAGACCTTAACACGGCCCAAAATAACATTTTTTACTTGTCCTCACACTTCAAGCGACAAAGGCTCTGCTTCCTAGCTCCTCCCCCATAGCGCTTTAGTCAATCAGGATCCGCAATCCTTTTTTTCTTCCAATAAATTCCTCTGTTTTCAAGAAAATAATCCTACATCCCCTACGCCATCGGATTTACTTCCAAATCTCCATGAACCAGACTGAAAAACACAAAAATACCCTAAATTTCGTACCAATATCCCTCTACATTGAGATGCTGTTATTGAGATGCTGTTGAAGCTTAGCAAGCGCAGCTTTATTGGCAAGCACTGTTTCAAAAGACAAAAAACACCTCAAAAGCAAAAGACCTTAACACGGCCCAAAATAACATTTTTTACTTGTCCTCACTTCTCGAATAATGAGGGCTCTGCTCCTTAGCTCCCCCCATAGCGCTTTAGTCAATGGAGCTTTCCCATAGCGTTTGAATAAACGATTATTTATGAGTATTTTCTAACAAAAAAGGAACCGTCTTTAAAAAGATAGCAGAATTTATAATTAATTTTTCTCCATTCTATCAAACTTATGTAAATATGATCATTTCTGATGAAATATACTGTTGATTTCCTGCTTCTTCGAGGCTGGTTTCACCAAAGTCACAGGACATTGGCCAGAACCCTATTCTTGAGGATCAAGCCATTTTCAGTCTATTTTAACATCTTGGCTATTATTCTTGATTTTTCGAGCACTTTATTTTGCTCTGGTGTGAAAAGTGTGAAAGCGCCTCAATCATAGGACTTTCACATCTTTCAAATAAAGGGGCTTTTCTTCAACAGGAGAGTAAACTAATCAATGTTTATATCCATAAATGCAGGTTCACCATCTTTGATATAAGTAATATCAGGAGCATGTTTTACCCCCTCTGCTTCAATCACGAGCTGTTCATCACTCACAATATATCCTTGTTCCCTTAATTCTTGTTTTTTCTCCTCGACTATTTTTTTATGAAAATCTCGTTTTTGATTACACGTATTAGGGGATCTCACTCTGAAAAGCTGATAGTCTATGGCTATAGACCACTTTTCAGCAACCCGTTCCAGCAGATCGTAACTGAAATTTCCTGCCCCTTTCACTTCTTGAGCGATCTCTATCGCGCGTTCCAAATGAACTTTTTCAATGGTTTCATCAAAGCCAAGCTGGTCCCCAGCCGTAAAACTTTCATCATAAGAAGCTAAAGTCTCAACATCGCCCAGCAAGGCAAGAGCAGCAAGATGCAGCAAAGCATAAGGTGCAAACTCTACGTCCTCTACGTCATCATCCAATGCCCAAGATAAAGAGTCTTTTTCCCAAGGGGGAAGACGATATTGAGAGCGAAACATTTCATGCAAAGAATCATCTTCCATTGTCCATTCTAAAGTTTTCTCAAGAGCTTTCTTTAAACGCGCAGCACTCACTTTTTCTTCAAAAATTCCCAATCCATTGGATACAAAATTCATAAATACCGTTGGCAAAACCCCAGAATTATGAGGATTAATCGTCTGACAAGCCGCAGCAAAAATACCGCTCATAATTAAAAGTCCACGATCAAAAGGTGAAAATTCTTCCACTGGTTTCTCGTTATAGAGAAACTGCACTTCGCGATCTGGTAAAAAGAGGGTTGCCAAATAATCTCCTTTTCCCTCGATTTCCACCGACCATCCCAAGCTTCTTAAAAGCCCTGTTGCACTTTCTATCGTGAGAATTTCATCATCATCATAATCGACAGGGAACTCTTTTTCCTTTAGTTGCAAACGCCTCTCCTGCACCACGGCTTCATCTTTCCAAAATTGCTGCGTTGCAAGATCATTTTCTTTAAGCACTCTTTCCAGCTCGCCTTTCACTTGGAAATTCATTTTCATCCGTTTAAAGACAGAGGTATAAAGAGCCAAAATAAGCATGATAATGATCATGAAAATAGCAATCATCACCCAGAACTCGGGATTTAATAGAAGTACTGCTATAGGACCACTGTTCATTTTCCCCTCTCTCAATCTTTAAAAAAGCCCGTGCGACAGAGAGCTTATGTGCTCTTGTACAGAGATTGCTTCTTCTAGTTTCTGAATATTTTTTTCCAACTCACACATCACTTTGGTGCGAAGCCGTAACATAACCGGAATCAAGAAAAGTGCACAGGCCATTATGGCGAGAGTCGTTTTAAAGAGAACGGCATGCACAACATATTGCCACCCTGTCAGCTGCCAATTTAATACATCTGGTATTTCTAGAACCATTCTCCACATGATAATGATAACAGCCATAGCAAAGATAATTTTATAATCCTTTGCTGAAAGCAACGCTTGCTGGAGCGAAAAAGAATGCGCTTCTTTATGCGTTTCTTGCTCTGATGTCCAATTTTGCTCCTTCATGTATTTCCCCTCTCTCAATCTTTAAAAAAGCCCGTGCGACAGAGAGCTTATGTGCTCTTGTACAGAGATTGCTTCTTCTAGTTTCTGAATATTTTTTTCCAACTCACACATCACTTTGGTGCGAAGCCGTAACATAACCGGAATCAAGAAAAGTGCACAGGCCATTATGGCGACCGTCATAATAAAAACAATAATATTCCTAGTACCTTGCCACCCTCTTACCTTCCTCACACTTCAAATAGTGAAATTTTTAAACCGCACCAATTTGTAAACAATAGTCACAATCCTTTTTTTCTTCCATAAATTCCTCTGTTTTCAAGAAAATAATTCTACATCCCCTACGCCATCGGATTTACTTCCAAATCTCCATGAACCAGACTGAAAAACACAAAAATACCCTAAATTTCGTACCAATATCCCTCTACATTGAGATGCTGTTATTGAGATGTGTTATTGAGATGTGTTATTGAGATGCTGTTGAAGCTTAACAAGCGCAGCTTTATTGGCAAGCACTGTTTCAAAAGACAAAAAACACCTCAAAAGCAAAAGACCTTAACACGGCCCAAAATAACATTTTTTACTTGTCCTCACACTTCAAGCGACAAAGGCTCTCTCCTTAGCTCCTCCCCCATAGCGCTTTAGTCAATCAGGATCCGCAATCCTTTTTTTCTTCCAATAAATTCCTCTGTTTTCAAGAAAATGATCCTACATCCCCTACGCCATCGGATTTACTTCCAAATCTCCATGAACCAGACTGAAAAACACAAAAATACCCTAAATTTCGTACCAATATCCCTCTACATTGAGATGCTGTTATTGAGATGTGTTATTGAGATGTGTTATTGAGATGCTGTTGAAGCTTAGCAAGCGCAGCTTTATTGGCAAGTACTGTTTCAAAAGACAAAAAACACCTCAAAAGCAAAAGACCTTAACACGGCCCAAAATAACATTTTTTACTTGTCCTCACACTTCAAGCGACAAAGGCTCTGCTTCCTAGCTCCTCCCCCATAGCGCTTTAATCAATCAGGATCCGCAATCCTTTTTTTCTTCCAATAAATTCCTCTGTTTTCAAGAAAATGATCCTACATCCCCACTTCAATAGGATTCATTAAAAAAACTCTATGAACAAGGCCTCTAAAAATACGAAAACACCCCATATACCCGGGACCACCTGCTTCCAAAACCGTTCCTTCCTCACATTTCAAACAATGAAGTAAGTCCCAAGCGCTCACTCTAGGCTCTAAACCCCACGGGCTTTTATTCCCTTTAATCAATAATGGTCCATAATCGGCTTTTCTTCCACTCAATGCCATCCTCAACACTGCGCCTTAGAGCAATATTTACGGCCCCCCCCCATGAAAGAGCACAACAAATATCAGAGGCAAAATGGTATAGAGAGCCATCCCTATAAATGCTTATCGCCCCATGATTAACCATTTTTCCCTTCTCATGACTTCTCAAACGCTGTATCCTGTTCTTGCAAGACGTTTTTCAGTTCTTTTTTAAAAAAGCGATACGTTCTCACCTGCTTGAAAACAAAATAATAAAGTTGTAAAATCATCATGGGAATAACAGCAAACCACACTGTCACGAACACAAGCATGAGACCCAATATTGTAACAAGAATATCACTCCATTTTTCTCTATCGCCTTTTTTATACCGATCCTTTTGATCGGTTATTTTACCCCGTTGCTGGTTTATTTCTTTCAATTTTCGAGTATTTTTTACCAACAAACGCCACAATATGATGCAGAGTATCAACATAACTGGGAACAAGACCCAAACACACACTGTAATAACTTGCCAAAACGTACACAGAGAGAGAAAAAGGGGTGTATCCTGCCACCCTGTCAAGTTCTCTTTGCTGCCTAAGGATTGGAAAAAGAAAATCCTGTTGCACAACTCAATAATGAGGGAGAGAAAACAAATGACAACATACTCTCGCACAGAAAAATAATCTTTCTCGAAAAAATGGCGTAGTCCATTACAAAATGCTGAATTTTTCCACTTCATTGCTCTTCCCTTTTTATGAAAAATGCATTTCTTTATCTCACGTCTTTATCTCATGCTTGCTCTTTTAAGAACCACTAAAAGTGCGATGCATGGCGCCTTCCTTATTTTCAACAAAAACCCCGACTTTCTAAAAGCGCAGTTGCTCTTCCAAATGATTAAGAGCATCCTCATCATTACAAACGAAAATAGGCTCTCCTCTTTGCCTGACGATTTTCCAACTATTCAGCCCCTCTTCTAGTGTCACGAGCTTCTAAACATTGCCTCTCCCCCCTCACGATAGCTACAAAAGTGCCTTGTCACGCTCTTTTCTTACGCGTTTTAATGCCCGTCTCACTCTACAATACGTTCTCACCTGCTTAAAGACACCATAATAAAGTTGTAAAAACATCATGGGAATAAAAGCAACCACCAATGTCACGCACATAAGCACGAAAACAAATATCATGACAAGAATATCGTCCATTTTCCAGTTCACACTTTCTTTATATCGATCCTTTTGATCGGTTATTTTACCCCGTTGCTGGTTTATTCCTTTCAATTTCCGAATATTTTTTACCAACAAAAACCACAATATGATGTAGAGTATCAACATAACTGGGAACAAGACCAAAACACACACTATAATAACTTTCCAAAACGCATACAGAGAGAGAAAAAGAGGTGTATCCCACCACCCTGTCCGTTCTCCATTGCTACCCAAGGATAGGAGAAAGAAAATCTTGTTCCACAGCTCAAGAGAGAAAATGTTGTACTTTTTGCTATCCAAGGATGAGAAAAAGAGAATCCTGTTCCACAGCTCAAGAAAGAAAATCCTGTTGCACAACTCAATAATGAGGGAGAGAAAACAAATGACAACATGCTCTCGCTCAGAAAAAATACTTTTTTCGAAAAAATAGCATAGTCCATTACAAAATGCTGAATTTTTCCACTTCATTGCTCTTCCCTTTTTATGAAAAATGCATTTCTTTATCTCACGTCTTTATCTCATGCTTACTCTTTTAAGAACCACTAAAAGTGCGATGCATGGCGCCTTCCTTATTTTCAACAAAAACCCCGACTTTCTAAAAGCGCAGTTGCTCTTCCAAATGATAAGAGCATCCTCATCATTACAAACGAAAATAGGCTCTCCTCTTTGCCTGACGATTTTCCAACTATTCAGCCCCTCTTCTAGTGTCACGAGCTTCTAAACATTGCCTCTCCCCCCTCACGATAGCTACAAAAGTGCCTTGTCACGCTCTTTTCTTACGCGTTTTAATGCCCGTCTCACTCTACAATACGTTCTCACCTGCTTGAAAACAAAATAATAAAATTCTAAAATGAGCATGACAACACCCGCAGGAAAAAAGACGTCTAGCAGAAATATCAACCAAAAGTATACGATAAAAAAACGGCTTATTTTTTCTCTATCCTTTTTTACCGGATTATTTTGTTGTTCAGTTGTGTGACCCCGTTGCTGGATCGCCTCTTTTAATTGCTGAATCTTTTTTTTCAACAAATACGTTAAGATGAGATAAAGCACCAATAAAACAGGCATCAAGGCAATAACACACACCATGATGACTTCACGCAGCACAAAAAGCGCTAAAAGAGTGCTATCCTGCGATACACTCAACGACCACTTGGATTCTAATGGGATCAAAAGAGCTTTATGACCTATCCCAATAAGGATAGAAATAAAACAAATGATAATATGATCTTTATAAGAACGAAATGATTTTCCAAAAACAAGAGAGCGCAGTTTGTTATAAAATGTGGAATTTTTCCACTTCATTGCTCTTCCCTTTTTATGAACTGTTTGTCCATGGCTTTTATAAGGACACAAACAATCTCTCAAGTAAAATTTCGTCCATTATCGTCAAACAGCCCCCCAGAGAACACTTGTATTACATATTTGTGTTGCCAATACTTCATTTTGCCAATTCAACTTCATTTTGCCAATTCACGTGCTTGTTTTAAAGAAACATCTCTCAACACTTCCAAACCAATGCGCGTCCACCCTATTTCATGAACAACACCCATGAAAGATATAACTCTGATAAATATCCCCTCTATAAAATTCCCCTATTGTTTCAATAAAAAGTGTAATCCGGTGCCATTCATATACGCCGCCTGCTGCCGCCTGCAACAGCCACACCCAGCCCCCTGCAACAGCCACACCCCCCCTACGACAGCCATATAAACCGCGCCCTACGACAGCCATAACCCACGCCCCTGCAACAGCCATATAACCCGCTCCCTACAACAGCCATAACCACGCCGCCTACAAAGCCATACCCACACCGCCTACAAAGGCCATACCCCCCCTGCAACAGCCACACCCCCCCTACGACAGCCATATAAACCGCGCCCTACGACAGCCATAACCCACGCCCCTGCAACAGCCATATAACCCGCCCCCTACAACAGCGACACCCAGCCCCCTACAAAGCCCATACCCCGCTCCCTACAACAAGCCATATAACCCGCCGCCTACAAAGCCCACACCCAGAGCCCCCTACAAAGCCCATAACCACGCCCCTGCAACAGCCATATAACCCGCTCCCTACAACAGCCATACCCCGCCCCCTACAGCCATACCCACAACCCCCTACAGCCATACCCACGCTCCCTACACGACAGCCATAACCCACGCTCCCTACAACAGCCATACCCGCGCCCCTACAACAAGCCATAACCACGCCCCCTACGACAGCCATAACCCACGCCCCTTACAACAGCCATACATAACCCGCACCCCCTCTACAAAGCCATACCCACACCCCCTACAACAGCCACACCCAGCCCCCTACAACAGCCATAACCACGCCCCTTACAACAGCCATACATAACCCGCACCCCCTCTACAAAGCCATACCCACACCCCCTACGACAGCCATAACCCACGCCCCTTACAACAGCCATACATAACCCGCACCCCCTTCTACAAAGCCATACCCACAACCCCCTACAGCCATACCCACGCTCCCTACACGACAGCCATAACCCACGCCGCCTACGACAAGCCTAACCACGCCGCCTACAACAGCCACACCCAGCCCCCTACGACAGCCACACCCAGCTCCCTACGACAGCCATACCCGCGCCCCCTACAGCAAGCCTAACCACGCCCCTGCAACAGCCATAACCCACGGCCCCCTACGACAGCCATAACCCACGCCCCTTACGACAGCCATACCCGCGCCCCCTACAGCAAGCCTAACCACGCCCCTGCAACAGCCATAACCCACGGCCCCCTACGACAGCCATAACCCACGCCCCTTACGACAGCCATACCCGCGCCCCTTACGACAGCCATACCCGCGCCCCCTACAGCAAGCCTAACCACGCCGCCTACAACAAGCCATAACCCACGCCCCCTACAAAGCCCATACCCCGCTCCCTACGACAGCCATAACCCACGCCCCCTACGACAGCCATAACCCCCGCCCCCTACAACAGCCATAACCACGCCCCCTACAACAAGCCATACCCACACCCCCTACAATAGCACCCCCGCCCCCTACAACCATACCCCGCGCCCCCTACGACAGCCATAACCCACGCCGCCTACAGCAAACCATACCCCGCCGCCTACAAAGCCCATACCCCGCCCCCTACAACAGCCATAACCCACGCCGCCTACAACCATACCCACACCCCCTACAACAAGCCTAACCACGCCCCCTACAAAGGCCATACCCCCGCTCCCTACGACAGCCATACCCCGCCTCTACAACAGCCATACATAACCCGCACCCCCTCTACAAAGCCATACCCACACCCCCTACAAAGCCATACCCCCGCTCCCTACGACAGCCATACCCCCGCTCCCTACGACAGCCATACCCCGCCTCTATGAGAGCGCTTATCATTTGAAATGATAGAAGCATTTTTATTCTTTTCTCAATTGTTTTCCGCCCCCTTTATGACAGAAAAAATAACTTTCATTGATTTGCAAATGAGAGCACAATAAGCGCGTTTGAAATGAGAAAATCTAAAACACTCTTATTCTAATTAAAAAGGATCAATTCTCACGATCATTCAAAATATGACGATATATTCCATTTTTCATTGGGGATCTTGCAAGCCAATAGCTAAGAATATATTCATAAAAACGCTTCTAAGACACAAGACAGCCGCTATTCTTGAGATCACGCGTTTTAATATTAATGAAAGCACTGACATTTCCGTGCAAGTTTGAGGTGTTGTTTTGTCAACAATCTTGTTAGCATGGATTGATTCTATAACTATGCGATATCATCACAATTGCTCTTTATGGACAGCATAATGATATGCGTCATTTTACTTACAATTCTTTAGAAGCCTTGCGTTATAGGCTTGTCGAGAAAAAATAAAGGAGAATCCTATTGAATATAGCAATTATTTTGGGGTCTGTGCGCCAACCTTCATTAACACGAACTTTAGCCAGTTATTTAGCAAATTGTCTCATGAAGCGGGGTGCATCACTTCATTGGGTTGATTTACGTGACACCCCCTTGCCGATGACAGACCCAGACTATCATCATCAGGTAGAGGCTAATCCAAGTGCTGCGGTTCGTCAGTTTGTAAAAACCATTGCAGCGGCTGATGGCGTTATTCTAGCAAGCCCCCTTTATCAAGGATCTTATTCGGGTGTTTTAAAAAACGCTCTTGATAATTTAAGCTATAATGCCTTTTTAAATAAACCTGTTGGGCTTATCTCTCATGGAAGTACCGCCAAAAAATGTGCACAACCGTGTGAACATTTAGTGCCGGTGGTTCGCACACTTTATGGGTATGCACTCCAATGCCAAATCGCCTCTTCCAACGAAGATTTTTCCTCAGATGATGAAGGTCGTACTTGGAAAGTTATAAGCGAAGAGGTACAAACGCGTTGTGAACGTCTTGCTGATGAAATGTGCACATTTTTAAAGCAACGAAGTGGGATTTAAAACAACGAGGGAAGGGGCATGAAAAAAAGGATGTGCGGCTATCGTTATTTAGTGGTAGGCGGTACAGGAATGCTTGCCCCTTTGTGTCAATCACTAGAGCCAAAAGAAGTGATTATTGCTGCACGCTTTCTTTCAAATAAAGTCCAGTTTGAGGCATTACAAAAACAGCATATGTGCGTACCATTGGACTATGATTGTGCAGCATCAAAGGCGCAATTTTTAGAAGCTGTAAGTCAATGGCGTGATCTAAAATATTGCATATTATGGATTCATTCGCCCGCCCATGCATTTTCTTGCGCATTAATTGAGCGATTGGCTCTTTTGCCCACACCACCATGTATTCTTCATATTTTTGGTTCCAACACGCATGATCAAATGATTACCGATTGCGCGCGCAAAAACAAGGTTGATTTCATACCCATTCAATTAGGACAAAAAACAACGTCAAAAGGTTCACGATGGCTAACCCATCAGGAGATAAGCCAACAGATACTAGATGCCATAAAAAACCATATGAATAAATAAAACTTATGATCAATACCTATGCTTTGCAAAGAAGCAGGGGGCCCTCAATCTCCATCCATACCCGAACATCTTCTTGAAACCCCATACTCTCTAAATCATAGGGACTTTAAAAACGAATAATTCCCTCCCTACCCCTAAAACAGCATCCCTATATCAACAGCTCCAGAACCAAACGGTTTTACCCTTCTCACACGGGCTTATCCCCCTCTCACAGTTTATTATCTTTTATTACCTTCACGCGACTTATTCCCTTCTCACGCGACTTATAAAGCATAATCTTATGGGGCGTTATGGTATAAAACTTACAACAGCAAATTATGTTTAGAATTTTTTATCTATTTTAAAACTAACCTCCCCCCCCACCTCAAAGAACGGAAGTTTTTACAGGACGTAAGGTTTCCACGAAAATCTTCTCTTTCTACAATCCCAATTTTAGTGGGTTTGACTTGACTTCCCACGCATAGTCTTCCCTTAATAGTTATACCCGACAAGCTTTTTTAAGAAATTTCAACGCGCTCCTTAAAAAAACACTTAAACGTACCAAGAAAGCTTATATCAAAACAGAATTTTATAACATCATAGGATGATATATTATAAAAAACACCATACCAAAACCGAATGAGAATCAAACACCCTTACAGTCAGCGTGCAAAAAGCACTCTCATATGGTAAGAATGATAAAAAAGTTGCACAATAAACTGAAAAGAAAAAACCAATAGAAAACACAATTAGCAAATATGGTTGCTTTAAATGCATTTTTACGCCAGAAAAGAAGAAAACGTAAAATAAAGAACCGTAAAACTTTCAAGCCATCAAGCTCAAAAAACAAGTGGTGAATTCAGCTAAATTTAAGGCCTTATAAGGAAAACTACTGATCATATACAAGATATACCAAAGATACGAAAACCTTCTCTCAATTTATACAAAAAGAGATCACCAGCTCTTTACAGCTCTTCAAATCATGAAATTTACAAAACCATCACCAATTAAATTTTTAAAAGCTAATCTTTTAAATAAATTGAGACAAAACGCTTCACCTCCCCTCACATCCAACCTTTTCCCTCATCCTCCACATACACCTTCCCCACCACAAAACTCCCCCCCTCACTATTTCAATCTTAACGCCCTCCACACTCCAGCCTTCACGGCTTCCATTGGCGCCCTCTTCTCCCCAAGTGCCCCACAACCAACACGGCTTTTCACCACCCCCCACGTCCTTGCCTTTTACAGTTCCACGTTTTTACGATTTTGCAAATTCACAGAAAACAAGCAAACTTCCAATAAACAACCCCTTTGAAACCTATCACCAGCCTATTACAAGCTTATCACAAACCTATTACAAGCCTATTAATGGGCATCAGCCTTTTTCACAAAAAACGCCCCTATTCCAATGAGGCATTCCACACTCCAGCCTTCACGCTTTCATTGGCGCCCTCTTCTCCCCAAGTGCCCCACAACCGTCACAGCTCTTGAACATTCCCACTTCCTAGCCTTTTACAGTTCCACGTTTTTACGATTTTGCAAATTCACAGAAAACAAGCAAACTTCCAATAAACAACCCCTTTGAAATCTATCACCAGCCTATTACAAGCTTATTACAAACCTATTAATGGGCATCAGCCCTTTTCACACAGAGATAGCGTAAAATGAGAAAAACAGTTGATACCCTCCTCCCAAGCTATGAAGCAATGGCATGATCTAAAAACTTATGCCCCCCATGACATGAGTGCTAAACGCGCTTTTTCAGCGCTGCATTTAATTGTTTCGTAACTTTGTAATACGATATCAAACGCTTGATAAAAGAAATATACAGTGCCACACCTGCACTTTATTTTCCTTATCTTTTCAACGCCATTCCACATACACCTTCCCCACCACAAAACGCCCCTATTCCAATGAGGCATTCCACACTCCAAGCTTCACGCTTTCATTGGCGCCCTTTTCTCCCCAAGTGCCCCACAACCAACACGGCTTTTCACCACCCCCACTTCCTAGCCTTTACAGTTCCACGTTTTTACGATTTTGCAAATCCACAGAAAACAAGCAAACTTCCAATAAACAACCCCTTTGAAATCTATCACCAGCCTATCACAAGCTTATTACAAACCTATTAATGGGCATCAACCCTTTTCACACAGAGATAGCGTAAAATGAGAAAAACAGTTGATACCCTCTTCCCAAGCTATGATCCCAAGCTATGAAGCAATGGCATGATCTAAAAACTTATGCCCCCCATGACATGAGTGCTAAACGCGCTTTTTCAGCGCTGCGTTTAATTGTTTCGTAACTTTGTAATACGATATCAAACGCTTGATAAAAGAAATATACAGTGCCACACCTGCGCTTTATTTTCCTTATCTTTTCAACGCCATTCCACATACACCTTCCCCACCACAAAACGCCCCTATTCCAAAGAGGCATTTCACACTCCAAGCTTCACGGCTTCCATTGGCGCCCTTTTCTTCCCAAGTGCCCCACAACCGTCACAGCTTTTCACCCCCCCACTTCCTTGCCTTTACAGTTCCACGTTTTTACGATTTTACAAATTCACAGAAAACAAGCAAACTTCCAATAAACAACCCCTTTGAAACCTATCACAAGCTTATTACAAACCTATTACAAGCCTATTGCCAGCCTATTAATGGGCATCAGCCTTTTTCACAAAACGCCCCTATTCCAAAGAGGCATTTCACACTCCAAGCTTCACGGCTTCCATTGGCGCCCTTTTCTTCCCAAGTGCCCCACAACCGTCACAGCTCTTGAACATTCCCACTTCCTAGCCTTTTACAGTTCCACGTTTTTACGATTTTGCAAATTCACAGAAAACAAGCAAACTTCCAATAAACAACCCCTTTGAAACCTATTACAAGCATATCACAAGCCTATTAATGGGCATCAGCCTTTTTCACACAGAGATAGCGTAAAATGAGAAAAACAGTTGATACCCTCTTCCCAAGCTATGATCCCAAGCTATGAAGCAATGCCATGATCTAAAAACTTATGCCCCCCATGACATGAGTGCTACACCCGCTTTTTCAGCGCTGCATTTAATTGTTTCGTAACTTTGTAATACGATATCAAACGCTTGATAAAAGAAATATACAGTGCCACAATGGGTATTGTTAAGAACAAATCAAAAACACCCCCCAGCAAGATCATTAAAACCGCTGTAGCAACTGCCGCCATTTCGTAATGCATTTTATCCCCTTCTCTTTATAAATTGATTTGTGTGGTATAAATTGATTTATTGGGTTGCTTCAGTCACTTCTTCCAATTGCTGAATTTTCTTTTTCAACCGAGAGGTTAAAATTTCACGAAGGATCACAACAACAGGAATCGTTGCAAAAATAGATACAGATAAAAAAAACCAGAAAAACAAGAGAATGACAATATACATAAATCTGCTCTCATCTATCTCATCTATCCCTTTAAAGAAAATCACATAGACATAAACTTTGAAAAACATAATGATGAAAGAGAGGCATGCGTGGATGATATAATCTTTGCGTGAAAAAGCGAGCCATTTTTTTAATGAATGGGAACTTATTTTTGTGTTCAGTGCTAAGTTTTGCTGCACGATCTCTTTGAGGCTTTTTTCAGAGAAACAAAAATGCTGCGGCTGTTCTTTCATCAAACGTCTTTGTTTTTTCACTCTGTAATAGAGCCTCAAACGCTTGATAAAAGAAATATACAGTGCCACAATGGGTATTGTTAAGAACAAATCAAAAACACCCCCCAGCAAGATCATTAAAACCGCTGTAGCAACTGCCGCCATTTCGTAATGCATTTTATCCCCTTCTCTTTATAAATTGATTTGTGTGGTATAAATTGATTTATTGGGTTGCTTCAGTCACTTCTTCCAATTGCTGAATTTTCTTTTTCAACCGAGAGGTTAAAATTTCACGAAGGATCACAACAACAGGAATCGTTGCAAAAATAGATACAGATAAAAAAAACCAGAAAAACAAGAGAATGACAATATACATAAATCTGCTCTCATCTATCTCATCTATCCCTTTAAAGAAAATCACATAGACATAAACTTTGAAAAACATAATGATGAAAGAGAGGCATGCGTGGATGATATAATCTTTGCGTGAAAAAGCGAGCCATTTTTTTAATGAATGGGAACTTATTTTTGTGTTCAGTGCTAAGTTTTGCTGCACGATCTCTTTGAGGCTTTTTTCAGAGAAACAAAAATGCTGCGGCTGTTCTTTCATCAAACGTCTTTGTTTTTTCACTCTGTAATAGAGCCTCAAACGCTTGATTAAAGAATAATAAGGCGCCACAATAATCATATTCACGAAAATGGCAAAAACTGTAACTGCATTTAGAAGAAAACATCCAACCGGCAGAAACAAAATAAAAACCGCAGCCTCACTCCTCATAGCCATAACCTCATTGAATAATCTCTCGCTGCTTTATTTCTTCTTTCAGTTTTTTCTTTATTTTTTTCAATTTGCGCTCTTTAAAACGACGAAGTCCCCAAAGGATCGGAAGCGGTGTGAGAAGACAAAACCAAATCAACACCGGTAAAAGAAAAATAAGAGAACCAATCCCCTCCCATCTTGTCCATTGCAACGGCTGTCCCAGAGATTTTGCACCCGCAGGAACTTCCAAAGCCATCATGATAAAGCATGTGCAAACCATGATGAAAAATGATCGGCCTATCATTTGATACTTTTCCATCCCTTTACACCTTTCCACTGAAAGCACCATAAATTTTTTGAATGAAAAGAAAGACTCTTCAAATGTTACATTTTTCTCCTGCATTGATCCCCTCTGCTTTTATACGGCACGTTCTTTACGCGCCATTTTAAGGTTTAAGCTCTTTTTAATTTATCTAAACTCTTTATTTTCTCAATAAATTTTTTCCTCAATCCTAATTTCTACATCCATATATTCTAACTCCCCATCCTTTATGTAAAGAATATCGGGACGATAGTTTTTTCCATCAACCTTACAAATCGCGTCCTTTTCGTAAACGAAATATCCCCGTTGCCTTAATTCTTCTCTTTTTTCCTCGATCAATTTTTCATAAGAATCTCTTCTTCTATTACACAAACTGGGATCTGTAGCTCTAAAATATTCATAGCTCTCCACTTCCATGGAAAAATCCTTTGCCGTTTGTTGAAGCAAATCGTAACTGGGTTGCTTTGTCTTTTTCACGGCTTGAGCAATCACCATCGCGCGTTCCAGATGCTCCTCTTCGATACTTGTCTCAAAGCCCAGCTTCTCACCTTCCATAAAGCTTTTGTGATAAGCGTGTAAGGTTTCAACATCACCCATCAAAGCCAGAGCTGCAAGATAGCGCAGCGAATAAGAAGTCAACTGAGGGACTACAATTTTGTTTTCCCAAGGCAGGATGCAATATTGAGAGCGAAGCATGTTGCCAAGATCAACATCTGTCATTGCCTTTTCTAAAGCTTTCTCGAGTGCACAGCGTAAATGTCCAACACTTACCTTTTCTTCAAAAATTTCCAACCCCTTTACATCAAAACTCAATTCGAGAGCAATCAAGCCTCCAGAATTATAAGGGTCTATCGTTTGGCAAGCCGCCGCATGGATACCAGAGCCCACCGCAATTGCAAAATCAAATTGCGGATACCCCTTCTCATCATTATAAAGAAACTGTACTTCACGATCTGGTAAATAATAGGTGGCCAAATGGTCTCCTTTCTCTTCAATTTTCACCCTCCACCCCAAGCTTTTTAACAGCGCCGTTGCACTTTCCATCGTTAAGATTTCCTCATCAGAAAGAGAAAAAGCTTTTTCATCAGATAACGGCTTAATCATCGGCATTTCCCCACTAGACGGCTCAAAAGCGATAGGTTGTTTAAGCACGCGCCTTAGTTCTTTTGTCACTTGGCAATACAGTCTCACTCGCTTGAAAGTAGAGTAATACAATGCCCCAATAAACATCGTGACCACAGCAGAAAGCAGCGTGAAGAACGTCAAGTTCACACCCCATGAGAATATAACAATAATATCTATCATTTTAAGATCTATCATTTTCCCCCTCCCTTCACGCGCTTTTTTGTTGAGAAGCGGCTTTGCTCCGCTGCCAGATTGCTTGCTCCAACTTATCGATCTTTTTTTCCAACAAAACTGTGAAGATGATACGAACCAAAAAAGCAACAGCAACGAGGATAAATATCAAAAGAAACTCGAATATAAACTGCAGGATGAAAAAGAAAGCAATCACGATATTCCCTTCCCACTCTGTCAACTTAAACTCAAGCAACATTGGTACGAAGGGAACCGTTCTAAAAACTGAAATAATAAAAGCAATGCAAAAGATAACTTTATAATTTTTGCGTGTCAGAAACGCTTCTTCGAGCGCAAAAGACCGCGGTTTTTCATCTAATGATGCGTTTTTTCCATTGCCCCTCATTTTTTATCCCTCATTTGTCTCAATTTTCAAGTCATTTTCATGAACCGAAGCTTTCGTCCTCACAATGAATTCAATTCATCAATATCAAGCGCTTGTATCCCTCATCTTTTATGAAAACAATATCAGAGTTGCATCAGAGCTACATTTTTTTCCATCAACTTCAAACATCACACTAAGAGAAGTGCTTCTACAACGCATAAGAATATATAAAGACCCGTATTCATTTTCCCCCTCCCTTCATGCGCTTTTTTGTTGAGAAGCGACTTTTCTCCGCTGCCAGATTGCTTGCTCCAACTTATTGATCTTTTTTTCCAACAAAACTGTGAAGATGATACGAACCAAAAAAGCAACAGGAATGAGCACAAAAATAAGCGTTAATATAAAACCCAATATTAATATTAAAATGAACAGGATATAATTCCACCACTCTGTCAAATCCCACTCAAAAAATATAAAGAGTGCCACTTTAAAAGCGCTAATAATAAAAGCAATGCAAAAGATAACTTTATAATTTTTGCTTGTCAGAAATGCTTCTTCGAGCGCAAAAGACCGCAGTTCTTCATCTAATGATGCGTTTTTTCCATTGCCCCTCATTTTTTATCCCTCATTTGTCTCAATTTTCAAGTCATTTTCATGAACCGAAGCTTTCGTCCTCACAATGAATTCAATTCATCAATATCAAGCGCTTGTATCCCTCATCTTTTATGAAAACAATATCAGAGTTGCATCAGAGCTACATTTTTCCATCAACTTCAAACATCACACTAAGAGAAGTGCTTCTACAACGCATAAGAATATATAAAGACCCGTATTCATTTTCTGCCCTCCCTTCATGCGCTTTTTTGTTGAGAAGCGACTTTTCTCCGCTGCCAGATTGCTTGCTCCAACTTATTGATCTTTTTTTCCAACAAAACTGTGAAGATGATACGAACCCCAAAGGCAACAGGGATGAACAAAAAAATAAGCGTTAATATAAAACCCAATATTAATATTAAAATGAACAGGATATAATTCCACCACTCTGTCAAATCCCACTCAAAAAATATAAAGAGTGCCACTTTAAAAGCGCTAATAATAAAAGCAATGCAAGATAACTTTATAATTTTTTCTTGTTAGAAACGCTTCTTCGAGCGCAAAAGACCGCGGTTTTTCATCTAATGATGCGTTTTTTCCATTGCCCCTCATTTTTTATCCCTCATTTGTCTCAATTTTCAAGTCATTTTCATGAACCGAAGCTTTCGTCCTCACAATGAATTCAATTCATCAATATCAAGCGCTTGTATCCCTCATCTTTTATGAAAACAATATCAGAGTTGCATCAGAGCTACATTTTTTTCCATCAACTTCAAACATCATGTTTTTATCACTTACAGTGTATCCCCTGTTGTCTTAAGGCTTCTTTTTTCTCTTCGATTAAACTTTCATAAGAATATCTTCTTCTATTGCACAAATTTGAGTCTCTGGCTCTAAAATTCTAATCGCTGCTCTTTTTATTTCCAAGAGATAAGCCTCTTTCCAAAGAGGTGCAAAGAAAATCGTAACGAAGTTGCTTTGTCTTTATGACGACTTGAACCATCAGCAAAGCCGGCCCAAATAGATTTTTTTGATATTTTTTTCAAAGCCCAAACTTTCATCTTCCATAAAGCTTTTGTGAGAAGATAGTTTTAACATCAGCCCTCAATGCCCAAGCCCCAAGGGTGCACATCAAAGAAGAAGCTACTCAGATATCATAATTTCCTTTTTCCAAAATGGCGCCCCCATATTGAAAGCCAAGCACGTTACCAAGATCAACCTCGTTCATCGCCCTTATCTAAAGCTTCCTCAAGCATACGGCGTAAACGCCGAGCGCTTACCTTTGCCTCGAAACTCAGCCCTCAATGCCCAAGCCCCAAGGGTGCACATCAAAGAAGAAGCTACTCAGATATCATAATTTCCTTTTTCCAAAATGGCGCCCCCATATTGAAAGCCAAGCACGTTACCAAGATCAACCTCGTTCATCGCCCTTATCTAAAGCTTCCTCAAGCATACGGCGTAAACGCCGAGCGCTTACCTTTGCCTCGAAACTCAGCCCTCAATGCCCAAGCCCCAAAATGATAAGGATTAATTATTTGGCAAACCGCAGCATGTATATCAGCACCTCCCACAATTCCATAATCAAATTGCACAAAACCTTTTTCATCCAGATAGAGAAACTATCCTTCGGTCTCGTAAATAAATAGATATCCCCCTTTTCTTTCAATTTCACCCTCCGACCCAAGCTCTTTAAAAGCGCCGTTGCACTTTCCATGGGGCAAAACCTGTTGATCAAAAACTTTGGCTTTTAGCTCACCTTCTTCATGCGCCTTGCTTCTCCATTTTCTCGAAAATGGGCTCGTTTTTCCCGAGCACCGCGGCCTCATCTTTGCTTTAAGTATAGATTTTTCGCCCTCAATATCGCTTGGTAAGACACATTTTTTGATAAAAGAAAAATAAGTTACAAGATTTTCTCTCTTAAAGAGAACACCAACAACAAGGAAAGCCCAAGAGCAGCCTCTCTTCACTTTCCCCCTTACCGCTCAAGAAAGAGCCCCTCTCAAAAAAAAGCCACTATTCTTTTCAAAACACACGACACAAATACAAAAAAAACATAAAACGAGAAATGCATCCCATGCTCCTTAATGAACACGCCAAAGGCAAGACTTATGACAATAAAAGCCTCTCTTCACTTTTTTCCCTCCCTCACTTTTCCCTCCCTCACTTTTCCCTCCCTCACTTTTCCCTCCCTCACATTGTAGCGTATGATTGGTGCTTTTTTCTGCTCAACCTCTTCTTCCAATTGCCGTATCATTTTGTTTAACTGACGGGTTATGATAAAAAGCATAATAAAAACAATTGGTAATAATAAAAAAGCACAGGCAAGCACCCATACCAGTGGTTCTAATATAGCAGCAGAAAAAAAGTCCTTTCTTCTCCATATCTTAACGATAACAGTTATAACCGTCGGAGCTGTCACTATGACCGTAGAAATATAGAATATTTTTTTATAGTCTTGCCAAACAAGAGTAAGCTGTTTTTTATCAAACACGCTGCTGTTTTTCATTTTTTTATTTTTGGGAGATCTGTTTTAAGGCAATATCGCGTTCATTCAGCACGCATTCCAGTTCCTTTTTCACGCGGCAATAGAGCCTCGCGCGCTTGATAAACAGATAATAAATGATAAAAATCGGCACCCATATTAAAACATTTAAGAGCGTCAAGAACAGAAAATAAAAGGCTACTAATGTTATAAGACTACTCATCATTTTGTCCCCCTTCCACATTCTGCATACGGATTGCCTGATCGCGTTGTTGTATTGCTTCTTCCAATTGTTGAAGTGTTTTTCTCAATTTTCTCGTTAATTTTATGCACATCATCCCAATGATCGGAGAAAAGAGAAGAATCCCTAACCATAGAAGACTATAAATAATGCGACCTATTGAAAACCGCGGTATCATAAAGCTGGCCATATCACTCTTCCACCATACCAAATGTACGATAAAGAAAGCAAATTGCAAAATGGTAAAGAGGATACAAATAAAAAGAATTATTTTACATTCTTTTGAATAAAGAGGCAGAGATTCTTTAAAGTTAAGAAAGCGTATTTTCGCATCAAGTGTCTCAAGCGCGAGATTGCGTCTTTTCATTTCTCCCAAATCGTTGCGCAACTGTTGTATGGCTTGCTTTTGTTGCGTCGTACTCTTTTTCACGTCTTGAGCAAATTTAAAGGATAACCTCATATGTTTGATCAACAGGTAAGGAAGCCTGATCATGACCATAAACATTAAAATGGCAATAATGATGCACCCTAAAAAAACCAAATATCCTATGATGCTGCCCACTTTTTCCCCCTATCGCATTGATGTGAAATTATCATTTTTATCCTCTGCTCAAGCAAATGTTTTCAATCTCTTTACTGTTTTTTTCACGCCATAATGAAGGAAACTATGGAGAATTAAAATAACAGGCAAAGTGATGGCACTACAGACCAAAATAAACAAAAACGGCAGCGCAATAATCAATAACAAAAAAAACAACGGATCATTGTGTAAAACAATCGCATATCGTACAATAAAGGACAAAAAAAGCGTAGCCCATATAAAAAGCGCAACTGCAATGAAAGCTATCCAAGAGATTATTTTATAGTCTTTTTTTGAGAGAAGCAAAGATTCTTGAAAAGAAAAAGCACTGAACTGTGTTGCAAGAACTGTATTCTGTCCTCTATCCTCTGCCTGATTATGCCTCAAATTCTGCGCTGCACCCTTTTTTAATTTCCTTCGCATCTTACATAACAGTACTGCCCGTTTTATCAAAGAATAATAAATGGCCACAATGATCTTCACGGTAGAAAAGAGTATCATGCTCCATGCAGAATAAATAAAGATACTCACCCCTAAGGAGATCAATAATGCAGTTATTAAAAGAGGCATTATAGAAGTGGTCACTTTTCCCCCCTATCATATTTTATTGAGAGATTGGTTGTCTAGCTGTTGTTGCTCTGGCAATGTTTCCCGCAGCTTCATCATTTCCTTCGCATCCCGTTTAAATACGGCGTTAAAAATAGAAAAGAGCGGAAAAAACACGAAAAGAAAACCAAAAATTATTTGCGGTAAGAGACATAAAAAAGCCCAAACACCATTCCACCCGAAGTTACGAAGAAATTCGATCGCAGGAACCCGTATAAAACTCTGACTCATTTCTTGAAAATCTTCTTGTTTCATTTGTCCCAGTGCTTTGAACTGTTCTTTGGACATAATGTGAAAAAAATCCAAAGGATTCATATAGACAGTCGCAGAAAAAAGCACCAACAAGAGGATAGCCAAGCAACAAATGATGATATAATCACTTGTTGAGAGAACCATCCATTTTTTGAAAGCTGCTGCTTGGTTCAACAGCGGCTGTGATACAAAAGCCGTATTTCCCTCATGGGCAGATTGCTGTTGTGATTTATCTTCGATCATACGGATAATCCCCCACTTTTAAAATTCCCACTCTTCAATATTTGATAGCACGCCACCAGCGTGGTGAGTTCGCTTAGCACTCTTCTCAGAGTAAAGCAAGCACTATAAATCTCCCTTCTAAATATTTTATTCACTTGGCCCTATACGCATTTATATGTGACGCGCTTACAAGCCCAAACACCCCTTTTCCTCCCTTTATCGATCACATAAACCCTAAAGCACACCGTTTTACAAAAACCCAACGAATATTTAATCTAAAAAACATCTCATATGGAAAACTGACATGCCCACCATAAACGACAGTGTTTTCACCGCTTAAATGAAGCCGAGTATATATGAAGCAAAGGATGATGATATTCCTTGCTCATCTCAAAGAATGAAAAGAATGAAGAGTTTAAACCCCACATCAGTTTGTAAACAATTCCATTGCTCTTAAGTGCACTCCGCCTGCTGATCACTTATGGGCTCCACTTGCACAAAGCGCTCTACGGAAGAATCCTTCCTTAACATCGCACCTTTATTTTATACTTAATGCATCAAGCGTTGTAATGCCTCATAAGCCTTCCTATCCCCGCCTCAAATGAATGATAGTATTTTATAGCATAACAAGATAAAAAACATTTTCACAAGCGCCTTTATCTTGATCATCAACACATCATCAATGCTGTAAGATTCTCTCCTTTCAAATCTATCCCCTGTTAAATTAATCAAAATTATTTACTTGCACGTAAAAAGTGGGGGAGCCCTGCGGACGTGAAACTGCACAATAAAAATAAAAATGCCTCTTATAAACCGTCTCAAGTGCCAAGAGCTGTAATACATATTGGGGATTAGCAAAGTGTGTGATGATACCAGCTTACGCTTTTATGAAGCCTAAAAATGCTGATGCTCAATAGACTTATATTATCATGGGATTTTATATTATTATGAAAGCGTTATCATGATACCCTTCTTGAACAACCATCATGAAATAGGCTCGAGCGCATGTAAGACATGCCTCTTTAAAACAAGCGTATGAATATGCAACAATAAGTATATTCCATTTGGGGCATTGTGTATAACGTAAGAGATGTGCCCCAAAAAATGGGATAAACAAAAGCGACAAACAAAAGCGTGAGGCAGTAAGTACACCCCACAGACAAAATCAAACAACCGATTATCTAAAATACGCCGACAACAGTTTTGAAATTTTTTAATTCTCATTTTAAAATTTCTTGATTAAAAAAGACGCTATTTTAAAATTAAAAGAGAAATGCCTCATATCTCAAGCCCCCACCTTTATAAAAGCATCTCTTATAAACGCCTCTTTTATCAAGCTAAATGCCGCTTATAAAGCTTCTTTGAATATTTCCTCCCGCCATTTAAGTAACAGCCTCCCTTTTTTATAATGAAATCCATTAAAACAGCAAAAACGAAAAATTTTATCCTCCATAAAAGATGACCATAAATCGCTTGACCCTTCACGGTTTATTTTGTTATTTTGAACTTATAAACGATATTTTATTTGAAAAGGTAAGGATCTTGTGCTATTATAAGCACATTGGAAATGTTTGTTTTTAAAGCTCTGTACCGCTCAAAAGAAGATAAGATCCTCTATAAAGGATAAAAATATGCTTAGCAGCCTGCTCTACATCAGACATCTTGGTACAGCGCCCAATAAGAAAACCCCAATATGCCCCCCAATAAGAAAGCCCCACAAATGATAAAAACCCACTAAAAGCAATGGCTTTTCAAACGTGAGACTGAAAAGTTTCCACAAAGTGCCCATAAGAAAAGCGCTCATGAGAAAAAGGCAAATAATCCTATTAGAAAAAACTTCCTATTAGAAAGACAACGGCATACCCATAAAACATCATTCTTGTTTTTTATTCACATGTGACAAAAGTTTCTTTTCATTTTGTTCCAGAGACGTTGAGAGATCTTTAGAAAGCAAATAAGCTGCTATCCATGAAAAAAGCTGCTATCCATGAAAAAATAAGTATGATAGGAGCAAGAAATAAGACTGATAGGGGCAAGATAAAAATGGTACGAAACACCTTAAAGATGATTTTTCGCCCCTGCACCGTTGCTGTTTTTTGTGCTTAAAGACGCCTTTAGTATCCGTTTCTCCTCTGATCTGCAACGGCTCATATTCCCCCCAGTATTTATTCTCCCCAGTATTTGTTCCCCCTAGTATTTGTTCCCCCTAGTATTTGTTCCAAGTGCTTTTTACATCACTGTCCCCCATCAACAGACAGTTTATTTTTCATTTAAATGGTTAAGTTCATGAAAATACGTAAAAAACGCGGTAGACCGAGAATAACAGGCAAACTGAGAGAGCCCAATGGCCGTATTTCACGTGCCCAAAGCCCCAGCGAATCTGCGCTTCAATCTGCGATTGAAATGCGTGCAAAACACTTTGGATTAAGCCTCGAAGAAGCGAAAAATCCGCTTGTCGGAACCTATATTGGGCGTCTTTGTTTGCTTGGGTATAAAGAGAATTCATCAGGCATCAGTAAAGAGCAATATGATACGGCGCAACGATACTTGCAAATCAGAAACGACTATTTATGTGCAAAAGGCTTACCAAACGGCTATTATGATGGTTTTAGGCACAGCGCATCAGATGAGAAAGCAAAAAAGCAATGGGTTCAAAGAGCAACAAATTGCTATGAAGATATGCAAGAAGCGATTAAAGAAGCGCAATATTTGCACCGTCAACACAACTTTCATGCGGCATTACAATATCTTGTTATAGAAGATCAACCGCTGCCTACTCTTGTTGGTTCGTTGCGTATTATTCTTAATGCTCTTTATAAACATTTTGACTGTTCTAGCAAAAAGAGCATTGGCTAAAAACACCCACCGTTTTCTCTCCCTCACAGGATAAAGATTCTACCCCCTTCCCTTTGTAACATGTCCTTTTGTAACCAGCTCCTTTGTAAAGAGACAATCCTTCTTGGCAAGTTACACTTGAGATCTAACAGGCTTGCCTTTCATAAAATTTCACAGGATTAACACGCTTAAAACGCGCAATAAACAAGCTTTAAAATATCCACCACGCCCTTTAAAAAACGCTTCAACCTGTCAAAGAACCTTACCTTATATTACCACACCTCACTTGTATCTACCCATGCCTCAAAGGACAATAATTCACGGCATATTTCACGGCATGGGCAAGATAACTATTGCCCCTCTTCAGACAGCAATATTTTCCCCATCACCCCCCATTGTAATAAACCGCCGTCATCATATACTTTCCCCCCAATATCACGGCAGCCTTAGCTCTTGAGACAATTCATTATAAACATTTTGAGACCTTCTTGTACAATTTCTATATGGTCCTCCTGATCTTATGAAGAACAAAAGACATGGCGTTGATTGCAGCATAATCTAGGTTTCTCATTTAAGATAAATAACGATTAAAGTATCATTTATAAGTTAATAGCTTATCATTAAAAAAACACGTTGATTTTTTTATAAAATTAAAAGCATCATCCCTTTCCCCATCACCCCCATTGTAACACCAGGCTTGCCTTTCATAAAATTTCACAGGATTAACACGCTTAAAACGCACAATAAACAAGCTTTAAAATATCCACCACGCCCTTTAAAAAACGCTTCAACCTGTCAAAGAACCTTACCTTATATTACCACACCTCACTTGTATCTACCCATGCCTCAAAGGACAATAATTCACGGCATATTTCACGGCATGGGCAAGATAACTATTGCCCCTCTTCAGACAGCAATATTTCCCCCATCACCCCCCATTGTAATAAACCGCCGTCATCATATACTTTCCCCCCAATATCACGGCAGCCTTAGCTCTTGAGACAATTCATTATAAACATTTTGAGACCTTCTTGTACAATTTCTATATGGTCCTCCTGATCTTATGAAGAACAAAAGACATGGCGTTGATTGCAGCATAATCTAGGTTTCTCATTTAAGATAAATAACGATTAAAGTATCATTTATAAGTTAATAGCTTATCATTAAAAAAACACGTTGATTTTTTTATAAAATTAAAAGCATCATCCCTTTCCCCATCACCCCCCATTGTAACAACAGGCTTGCCTTTCATAAAATTTCACAGGATTAACACGCTTAAAACGCACAATAAACAAGCTTTAAAATATCCACAAAGCATCATCCCTTAAACGAAAGAAAAAGTCTCCACCAACAATCTCCTCCCACATCAACAACGCGGGCGCCAGCAATCATCCATCCATCACGCCACCGCTAATATGACATCCCCCACAGCCCCAATCGCCAACACAATCGCAACACCTAAGCTTCACCCCCGCAACATCTTCCCCCCCTCTCAATTCCATCAATAAAATAGCAGGGATTTCAAAACCACAACTCTCCCCTCTCCCTTCACCTTGTCTCCTCCTTATCTCAAAGGAGAAAAAGCATTTATGCTACTCAATTTTCAAAGGAGAAAATGTTTTTTACCGCATCAAAAAATTTGCCCATTAAAACAACATATTTTGCTGCATAGCTAATAAATGCGCTTTTTTCTGTCGATTTTTTTCCGCAATAAAAAAGGAAAAATTATCGTTTTGCTGTTGACAGAATATGAAAAATCGTATTTAATGACAGGTGCGGTAGAGGCTTTTTTGCGTCTGAATTTCATCATCAAATGTTTACGTTATTATAGATTGTTATAAAGTTATTATAGAGTTATAAAGTTATTATAGACTGTTATAAAACAGTGTGTTTCGCGACAATCTTTAAAAGTCTCCTGTTTGAAGATACTTTTCGTCTTTTTCTGACTGTTTTTCTTTTGCATTATCCAGCTTGCATTACCAACAGCTCTATAATTTTGAAACCTTCAAAACAGGCAGTATTCAATAAGGGTTCTCAATAGAACGCCCTAATAATACCCCAATAAAACACCGATACAATACATTACAGAAATAACGAGCAATACACGAAAAAAATATAAAAACGGCAACAATATGCTCTCATCGCCTCATCTTTCAAGATGCGGAGGCTTTTTTCAAAACATTGTTTAGCCAGAATTGAAGAAAATAATGCCATCTATCAATTATCAACATGGAGGCTAATATTATGAAGCCACAAGATTCTTCAGATTCTTCCCTCCCTCATTCCTCACAAATACTAGGAATGGCAAATGCACCCGAAGAAGCAAGCGCACAAAAAGCTACGAAGACACCAGAAGGGGCGCATGCAGATGCATCACTCGTCAATCTCACAGCACATTTAGAACGGCTCAACATCGAAAAAATTAAAAATACTCCTTTCAACCGTGCGGAATTAAAAGATATCATTGCTGGTTTAGAACAGCATAATGCCGATGGAAGTTGGAGCAAGAACTATTATGATATTTTAGATCTTTACATGATGCCAGCCTTGGTAGATCAAGCAAATCGTAAATATTCAGAGATGAATCTTAAACTTGCGACGCCCCCTGACGGCTTTGCCCTTGCCCTCAAAGAAACACTAGCGAACGGCATAAAATCTTCTAGACTGATTGTTAATGCACATGATAGGGGCATCCATTTTGCGGTTGTCGATCATCAAACGGTTGATGGCAAAACGTCTTTGATCTTTTTAGAACCTACCTCACTGCGTGACACACTCCCCGCATTACTCGCACTAAGAACACGACAATCCATTGAAGATCACCAATTGCCAAATATTCATTTGGCCATGGCAGAAATGGATATTCAACGCAGTTCCTCTGAATGTGGAATGTTTAGCTTAAGCCTTGCCAAAAAGCTTTATCTTGAAGCTGATAAATTAGAAAGACTGCACAGAGATAATATTAAGGGTATGTTATGTGAACCAGATACGCCTCTACCTCCTGAAAAATTAGATCCATATCTTCCAGCTCGTTTATACAAACACGTGCAAGGGAGAAGACGTCTCGAACAATATCTAAAAGCCAATCCGCAAGCAGCACATGAAAAAGTCAACAAAAAGCAAGAAACGCTAACCGAGAGATTTGAAAAAAACTTAAGTTCAACAGAGACAAAAACTGTTTCTGTTTCACAACACAGAAAAAGGGCAACAGAATACAAATCTCTGATGATGTAATGGAGACTTTTTTCATATCCATAAAGAACGAAGTTATGCTGCTTGACAGTAAGATGTAGGTTGCTGTTAGCTAATCTTCTTTTTCCTTTGAAAGAGGTAAATACGCAAAAAGTGAGCCATTACCTCTTCAAGATAAAAGGCAAACAATAGTATTCTATTAAAAGTAGCCCATAGTCCGTATTTTAAGACTTTGAAAAAACATAAAACACGCAAGTTTTGAAAAGACCCGCCCACACTTTCTTATAAAAATATAAAAATAGCTGAAAAATGATTTTTTCCTTAATCTTCAAGAGATAAAGGTTCTTTTTCAAAACATTGTTTAGCCAGAATTAAAGAAAATAATGCCATCTATCGATTATCAACATAGAGGCTAATATTATGAAGCCACAAGATTCAAAAGATACCGCCGCTCATGCATCACAAATACTAAGAATGGCAAATGCACCCGAAGAAGCAAGCGCACAAAAAGCTACGAAGACACCAGAAGGGGCGCATGCAGATTCATCATTAGAAAATCTTGCTGCACATTTAGAACAACAAAGCAACGAAAAAGGAGAAAATATCCCATTCAATCATAAGGAATTAAAAAATATCATTGCCCGTTTAGAAGATGACATCTCAACCGGACGTTGGTTCACAGCTAATTATGCAAGTACAGATCTCAAACTGATGCCAGCCTTGGTAGAACAAGCAAACCGTAAATATCCAGAAATGCATCTTCAATTGGTAGCGTCATCTCATGACTTTGCCCTTGCATTAAAAGAAGCCATCAAAAACAGCGTTCAATCTTCTAGATTTATCATTCACACAAAGGATAGAGGAATTCATTTTTCAGTAATTGACCATCAAACCATCGATGACAAAACGTCCGTGATATTTTTTGAACCTACAACACTTAACAATATGAGACCAGCAATGCTAGCATTAAGGACACAATTGTCCATTAAATCGCATGGATTGTCTCACTGTTCTTTTGCCATGGCAGAAATGGATATTCAACGCAGTTCCTCTGAATGTGGAATGTTTAAGCTTAAGCCTTGCCAAAAAGCTTTATCTTGAAGCTGATAAATTAGAAAGACTGCACAGAGATAATATTAAGGGTGTATTATGTAAACCAGATACGCCTCTATCTCCTGAAAAGTTAGATACATATCTTCCAACCACTTTTTATAAACACGCACAAGGAAGAAGACGTCTCGAACAATATCTAAAAGCCAATCCGCAAGCAGCACATGAAAAAGTCAACAAAAAGCAAGAAACGCTAACCGAGAGATTTGAAAAAAACTTAAGTTCAACAGAGACAAAAACTTTTTCTGTTTCACAACACAGAAAAAGGGCAACGGAATACACATCTCTGATGATGTAATGGAGATTTTTTTCATGCCCATAAAGAACGAAGTTATGCTGCTTGACAGTAAGATATAGGTTGCTGTTAGCTAATCTTTTTTCCGTTTGTAAGACGCAAACAACCAACAGCTTGAGCTTAAGAGTAAGACACTATTGTTCTATCAAAATCAGCCGATTTTAAAATTGTATCAAAAGTCCAAAGCTCTTCTTCGCTATGTACTATAGGACCCTATTTGAATAGATAGAAGGCTGGATACATAAAATATTTTATGGTTTTGGATGTTAATTAAAAGCACACGCCTCCTCCTGTAGCATTTTTCTAAGAGTGTCCGCTTTTATCTCAAGCGCCTCCACATCAATGCCATGCTACAAAACAACCGCAAACAGCCGCTCTCTGTCCCTCACAATCACACTATCCATCCTCCCCAGCCCTCACCCCAACCACTGCCAAAACAACCGTAATCACCAACACCAATGCCAACAAGACCCGCACCAACATCACCCCAACATCACCCCAACATCACCCGGCAACCAACATCACTCCAACCACCCCTGCCGCGCCAACAATGCCTTCTAAGAATTCCATTCACCCATACATACATGTCACCATACATATATGTTACCCCTCCAACCTCACCCATCATGCCACCGCTAACACAACCGTAATGCCACCATAATGCCATTGCGTACATCAACACAATCACCAACATCACCCGGCAACCAACATCACCCCAACACACCCCCTGCCGCGCCAACAGTGCCTTCTGAGAGTTCCATTCACCCATACATATATGTTACCATACATACATGTTACCCCTCCAACCTCACCCGTCATGCCACCGCTAACACAACCGTAATGCCACCATAATGCCATTGCGTACATCACCCGCACCAACATCACCCGCACCAACATCACCCCAACCACCCCCTGCCGCGCCAACAGTGCTTTCTGAGAGTTCCATTCACCCATACATATATGTTACCCCTCCAACCTCACCCATCATCATGCCACCGCTAACACAACCGTAATGCCACCATAATGCCATTGCGTACATCACCCGCACCAACATCACCCGGCAACCAACATCACCCCAACCACCCCCTGCCGCGCCAACAGTTCTTTCTGAGAATTTCATTCACCCATACATATATGTTACCCCTCCAACCTTCACCCATCATCATGCCACCGCTAACACAACCGTAATGCCACCATAATGCCATTGCGTACATCACCCCAACATCACCCCAACCACCCCCCCTGCTGCGCCAACAGTGCTTTCTGAGAATTTCATTCACCCATACATACATGTTACCATACATATATGTTACCCCTCCAACCTCACCCGTCATGCCACCGCTAACACAACCGTAATGCCACCATAATGCCATTGCGTACATCACCCGCGCCAACATCACCCCAACCACCCCCTGCCGCGCCAACAGTGCCTTCTGAGAGTTCCATTCACCCATACATATATGTTACCATACATATATGTTACCCCTCCAACCTCACCCGTCATGCCCCCGCTAACACAACCGTAATGCCGCCATAATGCCATTGCGTACATCACCCGCACCAACATCACCCGCACCAACAAGACCCCAACCCCCCCTGCCGCACCAACATCACCCGCACCAACATCACCCCAACACACCCCCTGCCGCGCCAACAGTGCTTTCTGAGAGTTCCATTCACCCATACATACATGTTACCATACATACATGTTACCCCTCCAACCTCACCCATCATGCCACCGCTAACACAACCGTAATGCCACCATAATGCCATTGCGTACATCACCCCAACATCACCCCAACCACCCCCCCTGCTGCGCCAACAGTGCTTTCTGAGAGTTCCATTCACCCATACATACATGTTACCATACATACATGTTACCCCTCCAACCTCACCCATCATGCCACCGCTAACACAACCGTAATGCCACCATAATGCCATTGCGTACATCACCCGCACCAACAAGACCCGCACCAACATCACCCCAACCAACCCTTACCCCATCCCCTAAGATGCCATAACTAACCTTTTGATTTCATCAAAGTCTCATGTCTCTTCTGTTTTTGAAGAGTGAAAAATTTCATTTTTAATATGTCGGCCAGCCTCACTTTAACGTGGGGCTTTATTTTATGGAGAAGCAAATGAGAAAAATATCATCAGCAGGCCTTGCGCTCATTAAACAATGGGAAGGATTGCGTTTACAAGCCTATAAAGATACCATCGGGGTATGGACAATCGGCTATGGGCATACCAGCACTGCTGGCAGACCCTTCGTTCACAAGGGCATGACCATTACTGAAAAACAAGCAGAAGAAATTCTTTCTCAAGATTTAAGACAATTTGAGAATACCGTTGAAAAAAATGTGACGGTTTCCTTAACGGATGAACAATTCGCCGCGTTAGTATCGTTTTGCTATAATATAGGAACATCGGCTTTTTGCAATTCGACCCTGCTCAAAAAGCTCAATAACGGAGAATATGAAGCCGTCCCTGCTGAATTACAAAAGTGGACTAAGGCAGGAGGAAAACGTCTTCACGGTTTAGCGCACCGTCGTGCAGCCGAAGCAGGATTATGGGCAAAAGGGGCTTATGTTTCTCCCAACTACCAAACCGTAGAAACGCAAGCACCAATGGGATTTTTCAAAGCAGAAGCGCTTACACCGATTATTGGTTCTTTCTCTGGACTTGGAGGCTTATTGGCAGGCAATGGTCCCATCCAATGGGCATTGGCAACTATTATGGTTTTAGCCGCCTGTGCTGGCATCTTCTTTGTGGCAAAACGGTTTCGGGAGCAACGCTTATGATGTGGTGGATGAAAAAAAATCTGATGATAACAGGAGCGGCTCTGACCGCTTTTTTTATCGCTTTAGCAAAAGTTTTCACTCTTGGAAAAAAGATTGAACAACAAAAGCAAATAGAAAAAACGCTTAAGTCATCAACAACACGGCTAGAGGTGGAAAATGAAATTAATCAAAAAAGTGATCCTGATGTACGCGCTGCTCTTACTCACTGGTTGCGCGATAAAAACAATCAATGAGCCTTTTTCTTGCGTTGGTTGGATGCCCATTTATTTAGACAAAAAAGATCTCAATATCATCAGCTCAAATCTCGCAAGAGATATTTTAAAGCATAACAAACAAGGGGAAGGTTTGTGTGGGTGGAAACATGGTTAGAAAAAAAACAGAAAAACAAATAGAGCTTACAGAAAAGGAAAAAGAAATTCTACAAGAAATCATCACGACTTATAAAAGTGTAAAAATAATGTCACGCTATACGAAATGGATTATATTCATCATTTTCTTATTAGCGCTTGATTTTTCACGTATCATGGATGCGTTGGGAAGTATTTTTACACAAAAATCAAATATTCAACTCTAAAATAAACAATAAAACGTGAGACGTGTTCAATCTTTTCTTAAATATAAAAAGCCTTCCGTTATTTTTTGAAAACACGGAGATTTTATTGATGATTTTTCACGTCTCATGGAAAATTTTTATACACTCTTCACACACGCCTTCATGAAATGAACTTAAGAGCATTAAGAGAGATTTCTAACAAACGCGTAAATCAACAACCTTGGTAACATAAGAAAATGATTATACCAACGCACACTTTTTAAATAACCCATTGATGCTCAAAAGATTTTATACTTTTCACAAATACCATCGGAAAGATACCATCGCGAAAAAATTGAAAATATTTAAAGATATTTTTTAATAAGCGTATAAGTAAACAACGCAAGGGTATTAACTTGCCTAAAGTCCCCTTTCTTTACGCTTAAAAAAGAGCAATCGGACACACCACCTCACACATCACCAATCTTCAATATTTATACCCCCTGTTTATAAAAAACCTATTTATAAAAAACTGACTATTTGAAAATATTCATGAGAAGCATTTTTATTTTCTTTAAGTATTTTACTCTAGCTCACTCCATTTGTGAGGTATAAGAAAAAGATTGAGTTTTTTCAACATAAGAGAGGATTGAAATAAAAAAATCCACCGCAATAAAAATCTCTTACTCAACATTCAAAACAATGAATGATTATTATAAATAAAAGCGTTACTCCACTAAAATCCATTAAAATGTGAAGCAACACATGATTATCGTTATTTGCAAGAATGCAAGGTTCTTGAAAACCGTAAAACCACCTCACATTGATTTATAATTATCATTAAGCATTATTCAACTTGAATTAAAACACTGCCTATCATAGGATTCTCTCATTTTCCAAACCTATTTCCTTTTGAAACCATAAAAACCACGCCACTTGCATATTACAGTGTAGTGTTCAAAACTCTATAAGCAAGGCATGCCTCACCGTCTCACGGACCAACAGCTTGTCATAACATTGAGAGCTGGAAAAGTGTATGATAACGTTAGCATATTCTTTTATTAAGCGTAAAGATAGTCGTGCCCTATGGTTATGCACTTCATGGGAACTTTACCCTTATCCAATTCATGAATCCATTACGAAATCGTCCATTGTAAAATCGGTGTGACGAGCGAGATGTCTCTTAAAAAACACGTCAATATGCAAAAATATATATTTGGAGACAAATGTATTTGTATATTTGCGGCTTTTCCACTTTACGTGAGGGATTTCACTCAATGCCACGAAGGTATATGCCATTTTAGCCTCTGCGAGTTGTAGATTGGCTAGGATTTCGTCTGTGGTGTAGCGATTAAGCATAACGATGATACAACGCTTATTGGGGTTCTCATTGACCTTTAAACGTCTATCAACCCTATCAAATCTTTTTATTTTCCTCACGCACACTTGAGTGGACGTAGCTACTACCGTCCATGTGGATTTCACCATTTAGCAGTAACTTGCCAGCGCGGTATAACTTGCCAGCGGATGTAACTTGCCAGCGGTATAACTTGCCAGAGCGGTATAACTTTCCAGAGCAGTGTAACTTGCCAGCGGATGTAACTTGCCAGTGGTATAGCTTGCCAGAGCAGTATAGCTTGCCAGCGGTGTAACTTGCCAGCGGTATAACTTGCCAGCGGTGTAGCTTGCCAGCGGTATAGCTTGCCAGAGCAGTGTAACTTTCCAGCACGGTGTAACTTGCCAGCGGTGTAGCTTGCCAGCAGTGTAGCTTGCCAGCGCGGTATAACTTGCCAGCGGTGTAGCTTGCCAGCAGTGTATAACTTTCCAGAGCGGATGTAGCTTGCCAGCACAGTATAACTTGCCAGCGCGGTGTAACTTGCCAGCAGTGTAACTTGCCAGCAGTGTATAACTTGCCAGCGGTATAACTTGCCAGAGCGGTATAACTTTCCAGAGCAGTGTAACTTGCCAGCGGATGTAACTTGCCAGCAGTGTAACTTGCCAACAGTGTAACTTTCCAGAGCGGATGTAGCTTGCCAGCGGTATAACTTGCCAGCGGTGTAGCTTGCCAGCGGTATAGCTTGCCAGAGCAGTGTAACTTTCCAGCACGGTGTAACTTGCCAGCGGTGTAGCTTGCCAGCAGTGTAGCTTGCCAGCGCGGTATAACTTGCCAGCGGTGTAGCTTGCCAGCAGTGTATAACTTTCCAGAGCGGATGTAGCTTGCCAGCACAGTATAACTTGCCAGCGCGGTGTAACTTGCCAGCGGTATAACTTGCCAGCGGTGTAACTTGCCAGCAGTGTAACTTGCCAGCGGATGTAACTTTCCAACAGTGTAGCTTGCCAGCGGTATAGCTTGCCAGCGGTATAGCTTGCCAGCAGTGTAACTTGCCAGCGCGGATGTAGCTTGCCAGCAGTGTAGCTTGCCAACAGTGTAACTTGCCAGCAGTGTAACTTGCCAGCAGTGTATAACTTGCCAGCGCGGTATAACTTGCCAGCGGTATAACTTGCCAGCGGTGTAACTTTCCAGCGGGTTTTGTATATTTTGACAGAAGGTTTTGTACCAATTTATTTTTTTCAAAGGATTTTCAAAGACCTTTCAAAGTCTTTTCTCATTTTTACTATGAAACCACTCTTTTTTCTGATTTTCGCTAATTTTCACAATTTTAGGTGTCAAAATCTATTTTGACAAAACGCGCATTTAATGCTAAAAATGAGTCATAAAAACAACAAGTTACTACGTATTCCCACCTCTTCCCACCTCTTCCCACCTCTTCCCACCTCTTCCCACCTCTTCCCACCTACTCCCACCTCTTCCCACTTAGTATAAAACCTAGTGTCAAGCTACAGCGGAAACACATCTTTTTGGGCTTGGAGTAATTCACGGATTTTATGAGCTAGGACAAAAGCAGTTTTGTACTGAACATCTAGGTGACGAGATAGCGGCAGGGCTGATATACCTTTCACCGCATTGACGTAAATGGCACAGGCAAAAAGAATCGTCCATAATGGCAATTATGGTGAGAAAAGAGAGTGCTTGATATTACACTAAAGTGATATTTGCAATGCTTACATTGCCATTGTTTACAACTGGCAATGTAATAGGCTTTATTTTGTACTTGGCATTTCGGGCAAACCACGATTTCTGCACTACCCCAACGCAATTCACACAGCATAGCATGGCACTTGTCATCACTTAACCAAGCAATGGCTAATGACAACATACTGCGAGCACAGGCTGTTCATAAAAAGTGTTTTATCATAATTTAAGACTGTTAATCATCGTTTGTCATGATTATACGCCTTATAACCAATTTTGACAATAGGTTTATAATCGTTTATAATGATTATATGTTTTAAATAGTGAGAAAGTACGATATGCAACACTCAAAGAGCGATGAATGGCGAAATAAAGCCAAAGGCATTGTTAAAGCGGAAATTGCCCTTAGAAACCTTAGCTATGCTGATGTGGCAGAAAAGTTAAAAGACTTAGGTATTGAGGAAACCCCACAGAACCTTAGCAATAAGATTTCTCGTGGAGCTTTTGGGGCGGACTTTATGTTGCAGGTTTTGACTGCGATTGGATGCAATGAAATTCGTTTGATTTAATAAGATTTTTTTATAAACGATAGTTTTGAATTGGTCTTAGTGAGAACGTTTTAATATGTTTAATAATGATGCACATCTTGAAAGTAAAAATAGTGGCTTGTCTAAAGCCAAAAGTACCAAAAAGGGTGAATTTTACACGCAATACAACGATATTGAAAAGGAAATGCACGCCTACACCTTGACTATGACGTTAACGTTTTTCGAGGTAAAATTGTCTTTTTACCATGTGACGCCCCCGATTGGAGTAACTTTACCAAGTATTTCGCTCAAAACTTTGAACGATTTGGCTTAAAAAACTCATTAGCACCAGTTACGCACATACCAGTAAAGATTTACAAGCTGATTATCAACCGTCTTTATTTGAAACTCAAAGCCCAAATTATGACAAAGATAAATCGGTAAAACAGGGTAAAATATTCATCCTTGATAAAGACAGTAACCATGACGGTAAAGTCGATATTAAGGATTTGCAATGGCATTACCTTAATGGCACAGGGGATTTTAAAACAGATGAAATCAAAGCCTTGCGAGATGAAGCGGATATGATTATCACCAATCCACCCTTTTCACTATTTCGTGAGTTTTTGGCATGGATAGTGGAAACGGCTAAACAATTTTCCATTATTGAAAATATAAACGCCATTACCTGTAAAGACATATTTTCACTCATTAAAAATAATGAAGCACGGTTAGGTGCGACCATTAATAGTGGTGATAGAGAGTTTAGAGTGCCTGAAAGCTACCCACTTGAAGCAGCAGGATTTAGAATTGATGATGAGGGGAATAAATATATTCGTGTAAAAGGCGTTCGGTGGTTTACAAATATCGACCATGGCAGACGACATCAACCCTTGCAACTGATGACAATGGCAGAAAATCTTAAATTTAATAAGAAAATTCAAGGAAAAAATGCTTATCAAAAATACGATTATTACAACGCCATTGAGGTACCCGTAACGATCGCCACACCAAGCGATTATAAAGGTGTTATGGGTGTGCCTATTAGCTTTTTAGACAAACACAACCCTGAACAATTTAAAATTATTGGTATGGATTTAGAAGTCAAAAATGAATCATTAAGTGATTTAGCTGTTGCTGATTGGAATGGTAAGTTAGACCGTGCTTACATTAATGGTAATCGGATGTACTCACGAATCCTCATACAAGCAGAATAATGAGAGTCCCTAATATGTATATTGAATATATAGATTATAATGATAGGCAAATGCTATTTGACAATAGTCACATGATCCGATGTGATTATTTCAACAATCTACCATTTAGAATACAGCGTATTGTGCTTACACCTGATAATCAAAACACGCAAAATATCATTGAGATTGCAAAAAAGCGTTTAAGCAATATAAATTTTAATTCAGCCAATTCGTCAGGTGATACGAGAAATTTAAGAGAAATTCAGTTAAAAGGCTTGTGTGGTTTTAATCATTGAGCAACTATGCTTTACTATGCTTAATCACTACAATACAAGTAAAAATGTTTCTATACAAATAGATAGTTCAAATAATTCTATCAATCAAGTTGATATAAAAATTATCAAAAGATGGAAAGACCAATCAGACATTGAACATCAAGCCGTAAAAACAGTAGAGATACGCTCCTCTTTTCCATTTAAGCCGATAGCAGAGGCTATAATAAAAGATTTTGATAATTAGGGACTTATACTAACCATGTCAAAACTATAGAAATGAATAAAGATTTCTATTTGCGTTTTCTTTTTAGTCTTGATTACAAATAACGGGCAGTACGTTAAAAATAATAAAGGCGGTATAGATTATAGTGCTACTACAGTTAAGTTTTTAAGTGAACAGTATTTCGATGATAATTTATTTTTGAAACGAGATTTGGTTGTCTATTTTGTCGGTGGAGCCACCAAAAACATGATGCTTGATGATACGATATCATATTATGGCTCTATGCAGTCAGATAATTTCAATAAGTCTAACACCGCAAAATATCGAAAATTAAAAATTAAAAATGCCCTTGATTGTATTTCTATAATTCAACTAATGTTAAACGTTGTCGCTGATGAAGCATCTAACGGAAAATAAGAATAATTTATGAAAACCACGCTTAAGACTTATAGCATTGCCGATATCTGTCATGGATTCACCTATAACGAATTTGAAGGCAAAGGCTTATTTGGCTTACTCAGGCAAACTTACCATTCAACCTGAATACCAACGCAATTATATCTATGCTGATGGTAAACGTGATGTTGCCGTTATTAAATCTATCCTAAAAGGCTACCCATTGGGTTTGTTGTATTTTAACCAAACAGGGGATGGTATCTATGAGGTTTTAGACGGACAGCAACGCATTACCAGTATCGGGCGATTTGTTACCAATAAATTTGCCATCATGGATAACAATAAGACCCCGCAATATTTCAACGCACTACCACCTGAACAGCAAGATTTGATTAATAAAACCAACCTTTTAGTATATGTATGTGACGGTGAGGAAATCGAAATTAAAAACTGGTTTAAAACCATCAACATTGCAGGCGTACCACTCAATGAACAAGAATTATTAAATGCTGTCTATTCAGGAAAATTTGTAACCCTAGCGAAAGCCGAATTTAGCAACAGCCAAAACGCCAATATTAACAAATGGGCGAGTTATGTGCGAGGATCAGCTTTACGCCAAGACTTTTTAGCCACCGCCCTTGAATGGGTCAGCCGTAACAATGTAGGCGACTACATGAGCCGTTACCGTCATAATGACAACATCAGCAAACTAAAAACCTATTTTAATACCGTAATTGACTGGGTATCAGGGATTTTTACTACTGTTGAGAAAGAAATGCAAGGGTTAGAATGGGGGCGATTATATGAAACCTACAAATCCAAGCCTTACAATCCGCAAACCATTAGTGAGCAAGTAAAAACCCTATATGCAGACCCTTATGTCAAAGACCGTAAAGGAATTTTTGAATATGTGCTAGGTGGTATGATGGATAAAAAATTACTTAATGTAAGAGTATTTGATGAAGCTACAAAAAAATCAACCTATGCCAAACAAACCACCAATTCCGAAGTGAATGGTATTTCAAATTGCCCGCTATGTGTAATCAGTAACAATGTCAATAAAAATAAAATTTGGAAACTTGCCAACATGGATGCAGACCATGTGACCGCGTGGAGTAAAGGGGGTGCAACCGACAAGGCTAATTGTGAAATGTTCTGTAAAACGCATAATAGAGCTAAGGGTAATAAATAACACACATCACTCATAAACATTGGTTTTGTGCAAATGCTACATCAAGTACTCCATAATGACGGGATTTTGCCCAAAAAAACACGCAAACAACAAAAGAAGGCATCATCTTCATTATTTAATAAGATATTACTATAAATACCTCTAAAAGCCATAAAGCAAAAAGATGATGGCAAGACGAGTGATTATATGTTTTCACATTCTTTCTCAATGAGACTGTCTTTCTATTATAGAGATTAACTCAAACAGAGATATGCTTGTCCCAGTATACAAAAGTCGTTTAACAAAGCAAACACTGAGTTTTGTTTTCATACAAAAGCTTAAGCACCAGCATCTTATTCATAAAAAAATAAACAAGACCAACATGCTCTATTCAACTTTCAATAGGCCCGAACTCTTGCGTTGGTTCGTCCCCCCTTCTAAAGCACAAACACTAAAGCACAAACACAGGATTTTTTTAAGGGTGCATGCGTAAACTTGAAATAAAAAATGGAACTGTATAAGAAAAAATGAATATAAATCAAAAAGTTGTATTTTCATCAATAAAATATTTTCAAAGACAATCACGATCCCCCTCCCCACAATAAAAACACCTCATAAATGCAAGAAAAAAGTCATGAATAAAGAGAGAGATCTACTCACAATGGCGATACATCAACCAATGAAAAATAAAAAATGCTATAAGATCACTGTCGTAAAAGAAATAACTGTACGAAACGTGAAAAAGCATTTAAAAAACGGGCACAAAAGGCCCGTTTCTTTATTACCTCTATGGAACAAGAGCTTAGAAATCCATTCCGCCCATTCCACCCATTCCGCCACCTGGCATTGGAGGCATTGGTGTATCTTTCTTTGGAAGTTCAGCAACCATTGCTTCTGTTGTAATCAAAAGGCTAGCAATCGAAGCCGCATTCTGGAGAGCAGAACGCACAACCTTTACAGGGTCAACAATTCTTGAAAGCAATCAAATCACCAAATTCACCCGTGGCGGTATTGTAACCATAAGTGTCAGCATTATTTTCCAACACCTTGCCCACAATAATCGCGGCTAAAAAAAAACGGGCACAAAAAGCCCGTTTCTTTATTCTATGGAACAAGAGCTTAGAAATCCATTCCGCCCATTCCACCCATTCCGCCACCTGGCATTGGAGGCATTGGTGTATCTTTCTTTGGAAGTTCAGCAACCATTGCTTCTGTTGTAATCAAAAGGCTAGCAATCGAAGCCGCATTCTGGAGAGCAGAACGCACAACCTTTACAGGGTCAACAATTCTTGAAAGCAATCAAATCACCAAATTCACCCGTGGCGGTATTGTAACCATAAGTGTCAGCATTATTTTCCAACACCTTGCCCACAATAATCGCAGCTAAAAAAAACGGGCACAAAAGGCCCGTTTCTTTATTACCTCTATGGAACAAGAGCTTAGAAATCCATTCCGCCCATTCCACCCATTCCGCCACCTGGCATTGGAGGCATTGGTGTATCTTTCTTTGAGTTCAGCAACCATTGCTTCTGTTGTAATCAAAAGGCTAGCAATCGAAGCCGCATTCTGGAGAGCAGAACGCACAACCTTTACAGGGTCAACAATTCTTGAAAGCAATCAAATCACCAAATTCACCCGTGGCGGTATTGTAACCATAAGTGTCAGCATTATTTTCCAACACCTTGCCCACAATAATCGCAGCTAAAAAAAACGGGCACAAAAGGCCCGTTTCTTTATTACCTCTATGGAACAAGAGCTTAGAAATCCATTCCGCCCATTCCACCCATTCCGCCACCTGGCATTGGAGGCATTGGTGTATCTTTCTTTGGAAGTTCAGCAACCATTGCTTCTGTTGTAATCAAAAGGCTAGCAATCGAAGCCGCATTCTGGAGAGCAGAACGCACAACCTTTACAGGGTCAACAATTCTTGAAAGCAATCAAATCACCAAATTCACCCGTGGCGGTATTGTAACCATAAGTGTCAGCATTATTTTCCAACACCTTGCCCACAATAATCGCAGCTAAAAAAAACGGGCACAAAAGGCCCGTTTCTTTATTACCTCTATGGAACAAGAGCTTAGAAATCCATTCCGCCCATTCCACCCATTCCGCCACCTGGCATTGGAGGCATTGGTGTATCTTTCTTTGAAGTTCAGCAACCATTGCTTCTGTTGTAATCAAAAGGCTAGCAATCGAAGCCGCATTCTGGAGAGCAGAACGCACAACCTTTACAGGGTCAACAATTCCCAAAGCAATCAAATCACCAAATTCACCCGTGGCGGTATTGTAACCATAAGTGTCAGCATTATTTTCCAACACCTTGCCCACAATAATAGCGGCTTCTTCACCGGCATTGGTTGCAATTTGACGTGCTGGCGCTTGGAGAGCACGGCGAACGATGTGAATACCAGCTTCTTGGTCAGGATTACTTCCCTTAACGGTCAACGCATTTGCTGCACGCAACAATGCGGTACCACCACCAGCAACAATACCTTCTTCAACAGCAGCACGTGTTGCATTCAAAGCATCATCAACACGGTCTTTCTTTTCTTTCACTTCAACTTCTGTTGCACCACCCACACGGATAACAGCAACACCACCAGCGAGTTTAGCAAGTCTTTCTTGCAATTTTTCACGATCATAGTCAGAGGTTGTTTCTTCAATCTGAGCTTTGATTTGATTGACGCGAGCAGTAATTTCAGCCTTTTGCCCAGCACCATCAATAATGGTGGTGTTTTCTTTAGAAATATTCACTTTCTTTGCACGGCCAAGCATATCTAAAGTAACATTTTCAAGTTTAATGCCCACATCTTCAGAAATAACCTGTCCGGATGTCAAGATTGCGATATCCTCTAACATTGCTTTACGGCGATCACCAAATCCAGGTGCTTTTACAGCAGCAATTTTCAAACCACCACGCAACTTGTTGACCACGAGCGTTGCCAAAGCTTCACCTTCCACATCTTCAGCGATAATGAGAAGTGGTTTTCCAGATTGCACAACAGCTTCAAGCACAGGAAGTAAGGATTGCAAATTAGACAGTTTCTTTTCATGAATGAGAATGTAAGGATCATCAAGATCAGCGACCATTTTCTCAGCATTTGTGACAAAATAAGGGGAAAGATACCCACGGTCAAATTGCATTCCTTCAACGACTTCTAATTCCGTTTCAGCGGTTTTAGCTTCTTCCACGGTAATGACGCCTTCATTGCCCACTTTTTCCATAGCATCAGCAATCATTTTACCGATTTCAGCAGCGCCATTAGCAGAAATTGTTCCTACTTGTGCAATTTCTGCTGAAGTTTGGATTTTTTTTGCTTTTTTGAAGAGATTTGCCACCACTTCATCCACAGCAGCATCAATCCCGCGTTTAAGATCCATTGGGTTCATACCCGCAGCAACAGCTTTAACACCTTCTTGCACAATAGCTTGTCCTAAAACAGTTGCTGTCGTTGTTCCATCACCAGCAATATCATTGGTTTTAGAAGCAACTTCGCGCAACATTTGTGCACCCATATTTTCGAACTTATCTTCGAGTTCGATTTCCTTTGCAACGGATACACCATCTTTTGTGATGCGAGGCGCACCAAATGATTTATCAATCACCACATTGCGACCTTTAGGGCCGAGTGTCACCTTAACAGCATTAGCAAGGATGTCGACACCGCGCAACAAACGCTCACGCGCTTCACGGCCAAATTTGACTTCTTTAGCAGCCATTTAATTTCTCCTTGGAGTTTTCTCAAAATAGTACACAATGAAAAATTGAGCGCTTCAATTAGCCCATAATTCCCATAATGTCAGATTCTTTCATAATGAGGAGGTCTTCCCCATTAATCTTGACTTCAGTTCCAGACCATTTTCCAAACAGAATACGGTCTCCTGTTTTTACCTCTAAAGGCACACGCTTGCCATTATCATCGAGAGCGCCATTGCCAACAGCAATCACTTCGCCTTCTTGAGGTTTTTCTTTTGCTGTATCAGGGATGATAATCCCACCTGCCGTTTTATTTTCAGATTCAACCCGACGGACAACGACACGATCGTGAAGTGGGCGGAATTGTATATTAGCCATGTTTTAAATCCTTAAAACTGAACATAATTGCATTAATCTTAAAAGTTCTTGCTAGCACTCTCAAACTATGAGTGCTAGCATGGGTTAGATATAAAATCGGCATCTCTCAATGTCAAGAATAGCCATAAAATAATTTTTCTAAATTAAGCTTCAAAGTCTTGCCTCTTATTGCACTTTCGCGCTATCTAACTTTTTTAAGAACCCGTAAACAAAAAAGGATCTTATCATGGTTGAAACACGTCAGGAAACGGATAGCTTTGGAACGATTTCGGTACGTCAAGATCGTTATTGGGGCGCACAAACTGAACGTTCTCTGCATAATTTTAATATTGGCAGTGAAAAGCAGCCTCTTACCATCATTTACGCCTTAAGCCTTGTAAAAAAAGCTGCTGCCCTTGTAAATATGGACAAAGGTAAGCTTTCACCAAAGATTGGAAAAGCGATTGTCACGGCTGCCGATGAAGTTCTCTCTGGCACATTCGATACGCATTTTCCCCTTTCTGTTTGGCAAACAGGCTCTGGCACTCAAAGCAATATGAATGTCAACGAAGTTATCGCCAACCACGCCAGCATGCTTTTAGGAGGAAAACTGGGAAGCAAAAAGCCTGTTCATCCCAATGACCATGTCAATATGAGCCAATCATCGAACGATTCCTTTCCCACAGCACTTCATATTGCCACCACGCTGCAAACACGCCAACATCTCTTTCCCATTCTTGAAGCACTCATCACCACTTTAAGAAAAAAAGAAGAAGAATTTGCCGATATCATTAAAATCGGCCGCACCCATACGCAAGATGCAACCCCCTTAACGCTTGCACAAGAATTTTCAGGCTATCGTGCCGCATTAGAAGCCAATCTTCAACGCATTGAAACGGCCCTTGCTGATGTTCAAATGCTTGCCCAAGGAGGAACAGCTGTCGGAACAGGACTGAATGCACCAAAAGGTTTTGACGTTGCCTTTGCTGAAACAATCAGCTCTCTAACGGGAATATCCTTTAAGACGGCTCACAATAAATTTGAAGCACTTGCCCATCATGGCGCCCTTGCGCATTTCCACGGGAGCTTGAATGCCCTCGCTGCTGATCTGTTTAAAATTGCCAATGACATTCGGTTTTTAGGCTCAGGACCACGTTCCGGTTTAGGCGAATTAAATTTGCCTGAAAATGAACCCGGCTCTTCTATTATGCCTGGCAAAGTCAACCCCACCCAATGTGAAGCCATGACAATGGTTGCAGCCCAAGTTTTTGGTAATCATACCAGCGTAACCTTTGCCGCAAGCCAAGGACATTTTGAACTCAACGTTTATAAACCTGTTATTGGCTATAACGTTTTACAATCGATTACCCTTCTTGGTGATTGCATGCGCTCTTTTGATATGCATTGCATTCAAGGATTACAGGCCAATCGCATTCATATTCACTCGCTCATGGAGCGCTCACTCATGTTAGTCACAGCTCTTGCACCAGAAATTGGCTATGAAAAAGCTGCTGAAATTGCCAAAGCAGCGCATAAAAATGATACAACTTTGCGCACCGAAGCATTAAAAGCAGGCGTTTCTGTAGAAGATTATGACCGATTAGTTGATCCCAAAAAGATGATTTCTCCCCAATAAAACCAATAAACAACCTAATAAAAAAAGATACAAGCGTCTTAAACCCAATCTTTCTGTCAAAAGATCGGGGCATAAATGCCCCGATGATGACAGATAACGATTACTCACAGTATTCATTTTAAGCTTTTGTCCATATTTATGCTTTTGTATAAAAGAGATAATATATTGATTTATAATGATAATATAGCGTTATTCATCTTGAATTAAGAATCCTGAATACCGTAAGATTTTCTCATTTTAAATCTGTCCCATGTTGAAGCAATCAAAATCACTTACTTGCACATCACAAGTGGGCTGAATGTGTGGATAGCAATTGTATAAGAAAGGACTAAAACGCCTCTAATGAACAGCCTCAAATGCCAAGGGCTATCGCAACATTGGGAGAGAGAGCTATCTCAACATGAAGCTGGCAAATGAGTGTGATAGTACCGCGGCTTGCTCCTTTATGAAGCCTAAAGATGGAAGTGCTCAATGGAGAAACAGCTGTCGGAACAGGACTGAATGCACCAAAAGGTTTTGACGTTGCCTTTGCTGAAACAATCAGCTCTCTAACGGGAATATCCTTTAAGACGGCTCACAATAAATTTGAAGCACTTGCCCATCATGGCGCCCTTGCGCATTTCCACGGGAGCTTGAATGCCCTCGCTGCTGATCTGTTTAAAATTGCCAATGACATTCGGTTTTTAGGCTCAGGACCACGTTCCGGTTTAGGCGAATTAAATTTGCCTGAAAATGAACCCGGCTCTTCTATTATGCCTGGCAAAGTTAACCCCACCCAATGTGAAGCCATGACAATGGTTGCAGCCCAAGTTTTTGGTAATCATACCAGCGTAACCTTTGCCGCAAGCCAAGGACATTTTGAACTCAACGTTTATAAACCTGTTATTGGCTATAACGTTTTACAATCGATTACCCTTCTTGGTGATTGCATGCGCTCTTTTGATATGCATTGCATTCAAGGATTACAGGCCAATCGCATTCATATTCACTCGCTCATGGAGCGCTCACTCATGTTAGTCACAGCTCTTGCACCAGAAATTGGCTATGAAAAAGCTGCTGAAATTGCCAAAGCAGCGCATAAAAATGATACAACTTTGCGCACCGAAGCATTAAAAGCAGGCGTTTCTGTAGAAGATTATGACCGATTAGTTGATCCCAAAAAGATGATTTCTCCCCAATAAAACCAATAAACAACCTAATAAAAAAAGATACAAGCGTCTTAAACCCAATCTTTCTGTCAAAAGATCGGGGCATAAATGCCCCGATGATGACAGATAACGATTACTCACAGTATTCATTTTAAGCTTTTGTCCATATTTATGCTTTTGTATAAAAGAGATAATATATTGATTTATAATGATAATATAGCGTTATTCATCTTGAATTAAGAATCCTGAATACCGTAAGATTTTCTCATTTTAAATCTGTCCCATGTTGAAGCAATCAAAATCACTTGCTTGCACATCACAAGTGGGCTGAATGTGTGGATAGCAATTGTATAAGAAAGGACTAAAACGCCTCTAATGAACAGCCTCAAATGCCAAAGGCTATCGCAACATTGGGAGAGAGCTGTCTCAACATGAAGCTGGCAAATGAGTGTGATAGTACCGCGGCTTGCTCCTTTTAGAGGCTTAAAGATGGAAGTGCTCAATGGAGAAACAGCTGTTGGAACAGAACTCAATGCACCGAAAGGTTTTGACCTTTGCTAAAACAATCAGCTCTCTAACGGGAATATCCTTGAAAGCTCACAATAAATTTGAAGCACTTGCCCATCATGGCGCCCTTGCGCATTTCCACGGGAGCTTGAATGCACGCGCTAATCTCTTTAAAATTGCCAATGACATTCGGTTTTTAGGCTCTGGTCCACGTTCCGGTTTAGGCAAATGGAAAGAATCGTTTATCGTTTTTATACGCTGCATGAGAAACCTCAGAGAACATAAAATTCTCGCACTTTGCTCCCTCTTATTCTTCGTATTCCATTCAATCAATCAAAACCATTCGCTTGGATTGTCATAAGCAAAAGTGGCATATAGATAAAAAAGAAATAAAGTCGTTCATCCTCTCAAGGGCTCAAAAGACTATCGCAATATAAAGCTCTGCAATATTGGAAACCAGTAAAAAAATATGATAGTGCGCCTATGCATTTTTTACTATCAATTAAATATTAAGCACAATGATATTAATCATTATGGATAATACGTTTAACACTGACTAATTAAAGAGTATTTTTCATATATAAAATAATTATTTTTTAAATAAATCAAAAGCTTATTTACTATACCATAATTTTTTCTAAAACACAGCAACACTGAAAGAGTATATAAAAAGTCCTGAAAAATTAATACAAACAGGGGTAATAGCACGAAAGCAAGTTTAAAAAATGCTTAAATATGGGTAATTATAGATTTTTTGAGTATTTTAGTTTTCATAATGAAATTAAACTTTAGATTTCTTTAACCAAATCGTGTATAATGCGCTCTGTATCTGAAATAACATTGGGAATATTTTTTATGAAAACGACATGTTTAATTACACTATCTATTCTCACTTTCATTACCGCTTCAACAGCGCAAGCAGCAGATACGGTAATCTTTGAGCCATCAAAACCGAAGGTTTCATTGCAGAATGCTTCATCGTCACGTATCTCTCCGGTTACTGTTTCTGCACCTTTTTCTTGGTCTGGTTTTTATTTTGGAGGACAAATTGGATATTTTTCCAATAAAAATACTCTAAATTACGCACAAGAAGCCAAGACTGGGAAATGGGCTTGGGTTGATAGAAATTTATCACCAAAACTATCAGGATTGAGAGCAAGTTTGTATGCAGGTTCTAATATTGATCTGGGAGGTGACTTTGTTTTCGGTTTTGATACAGACATAGCCTGGTCTGGGCAAAAAAGCACCCAAACAAACAATGGAAAGAAAATTCTAGATGAATTAGACTCTATTAACATTGCCTTTAAAGAAGCTGGGATTCCTATCATAAAGCCTGCAGCTCCGGATGAAACGATACCCAATTATGGTGATATTGTTGTCAGCAGTGTAACATTGAAAGAAAAATGGACTGGTGCTGCGCGCACGCGTATTGGTTTTGCTTCCCATCGTCTTATGCCTTATATTGCAGGGGGTATAGCCTATACACAGATGCAATATATCATGTCACTTTTATCAAAATCGCAAGAAGATTCGACAATTTTTGCTTCTGGCAATGTATTAGATGAGACAAAAATAATGTTTGGCTACACTGTTGGTGGTGGTTTTGATCTTGCAATGACAGATAATATCATCATGCGTACAGAATATCGTTATTCAGATTTTTTTAAAAAGAAATTTGCAAACGATAACCTTAAAATCTCTTCCCAAACGCATGATTTTCGTTTTGGTATCGCTTATAAATTCTAAATTTTGTAGAGAAATTGAACGATTAAAAAACCCTGTTAAAAACGGGGTTTTTTTATGCCCCTTTCCCCTTAAAAGACCTAGATTCTAAAAACTAAGAAACTATAAACAAATAGTCACGAAACAGTTCAGCCTCTCCCTCTTTTAAAGCAAGCCCCTATCCTCTCACCCTTTCATATAATGCATTTAGAATATAAAAGCTTTACCATCATAGCACTGGCACCATCGTAAAACAAATTGAGAGCAGTTATTAAGAACTATTTCTTTAAAAGAAATATGGATATTGTGCATCAATTGCAGTTTCATAGGATAATGTCGACTTACCTCCTCCCCCCTCAAAGGATAAAGATTCTAAAAAACCATTTTTAAAAACCATATCCGTTTGCAAAAACACAACGACTCTTTGGGTCTCTTGGGCAGACTCTTGGGCGGGCTCTTGGGCGGGCTCTTGGCGGGACTCTCTTGGGCGCTTCTTGGGGGACTCTTGGGGCGGGCTTCTCTGGGTGCCTCCCCATTGAACTTCCCTTAAACCTAAAGCAAGATAAACACACTTAAGAATATCCAACACACACTGAAAAAATACTGTAACATTTCAAGGAAGTTTACAGTCCCTCTATGACCACACTTCAACTAACAACGTTTTACGACATAAACGGAATAACGCAATAACAGCACAAAATAGCAGATTATTTCATATGTTAATTTTTAATCTCCCTCAAGAGCAAAAATATCTCCCTCATTAATCCATAAACAATTCAGTTTTTTCTAAACAGTAACGACCCTAGTCACTTCTCGCGCTTTACTTCATAAGATAACGAATCTACTTTTCGAGATTTTATCCAATCCCCCTTCCGCTAAAAAAGAGAGCTGAAACCAACGCAGTTACCAACAAAACCATAATGGTAGAAATAACGGTTTCACGACGTGTAATCCATTACTTTCACACTTTGTTTCTTTCCATACTTTTGCAAAAGAAAACCTCTATTGTAAAGATGACTGCTCAGTAAAAGAAAAGATTACAGCTCTTCGAATAACTGAGAATAAAGGATCGTAACCGCCACTTCACCCCTAAAAAGTAAAACTTTCTCCATTAATCCATAGACAATTGTTTTTTTCGCTATAAACTCGCCAGCTTCTCCTGATAGGATCGCTTTATAAAATAACGAGAGCTGACTTACCTCCCCCCTCAAAGGATAAAGATTCTAAAAAACCATTTTTAAAAACCATATCCGTTTGCAAAAACACAACGACTCTTTGGGTCTCTTGGGCAGACTCTTGGGCGGGCTCTTGGGCGGGCTCTTGGCGGGACTCTCTTGGGCGCTTCTTGGGGGACTCTTGGGGCGGGCTTCTCTGGGTGCCTCCCCATTGAACTTCCCTTAAACCTAAAGCAAGATAAACACACTTAAGAATATCCAACACACATACACTGAAAAAATACTGTAGCATTTCAAGGAAGTTTACAGTCCCTCTATGACCACACTTCAACTAACAACGTTTTACAGCTATTATATACCAAAGTAGAGCGAGGATATTGCGGTTCTCTGTTTATGTAATTTCTGTAGCGGGGAGACAGCTTCATTTAGGGAGAACATGAAGTTGTCAAGGCAAAAATCAATTTCCAACCTTACCATTTCTTTTTACTTCGGCTTTACGACTTTCAAAAGCCTCTAAAGCACTATCTTTTAAGCCTCTAAAACTCTGTCCTTTAAAGAGTGGAGATTACGCATTGTCTCATGCTTTTGTTTCTCACGGATCTGTTTGGAATCACGCCCTTCATGTCATACGACAGCGCTCCAAACCAAACACACTCAAATCCAAAACACTTGGGTTGCCAATTTCCATGCGTATTTTAAAGACACATCTCTCAAAACCCTCAAACCCATTTTGCGACAATGCCCCACAAGAATATAAAATCTATAAAGCACCATCTTTAACACTCCATAAAAGTACAAGATAAAAGTGCAAGCTGGCACCATCCATCATACACTCCTACCCCAATGATGCCCTTGAAACGGTTTATTAAGAGGCATTTTTATTCCTTTTTTGTAAAATTTCATTCCACAATAGCAATAGCTTACCTAGCTTGTAATGTACAAGAGACATGATTATGGTTAATTTACTATAAACAGACTTAAAATGAGAAAATCCTACGGTATTCGAGGTTTTTCATTCAACATGCAAAACATTAAACACTGTTTATAAATCCCACATGTTTTATAAATCCCCCGTGTTTTATAAATCCCCCGTGTTTTATAAATCAACGTGTTTTATAAATCAACGTGTTCTATAAATCAACGTGATATGCATAACAGAATAAAGAAAACCCATAACTGGTGCGGGTGGTCTGTACCATTTTATAAGTATTTTTATAATATTTTCAATAAGTTAATAAAAATATCAAATAATAAAACCACCTTTTAAACCACCTGATATACAGAATCTATAACACTATCAAATAGCACCATCATCTATATATTGCAATTACAAATCAAGAGTTCTTTTCGGGGAGGTTTTTTTGCCGTACCTGCTGTCCAAAGGGTCTCTAATTCTAAAAAGTCAAAATCTTTAAAGATCTCTCGAACCGCATCACAATCATTCAGACTCAAGGCGAATTTGCCTTGGATGCTTTTGAGAACTTTTGCCATGTTCACAAAATCATCTTCAACAAAATTCCCAGAGCTGTAACACTTCTTCTTCACAAGATAAGGCGGGTCTAGGTAAAACAAGCTATCTGGAGCATCAAAAAGTTCGACAACCCGCTCCCACGACAAATTTAAGATCGTCGTATCAAGAAGCTTCTGTCTAACACGTCGCATCCTTGCTAAAAGCTTATCGGGATTAAATAATGGAGGCTTTTTCCTTCCAAAGCCAAAAGAGACATACTCTTTTTTCCCATACATCACACAACGTTGGAGAAACAAAAAGCGAGCGGCTCTTTCAACTTCGGAGAGGCTCTCTGGTTCAATAGCCGCAAGTTCAAAAAACAACTGTCTTGAACAAACAAACCACTCCAGTCGTTTGGCTAAATCATCAAAATCATTTTGAACACACTGAAACAAATTCGTGATCTCACCATTCAGATCATTAATAACTGAATATTTTGCTGGTCGTTTGTTTAGAAAAATAACACCTGAACCTAAAAACGCTTCAACATAGGTCTCATGGTCAATATTATTTAAAATCGGTATAATTTTCTTACGCAGATAGTGTTTACCACCCATCCACGCAAACAATGTTTGTGTAAATTCTTGTTTCATCATATTTTAAAAGGAGAGATTTGATATTTAACTTTTTGTTATCCACTTTTTGAGATGTGAGAAGATATTATCGAGTGCGTCCATAATGCGGGCAAAATCTATTACAAACATAAAAATGATGAATGCTAACCATTTCATGATGCGTGACATCATTTTTACGCCTTGGTAGATCTCTATCATCTCGTGAAGGAGCTGTTGTTCTGTTTCTGTAAGATCTTTATCTTTGGTGCTTCGTTTCTTGACCATCTTTCCAACCACATAAATGGGCTCCCTGCTTGTTATGCTTCAAAATATCTCTTGCAAGGTTGGAACTGATGACCGCAACATCCTTATTATCCAAATAAATGGGCAACCAGCCACCACAAGAAACTGACCTATTTGCCACGCACCCAACGAGAAAGTTCAGTGCGCACCCCAGCATCACTTTTTTGATTAACTTCATTTTCTACCTCAAGACGGGTTGTTGCTGTCTTTAAAGCATTCTCTGTTTGCTTTTGCCGTTCGCTTTGCTTGCCAAGGTGAAAGGCTTTGGCTAAAGCCATAAAAAAAACGGCTAAAGCCGCTGTAAACATCAGATGATATTTCTTTAGCCACAAAATCATAAGCGTTGCTCGCGAAACCTCTTGGCGACAAACACAATGCCCGTTACAGCCGCTAAAACCATTATGCCTGCTAATGCCCATTGGATTGGACCATTGCCTGCTAACAAGCCGCCAAAACCAGAACAAGACCCTATAATCGGGGCAAGTGCTTCTATCTTTAAAAGCCCTGTCGCTGCTTTCGTTTCCACTCTTTGATAATTTGAGGAAATATAAGCCCCTTTTGCCCATAATCCCGCTTCCGCTGCTCTACGGTTCGCAAGTCCTTGAAGAGGTTTACCATCTACCTTATTCCATTTCTGTAATTCTAAGGGTACGGCTTCATAATCGCCTTGATTAAGTTTCTTCAACAATGTTGACTTGCGGAAAGCAGCTGTTCCTACGTTATAGCAAAACGAGACCAATGCCGCGAATTGGCAATCCGTTAACGAAACCGTGACCGATTCCTCTACCGTCTGCTCGAATTGCTTTAAGTCTTTACAAAGGATTTCTTCTGCTTGCTCTTGGCTAATACACATGCCTTTTTTGACAAGGGGGTGACCCGCATTGCTGGTGTGACCATAACCAATCGTCCAGACACATGCCGTATCTCTATAAGCCTCTAAACGCAAACCTTCCCATTGTTTGATAAGCTCTAATCCTTCTTTCGATATCTTTCTCATCTGACGCTCCATAAAAAAAAGCCCCACAAAAGTGGGGCTGGATAAAAATGTTTTTTTATGATCTCTATTGACTATGCTCTTTGATCAGTTGCTCGACTTCGTCAACACGAAAGCCAAGTTGAAAGAGCGGCGCATATTCGCTTTCCTGTAATTCATACTGACAACGCTTTTCTACAAAATCACCATTTGAATCAAACGGCATAGTTGTTGTTAGACAAACCTTATGCGTATCATCTTCAATCCCCTCTTCTCCCTCTCCAAGCTCTTTAACAAAGACCCAATAAAAACGGGTTGCTAAAAGATCCTCTAGCCTTCTTACCGTTTCAACTTTGTCAAATTCAAGCATATTCAGATAATCTTCCTTGCTATTTAAATGCTCTGGATAATCTATCATCTCTCCCTCCTAAACAAAATGACGCGTATGGCTACATCCACGCGCCGCAACTTGTTCATTTCCACCATTGACGATCATGGCGGCTCGAGTAAAACGCCCATTATCCGTTGTATTACTCCAGCTACCACCCCCTAACAATGCTCTCATTTCAAACGTATTTTGCGTACGGCTTATGGGTATAGGAAACGTGCCCGATAAAAATTGCCAAACATAACCGCAACCATCCTCACAACCGATATGCGAGATCATTCGACGATTCGCCGTATCCTTATATCCACCTGAAACCTTAGAGGTTGGTTCTTTCTTGCCAACAATATGTGTCTTTTCATTGCTTCCATACATAGCAGAAGCAAACGCTTCATCACTCAGTAAAGATTTTTTAACACGCGCCATATCTGTTACATGTTCGGTATAATTACGGTTTGTTATTATATTGGTACGATACATTGATTTCGTATTTTCACCCGTCCCTGATTGAAGATAAATATCAACCCAAAGATCTGTAGAGGGGTCGTAGACCATTCCCTCTGGTGAACTATACGGGCGGTGATTTAAACACCAAACTGAATTGGGTAAAATATCCCCTGCCCTATAACCAGACAAGGGGTGACCAGAAATCGTACCAACATCCGCACAAAGCGTATGAAACCCTCCTATCTTGCGCGAATTATTGACGCTGTAACCGTTTGGATACGTAGAGTTTTCTGATACAACAATTTTATGAGACTGCTTTCCATCAGAAACCAAATAGACATAATAATCCTTACCTGCCGAAAGAGAAGGAACGTTTATTCTTGTATCTGCCGCATAACTTGCAACCAAAATATCATGAGTTCGTGGCAAAGTTAGATAGGTTCCTTTTTTCACGGTTAATTGCGCTTTGCCTGTCGCAACAAGAAACGGTGTGGAGATTGAAAGAACCGTTAAATTAGACCGTTTCAGTAAATTGTTTATCTCTTCCGCTAGCACTTTTGCCTGTGAGGCTACTGTATGGGCTGTTGTTGCCGTTGCTAGGGAACTCTTGATACCACCAAGCTCTTGCTTCGTCGTATCGGCGGTTGTTTTGGCTTCTTCTGCTGTTCTTTTCGCTCTATCGGCAACTTCCTTGGCTTTTTCGGCTTCGCTCTTGGCTTGATAGGCTTTTGAATCTGCTGCCTCGGCTTTTTTCTTGGCTTCTTCTGAGTACATCCGCGCTAAACTTACGGGGGCTTTAAAATTCTCAACCACTTGATTGATATCGATAACCCTACTCATCGCAGACGAGGCTATATTCTCTGCCTTTTCTGCCTGACTACGGGCTTGCCCCGCGTCATGTCTTGCATAACCAGCAGACTCCTTGGCTTCTTTGGCTGTTTTTTGTGCCTCTTCCGCTTCTTCTTCCAAAGACGCCGCTTTTTTACCCGCTGCTTCGGCTGCCCTCTGCGCTTGTTCTGCTATATATTTTGCATTACTCGCTATATCCTTGGCTTTTTCTACTTCATTCTTGGCTTCATACGCTCGGTCATCGGCTTTCTCCGCTATTTTCTTGGCTTCTTCGCCTGCCATTTCCGCTAATCTTGCTATAACCTTAGCATTATTGGCTGCCTCATTCGCGTCGTAAGCTTTACTCCACGCTTCATTCGCTGTGCTTTTTGCCTTTTCCGCCTCACTGCGCGCTTGTGCCGCCTCATGGTTAGCATAACCAGCTGTCTGTTTGGCTTCTTTCGCTATCTTTTCAGCTTCACCCGCTACTGTCTCTACCTGTACTACCTTCTTCTGGGCGCTTTCAGAAACCTTTTTTGCTTCTTCCGCTATCGACTTCGCACTATTGGCAACTTGTTTTAGTTCATCCAAAGCACCTTGAGATTCTTGTGCAACCTTCTCAGCTGCTTCGGCTTTACTCTTTGCCTCTTCCGCTATACCCTTCACCGCTTCTGAACTTACCTGCCCTGCTGTCTCTCCTAAACGCGCCGCAGACTCTGCTGCCGCTTTTGCTTCCAAGGCTATCCTAGAAGCTTCTGTTGCACTCTGTTGGGTTTGAAGAGCCGTCGCTGTTGCTGTATCCGCTGCACTCTTGGCTTCTTCTGCTGTGGTCTTCGCTGTATTCGCCGCCCTAACAGCGGTTTCTGATGCTACTTTGGCTTCATTAGCTACGCTCTCTGCTGTTAAAGCCTTTGCCTTGATAGAAATAATATCTACTGTCGCTTTCCTTGCTGTATTTTTTGCATCTTCTGCTGTTTCTGTCGCTGTCGCTACCGATTGTTGTACTTCCTCGACTAAACCTTTTGCCTCAACAGCTGTCGTTTTACTTTCATTGGCTAACGTTGCTGCCTGATCTGCTACTTTCTTCGCTTCAGCGGCTTTAGACAGTGTTTCAGAAGCATCTTGTTGCGCTGTTGCTGTCTCTAACGCCTGTTTTGCCTCTTGCGCCATAGTCTTGGCTTCAGAAGCTGTGACTGTCGCATCATCCGCCTTCTTTTCGGCTCTTGCGGCTTTCTCTTCTGCCGTTTCTGCTGTGCTCTTAGCTTCTTGCGAAAGTACATAAGCATCCTCTGCTTTATTTTTCGCTTCCACCGCTGTGTTTTTTGCGCTATCCGCTAACCGCTTTGCATTATTCGCTAACGTTTCTGCCGAATGCGCTGTCGTCTTAACTTCTTCAACCAATTGTTTGGCTTCATCGGCTTTAGTCTTGGCTTGTGTAGCAACATCTTCTACTGTTAAAGCCTTCTGTTCTACCCCTTCTGCTGTCCTTTTGACTCCCTCAACTGTATTCTTAACATGATCAACCGATTGCTTAAGATCATTCGCTACCGACAGGGCTTTAGACGCCGTTTCTTTTGCATCACCAGCTACCGAAGATGCTGTATCCGCTGCACTCTTGGCTTCATTCGCTGTGGTGAGGGCTTGCCCACTGCTCGCTGCCGCTGTTTCTGCAACATTCTTCACCTCACCCATCACCTGCTTGGCATCATCAAAAGCGCTTTTGGTTTGTTCGGAAAGTGTTTTTGCATCTCCTGCCGTTGCCTTGGCTTCTCTTGCCTCTGTCAAAGCTGTCTCTACTGTGCCTTGTATTTGTGTCACTATTTGAGAGCTTTCCGTGACCGCTGTCGTCACTCTATCGGCTGTACTTTTAGTATCCTCCGCAATACGCTTGGCTTCTTGCGCTAACCTCTCGGCTGCTTCTGATTTCATCTTGGAATCTTCTACAGAGACTTTCGATACCTCTGCTGTTGTCTTAGCGGCATTGGATGCTGTTAATGCCGTATTTGCCTGCTCTAAAGCTGTCTCTGCTGTTGTCTTGGCTTCAGAAGCTACAGCAACTGCACTCGCTGCTGTGCTGGCTGCTTGCGCTATCGTCGTCGCTGCTGCATCCGATAATTCCTTGACACTGTCTGCTATAGTTTTCGCTTGATCTGCTGTTTGTTGCGCGCCATTCGCACGCGCCATGGCTTTTTCAGCTTCTTGCCTCGCATTAACAACCTGCTCTAACGGCGCAAAGGTTTCATACGAATACAAAGAGGCCGTCCCTAAAAGCTTGGGAACAATAACGCTGTCTTGAGAAGTTCCTGCTATCACTTCTTCTCTCGTCGCGATAGGTATCAAATATTCATGTTCATGATCGGGTATCTTCATCTGCTTTCCTCCTCACATCATTCAGAGTACTTCGTCTAATAATGAACACTTTTTCAAATCTTCAAAATCTTCTCTTAATGTCTCTAAGCGCTTCTCTAAATCTTTCACAGATCCATCAAGCTCCGTTTTCAAAGCTGCTTTCAGTAAATCAAAAACGCCATCAAGCGGCGCATGTACAAAGCCTCCCCCCGAATACAAAACGACCCGTACTTGGGACGGGTCGCTAATCTCTGATATCGCAAACGGCTTTAATAACATTTCATATCCTCATGTCTTTATTCCATAAATTACACTCACATTAACGGGGCGCGTTTCAACACCACCAACCCTCTCTGCCATAAGGTGATGTTCATGATGCGCTCTGTCATTCAGCCCTTCTGTTATAGGCGTTGAATAATATAAAAAATTAGCAAAGGGACTCCTGATAAACCACGGTAAGCGTGGCGGTTTGTCTTGTTCTGTAAACCAAAAGGGAACTTCTGACTGTGAACTTCCTGCTATTTGGTCAAATTCTTTATTACACTTGGATAAGGCATCCCCACTCAAACCTACACACTCTTCGTCTACCAATCTCTTTCGCCTTTGCAAGAAAGCTTCAGAAGAAGAAACATCCCGTTTTTTACGAGAAGAAAGACCTTCTGATAACGCTGGACCTATAAAATGTTCATGCGCTTTTAAAGAACAGGGTTGTACACTTGCAAAAGAACGCCAAGGATCTAGATTGCGTTCATAATCCAGTCCTCGTAAAAACATCCCCCGAAAATCGGGAACATTAAACGTCCTAACGCCATCTCCCTCTCCCCACGTCGTTCCTATTACACAAAATAAATCCCAATAAACAAGCCGTGAATAAGCACGCCCATCACAAGGCAACCAACCATCCGGCAAGCGTTCCATTGCAAACGGTCCTATCAGACCAGAAGGTAAGCGTTTTAATGAAGAAACTTTGCCCCTTGTCGGGTTGAGAACTTGCCACCCCGTAAGCTCTTCATCATACACAAGCGTATAAAGACAACTATCTTGTATCTCTCCTCCCGATAAAGCTAATAAACCGGTTTCTGTCGCCTTATAAACGGGCTTGCCAACTAAATTATTCAAAGCAATTGTTGTCGCCCCTACATTCTTTCCCTTCGCTTTAAAACAAACCGATATGCCATTCTTATACTCTAAAAATGCCGATTGGCTTAGAAGCCTTATCGCACTCGTCTTTTGTTGATCATCACCCGTCACAATCCCTTCAAGCACTCCACCTGTATCCGATAAATATTCCCTCACCCGTTGCATCATAACACGAGCACTGTTATTGACCGTGTTAGGATGCTGTCCCTCTGACCAATTAATCAAAGCATCAGCCCCACCATTCTCAGATGCCGTTAAAGACCAATCATAAATCGTCGACATCTTAAACCTCACGTCTTGATTCCAAACACAACACTCATATTAATCGGGCGCGTCTCACTTACACCTGAACTTACCAATTCAACATCACGCATATGAAGGTGGGAATGGGGAAAGGCTAGCTTATGGTGCACGCGTATATCCTCTGCTCTCACATCCAGACGTTCTGCAAGCTTTACCCTTTGCTGTTCATTCAACACATACCCCCAGATGATCGTCATATCACCATGCCAACTCTCTTCCTCATCTTCATCATTCAAAATCGTAAAGGATTGCCCCCCATGGTCATGCTTTCTCATAGCATCATTTTGTAAAGTGCCAAGATAACGAAAGCGGTCTATCTCGCGGTCATCATCAACACCTCGTAAAAAAACACCACGCAAATCAGGAACGTTAAACTTGGTCGAACTATCACTTCCTCCCCACCTTGTTCCTATTGCTGCATACAGATCACTATAATCACTGCGCAAATAAGCCTTCCCATCACAGGGTAACCAGCCCTCTGGCAAAACTTGCATCCCAAAAATCCCTATGGTCCCTGTAGGATAAACGGGAATAACCGGTTCTTGTGATAAAGAGAGAGGCGTAGGATTTAAAACTTGCCAAGCATGATCCCTATAAACCAAGCTATAAATGCATCCCCTTTGAAGTTCGCCTCCCGATAAAGCACGCATGCCTAATTCCGTTGCCTTGTAAACAGGTTTAGCGGCTAAATCATTCAAGGCAATTGCGGTTTCTCCAACATTCTTACCCTTTGCTTTAAAACATATTGATATCCCATTCTTATATTTCAAAAAATGAGATTTACTTTGAAGTCTTATCAACGTCGTCTGTTGTTCAGCATCAACCCTAAAGGTATTTTCAATCACACCACCCGTATCGGATAAATATTCACGTACACGCTGCATCATCACACGGGCGCTATTATTCACGCTGCTAGGACGTTGTCCTTTTGACCAATCAATCAAATCATCACAATAGGCATTCAAGGAGGCATTTAAAGACCAATCATAGATCGTCGACATCTTAAACCTCATGTCTTAATCGCAAACAGAACACTCACATTTACTGGACGCGTCTCGCCTTCACCAGTGCTCTCCAAAACAACCTCTTGGCTCTCATCAAGAGTATGAGAACTTACAATGTATCCCCCTAAATTCTCACGCTCTATGCCCATAAAATTCGCTAGAGAACTCCCCCCAAACAAGCCTAGACGATAGCCCAACACATCCGTCGTATTCCCATCCCAAAAGTTTTCGTTGCTGGTAAAATGAGACATCGAAAGGCTCTGTCCTTGATGTTGATGCGCCTCGATTAAATCTGTTTGCACACTTGCAAAAGAACGCCCTTCATCAATATTGCGCCCTCCATCAACACCCCGTAAAAACATCCCTCGAAAATCTGGAACATTAAACGTCTCAACGCCATCCCCCTCTCCCCAAACCGTTCCTATTGTCTCAAATAAATCACGATAATCACGACGCAAATAAGCTTTCCCATCACAGGGTAACCAATCCTTTGGAATCCCGCGCATTCCAAATGTTCCTATAAAACCCGTGGGATAAAGACTGCTTTCTTCTTCTAAAGGGATAGAGGTAGGATTAACAAGATGCCAATGATCTCCATTATAAACCAATGTATAAATGCACCCTTGTTGGATTTCCCCTCCCGATAATGCACTGATGCCTAATTCTGTCGCCTTATAAACCGGCTTAGCAACTAAATCATTTAAGACAATCGTGGTCGCTCCAACATTCTTACCCATAGCCATAAAGCGCAAAAGGATACCATTCTTATACTCTAAAAACTGTGAGGTGCTTGCAAGTCTTATCACACTCGTTTGTTGGACATGATCATTTGTAACAATGCCTTCAAGCGCTCCACCCGTATCCGATAAATACTCACTTATCCTTTGCATCATCACACGGGCGCTCGTATTCACACTGCTAGGGTGCTGTCCCTCTGACCAATCAATCAAATCATCCACGCGCGTATTATCCGCCGCTCTAAGCGACCAATCATAGATCGTTGACATTTCTCATGAATCCTAGTTCCGGTAAAATGGTCCGTAAAACGCCCGCATGAATTGCGTCATCAAAGGATTATCATCATCACTCTCTTCTTCTTCCGAAGCTTCTTCTTGTGATGCTAATAATGCCCTTAAAACCTCGAGCAAATTGTCTCTATTGCCAAATTTTCCCTGTGCTATAGGATGACCATAAGCAACAGGAGATGGGCTCCTTGCCTGCTGCCCACCATACATCTGTAATACACGGTTCACAAAATCACTTGCACGCATAGCATTGTTTCCACCATTCAAGCCAACTGCATTGCTCCCAACAATTTGCGCCGCATTGGCATGGGGATTTTGAAGAAGCCGCGCAGCTCCTCCTGCCCCTTGTTGATGTGCTAAATACAACTCCGCTTCACTAGGGGCTCTCCCCAACAGGCGGCTTAAATGATTGCGATTATCAAGTGTCAAGCGCCCCATGGCATCTGCCGCTTGCATGGGGTCAAACCTATCCTGCAAACCATATTGTTTGGCTGTGCTATCGATAAATTGATACAAACCACCAGCAGAAGAGCGGGGATTCCTTGCATTCGGATTGCCTCCACTTTCCACTTGCGCAACACGGTATAAATAACTCTCTGGCAAGCCATAACGCGCTGCTGTTTGCCGTATCGCTTGATTAACAGAAGGACTATAACGGGTCATAGCTTTATACATTCTCCCCTACCTTGGTGTACTCAGCATATTAAATTGACCAGCCAATGCTTTTCCTCCTCCTCCAAGCAACGAAGCCAAAAATTGGTTCACCCACTCTTTTGTAACGTATCCGCGATTATGCGCTGTCACCATGCTTTGAATGAGCTCTACAATTTTATCATTGGAAATTTTTGAACCACCTGTTAATAACTTGACGATATCCTTTTCAATGCGTTGACGCTCTCTTAAAGCCGCTTCTTTGAAGGGAATAGAAGAAGCCTTCACCGCTGCTTTTCCAACCTGCAAGGCTGCATCTTGGGTACTGGTAGGCATATGCATATTATGCGTAAAAGATATCTCTTTATTCGCTATACGATTGGGTATTCTGTTATAAAGATCTGCATAATTGGCTTCTTTATTGACAACCTTCTTAACAGCAGAAGCTTTATCTGCTCCGTAAATCTTTGCAAATCTTTCATAAAGATCATCCGTATCAAAAATCTCTTTTGCTTTGGAGACTTTATCTGTCGTTTGCCTCATGCCCTCGAAAAGTTCTCCCCTTGATCCCTTTTTAAAGTATTTTTGTTGTCCCTCTGGTAATTCATCAAAAATTTTACTGAATTCATCCTTATTAACCGACTTGCTAAGGATTTTGGAGCCTGCATCCATGGCGTCTACACGTGCACTATATTGATGATACAATGCCCGTCCTTTCTTATATTCAGACGATATATCATCCATAAGCTCTAACAATTTTTTCCGGATACCTAATAAGGTACGAACTTTGCTATCATCTCTCATGTTCCTTGCTGTATCTGTCATAAAACGAAGTTTACGCTGCGTTTCATGAAGAAGCCCCATGTTCGGTTTTTCTTTAAGGAGACTAAACTTTTGAGACGAAAACGGACTGACTTTGTTCCCACCACTCGTGAACTCCTTTAATCCTTCGTCATAAGCTTGTTTAAAATAAGGACGCTCCATTAATTCATTAAGAGCACCATAATATTTTTCTCCTATCGGCGTTTTCTTGGCTATTTCGTAAAGACTATCTGTCGCTGCTTTCTTGCTTGCAATAAGATCATCTTTTAAACCTGTGACATTTTGACGAGGAACAAAGTGTTCATCTGCTGCCTGATGAATACGCTCCCCTCCTCCCAGCGCTCTCGCGGCGGCTCTTTCGATAAAATCAAGGGAAGCATCCGGATTTTTCCTTGAGAGTTCAAACACTAAATCCTGTAAAATTGGGCTGTGATCTACAACATAATCTGTAGGACTTTTGGAACGACCAAAAGATTTTCCAAGCTCTTCAGAAGCATCATTGCTTAAATGCTTACTAATTTCTCTTAACACGTCTTTTGAAATACCTTGCTTATGAGAAGGGGAAAGAAGTCTTCGTATTCCGCCGACAGTAGAACCAAGCGCGGAACCAACTAAGCTCCCAACCGCTGTGCCTGCTGCTCCCAATCCTCCACCAACTGCTGCACTTGTAAGCCTACTACCAAACCCCTCTCCTTCACCTGCTCCATGTGCTGCACCAGATGCCGCACCAACTTTAAGCAAATGAGGAAGTGTTGTGTTTTTCGTGATACCTAAAAATGGGCTTGCCTTTTCGCCTACATATCGCCCCGCTCTTCCTACCGGCGTTTGCCCCGCTTTCAAAAAGGCTTGACCTAATTTTGAAGCAACATGAGGCGCTACCCTTCCAACAAGCCCTGCAACCGCTCCTGTTCCTAACGTCGCAAGTGAAGGGAGTGCCGAACCTAAAGCATTTCCACCTAAAGACGTCCAATAATGCGCATTGCTTACCCTACGTTGATAATCACGTAATTTATTGACTGCTTTGTCATACTTATCTTCGTATTTTTTATCTCCAGATAACCAATATCCGATAAGTCCCTTTCCAAAAGCCTTTAGTGCATTCTCATTCTCATCATCACGTCCTGCCGCTGTAATCCCCGCAATTTCATCATCTAAATTAAAACTCAAACCATGCTTTAAAGAGTTCCAAAAAGCTTCACTTTGCGTGATTTCTGGAGACTGTTGAGCATTTTCATAATCTGTAAAAGACGAGGTATTTGGAATAATATCAACCAATTTGTATTCTTTAAGCCAATCCGGTACAGGTTGATTTTTATTACCTTCAAAACCTGTGGAAGTCGAATTATTTGGAATAATGTCAACTAATCTGTATTTTTTAAGCCAATCTGGTATTTGACTGCTGTAGTTGTTAGGAGAAGACATTCTACAACTTACCTCTCATAAATCCTTATGCCATCTTGAGTATGAAATGCAAATTTTGATCCTTTTGGAAGATTTTGAACAGCTTCATTTGTAGTGATAACCGACACACCGGCATACTTTTCCGGAAGCATCAGATAGTCGGTAGAATATTGACCATTTTCTGCCGTAACGGCATTTCTCATATTATCTTCTGTAGCCTCAATCTTACCTAATACAATACCTTGTACTTCAGGGTTCAGTCTTGATAAAACATCTTTTATTGTTGACAAACGCCGTTTAAGCTCTCGTGTAGACATACGTAAACTTAATTTCCCAAGAGACTCTTTTAACATTTCAATGTCTTTATCGCTAACATTTCCAAGTCCTAGCGCCCCTCTCTGCGACAACAGTTTCATTTGATCTATACGGTCAAGCGCTATACGCGATTGTATTGATTCCAAAATTTGTCGTGCATCAGATTGTTCCGACGTTGGCGACGCATAGCTAGCAACTAAAGCTATATTACCTGTCGCCTTATCCTTAAATTTCTCAAGGTATTCCTGCACATAATCAATATCGTCTAGCAAAACCTTTGCATACACGTTTTTATGTTGACGTAAAGCGGCTGCACGTTCGTTGTCCAGATACGCCTTCCCACCAGGGTGATAAACCACTCTCTTTCCCGTTGGTGATGTTGGGTCATCAATTAACGAACTTCCATCATTGTAATGTTTTATGCTATCTGTACCACCTGTGAGCAATGCACTAAGCATTTGAGGATTACGTGCCATGACAGCAGCTTCTTCTTCGCTGTATCCTTTAGACTTCAGATACTCGACGGTCTGGTTAACCTGCCCTCTTTGTTTATCTACTTCATTAAGATGCTTCACACCGCTTGCTAGCGCATCCCATCCTGAACCGCCTGATGGCGCTGCTGACATACCTGCAAAAAGATCTTGTAGCTTCTTATAAGCATCTGATTGAAAAAACTTATAAGTATTGGACTGTAAAAATTTATCTAAATCTGTCGGTTCAGGAGGTGGTGCTTGAGATGCTGTAGCTAATGGTTGCGTTTGGGGTTGAATTTGTTCATTAATATAAGGTTTAAGTTCTTGTGGGGTTGCCTCCTGTGCATTAGGGAGTGGTGGATGATTTCCTACACCAAGAGGCATTTCCGTTCTAGGAGCCGTAGAGGGCATAAATGGTCCATATGGCTGCTGCATATTCTGTAAATAAGGGTTGGAGGGAGCATGTGCTTCATTTATATTATCCAGAATACTCCCAATCGCCCCACCAATTACTAAAGGATTCTTCGGGCTTGGTTTCATTAATTGTCCCAATCCTTTCGCCCCTGTAACCATTTTGGGAACGACTCTGGGATAAAAATACCTAAAAATATGAGGTCCATATCTCAATGCTGCCCCTCCTGCTGCCCCAGCAGCTAAGCCTAATAATGGAAATGCCATCACACTCTCCTACAAAACTATCATTTAATGATTTTACAGTTCTCATTACCTATTCATGTAATTTAAAAAGGCATTGGATGCTCCTCCTGCCAATGTGGCTCCTGCTGGACCACCTGCCATGTAACCAAAAGCCATCGGTGCTACCTGAAGTGCCAGAGAACCTACCGTTCCTGTATTCTGCAAAGGATTGTTGCCTTGCATCAGAGAAGCTGTGTTGCTATTTGTCGTCCTGCCGTAATTGCCTGCAAAGCCATGACCGGCGTTCATAAGCATATTCAACCTATTCCAACCGCTATTGTCTTGTTCCAGCCAACGTTCACGATTGGCATCAACAATTCTCTGATTGTGGGCATCAAGCACACCTCCCCCCTGTATGGCATTGGAATAGGCATTGCCATAACCCTGTAAGAAGTTATTTGAGGCTCCCAACTGATTTTGATTGGCTTGGTCTATCAGTGAATTCGCTTGCATCATGCGGTCCGCATCACGATTATATTGATCTGCCATAGCTCTTGTGGACAAAGCACCAAGTTCATTTGCCAATACACCTGCATGTGCACCGGACCCATAACGACCCGCACCTGCAAAAGAGCTGTTAATCGTATCTCTTACACGGTCTAAGCTATTTTGAAGGGCGGCATTAAAAGACGGATTCTGTCCAACCATACCACCAGAAGCCATATGTCTAAGATTCATGGCTGCCGACGTTGGATTGTAGATTGTATTCATCAAAGAGCGATTTTGATAATGATGAGGAATACTGCCAAGACCACCAATGCCATAGCGCGTTTGATCACTTAACGGGGCAATACGAGGTCCCCCATACACATTACCACCCGCCCCTGTATTATACAGATGATACGCATCCCTACCCCCACGCTTAAATACATTTTCCATCCAAGCAGGAGGGGCGCTTGTCTGTACCTGCTTTTGTTCTGTTGTTGCTGGTGTCTTGCTCCCCATTTCACAATTCCTTCCTGTAATAAAGCATATCTATGCTGTAACCTTGCTTGTCCAATGCACGTTTCCAACCCAAACGACCCAAGATCTCCATTTCAAAAGCGCCATTCTCACGCGCCCAATCCTCTGCAACTTGCAAATTATCAACCAAATCAAGAACACCCATCCCACTACATTCACAAATGAGCGCGCGCTTCTTTCCTAAAACTGTCTGTTGTATCTGTGTCGTGACTACCGCTAAAAATCGCTCTTCATCATCCAAAACAAGCCATAACTGTTTCTTGCCCGTGCAAATGGCTTCAATCAGTTCCTGCAACGTAATTTCATGTTTAAAACGCTCTACATACTCATTAAAAGATGCAATGATTTCTTCAAGATAAGGCGCTATACGCTCCATATCCCAAGAACTGGTCAAAAAGATTTTTGCCATTACCCTCTACCAAAAGGACGTAAATCCACATTAAAGCCCGTAATCATCGTCCAAGGTTCATTCTTAGGAATGCGTAATTTAAACCGGTGATAACGATTGCGCGAACGACCGTGATAAGCGCCCGTGACATAAGAACACACCCTCTCCTTATGCCATGTGATCGGCGTCTGATTATTGCGAAGACGACGTTCTCCTATGCTTAAAAGACCTTCTGTCGTATCAACTTCAGCAAACATCTTCGTGATAAAGCTAAAACTTCCATCCGGTGCCCCCATCTCTTGCGAAACAACCGTTGCCTCCATCGGGGCTCCTGTAAACATAACAAGCCGATTGTTTTCATCAAAAGCACCAAGCATGGGCGCGCCACTTTGCCAACGAGGGCTGTCTAAAGAAGCCGGCAATGCCTCAAGATTGATCGAAATCTCATCTAACTGTTCTAAAGTATAACCTGTTGTAAACACTGGAAACAACGTGAAAAGCTTTCCCTGTAGTGTCGACCATTTCTGTAAACCCCAATCATAAACAAAGGTGGTTTGCTCGTTATTGCCACTCTTTAAGGACCAATAAATCCGGTTATCAATGGGGTCTATAACTCCTTGCATCTCATCAAGAGCAAACTTATCAAATGTTTTAAAAACCGTTCTATCAACCTTTTCAAAACCTATCGGTAAAAGTTGACCATCCAAACTCATTTGATAAAAACCACCATCACCCGCAAAAAAAGCATCACTCCCTCGACATGCTATAGAGGCTGCGCTGCGGGCTCCTCGCTTGTCTTGTATCTTTTGAAACGTAAACACAATCTTAGAACCCGCAACAAAGGTTCCTGCATAAATAGCAGAACGCATAAAAATGAGGGGATTGGTGGATTCCGTAGACCCTTGAACATATTCTCCATCCGGAAAATCCTGAAAATCGCAATCTTTCTGCTTAACTGTCCAATGAGTTGCATCATCCAAACCTGACCAATGAATGCGATTAGGATTATCTGTCAATTGCATCAAACAAACAAAAGGTCCCCAAACCTTCACCAAGCCTGCTTTCGGCGGATTGCCTCCTAAATCTTCAAATCGTTCAGAACTATGGGTATTTAAAACCTGTGGTTTGTCGTTTTTGTTCACCGCAATAACGCTTTCACCAAATAACGCAAACGACCATTGATTATCCTCATGCGCATGATAGGTCACACCACTTTGACTTATGTCCTTCCAACCCTTCGTTTGACTATCATAACTGTAAAGCTTTTGCTTGCCTCCTACGATTATCTTAACACCATTACCGCTTCTAAAGGCGATTGAACCCAAGGGCTTTTCTTCCAAAGGATTAGAAACAACCATTGCACTAGGCATGGGTATGTAACCGCCATCTGCCGGTAAAACATTCACAAGGCTATCCGTAAAGCTGCCGTTGACAACCGCAACATCTGGTCTGTAATCGGCAATGGGAAAATAAACCATGCTAAAAATCCGTTGGTATTATTCTGGTCACGTTATGACGTTGAGACGTCTCTGCATGCAATTCATTCAACTGTTCGTTAAAGTCATTGTAAGCTGCTGCTGCACAATCGGGGTCTTTCAAGATATTCTTGTAAAGTTCGTATTTTGCACGCGCTTTGATCAGATCAAACGCGTGCACAAACCATGAATGCTCCTCATCGACACTCTCTATCTCTGATAAACGCAATGGAGAGAGAATGAGTTGAATCTGATAGGCTCTATCCGGCGTGGGATAAAGATGTAATTTCCTATCAAAATAACTGTAGCAAACCGGCGTTCCTTGCTGCTCTGATGATAACAAAGGCTCTAAAGAAACATGGTCCTTACACTCCAATGCAAGCTTATGATGTTGATCAGAACTCAAATAAACGTTTTTGATCTTAACGGCTGTTTCAATATGGTGGGTGTCACTTGCATCATAAACACCTTTCCCCGCCCGTGTCTCAAACACCACATCACGGCTTTCGTTAAAGTAAAAATTTTCTCTCTCACAAAAACGAATGGCTGCAAAAATACTTTCTTGTATTTGATGAACATACTCATCCCCTATGTCATCAATCTCATCTTGGATGACCGATACAAGGTGAGAAAGTGTTCTCTTATGACGATAAACATCTCGCTTTACAGGTATCGGTCCTCCGGTCTTAACCCGAATATAATGACGCGTCATCAAAATACCTTTCTGTAAAAATTATTACTATTGATATTATATACTTTGTGTAGTATAGTGCACTGATGGTAGCGATAATAAAAACAACAGATGAATTCGATAACTGGTTAGAAAAGCTTAAAGACAGAAAAGCTGCTAATATAATTCTTGCAAGGCTTCATAGAATTCGTTCAGGGCTTTTGGGTGATGCAAAGTTTTTTAATGGTATAGGTGAATTACGTATCCATTATGGTGCTGGTTACCGAATTTATTTTACAAAAAAAGGCGATAAAATCATTATATTGCTTTGTGGTGGTGACAAATCCACACAATCCAGTGATATTCAAAAAGCCTTATCTCTTTTAGAGGATCTTAAAAATGAAATTGAAAACCTTTAACTTTGAAAAACACCTCACAACACCAGAATCTCAAAAAGTCTTTTTAAATGAAGCCTTCAAAACAGGTGATGCTGCGCATATAGCGGATGCCCTTGGTATCGTTGCTAGAGCGCAAAATATGAGTGCCTTAGCAAAAGAAACCAATCGCGAACGCAGTGGATTATACCGCTCTTTAAGCAAAACTGGTGACCCTAAACTTTCTACCTTAGTCGCTGTGCTCTCTGCTCTTAATTTGCAACTAAGCGTCCAGTCTCCCACTCCATGAAATCGGTAATGCTTCTCTTCTCTCATTACCGATTTGTGACGAATTCAACAACGATGGTTGCCGCACCAGAAGCAACTTCTTTATCCGCTGTGGCATAAAGAGTAACTTCCTTATCATAAGGTACAAACTCCTTTTGATCTTTCGGTGTTATCTCTTTGGTCCCTTGTGCTTTGATATCCGCTTCACCAATTTCCTCCCCTCCACGAGTGGTGCCAATCTTCACCTTTGCCTCCGAAAAAACCGTCTTGATAAAGACTTTTATCGAAGTAATCAGTGATCCACGCGGCAAAATGCCAATTTTTAAGCTCTTCTTTTTGTCTTCATGGGTAAAATCAAGCCTAAAAAAACTCACCTGTTGGGCATGACAATTTCTGCCTTGTAAGGGTTCTGGTAATCCGCTTGCCATAATGTCATGCTCCTTTCATTAGCGATTTGTAACAAACTCAACAACTACCGTTGCCTCACCTGCTTGAACCGATTTACTTGCCTTCGCGTAAAGAGTAACTTCCTTATCCTGAGAAACAAACTCCTTTTGACCAGAAATTGTAACCGATTGGATGCCTTGCTGTTTAATATCTGGTTCCCCAAACTCAGTTCCCCCATGGGTGCTGCCAATTTTTACTTTCGCATCTGAAAAAGCCGTCTTGATAAACACTTTAATCGAAGTAATCAGTGCCCCACGAGGTAACGTCCCTATGATCATGACGCGTTCTTTGTCTTCATGGGTAAAATCAAGCCGCAAAAAACTTACCTGTTGGGTATGACAATTTCTGCCTTGTAAGGGTTCTGGTAATCCGCTTGCCATATCATCTCTCCTTATTACGAAGCAGTTTCACCGCTATAAGTTGGAATAACAATCGTTGCAAAGTCCTGCTCCTGTTTCTGTAAACCTGAGAAAACAAAGCGAGTCTTCTTCATCCCTATCAGCGTCTTTGCCGCTAAACCATATTCACGCTTATAATCAAAATATTCTTCTTCAAGCTTGTAACGATTGACCCCGCGATTATTCCCAAAAGCCATCACAACACTTTGCGCCCCTAGGAATACAGCACGTCGAACACTGGAAACCATCGTTTTATCCGTTGATTTTACACCATGGGTGACATGTTCAGATTCACGTAAAACAACGCCATTATACATGCCAAGGGAACCATCAAAGATGGGATTTTTGCTCCGTGAACCCGAATAAACAGCACGCTGTATATCAAGCCATTCTCCCTTGTCTGTATTAGTGCGCAATTGCATGACTTGCGTCGGATGTAAGTACATCACGTAAACACTATCACCATTCACACGCACAGGCCTAATTTTGGGATTGGCTAGTTTGGCGCATTTAACTGCCTCGTCAATCAGTTTGAGACTAAAGCTATGTTTTGCTTTATCTGTAAGATCTTCATCCTTGGTTTTGCCATCAGGACGAATAATCCGCTTACCACTTGGTTCTGTTGGTTCATTAAATCCGTAATACACAGGCTCTATGTCTATAACACGTTCCTCAAAAGAAATGGTCGGCGCTGTATAACCACAAGCGTGAATGAAGAACATCAAACTTAACCGATCGGCATACCAATCAACCAAAGCATTTTTGGCTTCTTCACGCAAATTAAAGACCGTACGCTGCTGATCAATGCTTCCTTCATTAGCAACTCGAGCAGCATGCGCAAGCTCGTCAATATACAATCTGTCATGAAGGAATTGTAATGCCTCTTCATTGCCTTCCAAAACCTGCCCCGAAGAAACACCGCGCCCTAACATCTGCGCACGCAAACTAAAGATAACACTATCTCCTTTGCCTTTTTGTGTTTCGGTCTTTAATTGAATAATACTATTGGAATCTTTTCCAATTAAGGGTGCAATAGGAATCGCCTTTGAAACTTCTACGTTGAGTATTTTTGACCATGTCCCCATCGAGTGGAGATCGCTTTCTCTAACTGTTGTGATTGCCATTTATTTGACCTTTCTTTGCTGTATAAAAAAACCGGCTTAAAGCCGGAGTGATCAACCCGCATATTGGGGCTATTGGGGAATAACCCCTTAATCCTCATCAAATACGCCATGCAATTGACGAAAAATGCTTTTGTTTTTCGGATTGCTATACCAAGCACTAAATTCTTTATCAGACATCCCCTCAAGCGTGCCTAAGGTGATTGGTCCAACACTCCCCCCTCCACCAGATGCCGTTAAGGTTCTCGCAGAATTCTGACGGCTTTGAAGTTCTGCAACTTGATTATTCGCTTGTACTGCTTGGTTCTGATAGCCAAGATTTTGCGCTATTCTATAAATCTCTTCTGCCGGATTGAGATCTCTTTGTGCACAAGTCGCTACAAGAGCATGCAATTGATCTCTTATAATCGCATCTATTGTGTTTTGTTGTCCATACTCAGGATAAAGTGATGACCAAGAACTCAATTCCTTTGCGCGTGCCTCATAAAGAAAATTTGCCGCGGCATCAAAATCACTGGATTTATTTTGAAACGACTTAACAGAATTATTAAAAAATTCACCAAGACGCATATCGTGCTGCTGCTGTTCCTCAGCTTGTCTTAGCGCTTCTTTCTGTTCCCTAATATACGCATCTTGCTTTTGAATCTTATCTAACATCCACGCCACTAAACGAACAGGGTCCTCACGTAGGTCTGGAGGTCCGCCTTCACCTTCAACCATTGGTGTCTGGGATTGGGGTTCATAAAACTTGACAAGCGCTTCACGAGCTTGTTTGGCTTGTTGCTCCACACGCTGCTGCTCTATACTAGGAACAATCTCTGAAGGTTTTTCAACGGGCTGCGCAACCGGCTCTGGAGACGTGATGTCATTGCTCTCAACCGTTTCTAGATCATGATCAACATCAAAAGAGCCAGCATCAAAAGAGCTCTCATCATCAAATACCGGTGCTCCAACTCTATAATCTTCATTCATCGCTTCGTTCATTTCTGCATTCATTCTCTAACCTCTCTCAAATGCTTCTTCCTCTGTATGTTGCCGCTCTTTCACGCATGATTTGATTTTGCGCTCGTTCATTAAGAATACGCTCCCGTTCAAGCTCATGCTTCTGTTGCATCAATTCCGCTTCCAATTCTGCTCTCTTTTGACGCATGACCAATTCAATCTGCTTGCCTTGTAAATCCATCTGTTGCATCTGACTTTTAGCCGCAATATCTTGCTGCTTTTCCTGCAACTTCATTTCCCGCTCGGGGTCCATCTGCTGTTGTTGTGCCATTTGCTGCTGTTGCATCTTCTCACTCACACGATTAAGCAATGACGCAGGCAATGGTGAATAACGAAGTAGATCAAGCATAATATCCGGCGTAATGGCATTTTGAAGCAATGGGAGCAGTTGTGTGATAATGCCAAAGGTGCGCTCTTTTTCGTTCGGGCTGGTTGGGGCATCATCCACAACAATATCATACTCAACACTCATCACCACTTCACGTGTCAAAGGAATATATTGTGCATTCTCTTCACCAGATATCCGTACCAAACGCCCATCGGACAAGTAATTCTGTATCAAGTGTAAAATAATCTTACCTTGCCGCTTGCGATACAAACGTAAAGCATCAAACAGACAAGCAAGCAGATTTAAACTAGATTGGCGTCGTTGTGCCTCTAAAATACCTGCCTGCGTTACTTCCCGTGTCCCAATGAATTCAGGTGATAAACCCGTTACCTGATTAATCGCTTCCTTCGCTTCATTAAACAGCTGGAAAAAACCTGCTGGAAACTGAGAGACCGGTTTGGGCTGTATTTTACCACCTGCCAAAGCCCCATTTTTCAAAACCGTAATACTATCTGCCCTGCTCCAACTTTTTACGGCTTCTCTCTCATCTTCAAAAGCCCCCCTCTCTGCCATAATCCCGCCTTTGGATTGGCTATTAAGGATATGCATTACTTGACTGAAATATTTATTCGCCCATCGTTGTGGGTCTTTTGTAGGACGCACAACCCCATAAAATTGCCGTTCTATCTTGTCAAAATAACCCGTTATACACTCCCAACCCAATTGGCCAGTAGGAACCATGGGTTGATCGGGCGATTCAAGCAATTTTCTCCCTAAAAAAGCACGTTTAACAACCTTTTTATTGAAAGCTGCTCCTTGGATATCCGGCATCATACATTGAAGCTGTTTAAATTCTTCCTCGCTATAATCACGAAGTTCTCCAGTGCTTAAATCGGGCGCTTTGTAATACCTCTCGCTTTCAAACCAACGGCATTCAACAAGCGTGACCATTCGCCGACCATTTTCAACATCAATGCTCCCTTCATCACTGTAATAATCAAGATCATTGTGGTGAACACCTTCATGAGAGCTCCCATCCCTTGCCCAATCCGCACTCAGTTCACTCCAATGGGCTTTGGGAAACATCTGCTTGGCTACTTCCAAAGGCTTGCGGTCCACATACCACAAACGTTGCGCATCGGTTAAGTTCGGTTGCACCGCTGCACTGTCCCATACCATCTTTAACGGATCTAAACGGGTAATAACCGGTTCACCATCGAGGCTGTTTTCATAATCAAGACGCGTATCGGTCCACCCCATGCCGCAGATAACCGCATCTTGGAAAGCATCGCTATCAGCGTATTCTGCATGCGCCATGTCTCTAAACCATTCGGCTGCTCCGGTAAGCAATTCACTTGGCAATGCCTTCCCTATCTGACGCGGGATAAATTGTACCTCACGCTTGTTATTGCGTTCAGAGCCTACAACAGCATTCACAAGCGGAGCAATACGATTAAAGGTCATAACGGGGCGGCGTTGCTTTTTTAACGCCGATAAATCTTCTTCATTCCATTGATCACCATTGTAAAAACCAAAATCCTCCCGTGCATGTTCACGCCATTTATTCACATGCTCCACATCTTCTTTGTACCAACTCACAAGCTTGCGAAACAAACCTTCATGAGAGAGATCAGATACGTTGCTGTCTTTTTCTAAATGCTCTTCATCATGCATCATTCTGCCATCCATGAGGTACTCTCATATTCCGTTCTGCCGCTATAAGCTTGTCTCTTGTGTATCGTCGGAGGTTCTTCATAAGCCACACACATCAATCCAAAGGCATCTGCTCCATGACTGGACCAATCATGCTCTGCTCCCAAGCCAATATTACGCTTCTCATCCCATTTCTCGTGATACCAATTCAGTGCCTTGCGCCCTGCTACTGTCATCTCTTCATTAAACCAAACAGAGGGTAAAATACGCCGCACCGCCTCTATACGCATCTTAACCGCCCCTGCCCCTTGATTAGGAATGACCTGTGTTTCAAAACCCGCATCATTTAAAGCACTCTCAAAACTTACATTGTGCACACGATCTCTGGTCGCACCGTCATGGGGGAGAACCATCAATGCCTTCTCATAACCATTTTGACGCAACCACCCTATATGCTCCGAGAGCGGCTGCCCTTGTGCTTCATAGTAATCAAGAACTCTAATCTCTTTCCCAATAAATTGTGCTATCCATATCGCTGTTGCATCTGCCTTGGCTCCTGTTCCCCCAATGTCCCAAAAAGCACGGATTTGCATTAAAGGGTCACGAGCAACACGCCCTATCCGCCCCTCCTGCTCGGCTGCCAACATTTCCTTTTGATAATAAGCACCTTGAACCGCTGTAAGGTAAGCCCCTTCCCAGATATGCTTATAGGTCTCGGGGCGGTTTCTAAGGTCATCAAGCCGCGCTTCATTCAAGATCTTTGGAAACTTCGGATTGTCTGACCAGTTGATCTCAACACGCTTAATTGCCTCATTGTCTGAAAAGCGAAACCGCTTCTCAACGGGGGCATTCTCTCGCAATGGGTTCCATGTCACCCATAATTCTGCTCTCCACCCCTCTCCTTCTTCACGTAAAGTCGGTATAAGCGTTTGCCAAGCCGTCTCTGTAACGGGCTCCGCTTCATCAACCCAACAAAGCAAAATACGTCCCATAGACTTGATACTTGCAATATTGCGGTCAAGACCAGAAAACTGAAAGGCTATACGACCATCTATCGATTTAATCGACGACTCCCCAACCTTGTAATAGTCCTTTAAAAAGTCATGCGCTTCAATGGCGCGTTTAATCTCCTCCAATGAACTTTCTGCCAAAGAATTTTGAAACTGACGCGCACAAAGGATAGTGCCTGATATTCCTCCCCTACCAAATTGATAACCTTTTAAAGCAGCCATCAAGGCAAATGATCTTGTCTTTCCAGATCCTCTTCCACCCCAAGCAGAACGCACCAAAGCCTTACCTGTAAAAATCGGTATAAGTTTTGGAACAATCTTAATCTGTGTGGTTGTCATTGACCAAAGGCGCGATTTCTACACGCGTTATCACTTTAATAGCTCCCCCATCTTCCCCTGTCACCTGCAAAGGCAACACCTTACCAAGCAATGCCAAATAAGCAGCGGGGCAATCCATAGCCTGCTTTTCCAAATAGGAGGTCAAACCATCATTGCCAATTTTATTCCCAGCATTCTCAGCAGCCTTAACCACTGCTTCTTTTAAAATGCGCGTCATTTTATTGGGAACGCCTTTGACACGCCCTTGACCTGCCTTTGGGGGTATACGCTTTTTAACTGGTTGTGGAGCCTGCTGTGTATTTTCTGATGTCATAAAATACGCCCTCCAGATAATAAAAAACCCCGCATTTGCGGGGATTTTGAACTGTACATCGCCCTCTCTAGACACAATACGCCTAAGTACAGCAAAGTCATTAAATACGTTTTGCTACAATTTGTCAATATAAAAATAACATTATTTGCTTTAGCTTTTATATATATTTTTTCTATGTCCAACAGCCAAAACTAATACTACAAGCTCCTTATCATAAAGATCACAAAGTATCCTATAATCTCCTACACGATATCTCCACAAACCCGATAACTGACCTCTTAAAGGCTTTCCTACTGCACGCACATCTTCAAGAGAAGCAATCTGTTTATCTAAAAAATCAACAATCCGCCGCGCTTCTTTTTTATCGCATTTTTTTAAAAAACTGAGAGCTTTTTTTCATATCTAATCGTCCAAGCCAAGCTCTTTCCTTACCTCTTCAGAGCTATAAAAAGTAGCCTCTCCTCTTCGAATGCGCTCTCTTACGTGTGAAGCTAAATAATAATCCTCCGCTTCCTCTATTCCACGTTCAATAATCTCTCGCAGATAAAAAGACTTCGTACGCCCTGTCTTCGCAGCTAAATTATTCAAACGTGCTTCAAGTTCGCTAGGCAACCGAATAGATATTGTCATAACGCAATCCTTATATTTGTATTCACTGTAATACAAATATAACGAATTGTACAGAAAAACGTTTCACATCATGCTACAAAAACTACATAAAACATTTATCATTCACTTTTTTGATCAAAATATTTCTGAAGCGCATCAAGAGCAACCCGCAGTGAATTCACAAGATGTGGTAATTCTTGATCTTCTATAACGAGGTACTGTAGCGCTGCATAAAGATTGTACTGTCTATAAAGACACTGGGCTTCTTTTAACGCCTCTTGCATATTAGAAAACTGTTCTGTTGCAAATTCTACCCATTTATCTCTTGCCTTATCATCAGCAGATGACGGCATTTCATCATAAACAGCACTAGGCAAGCCTTTTGCACATAAATAGTCGTTTCTTATCTGTAAATACTTTTGTGCGGCGTCATATTGCTCTTGTGTAAGTATACCTTGCAAACAAAGCCGCCCGATATAGGTACCAGAAAGTGGATTTTTTGCCTCTTGTAGCGTTAAACCGAAGCGCTTTGCACGTATTTCTATTGCCAACTTATCAACGGCTTCACGAGGTGCTTTTGCACGTGTTATACGACCATTTGGCTCTCTTACCTGCCCTGCTATTTTAGGGCGTCCCCTCTTTTTATTTTTTTTCACTCATATCCTCAGATGCTTGTTTAATATATTGCCAAATCCTATCTGATCTTAACCGTGCCTTTCTCTTCAAATAACATAACCATACAAGAAAAACACTTATTATGAGTATAACTATAGCTTTCTTTTCCCAATGACTTTCATCCCATATTAGTCCTAAAGTTAAAGATACGAGCGCTCCTAATAAAATACCTATGACTGTATCAAAATGATGTGCATACACAGCACAATCTCTTAATGACTCTATTTCTAACTCCGTGACAGCATAATGAGTTGTTACTCTAGAACGACAATCCGCAGTAACTCTAAAAAACGGCTGTGATGATACAGATGACATATCTTCATCTTCAACAGTATTACTAGCCCGCTGAAGTTGCTCAAGATGAATAGGCGGCTTCTTTTTCATCTGCTGCTTTCAAATATCTATTAATTTTTTTAGTGAAATACTCTCTAATGTCGTCATCATTCAACGCCACACCCCATCGCTGCTCATCATACACTTTATGCCAAGGAGACCCTTCTTCATGAGTAGCTGTACGTAAGTGCCAAGGTGAAAAATTTTTATAAGCATTCCAAACAATCTCTAATAACTTAACTGTATATTCATTGGCTGAATTCTTAAGAATTTTGGGGATAAACATCTCTCCTGTTTCCAAATCAACCGTCCGTGCATAACAATCAATAAAACGCCTTCCCCAATCTTTGAACTCGTGATAGAGAGCTGGAATTACGGGACCGTGCTGCCATGCTTCTATGCGATCAGGAAAGAGACGCTCATCTGTAGCTGCTAACATCCATCCATACGCAAGATACACCAGTTTAATGAGTTTCATAGGAGAAATTGGGATATTCTCTTCACGTCCCTTTTCAAGAAAGAAGTTAGCAATTTGCTGAACTTGGTACATATCATTCATACCCTACAAAATGTACAACTTTACAGAATTTCTTTAACATGATCACTTTCCTCATTCAATAATATCCTTAAAAAGGAACACTGTCATTTAAAGCATTTGTAGGCATATCAAAGGGTCTCTGGAAGCTTCTGTCATAAGGTGATGATTGCTCTTGATTATCATCATTTTTGCCATCTAAAAGCTTTAACTCGCCTTTGTACTGAGGCAATATGACTTCTGTTACATAGCGATCAACACCGTTTTTATCTTGCCATTTGCGTGTCTGTAATTTTCCTTCTATGTAAACCTTTGAACCTTTGTTGAGATATTGAAGTGCTACTTTTGCTAAATGTGGATTAAAAACCACTACGGAATGCCATTCTGTTTTGTCTATTCTCTTATTGGTTGCCTTGTCTGTATAGCTCTCAGACGTAGCCATTCGAAAATTGACCACCTCACCACCAGAAGGCATAGTTTTGCACTCGGGATCAGCACCTAAATGACCAATTAAAATCACTTTATTAAGCATTTGCTTTCTGTCCTTTAATGGAAAATAGTACTTAGAACAAAACAATCTCACAACTGATAATAGTATAACACATTATGGTGTATTTTTACAAACAAAATTTATTGTAACCAACTGAATCTAAAGAATGAATCTCATTTTTATTTTACTTAACAGCTTGCGTTTTTACACGTTTTGTGCAATAAAGAGATGTTCTCTTATATTTCGATTGGTTATTTTAATCGTTTATTTGGATCGCTAGCTCTTTTGATCATAAAAGCCGTATCAATTCATTTTGATGCGGTTTTTTGCTATAAAGCAGCCCCCCGCGCCGCCGCTGCTTTTTTATGCAACTTTCTCTAAAGTCTTTTCACGACCAGTGATGACAACATTGTCACTAACATCATTATGAACACTAGCATTGCCAAATATTCTTGCATTACCATAAACACAAGCATCTCTATAAACACTTGCATTGCCAAATACATGCGCATTCCCATAAACCTTACCACTTACATCGGCTTTACCATAAACCTTGGCATTGTCATAAATACGAGCGCTATGTAAAGTTTGTACCTCACCAAAAACCTCAGCATTCCCATAAACGCAACCATCTATCCAAACCTTGCCATGTATTTTTGCATTATCGTAAACACGAGCGTCCCCATAAATCCATGCGTCGCCAGCAATTTGTGCATTCCCATAAACACGAGCCCGTTGGCATATACGAGCATTGTCCCTCACCCAGCAATCGCCATCATGCGAAAGATGTTCACTGCTTTCTATAAACCCACCTAAGTCGCCTGCTTTAACGTCTGCAAAATCTCTAATGGCTCTAATACGTCTTAATGTGTGGATACCAGCTACAATCGTCTCGCCTGTGAATTCATATTTTTTAGGAACGCCTTGTTTTTTAGGAGGAACGGGGCCGGTATCATCTGCTCCCATGTGGTCTGCAATAGCTTTAATAAGAGCGCGACGAAAATCATTCATATATGTCATGATAATATTCCTAATCGTAAAATTGTTTTTGAATTGACACCCTATAAGGGCGCCGGGCGCTCAAAAACACGGCGATTAGTCCGTCGTCACGCTTTTCCCATGAGGGTATTGTATAGCGTAACCACACCCGACATAAACCATTATACGCTCTTAAAGCATAAAAGACAGTCAGTATTTAAAGGCATGGGAGAAATCTTATCGTGATTTATCCGCTAATCGCTAAGTGTTTTTGAAGCACTTACCAACTTGGCTAAACGAACCCTTCTTTAATGTCAATACGTATTTTTTATTTTTTTCACTTTTTTTCATTTTGATACTTACCTAATTGAATATCAAGTGCTTTTTCTAGCTCTCTGTCTATCTCTTCACTTGATAATGGATACCCTCTCTCAAAATCATTCGTGACCTCACAAATCAACTGATCATCCTTTGTACGTTTTTTGATTTCCCTATTCACCTCACATATCAACGCCTCATAACTCAATACGCTTTTTGGCAAATCACCCCCATAAATCCACGCTTTCACTCGTGCCTTGGTACTGTAGTCAACTTTGTTAGGTATCTCATGATACTGTCCACCTTCAAATTCCTCATATTCCCTCATCCCATCTTCATATTCGTAAAGGTTATAAAAATACTCTGCAACCCCCAATCCCCATGGAACATAACCAACAGCTGTTGCAACAAACTTTTTTTGCATTGGCTGTTTACATTTTTTTAAGAACATCTTGGTTTAATATCCTCTATCTAAATCCATAACTTTACCAATGGGTTTATTTGCCTCAAAATGGACCGTACAGAAGCGTTTTTAATTACAATATGGTTTCTATCATAAAATCTTTAAATCGCTCTGTACGGTACCTTTCTGCCAATTTAAACGCATATCTATTCTCAAAATCATCAGCAAATTTCACTACTTTGCTGTTTATCCTTCAATACCTTTTAAAACCTCTTCAAGACTTCTCTGAGGCTTTTCAATGCGGTCCGAGGTTTAACGGTACCTCTTGTGATTTTTCTGTTACCTCAGGCTTTTCAAGGTTTCTAAGAATGCGGTTTGCACGAAAACGAATATCGCTTTCAAGTTTTTCGCAGTAACAATAAAAATCAGCTGTTGATGGCATAAAGGTTGCATTTAAGCCCTCTGCTTTGCCTTTCAAAGCGTTCTTTGTTGCTGTTTGCAATACCCAGCTGCTTATGCCTTCAAGAGCGTAAAGATACGCAAGCGCTGTCGCTTTTTCATCTGATCCCATGGGGCTCTTAAGTCCATTTGAAAGGACAATATACGTTGTTTGAATTTCTTCTTCAGTCGCTTTCTTTTCAAGCTTTTGCAACGCATCATGGACTAATGAGGTAATTCTCTCCGCTTCTGCAATCAATGGTTTTTGCCCCGTTTTCCAATGGAATGGTGGTTCGGTTGTCATCCTCGAATAGAAATTTGTACACACTATCTGAATTTTTGATATTGGACATGTGCTGTGCAACGCGATAACTCCATCCACGCTGCTGTTCTGTTGTTTCAGTGCTTGGCTTTCCATAGTTTTTTCCTTTCTGTAAATCTTCAATTGCCTTGCGTACCCAGTTGCGCCATGTTGCTTGCCAATCCGTTTTGCGTGCATCCTTGCCTGCTCTAGCTTTCCAAAAATCTCTAAATTTTGCAATTTCGACTTTCACACGCTCTGGAGGCAAGCCCTCTGCAATGGCAAAATCGCAATCGGGTTCAAAATCCGCAGGCAAGCGACAACCGCGATTAGCTTGCGCTCGTTTTGCTTTTTTGGGAACGTTCTCTTGCTCGTGAATGGGAGGTTGGTTTGTTTCTAACGTTTCGATTTGCTCTGATTGGCTCTCAACAGCATAAACCTCTGTTGGCTCGTCAACCAAATCGATTGTTTCTAAATCTTCAAAATCAATTTCTTTTTTTGCTAAAACGATAGTTTTAGTTTTTTTATATATATTGTTATTGTTAATGTTATTGTTAATAGCATCATTAAGCATTGCACAAGCATTGCTATTAGCATCATGCTTAGCATCATTAAGCATTGCTTGTGCATTGCTATTAGCATTGCTTAGAGCATCATTAGCATCATGCTTAGCATCATTAAGCATACCGTTAGCATCATGCTTAGCATCTTGATCATCACTGATTGTTTTTGCGTTATGATGTTTTGCCCATTTTGCTTGCGCTGCTTTCTGTGCCCTCTCTGAAAACTTGTTTAAATTTTCGTTTGAGTTATTGAGTTCTTCTTCAACTCTTAAACTCCACAAACGACCATCTTCTAAACGTATGATCTTCTCATCACGTAATAGGATGTCTAATGTATTTTTTAGAACTCTCACTGAACAACCTGCCCACCGTGCTAATTTGGGAGCATCTTCAATAATAGGGCGGCGCTCTTCATACATATATAAGACAAGTGTCATATAAAGACCTTTTTCCACTATACTCATGCCACTAACATCAACAATCCATTGTGAAGAAAAAAGCCTCGTCCATGGTAATTTAATGGACATACCCCAATTCCCTTTCTTTAACTAAATATAAAATTGCTAAAGCATCTGCTTCGTTGTCATCACAAGGCGCATGACCTTTGGAACATATCGCCTTAATCATCTCTTCTTTCGACGCATTCCCCTTGCCTGTCGTCGCTTTCTTAATCGTACTTACTGGTATACCCTCATACGGTATCTGATGATGTTCACACCACGCCGTTAACGTTGCTAACAAGCCACCGTAAACATGCGCTGCATCCGTGCCAACATGACGCCTCACCTCTTCAAAATACACCGCGTCAATTTGACCTGCTGTCTGCTTTATTTCTGATAGCCATTGCTTAAAACGCAAATAACGCATCCCACCGCCTTCAAAACGGCGTGATTGAAAATTCACGGTACCACTGAATATGTCACCACTTGCACCACGTATCGCCCACCCCGTTTTGGTACCTAGATCAAAACAAAGAATCGTGTTAATCACAGCTCCACTCCATACAAAATGTGTTTTATAGAAGTGTTTTTTTCCGAAAATGAAGGAAAGAAGGGTGTAAGAAGTATGCAAATAGATAAAGATGTGATTGATATTATTTCATTAATAGTACCAACTTTCATCTCATTTTTTGGAATATGGTTAGGTTGTAGAAATCGAAAAATAGATCTTATAAATTTCAATAAACAACTAAGACAATTACAAGAACAATCTGAAACAGCAAAAGAACATCTATCCATCTTATGGGAAGAAAAAGAGAGACGAGACTTAGGTCCAAATCTAGAGCCTATTATAGAAGGAGAACCATGCGCACATAAGAGCGGTAAAGATTTCCTTATTGACATAGAGGTAATCATAAAAAATCCTACAAAACATCCAATAAAAATGAATAATTTTCGTATACCTGATGAAAGCCCATTTGCATTTGTTGAAGGTAGTTTCCTAGGAGATTATCCGCTATCTTTAATCCTCGAAAACGAGAAATATATGAGTTTTAAAAATCCTTTTACAGCAGACTTAAAATCGCAAGATATATGCAATTATTTTAATCTAAAGGAAGATGAAGAAAGAGTATTTTTTCTCACAGTTCGCCACCTCAAACCAAATATCGAAACTGTACCAATCTTTATAATTGAACACACTTCATCAAATCACCCAGAAAGAGTAGTTCAAACTAAGTTTTGGCCAGATTTTTTTCTATCTTTTGAAGAAGAGAACATGCTAGGATAAGATAATCTTTGGATTTCCTCTTCTTGCCTCCATATTTTTTCATTTTTCTTCGTTATTTCCTTTTTAACTATTTGTAATTCTTTATAAAATAGATAAAGTTGAATAGCTAATTGAATATTTACCGCTATAGATACTATTAAACCAGTATACGATCCTGCATTCATCTCTATCTCCTCACTTACCCTGCTTCTTACTCTTTTTACTCTTATGAGGCGGCGCTTTTACTGCTTCATCACGCGGCTTAAGCTCTTGTTTTAATCTTTCAATTTCATCATCACGTGATTGCACATCTGCTTCGAGTGTCGTCACAACTTCACTTACATCTCTGAACGCCTTATCATACTCCCCTGTTTTTTGTTTCATTTCTTCAATCACTTGATTAAGCCCTCGATTCAGTCTCTCAATCTCTCTGTCACGTTCCGTAATTAGCTTAGTTTTCTCTCTAATCTTAATATCCCAGTCCTCTTTCATATTCTGAAGCTTCCGTACAAACTCACCCTTTTTATTTTCGATTTCTTCTTTAAGTGTTTTAGCCTGATCTCGATAATACAAAAGAACGCGAAAAGTGATCCCCACGATAAGCAACGCTCCAAACACCACGAATGTTACAGTTAAAATTTCATTTAAACTCATCTTTATCTCCTTTAATTTTTATGAGGACGGTCATCATGACCAATCTGTTTTGCTTCGCATTCCATTAAAAAAAGAAGGCAACAAACTCCATGCGCCAAGTGTGATAAATCACTCTCATGTTCAATAAAACCACCAACGTCGCCTTTTTTAACGCTTCCAAAATCTCTTAAGGCGCGTATACGTTTAAGTGACACATCTATGATGTAAAAACTCTGTAGGTTGTGCGAATATAATCCCATGTCCTGTGGACTCATACTTCTTTTCTAAAGCCATCATCATCTCCTTAAGGCTGTACAACGTTGCTGTGATCAGACGCCGCATTAACGCCAGAACTTTTGGTAAACCTTGATGTTGAGATTCTTTGTCTCTCTTGCATTAATCTCTGCAAGCGCTCTGGATAAAAGAAATCATCAGGGCGTAAATCTATGCCGTGATCTCGTGCATAGTTTAAAAGTATAACTTGATATTTAGCAGGAATGATGCCGCCTTTACCCTCTCGCTTTTCAAAGGGGTAAGTCCATTTATAAACAGCAGACACATGGCATTGAGAAATCAACGACACACGTTTTGCACCACCTAAATATTTTATAATCATAATTGCTGGAGTAATCATGTAATCCAAAATTTCTGTCATATATTTACGTATTACGCAAATATAAACAAAATTTTCGTAATACGCAATATTGATTATTTAATAATTTTAAGAGAAAAATGAAATGGATTTTCAAAAGCTAATAAAAATGTGGATTAATGAAAAATTAAATGAAATGGGGCATGGAAGCCGTAAGGCTTTAGGGCAACATTTAGGATTGAGTCCATCATCTATTACGCGCTTATTATCGATTGATAACTCTGACTCTAAAGCCTACCGTGATATCACCGCAGAAGAGCTAGTGCTGCTACACAGTTTCTTTAAGGAGTATCCTCCGTATCCGGCTTTAAGCAAGATAGATCAAGATTTTTATGATCTATATTCGTCTTGCAATGAAGAAGAACGGAGGGCAGTTTTAGCGTTTCTTCATACTTTAATCGAATCAAAAAAGCAATAACTGCTGTTTTTTCTTCATTTGACAATTGTGAAAATTTTCTTTTGGCAACCTTATAACCTTTCATAAAATCTCCAAATATCTATAAAAATACACTAATCTTTAAATGAATATTCATAAAATAATTTTCGTTATACGGTATTTTTTTATTGACATTACCGTAAAACGAAAATATATTCACTCCATATCTTAGAAAATAACCGTTGCCAATAGGGCTTATGGAGGCTTTTGTGACAAAACCCGTTTTCATAAAATCTGACGAAATTCTCTTAGTGATGTGCGAAAATGAAGAGCAAAATCTCGCTAAATATGGAACTTTCTTCGAAGAAAAGGACATTATAAAATTTATCGACCAAGCCGATAATGCTGTCCAAATTTTACGTATTGAACCAACGACTAACCGTTGCGAAGACATCTCTGAAGATATTGCCGAATTCTATCTTAAAGAATGTGAAGAGCAGTGTTTCAACGGAAACATACCTCACGATTTTATTAAGCATAGTTCAGCATACGGTTTTTTTTTAGAAGAAATCGAACAGCAGCGATATGAAGACGAAACATACGGGACATATGAACAACAGCACCGTTTAACTCTTTGGGATGTCATTCCAAACTACCCTCATTATACAGGGCGTTTCTAAAAGCGCCGTTATTTTCAAAAAATTTACCACACAATGCAATGCCGTTCTTTTGCAAAAATGGCAAAAGCAGATTCTTCTTTAAATAAAGAGATAAACCATGGAAAAAAAATACGAACTGACTGATGAAACAATTGAGGTTGATGGCAAAACTCTCCACCGCATTCGTGCACTGAGAGACTTTTCTGATGTCGAGAAAGGTGACCTAGGCGGTTATATAGAGCGTGAAGGCAATTTATCTCATGAGGACTCCTGTTGGGTTTATCATAATGCCAAGGTTTATGGTAATGCACGGGTTTATGGGCATGCCTCGATTTATGATGGTGCAGAGATTTATGACAATGCTTTGGTTGGTGGTTATGTACTTGTGCACGATAATGCAAGGATTTACGGTGATGCTGGAATTTATGACAATGCAGAAGTGTATGGTGACGCAAAAGTTTACGGGGATGCGGTAGTTCATCTTGGTGCACACGTTGGCGGCTATACCGCCATATCAACTGGAGAAAAGACCAGATGAGAAAATACGAACTACTAATCTTATAGTATCTCTATAAGCCCTTTCTAACCACACAAACAACTTTTAACACATGCGTAATTCACGCCACGGGTGAATTGCGTACAACTGAAAGAAATAAAACATGACACATTCCCCCCTAACCGTTATGGCGCAAAAATATGGATTTTCTCATGACGAATTTCGAAAAACAATTATCAAAACATGTATCAGTCATAATTGTACTGATGAAGAATTTGCTGCATTTATCTCTGTTGCCAATACTTATGGACTTAACCCTTTAACAAAAGAAATCTATGCACTCCCTAAAAAAGGCGGCGGCATCATACCCGTTGTTTCTATCGACGGTTGGATAAAGATCATAAAGTCTAATCCCAAATTTGATGGCATGACCTTTCAAGATCAATTGGATAAGGATGGTAATCTCATTGCAATTAAATGTGCTATACGTCTCAAAGACATTAAAGACCCCATAGAGGTCACGGAATATTTAAAAGAATGCAAGCAAGAAAACAGCAAGCCTTGGAAAGATTTTCCAGCCCGTATGTTGCGTCACAAAGCCACTATACAATGTGCACGCTATGCTTTCGGATTTTCCGGTATTTATGAAGAAGATGAAGCAGCTCGTATCAATGAAACAAACCATAACAGTCAAAAACAATTGGTTTCTCAAGATATACTGATAAAAATCAGAGAATTAATCGAACAAACACAAGCCGATGAAATGAAGCTTCTCTCTTTTGCGCAGGTAGAAAATCTAACAGAGATGTCTTGTGAAACAGCACAAGAGATTTTAGGGCTTTTAGAAATAAAAGCAAGACAACAAAAAGAAAGAATACAACAATCCTTACCACCACAAGAGCAAAACGATCTCTCCACTCAAGATGCCGAATATATTCACATTCAAGATGTTGAATATGCACCAACACCACAAGAACAAAGAACGGCGGTGTAAAATGGAACAAAGAACAGCAGAATGGTTTCAAGCCCGCTTGGGAAAAGTCACCGCATCTAATGTTTACAGCGTAATCAGTAAGACAGCTAAAGGATTGCCTACAAGCAAATATGAAGATTACAAAATAAAACTTATTACAGAACGCTTAACAGGCGAAACCAGCCCCCATTATGAAACTGAAGATATGCGTTGGGGCGTTGAACATGAAGAAGATGCCTTGAGAGAATATGGCTTCATTTATGACACAGAAGTCACAAGATGCGGGTTTATCCAACACCCCACAATGGAAATGGCGGGGGCTAGCCCTGATGGGCTTATTGGAGAAGACGGTTTAATCGAAGTCAAATGCCCGAGATCAGTAACACATATGCGCTTTTGTATAGGTGACGAAATCAAGCCTGAATATCTCGCACAAATACAATTCCAAATGGCTTGTACAAAGCGTCAATGGTGTGATTTCGTAAGCTATGACCCACGTTTTGTGGGGGAATCATCTCACTTGCGCATGAAAATCAAACGCATCCACCGTGATGAGAAACAAATTGAACAGATTAATAAAGCTGTTGAAGCCTTTTTAGCAGAAATAGAACGAGAGATAAAACAACTCTCAACAAAAGCTGCTTAACCTTATGGGGGTGCTCTCTCCTCCCAGCACCTCCACCCTTTCATAATTATAATAAGAAGGATTACATTAAATGAATGAAAAAAAATTAAAAGCCTCAATAGAAAAAGTAAGTTTATTTGAACAAGCTTTACTATCAATGCGCTTGCAAAGGCTCGTCAATATACAAGACCTCTCAATTTATCTTGGAATGTCTATGACCTATATTAGAGAGCTTGTAAAAGCTGGTGTTTTCCCTAAACCAATACAAGAAGGACGATACTTAAAATGGGATATCGTTGAAATTGACCGATATATTGAAAGCAAAAAAGCCGAAAGAGATTCCATAGAACTACCACCACTATCGTAACAATCAACGCCCAGTCACAAAAGATGACCACTGATCTAAAAGAATACGACGCTGTTCTAAAAAGTCAGTTCTCATATAGGCTTTTGTGACTGAATTCCCCACTGAATGAGACAAAGTAAATTCCGCGATTTCAAATGGTGTTGATGTTGTCTCTGCTATCCAATCACGAAGACTAGATCTGAATCCGTGAGGTCGATAAGCAATCCCTCTATCTTTCATAAATTTAGAAAGCGTCATATCAGATATAGGCTTTCCAGAATTTCCAACAAACAAAAATCCATTTTTTTCGATTCTTTTTGCTTTTTCAATGATAGCAATCGCTTCTTCTGTAAGCGGTACACGAAAATCAAAAACCTTTCCAACTATCCCCTTCATATTTTCTTTTGGAATTATCCATATTGATTGATTAATCTCCTCCAACCGTATATGCCTAATGGGCATTGAACGAACCCCCGTTAAAATTAAAAGCTTTAAGGCTAAATTTGATACAATATTATCATCTAAGGATTGATAAAATTCCGGAACTTCTTTCCATGGCATAGCCGGAATATTTTGAACATTTTGAATAAATTTTCCCAATAAAGCTTTTGCTTTTGGTACCAATTGCATATCCACATCTATGCCACGTGCTGCGGCATGTTTTATAGCAATATTCAAACGCGATAAAGCCTTGCTTGCTGTTTCGTTTTTGGTTTTCCAAATAGGAGATAAGCACTCTTTTATATCAATCTGCGTCAATTCAGTAATTGCTATATCTCCAAGCTTAGGAAAAACATGCAATGTAAGAGGTGTTAACCACCTTGCGGCTGTTCCTTCATTCTTCAATTCACTTTTCTTGGCTTCAAAAGCGCTTAAAACAATTTCTCTTAAAGAAATACTATCAACCACCCGCCGTAATTTTTCATTTTTCCTTTTACGAATCGGGTCAATACCTTGGTTTAAAAGATCACGGCAAGCTGTAGCCTTAAGCCTTGCTTCTTTCAAAGATACAATGCTACAAGAGCCTAATCCCATTTCACGACGTTTTTTATTGAAATCAAATCGAAAAACCCAACGTCCTTGATTCTGTGCTGTCTTAATAAGCCATAGCCCAGCTCCATCCGCATATTTACCTTTAGGTAAATTTTTGACAGATAAGGCGGATAATCTATCACGTGTTCTTGTTTTCCTAATCACTTTTTAAACCACCTTTCAAACCACCTTTTGAATTGCGCTTTTGACAGATTCATCGGATATCAAGGTCGTATATAAAAGACAATTAATTAAATAAAAACAACAAGATAAGATAAACAACAACATCAAGTGATATTGTAGAAAACCCATAACTGGTGCGGGTGGTCGGACTCGAACCGACACTCCTCTCGGAACCAGATTTTGAGTCTGGCGCGTCTACCAGTTCCACCACACCCGCACATTGCTATAAAAGACAGGACTATAAAAGATAGACTTGCCGATTATTCCTTTGCACTATATGAAGAAGCACAGATTCGTCAACACCAGACTTCTCATTTTTTAAGAATTCATATCATTTTCTTATCTGTTTTTGGGAATATTTTCGTTTATTGAATTTCTCTACCGGATTTATAGCAATCTCATTTGTAAAGTCTTTACCTCTTAAATTTATAAAAGCCTCATGATATTAAACAAATTAAAGCTTTGGACGATTTCTTTAGCAAATCGGCGTACAGCACCACACTGGCTTGGTTTCATTGCCTTTATTGAAAGTTCTGTTTTTCCAATTCCCATAGATGTTTTATATATTCCGATGCTGCTTATCCATCAAAAGCGAGTTTATCGCTATGCTTTTCTTGCAACTATCTGTTCTGTTTTGGGAGGAATTGCCGGTTGGTTTATCGGACATTTTGCCTATGATACCCTTGCCAAACCTATTTTAGAACTTTACGGTAAGGTTGAAAGTTTTGAATCTCTGAAAAATAATGCAACTCTGCAATTTCTAATTGTTTTACTGATAACATCGGGTTTTTTACATCTTCCCCCCATCAAAATTGTCACAATTTTGGCCGGTGTCATGAGTGTACGTCTTGAACTTTTCATTCTTATTTGTATTTTTTCCCGAGGCGCTCGTTTTTATCTTCTCGCGTGGCTTATTAAACATTTTGGACAAAAAGCAATGAATTTTTTAGTACAGCATTTCAAATGGATTATTCTTATTGGTTGTGTTAGTCTCCCTTTAATTTATGGGATTTTCATAGCTTTTTTAAACAAAAAGCTTTTATAAGGAACAGACTTAATGGCATGCGTTTTGTCTTCTCACCCACTTTTACACAAGCACCTTCATCTTGAACCCAGCAGAAAAGAACAAAGTTTATGGGCTTTTTTTCTCGCTTTTTGCTTGTCCGCCACAATAGGTCTTGCCCTTTGTTTTGAATATTTTGGAGGGTATCTTCCTTGCGATTTATGTCTCATAGAGCGTTTTCCCTATTATGGTGCCATACCATTTTTGCTCTTAGCAGGTTTTGGGGCATGGTTTTCCCGCATATCTGCTTGGATACAACTTTTATTTTTGTGTGTTTTTGTCTTAATGTGCATCAGCCTTGTTTTAGCCATTTATCATGTAGGTATTGAATATGGCTTTTGGGCAGCCCCCCTCAGTTGTGGTTTAAGTGCCGTGAGAAAAACCTCAGACATTAACCAACTGCTAAACCAATTAAACAACATTCATCCCCCTTCTTGTTCTGAAGCATCCATGCGCTTTCTTTTTCTTTCATTTGCCGGTTGGAATGTCGTTGCAAGCCTATTTTTCACACTTATGAGCCTCTATATTACTTCAAAAGGCATTCTTTCAGTTCATAAAAAACCATAACTTAAAAACACCTATACTCTTTCGAAAAAAGACATACCTCTTCTTACACCCCAGCGTAAATACGAAAGCAAAATTCTCCTTCTCCAAGCCATAGAGTCATACTACAAGGGTGTTTCAGCAGAGCATACACTTTAAGAAGCTATAAAAAAGCACCCCTTTTGAAACAAAGCAGTGCACATTTACATCCATGGGTTTTCATCTTTTAAAACGCCTCCCTTGAATAACCAACGTCCAAAAACAATGAAAGAAAATTCTCCTTTTCTCCTATTTCTTCTCAACCTTCCAAAACCCGTGACTTTATCAATTCAGTACTTTACACTTAGAGCAACAAACTTGTTCTAAGAGCTCGCATCTTTCTCCCCTCATTTAAAGTGTAAATCGCTCTCCCCTCTCATATCACCTTAGAACACACAAATTATATGCCTCCCCAGAATTATTCCATATGATGACAACCAAGACCCCAAAACTCTTCTTAACCAATGATCAAATTGACTTCCTCCTCGCTCTTTTAAAAAACGAAGATTCCTAACCAATGTCGATTTCTCAAGAGTTAGAATTTTAGTGGCTTTCCCCCACTGGTGTGAAGTCACTGATACATAATTTACTTAAATCTAAGGTTCAACAAATTTAAGAATATTCACCACACACTGAAAAAATATATCAAAAAAGCTTTGCTTTATATGACCTCACCTCAAATAATCGTATTTTACAAGATAACAAAGAAAATTCTTTAATAAACCAGAAATCAACACCCAACCGATTTCTATCTCTTTACCAATAACAATTGTTTATTACCCTAACCACATTATTTCACCGGTCACACGACCTAACACAGCTTTTGCAGATAGACCTTTCTTCCTCTTCTCCTAAAAACGATCTATGTTAAGCTATTTTGGAATTTACCGCTGAATTGCTTATGCTTGCGCTTTGAATCCCTTTTCTCACCATATAAAAGGTAGATAAAAAAATAATTCCGTTTATCAGCTTTATTTTAAAACACACCTATTTTTTACAGGATGCGTTCTCCTTATCTATCAGCCCTATCGCATTCAATACACTTGTCGTTTCTAAACACGAACAACCAAGCATCAGAGTGGAGCAATAGACATCCATCACTTTCATTGGCACTTGCATTGACAAGAGATAAACAAAAGTATTGATCATCACACACGGAGCAAAAATCTATAGCGACTACGCCATAGACTTTCGCCACACACGGGGCATGCTTAGAGCATATTTATGATGAGATAATCATTTATGATATCCTTTTTGTTGCGCCACAGAACGGGTTTTGCTAACGAGTTTTACTATTGTACAAATTTCTTAAGAAAAACTCTCACCCGCTCATAGATAGCAAGATTTCTTTATGGAGAGAGCGTATGGCGTTCAGTTTTGACCTTTTCCATAACAATGATAAGTTCAAACTTTAACCAACACGATAATACGCCTACTCTAAACGATTTACGCACTACCTCATCCGTAACAGGCTGCTCCAATATCGGTGTATTTATCGGTGCACTTACTTGAGAATTTTTTGCACTTCCACGCACCGTAAAAAAAGAAAATATTTTTCTCATGTTGCATTCCATTTAAATTGATCTTGATTTTAAAAGTGCCCAAAAAAATCAAACAAAAATAGAGAGGTAAGTTACGAAAACTACAGGGTAAATTTTACTGCCCAACAACGTCTATTTTTCCCCGTCTGAACAGTCATTGAAACATTACAAAAATTATTTTCATTGAAAAACAATTACTTATAATCTAGGGAAGAAAAGTAAAAATCTCCCCCAGAAAAAGAGATTACCTTCAAAATTATCAAAAAAAGCAGCACAATTTTAGTGATCTTTTTATTTTTTTCTTTTGATAAAATTAATTGGCAGGTGTCTTAGGAGCCCCTCCGGTAGGTTCCCAATTCGCAACAGCCGCTAATTCCTCAATAACATCCTTTTTTAACTTACCATTTTTCTTATTGTGTAAATCATATTGATCAGCATTCTGTTGCAACCATTTTGCAAGCGTTCCTTTAACAGTTTTACCACCCTCAGCCTCTCTCACCGCTTCCCATGCTGCAACCACCGCCGCAAGCTTTGGAGCATAACGTGGATGCGTTGGATCTTGAAACGCATATTTTTGGTCCTTAGTCTCAGCAGCAGCATCCTCAGGGAAAAAAAAGGAAAATCGTTTATTACGCAATAAAAGCCATTCTTTTAAATCTTCAACGAGAACATATGAGGAATCCGCATTTATAAAATCCAAAAAATTATAGTACGACCATTCTATCTTTAATCGATTGCTTTTTCCTGCTTGAACGATAGCATGATAGGCTGCACGGAAATTAGCAGTTTTCTCTGATGATACGCGACGGTTACTTTCGTAAATATCACCTTTTTCTGGTTCTATTTTGTTGACAAACCAATACTTTCCTGGATTCAATCCGGCTATTAACAATGCGGCCTGTGATATTGTGAGTTTTTCAGAAAGTTGCCATAATTTCAAACCATCACTATTTTCCATAAAGTTCCTCTTTTTTCTACGAAACTTAATTCTTTTTTAAAAACATCAAAAACGTTTGTTAACGCGTAGAGATTATGCACTTCTCACATTTCAACTCATACTTTAAATAAAAATACAGCACCCACACCCCTGCTTGTGATACACAAGAAAATGATTTGAATTGATTTAAGATAAGAAGTTTTGAAATGAGAGAATCCTACTGAATTTTGGGCTTTCATGCAAGATATCAGACAAGTTACAAGGCGATAAATGCCTCTTCATAAAGCATAAATTTTTATGCGTGATCTCAAACAGTTTGATATGATAATATCTCTCTCATTTACACACCCCCACCCTTAAACCTGCCCCTGCAATCCCAGCACAAAAGATAATTCGTTACACGCTAAAAATCCACCTAAATGCAAAAGCTGTAACAACGCTAAATGCGCGTAAATATCATAAGAATACTGTCTTATACCTCCACAAGTGGGATCGAGTGGCGTAAAACTGTACAATAAAATACCATGCCTATAATGAACCGTGCTAAAGGCTGTCGCAACACTGGGAGCTAAGGTATATGATTAAGGTGTATGATGATGTCGGCTTGCTCCTTTATGAAGCGTAAAGAGAAGAAGACTCAATGGAGTTTATATTATTTCATGAAAATTTTGTCGCTCTACCCTTCTATACTCTTCACAGGGCCCCCCTCGCGAAATGGGCTTTTGTCCCTTGAAAAAGGTCTCCTTTAAAAGAATCATTTCAAATTTCAAGAGCTGTTACAGACTTTTGAACGAGTAAAATGAATGATGGCGCCAGCTTATTCCTTTCCCTATACCTCCTAGCACAATACATTGAAACACTTCACTGGAACGCCCCTTTAACAAAATAAAGCACATTGTCTCTTAATTTTTTCACGCAATCATTTCTTTCATGTAACCATTCTTCTTAATAAATCTCCTTTGCTTTCTTGACTTCCCAGCATTCTTTTTTCTCAGTGCAACCTTTTTGCAATTTGTCAGTTTTTAACTTTTAGATTGACTTTCGGTTTATTTTTCTTATGTTTTAGAATTATTCTAAAGTGCAAAGGAACAGAAAATGTTGAATTTGTTTTTTTCATTTGTACAACATAAAGCTTTGTTCTTTCGTTCAGCACAAAAGAGGATACTTCAAGCACTCAAAGTAAAAGAGCAACATGCAGCACTCTATTTAAAATATGCAAAAGCTCTAGAACCTTATTCCCCTAAGGAAGCCGCGGTTTTTACCGCCATGGGGCTTCAAGAGCTTGAAAATTATAAGCAACTTTTGTGTCTTTCTTGCCATAATCGTGCAAACACTATCGGTTCACTATGTGACCGCACTTCTCTTGTAAAAAACAAAAGCCGCCCTCCCTCCCAAAAAACAACAGCTGCCAATCACACCATAAAAAAACCTTCGAAAACGCAAAGACAAACACTTTTGACTTGGATTCAACCAGGTCTTGCAGGATTAATGGATGGCTCTGTCTCCACCCTTGCCCCCATTTTTGCAGCAGCTTTTGCCACGGGAGATACGCATCAAACTTTTTTGATAGGGCTCTCTGCTTCAATTGGTGCGGGACTTTCGATGGGTTTCACAGAAGCAGCCCATGATGATGGCAAATTATCAGGGCGTGGTTCGCCATTAAAAAGAGGTCTTGCCAGCGGCATTATGACAACATTAGGAGGATTAGGCCATACTCTTCCCTATTTGATCAACTCTTTTTATGTAGCGACAATTATTGCCTTTATCATTGTTTTTTTCGAACTAGGCGCCATCGTTTGGATCCAGAACAAATTCATGTCAACTCCCTTTTGGCGCGCCTCTTTACAGGTCATCATTGGTGGTGCTCTGGTTTTTGCCACGGGTATTCTTATCGGTAGTATCTAAAAATCTTATCCGTAAACATAATTTAGATCTCAAATAAGCGCACTTCCCTAAGCATAGGCCATCATTGATAAAGAGGTCTTGCCAGCGGCATTATGACAACATTAGGAGGATTAGGCCATACTCTTCCCTATTTGATCAACTCTTTTTATGTAGCGACAATTATTGCCTTTATCATTGTTTTTTTCGAACTAGGCGCCATCGTTTGGATCCAGAACAAATTCATGTCAACTCCCTTTTGGCGCGCCTCTTTACAGGTCATCATTGGTGGTGCTCTGGTTTTTGCCACGGGTATTCTTATCGGTAGTATCTAAAAATCTTATCCGTAAACATAATTTAGATCTCAAATAAGCGCACTTCCCTAAGCATAGGCCATCATTGATGATGCCATTATTGAAAAATGCTATTGATGGTGCTAGATGGTGTTTTTGGAATATTCTAGATCAGCAAGGTCTGGGGACAACCTGTATCAACAAACCTTTATCGACTTGGTTTTATGGATATCTTTTGTTAAAGTGTCGTTTTTCTAAACCTCATATTTTGGAAATACCTTGATCATGTCGCATACTGAAACCAACGCCCCTCTAAACAACCATCCAATCTCTTCTCAATCTTCACATGCCCAGACTTTATTTGTCCAGCGTCTTGCACGGAGAAGGTTTAGAGCTTCCTCACTATGCAACGGCTGGTTCTGCGGGTCTTGATCTACGTGCTGCCATTGGAGAAGAAGAAACGCTTGTTCTTGCCCCTGGGCAGCGTGCACTTATTCCAACAGGTCTCATTTTTCATTTATCTCTTGGGTTTGAAGCACAAATCCGTCCACGCTCTGGCTTAGCCTTAAAGTACGGCATCACATGTCTTAACACCCCAGGAACGATTGATAGTGATTACCGTGGTGAAGTCAAAGTTCTTCTTATCAATTTGGGCCAAGAAGACTTTTCCATCCAACGGGGAATGCGTATTGCCCAAACAGTCATCGCCCCCGTAACCCAAGTCAATGTTTGCGCCATTGAACCAGAGCAAACTACCCAAAGCCATAACGAGAGCCGTGGAACAGGAGGTTTTGGTTCAACGGGGCATACTTAAAAAGCTCTAAAACAATTGCTACTCTCAAAATAACACACGCTTATTCTAACCGCTCTTTCACTGGAAGTCCTTTGGGCTTTTAAAGTGTAAAAGAAACGCGCATTTATTCTTGAAGCTCTTTCACTAAAAGCCCCTCCAAACAATCATCCAGTCTCTTCTCAATCTTCACATGCCCAGACTTTATTTGTTCAGCGTCTTGCACACGGAGAAGGTTTAGAGCTTCCTCACTACGCAACGGCTGGTTCTGCGGGTCTTGGATCTACGTGCTGCCATTGGAGAAGAAGAAACGCTTGTTCTTGCCCCTGGGCAGCGTGCACTTATTCCAACAGGTCTCATTTTTCATTTATCTCTTGGGTTTGAAGCACAAATCCGTCCACGCTCTGGCTTAGCCTTAAAGTACACCATCACATGTCTTAACACCCCAGGAACGATTGAGTGTGATTATCCGGAAGTGAAGTCAAAGTTCTTCTTATCAATTTGGGCCAAGAAGACTTTTCCATCCAACGGGGAATGCGTATTGCCCAAACAGTCATCGCCCCCGTAACCCAAGTCAATGTTTGCGCCATTGAACCAGAGCAAACTACCCAAAGCCATAAAGAGAGCCGTGGAACAGGAGGTTTTGGTTCAACGGGGCATACTTAAAAAGCTCTAAAACAATTGCTACTCTCAAAATAACACACGCTTATTCTAACCGCTCTTTCACTGGAAGTCCTTTGGGCTTTTAAAGTGTAAAAGAAACGCGCATTTATTCTTGAAGCTCTTTCACTAAAAGCCCCTCCAAACAATCATCCAGTCTCTTCTCAATCTTCACATGCCCAGACTTTATTTGTCCAGCGTCTTGCACACGGAGAAGGTTTAGAGCTTCCTCACTATGCAACGGCTGGTTCTGCGGGTCTTGATCTACGTGCTGCCATTGGAGAAGAAGAAACGCTTGTTCTTGCCCCTGGGCAGCGTGCACTTATTCCAACAGGTCTCATTTTTCATTTATCTCTTGGGTTTGAAGCACAAATCCGTCCACGCTCTGGCTTAGCCTTAAAGTACACCATCACATGTCTTAACACCCCAGGAACGATTGAGTGTGATTATCCGGAAGTGAAGTCAAAGTTCTTCTTATCAATTTGGGCCAAGAAGACTTTTCCATCCAACGGGGAATGCGTATTGCCCAAACAGTCATCGCCCCCGTAACCCAAGTCAATGTTTGCGCCATTGAACCAGAGCAAACTACCCAAAGCCATAAAGAGAGCCGTGGAACAGGAGGTTTTGGTTCAACGGGGCATACTTAAAAAGCTCTAAAACAATTGCTACTCTCAAAATAACACACGCTTATTCTAACCGCTCTTTCACTGGAAGTCCTTTGGGCTTTTAAAGTGTAAAAGAAACGCGCATTTATTCTTGAAGCTCTTTCACTAAAAGCCCCTCCAAACAATCATCCAGTCTCTTCTCAATCTTCACATGCCCAGACTTTATTTGTTCAGCGTCTTGCACACGGAAAAGGTTTAGAGCTTCCTCACTACGCGACAACGGGTTCTGCTGATCTTGGATTGACAAGCAGCAATTTGAAAAGACAAAGAATTGATTATAATGATAATTTAGCGTTATTGATATTGTATTAGAAAGCTAAATACCGTAAGATTCTCTCGTTTCAAATCTCTCTCATGTTGAATCAATCAAAAGCATTTCCTTGCAGGCCAAAAGCGGGGCTAGCGTGTGGGTAAAAACTGTACAAGAAAGAACTAAAATGGCTCTTATGAACCATCTTAATGCAAGATCTGTCACAACATTGGGAGGCAAATATAATAATGGTGCTCGCTTGCTCTTTTGTTACGCATAAAGATAGTGAGGTTCAATAGATTTTTGATTATTTTACGGGGGCTTTACCATTATACCATTTATGAACACCATCGCAAAAAGAGCTTTAAGATATATTAAGACACACGACAATCGCCCCTGCTGTTTTTCTTGATCACACTTCTTGAAGCAAGATTGGCAGAGTTTTGCAATCCTACAAGACCGATTTTATGATATCCAGCCATGCGTATTTGATTTAATAGATCGATGACAGTACCATAATCAATTTCACTCTATAACTTTGAGTAATATGCTTTCTTCCTTCAACAAAGGCTGTTTTTTATCACTGGTCAGAGACAGCTCCCGAAATATTAGCGTTTACCGCAGTGCTTGGTGTTACGGCATCCCCATGCCCCACAATGTTACCACCCGCACGACCACCCGCTCCCTCAACAGCAGCAGACGTTACCCCTGTGGTTTTATTATTGATCACACTTCTTGAAGCAAGATTGGCAGAGTTTTGCAATCCTACAAGACCGATTTTATGATATCCAGCCATGCGTATTTGATTTAATAGATCGATGACAGTACCATAATCAATTTCGCTATCCGCTTTGATTAAAATTTTTGTCTCTAAATTTTGCGTAGTTTCCCTCAACAAAGCTTCTCTCAAAGCTGCTTGTTCTACAAAATGACCACCAATGTAAAGAGAACGATCTTTTTGCAAAGTAACATAAAGAGGTTCATCAGACTGAACCACTGAAGGTGCTTGAGTTATAGAAGGAAGCTGAACAGGAATGACAGATGTTGCCAAAGGTGCAGCAACCATAAAAACAATAAGCAACACCAACACAACATCAATAAAAGGGGTCACATTGATTTCGCTTTGCAACCCACTCTCGTCTGTATCCCAATCATTATTAAGGCTTGCTTTCATTTTTTATGACTTTTCTGTTGTCTTTGTTTATCAAGTTCACGGCTCAAGAGCCTTTCAAGAGCAGCAGCGATATCGCCTAAATCACTGCGATAACCATTCAAAGCACGCATAAGGCTATTATATATAACAACAGCGGGAATAGCTACAAAAAGCCCAATAGCCGTTGCGAATAAGGCTTCAGCAATCCCAGGAGCGACCACATCAAGCCGCGTTGTTTGAGACTGAGCAATCCCAATAAAAGAATTCATAATTCCCCAAACAGTTGCAAAAAGACCAACAAAAGGGGCAATTGCACCAATGGTTGCAAGAACAGCGCTTCCACATGCAACACGGCGTGTAGCAGCCAACAAGCAGCGCGACAAAAGTGAATGAACCCTTTCTTTTAAACCTTCATGAATATCGCGAGCCTTAACATCGCGAACATCGCGGGAAACATCTTCATATTGATTGCTCTCCTCATAAAAGAGAATATCTTCAATCGTTTGTGCACTTTCCCTTGCTCTGTTTTTTTCACCAGAGCTTTCGTTTATCCCTTCAGGAGCAACAAAATGAACCTGTTGTGTGGAAAGATACACCTCTTTAAGGACTTCTTTGAGAAAAAACACACCAGCCCCTTTGCTTTCTTTCAAGCTAGCTGCCAAACGCGTAAGAGTCTGAGCATTAAGAACCAATTGAAGTTCATGACGCACTCTTCGTTTTGCCACAGTGATCTCAATAATTTTCACAAAAGCAATTGTCCAAGACATAAGAGAGGCAAGTAACAAAAGAATGATAACGGCTTTCACCACCCAATCAGCAGCCATAAACATAGAAAAAGGAGAAAAATCATGCGCTATCGATACAGCAGACATATCAGCTAAAGGTATTGTTTCAGATTCCATTTTTATCTCACATTCTTGTGGTCTCATTTTTTTATGAGCTGGATAGTCACCCCGGATAGCATCACTGTTCCACAATGCCACTACCCTTCTAACACCACTTTCGCATTTCTCTTAAGAAAGAAGACTTGATAAATCAAGTATAGCTTTATTCTACAAGCTCTTTCTTGTTCTAAAGAAACCACTCAAGAAATTTTTTTCTAACAATTCAACAAGCTTATCTTACCCAATCAATTTATTACCTAAATTAGGCAAAATGATAGACTTACAAGAAATATCGCATATAATATTTTAATTCATGAGAATAACGCATCATATTTCTATTTACAACACATTGACTTATAAGAATAATTTATCATTGTTCCTGTTGAATGAATCCTTCATATCGCAAAGCATCTCTCATTTCAGCGGCTCTTTTAAATCCAACAAAATATTTGCTTGCACGGAATAAGCAGCAAAAATGTCATAAAACTCTTGAAGAAAAGGTTATTCCAATCTCTAATAACCAATGTGCTAAAATACCTCTTATCCCAAAATAAAAATATAACTTTTTTAAAAAAGAACTATCGTAATATTTTAAACTGAGCAAAAGTATAAAGGGAGTGCTCGTTTAGCCTCCAAATACATAGAGAGCAAAGAACAGCAATATTATTTTCCTTTCTTTGCTTCAAAAGCATAAGAATGACATTACTTCTGCTGCAAAATCGCAACAACCATGTTTTTTACCGATCACAAGCCTAAAAAATAAGCCTCAACACGCTTTTAAAAAACTTTTATAAAAAGCTGTGCCACGAAAAACTGAAGAATGGTGCCGCATTGCTGCAAAAACATAAGACAATTTTCAACAGATGTGATCCTTTACGGACAGAGCATATTGTATAGGAAAGATTTATTTTATCAAAAACAGTTTTAAATTTGACAAAATGAAAGGAACCAAAAAAAACTTTTGGCGTTACCCAAGCAGTGAAAATTTTCACTTCAATGCAAATGATCACTATGAACACACCAATACAAATATAATAAATCAAAAGAGGGAAAAAATATCATGGCCCAGAATAAAACAACACAGCACGATAAAACAGCCGTAGAAAAAGACCTACAAGGACAATTAGAAAAGTTACGCAATGAAATTTCAGGGATTACCTCAACCCTGACAGATCTTGGTGCAAACAAATTTAACGCCGCCAAAGACAAAGCGGAAAAATTATATCACTCAGCGAAAGAAAGTAGTGAAGACATGATGTCTCAAGCAAAACACAAAATCAGTGATCTTGAACAAACCATGAATCAATGCGTTCGCAAAAATCCTGGCAAAAGCGTTTTGTTTGCCGCAGGGGTTGGTTTTATTCTTTCTCAATTACTGCGTCGTTAAGCAATGCATAAGTTTATCACTCCTCTTTTAAACCATCTTGTTGGTGGAGGGCTTAAAAGCACTGTCAAGCAAATACGCCTTCAAGCAATTTTTTGTGGGGTTATTGGCATTTCATTCTTCATGTCTTTGCTTTTTTTATGTATCATCTGTTTTATTGCGTTATGTTCTGTTATGAAGCCTCTTGCCGCCGCCAGTATTATGTTTTTAATTTGGCTTTCTCTTGCAGGATTAGGTCTTATTATCAGTCGAATTCTCAAGGCTTATCAACGCTATGATCAACAAAAAAAGACAGAAGAACAACACCACAAACTGATGAAAGATGCGACTGTTTCCAGCCTTGCTGCTCTTAGTCGACATCTCCCTTTTGCCAAATTGAGTGTTCCCATTCTCGGGCTTGCAACTTATTTTCTGTGGAAAAAAGATAAAAAAGACCGCTTTTCAGAATAAAATATGTAAAGCTGTCATCCTATCCCCCCCCAATGTGCTTTCTTTTATAGCAAAAGAAAGCACATTTTTTATCATAATTTCTTTAGCTTCTTCAAGAGCCTGAAAAGAAATCCCCTTCATTGTGGCTAAAAAATCCATCATTTTTTATGATATTAGAAGTTGTTATATATGTTTTTTAATTTCATTTTTTAAGAACGGAAAAATAATTAATCATATACGCAGTTCTGAATGGGAACCAAGACGTAATAATTCTAATGTATTAGTTTCAGGCTTTCTATAAAGCAAAATAAGATCTGGTTTAATATGGCAATTATAACAATCGTGTATAACAACCGCGCCAACCGCGCCAAGCACCTATCATCCTATGATCTTTAAAACGTACTTCCAATGGTTTGTTTGTCTTTTGCCAATGTTTCAATCACAAGGAGTAAGTCTGTTTTTAATATGTAAGCGTGCTTTCTTTTTTTTCACGTTTAACATCACGCCGAAATAATTTAGTGCTGATAATTTCCCTCATATGTCTTGGCTTAAGCGCGCTTTTTTAAGTCGATTTTTTTATCTTCATCATTGCAGATCATGTTTCGCAAATCATCTAATGACATACTTTCCATACACCCATCCTCTGCATCCTTGATAGCTTGTAGCGTTTCTGGAGAAGGTTAAAAAAGATCAAGCGGTAAAACTTCATTTTTAGCAATATATACCATCAACATACGTACAGCATCGGAAATAGTTAAACCCGTAGATTGAATAACCTCTTCTGAAACGTGTTTGATGGCATCTGGGACATGGACTTGAATTCTTGCCATTATCCAAAACTCCTCTTCATTTAGGCTAGTTTTAGTTCACTCTACAGATTGATGAATTTTGACATTACCTTCAGTTCTAAATAAATAAACAGGCAAGGCTCTATCTACAGCAATATTTGTTAAAAACATACATACGACATCAGATATAGTGAGACCTGCTTTTTCAATAACGGCACTTGCGGAATCATTTATATCATCATGAATTCGTACCTGAATTCTTGCCATTATCTAAAACTCCTCTTTAGTTGAGTACATTGTACTCAACTAAAGCCTTTTTGTATATCTACCAAGAGCTAAAATTGAGAATTTTTCTTACTTAACATTATTAAATTAGTATTAGCCTTATCAGGCGGACATTTAAGCAGTTTATCCATAGCGCCATAAAACTTTATCCGTTAGAAAATGAAAAAGAAAAGAAATTAAATTTTTAAATGTTGAGAACGCTGTTGAATAACATTGATGATTGCATCAAAAACTTCAGAACGCAAACCTTCCCCCTCGAGTTCTTTCTTTAATTTTATTGCTGTATCATTGATTGAATCAGTCATTCTTTTTATTTGCTTTTTTAAGGACAATTGAGCGGATTTAGTATCCGCAACCATTTTATAAAAATGACGTAAATATATTTTTTTAGGTATATATTCTCCTCCTATTTTCATAGCCATTTTTTGAGATAAATCTGAATAAATAGCTGTGCTTAACAAATCATATGCAGGAGCAAGTTCTGTTTTTTTCTGTTGGTAAAGTAGTGAAAAGTTTTTGCCATGCGCATCGGCATTACCAATTAAATAATTAAAAATAACTATATTAAGGAAATTAAGTTGATCAACAGCAGGACGCAATGTATGTTGAAAAATAATGGTTTGACACGCAGCAATACTAGGTCCTCCTTCACACTCATATTTAAATTCTGGAGCAATGCTAAGTGCTTGACAAAAGTCCTCTTGATGAATACGCAATACCGTCCCGTCAGAAGCGATTTGACGATCATATCGCGCAATAAGATAGTAAGGTGTATTATTCACAAAATGTAAATGCACTTTAGGCACGTTAATGCCTATAAGTTTTGCCAATTTCATACAGAAAAGTTCATTATGAGTACTATCATTAATATGTTCAATCAGGGGTTTTAAAATATGAGTAGTGGGTGCCCCCCCTTTAATGAGCTGAACATGGTTATCTTTAAAGCCAACCGCTAATTTATCTTGCGCTCCAGCAAGAGATAATCTGTAACCACTATCCCCCGCAAGCATCGGACGACGTTTAATACACTCAAGAATTTCCTTCAATTGGACATCATCAAGAGTTTCTATATCATCTGTTGGCAAATTTGGAACTTGTCCATGGGGATATAACGCGAGAGCTCCAGCACAATCCCCACCAACAACTTCAAGCAAAGCAAAAGCATTTTGTTCAGAAAGACCTAAATAAGTTGCTAAACGATATCTTACACTTTCGTCAGGTAAAAGACCGGAAAAAAAAGCTTTTACTGTTTGACCTTTATAAGCTTCAACACGAGGAGGAAGAGAGACAGAGATGCCCTGTAAATCTTGATACAAATAGTCAGTATCGTAGAGAAACGTGAGATCTCCACTTTTTTCTTGTTGCAATTGACCTACTAATTTTGTGTATAAATAAACATCAAGTATACGGGTCATAATTTTTCATTTTCAATCTGAATATCAAGACCAAGCATTGAAAGCACATGTATGGTTTTTCCAACATGACAAGACTCTTTGCCTCTTTCTAAATCACGGATAAACCGCACACCAACCCCTGATGTAGCTGCTAACTGTTCTTGTGTTAATCCTTGTTGTTTACGTGTATTTCTAACAATAAAACCTAATATTTTCATTCTGCTTTCAATCATAATCATCCCTTTCGGGATGATTTTATCATTTTATGTTTTTATTACAAGAAAATAAACCTGTACGGGACGTTTTTATCCCATATGCTCCTAAAGCCTTATCCTTTAGAACAAAGAAGAGTGTATATTTTGCGTATACTTCATGCAAAGCAAAAATTTCCGTAGTTAACTGTATCTAAATTGAATCCGGCTGTGTTTAATAGTTCAACAAGTTTTGGGAGCGTCTCTTTTACGTGTTCATTAAAAGGAATGTAATGAATCCCTTCATAATCTATAGGCACTTCAACATCTCGTTTTTTTAAAATAGCAAGATTTCTGCAAGAAATTGCAGAAACTAACATACCCATTTTTAAAATAACATTTTGATTAGCGCGGTTGTGCGTCTTTTTTATCAGCAGATTTTGCATAGCCAATGTCATCGAAAGTAAGTAGCACAATACCAAATTTTGGAGAATTAGTTTGCATACTAATTTCTTGTTTAAAATCCTCAATAGTAGTTAAATCATCACGACTAGTAAATTTCAGAACGTATGGTTCCAATCCAAGCTTGAAAAGAATACGTTTAATTTGTTCTAAGACAGTATGATCATTATAAACAATAAAAATTTTTGACATACCTGAGATCCCCCATAGAATATCTGCATTTCAATAAAGCTACGTCACATAAAGACGCGGCTTTATTGCTCTTTGAAAGCAGGCGCGAGAGCACCTGCATCTTTATAGACCAAACGCCTTTTCCAAATTCAATGATAAATGATAATCATCAGATGATAAAGAGGCATTACTATGAATGAGAGAATAACCAGATACGGTAGCGCCACACACAACAGCATCATTATAAACTTGAGCTCTATCACAAATATGAGCAGCGCCTTCAATAACCACACAATTTTTAGCACGTGCATTGCCATAAAGCTTTGCATTGCCCTTTATTATACCGCCTTCAAAAATAGCATTTCCGAAAACACGTGCATTTTGAAAGACTCATGCGTAATTGTAAACCCAGCAAATTCCGTCATGAGAGAGGTTATCTTCCTTTTCGATAAAACCACCTAAATCACTAGCCTTGACATCACCAAAGCCTCTTAATGCACGGATGCGATAAAGTGTAGCATCACCAACTTGTTGGGTTTCGTTTGTAAATTCATATTTTTTCATTTGAATATTTCCTAGTTGTAAAAAGGTTTCTATTGACAGCCCTTTAAGGGCGTCGGGTGTTAGAAACATAGCAACTAGTCCATCGTCACACTTTTCCCATAAGGGTATTGTATGGTGTGACCATACCCGACAAAATCACTATATATGCTAATAAAAGCATAAAAGACAGTCAGTTTTTATAGAATAGGGAAGATTGTTTCGTAATCTATCCGCCAGTTGTTTAGTGTTTTGATCACTTAAGTATTAATACAGCAAAATACCCATTTATTGTCAACTATTTTTTGTCTTTTTTTTGGCATTTTTTATAATATTTTCAAATATTTATCTCATAAAATAGCTTATAATTTTTATCTCTTTCTTTTGTAGTATATGCCCTTACAAGCTCTCCCTTTTAATCATGATTTCGGAGCCGCGTTAGATGGACGAAACAAGCCTCTATGGTTCTAGGTCCAGGACGCCGTTAGGCGCCATGTAATGGTTTCCTTGACACTAAGAACCAAGACTTGTTAGTCCCCTCATTAAACGCGGATCTGATCTCATGATTTTGGTGAGCGTTCCGGAGAGTTTGAGAGGCGGATAGCCTCTCATTAAAAAAGTATAAAGGATCTAATAAAATAATTGCTAAATAAAAATATCTTGTATATATCTTTTTTGGAGGAAGAGGTTCTAAAAAGTTATCCCCGCTAGGATAAGTTGATCATTTATCTCTTTCTCTTTTTTCAAAATCAAAAATTTTTCTCATTTTCGACTTTCTTTACGCCTTTTAAAAATAAGGATTAATGGCACTAAAGATAAATAATTAAAATATTTATTTCGTATATAAATTATTCTTTATGTAAATTTTAAAACCAAGTAGTTTTTTTATATAACCTTTGACATCGTCAGATTATTTAACGTTTTATTGAGTTCAAACTCAAACAAAGAGCTTTTTTCTTCGTTTAGCTTTATTTTCTGATTTTTTTCTAAGTTTAAACTATTTATTTCTTCTTGATCAGCTTGTTTCAATAAAGCGAATAAAGAACGCTCTAGATATAATTCTCCCTTTTTTTTCTTTATCAATCATGCCGCGGAGATATCCTCCTGGGGATTTTACAAGTCCTCTAGCATATTTTTCAAAAATGATGGCAATGGCCAGAGCTGTTTTTTTAAGTCCCATAATTTTTGTAGCTTGTTCAGCGGCATGTTCTGAAACTTTAATCATTCTGTACATAGGATACATAGAATGTATCAAATCGCTTTCTGTTTGGAAACTACATTTAGAAAACAAGACGGCATTTGGTAAAGCCTTTTCTAGTATCTCCGGCTTAATTTGAGGCAATGTACTACCTTTTGAAGGAAGTGAAGGTTCGGTTTTGCCGTTCTCTATATTTTCATAAGCCATTTTATTGTGACCGGAGGTCACATTAACGATTTGAGTGTGTTCAGATTTTTCTGAACACTCATTTTTGTTACAATTACAATTATAGTTAGGGGTTGTATGTTCTATGTGTATATTGCCAGCAAGATCCGTGTATCTTGTTTTTGATGTTTTTGCCCAAAAAAACGCTGTAAAATCCACTCAAAAAGACCTATTGCTTTACGCAATTTTTCCACCGAAGCTTTAGCCGGTCGTCCAATAATATGAAGAATTTTTTGCATTCTAGAAAAAAGCAATAATGTAAATGATGTAGATTCAATTGCTACGTAAAAAGCTTTAATTTGCCGCACCAAGCCCCGAAAACAATGCAAAGCATCCTTTTGTTTGTTCTGAAACTCTAGGACTTCATCAACTTTTTTGGTAAGTTCATGATATCGCGCAACAAGAATACGTAAATCAATACCGCAAGCTGCTATAATTCCATGATCACGGCTTCGTATAGGATAGCGTTTAAAGTTTCCAGAATCCCGCATAACAATAAAACCACAATCATAGAGAGATGAAAGCAATCGACTAACGCGTCCTTCACTACGACTAATGTCATAACCAAGTTGTTGATTGCTTTTGAAAACAATAGGAACTCCTCCTTTTTCAAATGAATCTCTTGAAGCTATATCCAGTAACTCAAGAAGAAGTTCGCCTTCTGGTTTTTTAACTAAACCAGTTTTTTTCATGTTTCTAGCCAATCCAATCAATTGACCACGGCTTACAGAACCAATCTCAGCGCTTTCTGCTAATTTTCTGTATTCCATATGATGTGCATTTATCTTTCTTCCAGATGTTTTTTTAACCATAATTTTTAAAACCTCTCTATTGGAGGCAAAAAAAATGTTAAAAATACCCTTTTTCCACAAAATTTCTCTTGCAGAATGCATCACGATAAATTAAATTAGGAATCACTGTAGTATTTAATTTGCCGTATAGCTAGTGCGGATATTTTAGAAACCCTTCTGTTAACGCAGTTGGGTTTTTATTTTTTTGCCATCATATTTCCCTCTATTTGAAACGACTCATGACTTTACATAATGAGTCAAATGCCACGATATTGGCAAAAATCTTTTCAATATATTAAAGGAAAATGAGGTCCCCGTTTTCCTATTTTCTAATTCAACATTTTTTGTGAAAACACCTTTGCTGTCTTTAACTTAAGGCCTTTCGCCTTCTCATTTAAATGCAGGTTTGATGTCATGATTTTGGGGCACGATTATTAAGAGTTTGAGAAACAGAGAGCCTTTCATTTAAAAAAGCAAAACGAAATGACGTATAAGAAACGAAACGTGCTCTCCTACAGCGCTGTAGTGACCAACCTATACAAGTAAGCGAGCTTTAAATAAAACAATTTTTCATAACGAGGGTTGTCCACCAAGACCTATGTGCTTGTGGTTAACTTTTTTCTGATAAAGCTCGTTGTGGAATATTGTCTTGATTTTTAAATAGCACTTGAGAGAACCGCTTTATCAATAATGGTCAATATTAATTATGATCAATGGGATTATAGCTCCCGTGATCTCTTCGCCAATCTTCTGGTTGTTGAAATTGGCTCGACCATAAGCCATTTTGTGCTTTTTGAGCTGTCAATTGTAAGGTTTTATAGTCTGCGGGGGATGGAAAATTATGCTGATCTTTTGTCAACACCATCAACCCTTCAGCAAGCCCCAAACGTGCAAGGTCAACACCATCAACAAAACATTGCGCATAATGAACCTGTTGAATGACACGTGCTTGCCGACAAGTAACCTTTTTATCGATTGTTTTTGAAACAAGCCAAGCAGTAACAAAAGCACCGCATGGCCATTTAACTCCATTGCGTGAGGCAAATTGCCTCATTTCACAGCTTTCCACACCATATAATCGGATATCACGGATGATTTTTTTTCTCCATCCATCATCCACGGGTGTAATCATTTTAAAGGTCACACCACTTGTGACCTGTATAGCACCTGAATAAACCGGTACATTTTCTTCATAAAATTGTGATGCAAGTAGTTCAGGCTGCAACACTACATTTTGTTGGTTTACGCCTTGTTGGTTTGCATAATCCATCAATTGTGACTTCGGCTTTTGAACAGGATTTTCTATTGTCTTTTCTGATCCTTCTAAAAAAGAAGTTTGAATAAGTTGTTCATTATTTTTACTTAAATAAAAGTACCCAAAAATAATAATAAGTATCATTTTGAATATTACTATATTTTTTGTTCGTTAACTAAGAAAAGATTAAATATTGTTAATTTATCGATAGAAAAATTTATTTTTTCATTTATATGATTCCTGATTAATATTTTGAATATTAATTTTACGATCAACTTAAACATAAAGCGGGGAAATTTTCATGAAAAACATGAATAATTTGTTCAGTTGTAAACATACTTTACAAAAAACTACTCTATCCAACACCCAAAAGAAATGGTTAACAGCAGCATTGATGCTGTTTATTGCCTTCATCGCACTCAGTGAACCAGCATTTGCAGATGGCGGCTTCGGAAAAATTGAAACTGCTCTTGATAAAATAATTGAAGCTTTAACAGGAAAAATTGCAACATCAATTGCAACCATTGCGGTTGCTGGTATTGGGCTTGCCTGGATTGCTGGTTATGTTGAAATGCGTAAAGCTTTTTTTGTTTGTGTTGGCATCGGCATTGTTATGGGTGCAACGCAAATTGTATCCATGTTTTCCCATTAAACGTTGCCTTTCAAAGCCATGAAAGAGCACGACAAGCTAACAGAAGATACGTTATTTCTTGCTTGCACGCGCCCTGCAATGATTGCAGGCGTGACGGTGGAAGCTATGGGATTAAATGGGATAGGAACGATGATATTGTTCATTATGGCAGGCAATATTTTTCTTCTCACCTTTGGTGTGATGATGCATTTCATATTCAAGGAAATCCTAAAGCATGACCATAACAAATTTCGTATTCTTCTGACATGGCAAAAGACATCTATTTTTGCCAGAAATTCGAGTCTATGGGGTGGGGGAAGTATTTCTCCATTACGATTAATTCGTAATTATGAGGAATTGAAATGAAAACAACAGAGCGCAAACGTGAAAAGCAGCCAGAGGCGATTATCCCTTACGTGCGCCATGTTAATAAATACATCATTGCGCTGGATTCACGCGCTCTCATGTCCGTTATTAAACTTGAAGGGATTAACTTTGAGACAGCGGATATTATTGATCTGAATGTTCTTCACGAACAGCTCAACAATCTGTTTAAAAACATTGCGGATGAACGGATAGCGCTTTATAGCCATATTATCAGAAAGCGTGAAACCGTTTATCCGAATGGCACTTTCAGATCGGCATTTGCCAAGCAATTAGATGATAAATATCGCGAGCGGATGGTTTCACAGGAGCTTTATCGCAATGATCTTTATCTTTCAATTTTGTGGAATCCACACGTTGATCAGACGGATAAATTAGTGGAGTTTTTCAAACGTTTAGGCAAAGCCAAGCAAGAAAAGACAGAAGTTGATGCAGAGTCCATTCGCAAGCTTGAAGATATTACGACAGATCTTATTCAAAATTTAGAGCGCTATGGTGCAAAAAGACTGAGCCTTTATGAACATGAAGGTAATATTTATTCGCAGCAAAGTGAGTTTATCCACCAATTGGTGGGAGGTCGTCGTGAACGTATTCCCCTCACATGGGGGACGATAGCGTCGACCGTTTATTCAGACCGTCTCATTTTTGGGAAAGAGATCATAGAAATACGCACCGAGGCAGGACAGCGCTTTGCGGGCATGTTTGGTTGGAAAGAATATCCAGCAAAAACCAGGGTAGGCATGGCGGATGGTTTGCTCACCCTTCCCTTTGAATTTATTTTCACCCAATCTTTTGTTTTCAAGAGCAAAAACATTGCCAAGCAGATTATGGGGCGCAAACAAAACCAAATGGTCAATGCAGGAGACCGTGCGGGCTCACAAATTATGGAACTTGATGATGCGCTTGATGATCTTGAATCCAATCGTTTTGTTTTAGGCGAGCATCATTTATCATTGGCAGTTTTTGCTGATACGCCACAAGAGTTAGCGGATAATCTTGCCAAAGCGCGTTCTCGTCTTACAGATGGTGGTGCTGTGATTGCGCGGGAAGATTTAGGGTTAGCGGCGGCTTGGTGGGCACAATTGCCTGGCAATTATGCTTATCGAACCCGCTCTGGGGCGATAACCAGCCGCAATTATGCAGCGCTTTCTCCATTTCATTCTTTTCCGGTTGGAAAAATAGATGGCAATGTGTGGGGACCGGCGGTAGCCTTGATGAAAACCTCTGCTGGTTCACCATTTTATTTTAACTTTCACTTTGGTGATTTAGGCAATACGTTTGTTTGTGGTCCCTCTGGTTCTGGGAAAACGGTTATCGTCAATTTTCTTTTAGCACAACTTCAAAAGCATGATCCCAATATGGTCTTTTTTGACAAAGATCGGGGTGCAGAACTTTTTGTCAGAGCGGGTGGCGGCACTTATATGCCTTTGAAAAATGGTAGGCCGACAGGCATAGCCCCCTTGAAAGGCTTAGACTATAACAATCCAGCAGATAGAGTTTTTTTACGCCAATGGATTATAAAGCTTGTTTCTTCTGAAGATCAAAAGATCAGTGAATCAGAAAGACAAGACATCACGGCGGCTGTTGAGCAGCTTGCCTTGTTGCCAAAAGAACAAAGGACGATCTCCGCCTTACAAATGTTTTTTGACACCACGCATAGGGAGGGGATAGCGGGTCGTTTAGAAAGATGGTGTAAAGGCAATGCCTTAGGGTGGGTTTTTGACAATCCTGATGACGACATTGGCATTGATGCAAAATTTATTGGTTATGACATGACGGATTTTTTAGACAATAATGAAATTCGTCCACCGTTAATGATGTATCTTTTTCATAGAATTCTGTCTCTGATTGATGGACGTCGTATTATCATTGTCATTGATGAGTTCTGGAAAGCACTAGAAGACGATTCTTTTAAAGCCTTTGCGCAAGACAGGCTGAAGACCATTCGTAAACAAAATGGTTTGATGTTGTTTGCGACACAATCCCCCAAAGATGCGATTAATTCGACCATTGCCCACACCATTATAGAGCAATGCCCCACGCAGATTTATTTTCCCAATCAAAAGGGCAATCATGGGGATTATGTAGAAGGTTTTAAATTATCGGATAGAGAATTTAACCTGATACAATCAGAATTAAGCCGTGAGTCGCGGCGTTTTCTCATCAAACAAGGGCAAAGTTCAGTTGTAGCAGAACTGAATTTACGCGGCTTTGATGATGAAATAGCCATTTTAAGTGGCACCACCAAGAATATTGAACTCCTAGAGACCATTATGGATGAAGTTGGTGAATCTCCAGAAAAATGGCTTCCTATTTTTCAAGAAAGGTCAAAACAATGAAAAAACTTTTATTGGCAACAGCCATCTGTGCAGCTTCATTTGGCTTTCAAACAAATGCCTTTGCTATCGTGGTATTTGATCCCACAGCTGCGGCTAACATGGGAGAGCAAATTCGGAACAGCGTGCAACAACTTAACAAATTGAAAGAACAAGTTCAACAAGGATACGATCAACTCAAGCAATTACAAAATCAACTCGATCAAGCGAAACAATTATATAACTCTTTAAATACCAAGCCTGACATTTCGGGATTGAAAGAAATGTTTAACCAGCAGGGAAGCAATGGCGCTCTACCTTCTGACTTTAACCACTTTCAACAATCGATGGGCAGCGGCGGTGGCGGCGGGAGCAGCAGCAAAAACGCGCAAAAATGGCAAGAAGAACTTAAATACAAAGAGCCCTCAGGCGGAGCAGACTCAAAAGAGGCAGTAGATGCTTTTTACGCAGAGGAAGTCAAAAAAGCTGAACAGCGCGTTGTAGGACAAGCGGCAAAAGGCCAAGACGTCTACGAAGAAGCCAGTGAAACACAAAAAGAGATTAACAAGCTTCTCGATGAACTTGGGAACACTGAAAAGGCTGGTGAAATTCAAGGCATTCAAGCAAAACTAGAAGCGATACAAGCAAAACTGCAAACACAAGTCCTTCAAATGCAAGCCGCCGCAATGATTCAACAAGCAGAAGAAAAAGCGGCAGAAAGACGTGAAATGGAAGAATTTAAAGCACGAACCAAAGCTTTAGCCCAAAAACTGCGTGGTCAATAAAGGGTAAAAAAAGAGGGGCTTGAACATGAACAAGATCATCATAACAACATTGCTACTTTGCACAGGGCTCATCACAGCTGGATGTGAAAAAACCTATAGCGTAGCAGAATTTAAAAAAGATAAAAATTTGATGGAAGAATGGGGAGCAAGATGTGGATGGTCAGGAACTTCAAAAAATTGTGAAAACCTAAGAGTAGCAGCTTTAGAACTTGAAAAGGAACGCCGGAAAAAAGCTGAAGAACATAATCGCAAACTAGATGAAGAATTTAAAGCTAAACAAAAAGCTTGGATTGAAAAAATGAGAGCTGAGAATGAAAAATTCCGAGCTGAACAAGAAGCAAAAGAGCGCGCGGAAGAAGAACGAAGAGCAAAAGAGCGCGCGGAAGAAGAACAAAAAGAGAAAGAACAAGCTGAAAAACGGGAAGCTGAAGCTGAAAAACAGAGAATTAAAGAAGACGCTGAATGGCGAGCTAAAGTTAAAGAGGATCAGAAAAGAATAGATAAGATCTGGAGCACGCCATGAATAAAGTTCTCATAACAACACTGCTACTTTGCACAGGGCTCATCACGGCTGGTTGTGAAAAAACCTATAGCGTCGCAGAATTTAAAAAAGATGAAAAATTACGCCTAGAGTGGGATGCGAAATGTGGATTTGCAGGAACTTCAAAAAATTGTGAAAACATGCGTTTAGCATTTTTAGAACTTCAAAAAGAATATGAAGCAAAAGCTGAAGAAAGAGCACGTGAAGATGACGAACGTTATCGTAAAGCAATGGAAAAAGCTAAAGCTGAACAAGACGCCAGGATTGAAAAAATGAGAGCAGAGAATAAAAAATTCCGAGCTGAACAAGAAGCAAAAGAACGCGCTGAAGAAGAACAAAGAGCAAAAGAGCGCGCTAAGCAACAACAAAATAACAATTAAATTATAAAAATATACAATGAAGAGTGGAGCATCTAAATGGCAATAATAACCAAAGGCATCTTTACTGATGTAGATAATATGTTAATGGAGCCCCTTACAGAGGCAATGGGTAACGCCATTACACATCGCTATTGCACTTTAGCTGCTCAACTTAAAGAACCTTACAGACTATACAATAGATTTATGGCAAGATTATGTCGCTGCCCTAGATTTATCATCACTGGTTATAAAAACCAGAACATAGCATAATTTAAAGATTGTGCTCAAACCTTGTAAAACTGAAAGAAAGAAGGGGAAATATCGATGAATAAAGTTCTCATAACAACATTGCTACTTTGCACTGGAATTATTGCTGCTGGATGTGAAAAAACCTATAGCGTCGCAGAATTTAAAAAAGATGAAAAATTACGCCTAGAGTGGGATGCGAAATGTGGATTTGCAGGAACTTCAAAAAATTGTGAAAACATGCGGTTAGCATTTTTAGAACTTCAAAAAGAATATGAAGCAAAAGCAGCAGAAAGAAGTCGTAAAATTGAAGAAGAAAATCGCAAAAGATATGAAGAATTTATGGCGAAACAAAAAGCTGATCTTGAAAAAATGAGAGCTAATACTCAAAAAAAATTAGAAGAACAAAGAGCAAAGCGACGTGCTGAGGAAGAACAGGAAGCAAAAGAGCGCGCTGAAAAAAAACAAAATAACCACTAAAACATAATGAAGAGCGGAGCATCTCAATGGCAGTAGTAACCAAAGGCATATTCACTAAGATAGACAATATGTTGATGGATCCCATTACAAAGACAATGGATAGCGCCATTACACATCGCTATTGCGCTTTAGCTGCTCAACTTAAAGAACCTTACAGACTATACAATAGATTTATGGCAAGATTATGTCGCTGCCCTAGATTTATCATCACTGGTTATAAAAACCAGAACATAGCATAATTTAAAGATTGTGCTCAAAACTTGTAAAACTGAAAGGAAAAAGGGGAAATATCGATGAATAAAGTTCTCATAACAACATTGCTGCTTTGCACTGGAATTATCGCTGCTGGATGTGAAAAAACCTATAGCGTCGCAGAATTTAAAAAAGATGAAAAATTACGCCTAGAGTGGGATGCAAAATGTGGATTTGCAGGAACTTCAAAAAATTGTGAAAACATGCGGTTAGCATTTTTAGAACTTCAAAAAGAATATGAAGCAAAAGCAGCAGAAAGAGAGCGTGAAGATGATGAAAAGTTTCAAAAAATGATTAGAGATTCCGAAGCTGAAATGAGAGCCAGAATTAAAAAAATGAGAGAAGAGAATCAAAAATTCCTTGCTGAACAAAAAGCAAAAGAGCGCGCGGAAGAAGAACGAAGAGCAAAAGAACGGGCGGCAGAAGAACAACAGAATAATAATTAAGACATAATGAAAAGCGGAGCATCTCAATGGCAGTAGAAAGCAAAGGCATATTTTCTTATATCGACAATATGTTGATGGAGCCCATTACAGATACAATGGGTAAAGTCATTAACAACCTCTCATCAAGCTTAGGTGCTCCGCTTAAGCTATCTTGTACAATTTACATTATATTTATGGGGTACAATATCATCTATGGGCGCTCTTCCATGCCCTTATGGGAATTTATAGTAACAACTTTCAAACTCGGCATCGTTGTTTCACTTGCCACAAACGCTGCTCTTTATAATGCGTGGATCAGTGGTATATTTTTCCATGATCTGCCGAATGCCATTTCAAATGTCACACAAGGAGCGCATGTGGATCGAAATGTATGGGACAATATGATAAACAAAGCTGGAGCACAGGTTTTGGACGCAGCAAACCAGTACACAGGTCTGACTCAAATGGGGAAGTTTATTGCGACATGGATTGCTGGTTTTATCTGCCTAGTTGCTGCTATCTTTTTTTGTCTAGTCGGTTTTGTTGTTTCATTATTTGCTAAATTGGGTTTGTTTCTTGTCATATCAATAGGACCACTCTTCATAAGCCTCTATATGTTTTCCTCAACCAGAAAATTCACAGAAGCATGGTTAGGGCAAGTTGCAAACTTCATCATTTTATATGTGTTAGTCGTGCTGCTTGGTGGCTTATATGTTAACATTTCAATGGACGTTTTTTCAGGAGATATTAAAAATATCTTCACTACTTTAATTCAGTTCTTGGTTGTTGGTCTTGGTGGTATTCACCTTTTCCTCAGACTCCCTGATATCGCATCAGCTTTAGCCTCTGGGGGGGCTTCTCTTACAGGATCAGGACCAGTTGCTAAAACAACGGCTCAACTAAGTGGACGAGCTGCTAATGCAGCAACAAGGGGCATTAAAAAACTAGCATCACTATTAAAAAAAGGTCTAAGTTAAAATGCGGGAATTTAAAAAAATTGGGATTATTTTACCATTTCTCTTTCTCAGTGGCTGTATGTCTTCACCAAACACACTGAAGTCACTCCCAAAGTGTGATGGATATTCTAAACGTCCACTCAACAGATCAATGTGGAATTGGGAAGGGAAAAAACCCACGCCCACACCAATCATTATCAGTAACAACACCCCTTCACCCGTGAAAGAAGGTAAGCTGGAAACGCTTCTGGCACAAAAATTAACGGATGAAGAAATCAAATCTTACAAAAATTGCGGGCAAAAAGCATGAAAGAAAAAGACATAGAACAATACATTGCTGAAGCACGCTCGTTCGATCAAGATCGCATGCTCGCCTCACGCCGCACCACCCGCGTCTCGCTTGCCATTGCCGGCATAGCCGTTGCAGTTGCAATAATGTCTTCTCTCGCGGTCATCACCCTCACGCCCCTTAAAACCGTGGAACCTTTTGTCATCCGTGTGGACAATTCAACCGGCATTGTTGAAGTTGTGGAAGCCCTAAAAGAAGGTCCCACCAATGTCGACGAAGCAATCACACGCTACTTTGCTGCAAAATATGTCCGCTCCCGTGAAGGCTTCACCACAGAAGAAACACAACACAATTTCCAAACCGTCTCCCTCCTCTCTTCTTCTGAAGAACAGCAAAGATTTGCCAGCTGGTATGGAGCAAGAAATCCCCAAAGTCCTCAAATTCTCTATAAACACGCTGCCGTTACAATAACAATAAAATCAATCTCCTTTATCAATGACGATGTTGCCCAAGTGCGTTACTACAGAACCATCCATGACAACGACAACAACAGAGACTTCATCACCCACTGGGTTGCAACACTTACCTTTGAATACATCAATGCCCCTATCTCTGTCCAAAACCGTTTGATAAATCCTCTAGGGTTTATTGTTAGTGAATATAGAACCGATCCGGAAGTGGTCAACTGATCATGACAAAAAAAATTCTTTTTCTCATTCTTAACATCGCTATTACCTTTTCTTTAACGCCTAGCCATGCCAGTGTTTTTCCCACCCGTGCGCCAAGCGATAGCCGCATTCGCTTTATCAACTATGATGCCTATAATGTGACAAAAATTATTGGCTCCATACGCTCATCGGTACAAATAGAATTTTCTCCCAATGAAGAAATTGCCCATGTGGCAATTGGCAACAGCGTTGCATGGGAAGTCGCCCCCGCTGGCAATATTCTTTTCCTCAAAGCAAGAGAAGTCCAACCCATTACCAATCTCCAAGTCGTCACCACAAAGCTTGATGGCTCAAAGCGCTCCTATCAATTTGAACTGATGATCAAAGATGGGGAAATTTCCTCTGGACAAGAAACATATTTCCTTGTGAAATTTCGCTACCCACAAGAAGAAGCAGAACAAAGAAGACTCGCAGCCCTTATGCGACAAGAAAAAAAACAATCCCAGCGTATTGATAATGTCTTCAACGCGTATGAAACCTACGGACCACGCAATTGGGCTTACACCGCTCAAGGCTCAAGCGTGCTCGAACCCGCCTCCGTTTATGACAATGGCAAAACTACAACATTTACATTTCCAGACAACCAAGAAATCCCTGCCATTTACATCGTCAACAATGACGGTACAGAATCGCTGGTTCCCAAAACCACAAGAGGCAACATGGTTATTGTCCATGCCATTAGCGCGCACTTCACCCTAAGAAAGGGAAAAAACGTCCTATGCGTTTTTAATGAAGCCTATCAACCAAAAGGCACAAATCCAAATACCGGAACAACCTCACCATCTGTTGAACGTAAAATTGCATCAGATCTTTAAATAAGCGGGAATTGAAGGGGACAACTTATGAGTGATAAACCAATCATCGAAGATCGCGGATCTATTGGAGATGGCAAAAACAATAGCGCCAAAACCGCCGGCAAAAAAATAGTTGTCGCAATAGCCTGTATAGGAATCTGCGGCTATGTGCTCTGGAACATCTTATCCACTCCCACAGAACAAAAAGACACCGCAAAAGCTCATAAAAAACAAGAAAAAAGCTTTCACAACACCCTAGCGCCTTTAGAGCTCGCCCCCTCTGACCCGCGTGCCAACATAGCGCCAATAACCTTACCACCCCCACAACCACTCGCACCAGAACCCAAAAAAGATGACCCACTACTTGATGCCGCAAGACGTGCCCCTGTTCTCGCTTTTGCCAGAGGCTCTAAATCTCAATTAAAAGACATCGTCAACACGACTCTCAACCCCCTTGAAAAATTCCATGCCCTTGAAAATCTCGCAAATGCGCAAAATTCTCCTGCCCTTCAAAACACACAAAATTTTGCAACCCTTTTAAAACCCACCACAACAGAAGAAACAAAAGCAAAACTCATCGGCAATAGAAACTTTATCATCGCCATGGGAACCTCTATCCCCTGTATCTTAGAAACGGCATTAAACAGCGACCAACCAGGCTTTGCAAGCTGCATAATCAACCGTGATATCCTCTCTGACAATGGACGCGTTGTTTTGCTTGATAAAGGAACCCAAGTCGTTGGAGAATACCGCGGTGGAATAAAACAAGGTCAATCTCGCCTCTTTGTGCTCTGGACAAGAGCCAAAACCCCAACCGGCGTCATCATTCCCCTTGCCTCACCAGCAACCGACACTTTAGGCAGAGCTGGTTTTGATGGCAACATCAACACCCATTGGTGGGAACGCTTTGGCTCTTCCCTTTTACTCACCGTTATTGATGGTGTCACAACCACCCTCACCAATAGAATGCAAAAAAAATCCAATAACGCAGGTGCAAACAACTCTGCGGGCGGTGGTTTTGAAGGCGCAAGCAGCCTTGGAAAAGATACAGCCACCGTTGCTCTTGAAAATCAAATCAACATCCCGCCTACCCTAGAAAAATTTCAAGGCGAACTCGTCAACATCTTTGTAGCAAGAGATCTCGATTTTTCATCTGTCTATAAACTAGTCGTAAAGAGCAAAAGAAACCGCTCTACTCCCAGCTATTCCTTTTTTCATTAAGCCAATAAAGTCACATTATGCCATCAGCAAAAAATGCAGAACGAGCCTCCATCGTTTTAACAAAATTAAAAATCTTAGATGACTTCCTTAATAATGAGAATTTATTTGAAATTGTTATCAATCGCCCCGGCGAAGTAATCGTTGAGGGTCCCAATGGTTGGCAAACCCACACAATAAAAGAACTAACCTACAGCGAACTAGAAGGCATTGCGAAAGTTGTTGCTGCCTACACAACACAAAAAATCAGTGTAGAAAATCCCGTTCTTTCCGCAACACTTCCCAATAACGAACGCATACAAATTGTTATGCCTCCAGCTGTTGCAGCCAATACCATCAGCATGACCATTCGTAAACCTTCATCACGCACTTTTTCTCTTGAAAGTTTACATGAAAACAACCTGTTTTCTGTCGCCCAAAACACCAGTTTCACCCCCGCGCAACAAATGACTGAACGGTTATCCGAACTCTCTGATACAGAAAAAGAACTAACAGATCTCTTTATCGCCAAAGATTTTTGCACCTTTTTAGAGAGAGCCGTTATCACACAACAAAATATCTTAATATCTGGAAAAACCGGTTCTGGGAAAACAACCCTCTCCAAAGCTTTAATTGCAAAAATCCCTGACTATGAACGAATTCTCACCATTGAAGACACGCCAGAACTTGTCGTTCCCCATTCAAACAAAGTCCAACTTTTTTATTCAAAAGATAACCAAGGCTTAGCAAAAGCAGGCGCAAAAGAACTGCTTGAATCTGGCTTACGCATGCGCCCCGACAGAATCCTTCTACAAGAGCTGCGTGATGGTACAGCCTTTTACTACATCCGTAATGTCAATTCTGGTCACCCCGGCTCTATCACCACTGTCCACGCCTCAACAGCACTTGCAGCCTTCGAACAAATGACCCTTTTAGTCAAAGAAAGTGACGGTGGTGGTAATTTAGCACGCGATGATATCCGCGGCTTATTAATCTCGATGATAGATGTCATCATCCAATGTAAACGCCTCGAAGGAAAATTTCGTGTAACAGAAATCTATTACGACCCCTTCAAACGCCGAGATGCCTTTTAAAAAACGACACCACCCTTCTTATGCCAATAGAGATTTTTTAAGAGCACGATTGATCGCTTCTGGTTCATTTTCAATGATTGAAAGCAACAAACGAGAAGAAGTATCTATAGAATATCGTCCCTGTTCCCAATCACGAATACGACCTACAGAAAAACCAAAACGTTCCGCAAATTGAGCCTGTGTCAACCCAATATTTTTTCTGATTTTTTTGACATCAACATTTGCAGGAATATGGATACCAAATTTGGTGACATCCGCTTCACCTTTAGCATAGGCAAGAGCTTCACGAGCACCCTGTAATATACGAGAACCAGCTCTACTTGTCTTATCCATTATTTTTCCTTTCGATATTCATTAAGAAGCGCAGTTAAAATTTTCTTTAGCTCATTCCTATCTGATTTTGTCAAATTTCCTTGAGATGATTTACTGTAAATATCTAAGAGAAACACCGGAATATTTTGACCACCAAAAAAGGTAATAACCCTATATCCCCCACTTTTACCCTTATGCTTTGTTGGAAATCTAACTTTCCTTGCTCCACCTATACCTTGTATAAGATCACCAGCATTTGGATGAGCAGTAATAAAAGAAACAATATTAAACAATTCTTCAGGTAATATACCTTCTTCTTTCGCAGAAATTAAATAAGCTGTCGTTTCAATCACTGTTTGCATACATTATTCAATATACGGAATACCCGTAACGATAATGATGTAAATTAAAAGCTCATTTATGATCAGGAAGATTAAATATCCAAATGACGAAACAAATCTTCCATATCTTTAGCCCTGTATATATCTCGCCCTTGTCCCTTTTCTTGAAAGTTTCAAGCTGTTCCTCATTAGAAATATACATCTCAAACGGCAAGCCTCTTTCATTGACAACTTTTGTCAAAGCAATCCGGATAAAATCAGACACCGTAAGTCCTAGACTTGCTAATATTTCATGGGCTTGCTTTTTTAACGTCTTATCTATGCGTGCACGTACAACATCTTTTGAATCTACGACTCCACTCATAGTAAATCTCCCTTAGTTACCTTCTTATGTATGGCTTAAATGAGTTATAATAACAAGTTTCTAATGTTCTAAACTTCTTTATCGCGTAACATCTTTTGATCTTGCACGCGCTATCGCATTATTTTGCTCCTATTGTCTCTGTTGCAAAAATTTAACAGCCATTTGAAGCTCGTTCACAAGCTTTTTATCTTGAGGTTGATTTTGGGGTATTGCTTTTGACAAGTCAAAGTCTTGTTTATGAATGGCATCCTGTCCAAAACGCTTATCTAAAGCACTTTGTAGCTTTAAAAACTCTTGATTGACCTGCTCTGGTATCTTCGAATAATTATCACGTCCAGCTTCAACATTTTTCATAAAAGTCACGGCTTCTTGTGAAAGTGACGGAACCTCTACTTTTAACTGTTCACGCTCCCGTGTAACACTATCCATATGTATCTCATAAGAATTCTTATAAAAAGATTGAAGCTCTCTCATAGTAGAAACAGCAAGAAGAACATGATAAAGCGCTTCTTTTCGTTCTTTTCCTGTAGATTTGAGTTTATCGATTAAACGATCTGATCCACGCAGCTCACCAGCTCTATCAAGTTCCCTATCCAAAATATCAGGAAGTTTATCGCCTTTACCCGCTAAAATTGTTTGCTCAATCCTAAACGCAGCCTCTTGCGGATCTTTATAGATAGATGCTAAACGACTGTTTAATTCCTTAAACATATCAACGTAAGATTTTTTATTTCTAAGAGTGCTTAGCACCTTCTGTTCTAGATTAGAATTATCTATATAAGCAGCAAGGTATGGCGCTCGTTCTGTTGCTTTTGAAGAAACATTCAAATCTTTTTGTGATTGTTCAACCTTGTGCTCTTGTTTTTCAAGTTTGCTAAAAACTGTCTTTGCTCTCCCCCAAAGGGTTTCAATCTTTTCTTTTTGTTGTTCCAAGCACTCTTTATTAAGATCAACGTAAGAGGCTATTTTTTCCCCTAAACCTTGAGAAACATTAATCTCTCTATTCTTTGTAAATTAGGTAAGGTTCTTACGAATAAGCTCAGACAGTAATTCAGAAGTACCATAAAGTGCCTCAATTGATGCCTTTGTCATTTCCTCTCGTGTGATACCGCCCCAGTTGATATTATAACCAGCTTCACGAGCAAGTTGACCCATAAATTCACGCTGAGTACGTCCATTTCCCTCTCGAAACGGATGCAACGCATTTATTTCACCCATGTAATATCCAGCCCTCTGGCTAAAGTCATAAGCGCCAAGACCACGCAGATACTGTTCTTTGGCAAGCTTCTGTGTAATCTTCGGTGCATAGCTTTCAATCTGATGATGATAAGCAAATAAACAACCACCTTTGGTAATATCTATTGAACGGATCTCTCCTGCCCATTCATAGACGTCACCAAATAGCTTCTTGTGAATATCTTTCATATGATTAAGATCAAACCTACCCCTAATAGGAGTATGTACAAATTCGAAAGATTTTACATAAGAAATCGTAGATTCTACGCGCTGCAGTGTGCCTTTGTCTTTAATACCAAACCGATTATACATCACACCAGTTTCAGCATCAGTATAAGGATCAACGCCCCCTTTATACTTCACCACGTTTTATCCGTTCCATAAGATCCTTGATTACATCACTTGTTTCAAGTTCTCCAATAATAACACGCTCCATTTGCTCAACGACTTTTGGATCTGGTTCCAATCCCTCTAAACGTTGGCTTGCTAATGCATTTTTAGCAGCAAAGCGACGTTGCTTAATTTCGTCCTCACTCAACATATAAAATCCTCCTTTATGCTGTTAAAGCCTTTTTAAGAGCACGATTTACAGCTTCTGGCTCGTTTTCAATGACAGAAAGCAATATCTTAGAAGATGTATCGATAGAATATCGTCCTTGTTCCCAATCACGAATACGACCGACAGAAAAGCCAAACCGTGCTGCAAATTGTGTCTGCGTTAAACCAATATTTTTTCTAATTTTTTTTACATCAACGTTTGCAGGAATATGAATACCAAACTTTGCGATATCAGCTTCACCTTTAGCATAGGAAAGAGCCTCACGTGCACCTTGTAATATACGTGATCCTGCTTTATTTGTCTTATCCATCATTTCTCCTTTCTATATTCGTCTAAGAGTGCGGTTAAAATCCACTTAAGTTCATTTCTTTCTGCCTTGGTTAAATTTCCTTGAGACGATTTGCTATAAACATCTAAAAGAAAAACCGGAATATCTTTACCACCAAAAAAAGTAATAATCCTATATCCGCCACTTTTACCTTTATGTTTTGTTGGAAACCGAACTTTTCTAGCGCCACCCGTACCTTGCATAAGATCTCCGGCATTTGGATTAGCTGCAATAAAAGAAACTATATCAAATAATTCCTCAGGCGATACACCTTCCTCTTTTGCAGAAATGAGATAAGCTGTTGTTTCAATGACTGTTTGCATATATTTCATATATACGGGATGCCCGTATTATTGTCAAGCAAAAATATAGATCACTCTTACTTTATCGTATCACATCTTTTGATCTTGCACGCGCTATCGCATTGATTTGCTCCTGTTGTCTCTGTTGCAAGAATTTAACTGCTGTTTGAAGCTCTTTTATGCGATCTTTATCATGAGACTGTTATTGAGGAATTGCTTTTGATAAATCATATTTTTTGCATAGCGAGCCAAGCACGTGCTGTGCTTACACCAGCCATTTCAAGCCTAATAGCAAAATTAGCACTCATAGCGGCTTTTCCATTTAAAACTCTAGAAAGTGCTACATGAGATATACCAAGCCACTCTGCTGCTTCATTAATGGATAAACCAAGCTCTTTGATAACATCTTCACGCAATAATTCACCGGGATGTAAAGGATTCTTCATCATTGTTTAGATCTCCTTTTTCATGATAATCTAGATAATCGATCATTTCGACATCTATGCCCTCAAAGCGAACTATTACGCGACAATTTTCATTTACAGTAATTGACCAATAATCCTTGAAATCACCCTTAAGCAAATGTAATCAAAAGGACACACAACTTAAATCACTTGGCGATACAGCTATTTCAAGAGCACCTAGAATAGGCTTTAATTTTCCAGCATGGGTAGTTCTAACCCCTTTAGTCGTAACAGTATTATAAAAGGCTTCAATCCTTTTAGGTTTAAATCCTAAAATCATAAGATACAAAAAACATTCATTATTTTTATACCACACGGCTTTTTTACTTTATAAACATTAGAACTGTCGTGAAAAAATTGCTCATTCTCATCTCTTTCTCATTATTCTACTCATTATCGGAAAAGTATAAGTTCATAATTAGGGGGAGCTAAACGTAATAGGAGCGCATCATATCCCCAATTGACAGCTGCACTTAGAAACATAACGACGATATAACCAATGACCATTGCTGTTTGATGTTCATAAGGATCTGCCCCCGCTGTATATCCAGCAAAAAGAATGAATAACACTAATAAACTCCCCCCTGCTATAAACTCTGTTAAAATAATAACCGGTTTACGAATAAGTAAAAGAAAAAGGAAAATCAAAAAAAGACATATTTTTAATATCTTATGTAATATCTTACGAACTATAGAGAACACTCTACGCATTATAGTTATTAAAATTGAATTTTTCTCTTTTTTATTTAATTTGTTAATCGATAGAGTATCCATTACCGTTATTACATCACTCACATAGTTAATAATCACACCTTTTGTAATTGCTAAAATCCCGCATTACAATCAGACCTTTACCAAAAGATGATCTGATAATTTTCTCAAAAAATTCAAGATTTCTCAAGCGCAGTCCCCATGCGTACATCATGATGGATAATAACATCCATCAACTCTGTCACGACCGTGTCCAATGCTTCTCGTGCATCACCTTCAGCCATGAGGCGGATAACTGGTTCAGTTCCAGAAGCGCGGATCACCAGCCGTGCCTCTTTTCCCAACCGCTTCTCTGCTTGATCAATGGCCGTTTTGACGGGATTTTTTTTCAGGACATTTTTATTTTTAATCGTTACATTTTTTAAAATTTGCGGTACAGGTTCAAACCGTTTACACAATTGGCTCATAGGGCTTTGGCTTTCCTTCATACAGGCTAAAATCTGCAATGCAGCCACCAAACCATCACCCGTAGTACCAAAATCACTAAGCACAATATGTCCTGAAGCCTCACCACCAACATTATATCCCTTTTGGCGCATGGCATCGACAACATAACGATCTCCAACATTTGTCCTTACAAGGTGCAACCCTTTGCTGTTCAAAAAACGCTCCAGTCCAAGATTTGACATAATCGTTGTGACAACACCATTGCGCCGTAATCGTCCCATTTTATGCCAATTTTCAGCAATTACAGCAATCAACTGATCTCCATCAACCGTTTGTGCTTTTTCATCAACAATGAGAACACGATCCCCATCTCCATCAAGAGCGATTCCCACATCAGCACGCACTTCATGCACTTTTCGTTTTAAAGAGCTTAAATCGGTTGATCCACATTTTTGATTAATATTGGTTCCATTGGGCTCATCATGAATAGCAAAAACCTCAGCCCCCAATTCCCATAAGGCACGGGGCGCAGCTTTATAAGCAGCCCCATTGGCACAATCCACAACAATACGCAAAGCATCTAAGCGAACATCACGCGGCAAAGTTCGTTTGGCATATTCAATATAACGATAAATATCCCCCTCAACCCGTTTTGCATAACCAATTTCGGCAGAACTTGCTAAAGACTTTGAAAGATCTGTATCGATCAATTGCTCAATTTTTGCTTCCATATCATCTGAAAGTTTAAAACCATCAGGACCAAAAAGTTTAATTCCATTATCATAGAAAGGGTTATGAGAAGCAGAAATCATCACCCCAAGATCCGCACGCAAAGAGCGGCAAAGCATTGCAACAGCAGGTGTTGGCACTGGACCCAATAAAAAAGCTTCCATCCCCGCAGCAGTCAATCCTGAAACCAAAGCGTTTTCCAACATATAGCCAGATAATCGTGTATCCTTGCCAATCACCACACGACGTGATTGATGTTGTGAGCGGAATAAAACCCCTACAGCCATCCCCACCTTCATGGCAAAATCGGGTGTCATAGGAAATGAATTGGCTTTCCCCCGAATTCCATCTGTACCAAAATATTTTTGCACCATGCCTCTTTCCTTTAATATATAATTCTTCCCTTGGCTTTTCTTTAAAACTCTAACAGCCCCCTTGGTACAATAGCCCCCTCTCCCCGTATAAAATCAGATCACTGATCTAAACCTTCATGCATCTAGACAATCAAGCCCCCTATTCACCATCTACACATCTAAACCACTCTCAAGCAGTTATGTTTACACCCTCACACATAAAAGCAATATTATCTCCTTAAAAGGCTTTACACATCCTTTGAACACAGCAAAAGCATAATCTCTCAACACTTACCAAATCCGTAAAGGCCCAGCACCTAACCTCACACCCTACCAAATATGTAAAGGAAATCCATGCCAATCTCATACACTTGCCAAATCCATAAAGGAAAATACCACCTCACCTTGTAGCCTGCTAAAGCTGTCATTATACAACGGCTTTGCTTAATTTTTTGCTTCCATATTTTTGCAAATATTACATTAAAGGCGCAAGCTTTGCTTGCGCCTTTCTCAAAAAATTTAGAAGCTTTCCTAAAACATCATTACTCAAGCGTTACTAAACAGTACTTATTTTTCTTTATCATCTCCCGCAGTATTGGACTTCTTTTCAGCATTGCTTTTACTTTTAGAGCGGTTGACCGATTTTGTGGTATCTTTTGTGCCTTGCGCTTTTTTCTCAGTCTCATCCATCTGTCCTTTTTTAGACTGAGCTTCCTTAAGCTCAACATTACCAGATTTTGCTGCTTTTTTCCCAACAGCTGCCTCTGCTTTGTCTACTTCGCCTTTATCAGTTTCTGCTTTATGAGGCGCTGCTTCAGCATCTTTTTCATCTACCACTGTTGTCTCTATCTTCATTTTTCCAGTTTTTGGGACAGAAGCCCCCCGTGGCGCAGCACTCTCATCTTTCTGTGTGCGTGAAGGAGGCTTTCCTGCAATAACTTCATTAATTTCAGCTCCCGTTAAAGTCTCATATTCCAATAAACCTTGTGCTAAAGCAAACCATTCTTTTCTTTTTGTTTTTAAAATTTCTGTCGCACTTTTATAGGCATCATCAATAAGCTTACGCACTTCCATATCAATCATGCGCGCTGTTTCTTCAGAGACATTTTGTGTTCGCGCAACAGAATGACCTAAAAAGACTTCATCTTGGTTATCGCCATAAGCTACATTTCCAAGCAGATCAGAAAATCCCCACCGTGTGATCATTGCGCGTGCTAATTTAGTTGCTTGCTCAATATCAGAAGAAGCACCAGAAGTGATATTTTCCTTTCCAAACTTTAATTCTTCAGCCACGCGTCCACCCATCATAATGGCTAAACGCGAAATCATCCACCGATAACTCATGGAATAGCGATCACCTTCCGGCAATTGCATCACCATTCCCAATGCTCTTCCTCTTGGAACAATTGTTGCTTTGTGGACAGGATCAGCAACCGGCACATTAAGAGCAACAATAGCATGTCCTGCTTCGTGATAAGCAGTGAGTTCTTTTTCCTCTTGTGTCATAGCGGTTGAACGACGTTCAGCCCCCATCATTACCTTATCTTTTGCATCTTCGAATTCTTGCATAGTCACAACTCTTTTATTACGGCTCGCAGCCATAAGAGCAGCTTCATTTACCAGATTCATAAGATCCGCACCGGAAAATCCTGGAGTTCCCCTTGCTAAAATTTTTAAGTCAACGTTAGGCGCTAAAGGCACGTTGCGCACATGCACTTTCAAGATTTGTTCACGCCCAGAAACATCAGGGTTTGGCACAACAACTTGTCGATCGAAACGCCCTGGTCTTAACAAAGCGGGATCAAGCACATCAGGACGGTTTGTTGCAGCAATAAGAATAATACTTTCATTGGGTTCAAAACCATCCATTTCGACAAGCAACTGATTTAATGTTTGTTCACGCTCGTCATTGCCACCACCAAGTCCCGCACCCCGATGGCGTCCAACAGCATCAATTTCATCAATAAAGATAATACACGGCGCATTTTTTTTAGCCTGTTCGAACATATCGCGCACACGGCTCGCCCCAACGCCAACAAACATTTCAACAAAATCAGACCCTGAAATGGTAAAGAATGGTACATTGGCTTCACCCGCCACAGAACGTGCTAGCAAAGTCTTACCAGTTCCTGGAGGGCCAACAAGCAAAACACCACGTGGAATACGCCCCCCTAAGCGTTGAAATTTTTGTGGTTCGCGTAAAAATTCAACAATTTCTTGAAGATCTTGCTTTGCTTCTTCAACGCCAGCAACATCTTTAAAGGTAACGCGTCCTTGTGCTTCATTAAGCAATCTTGCTTTTGATTTCCCAAACCCCATTGCACCGCGTGATCCATTTTGCATTTGTCGCATAAAAAAGACCCATGCCCCCACGATAATAATAACAGGTAACAAGGAAAAGAGGAGATTGAGGAAAATGCTATTTCCAGAGCTTTCAGGAATAGCTTTAACATTAACGTTTTTGCTTTCCAATTTTTGTATCAAACCTGGATCGCGAGGAGCATAGGTTGAAATAACTCTATGTTCAATGGTTTGTCCTGTTAATTTTTGACCTTGAATGGTCACAGATTTCAACTCATTATTCTCAACTTTTTGCAAAAATTCAGAATAGGAAACCTCTCCACCACCAGAACGCTGACTCTCTCCATTAAAGAGAGAAAACGACACAATCAAAATCAAGGCAATAACTCCCCAAATAAGGAGAGAGCGGTAATTGGAATTCATATTCAGCCTACTTAATCAAATATAGATTTTAAACAGTTCCCTCTAACATATAACCTTGTCAGCCCCTTGCCAAGAGATGGGAGGCTGTTTATTTTCTTTTAGAGTAATTTTCCTTTATCTTTTCACCTCAATATTAAAAAAAGGTTCCACAACATTCACCAAGGCAGCATCTTCTCGTGAGGAAAGCCAATCGAAAGGTGCCATAATCCGCTTGATTATAACATGTTTATGAACAACTGCTTGAGAAATCAACTCTGGAATATCAAACCCTTTGTGATTTGAGATCATCAACAGCGATTGTAAAGAGGGGAAATGAGGCTTTGCAAGCTCAGAATCACTATTTTTCAATAAAAATTTCAGCTGTTCTAAATTAGCGGCTCCAATCTTTATAGCTTCAGATTCATGATTTGTGATCTGATAGCGCCCATCCCATATGAGAGTTTTATTTGGCTCAACGATAACCTCTTTCATATTTCGTCTTTCACGCCATAAAGCAATTCCGTTCTTGTTATATTCAATAACAGAGCCCGCATAAGTAAAACGTTTCTTTTCTGGAGAATCGAGACAGAGTTTTTGAACAAACATGCTTAATTTTTGATTTGGAAGCAAATAAAATCCCCCTCCCATCAGCACCGCAAAAAGCCCCACTACGAAAGGAAAACTGGAATGCCTCTGTAAAAATAGCTCAGGCTTTGCTATGAAACAACGCCCATGTTGAACTGTAATATCCAGCGCTAAGATTAAATCAGCAATATTTTTGGCTTGTTGACGACGCTGCAATGCGGCTTCATTTATTTTTTTAGCAATATCAGCCAGTTTTTGCGGAGAAAGAGATTGACGCACGCGCACACGTTCAAAATTGCAATCTTCATTGGTTGGATCATCAATCCATGTTTGTCCTTGTAAGCGTAAATAATTCCGTAATGTTTGGCGTTTTACACCAAGGAGTGGCCGAATCAAACGCACTTTTCTATGCAACAACGCCTCACGCGGAATACAGGATAAACCACGCTCATATAGGAGGCCATGGTTTTTTTCTGCAATATTTTTTCTCATTTCTCTGGCATGCTCCTCATGATATATACCCTCGGCTTCACCGTGTAATGCACCAGCAAAACCGCCCGCAGAAACTCCATCACGCATGGCACCAGCTTCACCGTTCAATGCACCAGCAAAACCGCCTACAGAAACTCCATCACGCATGGCACCAGCTTCACCGTGCAACGCACCAGCAAAACCGCCCGCAGAAACTCCATCACGCATGACACCAGCTTCACCGTTCAATGCACCAGCAAAACCGCCCGCAGAAACTCCATCACGCATGGCACCAGCTTCACCGTTCAATGCACCAGCAAAACCGCCCACAGAAACTCCATCACGCATGGCACCAGCTTCACCGTTCAATGCACCAGCAAAACCGCCCGCAGAAACTCCATCACGCATGGCACCAGCTTCACCGTTCAATGCACCAGCAAAACCGCCTACAGAAACTCCATCACGCATGGCACCAGCTTCACCGTTCAATGCACCAGCAAAACCGCCTACAGAAACTCCATCACGCATGGCACCAGCTTCACCGTGTAATGCATCTCTATTCTTTTGGAGACGTTGATACCGCATTTGATAGGTTTCAACCTGATCATTGAGTGTATGGCCAGTCATAATAACTGATGCGCCTTGTTTTTGTGCTTCTTTAACCAAGAGATCATAGCGTGCAACACGAGCGCTGGAAGCAATATGCGTCTTTGGTTTTTCGCCTTCCCACCGCACAGTGATATGTTTAATGTGATGGACACGACAAATTCTCGCAACAGTTTCTGCTTCACGCGTTGATTCTTGACGCAATTGATGATCAACCGTAACAACAATCATTTCTGGAGGAACTGAGAGAGTTTCCAAATGCTCTTTGACCAAAAACATCAAAGCCAAAGAATCGCTCCCCCCTGAGACGGCAAGAATCAACTTCTGACACTGAATAAAATCCGATGTTCTAAAGAGATTTCTTGCCAATTTAACGCACACCGAAAACAACCTCTCTGTTTATTTTGCAGATTTACAAAATATAGACTCTAATGTTTTTTGATGTTTTGACTTTCTCACAAAATGAGCACAATCATCTTTATTTGGCTCAAGAGCGACCATACTTCTTGCCAATTTCAGCAAAATTTCGGAGGTATAGAGCTTCTTTTTATCGGCATACCATGCGGTAAGATAAACTTGTGCTGCTTCATGATAGCGTTTTTGTCCCAACAAAGATTCAGCCAACCAAAATAAAGCATCATCACTCAAAGAATCCTTCTTGTAACGATTTCGAAAAGCGCAAAAGCTTTTTTCAGCATCAACATAGTTGGCAGAACGAATAAAATCATACCCTTCCTTATACAAAGCTTTAGAAGAAGAAAGATTGTCACTCTGATGCACTTCAATTGGAGCACTTACTTCATGCGCTTTACTGTTTTCATGATCATGGCTCTCCACCTCAGCTTCTACAGCAGCAACCTTTGTCTGATCACCTGTACTATACACCTGCTCCATCTCTTCTTTTACAGTCTGAGATTTTTCATCCACAGCGGACTTTTCAAAGGAGCAAGAATAAACAGAAAGGTCTTTTTTATCAAAAAGCCCGTGAAACTGCTTGTTAACATTTTTCAGATTGTTATGCTCAAGCACCATTCGTATCTTATGCAAAAGCTTATCTAAATCATAATCTTTAAATAAAGCCTGTTGATTCTCTAAAATAATCCCTTGGTGCTCTGCAACACGAGAGGCTTTTTCTACCGCGCTAGATGCTGCTTTATCTGCTGCTTCAGGTGCGCTCTTCACAGCATCAGACGCCTTATCAACTGCATCAGTGGCTTTTTCCACCGCGCTAGATGCTGCTTTATCGGCTGCTTCTGGTGCGCTCTTCACAGCATCAGCCGCCTTATCAACTGCATCAGTGGCTTTTTCCTCCACGCTAGATGCTGCTTTATCGGCCGCTTCAGGTGCGCTCTTCACAGCATCAGCCGCCTTATCAACTGCATCAGTGGCTTTTTCCTCCACGCTAGATGCTGCTTTATCGGCTGCTTCAGGTGCGCTCTTCACAGCATCAGCCGCCTTATCAACTGCATCAGTGGCTTTTTCCACCGCGCTAGATGCTGCTTTATCGGCCGCTTCAGGTGCGCTCTTCACAGCATCAACAGCCTTATCAACTGCATCAGTGGCTTTTTCCTCCACGCTAGATGCTGCTTTATCGGCTGCTTCAGGTGCGCTCTTTACAGCATCAACAGCCTTATCAACTGCATCAGTGGCTTTTTCCTCCACGCTAGATGCTGCTTTATCGGCCGCTTCAGGTGCGCTCTTCACAGCATCAACAGCCTTATCAACTGCATCAGTGGCTTTTTCCTCCACGCTAGATGCTGCTTTATCGGCTGCTTCAGGTGCGCTCTTCACAGCATCAACAGCCTTATCAACTGCATCAGTGACTTTTTCCTCCACGCTAGATGCTGCTTTATCAGCTGCTTCAGGTGCGCTCTTCACGGCATCAGACGCCTTATCAATTGCATCAGTGGCTTTTTCCACCGCGCTAGATGCTGCTTTATCAGCTGCTTCAGGTGCGCTCTTCACAGCATCAACAGCCTTATCAATTGCATCAGTAGCTTTTTCCTCCACGCTAGATGCTGCTTTATCAGCTGCTTCAGGTGCGCTCTTCACTGCATCAGACGCCTTATCAGCTGCTTCAGGTACGCTCTTCACAGCATCAACAGCCTTATCAATTGCATCAGTGGCTTTTTCCTCCACGCTAGATGCTGCTTTATCGGCTGCTTCAGGTGCGCTCTTCACAGCATCAACAGCCTTATCAACTGCATCAGTAGCTTTTTCCACCGCGCTAGATGCTGCTTTATCGGCTGCTTCAGGTGCGCTCTTCACAGCATCGACAGCCTTATCAACTGCATCAGTGGCTTTTTCCTCCACGCTAGATGCTGCTTTATCAGCTGCTTCAGGTGCTTTCTTCACAGCATCAGCCGCCTTATCAATTGCATCAGTGGCTTTTTCCTCCACGCTAGATGCTGCTTTATCGGCTGCTTCAGGTGCGCTCTTCACAGCATCAACAGCCTTATCAACTGCATCATCAACTGCATCAACTTTATCCGTATCATGTGCAGGATATTCGGAAGCCTTTCGTGCCGCACTTTGAACAAGTGAAGTAGAATAAGCTATGAAAACCGCCATATAAAGGAGTGTTTTCCAATTGATTTTACGATACATTCTTTTTTCCCCTTAAGAGCTTATTGAATAATTGAAACAAACAATCCTCTTTTTAATGACTATTCATGCCACTCAACGTTGTCACAGCACGTCGATTTTGATTCCAACAGGAAATATCATCACATACTGCCACAGGTCTTTCTTTTCCGTAAGAAATTGTTTGAATCCGTTGTGCAGACACACCTAGAGATACCAAATAGTTTCGCACAGCAACAGCACGGCGCTGTCCAAGTGCCAAATTATATTCACGTGTTCCCCTCTCATCAGCATGACCTTCGATCATAATAGAATAATAAGGATAATGAAGCAACCATTCTGCTTGACGCGTTAAAATACGTTCAGCATCAGCATCAAGTGAAGAAGAATCAAGACTAAAAAACACGCGATCACCTACATTAACCGTAAATTCTTGTCCTGAGCCTGGTGACAGCTGATTCAAACCAGCATCATTCATATAAGCGCCATTCATACCGTTAAGCGCACCGACATTTTTTTTGCCACACCCACCCAAGCATAGTGAGAAAAAAAAGAGGATAACTAAAGAATGAGAGAAGGTTTTTTTGGTAGAGCGCATAAGCCGTTTCTCCTTGGGTTTCGTAAAGAAGGATAAATTCTTAAAAATATTTTTAAGAATAACCGTTAATTCCTAATGAAGACGAAATTTTTTCTGTTTTTTGGTCATCATTTTTATTTTCTGCCAATTTTTCTTCTCTCCAGCCATTTCTCTAACTTTTTCATAAGAAATGTTTCTCTTAATACGTCATGGCTATTTATGCATCATCTTGATCTTGACGATTTTTTTGCAGCGCGTTCAGCTTTGCAAAAACTTTATCAGCATCAAAAGTCTTATGTAGATTTTCTTCACTCTCATTTTCCTCTAGAACAGCGTTTTCCGTCACAGAAGCGGGAAGCAACGACCTATCTTCTTCCAAAACAACAGGACGATTTTTCGCCGCACGCTGGAGCTCAAAATCTAAATCGATTTGCGAACACAAACCAAGTCCTACAGGATCAAGAGGGACCAGATTTGCACTATTCCAGTGGGTTCTAAGGCGAATTTGTTCAATCGTTGCTTTTGTTGTCCCAATCAACCGTGCAATTTGTGCATCTTTCAACTCAGGATGGTTCATAACCAACCATAGGATACCATTGGGACGATCTTGGCGTCGAGAAAGAGGGATATAGCGCGCCCCTTTACGTTTTTTTTCAGGAATATGCACCCTAGATTGAGAAATTTTCAAGCGTGCGTTTTGATCAGCCTCCACCCGTGCAATTTCACTGCGCGTCAATTGCCCAGAACTAATCGGATCTAAACCTTTAATACCATAAGCCGCATCACCATCGGCAATAGCTTTTACTTCCAAGACATGTAATTTACAAAATTCTGCAATCTGATCAAAAGAAAGAGCTGTATTATCAACCAACCAAACAGCTGTTGCTTTGGGCATCAAAAGTTGCGTTGCCATTTTTATAAATCCTCTTCTGCGCCTCTTCTATGAGGCCGGTTACCGCCCACTCAAGAGCACTAGAACTTTTTATATGTTAGGTCTCTCCAACCACTCCTAAAACAAAGCGAGGCACGGAATAAACCATTTTGCCATGAGATTACATTCTGTTATAGCGTTATTTTTGCTCAACGACAAGAGATCTCTCTTGTAATGATCCTCAACTAAGATCTCTTTACCTTTAAGATGAATTTTCTTATAAAGAGTTTATTCGATTATTTTACCTCATGTTGTGACACATTTATTCTGGTGGGATGCGTGTTTTATCGCCTTAAATTCTAAAGAGTATCCAACTGGAAAGAAAGCTCTCAAACAGGAAAGAAAACTATGGCAGGCCATTCACAATTTAAAAATATTATGCACCGTAAAGGGCGTCAGGATGCAATGCGCTCGAAAATATTTTCCAAGCTTGCACGCGAAATTACCGTAGCAGCAAAACAAGGTGCTCCTGATCCAGCCATGAATCCACGTTTAAGGTTGGCTGTTCAAAATGCCAAAGCACAATCGATGCCGAAAGATAATATTGAACGCGCGATTAAAAAAGCTTCAGGCACCGATGTCGAGAATTATGATGAAGTGCGCTATGAAGGCTATGGACCAGGCGGCGTTGCCGTCATTGTTGAAGCTTTAACCGATAACCGCAACCGCACCGCTTCAAATGTGCGCGCCGCCTTCACAAAATCAGGAGGAGCCCTAGGAGAAACAGGTTCTGTAAGTTTCATGTTTAACCGGATTGGTGAAATAATTTATAAGCCAGAAGCAGGGACAGCCGATAACATCATGGATGCAGCAATTGAAGCCGGTGCCGAAGATGTGCAATCAGAAGAAACCGGACATCATATTACCTGCGCATTTGAAGATATTGGTGAAGTTTCCAAAACACTTGAAGCAAAACTTGGTGAAGCAGAATCGATTAAAACAATTTGGAAAGCGACCACACTTGCACCAATAGATGAAGAAAAAGCTTTATCCGTCTTACGACTAATTTCAACATTAGAAGAAGATGATGATGTGCAAAATGTTTATGCCAATTTTGATGTCAGCGATGAGATTTTAGCAAAATTATCCGTATAATTTCCATCATTTGCACAAGCCCTCTCTTTATTCATGAGGGCTTCAAAAGCATCTGTCACCTCTCCTCTTTATCCGCACATATAAAAGCCCCGCGTCAATAGCGGGGACTAACCATTGGTGCGACAAGAAAACCACAATTAATTCCAGAAAACATAACCCTAAAAAAAGAAAGCATACAAAACTCTGTAGCCTCACGCCTTTCTTACATGCTCCAAAGATTATCCCTATAGCCCCTCTCTATTTGAGTTTTTTGTTCTTTAAGATTAACCTCCCTACCCTAAAGTAATGAAGATAATCTGGTCTGTAAACGATTAGGATTTTCTTGACGTATGCCTATAACGAATCACTTATGGAATTCACTTGAAATTTAAGTCCCCAAAAAAACACTCCCCTAAATATTCGCCACACACTAAAAAACACTTAAAATATATCAAGGAGGTTTATATGCCTTATATCCCCACACCTCAAATGACAGTGTTTTGACGACATCACAGAATAAAAATAAGTAAATGGAAAGCCCGAGCTGATTGTTTAGCAAAATATTGTACAAAAAGCCGGTACATCTCTCTAATCCGTTTCGGATAAATTTTTGACTTTATGGCATTAACTTTATAACATCGTATGTTTCATAAAATAACGTCATTTATCTTAAAAATCTGTCCTTTTGCTATTACCGAACAATCAATATTCAGACCTAAAACAACAGCGTACTTGAATAAAACAGATCAGAGCAGCAGAAAAAGCACCCTTGGCAAGAGTCCGGACTCTTCGCAAACCAAATCGAAGAGGAAGCCCAAAAAATATATATAGCGACACTGTGAATAAAAGGTTGAAATCTAGAGACCTCAGAATTTTCGATTATATTTTTTCAAGGTATTGTTTTTGACTTTTTAAGCATTTTCCCCAAGGAAATTCTATTATCGATAAACAACCGTAGATGATGGATGAAATCTACATAACTCCCCATGCCCACTATAATCAATTTCTTTTTTTAATAATTAAAGATAACTGAGATTGTGTAAACTTGGGACTGTATTCCCTCTATATTTTGTATTTTTAAGCATTTTATTTTACTGTATATTGAGCAGTGGCGACCATGCTGGATCCGAAGCATCATTGGGTGTAGGGAGTTGTCGTTCATTGCGTCCCGTAATATCAATCGTATAAATTTTTGGTCCCATACCAGGATTTTTGCGAAAGAACATCAACACACGGCCATTGGGTGCCCAAGTTGGTCCTTCATTGTGAAAACCCGTTGTTAAAATTCGTTCTCCTTGTCCATCAGGGCGCATAACACCAATAGAAAATTGTCCGTTTAATTGTTTTGTAAAGGCGATATAATCACCCCGTGGTGACCAAATGGGCGTTGAATAACTCCCTTCATTCGAAGAAATACGCTGAATATCACTCCCATCCGCATTCATTTTATAGATTTGCGGCTTTCCGCTACGATCTGAGGAAAAAACGATTTGTTTTCCATCCGGTGAATAAGAAGCAGAAGTATCGATAGCAGAAGTTGTTGTCAGGCGCGTCATCGTGCGGGTTCGTAAATCCATGGTGTAAAGATTTGCACTCCCATCATTTTGTAACAAACTCATGATGACTTTTTGTCCATCAGAAGAAAAACGCGGAGCAATTGTCATGTTATTAAATGTTCCGATCAACTCTCTTTGTCCCATTTCAATTTGTTGGAGATAAACATGAGGCACTTGATTGTCCTCATAAGCCATATAAGTCATTTCTTGTCTTTTTGGGGAAAAACGCGGTGTAAGCACCAATTCACTTCCATCAGACATATAAATCAAATTTGCGCCATCTTGATCCATCATTGCTAAGCGTTTAATGCGTGCATTTTGAGGGCCTGTTTCATCTATAAAAACAATTCTTGTATCAAAATAACCACTTTCTCCTGTCATCTCACTATAAATCTCATCTGCGATCATATGTGCAACACGCCGCCAACGTTCTGTCGCGGTATAAAAACGCCGTCCTTTCAATTGTCTTTGTCCAAAAACATCCCATAAACGAAAATCGACCCTCAAACGTCCATCGATTTCTCTCATGACTTGCCCTGTCACTAAACCTTGCGCTCTTATTTTCTGCCACGACGCAAAATGCGGTTGTTTATTAGGATTAGAAATGTTTTCAAGAAAATTTGCTTTATCAAGCGGTAAAAAAAGCCCCGACCGTTCAAGATCGGCTGTCACCACAGCAGATATTTTCAACCCAATCGAATCATTGGAAATAAAGTCTGTAATTACAATGGGAATGGGATTAAAATCAGCGCTCGAAATAGTCCCTTTCAATTGTGCATAAACCGATGAAATGCTTGAAAAGCACAACCCACAAGTGACAATAAACCAAGCAAAAACTTTATGTCTCGTTATAGTCATCATGGAATGTATCCTTTCATTAAGCCAATTTATTTTTTCTCATTTATCATCTTATTTCTTGGAGGGGATCAACATTAAAGTCAAAACCTTGCCCCCACAAATCATATTGATCACGTGGGAGATCTGCATAAGGTTGGCATGAAAAGACAGCGGCGTACACCTGCCTTATCATAATCGCTTGTTGACTCTCAAGACCGCTCACGGAATCAATGATAGGATCGCCCACAATCATCCCTTCACGATCTAAGTAAAATCGCAACCGCACGACCGGGCGATTTTTTAAATCGCCACCAAGCGCCACAAGTTTAAGCTTCTGTTGAATACATCCCCCTACAATATTGACCAATGTTTGTGCCATTTTTGTGGTATCATTAACGTTTTTTCTTGCGCCCAAAGCTTCTGGTGTATGAGAACGTTTTGCTCCCCCTCCTTGTGACCGCGCGCGATTGAGCAAATTATTTTCCTCCATAGCTAAAATATCTTCAATGGTCTGTTTCTCTTGGTTTTTCTTATTAAGCTTTGGCATCTTTTGATTCAATGCGTCCCTATTTTTTCTTGGAAATTCTTCGTCAAATTTTGGTTTAAACTGCGGAAGAAGAGGTTTTTCTGGAAGCGCAATTTTTGGCGCTTGATGAAAAATCTGCTCTGCTGGAACCTTCTGTACCGTTTGAGCCAATTCTTTTGGCGATATCATCTCTTCATTTTTGTGCGCAAGCTTGAGCACATCCTTGAGCACATCCTTTGGTGCTTTCAAAGGCATCTCAGGCACATCCTTGGGCGCATCCTTTGGTGCTTTCAAAGGCATCTCAGGCACATCCTTGTGCGCATCCTCCGGTGCTTTCAAAGGCATCTCAGGCACATCCTTGTGCGCATCCTCTGGCGCTTTCAAAGGCATCTCAGGCACATCCTTGTGCACATCCTTTGGTGCTTTCAAAGGCATCTCAGGCACATCCTTGTGCACATCCTTTGGTGCTTTCAAAGGCATCTCAGGCACATCCTTGTGCACATCCTCTGGCGCTTTCAAAGGCATCTCAGGCACATCCTTGTGCACATCCTCTGGTGCTTTCAAAGGCATCTCAGGCACATCCTTGTGCACATCCTCTGGCGCTTTCAAAGGCATCTCAGGCACATCCTCTGTTTTTGCTTCTAATAATTCTGGTTTTGTAAGTTCGGGTGCAAATGTTTCTGACGTGTTCTCGCTTGGTGGTGACGATGCTGTTTCAACAGGACGTAGTTTTTCCTTTGGTTGAAAAGGTGTTCGACTATCTATTTCTCCATCTCCAATATGGCGTGCATCTTCTTTCTCTTGTGGTTGCATAGTTGGTTTAACGGCAGGGATTGCACGGATAGGAGCCTTCACGGCTCCTTGTTGAGAGGAAAACTCTTCCACTAAAGGAGCAAGAGTGATGGGAATTGCCTCCAATGGTTGCGGTAAAGAAACAGAGCTTGTAAACTGAACAGCTCCCCAACTGAGAAAGATGACATGGACCACAAGAGATAAAGCCAAGCCTCGTTTCATGCTATGATAGGAGTCTTTGTTCATTCTTTATGCCTTATTTATGCCTTATATTTTTTCATTTTTAATCACTCTATGCTCTTTTGAAAACATTTTAAAAACAACCATTTATGTGCAACTTTATTACTTATCATTTATTGTGCTAGACTTGCTAACGCAACTTGAGAAAACCCCGCTTTTTGAATATCCGCCAGCAGTTTTAATACTTGCTGATATTCAACAGTTTTAGCAACCCGCACAAAAACCCGTTGATCTTTTTGTGTAGCATCTGCTTCCAGAAGAGTTTTAAGGTGTGCAATCAGTACTTGTGACGTTTCATAATAATCTTGATTAATGGCAAAACGCCCTTGCGCGTCAAGTGAAACCGTAAGGGGCGTTTTTTGCGCTCGTACAGGACCCGCTTGACTACGAGGCAAATCTAGAGGAACACCGTTCACTAAAAGGGGAGCAGAGACCATAAAAATAATCAACAAGACCAGCATGACATCCACAAAAGGAGTGACATTGATCTCACTCATCAGTTGGCTTCGTGAATGATAGCGCCTACGTGTATTTTTTCGAGAAGAAGAAGCAACAGAAATTCCCATGGGATAAGCTCCTTTTTATAAAGAGGAAGGTGCTGTGCGAGTTTCATCAATACGCCGCGATACAATTGTTGAAAATTCATCGGCAAAATTTTCTATTTGTGCAATGATGCGCGCACTTTCATGAGTCAACTTGTTATAAGCAATAACGGCTGGAATTGCTGCAAACAAACCAATGGCGGTTGCCAAAAGTGCTTCTGCAATACCTGGCGCGACAATGGCAAGTGATGTATTTTGAGAAGCTGAAATAGAAAGAAAAGACTCCATAATACCAATAACTGTTCCAAAAAGTCCGATAAAGGGTCCCGCAGATCCCAGTGTCGCAAGAAAACTTAATTTTGATTCTATCTTTTCACTTTCACGTCCCAGCGTCAAATCCATAGCTTTATCAATTCTGCTCTGCAAACTTGTCGATGTATGAGTCCCTTTTTCAAGAGATTTTTTCCATTCAACCATTGCCGCCATAAAAACTGCGGATATACTATTGGTGCGTTGACTTTTACATGATGCATAAAGATCTTCTAGCGCTTTGCCTGACCAAAATGTACGTTCAAACTGCTTTATTTCACGCCGCATTCTCCGATACGTAAAAATTTTATCAAAAATAATTGCCCAACTCCAAACGGAAGCGAGCAGCAATCCAATCATAACACCTTTCACGATCCAACTCGCTTGCATAAACAAATGCAACATTCCAATTGTTTCCGGATTCATTAGTTCACCATGCGGCATAATTTTTGTCCCTCTAAATAAAAGGTGTATTTTTTAAAATTCTATAAAACAGATTATTTTATAGTTTCTAAATTTAAGTAAAAAACTTTAGTCTCACATAAATACGTACGCTAAAACAACACTTATTTCTTAAATTTCTTTAAAAAGTGATGACTCGAGACATCTCTCAACGCCCCCCCTTATTTCAAAACGGCATTTATGAAAAATATAACCACAAAGCCTTCCCCATAAACGCTATAAAATGAAAGATATGAAAATACATGAAATCTATTATGCACCATCATCTTTACGCTCATAAAAAGAAAGCTAAACCATCATACGCGTTCCAGCTTTAAATGCTGCGATAGGTCTTAATACTTGAAAAAATTCATAAGAGGCATGTTTATTCCTTTCTTAAGTGTTTTTGTAGCCACTCACCAACCCCGCTTGTGATATACAAAAAAATGTTTTTGATTAATTCCCAGCAATAGAGCTTGGAAAGAAAAAATCTTACAAGTTTCAGAATTATCCGAAAGTGACAACGCAATGAATTATCATTATAAATCAACATTTTGTATATTCAATGTACAACACTTTTAACCAAGGATTTTTGCAAAAAGTTCTTTGGGTAAACGTCGCGGTTTTGCCTCCTCATTAATCAGAGCAATTTCAACTTTCGCTGTTACCAACGTAGTTGCCTCATGCAAAATAGATTGCTCCATAAAAAAGCGTGCCCCTTGGATATGATTAACACGTGTTTTAACGACTAAAAGATTATCAATTTTAGCTGGTCTTGAAAAATTAATTTCCATATGACGAACAACAAAAAACAGTTTTTCCCCCTCAACCCCTGCTGCCAACATTTTATTATTAAAACCGGTATCCCGTAAAAACTCTGAACGTCCTCGTTCAAAAAACTCAAGATAACGCGCATGATAAACCACACCGGAAAAATCTGTATCAGCAACATAAACGCGGACCTGAAAATTATGAAAAGCATTTGTATGATTGCTCTTAAAAGGCGTTATTTCTGTCATCGGCTTCATGTCCCATAAAATCATCTAATATAGCAAATTATTTATCAATCAAAAAATTGAACACATTTTTGTGTTTAAGTTGTGAAAAGCAAAGCCTCCTCATCAATAGTGCCAAATCTTTTCGATCAGAATATGCTAAAAAAAGCACGTCTCTTGTATTTTATGTCCTTGCTATAAAATATTCACGTAGTTTCTTTTAAAAAAGAATGACTTAGTCATCTTCTCCATCCCATAAAGACGTCTGAAGTGATACATCATCTTGAGCATCAGAAAGTTGAGTACGCTTTTGTATAGACGTTGAAGCAGGAGCAGAAAGCCCTAAATGGCTCCAAGCCTTTTCAGTCAAAATGCGTCCACGAGCGGTTCTTTGAATAAAACCTTGTTGGAGCAAATATGGTTCAACAATATCTTCAATAGCATCGCGTGGTTCTGATAAAGCAGCCGCAATCGTTTCAATCCCCACCGGTCCCCCTAAAAAAGTTTCCGCAATCAGGAGCAAGTAGCGACGGTCAAGTGGATCAAGCCCAAGGTGATCGACCTCAAGACGCGAAAGCGCTTCATCGGCGATTTTTTGGTCAATTTGTTTTGCCTGTTTAACCAAAGCAAAATCACAAACGCGCCGTAAAAGCCGTCCGGCAATACGAGGAGTCCCCCGTGCTCGGCGTGCAATTTCATGAGCACCATCATCACTGATCTTGACGGCAAAAAGCCGCGCATTACGCTGCACAATATATTCTAATTCTTCTATAGTATAAAAATTGAGACGAATTGGAATGCCAAAACGGTCTCTCAGCGGTGTGGTCAAAAGCCCCAAACGTGTGGTTGCCGCTACCAAAGTAAATTTAGCCAGATCAATTTTCACCGAGCGTGCCGCCGGCCCCTCCCCAATGATCAAATCAAGTTGATAATCTTCCATGGCTGGATAAAGAATTTCTTCAATCGCTGGATTTAAGCGATGAATTTCATCAATAAATAAGACATCACGTTCTTCGAGATTGGTCAAGAGAGCGGCTAAATCTCCTGCTTTAGCAATGACCGGCCCTGAAGTAGAGCGAAAATTAACGCCTAATTCTTTTGCCATAATCTGTGAAAGCGTTGTTTTTCCTAACCCCGGTGGCCCTACAAACAAAACGTGATCCAGCGCTTCTTGCCGCGTTTTTGCCGCTTCAATAAATATTTTTAAATTAGCCCGTGCCGCTTCTTGACCAATAAAATCATCGAGAACTTGTGGTCTTAAGGAACGATCTGGATCGTTAGGAAGGGGGGCGGAACCCAGAAGGCGTTGATCTTCATCTTTATGCATTGTTACCTTGATTTTAAGTAGGAGAAGAAAGCAATTTGAGGCTATGGCGGATCAGCAGAGCAGAAGAAATAGTTTCCCCCTCAAGAGCGTTCATCGCAAGAGCAAGAGCACGGGATGCTTGCTCCCGTTCAAACCCTAGCTTCATCAACGCGGCAAGCGCATCATGTGCAGGTTGATTGGTCATCTCACGCTGAGGAACAGAAACAGTCTTGACCGCTTGTTCAAAGGGAAGTGTTTTACTTTTCAGTTCACCCACAATTCTTTCACTGACTTTTTTACCAACGCCCGGCGCTCGACTAATCATCGCAACATCGTTTAAGGCAATAGCCTGTGCAAGTTCATCTGGCGATAAAGTACCCAAGATTGCCAAAGCAACCTTTGCCCCTACTCCAGGAACATTTTGTAAAAGACAAAACCACTCCTGTTCAGCTCTTGTAGCAAAACCAAAAAGGCGGATTGCGTCTTCCCGAACATGCGTTTCAATAAAAAGGCTTAACGCCTCCCCAACAGAGGGTAAAGAAGGACGGAGCCGATTTGACACAAAAACCACATAACCCACACCGTGAACATCAAGAAGGATATGATCATCAAAGATATGTTCAAGAGTGCCCTTTAATTTGCCAATCATATCGCCATCCTTGCCTGATAAGATCGGTCAATACTGTTACGATGCATACTATGACAAAGAGCAAGAGCAAGAGCATCAGCGGCATCACTGCTATCAAATTCAGCCCGTGGGAGGAGAACTTTTACCATCATATGGATTTGTTCTTTAGCACCATGTCCAACACCAATAACTGATTTTTTCACTTTGTTGGGCGCATATTCAAAAACAGGAAGATTTGCTTGCGCAGGAACCAGCAGTGCAATTGCACGTGCTTGCCCAAGTTTTAAAGTTGCTGTAGCATCTTTGTTGACAAACACATGTTCTACAGCAGCTTCATGAGGCATAAATTGATGCGCAACCTCTGAAAGACCTTTGTGGATCTGACATAGTCTGGAAGCCAGCTCACACTGTACATCAGAAGAAACCGTCCCTGCTGCAATAAACTGAAGACGATTACCCGCAACATCGATAACACCCCACCCTGTACGCCGTAATCCGGGATCAATGCCTATAATACGAATCGTCTTTGCCATAAACTACAGTCTATACACTTTTCCCCCTTGTGAATAAAGACAAGACAACAAAGAAAACAGCAGCACAAGACACAACCAGTAAAAAATGGTTATGTCCCCCTCCCCAATTTATACAATTACAACACGCAACGAACAGCACTTTATGGAACATACTTTATAGAACATAACTGAAATCAATCAAAATCATTCACACATCACAAGCAAGTGCCCTATCAAACATAAAAATTCCCTTTCTGTATCATTTCCAATGTCATAACGATTAAACATTGCAAGCGAGCAAATAGATAGTGCTGGATTGTACTTTCATAAGTGTAAAGAGGCTATGCAATGGATTGTATACACTTTATAGAAACTTTTTACGTTATACCACGACGCGACCATAATAAGTCAACCTGTTGATTTATAAATATAATTCATTTAATTTGTATGTTGAATAAGAATTATCGAATTTCTCAATGCAAACCTCTTTATATTGAATCAATCAAAATCTTTTGTCTGCACATCACACGTGGGATTTCCGTGTGGAGTGAAATTGTACAAAAAAGGACTAAAAATGCCTCTAATGAACCGTCTCAAATACCAAGAGCTGTCGCAACATTGGGGACTAGAAAACATGATGATTGTGCCGGCTTTCTCCTTTGCAAGGGTAAAAATGCGCGGTACTCAAGGGATGTGAATAAAAACTGAGAGGTGTTTTTGAATATGCTCATTACCACACAACAACATTGCATGGGGGGACCATCGCATGGGGGGACAGGAGCCCCATAGGGCATTCATTATATGGCATTTTATTTTGGATATTTTACGCAAAGGACATAACGTCTATTCAAAACAAGAGAAACCCAAAAATTAAAACAATGTGTATCATCCTCATTAACCAACGCTTTACCGAAACTTTATAGGCATAAATTATAGAGCATAAATAAATTGATGTACAAGCCCCTGCTCTATCTAGCACCTGATCATTATCATAGCCAAAACAAAATCACACGATCATTAAAAAAGCGTTCCAGCTGCAATCAACCAAAGCCGATCCCCACGAGATCAGCCACGGCCCATATGCCACACCATAATTCGAAATCAATGCCTATACCTCCCCCTCTCTTCCATAAACTCAAGATATTTTCCCACACTCAAATAGGAATTAGGCAGAAAAAAGCACTCTAGATTGGTTTTAGTTGTGAAATTCTGGTTGTAAAAACGGGTTTACTGCTCTAAATATCGCAAGAAAGAAGCAAGAAGCTATTCTTCTAAGAACGCCCAAAAGCTGTTTTGAGCAATTCGATTTGTTTTCCTACTGGATTATCATCTTCTAAAGCACAGGAGGCTGCAGTTTCCCACCCAGCACGCATATACTTTATCCGCGCTTCTAAACGTAATGAATGAGAAACAAATTGGCGGAAAATTTCTGGCAATTCATGCCAATGAGGGGTTTCAAGTTCCAATGTCGGTGTATGAAGTGACATTTTTACAATTTCTTTTATTTGTTCTGATGACATTTCCCCTTCGCACAAAGCAAGGGAATACTTCTAAGAACGCCCAAAGGCGGTTTTAAGCAATTCGATTTGTTTTCCCACTGAATTATCAGCGCTCAAAATACAGCTGCCCCTTCTTTACCAGAGCGCTCAAAATACAGCTGCCCCTTCTTTACCAGAGCGCTTAAACTACAACCGCATATCTAAATGAAAAAATATGCGCTTCTAAACGTAATGAATGAGAAACAAATTGGCGGAAAATTTCTGGCAATTCATGCCAATGAGGGGTTTCAAGTTCCAATGTCGGTGTATGAAGTGACATTTTTACAATTTCTTTTTTTATTTGTTCTGATGACATTTCCCCTTCGCGTAAAGCAAGGGAATACCTCTAAGAACGCCCAAAAGCTGTTTTGAGCAATTCGATTTGTTTTCCTACTGGATTATCATCTTCTAAAGCACAGGAGGCTGCAGTTTCCCACCCAGCACGCATATACTTTATCCGCGCTTCTAAACGTAATGAATGAGAAACAAATTGGCGGAAAATTTCTGGCAATTCATGCCAATGAGGGGTTTCAAGTTCCAATGTCGGTGTATGAAGTGACATTTTTACAATTTCTTTTTTTATTTGTTCTGATGACATTTCCCCTTCGCGTTCTGCACGAAGAAGAAGGAGTTGAGAAGCGATTTGCATAAGTCGTGTACTTAAATACATAGCCTCTTTCGCATAGATTGCAGAAACCTCTGCCGAAAGGGAACGTGCTACCAATTTCCCTTCTGAATCAATATACGCTGCGGTTTTTTCAATCAGCGCCATTGTCTCTTCATAGAGACGATTAAAAGCATTTTCAAAAGCATTATGCTCAATCATGATAATAGGTTCATCATAGGGACGTTTATGTACACTCACGCTTTTATACTCCAAGTATCAGCACAAAATTACACCACTCAACGAACAGAGTCTTAAAAAGTTTCTTTTGTTACTGTATAGAACGCTTTTTTTTAAAAACTGGTACCTCTTTTAATTTTTTTGCGCAACGCGCTTTTTATACTAAGGTTAACGCATCCAACAAACACTATAGGACCGTTTTTCTTATAAACGGATCAGTTTCCTTGAAAAAGACCACTGCCAAGATCGCCGTTTTTCACAATAATAGGCGACTCCAAATTGCAGAGCAATACCCGTTATTATTAAGAAGGTATCGGAAAAAAACGTTCCTGTCATCACTGTTTTTATAATTTGTCCAAACATCGCAAAAATGGTTCCCGTTACAAAGACCGGTAAACTATGTTTTCCTAAGATTGCTAAAGGATGTTTCTGAGAGACATAAAACCATTTATTGGCGCGCGGCAAAGAAAGAATGAGAAAGGCTAATGCAAGAACATGGAGTAAACGTGGCAAGCTTAAAAAAGTTTTATTAAAGTTCAACAATGCAGAAGACCAGCCAAACCATCCCAAAATGCCCCACCAGTTTAAGCGAACCCATAACAGCGCCAACAAGAGATACCCTGCCGCACAAACAGCCCAAAAAGACTGAAAAGCGATTGTTTTTCCTTGTTTAAGCGCTAAAGTACTGGTCAATCCTATAATAAATAAGAATTGCCAAGACAAAGGATTTAAAAACCACTTTCCTTCTAAAGGATAAGAAGGAGGCGCAATTTTATAAAATCCGCAGATAAGATACAGCGTAAACGAGCCCAAAAGCAGCCACTTTGTCTGTTTACAACTCAAATAAAGGATAAAAGGTGCAAAAAACATCAAAACGATATAAAGTGGAAGAATATTATTATAGCCTAATTGATGCCCAAAACTTAAGGTACTCAAAAATGCGGTAACAGGCTCTGTAAAAAAGAGTCTCACATTATTCATCGATAAAAGTTTTTCTGTTCGCCATAATAAAAAGGCAGCAAAAAAGAGACTTAACGTGACAAAAGTAGTAAAAAGATATGCGCCATAGAGCTGCAAAGCTCTGTACCAAAGTTTTCGGATAATAAAAGCAAAGGATTTTTGCTGTAACCGCCCATGAAAGCTTAACCCAAGAGCAATCCCTGAAAGCAAAACAAACGCTTCTGCTGAATCAGAAAAACCGAAATTTCTATGGGTAAAAGACTCATAGAGCGTTCCGGGAATATGGTTGATGAAAATTGTCAACAAGGCTAAAGAACGAAAAACGTCAATACGTGTATCACGAAAAAAAGGTTGCATATTATGCTCAAGAACACCTTGGTATTTCATCAGTGGACTCCCACACGCCACACACCCTTTGAAGTCCCATAAAATGGCGGTTACCCTCATCGCAAAAAACACGAACAGGATGAAATTTTAATTTTTAAGAGTCAAGTTTCTTTTTAAGCATTTATTTTTTAAAAGGCAAAAGTTTTTTAAAAGCAAAAGAACGAAAAGAATCCATACGTGTATCACAGCAAAAAGGCGACAAATTATGCTTAAAAACACTCTCCTTTCTCATAAGCAGGCTCCCACACACCCACAAATCATTTAAATTACGTGAAAATGGTGGTCACTTTCATCGCAAATAAGCATAATAGAATGAAACTTTAATTTTAAGCATTATTTTTCTCTAAGAAACAGGGATTTGACATGACACAACAAAAAAATAAACCAATTGATTCACCTCTTTTCCCTCAGTTGATTTTAACACTTGATGTTCGGCGCAACACTCCACACACATTTTTGCAGCAAATTTTGCAAACAAAGTCTTTTGCATGCGTCATCCTCTATGATTCTGAAAAGTTGAAAGACGATGGCTCTTTTTTACAACAACAAGCGCAAACTTACGCAAAAGATATTCAACATCATGACGCAGCCCTTCTCATCACTGATGACAGCCGCATTGCTGGGCGCATAAAGGCTGATGGATTGCACATAGAAGATGATCTTAACGCTCTTGAAAGCTTTAAAAGTGAGCAAAAGGAACAAAAAATCATAGGCTTTGGCAATCTACGCAATCGCCATAGTGCTATGCTTGCAGCGGAAACAGGCATTGATTATCTTCTGTTTGGCAAATTAGGGGCTGATAAAAAACCCCATGCACACCCCCGCAATCTCCAGTTAGCAACATGGTGGGCAGAAATTATGGAAACCCCTGCCATTATCCAAGCAGGCAGCGATTTTTCAACCTTTGATGAAGCCTTAAAGACTGGATGTGAATTCATTGCTGTAGAAGAAGTGATTTTTGGGAACGACAACCCCTTAATACTGCTTAAAACAATGCAAGAAAAATGTGAAAACACCCCCTTGTAATATGGGAGGAGAATTTATAAATAAAACGTTAATAAAAATCCAAACACTCACCACTATATTACTTATATAGAACACACAATAACAGATAAAGAAGATACCTCGGAACTCAATAAAATTGCTTAATAATTCAATCAAATGAGATGAAAAAGCTAGCGTCTTTTTTTTCATATAATATATTTTCTATATATTATATGAAAAATATAGAAAAAAGGATCATAAAAAATTTTCTAGTTCAAAATCTTATAAAAAGAAGACATTATGATTGCGGGGGAATTTATCATTGTTAATGTTGATCACAAATACGTTAATGTTGATCACAAATACCAACAATGAATGATAGAGATATGCAGGGGACATAAAAATGCAATACAGCGGAACATCTGAAGATCTAAAAAACATAGTTTGCAAGTGTGGATATCAAATTACAGATGCTAAACTTCTACCACATCAATCCCCTGGAATATATCAGATCAAAACCTCCAAAGGAGGCACTATTAATTGGTATAAAAGCACAGGAAAACTTCAAGTTCAAGGCAAAGAAAACATAAAACAAAATTTAATAGAAGATTTAGCAAAGCATCTAGAAGAAACATCAACGATTCCTTCTTCAAAAACTGCTTCCAATCCTTCAAATAAAAAAATCTTTATCGTTCATGGTCATGATTGTTATGCTTTAAAGGAGCTTGAAAATGCTCTTCTCAAGCTTGGTCTGGAACCATACATCTTACAAAATACAAGCGGCAATGGTTTACCCATCATTCAAACTTTGAAAAAAGAAATTTGTGACAGTTCTATAGATTTTGGTATTGTACTCTTAACGCATGATGACATGGGTTATGCTAGATCTGATTGTGAAACAAAAGCTCGATTTCGTGCGCGACAAAATGTTATTTTCGAAATGGGCATGTTAGCTGCCGCACTTCCTCTTGAGAGGATTGCTCTCCTACAAAAAGAAGGCATTGAAATGCCTTCAGATGTTGGTGGAGTTTACTACCTTTCTTTTAAAGAACAGGTAAAAGAAACATTTCCCAAACTTATAGAGCGCTTACAAGAAGCTGATTTCTCTTTTAATACAAATGAAATTACTCGTGCATTAAATTAAATTTGAATAATGCTTATGTTTAGTTTTTAAAGCGCACGCCCAAAACCACATGGCATCCCACCACATGCCACAGATACACACACCCTATAGGCTCAAAGAAACGGCTCATCCCCCCCCCTTCCTCAAACAGCAAGCGATTGTGCAAATTTTAATGAAGAAACCGCAATTCATTACCGTAGAAGAAATCATTTTAGTCCCTTTGATAAACGGGGGAGGCTGATGTCATGATTTTGGTAATCGTTCCAGAAAGATTTAAGAAGCAGATAGCCTCTGATTAGATTAAAGAAAAATAGGAAACTCACGTCAGACATATACGACAGCTACAATTTCGTTTTGATTTATAGCTACTCGATACAATATATTTACAGCTACTCGATACAATATAAGGTAATTTGGATGTGCTACAATTTCTCGTAATCCTAACACCTTCTCACTCTGTCTGTATAGATATGGATGTTCAACCAATGGCAGTACAGATGCTTCCAAAAACTTTTTTATTCGGCGTGTAGCAGATGGATTTTCGCCAGCAATGTAAGTTAAAAAATGTAAGTTAAAATCTGACGCAAATCATCGCGCGCCGAAGACAACCAAACAATCGGAAGCATCACTTTTTCTGTTCAGCTTCAAGCTGACTGATCATAACTTCCATTTCAGCCATAACCTCATCATGCGGAATAGGAGGATACGGATTTACAAAACTTCCCGCTACCTTATCGCGCAATCATGCAGTGTAGCTGCTCTCCTGTTCAACGGTTTCAAACTCTGAAATGAGCGGAGAAAGGGGGGTCTTCATCATGTATGTCCTTTCTATTCCTAAATATTGAAGATAATTACTCTTGGCTATGTTGTCAATATTAGCGAATTGAAAATGTTTAACTTTTAAGCGTCCAAAGTTCTTTTAATCTTAAAACTTAAGGCTTTTTAACCCTCTCAAAAAACACGGGGGCTGTTGTCATGATTTTGGTAATCATTCCAGAGAGGTTGAAAGGCGGATAGCCTCTCATTAAAAAACAAATTTTGTAAGTAAAAACTATTTTTATTGTAAATTTCCTGAAATTACTTTATGAATTAAAAGATGTTTTGGTCGCATACGCAACGACCAATAGGGCTCTAAAACCCGAAAACTCAAACATGAATTTATCCCACTCCTGTGGGTATCCCGGAATTCCGGGAGATTTTGCTATGTCCAGGTGCTTCTCAGCACTAAAAGCAAAATGCTGATTTGAGTTCAGTTTTAGACTCCCGGAATACTCATGCGAGGGCGCTCGCAACCGGCGGGGAAAAATGCAATCTCAAAATCTTAATATTGATCTTTTTATTGGCAAAAAAATTCGTTTTAGACGAAAAATGCTAAAAATGTCTCAAACAACTTTAGGTCAACATTTAGGTGTCACCTTCCAACAAATTCAAAAATATGAAAACGGCTTAAATCGTGTAAGCGCGGGGCGTTTAATGGAAATTTCTGATATCTTAAATATTCCCATTTCCTTTTTTTATGCGGATATCATCACAAAACAGCAGCCTCCGTACCACCATGATGAAATCGCATCAAACACAGAGGAATATCTGCTGCTCAAAAGGTTTAGAACGCTCACCACGGTAAAAAAGAACGCCATTTTACAGCTCATCTCTGATGAAAATGCAAGCTAACACCACATGGATAGCACACACCACGCTCTATTCAAAACCTCCCTTCCCCCTCGTAAATGCTTTATTACTTGAATGCAAAACACGCCACCCCTCCATTTTGAGAAACGACACGTTAAGAGACACTATTTTAATTTTTATTGTAAATTTCCTGAAATTACTTTATGAATTAAAAGATGTTTTGGTCGCATACGCAACGACCAAAAGGGAACTGAAAACCCTAGATCCGAGCGTAAAATAAGCCCACTTTGTGGGTATCCCGGAATTCCGGGAGATTTTGCTATGTCCAGGTGCTTCTCAGCACTAAAAGCAAAATGCTGACTCGGATTCAGTGTTTTCAGACTCCCGGAATACTCATGCGAGGGCGCTCGCAACCGGCGGGGAAAAATGCAATCTCAAAATCTTAATATTGATCTTTTTATTGGCAAAATTATTGGCAAAAAAATTCGTTTGAAACGAAAAATGTTGAAAATGTCTCAAAAAACATTAGGTCAACATTTAGGTGTCACTTTCCAACAAATCCAGAAATATGAAAACGGCTTAAATCGTGTAAGCGCGGGGCGTTTAATGCAAATTTCCGATATCCTCAATGTTCCGATTGCCTTTTTCTATGCCGATATCTTAACAAAACAACAGCCCCCATATCATCATGATGAAATCGCATCAAGCACAGAGGAATATCTGCTGCTCAAAAGATTTAGAACGCTCACAACAGTAAAAAAGAACGCCATTTTACAGCTCATCTCTGATGAAAATGCAAGCTAACACCACATGGATAGCGCGCTATTCATAAGCATTCATACGTATTTTAAAAAGCAACCTCCATTGCAAGCATTTTTTCATTTTAGGGAGAAGAAGCCCTTCATATAATAAAAAATAAGCATCTTGACACACGATAACCCTTCATCATTATTATTTTTAACAGGACTGTTTTAAATAGTCTGGCTCTTGTCAACGTATATGCTATTTGTGTGAACTTAGCCAAACCTACCTTAACTAAGACAAAAAACTGAAAGATAAAAATAATATAGAAATGAGATTCTTATACTACAGCTTGTAATGATGAAAGAAAAATGTGAAAATTCTGATCGGTAATGAGGAGGAAATACCATGATCAAGAGAAGCATTAAGCTGCTTATCTTAAGCGTGATTGGGCTTGCAAGTTCTGCTATCAATTCAGCTGGAAACACTGAAGAATTCTCAAATTTTGAAAGCTCTCTCAATACGATTCAAGACGCTTCAAACACACAAGAACCTTTTCAGCCCTTAAAAGCTGGAGACTATGACAAAGCCTATGACTATTACATCCAAGGTTATTATTTAAAAGCTTTTCGTGAAGCACTCCGACGTGCTGAAAAAAATGACCCTTTTGCACAAACTCTTCTTGCCCGAATTTATATGGAAGGATGTGCTGTTCCTATTGACGGTGCGCGTGCTGCTTTATGGTTTGAACGCGCCGCAAAACAGGGGGAACCCCAAGCACAACTACGCTATGGACTTATGTTGTTTGATGGTCACTTTATAAAACAAAATCAAAAACTTGGTGAACAGTTTATTCAAAAAGCTGTCAATGCAGGCGTCAAGGAAGCCTATTTTTATTACGGACAACTGCTTCTTTATAAAGCCGCACAGGAAAAACAAGCTCTCCCTGGTGTTTCTTCCCAAAGTCGTGAAAATGAAGCCATCGAGCAAGCCTTAAAATTGTACTTAAAAGGGGCTGCTCTTGGAGATGCTGAAGCTGCTTTTTCTGCTGCAAAAATTCTTTCCTTAGGCACGTTAAAACGACCAAAGGATGATCGCAATGCCCGCAAGCTCATGGAGGTAGCGGCTCAAAACAACCACTTAAAAGCTCAACTTCATTTAGCACAATGGCTTATACAGGGGCGTGGAGGAGAAACAGATTTTCACCGTGCTTTTCATTTACTTCAAAGAAATGCCATTAAAATGGTCGCACCAGCACAGATTTCCCTTGCAAGGCTTTATCGAGATGGCACAGGAACAAAAGGCGATATGATAATGGCAGCAGCATGGTATATACTCGCAAAGGAAGCAAAAATGCAAGCCCCTGATCTTGAAATAATGCTCCAAGGCATGGACAAGACACAACTGGAAAAAGCCCACAAAGAAGCAATAAAGCTCCTTCCTGTTTTTTAAAATACTACCCTCTGCTTCAAAGAGATAAAATTTATAGAAATTCCGGGAGTTTTTGCACTGTCCAGGGGCGATAAGCCCTAAAAGCAAAAAGGCTGATTTGAGTTCAGTATTTTCAAGCTCCCGGAATACCTACGCGAGGGCGCTCGCACCCGGCGGGGGGAGGGGAATGCAAACCAAAGATCTTTATAACGACATTGCCATTGGCAAAGAAAGCACACTTGTATCATTTGCTTAAGCAAACAATATCCAATAAGCAAAAGAACTAGGCTATCGCGCAAATTCCAAAAGCTCTATTTTTTCATTCTTTTTGCTTGGATGAAAAACACGCCAACTCTCATTAAAAAACTATTTTTTATTGCCAATCTTCTGAAATTGCTTTATGAATTGAAAGGTGTTTTGGTCGTATACGCAACGACCAATAGGGATCTAAAAACCCGAAACCTCGTACATAATTTATCCCGCTTTGCGGATATCCCGGAATTCCGGGAGATTTTGCTATGTCCAGGTGCTTCTCAGCACTAAAAGCAAAAAGCTGATTCGAGGTCAGTGTTTTTAGACTCCCGGAATACCAACGCGAGGGCGCTCGCACCCGGTGGGGGGCTTTAAAATGCAAAGTAAAAATCCTCATATTGATCTTTTTGTAGGCAAAAAAATTCGTTTTAGACGAAAAATGCTAAAAATGTCTCAAAAAACATTAGGTCAACATTTAGGTGTCACTTTCCAACAAATCCAGAAATATGAAAACGGCTTAAATCGTGTAAGCGCGGGGCGTTTAATGCAAATTTCCGATATCCTCAATGTTCCGATTGCCTTTTTCTATGCCGATATCTTAACAAAACAACAGCCCCCATATCATCATGATGAAATCGCATCAAGCACAGAAGAATACCTGCTTTTAAAAAGATTTAGAGTTTTACCAACAGTAAAAAAGAAAGCCATTTTACAGCTCATCTCTGATGAAAATGCAAGCTAACACCACATGGATAGCACACACCACGCTTTATTCAAAGCCTCCCTTCCCCCTCGTAAATGCTTTATTGCTTGAATGCAAAACACGCCAACCCTCTGTTTTAAGAAACGACACGTTAAGAGACACTATTTTAATTTTTATTGCCAATCTTCTGAAATTACTTTATGAATTAAAAGATGTTTTGGTCGCATACGCAACGACCAATAGGGCTCTAAAACCCGAAAACCCGAAAACTCAAACATGAATTTACCCCACTTTGTGGGTATCCCGGAATTCCGGGAGATTTTGCTATGTCCAGGTGCTTCTCAGCGCTAAAAGCAAAAAGGCTGATTCGGATTCAGTATTTTCAAGCTCCCGGAATACCAACGCGAGGGCGCTCGCAACCGGCGGGGGGCTTTAAAATGCAAAGTAAAAATCCTCATATTGATCTTTTTGTAGGCAAAAAAATTCGTTTTAGACGAAAAATGTTGAAAATGTCTCAAAAAACATTAGGTCAACATTTAGGTGTCACTTTCCAACAAATCCAGAAATATGAAAACGGCTTAAATCGTGTCAGCGCAGGGCGTTTAAAAGAAATTTCCGATATCCTCAATGTTCCGATTGCCTTTTTCTATGCCGATATCTTAACAAAACAACAGCTTCCATATCATCATGATGAAATCATCTCCAGCACAGAAGAATATCTGCTGCTCAAAAGATTTAGAACGCTTACCTCGATTAAACAAAGAGCCATTTTACAGCTCATCTCGGATGAGAATACAAGCTAACACCACATGGATAGCACACACCACGCTCTATTCAAAACCTCCCTTCCCCCTCGTAAATGCTTTATTGCTTGAATGCAAAACACGCCAACCCTCTGTTTTAAGAAACGACACGTTAAGAGACACTATTTTAATTTTTATTGCCAATCTTCTGAAATTACTTTATGAATTAAAAGGTGTTTTGGTCGCATACGCAACGACCAATAGGGCCTTGAAAACCCTATAATCCGAACGCGAAAATAAACCCACCCCTGTGGGTATCCCGGAATTCCGGGAGATTTTGCTATGTCCAGGTGCTTCTCAGCGCTAAAAGCAAAAAGGCTGATTCGGATTCAGTATTTTCAAGCTCCCGGAATACCAACGCGAGGGCGCTCGCACCCGGTGGGGGGCTTTAAAATGCAAAGTAAAAATCCTCATATTGATCTTTTTGTAGGCAAAAAAATTCGTTTTAGACGAAAAATGTTGAAAATGTCTCAAAAAACATTAGGTCAACATTTAGGTGTCACCTTCCAACAAATTCAAAAATATGAAAACGGCTTAAATCGTGTAAGCGCGGGGCGTTTAATGCAAATTTCCGATATCCTCAATGTTTCGATTTCCTTTTTTTATGCGGATATCATCACAAAACAACAGTCCCCATACCACCATGATGAAATCATCTCCAGCACAGAAGAATACCTGCTTTTAAAAAGATTTAGAGTTTTACCAACGGTAAAAAAGAAAGCCATTTTACAGCTCATCGCTGATCAAAATGAAAACTTTTAACATTATGATATAGGGCGCTACACTCTCTGTTCTTAACTTGCCTCCCACACCTCAAAGGACAGAAGTCCCTTCCCTATCCAGTTGGTAAACAATCCGTCTTCTCAAAACAGAACGCTTTTAGCTTCCCATTTCATGTGGTTCATTTCACAAGATTATCCGGACAAGCCCCCCTCATATATTCACCACATATTCTCATAAAAATATCACATGTGCAAAGTTTGATGCCTTACAGCACCACACCTCAAACGATAGTATTTTACAGCAAACAGAATAAGCATTCATGCGTATTTTAAAAAAGATAGCCCTCAAAAAGCAATGCTTGAAAATTTTTTTGGTCAATCTGGAACAGCACCTAACGCATCATTTTATAATGGTGACAGAGGACGTGATCTTAACATGCAAACGCAAAAAATTGCTTTTTTATCACAATCACCAAAAGCAGCTGTTTATTAAAATATACGCCACAAGAAGCACTTCAAGCAACCTTTACAGCTGAAACCATTATTCATTGATTAATTAACCGATTGATTAGATACCGATATGTTGTTAAGTAGCTATAGGTAAAGTTGCTCTTAATTTCTGGAATAGGAGCTTCGCAAAAAAGAGCAACAATAAGTAAGGGGAATTAACGATGTTAAAATATTTATTGCTGTCACCGGTTGTGTTGGTGGCAGGTTGCGCATCTGTAGGCAATTATTCATCAAATTATGTTGATCAAAGTCTTACAAAGCGTCAGGCACAATTAGTCGCTAACAAATTTATTAGCGGTAACAAAGGGTTTTTACCACCCGCTACAACCACACTTCTTATAAAGAAAAATAATACAGCAGACAACTTTACTCCTGTATTTATCAATCTGTTGCGACAGAATGGATATAATGTGATTTATACAGATCAACCCCAAAAACAACAAAACATGGGTGTGAATTTGAGTTATAGAATAAGATTAAATAGTAGCACTATAGTGTCTCTTTTTCAGTATAACGTGAACGGAGAGCCGCGTTCTTATATAAATACTCATCCCAGATGAACCCGCTATTTAATGTAAACATTCTCTATATTTTAAACGTAAAGACTTAAAAGCTCTTGCGAAAGGCAAAGAGATTTGCAGCTTAATAAAAAACCTCATTTTTAGCCAGAGTGGATAAATTTTATTATAGATTGTAACAATACAAAATAGTGTAAGTTATAGCTTTAAGATTTAAGGAAAGAAGAATATTAAAAATAATGAAAATGCCCCATACCCTAGCAAATTATTACGCGAAGATGTAAATGCAAAACTTGGCTTATCTGTGATTGAAGCAGCTGAATAGCTTTCTATATCCCGTGTAGCATTTTCTAGGGTATCGGTAAAAATCCTTATAACGACATTTTCAGTGGGAAATTCATTGGCAAAAAAATTCGCTTTAGACGAAAAATGTTGAAAATGTCTCAAAAAACATTAGGTCAACATTTAGGTGTCACCTTCCAACAAATTCAAAAATATGAAAACGGCTTAAATCGTGTAAGCGCGGGGCGTTTAATGGAAATTTCTGATATCTTAAATGTTCCCATTTCCTTTTTTTATGCTGATATCATTACAAAACAGCAGCCTCCATATCATCACGATGAAGTGATCTCAAGCACAGAGGAATATCTGCTGCTCAAACGGTTTAGAACGCTCACCACGGTTAAAAAGAAAGCCATTTTACAGCTCATCTCTGATGAGAATGCAAGCTAACACCACATGGATAGAACACACCACGCTTTATTCAAAGCCTCCCTTCCCCCTCGTAAATGCTTTATTGCTTGAATGCAAAACACGCCAACCCTCTGTTTTAAGAAACGACACGTTAAGAGACACTATTTTAATTTTTATTGCCAATCTTCTGAAATTACTTTATGAATTAAAAGGTGTTTTGGTCGCATACGCAACGATCAATAGGGATTAAAAGCCTGAAAAACTCAAACATGAATTTATCCCACTCCTGTGGGTATCCCGGAATTCCGGGAGATTTTGCTATGTCCAAGTGCTCTCAAGCACTAAAAGCAAAATGCTGATTTGAGTTCAGTGCTTTTAACTCCCGGAATACTCATGCGAGGGCGCTCGCAACCGGCGGGGAAAAATGCAATCTCAAAATCTTAATATTGATCTTTTTGTAGGCAAAAAAATTCGTTTTAGACGAAAAATGTTGAAAATGTCTCAAAAAACATTAGGTCAACATTTAGGTGTCACTTTCCAACAAATCCAGAAATATGAAAACGGCTTAAATCGTGTAAGCGCGGGGCGTTTAATGGAAATTTCTGATATCTTAAATGTTCCCATTTCCTTTTTTTATGCTGATATCATTACAAAACAGCAGCCTCCGTACCACCATGATGAAATCGCATCAAGCACAGAGGAATATCTGCTGCTCAAACGGTTTAGAACGCTCACCACGGTTAAAAAGAAAGCCATTTTACAGCTCATCTCTGATGAGAATGCAAGCTAACACCACATGGATAGCACACACCACGCTCTATCCCATGAGACACTATAATAAACTCCGTATTCAAATATTCATCACACATTCTCATAAGAACAGCTCGTGATTTTACGGAACTTATATCATTGCCATCAATTATATCATTGCCATCAATGATGATATTTTACGACACAACGGGATAAATTCCCCCAAAAATTCTAAAAAATTTTTGTGCAAATTTTTAAAAAGCTTGCGTCCGAGCACTTTTTATGGTCTTGCAAAGAATTGAAAAGCAAAAATACATAAAGGTCCTTTTTTACTTAAGCTTTTCTCTTTGCAAAAAACATGAGAAAGCCCATGAAGAGCACACAGGACCATGAGAGAGCCGCAAGGCTAATCAAAGGGATTTGAGCCCGAAAATAACATAAAGAGCTCACTGTTTAAAGGCAGCAAAGAAAAGCGCCATAAAGACAACAAGAGAGTTCTTTTTATAAGAATAGAATTGGATAGAAACGATGAAAATTAATGGCAATGAAATTCGCCCTGGTAATGTGATTGAACATCAAGGAAGCTTATGGGTTGCTGTTAAATGCAACGCTGTAAAACCAGGAAAAGGTGGCGCATTTAACCAAGTTGAAATGAAAAATTTAATTGATGGTACAAAACTTAATGAACGCTTTCGTGCTGCTGAAACGGTTGAAAGGGTCCGTCTTGAACAAAAGGATTTCACATTTCTTTATCAACAAGGGGATGCTTTAGTCTTTATGGATTCAGAATCTTATGAACAACTTGAACTTCAAAAAGATTTTGTTGGTGAACGTGCTGCTTTTCTCCAAGATGGGATGACTGTCACAGTTGAACTTTATCAAGAAAAACCTATCGGCATCTCACTTCCTGATCAAGTTGCTGTCACGATTGTGGAAGCCGATCCTGCCATCAAAGGACAAACGGTTACCTCCTCTTACAAACCCGCCATTCTTGAAAACGGAATTCGTATTCTTGTACCACCCTTTATGAATGCTGGTGAACGTGTCATTGTCGACACCAACGAATTGATTTATTTGCGCCGTGCAAATGAAAAGGATAAATAAAGGAATAAAACATGGCCCATTCTGCAGTCATGAATGTCATGGTGCAAGCTGCAATGAAAGCAGGACGCTCGCTCGTGCGTGATTACGGTGAAGTGCAAAATTTGCAAGTGTCTTTGAAAGGACCAGCAGATTACGTTAGCCAAGCAGATCGCAAAGCAGAGAAAATTATTTTCAATGAATTAAGCAAAGCACGCCCCAAATTTAGTTTTCTAATGAAAGAATCTGAAGAAATCATTGGCGAAGATTCCCAACATCGTTTCATTGTTGACCCTTTAGATGGCACCACAAATTTTCTCCATGGTATTCCTTTTTTTGCTATTTCCATTGCCTTAGAAAGCCAAGGAAAAATCGTTGCTGGTGTCATTTACAATCCCGTGAGTGATGAACTCTTTACCGCAGAACGCGGCAGTGGTGCTTTTTTCAACGACCGACGCTGTCGCGTTTCTGCTCGGCGCAGACTAGAAGACTGTGTCATTGCCACAGGCATGCCTCATTTTGGTCGCCCAAATCATGGAACCTATCTAATTGAATTACGCAATGTGATGGCGGAAGTTGCCGGACTTCGCCGTCTTGGCGCTGCTGCTCTTGAGCTAGCTTATGTCGCCGCAGGAAGAATCGATGGCTTTTGGGAAGATAATCTGCAGATTTGGGATATGGCTGCTGGAATATTGATGGTTCGCGAAGCCGGAGGTTTTGTCACCGATAAAGAAGGTGACAACGATATATTCCGCAAAAAAAACATCATCGCCGGTAATGAACACATTCGCATCAAGTTAGAAAGAGCCCTCAAAAAAGGCATTTAGGTCTCACACTTAGACTTCAAAAATAGTATCTTTTTTAAAGGCAATGCTAAAGATCAAACTTTACAACATCCCCATCTAGATATCCCTCATCACACAACCTTATCTCTTATTGAATTACGCAATGTGATGGCGGAAGTTGCCGGACTTCGCCGTCTTGGCGCTGCTGCTCTTGAGCTAGCTTATGTCGCCGCAGGAAGAATCGATGGCTTTTGGGAAGATAATCTGCAGATTTGGGATATGGCTGCTGGAATATTGATGGTTCGCAAAGCCGGGGGTTTTGTCACCGATAAAGAAGGTGACAACGATATATTCCGCAAAAAGAACATCATCGCCGGTAATGAACACATTCGCATCAAGTTAGAAAGAGCCCTCAAAAAAGGCATTTTCTTACAGTTTTTTACAAAACCCTTAGAACCTTAAAAAACACGTGAAGAGAGAATTTTAAATTTTCTTTCAAATGACGATAGGAAATAACTGATTAAATAGTGACAAAAAACGTACTCGCTATCCCCCACAAAAGCATTCCTAAACAGCTTACCTTATTGACGTTTCTGTTATTCAAATTTCCCTCCAAACAAGCTGCAAAAGGCAATAAACAAAAAAACATCATAACAAAACGCTCCAAGAAGCATTTATCGCACCCAAAGCAAAAACACACAGTCCATTCCTTCCTCAATATATGCTCTTTACAGTGCGCTATCCATTGATCTAAAAAACCTCTCCTCTCTCATACAAGCTGCCGCATATGCCCCCCGAGTTTTCACTCTTTCCACCACTGCATAATAGCAGAGATCTCACAAAATCCACTGATTTATAGAGCTGTTCCCTACCCTTTTATTCAATTGTTTTACAAATAGTTTATCAAATACCGACGGCATTTATAATAATGAAAATCTCTGTTTTCCGAAATTTCTTTCTGCATTTCACTTGCAACCTGTTCTTTATCTTTTTCAACAGCCTCTTCCAGCACCTTTATCTTCTCATTACCGAAGATAACTTGTAATTTTGTTTGTGTGGTAAGCTTCCCCAAAAAGATCAACCGGTTATCACATTTCTTATTTGCTGCTTGAATCCATTCTCTGACTCCTAATTTGTACACTTTTTCAAATGTTGGATTCCCTTCAGCAATGGAAAGATCTTTTGCTCTATTTGTGTCATTCTCTTTACAAGTATTGATTACATCTCTAACTGTGAAATAATGGCAACCTTTATCAAAGACAACATAGCCCTTTTTCACTGTTTTAATAAGCTTCTTATAGTAAAGAAAAGTTTTTCTCGCTGCTTCATAATGACTGGGAACATCACACAACAACAACACATTTTATAATATAATAATAAAGTACACTCACCAGGCCAAGATTTCGAAAGCTTTGGCATTTCCTCTATCTCTTGATGTTCTGTACTTATAGGTATGTTGTACCACAAAGTATCTGTAAATTTTTTCTTTTCATCCTCCCCTTTAGAGTTTTCCTTTTGGTGCTGTTTGCATTCAGCTTTAATCATATCATCAAGAACATATAACCACCAATGAAACAACAGCATCGTAGGTTGAATCCGTTTTTTGCTCGTAAGAGGATCTACGCACTTTTGCAGAATTATTCCATTCTTTCTCATTAATCACACTGCTTTTACACAAAATTTCTTAAAATACGAGTTATCCAAGATAACTACATATTTTTTTGATATGCTCAGCAGTGAGTTCTTTTGTCAGCGCCGTTTCATACAAAAAAACACGCTTCTCCATATCTTTGCATACAAATATCTTCTAGCATCAAGGGCCATTATCCGCTGAATTTAGAAGGTGGCCAATGTCCAGGATTTTTTATCCCCAGTACGTCTCTTTCCCACTGTTTCGCTCCCTCATCCCATTGTTTCAACCATTCTTGCAATACTTTTTGAGTTTTTGCAAAAAGTCTTTGTTCCCCTTGTACAATAATCTCTTTATGTCCAGCGCACTCTTGCTCTTTTTGCTCAAGTTGTTCAGTCAAATGCGTGTTCTGATAACTTGCCAATGCAAACATTAAGATTCCCCCACAACACACTATCATTACAAAACCGAACAAAATGTCCACTGAATATCCCAAACACCACAACCACCCCATCAATATGATATATAAAATCATAAAGCCGTATCTTATACTCCCACATTTTTCCCCCATTTCCAAATGACCTTAATTATAGCTATTATGAATAGCTATTGCCCATTTTATGTCTTCTTCCATTTTTGCTCTCTTGTTTTGCTAGCCAATTATTAATATAACTCTCTCATCGATTTCTCGATATTGTATTATTGTGTGTACATATGATTTTAAAATAACTACATATTATATTTTTATGAAAACAATATATAAAATATAGATGTTTACATTGGTAAAAATAACAATTTGTATTTAATTATACTGCTCTCGTGCTTTATGTACTTTAAAGAAAAGCCTTGTAAGCCTTCAAAAGGCATGATCCATGAAATATTGGTTTTCAAAGTAATAAAAACCTTAACCTAGCCAAACAGCAAAACAAACTGCGTGCTTAGTTAGCACGGTTTCTAATATGAATAAAAAGCGTCTTTCTGCCTATTTATCAGCTCTTCTTTAAGTAACCTGGCACCATTATACTCTTCGCCAGCGCCCCAATGTTTTGTGATAGCTCTTGGTACTTAAAGGGGCAAGAGAGGCTTTTATTCCTTTCTTGTACAGTTTCACCCCACACGCCAACACCGCTTGTGATGTGCAAGCAAGAAAGTTTGTTCGCTTCACTATAAGGGTTTTACATGAGAAAATCCCATGGTATTCATGATCTCTCATGAAAAACAATGAATTATCTTTATAAATCAACGTGGCGGTGCTGTTATGAAGAGAACCCCTTGCACACCTTAATAGTCCATAGAGATTAACTAGGTATTGTTTTTATATTCTGTATACAGATGAAGTATTTTTATAAAAATGCTCGATTTCATAAAGAAAAAAGAACAGCCTGTTAAGACATCAAAAAGAAAAACACCTCAATGCTTGCCCCTCTTTTTTCCATGAGAGATTTAAATTGATAAGCCCGTCTGAAAAGAGTGCTGTTTATGCCCCTGAAAATACTGCTCTTTATAATGATTACTTACTCAGGTGAAAATTGGAGTTTTGCCAAGTAGGCATAAACGCCATTTTTTGCCACAAGTTCTGCATGGGTTCCTTTTTCCACAAGAGCGCCTTTATCCATCACGAGAATACGATCAGCTTTTAAAATTGTTGCCAAACGGTGTGCAATCACCAATGTTGTACGATTTTGCATCAATCCTTCTAAGGCATCCTGCACCAACTTTTCACTGTTTGCATCTAAAGCGGATGTTGCTTCATCAAGCAGCAAGAGGGGTGCATTTCTTAGAATTGCTCGTGCAATACCAATGCGTTGTTTTTGCCCCCCAGAAAGCATGGTACCACGTTCTCCTACTTGTGTATTCAAGCCATCTGGTAAAGCTTGGATAAATTCAAGTGCATTAGCCGCTTTAGCGGCAGCAAGGATGTCCTCTTCATGGGTATTTTCAGTTCCAAAAATAATATTATCACGCAATGTTCCATCAAAAATAGCGACATCTTGTGGAACATAGGAAATTGCGCTGCGTAAATCTTGCAAAGAAAGGCGATTAATTTCCATGCCATCCAGCCGAATTGTTCCACTTATCGGGTCATAAAAACGAAGGATCAAAGAAAAAATGGTGCTTTTTCCTGCTCCTGATGCCCCAACAAAAGCAACCGTTTCACCTGCCTTCACAGAAAACGAAAGCGAGCGTAAAATCTTCTCTTGTGGTCTAGAAGGATAAGTAAAATCAACTTGATCAAAAACAAGTTCACCTCGAACAGGTTTCTCCAATGATAAAGGATTTTTAGGAGCGACAATAGTAGGTTGTTCTCGTAACAATTCGGAAAGCCGCTCAGCAGCGCCTGCTGCTTGGATTAACTCTGCCCCCAGTTCCGATAATTGCGCAAAAGTAGAAGCTCCAAAAACCGCATAAAGAACAAATTGCCCTAATGTCCCGCCTGTCATCGTTCCATTCAAAACATCGCGCGACCCAATCCATAAAACAGCAACCACACTGCTAAAAACCAAAAAAATTGCAAAACCCGTAAAAAAGGAGCGCAGAATTACAGAAGCACGTGCTGTTTGAAAAGCACGTTCTATCAATTGTGAAAAACGTGTTGCAACGAGTTTTTCTGCGGTAAAAGCTTGCACAGTGCGAATAGCACTTACCTGTTCTGTAGCAACAGCATTGGCATCTGCGAGACGATCTTGCGCCGCACGCGTACGTGCGCGAACTTTACGCCCAAAAACCACCAAAGGAATGGCCACAACAGGAATAGCAGCCAGAACCAGCAAAGACAATTTAGCATTGGTAATCACCATCATCACGACGGCTCCAATCACTATAATCAACTGACGCAAAGCAGTAGAGGCAGTAGAACCTACAGCTAATTTTATCTGTGTGGTATCTGTTAGAAGCCTTGAAACAATCTCTCCTGAATGCGACCGATCAAAAAAAGCAGGAGAAAGTTTCATAATATGGATAAACACATCACGCCGTAAATCGGCAACAATCCGTTCTCCCAATGTGATAACACAATAATAACGTCCAGCAGAAGAAAATGCGAGAAGCAAGGCTAAGATAAACAAAATTCCGAAGTAAAAATTGATATGTCCATGGCTTGAAGTAGAAAACCCATGATCAAACATTTGGCGGATAGCCACAGGCAAAGCTAATGTGACAAGAGCAGCAACAGATAACGCTAGAAAGGCAAAGATAAACAACCAACGATAGCGTAAAAGATAAGGAAAAAAAATTGCAAGCGAAGAGAATGAAGATTTCTTAAGAGAAGACTTTGTAGATTTTTCTGAATGATTGAAGAGATTCATAAGGTTTCGCTCACTATATTGGATTTGTAACACTTGATGCAACGATGCATCTTGAACACTTGTTTTTTGATGCGTGCTCAGCTATAGGAATAAATACTTTAATCAATGTATCAAAAAGACAAAGGAAGCGCACTTAAAAAAATCAAGCAAGTGCTGTTTCATTCTATAAACGCAAAAGGTTTTTACGCATGAAAGCGAACATTCATCCCAACTATCACACAATTACCGTTGTTATGACGGATGGAACCCAATATACAACGCGCTCTACTTGGGGAAAAGAAGGCGATACTCTTAATCTAGATATTGACCCAAGAACGCATCCAGCATGGACAGGTGGCTCCCAAACACTTGTAGATCGTGGCGGTCGCCTTTCTAAATTCAAAAATCGTTTTGGTAATATTGGCATGTAAAAGCTTATTACTGATTATAAAGAGCATAAGTTAAAAACATGATTGCCCTATTGTTAAGTGATTGGTTTTGTTATGCTGTAAAAGATGCACTTTAAATATTAATTCCAAAACGCATCCAACATAAATAGATGGGGTCTTAAGCACTAATGAATCTTGGTGGCTGCGTTTTTAAAATTTAAAAATCATTTTGAAATACGAGCATAAATCCTTTCTCGTAGAGTATAAAGATTTGAAATGAAATAATTGCAAACTGTCCTTCTTTTTTGGAACTGAAAATACCCATGAAGAGGACATCCTTGCTGCCGCTAAAGCGGCTAATGCACTTGAATTTATCCAAGCTTTACCAGATGGCTTGAATACACAAGTAGGAGAACGTGGTACCATGCTTTCTGGGGGGCAAAAACAACGCATTGGTATTGCACGAGCAATTCTAAGAAATGCACCCCTCTTGCTGCTTGATGAAGCAACATCCGCTTTAGATGCAAACAGTGAAAAGTTGGTGCAGGATGCCTTAGAAGGATTGATGCAAAATCGTACAACATTGGTGATTGCACACCGTTTGGCAACAATTTTAAAAGCTGATCGTATTCTCGTGATGGATAAAGGCGCTCTTGTGGAAAAAGGAACCCATGCAGAACTTGTGGCAAAAAATGGCGTTTATGCCTACTTGGCAAAACTCCAATTTTCACCTGAGTAAGTAATCATTATAAAGAGCAGTATTTTCAGGGGCATAAACAGCACTCTTTTCAGACGGGCTTATCAATTTAAATCTCTCATGGAAAAAAGAGGGGCAAGCATTGAGGTGTTTTTCTTTTTGATGTCTTAACAGGCTGTTCTTTTTTCTTTATGAAATCGAGCATTTTTATAAAAATACTTCATCTGTATACAGAATATAAAAACAATACCTAGTTAATCTCTATGGACTATTAAGGTGTGCAAGGGGTTCTCTTCATAACAGCACCGTCACGTTGATTTATAAAGATAATTCATTGTTTTTCATGAGAGATCATGAATACCATGGGATTTTCTCATGTAAAACCCTTATAGTGAAGCGAACAAACTTTCTTGCTTGCACATCACAAGCGGTGTTGGCGTGTGGGGTGAAACTGTACAAGAAAGGAATAAAAGCCTCTCTTGCCCCTTTAAGTACCAAGAGCTATCACAACATTGGGGCGCTGGCGAAGAGTATAATGGTGCCAGCTTGCTGAATCCCTTATGCGGCTTACTTGATAGGCTCTACGGGCACAAGCTCTACCCTAAAAACTTACCACACTCTTTAAGAAACTGAATATGAAAAATTTTTCATGTCCTCTATCACCGCCCTAAACAATAATGTTTACCGAAAATCATGACAAATTGTAATTTGTAATTCACAAATACGCTTCTCTCATCTGCACGAGTATCCTTTTATTCTCTTTCAAAAAAACGAACACTTTTTTAACATTGTTTGCAGATCCATATTCTTGAAAAAGAGAAAAGACTCTTTTAACGCTTTTGGACTTCTTATAACTTTGTGTGAGCGCGTATGAGCAACAGCTTTTATAATAAACCAGCTGTTGGCAAAATCGTAAAATTTTATCAAATTTATCAAATTTATTTTTTGTAAATATCACCATGACCACTGTTCTTCTCTTGCAGACACGCAACCTCAAAACACTTTCTCTTTACTCACAAATCATCTTTCCAGCCCTCTCTTCCAGTCATAGCCTATAAAATAAGGATAGAGTGCTTCGACTGAACACCATCTTCTCATCCGCCAAGCCCCAACCCCATCATTTATATTTATAGCCCTCAACTTTATAGCACCACCTGTCGTACTTTAAGAAGGCATTTTAACGATGATAGGAACGTGTACAAAAAGGATATATCTTTAGGGTGTTTATGTTTTAAAGCTTGCACTAAATCATAATTTTTTGCATAGTTAGCCAAGCACATGCAAAACTGACACCCGAATCATTTCAAACCGTTCAGCTGTTTTAGTAACAGATAAGCCAAGTTCTACGATTATATCTTTAACCACAAGTTCACCGAGGTGTAGAGGATTTTCCATCATTTTTCAGCGCTCCCTCTTTAGTGATCCTCTAGATAATCAACTAATTCAGCATCTATACCAGCAAAGCGAAATATTACGTGCTAATTTTCCTTTACAGTCATTAACCAAGAACCGTTCTATTAAACTTATGTAAATATGATCATTTCTGATTCAATATACTTACTGTTAATTTACTGTTTCTTCGAGGCTGGTTTCACCAAAGTCACAGGACATTGGCCCAGAGCCTTCCTCTCCACAGGCTGACACGGTGGAACTCACCGCCAAGTTTTTGAAATTAATCGCGGCATTAATGTCTCGATCATGGTGTGTACTACAATGAGAACATCTCCACTCACGTATGTTAAGAGGCAATTGTTCAATTTTACATCCGCAATGATGGCAGATCTTACGGCTCGCATACCAACGATTTGCAAGGACACGCGATAAATGCTGATTTTTCAGTAAGCCTTTTACATGAAGAACTTCGAGACAAAATGTACCAAAACGCTGAATTAAATCTGTTGTAACCTTATGCAAATTATCCGTTCTGATATTTCTTATCCGTGCATGAAGCTTAGCGCGTTTTTGTTTCTCCTTATGGCGGTGGCTCCAGCCTTTTTGCTTACGACTTAAACGCCGTGATAAGCGCCGTAAACGATTTAGCAAAGCCTTATAAAGTTTAACGCTTCCTATGGTTTTTCCTGTGGAAAGCGTTACAAGTGCATTGATGCCCAAATCAAGATTAACAATCGCTTGGTTCTCGCTTAGTGACTCTTGATTATCTGTTTCAACGCTAAGACTTACAAACCACCGATCCGCTTTACGGCTAATGGTTGCTGACAAGATCTTTCCTTGAAATTGCAATTGTTCTCGCAGACGAACCCAACCAAGTTTGGGAATTCTTATCTTGGAACCTTGAAACTGTATTTGATCATTGGTCAAAGTAAAACGATCGTGCATTCCTTTCTTTTTAAAAGTGGGATATCAGCTTCTTCCTGAAAAGAAATTCTTAAAAGCCGCACCCAATTGAATAATTGCCATTTGGAGAGCATTTTTTGTAACTTCCATCATCCATGGAAATTGTTCTCGTTTTAGAGAATTGAATTGTCTACGGAGCGCATAGTCATTAGGCTTTGGTAAATTATTATCTTTCTTCCATACTTCATATTGCTGCCGCCATTCCTTCAGTGCCCAATTATAAGCAAAGCGCGCGCAACCACTGGCTCGAGTCATATAGCTTCGCTGTTTATTGTTTAAGTCTAGAGCGATTTTGTGAGCAACAATCATTGCAATGCCTCTACAGCTTGACGAACATTCTCTAATAACCTTTGATTTTTTCTCGAACGACTTCCATAAAGACGAGCACTGAAGACAGTAATAATTTCTAAAACATCTTTGGCTAAATCTTCTTCAAAACTGCTTTTTTCTCCTTGATTGAGAATAACACCCCCACCTTGTTTGGCTTCACAAATGGCGAAGACCAATTCCACACTAAAGCGCAATAAATGATTTTTATGCGTAATCACCAAACGACCTATTCCATTTTCCCTATTTCATTTTCCCTATTTCATTTTCAATGAGAGCATCCAATAAACGTTTAAGACCTTTTTTACGATAATTCATCCCTGATCCTCAATCAGAGATGAGTTCATAAATCCAGTCTTGGCTTGCACAATAAAGCTCGAGAACCTGTTTTTGTCGCTCTAAATCGTTTTGTTGATCATGGCTCGATACACGAGCATACGCAACGGTTTTTCTTTGAGAAAGTTCTCTCGAACGAAAAAATCATGTCTCAACTTGGAGAGGTCACAACGGCAATGACCTCCTTCAGTATGCTCAGAAATAATTTTGCCTTCACATTCCCAACGGAGTAGAGTGCTGATCAAAACACCCAAAGTTTGAGCGTCCTTACCGATCCCAAAAAATCTATCCAGAATGTAGATTATTTTACACAGATATAAATAGATTACAAGTAAGCTGTTAAAGCCCACAAAATGACCTTTTAGTGAATGGAGCTAAAAGGATGAGTCATTCAAAAATCACTTGGTGATATAGCTATATCAAGAGCACCTAAAATACGCCTTAGTTGCTAAGTATAGGCAACCTTCCACCTTTATACCGTATCAGTCTTGTAGAACTTTAAACCCTTTATGTTCAAATCAAAAAATCATAATTGGATTATATTGCATAAAGATGCTTTTTCTCATTTTTCCATTTAACACACGATAAGGTACCATTTAGGCACCATGAGAAGCTTTCCCCTTATATCATGATTTCAGAAGCCGCATGAGAAGGATAAAATAAGCCGTTTAGGTGTCTTAGGTCAAGGATGCCGTTAAGTGCTCCTTTAAAGGTTTCCCTTAAGCTTAAGGATCAAAGCTTGTTAGTCCCTTCATTAAACGCGGATCTGATGTCATGATTTTGTAGAGCGATTATTAAGAATTTGAGAGGCAGACAGCCTCTCATTTTGATTTGTATGCAAATGAAGTGCACTCTATTTATTCAGGATTTATTCAGGGAGAATAAGAACATACCCAGGAGGTGCTAAACGGAATAAGAGAGCATCGTAACCCCACGCAGCAGACATGCATACAACAGAAAAAACGCCTTCACCAATTGTTAAGAATAATGCGGACGATATAGCGGCTTCATCTGCTGTTGCGTCACGGCGTTCTAAGAGGTATCCGAAAAAAAACAAAAAGCACGCTAACATACTCGCTCCCCCAAAGAAATTTAACACGGCATGAACCGGTCCACGTATGCGGAACAGGATAAGAAAAATTATGAAAGTAAACACTCCAAATATTCCAGCGAATACTCTACGCACCATATGGCACAAATTTCGCATCATAATTACAGAAAAGCTCTGTTCTGCGTATCGATTTTTTTCTTTGGTGTTTACATTCTTAGAAGATATACTGTTATTCTTAGAAGATATGCTGTCCACAACTCCCCCCCATATTTTAAGACAAAATGCTATGAAGTTAGCTATTTGTAATTATATCATCACAAAATACAAGAAAAATTTATCCATTTTAACGAAAAAATAGGTGGTTTATTGAGGTGCAAATCTATTTTTGTTAGCAAGAGTTATTCAATCCGTTCGTCAATAGAAAAACTCCCCCCATTGAAAAAGAAGCTATCCTGACGCACAAAAACTTCATAAGCTGTTTATCTAATCCACTCAGACATCGCAACTCTCCAATCTACCCGCTTATCCACCAAACTGCAATCAAATGGATTCTGCTAATGACAAGCAATGATAACATGAAAAAGAAAAAATATCACAATATCAAACTCTTCATCAAGCTCTTCAATACAGTACTAGCTTTATGATTTTCACGCAAAAAGTAAGTGCCCACCTCATAAACGACAACATACTAAGATGCTGCGCATTCACAAATTTCCTTTAAAGCACATCATCTCTCCTTCCCGAAATCGCACACCTCTCCCGCAATCTTATCTCTCGATAGCCTCCATAAAGACTTTTAAAATATCCACGGAGAAAACTCTCTGAGAAAGCTTTCAATCCTAAAACGCCCCCGCCATTTTTATCAAGATAAGGGCACCTCACATTACGCAGAAATATGAAAAATCTCTCCGCATTTAGGTATAGGGCTTGTGCTTCAAGCGCTCACTTTTTCTTGTTCTGTTGTCCATTGTCCCAAAGCCGCAAGATGATTCATCCGAGCCCGATGACTAAATGCCTTCTGTGCAACAGCAATATTCTCATCTTTTCCAGCCCATGCTTTTAAGGCAGCTGCTTGCAATGCTCGCCCATAAGAAAAGGTCAATTTCCAAGGCAATGCGCCCAAAGAATTCATGGCAGATAAATGCGCCGTTGCTTCCTGATCAGACTGCCCTCCAGAAAGAAAAGCAATCCCTGGAACAGCGGCAGGAACAGTCTGTTTAAGCACCTGGACGGTCTTTTCAGCAACTTCTTCAACACCAGCCTTGCACGCTTCCTTGCCATCAATCACCATATTGGGCTTTAAAATCATCCCCTCCAAAAGAACACGGGCTTCAAACAATTCTTTAAAGACGGTTGTCAAAACAGTGTGTGTCACCTCAAAGCAACGTGTAATGGAATGCCCACACGATGGTCCATCCATCAACACTTCCGGCTCAACAATGGGTACAATATTGAGTTCCTGACACAAGGCAGCATGGCGTGGGAGAACTTGTGAATTCTGATTGCCCTTCCTGCTAAGCAAAGCATTTGCATCAAGAACAATCAGCGCACACCCTTATGGCAATTCAAGCGCTCACTTTTTCTTGTTCTGTTGTCCATTGTCCTAAAGCCGCAAGATGATTCATCCGAGCCCGATGACTAAATGCCTTCTGTGCAACAGCAATATTCTCATCTTTTCCAGCCCATGCTTTTAAGGCAGCTGCTTGCAATGCTCGCCCATAAGAAAAGGTCAATTTCCAAGGCAATGCGCCCAAAGAATTCATGGCAGATAAATGCGCCGTTGCTTCCTGATCAGACTGCCCTCCAGAAAGAAAAGCAATCCCTGGAACAGCAGCAGGAACAGTCTGTTTAAGCACCTGGACGGTCTTTTCAGCAACTTCTTCAACACCAGCCTTGCGCGCTTCCTTGCCATCAATCACCATATTGGGCTTTAAAATCATCCCCTCCAAAAGAACACGAGCTTCAAACAATTCTTTAAAGACGGTTGTCAAAACAGTGTGTGTCACCTCAAAGCAACGTGTAATGGAATGCCCACACGATGGTCCATCCATCAACACTTCCGGCTCAACAATGGGTACAATATTGAGTTCCTGACACAAGGCAGCATAGCGTGGGAGAACTTGTGAATTCTGATTGCCCTTCCTGCTAAGCAAAGCATTTGCATCAAGAACAATCAGCGCACACCCTTATGGCAATTCAAGCGCTCACTTTTTCTTGTTCTGTTGTCCATTGTCCTAAAGCCGCAAGATGATTCATCCGAGCGCGATGACGAAATGCCTTCTGTGCAACAGCAATATTCTCATCTTTTCCAGCCCATGCTTTTAAGGCAGCTGCTTGCAATGCTCGCCCATAAGAAAAGGTCAATTTCCAAGGCAATGCGCCCAAAGAATTCATGGCAGATAAATGCGCCGTTGCTTCCTGATCAGACTGCCCTCCAGAAAGAAAAGCAATCCCTGGAACAGCGGCAGGAACAGTCTGTTTAAGCACCTGGACGGTCTTTTCAGCAACTTCTTCAACACCAGCCTTGCGCGCTTCCTTGCCATCAATCACCATATTGGGCTTTAAAATCATCCCCTCCAAAAGAACACGGGCTTCAAACAATTCTTTAAAGACGGTTGTCAAAACGGTGCGTGTCACCTCAAAGCAACGTGTAATGGAATGCCCACACGATGGTCCATCCATCAACACTTCCGGCTCAACAATGGGTACAATATTGAGTTCCTGACACAAGGCAGCATAGCGTGCAAGAGCTTGTGCATTTTGATTGATAGCGCCTCTTGTTGGCAAAGTGTGTTCATCAATAGCAATTACCGCACGCCATTTAGCAAAACGTGCTCCCAAAGCATAATAGTCTTTTAGCCGCTCACGAAGACCATCCAACCCTTCGGTAATTGTCTCTTGGGGGAAAGCGGCCAAGGGTTTTGCACCGGTATCAACTTTAATCCCTGGCAAAGCACCTGCATCCCGAATAAGATCCGTCAACATTTTCCCAGTTGATGCTTTTTGCCGAATGGTTTCATCAAATAAAATAACCCCAGAGATGGCATTTTCCATTGCTTCTTTTGTACTAAAAAGCATTTCACGATAAGCACGGCGCCTATCTTCATTGGATTCAACACCAATGCTTTCAAAACGCTTTCCAATGGTCGCCGTACTTTCATCTGCCGCCAAAATACCTTTACCCGCGTGCACCAAAGCAAGTGCAATATCTTCAAGCCGTTCATTCATAAAAAATTCCTCTTTGTTCCGTTTTAATTTCCAAAAATGCGCAACACTATCAAAACACCCTACACGACCGTATAGTTTTTCTTTAACCTTCTCTTCAAAGCCCCCCCCTTAAGCCTGCATAAGGGCAAGAATGCCAGGCAGAGCCTTACCTTCCATCCATTCCAAAAAAGCCCCTCCAGCAGTCGAGAGATAAGTAAAATCATTGGCAACACCGGCATGATTAAGGGCAAAAACTGTATCGCCTCCTCCCGCAATTGAAACCAACTTTCCCGTCAAACTACGTTCTGCTGCATGGCGTGCAACTGCAATGGTTCCCTTATCAAAAGGAGTCATCTCAAAAACACCAAGAGGTCCATTCCACACAAGAGTAGCAGCTTTATCTATCACGGCATTGATATGCGCAATAGAGCGCGTCCCAATATCCAATATCATGCCATCTTGTGGAATATCTTCAATGTCATAAAGACGATGCGGTGCATCTTTTTCAAAGCGAAATCCAACGACAGCATCCACAGGGAGCAGAAGCGTACATTGACACTCTTGCGCTTTTTTAATGATTTTTTTTACCGTTTCCATTAATGCATATTCACACAGAGATTTCCCTACATGGATACCTTGCGCTGCTAAAAAACTGTTAGCCATCCCCCCACCAATAATCAAGGAGTCAACTTTTTCCACCAAATGATTAAGCACAAAAAGCTTGCTGGAGACTTTCGCTCCTCCCACAAGGGCAACCACAGGATGTGTTGGATTGCCAAGTCCTTTTTCTAACGCCTGCATCTCACCTTGCAAAGAGCGCCCTGCATAAGAAGGCAACAAATGCGTTATTCCCTCCACCGAAGCATGGGCACGATGAGAAACTGAAAAAGCATCATTGACATAGAGATCCCCATTATGAGCCAAAGCTTCTGCAAAAGAACAATCATTCTTTTCTTCACCAGCATAAAAACGAACATTTTCAAGCAATAAAACACTACCATTTTGTAATGACTCGACCGCAACCTGCACCGCCGAACCGATACAGTCAGGAGCAAAAGAAATAGGCTGATTAATGATCTTTTCCAGCACTTGCACCACAGGACGGAGTGAAAACTCTGGCTCTACCTTTCCTTTAGGGCGACCACAATGAGAAAGCAGAATAAGTTTAGCACCACGCTTTTGTAACTCAACGAGTGTCTCTTTATGTCGCTCTAAGCGCGTCGTATCACAGACCTTGCCCTGCGCCATTGGCACATTAAAATCCACCCGCACAAGAACACGCTTCCCAGTGACATCAACATCATCAAGTGTACGAAACCCCATCACTGCTTCCTTTTCACTTTCCATTGTTTCAAATAAAAACGCATCCAACAACCCTGCCCACTTTTCTTTCCACTTATCCCCTCTTTGCTTTTACAAAAAATCCACGACAGCCTATCTCTCACCCTCTGCTTGAAAATCCAAAGCTTTCATCGTCAAATGTACAAAAGCCCACCTGCTCTTAATCTTCATATCCCATTGAGACAAACAAATACATTGACTCAACTTGATCTCTATTAAAGCTTCCTTTTACTTCTAGACAAAAGAATTTACATCTCCTGTTTTCTGACGTTTTCTCAAAGAGCGTCTCGTTCAGATCTTACTTTTTCAAAGTTTACTCTTGCATGCAGCTTTTAAAAGCACGTATTACCCCAGTATTAAAACAAAACACATCATCAATTTTTCAATAGTCTCTTCTCTCTAGCGCATGAGAACAACAGCCTCTATCTATTTTTCTCAAAATTGTACAAAAATGAGACTTTTTGTTATAAAAAGAGGACCCTTAGGTCCTCTTATATTGTATTAGCAAAAGCCACAGCCGTATCACTCATACGGTTAGAAAAGCCCCATTCATTATCATACCAAACCAGAACGCGACAGAGCTTACCATCAATCACTTTTGTTTGATCATTGTGGAAAATAGCTGAATGAGGATTATGATTAAAATCACAACTCACGAGTTTTTCTTCTGTATAATCCAAAACGCCCTTTAAAGGACCTTGTGCCGCAGTAGCAATGGCTGTATTAATTTCTTCGATTGTTGTGGAACGCTTAGCGGTAAATGTCAAATCAACCACAGAAACATTAGGGGTCGGAACACGAATCGATACACCATCAAGCAATCCCTTTAATTCTGGCAAGACCAATCCGACAGCTTTTGCCGCTCCTGTTGAGGTAGGAATCATAGAAAGAGCTGCTGCACGTGCACGATAAAGATCACGATGCATTGTATCCAACACAGGTTGATCACCCGTATAAGAATGGATTGTTGTCATAAAGCCCTTTTCAATACCCACGGTGTTGTGCAAGACTTGTGCAACAGGCGCCAAACAATTGGTTGTACAAGAAGCATTTGAAACAACGCGATGCTCGCTGCTTAAAGATTGATGATTAACCCCATAGACAACCGTAAGATCTGCTCCTTCAGAAGGCGCAGAAACAAGAACACGCTTTGCCCCCGCATCCAAATGAGCACTTGCTTTATCACGCGCAGTAAAAATGCCCGTACATTCCAAAGCAATATCGATATCCAAATCTTTCCAAGGCAATTGAGCAGGATCGCGCTCTGCACATACCTTTATTAAACCACCTCCCACGTCAATGGCATCCCCTACCACCTTAACAATCCCAGGGAAACGCCCATGAACTGAATCATAGCGCAATAAATGGGCATTTATTTCCACCGATCCCAAATCATTAATTGCGACCACTTCGATATCTTGTCGTCCACTTTCCACAAGTGCACGTAAAATATTGCGACCAATACGACCAAACCCATTAATTGCAACACGAACTGTCATTTCACATGTTTCCTCATCAATTTTTTTAAGCACAACATTTAAAACACAATAAATGGATATTTCACCAATCCCAAATCAATAACTCCCACAATGTCAATATTTTGGTCACTCACTTATCCACAATAATGCACAAGATCATCCACAACACTGCCCAGAATATGATACACTATAACCACCGCATTCATGACAACACAGGCTGTCATTTTGTCCTTTCCTCTTTGATTTTTTCCAGCTCTTTTTCAACAGTAGCAACGACATTTTCCCAAGTAATACCGAAATGCGCATAAAGGGCATCAATTGTTCCACTTACTCCAAACCCCTCCATACCAATAAACACACCATCACAGCCAATAAAACGGTCCCATCCTTGGGCAACAGCAGCTTCAATGGCAATTTTAATCGGCGCATTTCCAATGAGAGCACGCTGATAGGAGCAAGACTGTTGAGAAAAGAGTTCAAAACAAGGCACAGAAACCACACGCGTTGGGATGCCTTTTTCTTCTAAGACTTCATGTGCTTTTACTGCAATTTGCAATTCTGAACCGGAAGCAAACAAAGTCACTAGTGCCTCATCACTTGCCGTGAGTAATTCATAAGCACCAAGCATACAGAGATTTTCTTCTTCATATTCTTGACGCAAAAGCGGTAGATTTTGTCGGCTCAAAGCCAAAGTAGAAGGCGTTTTGCGTGCTTTCAAAGCCAATTGCCAACACTCGACTGTCTCCATAGCATCAGCAGGACGAAACACAAGATGATTAGGCATTGCGCGCAGACCAGCCAAATGCTCCACGGGTTGATGGGTCGGACCATCCTCACCAAGACCAATAGAATCATGAGTCATGACATAAACCACCCGTAACCCCATGAGAGAAGACAAACGCATAGCAGGACGCATATAGTCAGAAAAGCATAAGAACGTTCCCCCATAAGGAATAAAGCCGCCATAAAGGGCAAGACCATTCATCACGGCTCCCATTGCGTGTTCGCGAATACCATAATGGAGATAGCGCCCTAAAAAATCATTCGCAGAGATACTTTTCATCTGGCTGCTTTTTGTATTATTAGATCCGGTTAGATCTGCCGAACCACCAACGGTCTCAGTAACGACTTCATTGATCACTTCAAGAGCCATTTCCGAAGCTTTACGCGTAGCAACAACAGGGCGCTCTTCAACCAATTTCTGTTTATAAGTATCAATAACGCCATCAAATCCGCCCACGAGATCGCCCCGCATCAACCTTTCAAACTCCACCCGTTCTGACATAGGAAGATTAGCAAATTTTGCTTCCCATTTTTGGCGTTTTTTTGCAGCGTTGAGACTAGCCAAGCGCCAACTATCGAGAATATCGGCTGGAATAACGAAAGGCTCAGCATCCCACCCTAAAGCGATACGGGTTTCAGCGATTTCTCGTGCGCCCAAAGGGGACCCATGAACTTTATTGGTCCCCGCTTTATTTGGTGCTCCAAAACCAATCGTTGTTTTACAAGCGATCAAAGTTGGTTTATCGGAATTTTGTGCTGCCTCAATAGCCCGTGCAATTGCTGCTTGATCATGCCCATTGACTTTATGGGTCTCCCAACCTGATGCTTTAAAACGCGCAATCTGATCTGTACTGTCAGCAAGTGAAATTTCTCCATCGATAGAAATATTATTATCGTCCCACAATACAATAAGCTTATTGAGTTTTAAATGACCAGCAAGGGAAAGTGCTTCTTGAGAAATTCCTTCCATAAGGCATCCATCGCCCACCAACGCATAAGTGTAATGGTTGATAAGATCACCAAAACGGGCATTTTGTAAGCGCTCACCAAGCGCCATCCCCACGGCATTAGCCAACCCTTGTCCAAGTGGTCCAGTGGTTGTTTCGATTCCCGCCACATGCCCATATTCTGGATGTCCAGCAAGCTTTGCCCCTAATTGGCGAAAATTTTTGAGATCTTCAAGAGAGAGATCTTCATAACCAGAAAGATACAAAAGAGCATAAAGCAACATAGACCCATGCCCTGCTGATAACACAAAACGATCACGGTTAGGCCAGCGAGGATTTTTAGGATCATGAGCAAGGAATTGTGTATAAAGAACCGTAGCAATATCGGCTGCCCCCATTGGCAAGCCCGGATGACCAGAATTTGCTTTTTCAATCGCATCAATAGCAAGAAAACGGATAGCATTGGCCATCTGATTCTGTTGGTGGGTGTTTGTCATGAATAATCGACCATTTCGTTAAATACGTTATTCTGTTGCTTTTTCCGTATTCTCTTAAAATTCTCAAGAAATACTATTTTTTAACCATTAGCGTGAGACTTTTTGCCACCATTTCAATAACATTCCCCTCACGCATCCTGTATATCCATGTCATTTATGCCAATACGCGCAAAAAATCCAGCTCTTAATTTATATCTCACCCCTGCTTTGCTTGCTAAAATATCCTACATACTTAAAAATAAAATGCACACAATACAAGAGTGAAAGTGATTCGTTTTTGCATAACACATTGATAAGGGATACAATTACCCAAAGGATAAAAGCAATGAACCAAGAGACTACAGTTCTAAAAGATGCTCTAGAACACCTAGAAAAAGCACTTAGAACTTTAGAGATCACCATAATAAACCGCAATGCCGTTATTGATAAAAATAACGAATGGGAAGAAGAAATTCAACGAATGAATGCTGACCGCAGCCATCTTGCCCAAGCACTTGACAAAGCTGAGGCCCAAATTGAACGCTTAGAGTCTGTAAACAAAGAAGTTTCCAAACGTCTTATTAAAGCAATGGAAACAATTCGTGTCGTCATTGATAGATAAAGGTTTGAATGTATGGAAACTGTTTCCGTTACCATTGATGGTAAAATTTATCGCATGGCTTGTGATAAAGGACAAGAACGTCGTCTTATTGCGCTTGCTGCTCAGTTGGATCAATATATCACACATTTAAAGAACAATTTTGGTGAAATTGGCGACCATCGTTTATCGGTTATGGCTGGCATAATGATTATCGATGAAATGGAAGAAATAAAACGAGAAAATAAAAAATTACAAGAAGACTACGATGCTCTTTTACGACTCCACAACGAAAGAGACCGCACCATGGGGAAAATTATGCGTGACACCACACAACGCATTGAAAATCTCACCAACCAATTGCTCAAAGATGATCAAAACAGCCCAAACATTCAAGAACAAGAACAGGAAGATTTCTAAAAGTACATCAACGCGTAATAAACCAGTGATTTGACTTGTCCGCCACACCTAACAGGATAAAAATTCTTAAACCCATACCAGTCTGTAAATGGTCCGGTTTTTTATAGAGAGGATTCCAGCTACTCACCTCTTATGAGATTAACTGAAAACTCAACAAGAAAGCCCGCCCCTGAATATTTCACCCCTGCACAAACACTTCATATATCAAGGAGGCATCTTATATTACCACATTTCAAATGACATGTCTTTTAACTGCGCAATAAAATAACAAAACCAATATCATTATAAAAAACATATAAATGACAATAAAAACAAACAAATAACGCATCATCCAAGAAAAAGGACTATATTCATGTTTCCTATGAATGCATAGCGAAAGTCCTTGCCCCTAGATAATATCAAGCAGATTCAATATATATTTAAAAATAACCTTATCTATTATACCGTAAAACACCGCCATTTGATAATATAAGCACCATGGAATCTTTGCACCTAGAATATCCATCAGCGGGAACCAACCAAGAAAAACCGTATCGTTTATAAGCCACTGTGAATTAAGTATTTTCCCCCTTTAGAGAAGGAAAAAAGCCAAACCCGAAGATTATATTTATCTGAGACAACTTCAAACATCATAAACAACAATAATAGCTCTTAAAAACATTCCCTACCGCCATCTTTATATTCTGGTAACACAACAATCCATCCTCTCCTCAGCTCTCAAAACTCCGCGCTTTATAAAAGAGTAAACCGACGCCATTACTCACTTTGTCAACGCCCAATATTGGACAGCCCTTAAACTTTAGAAACGGTTCATAAGAAGCGTGCCTTTCTTGTATAATTTTCAACCATATGGTCCACTTGCTTGTAACGTACAAGCGAATAGCTATGATTGACAAAACATGAACAAATTTAATTTAAACTGAGAAAATTTTGCAATATTTAGAGTTCTAATTTAATATAAAAAAACGCTGTATTATCATTATAAATCAATATGTTGCAAAAGCGCAGACAAGGCATATTTTTAAAAACACACCCATCACTTTTTTCATGACATACCAGCATGATTTTTAAAGCACATAATTTTAATCTTATTCAATTCTGTTTGCAAAAGTTTAAAATGAGAAAAATTTCAAAGTTCTCATTCAAAAAGCAAAAGAATGAACTCTCACTATCAATAAACATCTCACTCGTATAAACTTCAATAAAGCAATCCCCAATATACCTCAATGAAATCAAAGGGGGCTCCCATTAAATGCCCTACCGTAAAATCAGCTTCCTCAAAACTAAAACAAAATCGACAAACAACATCACCGCATCTGCTTCCATCCCCAAACCTAACGACCTAAGGCAACACCTTGTTATCTTACGACAGGAGATAAAGCAATAATTGGTCTATTGGGACGTTCACGAGAAGCGCGTACCCCCGTTGTTCCTGAAGCCGTAAAAGTACGCATGAGATTTGTCGCACCAGGCGTTCCAAGAGGAACCCCAGCTGTCACAAGGAAGCGATCTCCCCCTTTGCAAAAGCCTTCCTGAAATGCAATGGCTGCTGCACGATCAACCATATCCTCTAAACTCCGTGCATCTTGCGTGACCACACAATGAAGCCCCCAAACTAAAGCCAAACGCCGTGCTGTTTCCACAATGGGAGATAAAGCAATAATTGATCTATTGGGACGTTCACGAGAGGCGCGCACCCCCGTTGTTCCTGAAGCCGTAAAAACCTGTTCAAAGGCGCATGAAAAAACACCATACGTAAACGACTCAAATCCCTTTCGTTCCATCTTGGGAGACAGAAGCAATACGCAAGAGATTTGTCGCACCAGGCGTTCCAAGAGGAACCCCAGCTGTCACAAGGAAGCGATCTCCCCCTTTGCAAAAGCCTTCCTGAAATGCAATGGCTGCTGCACGATCAACCATATCCTCTAAACTCCGTGCATCTTGCGTGACCACACAATGAAGCCCCCAAACTAAAGCCAAACGCCGTGCTGTTTCCACAATGGGAGATAAAGCAATAATCGGTTTATTGGGACGTTCACGAGAAGCGCGCACCCCCGTTGTTCCTGAAGCCGTATAGGCAACGATAGCTGATAGCGCAAGTGTTTCAGCTATCTGACGCGCAGCAAGAGAAATCGCATCTGTTCCTGTTGATTCTGGTGCTGGATGTTGTGCCCCAACCTGAGCTGCATAAGTGTGATCTTGTTCGATTTGCCGCGCGATTCGATCCATCATAAGCACGGCTTCTTCAGGATAACGACCAGAAGCAGACTCAGCAGACAACATCACCGCATCTGTTCCAGCATAAACTGCTGTAGCAACATCCGACACTTCTGCGCGTGTCGGAACAGGAGATGTGATCATTGATTCGAGCATTTGTGTTGCCACCACAACAGGTTTTCCTGCTAAACGACAAGCTTTTATGAGCTCCATCTGAAGCGCAGGAACCCTTTCTAGAGGCATTTCCACTCCGAGATCACCCCGTGCAATCATAATACCATCAGATACATCAATAATTTTCTCTATATGCTCTAAGGCTTGAGGCTTTTCGATTTTAGCCATCAAAGACACTTTGCTTTTCGTCAACCGACGCACCGCCATAATATCTTCTGGACGTTGAATAAAAGAAAGAGCAACCCAATCAACAGGCTGTTGTAAAAGAGCCTGAAGATCCTCCTTATCTTTTGACGTCATCGAATCAAAAGGCAAAATTGTATCGGGAAAACTGACACCCTTTCGATCAGAAATACGGGTTCCAGCAACCACGCGACACTGCAAAGAATGACCATCACAAACTTGCGCGCACAGTTCCAGTTTTCCATCATCAATCAATAACCGATCCCCTGGTTTAACAGCTGAAAATACATCCTCATGAGGAAAAAAAACACGCTGTGCATCACCAAGGACATCGCGATTATCTAACGTAAAGCTTTGCCCAACACGCAAATCTTCTTGCCCCTTAGTAAAACGACCCACACGCAGTTTTGGCCCCTGAAGATCCACTAAAATACCAATGGGGCGCCGAACTGTTTTTTCAACTTCTCGTATAGACTTGACCAAATCACCCATCATATCACGATCAGTATGGCTCATATTAAGACGAAAAACGTCTGCTCCTGCCCTAAAAAGCTTCTCAATCATCAAACGAGAAAAAGAAGAAGGACCAAGAGTCGCAATAATTTTCACTTTACGTGCACGTTTCACGGTGGAGAATTTCCTGCAAGAGAAGGGACAACTGAATTATTTAACAAAGACTCATCCGTCAACTGTACCATCCAACTGGTTTGATTTCCGGTATCAATTTCTTTAAATTCAGCCTTTTGATATCCTCGAGGGAAACAATCATGAACCCCTTGAATGGTAAATTGGCTATCTTGTACACACATGGTTACAGAGCCTGCCCAGCTCCCTTTTTTTTGTGCCCCTTCTGCATAAAAATAATAAAACCGTGAAGCAAGAGGCCCCTCAATTAAGGTTTTACACTCCGTCACTGGTACCGTCCACCAGCCTTCGCTCACCCACCCTGAAAATGTGCGATATCCAAGAGCAACCCCTACAGACTGTTGGGTTGTATTACAAACCCTAAAATCAGCTTTTGCAAAAATAACAAGGGGAAACAAGAGCAAAATGCTCAAGAGAAAAACCTTTAATCCTTTCTGAAACACCCAATATCGTTTTTTTAAAATCACAAAACTTCCTCTATAATGTCAAATTCTCAAAACAAATTACACATTTCGTTTTTCAAAAGCTTTTCAAATCTAAAACGTATATTTTTATATTTTTCTTTTTATAGCCCTTTTATCAATGCATATATCTTAAAAATTTTACAAAATATTTAAAGTCAATTTGTAAAAAAACAGTGTAGCTCGATTTACTTTTTGTTTTTCAAGCTTTTTCAACATAAATTCATCGTTGAAAAACAACTTAAAATATATAACTTGGAGAAAAATACAATGAACGATACAGTAACCGATCAAACACACGCTATATCCGTAAACCAATTACGCTCTTTTATCGAACGTATTGAACGACTAGAAGAAGAGAAAAAAACCATTTCTGATGATATTAAAGACGTTTACACTGAACTTAAAGGCTCTGGTTTTGATAGTAAAGCTGTTCGAAGCATTATACGATTGCGTAAAAAAGAAGAGCATGAACGAATGGAAGAAGAAGCAATCATTGAGCTTTATAAAAATGCGCTTGGTATGAACTAAAACCATTGATAACATTGAAAATTTTCTTAAGAAAAGAAAATGCAAAAAAACAAATGAATGTATAAAAATTTCACCCAACAATAAGCAATTTGTATAACTTGTAACGAGACTATCGGTCACAGAATACACAATATTGCAATAGCCCTCACATTTAAAAGGATTTATAGAGCATTTTTATCCTTGTCCTCCAATCATTTTTATCCACACAAACCCTCACTTGTACGCCAATCCAGTTTGTGATGTGCAAGAGAGGTAATTTTTATGATTAAACATCTATAGATTTGAAATAAGAAAGTCTTACGATATTGAGGACTCTCTTTCTTCAAATTGAAGGAATGAATAATGATGATAAATCAATTTATTATCTACGAAAAGAAACATATGAAAGTGGTCAGCAGTTGAAATCCGCTAAATGAGAGTCTGAACTGTTTACAAAAGAAGAGCTGGTTAAGGATCTTTATCTTTTAGGATAGGCAGAAATTCGGCATATTTACATATTTGATAAAACCCCCTTAATAGAACTTTTAACAAAACTTTATTCGAACCTATTAACGGACTCATACAGATCATTGATTCGAGAGGTTAGAATGTGATCTCTCCATTTTCCAGAAATCATCAAATAGCCCTTGGCATAGCCTTCTTTTTCAAAATGAAGACGCTTTAATAAAAGTCCGCTTTTTATGTTCTCAGGTCTATAATTTGCCATCACTCTATGCAGATGATAAACATGAAAGATATGCCGTATTAGAGCCGATAAACTCTCAAACATGAGACCTTTGCCTTGTTGTTTTTCATCAAGAGAAAAACCAAGATGACAAGCTTGAAAAACACCCCGAACCACATTTGTAAAATTTACAACACCGATAATTGTGTTTTCATTTTTTAATCGTACGGCATATCGGTATGCTTGTCCTTGTGCGCTTTCATAAGCAAATGCATTGGCGCGTGTTTCCCAAGCTGTTAGGCTATGGTAACCATCAGATCTTAACGGTTCAAAAGGACGCAGATGATTCGCGTTACGGAGGTAATAAGAAGACAGTTCAGCTGCATCTTCTAAACCGATCAATGTGGAAATTGTGCGCTTTGTTTTAATTGCCATCATTTTCTCCTCCTAGAAATATTACAATAACACGTTGATTTATCCTAACAAATCATCATTTTAAACTTAAATCATAACGTCGAATACAATAAGCTTTTCTCATCACAACACTTCTCGCATTAGAATCAATCAGAATCATTTGCTTTTCCATCATAAGCGTGGCTGGTATATTTATGGAACAATCCATTGATTTATAATGACTATTTATCGTTATTCATATTGAATTGGAGCTCCGAATATCGCAAGATTCTCTCATTTCAAATCTGTTTATCTTGAATCAATCAAAATCACTTGCTTGCACATCACAAGCGGGGCTGGCATGTAGATAAAATTGTATAAGAAAAGACTAAAAATGGCTCTTATGAACCGTCTTAAGTGCCAAGGGCTGCGCAACATTGAGAGCTAGCAAATATAATGATGGCGCCGGCTTGCTACTTCACAAACGTAAAGATGGGAGCGCTCAATGATATAAGGTAAAGACAAGGGAATGTTTCTTATAAATGCTCTCAAGTGCCAAGGAGTCTGTAGCAACATTGAGGACGAGCAAAGTGTGTGATGAAACTGGCGTACTTCCATATACGAAATTAAAAAACTCACAGCAAAGATAGTTTTGTTTCTTTGCGTTGTAAGTTCACAGCATGCTGGTTTTGCGCTATCACATCACTATAGCCGCCCATATACAAAACCCAATGACTATCACCTTGAGGTGCTATATGTTACAGCGCGATCTAAAAAGTTTCTGCCATGACTCATCAACAACACTGTTTCCACAAAATCAGCCATAAGATCTTGTAACAAATCCCAGAAACCGTGATAATGAATACGAATCTCTCAAAATATCTTAAACATTAATGTGAGCACGCTTCCATTTCTTCGCGTAAAATTTCAAGTTCTAACCATTCTTCTTCTTTTTGTGTGCAAGTATTTTTCTTTTTTTCCAACGCTGTTGATAAATGCTCGAAACGCTCTTTATCACTGCGATAAAGGGATGGATCAGAGAGCTCTTGTTCAATTTTTTTGATTTCATTTTGCAAAACAGTAATTTCTTCAGGCAATCTTTCCAATGCATAAACCTGCTTATAAGACAACTTGCCTCGTGCTTTTTTCTCCTGTTCCATCGGTGTTATAGTCAACTGATGAATCATGTACACATGATAATATTTTGATTTATAACGATAATCTATTGTTAATTTTATTGAATAAGAATCTCGAATATCGTAGGGTTGCCTTGTCTTAAATCAATTCCGTATTGAATCACAAAGCACATCTCTTGCCCCTTACAAACTAGATAAGTTTGATTGGCTTACAAGGTATGGACAGCGTATAAATAAAAACTAAAAAGGTATAGAAATGTCTTAGATGAATTCTGTTAAATGTAAGGGTTGTCACAACATTGAAACTGAAAAATTAAGAGCTTTTGTTTTTTCGTTCAGCAATCCATAAGTGACAGTATCATGGATTCACTTCTTCATGAGGAATTTTATACGCTCCATAAAATCTACTACATCATACTATTGACACTATTGGTCTCCCCATCGTGAAATGGCCTTTGATACATTGCAAAATGTCTCTTAAAAACAAATCCGTAAATGTGCAACACTCATATATTCTGTTTAAGGCGTTCTACTGTACAGGAAGAACATGAGATCATCAAGAACACGAACAAGAATGTAAGGCAATACGAATCTCTCAAAATATCTTAAACATTAATGTTAGCACGCTTCCATTTCTTCGCGTAAAATTTCAAGTTCTAACCATTCTTCTTCTTTTTGTGTGCAAGTATTTTTCTTTTTTTCCAACGCTGTTGATAAATGCTCGAAACGCTCTTTATCACTGCGATAAAGGGCTGGATCAGAGAGCTCTTGTTCAATTTTTTTGATTTCATTTTGCAAAACAGCAATTTCTTCAGGCAATCTTTCCAATGCATAAACCTGCTTATAAGACAACTTGCCTCGTGCTTTTTTCTCCCGCACTATCAAGCTATGATCTGTTGATGAGTCCTGCTTTGAAAGCTCTCCCGCATGAGATTTTGAAGGTGCTTTACGCTGCGATAATTCTGTTTTTTTGCGTTGTAAACTCAAAGCATGCTGGTTTTGTGCCATCATATCACTATAGCCGCCCGCATACAAAACCCAATGACCATCACCTTGAGGTGCCAACATATGCGTTACAGTACGATCCAAAAAGTCTCTGTCATGGCTAACCAACAATACTGTTCCTGAAAAATCAGCAATAAATTCTTGCAATAAATCCAAAGTTTCCATATCCAAATCATTGGTCGGTTCATCAAGAATCAAAAAGTTTGCAGGACGTGAAAGAAGTCGTGCAAGCATGAGGCGCGCTCTTTCCCCCCCTGAAAATTCTTTAAGAGGAGTGCGTGCTTGTTCAGGCGAAAATAAAAAGTCTTTCATATAAGAAACGACATGCCGCTCTTGTCCATTGATCACAAGAGTATCACCTCTTCCCCCCGTTAAATAATGCGCTAAAGTTTCTTCTTCATTTAAAATACGTTGCTGATCAAGCAATGCCATAGAGAGGTTATAGCCATGCCTTACCATTCCACTATCCACGGCTTCTTGCCCAATTAATGCGGAAAGGAGCGTTGTCTTTCCAATACCATTAGGTCCTACCAAACCAATTCGATCACCACGCTGAATGCGTAAAGAGAAATCTTTCACGATAATGCGATCACCATAGGATTTTGAAATTTTCTTTGCTTCAAGCACCAATTGCCCAGAATCATGACTTTTCGCTACTGTCAAAAGTGCATTTCCCGGCTGCCCTTTATAGGTTTGATGACGCTGTCTTAAGTTTTTTAATTCGCCCAAGCGCCGTACGTTACGCTTACGCCGTGCGCTCACGCCATAACGCAACCATTGCTCTTCCCGGGCAATTTGGCGCCCCAATTTATGCTGCTCGATGGCTTCTTCTTGCAACGCCTTATCACGCCAACTTTCAAATTCTGAAAAACGCTTTTCCAGTCTTTTGGTTGTGCCACGATCAAGCCATACCGTTGACCGCGTAACATTTTCTAAAAATCGCCGATCGTGGGAAATCACCACAATCGCTGAACGCAAAGAAGCCAAAACAGCTTCCAGCCATTCAATGGTTGGTAAATCAAGATGATTAGTTGGTTCATCTAAGAACAAAATATCGGGTTTTGCAGCAATGGCCCGTAACAATGAAACACGCCGCTTTTCGCCTCCCGAAAGCGTTTCCAATTTTTCCGCCCCCGAAAACCCTAAATTTGTGCGAAGCGTATTGATCCACTGGACATCAGATGTATCGTCCAGCCCCGCTTCCATATAAGCGTTAATATCTTCAAATCCTGAACAATCCGGATTTTGTGAGACATAACGGAGCGTTACTCGCGGGTGGCGAAAAATTTCGCCTCCATGAGGCTCTAATATTCCTGCGGCAATTTTTAACAGGGTTGATTTTCCACAACCATTACGGCCAACCAGCGCAATACGCGCGCCCTGCTCAACCGATAAACAAGCTTGATTGAGCAAAGGCGTTTTTCCAAAATTTAAGAAAATGCGGTCAAGCCGCAAGAGCGGCACCGCCATTAACGAACGCGGCGCGGACAAGGTGCTTTATACATCACCCCTCTTGCATCACGGTAAGCACACAATTGTCGTACAGGAACTCTTTGTGCACAAGGTGCTTGATAAACATACCCTCTACGACTACGATACGTGCACAATTGTGATGCTTGTCTTTGTTGTTTTCTTTGATTTGCAGCCGCACCTGTTACTGTTCCAGCCAAAGCACCAAATGCTGCACCGGTAAGTGCTGCTCCAGAAGTACTTCCAGCAATAGCAGTTCCAGCCAAAGCACCGATTGCTGCTCCTCCTACGCCGTAACGTGCAACGCGTTCATCGTTTGTAGTACAAGCAACTGAACTGAAACCAATGGCTGAAACAACTGCCACTTTAAAAATTGATTTTAACATATCAAAACATTTCCTTCTCAAGATCAATACATAATATATCGTTATATATCGTTTATGTCAGCACTTAATCACTAGAGCCCCCCCCTGCCTTATTCAAAAATATATTGGAAGAGCTTTATAGAATAGGCACAGACGCTAACAATATAGCTTTTCCAGAACCTAAATGGCAAGAAAAGGTTCCACAAATACGGTTAGAAAGTGTTAAAGAAGAGCCAAATGACACATTTTTATCACAAATTGGCCATTTTACCCCTGCAAGAGTTAAGCCTTTTAAATCAGAAAAACCGATAATACTAAACAAACATCCCTCCGGCAAATCATACGAACAAGGTTTTGACAAAACCGGCCAACCTTCTTCCAAACCGCTTGTCAACAACACTGAAATGCCCCTTTCAGCCATCACCAATGCTTGCGTCATATGAGAAAGGCTATGATCACTTCTTTCACCTCCCAAAGCACCACACAAAATAAGCTTTTTAGCACCATTTTGCAACGCTCTTTCACAAGCCAGAGCACTATCTGTCATATCTTTATCAGAGGGAAAAACCTCACGCGGAACATAACTATATTTGCGTATTAAATTCTCATCCGATGAATCAAAATCGCCTAACCACAACTCAGGCGACACATTAAGCGCTGCCGCATGACGCATACCACCATCGGCAGCAATCACCCGACTGTTTTGAATTTGATTAAGCAAGCGATCAGTGATACAAATACCTCCATTTAACAATATCGTAAATGTTGTCATGCCATACTTTGCCTTTCACAAAATTTCCTTTATAGCGCATCCTTTTATAAGTGAGAGTCATTTTTTATAAACAAAAAGCGTGATATAGCCAAACGAATCCTTATCCCTAATGCCTTTCTTGAAGAAACACACAATACAAAGATACAAATGCAATTTGCCAAATTACTCCGCAGAAACAATGTGCACCATAGTCTAATGCACCCCATTTTTCAACGCAATTTTCTTTTTCGCTCGCGCCTATATAAAGCAACTTTCATAAGTTTAACGTTTCTCCTTTCGGCTTGTCATACGCCTCTCTCTCAAAATGATAGGCTTCCTTCTACTTCTTCTAAAACGATCAAACGTACCAACAATCACAATATCTATGTCACATTAAGCGCTCTGCAACACCCACGTATTTTGCAAATGTATGGCGGTGCTTATTATAATGCAAAACTTGAACACTTTTTAACAAAGATTGTCCGTAAACTGACAGTTGCATCACATAGTGCTCATCAAAGCTATTCTGTAACAATTTTAAACTCAGAAAGTGTTAACGCATTTGCACTCCCCAATGGCGCGATCTACATCACTCGTGGTATGCTGGCATTAGCCAATGATTCTTCAGAAGTTGCAGCCATTTTAGCCCATGAGATAGCACATATCAGAGCCAATCATGGCATTTTACGCCTGCAAAAAGAAGCCCAATTAAAGATGACAAATCACATATCTTCACGTCTTCTTTCTTCTATTGGCAAAAAACTTCATACTCCTATGCAAAACAAGCAACAACTCGCACAATTTTCCCGGAATCAAGAGCTGGAAGCCGATTCCCTTGCACTCGAAATGCTCCAACAAGCAGGATATGATCCATTTGCTTCGCCGCGCTTTCTTCAAACAATGGAAGCCTATAGTGCTTTGCGTAATATCTCCGGCGCCCAAAATGCCTCTCTAGATTTTCTAGCCTCTCACCCAACCACCCCTCAACGCATTCGGCTTGCGATAGAAAAAGCACGCAAAATCAGTAAAGGGAATAGTAAAACAACTGATCGCGATTTTTTTCTTAAAAGCATTGATGGCATGATTTTTGGAGGAGGCTTTTATACAGGTTTTGTACGAGGCAACCAATTTATTCACCCGCAATTACGCATAGCTTTTTCTGTTCCAAACAATTTTACAATAGAACATTCAGCACACACTGTTTGGGCCAGTGGACCAGATGAAATTGCGATTCGTTTTGATGCTATTCCGCATCCTGCTGGAATATCTGCGAGTGACTATTTGAAAAGCGGCTGGATTATCGGGCTAGACCAATCATCTATCCGCCCCATCACAATTCAGGAGCTCCCCAATCAAGAATTTACGCGTCAAGGATTCCAAAGCCAAAATTTACTTGGAGCACGAGCCCATGCTACCAATGAGCAATGGCAATTTGATGTAGTTGTCATTCCATTCAACAACCACATCTTTCGTTTTCTGACGGCCGCCCCACATAATTCTCAAAATTTTGCAGAGGTTGCCCAAAAAACGCTACAAAGCTTTCATTCTCTTTCACCTTCACAGTTAAAAAAACTAAAGCCCTTAAAAATTCGTGTTGTTCGTGTTAAACAAGGAGAAAACGTTGCAAGCCTAGCCAATACAATGCAACACGTACCAGAGAAAGAAAAACTCTTTCGCATCCTCAACGCCCTCTCACCAACGCAAACTTTACACGCAGGTACAAAAGTGAAAATTATTACAGAATAAGCCTTTTTTCTCATCTGCTACAGTTTTGATTATTTTCTATCTGTATCACGCCCTCCTCCTTAAAGCATATTTGCAAATGAAAAGGGCACTTTAAAACCAATTTCATCATATCTTCATACAACTCCGTTTGATACATACTTCCTCGAACTAATATCCCCCCCAATCTTCCTCTGTTCATCAATAGCCCCGAACACATCCCCCAGGAGGCATATTCCTAGACAAACCTGGCAATCCCTTAAACCCAACTTCATCATACTCCCATATCCCCCTACTTATACGTCTCCCCCCCCACAAAGCCTTTCACGGCTTATATATCGTAAGCATCTTCTGAATGAACGGTAAGGAGAGCAGAACGTAATTTTTGCAAAGCCCGAGCTTCAATTTGACGCACACGCTCTTTCGAGATTCCTAACTTTTCACCCAAAACTTCGAGAGTCGCCCCCTCTTCATTTAAGCGACGAAAGCGAATAATTTCCAACTCCCGTTCATTGAGAATTTGCAACGCATCGTAAAGCCATTGTGTACGCCGTTGACCATCAATTACTTGCTCAATTAAAGCATCAGGAAGAGGACTATCATCCACCAAAACATCCATCTTAGCAATGGGATTATCACTGTTCTCAGAAACAGAAACACTCAAGGAGTTATCAGAACTGGAAAAACGAAAATCCATTGTTTCAACATCGCGCACGGAAACACCAAGCTTTTCAGCGATTGCGCGAAAAATATCCTGTTTTGACAAAGCACTATCATCTTGTATCAATTTTGCACGCAAACGCCGAAGATTAAAGAAAAGTGCTTTTTGTGAAGAACTCGTTCCCCCTCGAACAATTGACCAATTTCGCAAAATATAATCTTGAATAGAAGCACGTATCCACCACGTTGCATACGTTGAAAAACGCACTTCCCGATCAGGTTCAAAACGTGCAGCTGCTTCCAATAATCCGACATACCCTTCTTGTACCAAATCCCCCAATGGCATTTTGAAACGTTTAAAGCGGTTAGCAATAGCAATCACCAAACGCATATGAGCCGCTGCAATTTGATGCATGGCATCATCATCACGTTTGTCTTTCCACCGCAGAGCCAAATCATGCTCTTTTTGCCGTTCAAGATAAGGTGCTTGCATAGCAGAACGCATCATATTACGTCCTAAGCTTTTATCTGCATCGCTATAATTTTTGCTGCTTTTATAAACAGCATTTGAAAGATTACCCATAATAACCCCTTGCGATTAAAATTATCAAAATTGATTTGGCAACCACATCATTGTTCTTTCTTAAAAAGAACGCAAAAGTTGTCTGATTATGCTTCCACTACTTTAGCGTGTAATTTTATAATCGCAATTGTTTTTTTTATTATCATGGTAAAACTTTTTGTCATAAGACACAATTTCACCCGCAAAATGCCTTTACAATATGCCCTTTAGCCTATGAAATATTTGAAAAAACTTTCTCTTCACTTTTCATGACAAACAGCAAAAAAATAAAATGATCATGCAAAACAAATTCTGTTTTTTTGATAACCGGTTCCGTTTCCTTTTAAATTGAAGAATTTATTTATGCTTTCAACTTCACAATACAACTAATAAGTGTAATTTACAAATATAAAGCACCAAAACTGAATGAAAAAAGAAACATTCAAGTTTTAAAGACGCAAAAAGAAACATCAAAAAATGACAAGAGTGATTGAAGCAGGCGCAACAAACGTGTTAAAGAAAGAGTAGCATTATAAAGTTGTCGCAAAAGGCTTTTTACCAGTGTCGCACTGAGAAAGAAAATGATCATGGATAGCAAGATTGTTCAACAGAATGAGATTCTTCAGGATGATATTCTCATTGAAAAACACGGAAGGGGTAAATTTGAAGGTTTTCGTTTTTATGCGAACAAAAACAGTACCGATCAAACAGCTGAGAAGCAAATCTTACCAGAGAATGAAAATTTGATTCTTGCTTTTTCCAAACGCGCAACACGTTTTTGTGCTTGTGCAAACAGCGATTTCACCCTCAGTTCTGATGGTATTGTGCGCTGGATTGGTCAACCTGTGGGACAACTTGTTGCGACAGAAGATTTTTTCAAACCAAAACTAATTGTTCTAGCAGATTCACAACTCACCGGAGCATCCCGTGATAACGTCGTGAAACGATTAGAGCGCTTTGTAACTTTTAATTTTGAAACGACTTTAAAACCCCTGTTTGATTTGCGCAATGCTGATAATTTAACAGATTCAAGCAACGGTCTTGCCTTACAACTTTTTAACTCTTTAGGAGTTTTACCACGCCGCGCAGTCTTAGACATTGTCAAAAACCTTGCGCAAGAATCACGTGCCGTGCTTCGGCGTCTAGGTGTACGTTTTGGCGCTTTCCATATCTATGTTGCCGGAATGCTTAAACCTGCTCCAGTTCAAGCCATTACTCTCCTGTGGAATCTTCAAAATGCGGGACAAGACCAAACGGGTTTGGGTGAAATTTTTGCAGCATTATCTGCTGGTCGAACCTCTTTGATTGTTGACCCTACTTATAACCGCCAATTTTATCAATTAGCCGGTTATCGAATCTTAGGGCAACGTGCCGTAAGGATTGATATTTTAGAACGTCTTGCCAATCTCATCCGCCCCGCCCTTCATTGGAAACAAGGAAGTTATCCCAAACCCGATGGCGCCTATGATGGCAAAAGTTTTTTTGTGACCCCAGCCATGATGTCTATTCTTGGAGCCAATGGAAACGATATGCAAGAAATCCTCAAAGGGCTTGGTTATCAATCGTACAGCATAAGCAATACTGTTTTTGAACAAAATCTCCTTGCACACCAAACCTCTTCCCCTATCAATAGGACAATGCAAGATGTTCCTGCGGCAGAATGCGTTGGCAGTCAATGGCAAACAATAAGTGCTTCAGAAACAACACAAGAAGAAAAAAACACCTCATCCCAAAACACTTTATCCTCTGGTATTGGAAAACATCCTGATAAAACCAATCGTTTACCAGCAGCTGAACTTGTTGGAAATTTTGCCAAATTCTCTCTCCCTACAGAAGAAGATAAAGTTGTTTTATTATGGCATTATAGGCATCAATTTCACCACCACACACAAAAAAAACGTGATAAATTTGGAAATAAGTGGCAAAATAAGCCGAAGAGCGCTGTAAAAAAAGAGGAAAACACGAATGGAAGTTCTCCTCAAGAAGTGCCGTCACAAACAAAACGCTCTCATAAATTCCACAAAACCCAGAGCAAGCGTGCAAATTATAAGCCTTTTCAAAAAGAAAAGCGCCTTAATCCTGATTCACCTTTTGCGAAACTAGCTGTACTACGCGATCAACTCACCAATCATAAAAACACGCACACACTTTCCTCTAAAGAGAATTAAAGTAATAAATGGAGTTTGATCTTGACCCACGTAGTAACCGACAACTGCATTCACTGCAAATATACGGATTGCGTTGAAGTTTGTCCTGTTGATTGTTTTTATGAAGGAGAAAACATGCTTGTTATTCACCCCGATGAATGCATCGATTGTGGTGTTTGTGTGCCAGAATGTCCGGCAGAAGCGATTGTACCTGATACAGAACCAGGATTAGAAAAGTGGTTAGAACTTAATCTTCATTATGCAAACAAATGGCCTAATCTAACCACCCAAAAAGATCCTCTTCCTCAAGCAAAAGAAATGGATGGCGTTCCAAATAAATTAGAAAAGTATTTTTCAGAAAATCCAGGAAGCAGCGAAGAGTAATGATACAGTGTATCTCCTCTTCCTTCAACAATTGAAAGACTTCTCTTGTAAAAATAAAAAAATCCTTAAGCGAAATGATTGATTCTTTGGAAGTTTGATGTTAATGTTATTTTAGCATGATCATCTTTCTAAGTATTTTCTTTGCTTTTTATAGTAAAGCGATGTATTTTTTTGGATTTAAAAGTACTCGACTTTTATGCTCACTTAATTGGTACAATATACTTGGTTAAAGAAAACTCAACCCTCAGGTTTATAACCTGTTTTCCGATACATTTGTTGATCATAAGGGAGTAAACTAAAATATGGCATCCCAACATGGAACGTCCTCCAAGACTAAAGAATTTGCAACCTCTGAATATATCGTCTACCCTACGCATGGAGTAGGGCAAATTATAGCGATTGAAGATCAAGAAGTTGCAGGACATAAATTAAAACTTTTTGTCATTCATTTCGCGAAAGATAAGATGGATGTCAAAGTCCCCATTGCAAAAGCCCTTTCCGTTGGAATGCGTAAATTATCTGCTAGTGATTCTGTTGAACGCGCCTTAAAAGTTTTACGTGGAAAAGCACGCGTTAAACGAACCATGTGGTCACGTCGTGCACAAGAATATGATGCTAAAATCAACTCAGGAGATCTTATTTGTATCGCCGAAGTGGTCCGTGATCTTTTCCGCTCTAATCTACAGCCTGAACAATCTTACTCTGAGCGCCAACTTTATACAGCTGCTCTTGAAAGAATGGCCCGTGAAATTGCGGTTATTAATAGTTTTTCTGAAACAGAAGCTATCAATCTCATAGAGATGCATCTCTCCAATAAGCCGAAACGCGAATTTAAAACTGAGAGAGAAGAAACAGATGAAAACAGTAAAGCTGTCTACGCTGCATAATACACTCTTTCATCATAACGAGATATTTTGATAAAACCAGCTTTTTGCTGGTTTTATTTTTTTAACATCCTCTCTGCCCTTAAGGACAAAGTTTCTTAACCAGCACCAATCTATAAACAATCTAACTTTTCGATAAATTCCTCCTCCTCATTTGCTTGCTTCATAGATAACAAATTGATTAATCATCATAATCTAGCGTTATTCATATTAAATTAGAATCTTGAATATCGTAAGATTTCTCATTTCAAATTTCTCTCATGTTGAATTAATCAAAATCTCTTGCTTTTCGGTCACAAGCGGGGCTGATCTGTGGGTAAAAACTGTACAAAAAGAGCTAGAACCGTCTCAAGTACTAAAGGATATACCAACATTGGAATCTAGCAAGATGTGTAAGAAGCGGGCTTTCTCTTTTATTAAGCGTAAAGATCATAGTGCCATTTATAACACTACACCGAAACTTTACCGTTCTACAAAACCATTATAACATTCAAGTTGTCATAAAATGGATGCAGTAAATATTGAGAAATATTTCTTTAAAAAAACACATGACGATACAACATAAGCATATTTTGTCTTGGGCATTCTATTTTGCATGAAAAGTGCTCCCCCATTAAATGAACAAGAAAAAAGCATAAAATAAACCATCATCTCCATTCTGTAAAAGACATTCCAAATACTTTTGAAAACTGTAAGGCTAACTTAAAAAATAACAATAAAAATGAACGTCGGCATTACCTCTTGCAACTTCATACTTTTCCAAAATGAGGCTATATTCTCATTTCAGAGATTACGAGATATACGCAATATTCTTACTCCAATCGGATACACAAAATCTAGAACGATTCATAGATCTCTAAAAGTCTCAATCTCTGTTTTAAACAGATCTATGAAGATTGGATATTGATGAACAGATAACAAAAAAAATCACAAACTTCGTTAAGCGACACCATAAAACCATTCATAAACCAGCCATAAACTGGAAAGTCATACTGACTTTGATAAAATACTTTGCCCAACCCCATACGTAACACATCTAGTTTTACGTTTACTTATTTTTACAAGCTGTTCATAACAAATCCCTTATATTCATAAAGATAAGAAAAATATATGAACAATTCTTAGTTCAAAAATATGAAAAGAAAGTGTGATGTTCATAAAAAAATCTCATATGCCTTTATCATCACAAGCATTAAAGATTATTGAATATGTACACCTTCTGTTTTGTAACGATTTTCTCTTTTCTGCTCATAAGAAAGTACGCTGGCATCATCATACACTTACCCCCAATGTTGCAACAATCCTTACATTTGAACGTATTCATTATAGACATTTTTCCTTTCTTATAGAGTTTTTACCCACATGCCAACCCCACTTGTGACTGACAAGCAAGTGATTATCATTGATTCAACATGAGAGAAATTTAAAATGAGAAAATCCTACGATAGACCTTTCATTCAAGACGCAAAACAACAAATGATCTTTATAAATCAATATGATGTAGATCTCTATTTTTATCGAAAATCATATGTCACAATATAAGCCTATAGACAAACTATCGCCTTAAATATTCTCATAAAAAACACCGGTATGCTTAAAGCCTTACATGGGTTAACCACCTTAAACGACGATATTTTACGGTCTAATAGGATTCCCTCTACAGTCAATAAAAATTAAGTGTGATACAAAATGATTCCATTACTGACCTAACTTATATCAATACCCCAGCTCTTAACGAAGTTACCATAAAAGACACTGACACAAGTATCCTTTATAGCCTCTCAAGAAAACAAGAAAATCATCCCCCACAATAGAATCATTTTTCTACGACAAAACCTTATCCCACACATATTCTCAAGAAAAAGCGAAAATGCACGCCCCAAACGTGCATTCACGAGTGAATCAAAGGAAGCTTACTACTGGAAAAGAGATAAAACGCTAAAGTTTTAACCACTAACACGGAACGCCCGCGATATATTCCCTTTCCCACATCAATAGAGGATGACACAAGAGCACCTCAACCACATTCACTTCAACACCCACATTAAAGCGAAAATGCACGCCCCAAACGTGCATTCACGAGTGAATCAAAGGAGGCTTACTACTGGAAAAGAAATAAAACGCTAAAGTTTTAACCACTAACACGGAACGCCCACGATACATTCCCGTTTTCAAATCAATAGAGGATGACACAAGGGCACTTCAACCACATTCACTTCAACACCCACATTAAAGCGAAAATGCACGCCCCAAACGTGCATTCACTCATGAATCAAAGGAAGCTTATTACTGGAAAAGAAATAAAACGCTAAAGTTTTAACCACTAACACGGAACGCCCACGATACATTCCCGTTTTCAAATCAATAGAGGATGACACAAGGGCACTTCAACCACATTCACTTCAACACCCACATTAAAGCGAAAATGCACGCCACAAACATGCATTCACTCATGAATCAAAGGAAGCTTATTACTGGAAAAGAAATAAAACGCTAAAGTTTTAACCACTAACACGGAACGCCCACGATACATTCCCGTTTTCAAATCAATAGAGGATGACACAAGGGCACTTCAACCACATTCACTTCAACACCCACATTAAAGCGAAAATGCACGCCACAAACATGCATTCACTCATGAATCAAAGGAAGCTTATTACTGGAAAAGAAATAAAACGCTAAAGTTTTAACCACTAACACGGAACGCCCACGATACATTCCCGTTTTCAAATCAATAGAGGATGACACAAGGGCACTTCAACCACATTCACTTCAACACCCACATTAAAGCGAAAATGCACGCCACAAACGTGCATTCACGAGTGAATCAAAGGAAGCTTATTACTGGAAAAGAGATAAAACGCTCAGTCTTTAACCACTAACACGGAACGCCCACGATACATTCCCGTTTTCAAATCAATGTGATGAGGACGACGTAATTCACCAGAATTTTTATCTTCGATATAAGTCGGCGCCTTCAGAGCATCAGCCGAGCGGCGCATGCCCCTCTTCGCTGGAGAGGTTTTTCGTTTAGGTACAGCCATAAAAAGACACTCCAAATCCATTAAAACAGAAAAAGCAATGTCAAAAATGACAATGCTTCATTTAAAAACACCATAAAATTTGAGGATATTATACACTGATAAAAAAGAAGAGGCAATGTCAAAATGATCCTCTTCTTACCAAAAATGACCTTCTTTTTATCAAAAATGGTATCACAATGATCAAATGAATATCAAAAATACCGAAAAATTTGAAAATTTTATACACCAATGAAAGCATGTTTATAAGACCTTCATTCAATTTTTATTTGGCTTAAAAAGGGATTTACGCATACAGTAGAGATACAAATAAAAAGAGAAATTGATTTTTAATAAAAAACGACATCAATTTATGAAAACAAGAAAAAGCAACAACCTTTCTTTTTAAACTTCGTAATTTTATTTTTGTAAAAATAAAGGAAGCAAGAATGCACGAATTTACCACCCTTCTTGCAAAACATGGACGCACCGTTGAAAAGCGGCTCGATGCCCTGTTAAGTGATCAAATTCAAAATGGTGAAATTTCACGCCCTAAAAACTTAATCAAAGCCATGCGCTATGGTGTACTGAATGGTGGAAAACGTCTGCGTCCTTTTCTTGTGATTCAAAGTGCTGCGCTTTTTGATATCCCTGTAGAACACTCTCTTGATGTTGCATGTGCCTTAGAATGTATCCATTGTTATTCGCTCATTCATGATGATCTTCCCGCTATGGATAACGATATACTCCGGCGTGGAAAACCCACCGTCCATATAGCATTTGATGAAGCAACAGCAATTCTAGCAGGCAATGCCCTCTTAACATTTGCCTTTGAAATCATTGCCCATAAAGCCAGTACTCTATCGACAGACATTAAAATCAAACTGATCACGTCTCTTGCGCAATCGGCAGGACTTGGCGGTATGTTAGGTGGACAAATGCTGGACCTTGAAGCTGAAAAAAGACCGCAAGAAAGTACTGACATCATCACTCTACAACACATGAAAACAGCAGCCCTGATAAGCTTTGCTTGCCAAGCAGGCGCCATCATTGGCAATGCATCTAAAGAATTAACTGAAAAGCTTACTGATTTTGGTACCTATCTTGGTTTAGCCTTTCAATTAACCGATGACCTTCTTGATGTCACCGCCAACACGCAAACCCTAGGAAAAACTGCTGGGAAAGATGAAACGGCACAAAAAGCAACTTTTATTCATCTTTATGGCATTGAAGAAACCCAAAAAAAGCGAGATACACTCATCAGTAAAGCAGAAGCATTCTTACATCCTTTTGGCGCTAAAGCACTCCCCCTCCAACAAGCAGCACACTTTAGTGCAATACGCAAAAATTAAACTTCATCCGCCCTATTGCACATAGTATACACCATCATCTTTGTTAAATGCATAATAGACTTTTTAAAGAAATGTTACCATTAATCTCCATTATAGTCCTTATCATGAAATAGGTGCGACAAATCTTGAGAGAAATTTTATTAAAACAAACGCGTGAATTTATAACCCAAGTGCATTCTGGGTATCCTATTTTACATGAAAAATGCCTTCCATTAAAGAATGAGAAATAACATGTGAAACAATGCGTAATCACCATGCTTTAAAAGATATTACCGTTGATGCTTTAAAGCAGAATAAAAAACGACCGGAAAGAGGAAAACTCGTTTTCTCCTTCATTGTCTTTAATCTTCTAACAATAAGGCAAAAAATAAACAGAATAAGTATAAAACAAAGCATTTTATAAACCTGCAAAAAACAATAAAAGAAGTACAATGCCCCCAGTAAATGCACTCAAGTAGAGAGTCGTAATTTTTATGCCTTTCCATGCTATCTTGTTGTAGAAGATCAAATATGATTATATTCTGTAAATTCACTCGTGTATTGCTTGCTCTCTAAAAACACTTTTACAAAAGTGCTCGTTGTTTAATTCAAGCATCATTTTTTGAAGCCCATCTTTAAAATATCAGAAAAAATGAACATAATGGCTATTTTGATTTTTATACCCCCCTCAAAGAACAAAGTTTTTTAACCCAATCTACTCTGTAAACAGTCTAGATTCTTAACCGAGTAGGTTTCTCTAGCTTTCCACGCATGTGATTCACTTAAACTAAAGACTCGATAAATAAGACTTAAGAATATTCACCATGCACTTTTTAAAATACTTAATGTATCAAACAGGCTATCTTCACCATTCCTCAAATGACAGTGTGTTACGGCATAACAGGATAAATAAAGTCATCAATTTCAATAGAACGAAAGACCAAAGCAGTATTATTACCGATCTCTCTTTTCTTTGCAAGAAAGCTACAAATAATTTATCTATAATGATAATTAGCGTTATACATATTGAATTAAAACTCTGAATACCGTAAGATTCTTTCTTTCAATCTGTGTATGTTGAATCAATCAAAATCATTTGCTTTCACCTCACAAACGGGGAAAGCCGCATGGGGAAAAACATCAAAGAAAGGCTAAAAATATCTCTTTCTCAAGAGCCAAGGGCTGTAGCAATATTGGAGGCTAGCAAAGTAATAGCGTCGGCGTGCCTCTTCAAAAGTAGAAACATTTTTACAAAAGTGTATAATAACTTCAATTTAATAATAATCACGATCACTATACAACTTTAATTCGTCACATTCTTTATCTCGTTTATTCAATTCATTGCATAAAAAGAGAATTGATAAGATTAAACAGAGAATGATCATTGCAACAGAAAGATAAAAAAGTCCTTATTATTATATATAATAGTGCAATTTCATTTATGATAAGTAGTTTTTTCAAGCCAAGTGCAAATTTCCTCCTTCAAGTGAAATTTTCTTATTAAGATGAAGAGCATCATTGTAAGTGAACCTATGCCTATTGCCAAAGCTGGAAAATATGTCCATCTTTTGAAGCCATAATAAAAAAATATGCAACATGAATAATAAAATATCGCGATTATCAATAGAGTATCATAACCGTTTAATATCTTTCAAAAGAATTTTGCCCATTACCCATTTAATGTCATTTGTAAATTCTTCTTGGTTTCATCATGTCATATATCGTCTTGAGCTCTATGAAAAAACACGCTATTTGTTCAGTTTTTTCATTATGAACCAGCGCTTATACTAGACACAAGGTCAATAATTTGTGTTGTTGAGCTAATACCATTTCCACTTGAAGAATTAAGAAATTTTTTTGCATAATCAATTATGGGATCCATAGAGTTCACAGACATATTATATGCCCAAATAAAATTGTTTTTTCTCCAATTATAGTCATAACGCAACTTCTTATAATATTAGATAACATTGCCCATGACATCTCCTCATTATAATCGCCGCGCAATAAATTAACAAAGCATCCACATAAAACAATAAGTATATGAGATGCTATATAATATCAAATTTTGGGCCATATTCTGATAATCACGGCTATATACGAAGTTTCTTGCTTGCTCTTGTTTTTGAAAATGTTCTAAAGTCTCGTATTTTTCATTTATGTATTCTTCGTAAAGTTTATTGTCCTGCTCTAGACTATCCACACGAGCACATCTCAGCAATACCAATACAGAAAAAAGAGTTATAAATGTTACAACATGCCTTACGGATAACAATTTAACCACTTTACTTTTTAATAACCATAATTTGTATAGCTCGACAGATTTCCATCAAATATATCAATATGTGTTGTTTTCTTGTAGCTTACTTGTAGCAAATTGTACTCAACAATATTGCTGTATTTGATTTTATTCCCTCTCAAAGAAGGGGGGAGCCATTCAAAGTTTCCATAAATAAGTTTATTATCTGGATCAGAATATTTTATGACATAAGAAAATACAGAGCTAACGCCACAACCAAAGAGAAAATACTCAAAAATGGGAATGGAAAATGTCGTTATCTTAACAAGATGGTTCATACTTTAAAGAAACAGGAATAAAACGCGTTAGATATACCAACAATAAAATAGGTCATGAGAAAAGCCTATTTGAACAGGCTATAAATTGTCCGACTGCTTAAATTAGCTCTAATGAGATAAAGTATTACCAGCAAGTAACCAATGAAAATGGGAAAACTGCTCCATCACCATTCCTTAATAAGCATATAATTCAGCACAATCATTTTCTTTGCTTTTTCCAATCTTGTCAGCAACTCTTGGCACAGTGTTTATCAGAAGCAACTTCTTTTTTAATGATTGTTATGCCACGCCCACTACTTATAACGTACAAGCAGATGACTTTGATTGCTTCAACATACATAGATTTGAAATAAGAATAACGAATAACATTCCGCTTTCCCATTCAACATGCAAAAAACAATGCGCCTTAATAAATAAAAGCCTAGCCCCACTATAACACTGCATGAAACACATGTGATAATACGTTACTATTTTCACTAAGCTTTTTTGAGAGTTCCTTCTAAAAAAACCACTGCCAACAAGTAAATCAATAAATAGATACCAAAAATATAAACGAGTGAAAAAAAGCCAAATATATTGACCATATACGCACTCATGTAAAAAAATACCAAGAGGCTAAATCTCCCAACGGTTGACAAGAAAGATTCATATGTAGCCCTGAAATGATCACTAATACAATCATGCAAGACAACTTCCACACGCAGATAGGTATACTTAATGAGATAAAAAATCATACAGACTATAATAACAGCAATTTCTTTTTTTGGTTCAAAGAAAGCCACTGTAAAAATCAGGGATACTGAAAGAAACAGCAATAAAACAAAATTCACTCTTTCACTGAGTTTTGTAAAGAGAAAACTAGCCAAGAGCTGAGAGAGCAATACCAGTGAAAATGTCACACCAAGATCAAAATAAGTAACATTAATATGATGATCTTTAAAGATCCACTGCCAATATTGCGAAAAGATATTGAAAAAGATCAGTGAAAAATAAAAGCATAAAGAGATATAAGGAACTTTAATAAAAATAGACAACATCTCTTTAGTATCACAAATAAGAGAATTCGCCTGAAGAGAGTTTGCTTTATTTGTTTTTTTCTCTCCTTTAAGGTCATCAAGAAAAAACAAACCAAAGAGTGTTGTCATCAACATTAAAAACGCCGCGATATACCATATATATTGGCTCGAATAATCAGCAAAATAAGCACCAATCAAACTAAAGATAAACATGCCGATGTAATTATATTGAGAGCTCGCTCCCAGCACTTTTTTAGTCGATGTCACTTTTGCTTTTGCATATTGAACAAGTAAAGCATTGTAAGCCCCAGCAATCAATGTCAGCGATAAGGCATTAAAAGATTCTGCTAAAAGAAAACCGTAAAAGCTTGTAGAAATTCCCATGAGAAAGAGCCATGTAGCAGCAAAAGCCGCTGCCAAAACGATCGATATTTTATAACTTTTTCTATCGGCAAAATATCCCAGAGGAATATCTGTAACCATCATAATAAAAGCCTGAAACGACTTAATGATCCCTATGTCGATAAGAGTTAGTCCTTTTTCAAGCATATAAAATACAATAAAGGCGCCTGTTAAAATTCTTATACCGTTAAATAAAAATCCAAATGCTAATATACTTGTCATCCATCCCCCCAATAATGTCAAAAAAGGGCATCCTATACATCATTTTATATAAAGATAAAAGCTTACATTTTACGACAAATGAGGCAATAACCGCTATAAGGATCTTCAGTCCTATCAATTTTATAGCTGGAAAAATTAATAAATAATGTCTTTTCTATAATTTGACAAATGTCAAAATCCGTTAAATATTTTATTGCCTCAAGAGCAGCCAAAGAACCAGCAACAACATTTACGGATCTATCAAAGTATTCATATAGTTTTGCTTAATAGTCTTAACAAACTCAAACTCATTAACATCCTTCATATGATTCTGATTCACACATGCATAACATCTGGTTTTACCTGGAATAATCAATGGGCCAACAATAGCATTTACCGTGGCCGAAGCAGCATATAACAGCGCACCACCCATATTAAAAGCAGCTTCGTTCATTAAATGGAAAAAAGCTGGCCTTGGATTATCTGCTGCGCATATAACAAGATCAGCTCTTTCGAATAGACGGCATGCCTTTTCTATATTATCTATTTTTTCATCATAGAACTCATATTGAGTCGAAGGACTAATATATGGAGCTTTATCTCTAGCAACATCAACCTTTTTTTACCTAAGCCACTATAATTATAGAGTATCTGTCTAGATAAATTTGATTCTTCGACAATATCAAAATCATAGCTTTTAATATGTCCTGCCCCCATAGCAGATAATGTATAAAAAACATAACTTCCACATCCACCCAAACCAACTATAGTTATCTTAGCCTCTTTCAATTTGGAGTTAGCTAAAAGGGCATTGTCAAAACTACCTGATACAGGCTTGAATAAGTTAATTTGCCTATCAAATCTATTATACTCGCTCTCACTAAGCCCAGCTTTTCTAATAGAATCCTCCTTCGAAAAGGGTGGTTCTATTATCAAGCATATATTTTGCTAAATACAAAAAATCTTCGCTTTCTGCAGTATCTAGGTTACATTTCAATATATATCACCTATAGTATTCTCTACATCAAAACACGCCAAAGCCTTTATAACATTCGGTGACGTACCACTCATATCAAGAGCTATAACATTTTGTAGATCCGCCCCTATCAAAACCTCATCACCTTCTTGCCTCGCTAATATGGTATATGAGTAAACATACTTGTTTTTATAGAGCAAATTCATTTTCAAATCTCCCCCTAGCAAGCTGAAGATCTACATGACTCAACAAATCGTGCAAATCACTTGTGTTATCAAAATTAAAATTATCGAAACAAAATTTACGCCCATGATACTCTTCAAGATTTTATATGTAGCCTTATAGCATTCATTTTTTCATCTATTGAGAGCTCACTCAAGCTTACATGATGAAATCTACGAAAAAATGCTGCATCCCCTTGAATATGTGCTAATTCTGCAGAAGTTGTCGCTATAATTAACTTTAAATTCTGTTCTAGCATAAAAGGTTTGAATAAATCCATGGCACCGATACCTCCATCACTTCTGGTATGAGCGATTGAATGCCCTTCATCAATAAAAAGGGCGACATTCTCATATGGAGACACAGTTTCTATTAAAGTTCCGATTTTTCGTTCAAACTCCCCCCGTAATCCCGTATCAGATATCACGCTTCCTAAATTAACCTCTAGTATGACATATCCATTCAACATAGGCTTAAACTGATTAAGCCTAAAAGCTAACTCACGCACAAAAGAAGTCTTCCCACATCCAGCAGGACCAGAAATAACAATACTTTTCTTATAAGCGCAAAACAAAGAAACCATCGCTGTTCTTATCATTTCTTCGCGACCAATATAAGGGAAGATCTCTTTCCTAAACCAAGGACATTCAAATTGACTCTACATGCTCTCATATCGCGAGCCAATAAGAGCGCCTCTTCATTTTGTAAATACATATCACCCCCAACCGTAAATAGAAGGGGTCATACAACCCCTCATTAAACGCGGATCTGATGTCATGATTTTGGTGAGCGTTCCGGAGAGTTTGAGAGGCAGACAGCCTCTCATTTTAAAATAATAATTAATTGAAAATATTTAACATTTTTAGCCTCTCATTAAAAAAGTATAAAGGATCTAATAAAATAATTGCTAAATAAAAATATCTTGTATATATCTTTTTTTAGAAGAAGAGGTTCTAGAAAATTATCCCCGCTAGGATAAGTTGATCATTTTATCTCTTTTTCCTTTTTCAAAATAAAAAATTTTTACTATTTTTGACCTTCTTTACGCCTTAAAAAATAAAGATTAATGGTACTTAAGATAAATAATTAAAATATTTATTTCGTATATAAATTATTCTTTATGTAAATTTTAAAACCAAGTAGTTTTTGCCTATTATCCGGATTCATTTTCCAAGTTAGCATAGGAAGACATCTCATTAAGAAAGATTTCTCTATGGAAGAAGAAGTGGCAAAAATCTATACAAATGATAGTAAACATGAAAAATATCAAACTAAATTAGAATATTTTTTCGACCAACAACGTAAATGTGTGCAAGAATTTAATAATACATTGGAGGCGAAAAAATTACATGATGTGCGAAGTGATTTGTACAATTATCTTCGTGATATTGGACAGGTAATTTCAAACTAACAATATCAGTATCGTACACTGAAAATATGCCATATTAGGACACAACACTTTTCAATTTTTTATCTACTTTTTCCTTAAGTTCATAGTACCGAATGATAAAAATACGCAAATCAATGCCCCTTGTTGAGGGAGTATATCGATCATCTTTATCTATACGTTGGCAACCAAAATATCCAAAATCCCATATTACAATCAACCCACAAGCATACAAACCTGAAAGAAGTTTACTAACACATCCTGGGCTACGAGTTATAAAACCAATATCTTGATTGCTTTTAAAAATAATAGGAACTCCCCCCTTCCAATATTTTAAATTATGACAATACAGAATCGCAAATCAAAGATTTTACTTTAGCAGATGTAGAAGAATAAGACTTGATCTTCGTCCCTAATACCACTTTACTGTTTAATTCTACTTTCATTTTAACCTCCTCGTTTAAAATAATATTCGGAAGAATAATCTCTCCCAATTTTAAGCTGGCATTCATATTAAATTACATCGACTAATAACTTTGGTAGCTTATTTAATTACAAAATTGCTCAAGCCATATTTTTATAGTGTCTCAAATCTGTAATATTTGTTCGAAATGGATTTTTATTTTTCGAAGATAAGTACTTCCAACCATCTGCGCAGTTTATGATTTTTTGTACTTTTATGAACTTGCATAGAAGGCTGTTATAGCAATACAAAGCTTTTTTGAGGTATTGAAGTATTTGAAAAAAAGTACAGGACCCCACGATCGGCAAGCAATAAAGCTTTTGTAAAAAAATTAAACAATAAAATTTTGAAAAGAGTTCAAATTATCCTATTAATTGAGAAAAATTCTAACAGCACTATCCAGCTTTTCATGGCAACCCATAAAATTAATGGAAATAATGTCACGTTTAGTTTTCTATTGGATCTGTTTGAAGACAGTATTATCAAGGAGAAATGCTTGAAAACAGTGAAGAAGCGCCTCAATTTATGAACAATCATCTTGTTCTCAACATGCAACCACAATGAGGACTGAATATTGATTTACAAGCAAAAACACAACCTTTAATGAAGAAAAAATGCACTCCAAGAATTTATTTCCCCCCTACCCAAAGCGTTTATGAATATAATCACTCAAAAGCCCTTCAAATTCTTCAGCAATGTGATCACCCCGCAAAGTTTTCACCTTTTGTCCATCAATAAAAACAGGTGCCGCAGGACTTTCCCCCACTCCAGGCAAAGAGATTCCAATATCCGCATGTTTTGACTCCCCTGGTCCATTGACGATACATCCCATCACAGCAACCTTCAAACTTTCAACGCCAGGGTATTTTTCACGCCAAACAGGCATATTTTTGTATAAATCTGCTTCAATTTTTTGCGCCAATTGCTGAAAAACCGTTGAGGTCGTACGCCCACATCCAGGACAAGCCGCAACCACAGGCAAAAACTGCCGAAACCCCATCACTTGTAAAAGTTCTTGCCCCACCTTCACCTCTCGTGTCCGATCACCACCCGGTTCAGGCGTTAAGGAAATTCGTATCGTATCGCCAATCCCTTGCTGTAATAAAATACCCAAAGCCACCGAAGAAGCAACAATCCCCTTTGTTCCCATCCCAGCTTCCGTTAATCCCAAATGAAGAGCATAGTCACAACGTGCCGCCAAGGTGGTATAAACAGCAATAAGATCTTGGACATCACTCACTTTAGCAGAAAGAATAATTTTATCACGTCCCAATCCCATCTCTTCAGCGCAAAGAGCCGAAAGCAAAGCTGACTGAACAATAGTTTCTCGCATGACTTCAGAAACAGACAAAGGATTTTCTTGCTGTGCATTTTCATCCATAAGCCGTGTCAACAATGCATTATCAAGAGACCCCCAATTCACACCAATACGAATAGCTTTATGATACCGGCAAGCAATCTCAATAATTTCTGCAAATTGACGATCTTTTTTTGCGCCAAAACCGACATTTCCAGGATTGATGCGATATTTTGCAAGCGCCTCAGCACACGCAGGATGCTCAGATAAAAGCTTATGACCAATATAATGAAAATCCCCAACCAATGGGACAAAAAATCCTAACTTCTCCAATCGCTCCCGTATTTTTGGCACAGCTGCCGCCGCTTCATCACGATCCACAGTAATTCGAACCAATTGTGAACCAGCTTGCCAAAGAGCAGCCACTTGAGAAACAGTCGCATCGACATCAGCTGTATCTGTATTGGTCATTGACTGTACAACTATTGGGCTCTGCCCCCCAACGATCACATCACCAACAGCAACACCAACAGACCGACGACGCTCAAATGGTTTAGATAAAAAATAGGTCGTACTCATAAAGTCCTCAATTTTTTAAAACCTGCGCTATCAATCATCATTTACATTGACTTCCTCCGGCGCTTCAAAGGAGGAAAATTACACCGCCCACCAATCTTAACAGAGTGCTCTCAAAAGGTTCCACCTACTAACCACTGATGCAATTCAATTCATCGGTGCGATTCATTCTATAGACGCACCGGATAAGTTCTACTACTCTTGTTCAAGTTTATAACTTCTACACATGGTTGATTCAAAAAGAAACTGAAATCAAACAGAGACAATACTGTATTTTTAAGCTGCATGCCTATACCTCAACATCAATGTCATCGCAAAACAGTGTTTTACAACACAACAGATAATGCCTATCAAAGCACAATTTTTAAAAATGCATGAAAGACACTGCCCAATTAATCCAACATGTTGATTTATAATAATCTATTTTTTACAAATTTGAATGGCAAACCCAAATATCGTAAGATTTTCTCATTTCAACTCTTCTTAATTGAATCAATCAGTACCGCTCTCCTACAGCCACAAGAGAACATGTAGATAAAAACTACAGATAGGGAATAAGAATTCCTTATAAACTATTTCAAGTGCTAAAAGCTATCCCAATACTTTAAACAAACAAAAAAATGAAGACATCAGCTTACATCTTTATGAAATAAAGATAGTGGAATGAATCTTACACCATTTTGTAAAAATCTTTACCTTACATCCTTAACAAACACCATCATGAAATGAACTCGAGCCCGCTAGGAAATCCTTCATTAAACTCAAACTCTTAATTCTCATCTCACCCACACGCGGCATTATCAATGCAACCTTTCAATTTTCAAGCCGTTATAGCAAAACCCCAAACACAATTCCAACTGTCACACAATAGTCTAACACATGAAGGAGTCAATAATGTGTCTATTTTCAACCAACGCCAAAAATGCTAAAATTAAAAAACGTATAGCACAATTAAAAAGAGAGCTGGTCCCCGTAAACCATTGGAGTGCTCAAAATGATCGCTTTGAAAACATTTCTGAGCTGTTTAACACATGGAAACAAAAAGGCCGTCACGCGCTTTACCACCTCAACAAACATGCAACAGAATTAAAGAAAAAAGCGAAAGAAAACCCTAAAAAAACCTTCGCATTAGCAGCGGGTGTCGTTTTAGCAAGCTTCTTGCTGGTTCGTAAAAATTAACAATACAACCAACAACCTTCCCTTTTAATGCCCGACTCAAAGCGGGCATTTTTTATAGTTTACAAAATATAAACTTTACGTCTTCCCCCCTAACTTTACACTCTCCCCCAAAAGATAAGTTTTCCATCCATCCCGCCAATCTATCATGAAATTTTTTATCTAACATCCCCCTACCCCCATCTTCTAAATATACAATAACACCACATCTCAAAGAACAATGTTGCAAGAAACTACAAAAAAGTTTTCAACATTGCATCCATCTCCCTTTTACTGGGTTATTTTAAAAGAAATGGAAGTGAGTAAAGATGCATGCGCTTTAATATTCTAAGGAATATTATTTTACATCATGACATATAAGTATTTTAAGAGCTTTAAAAGATGTATCATAACAAACCAAACGAAATCTTCCAATGTGAATAGCCATTTGCTATAAGTAAAAGGCACAAAAATTAAACTGAAAAAACCCAAAATTTTATCCTCCAGAATTGACCCGCTGCGAAGTATCCACATACGTAACCACGGACATCCCAGGAATGAGCTTTTCAATCCCCTCCTGCCCAGGATCTAAAGAAATCCGTACTGAGATACGTTGCGCAATTTTGATAAAATTACCAATTGTCGTATCTGTTTTTAACAATGAAAACTCCGAACCTGTCGCTGGAGCAAAACGAACCACACGCCCTGTTAACTTTTTATTGTTCAATGCATCAACAGAAAAAACAACCGGTTGTCCCACACGCATCTGAGAAAGTTGCGTTTCCTTATAATTAGCAATAATCCAAATATCATCAGAAATAACAGAAACCAATTGCGTACCTGGCATAACATATTGCCCTACCCTAGCGCCAACCAATCCAATATAGCCTGTTCTAGGAGATAAAATCTTTGTATGATCGAGATTAAGTTTTGCCAACTCAACACTCACCTTTGCTCCGGAAACTTCTGACTGTAAACTTTGTTTTTCAAGATTTAATTGTTTTTGCAATTGTCGTTTTGTTTCTAGGGCTGCCAAGAGTTGTGAAAGAGGGCGAGAAACAGAAATTGCCGCATCACCAAAGCCTAACTTTTTACTATCAGGAACAACATTAGAGAATGCTCGTGAACGCGCTAATTCTGCTTCTGCAGCATTAACTTCTCCCTGCAAAATCTGAGCTTGCAATTCAATACTGGCCAGTTTTGCATTTTTTGAATCGAGAACAGCCTGTGCCCGTGCAAGCTGCTGCCGAAAAAGAGAATCATCAAGCTCAAAGAGCAGCATTCCTTTTTCAACACGTTGATAATCTTGCACATAAATCCGTGCAATCACCCCAGAGATCTGTGAACTAACCAGAGTAACATTGCCCTTAATGGAAGCATTATCCGTTATTTGAATGTTATTTACAAAAGGAGGAAGCCTCCAAGCCCACAAAATCAGCAAAACACCCGTAATACCTGACAGGAATGCAACAATCGTAGCTTTTGACCGTAATGCTTTTATCATTTTTTGCACCCCTCTTCTATAACATCACTCTACTTTTCTAACGCACGCAAAGAGCATGACTTAATAACCATTGTGACAAGAAAGATAATGAATACAATCATTGAAATATAAAAATAAAGCCGAAAAACGTCATCATAAGCAAAAATATTTGCTGTTAACTTAAATTTCTCTATCAACAGAGAAGTACCCTGTTCACTCCCCAAGCCATGAGGAACAGGAGCACCATAAGAAGGCGAAAACAAAGTATTCATCTCACCAGAAATAAGCGGATCAGTAACAACAATATTTTGTGTTAAAGACTCAAAGTTCTTATGGGCAAAATAAAGCTGCAGACTGCCAAAAAAAGCTGACCCTATCAATCCTCCTGTCACTTGCGTTAGCAAAAAAACCGCAATAAAACTCAAAACATAACGCGGTCCTCGCGCACCAGCGATCACAAACCCCTTGAAAAGAGCAGGAGGCAAAAAAAGTGCATAACTAAAACTCACCAACCCTTGGCTCAACATCATATCTTTCGGACGGGTTAAATAGTTTACACGACTGTCTAAATAAGCTCCCAGCGCCAAACAACCTAAAGATAACAAATAAAAATAATCTTCACGCCCCGCCCGTAAAAAAAAGACACAAACAGCCCCCCCTAACAGAGTACCCAATGTCACCGCAATATACATGGGCGCCATTTCACGATTAAGCAAACCAAAAAGATTAAAAAAACCTACGGGCAAATTTGACCGCTCTAACAAAAAAACATGAAAGATCAATAAAATAAAAACAGATTGAACCATTTCTTTACTGAAAATCCAACGTAAATCAATCAACGGTTTTTCTCTATTAAGCTCAATAATAATAGCAATAGCCAACGAGAAAATAGCAAGTGCAAGCCCCCAACCAATCCATGGCGCCTCATACCACCAATACAATATGCCAACAGACATAATCACGGCATTTAATCCAAGACCAAGAGCAATCAAACCATAACTGATCCAATCTAACTTTTGAATAACCTTACTGCGGACAACAGGCGTTAGAGGCAAAGTATAGATGCAGACCAAGCTGATGAGAACCAACCCCATTTCCAGAGCAGAAAGACTGGAAAAACCACCATTTTCCAGCAAATCAGGAGAAATCAAACGTGATAAAGGTGCCGCTAAAGCTGCATTCATGTAATTCAAACTAAGACCAACAGTAAACTTCTTTGCTGGAGCAAAAGCCTCCATCATATAAAGCAGTGCAAGCGAAGCCAAAGGAGCAGCAGCAATCCCAGCAAAAAAACGAATAATCAACGCAGAACGCAAATCGGTCACAAAGAGTTGCAACACACAAACCAAAACGAAACCAAGGATTGATAATTCAGCAAAAGCACGCAACCCAAATTGATAGCGGATTTTGATCAACATAATCGCTACACTCACATTTGGCGCCATATAGGCCGCTACCAACCATGTTGTCTCGGCCAAAGTTGCGTGAAAATCACCCGTAAGATGGACAATGTTAGACTGAACAATATTCGCCCCTAAACCATAAGCCCATTGCAAAATGAGAGAAGCAAAAATATAAACAAAACATTTTGGCAAAGGTCCCGCAAAAACACGGCCAGGATGAGGAAAAGGTTTTCCGCCCCTTTTAGCAGACACAACCGTACTCTTTTTTCCGCTCATGTCATCTTTTTCCTGTATACTCTGCTACGCCTCTATCAACACAGCACCATCAGCTGACAATTGCTGGAAAAAAGCCTCTATTTTATGACTGTCCTCATCGCTTACCCCTCCTTCTAACGTCGCTTGAACCTGCAAAATCTGCTGTTCTAATACATCAAAAGAAAGATGCTCTACAGCCACAACGTGCTCTACCAATAAAGAGCAGCCCGAAAAGGTAATATTTGCAACACCCCCGCACACAGCAAATAATTTCTCACCCAAAGAGGTACGAACACGAACACTACCCAACACAATGCTTGCCACCAATGGCGCATGATGCGCCATAACTGTCAAAGAACCTGAGGCTGAAGGAAGAACAACAGACACTACCTGCTCTGAAAACACAATTTTTTCAGGCGATACAAGCTCAAATAAAAAATGCTTTTCTCTATTGTTTTCCACAAAAGTCTCCACAATATCCGATAGAAGGACTCTGCGCCCTCTTTAACAACTTATCTTTTTCAACAACTTGTCCTTATTGAACGAAAAATATTCATGAAAAATTTCTCCTCAAGTAAGAAGCTTCTAAATTAAGAAGCCTCTGCCATGAGACGCTTTCCTTTTTCAAGAGCTTCATCAATCGAACCAACCATATAAAAAGCAGCTTCTGGCAAATCATCATAATCGCCCGCACAAAGACCTTTAAAGCCTTTGATTGTCTCTTCTAAAGGAACGAGCTTTCCCGGCGAACCAGTAAAGGCTTCCGCCACATGGAAAGGTTGCGAAAGGAAACGTTCAATTTTACGTGCCCGTCCCACCAATAATTTATCATCTTCAGAAAGTTCATCCATTCCCAGAATAGCAATAATGTCCTGAAGCGCTCTATAACGTTGTAAAATGGTTTGCACTTGACAAGCAACAGTGTAATGCTCTTCCCCCACAATCAATGGATCTAACATACGCGAGAAAGAGTCAAGCGGATCAACCGCCGGATAAATTCCCTTTTCCGCAATAGAGCGCGAAAGAACAGTTGTCGCATCCAAATGAGCAAAAGATGTTGCCGGCGCAGGATCTGTTAAGTCATCAGCAGGAACATAAATTGCCTGAACGGAAGTAATAGAGCCTGTTTTTGTACTGGTAATACGTTCTTGCAAAGCTCCCATATCTGTTGCCAAGGTAGGCTGATACCCCACAGCAGAAGGAATACGCCCTAAAAGAGCGGATACTTCGGCCCCTGCTTGCGTGAAACGGAAAATATTATCCACAAAGAAGAGAACATCTTGTCCTTCATCACGAAAACTTTCTGCAATGGTCAATCCTGAAAGAGCCACACGCGCACGTGCTCCCGGTGGTTCATTCATTTGCCCGTAAACAAGGGCACATTTTGACCCTTCCGTTGAACCATTATTCTCTTTTGGATTCACATTCACGCGGCTTTCGATCATTTCATAATAAAGATCATTTCCCTCACGTGTACGTTCTCCCACACCAGCAAATACGGAATATCCACCATGTGCTTTTGCAATATTATTTATAAGCTCCATAATGAGAACGGTTTTTCCAACACCAGCACCACCAAACAGGCCAATTTTACCTCCTTTAGAATAAGGAGCTAACAAATCCACGACTTTAATACCAGTAACGAGAATTTCTGAAACGGTTGATTGTTCAACATATTCAGGTGCCTCCTGGTGAATAGAACGCGTTTTGGTTGCTGGAATTGGTCCCACATTATCCACTGGTTCTCCAATCACATTCATAATACGTCCCAACGTCGCTTCTCCTACAGGAACGCTAATTTGCGTTCCCGTATCCACAACCTTTTGTCCCCGCATCAAACCATCAGTGGTATCCATAGCAATTGTACGCACGGTATTTTCACCCAAATGCTGCGCAACTTCCAACACCAAGCGATTGCCTAAATTCTCTGTTTCCAAAGCGTTAAGAATATTTGGCAATTCACCTTCAAATTGCACATCAACGACAGCACCAATAACCTGCTTGATCTCACCAACAGCGCCTTTTGAACGCTCTTCTTTTTTTGCCGATGTATCTTTTTTTACAGGTGTATCTTTAGCCGCACTACGTGTAATTACAGAGGAAGCCTTTACATCCGCTTGAGATTTCGAAGCGGTTTTTTTCACGCCGGAACGAGTAGCTGGTTTCTTTTTTTCACCTTTTTCTGTTCCTTTGCTTGAGGTTACTGCTTTTACCATCAATCCTTACCTTTTCCATTTAAAGCGCTTCAGCGCCCGCAATAATTTCGATCAATTCTGTCGTAATCTGTGCCTGACGTTGACGATTATAAGCTACCGTCAATTTATTAATCATTTCACCTGCATTGCGCGATGCATTATCCATAGCTGTCATCTTGGCCCCCATCTCACCAGCAACATTTTCTAGCAAAGCCCGAAAAATTTGCACCGAAAGATTGCGTGGCACAAGCGCCTCTAAAAGAGAAGCAGCATCAGGTTCATATTCATAAACAATTGATTGTGAATCTTTGCTATGATTGGTTTGCTCCACAACATCTACTGCTTCAACAGCTGCTTTTGGAGCAATCATGGGGATCAAGCCAAAAGCTGTTGGACGCTGATTAATCACGGAAATAAATTCAGAATAAAATAGCGTACAGACATCGAAAGCGCCTTCATTAAACAAATCAACAATCCGTTGACTAATCATCACCGCTTCTGCAAAACCAATGCGCTTTACAGCATGCAAATCGATATGATCAATTATCAAACCCTTGTAATCACGCGATAAAATATCTGCACCTTTTTTACCCACAGTGATAATTTTCACTATTTTACCAACCGCCAACAATGCCTTAATCTGCTCACGTGCACGACGAGCGATTTGCACATTAAAAGCACCACACAAACCACGCTCAGCTGTACACACTACCAAGAGATGCACATCATCTCGCCCCGTACCACGCATAAGAGCAGGCGCATCAACACCATCTACATCAGCAGCAACACTGGTCAAAATATCAGCCATCTTTTTTGCATAAGGACGCGCAGACTGTGCCGCCTCTTGCGCACGGTGCAACCTTGCTGCTGCAACCATCTGCATAGCTTTGGTAATCTTTTGTGTTGCTTTAACCGAAGCAATACGGTCTCTAAGATCTTTTAGTGAAGCCATTCAAGCATTCCATCAATTCATCACGAGAAATTTTTCGCATAAGTGTTAAGAACAGTTATCAACTTATCTTTCAGCTCGTCTGTTATTTGCTTTTGCTCAGCAATTGCCTTTAAGAGATCTTGATAATCACTCCGCAAAAGCACTAAAAGACCTTGCTCAAATCGCGCAACATCAGAAACCGCTAGAGAATCAAGATAGCCATTCACACCCGCGAAAATAACCACCACTTGTTCTTCTGTTTTGAGTGGGGAAAATTGCGGCTGCTTCAACAGCTCTGTCAAGCGCGCACCCCGATTCAACAGACGCTGAGTTGAGGCATCCAAATCAGAGCCAAACTGCGCAAAAGCTGCCATTTCACGATATTGCGCCAATTCACCTTTAATCGAGCCAGCAACTTGCTTCATCGCCTTAATTTGTGCGGCAGAACCAACACGTGACACAGAAAGACCAACGTTTACAGCAGGACGAATTCCTTGATAAAACAAATTAGTCTCTAGAAAAATTTGCCCATCCGTAATCGAAATCACATTTGTAGGAATATAGGCAGAAACATCATTTGCTTGCGTTTCAATAACCGGCAAAGCTGTCAACGACCCAGATCCATTTTCCGCATTTAACTTCGCAGCCCGCTCTAAAAGACGCGAATGTAGATAGAAAACGTCTCCCGGATAAGCTTCACGACCTGGAGGACGACGCAACAAAAGAGACATTTGACGATACGCCACCGCCTGCTTTGACAAGTCATCATAACCAATCAAAGCATGCTGTCCATTATCACGGAAATACTCACCCATAGCACATCCAGCAAGAGGCGCAATAAACTGCAGCGGTGCTGGATCAGAAGCGGTTGCTGCAACAATAATAGAATATTCCAGTGCTCCACGTTCTTCTAAAACTTTAACGAATTGTGCCACCGTCGAACGTTTTTGACCGATAGCCACATAAATACAATAAACTTTGTCCTGTTCTCGCCCAGCCCCTTTTTCATGAAAAGGCTTTTGGTTTAAAAATGTATCGAGCAAAATTGCTGTTTTTCCTGTTTGGCGATCACCAATCACCAATTCACGCTGCCCCCGTCCAATGGGGATGAGTGCGTCAATCGCTTTTAATCCGGTCGACATCGGTTCATGCACTGACTGACGCGGAATAATCCCTGGCGCCTTAACATCAACACGACGACGCTCCGTTGCTTTAATGGGACCCTTACCATCTATAGGGTTTCCCAACGCATCAACCACACGCCCGAGCAAAGCGGGCCCCACAGGAACATCCACAATAGCGCCCAATCGCTTTACACAATCCCCTTCACGAATATCGCGATCTGAGCCAAAAATGACCACACCGACATTATCAACTTCCAAATTGAGGGCCATACCGCGCACACCGTTTGGAAAAGTGACCATTTCTCCTGCTTGGACATTATCCAAACCATAAACGCGAGCGATACCATCCCCTACAGAGAGAACCCAACCAATTTCTGAAACCTCAGCCTTTTGGTCAAAGTTTTTGATTTGCTCTTTTAGAATTTTTGAAATTTCAGATGGTCTAATATCCATCAGCTGACCTCTTTTTTCAATGCAAGCTTAAGCGAAGACAATTTTGTGAGAAGAGACGTATCAATTTGAAACGACCCCACACGAACGATTAATCCACCAAGAATTGCTGGATTCACAATGATGTGTAGCAAAACTTTTCCTCCAACGACACCTTCCAAAGCCTCACACAACTCTTGCCTTTGTTGAGAACTTAAGGGACGCGCAGAAACAATTTGCGCAGTAACCTGCCTACGAGCGCGTGCAACACACCGCTGAAAAGCATGTAAAATACCAAATACGGCACTAAGCCTACGGTTTATTGCAATAACGCGTAAAAAATCACCAATAACCTGTCCTGCGTTTTTATCAGCAAATTTGATGTTTTCACACACAGATTGCATCACCTTAATTTGCTCTTTGACTGAAAAGAACGGACTAAGCACGAAGCGTTTTAAATCTTTATTTTGCTCCAAAACAAGCAAAAGATTCTCCACTGCCTTTTCAACCTTTTCAACGTTTCCGGCTTCTTGAACGCAATCAAAAAGCGCTTGCGCATAGCGTTGATCTACCAACGGCAGCGGTATAAGAGAAAATGAATCCGACACGAAATACCGCCTCTTTTCCTTGAGCGACTCTCTGATAGTTATCAGATGAAATGAAATAGACATTCTCAATCTTAAGAATCTTCTTCTTAAAACCTAGAACAAAAACCTCTTGGTTTCTAGCATAGACATAGCCGACTCGCAACACCACAAATCGCTGCTTTTTAAAAATTTTAATAAAATATTCAAAATATTTTTGAAAAGAATTTTTTTTAGATATACAGGATGGCATCACAGTTTTTTTATGCCTCTTTTTGACATTCTCTGAGTGATTTTTTCACTCTCTTTGATTTTGCTTCGCTTAAAACACTCCCTTTATCACCACAAGACCTTTAACAAGATGCGAATGCGACTGAAAAAGTCTATTATTTCAAACCGACAAGAAAGAAAAATAATGAATATCCTCCTAAAAATTAAAGGAAACATTGATCTTTTTTCTTCAAATACCCACTCCTTTTAAAAAATTTCACCAAGTATATTTTTTTGTAAACACACTCTTTAAGCATACAACGCCTTGATTTATAATGATAATATATCATTTTTCATACCAGATGAGCCCCAAACATCGAAAGATTCTCTTATTTCAAATCTTTCTATCAAAATCACTCCCTTGCTCCATCACAAACAAAAAAGGAAATGATTAAAGAAAAAATACCTCGTATAAACGCTCTCAAGTACCAAGAGCTTTCGTAATATTAAAAGCTGAATAATAAATGGCGCCATTTTATATCCTTATGAAATAAAGATGGAGAGCCTTAACGCGGTTTTTTCATTCATGAAAGCTTTTACATTCTACACTCGAGAAACATCGTAAAATGAATTCGAGCATGCTGAGAAACATTTGCTTAAACAAGTACATAAATCTAGTAATACAATAGATGTTCTGCAATATTCTGTTTTGGGCGTTCTACTTTACATGAAAAATGCGCCCCCTTTAGAGAACGAAAAGAAAAAAGCGTGAAATATGAAATAATGGATAATCTCTATTTCACGACAGCGCCCATAAATGCTATACAGGGAACCTCATCATTACGCTTGATTAGAAAGCCAACACCATCCCACACTTTTCCAGCTCCCAATGTTGCAACAGCCCTTAATACTTGAGATGATTAGGTATTTTAATCCTTTCTTATACAGCTTCACTCCACACGGCTCTCCCTGTTTGTAACGGCAAACAAATAGTTTTGATTAATCAATATAAACAGATTTGAAATAAGAGAATCCTACAATAGTTGAGATTCTAATATGAATAACAGCATATTATCACTATAAATCAATATGTTATTATTTATAAAAATTATTATTACGGACGCTTTTAAAAACTCTAGAGCCGAATAAATAAGAAAGATAATGATAGATGCTCATTTCTATCTTTACACTCCAAAACAAATATATATGCCCGTTAAAGATAAATAAAATATATAATATTCTCACCCCAATTTAACATAACACCATCTTCATTAAGCTCACATAGCTTCACTTTAATATTGCACTGATTTTAGAAAAACGTAGATTAATATCGATTTGAACTCGAACGGAACGAAGCATTTTAGATATATTTGCAAGCATTTTCAGCCTCTATAACCAGCCCTTATAAAAAGAATTCCTCTATCAGAAAGGATACTGTCCCTAAAACAAAAAAGTAGCAAAAGCCGAAAACGATAACGCCCCCGAACCAAAGCCAAAGGTGCTTCTGCTGGTCCCATAACCGAGATATTTTTTTCCCGTGGCGCTGCTTGACGCAATGCACATGTATCATATTTGGCTGTTTGGATGCTTATTCTGAAAAGATAATAGTTAAAGTAAAGCACCTTAAGCAAAGAGACCTTCACTTTATGTGATACTGGTTTTAGAAAAAACTTTGCGGATCAATATCAATTTGAACTCGAACAGATCTGGGCATTTTGGGTGTACCGCCAAGCATTGCACGTATAAACCCTTGTATATCAAAAGAGCGCTGTCCTTGCAGCAAAAGCCGAAAACGATAACGCCCCCGAACCAAAGCCAAAGGTGCTTCTGCTGGTCCCATAACCGAGATATTTTTTTCCCGTGGCGCTGCTTGACGCAATGCGCGCGCATAATGTTCTGCTGCTTGGCGCTGTTGTGCAGACACAATCAAAGAGGCAAGCCGCCCATAGGGAGGCAAATGATAATGCTGACGCACTGCAATCTCACGCGTGTAAAAATCTTCTGGCTGGCATGAAAGTAAGGCTTTGATGACCGGATGATCTGGTTGATAAGTTTGCAATAATCCTAAACTTTCCAATCCCACACGCCCTGCTCTTCCGGTAACTTGAGAAAGCAGCTGGTAGGTACGTTCACTTGCGCGTAAATCGCCATTGGCAAGACCAAGATCAGCATCAATAACACCAACCAAAGAGAGCTTTGGAAAATGATGTCCTTTAGTGACCAACTGTGTTCCAATAATAATATCCACATCGCCATTGACAATGGCTTGCAATTCGCTTCGCAATTGCCCAATCCCCCCTTTAAGATCTGTTGAAAGAATCAATGATCGCGCTTGAGGAAAAAGCACTTGTGTTTCTTCTGCAATTCTTTCCACACCCGGACCACAAGCCACGAGATGATCTAATGTCCCACATTCAGGACAGGCTTGAGGAAGTGGTTGATGATATCCACAATGATGACATTTCAGTTGCCCTTGCGCACGATGTTCGACTAACCAACTTGAACAATCAGTACAATGAAAACGATGTCCGCAAATTCGGCATAAAGTTAAAGGTGCATAACCACGACGATTAAGAAAAAGAAGAGCCTGTTCGCCCTTATCAAGAGTATGTTTTAAAGCCCTTTCAAGAGCAAAGGAAATAAAGCGCCCCTTTTGCACCCCTCCTTGGCGCATATCAACCACCCGCAACTGTGGAAGTGCAACTTCTTTAAAACGGGAAGGTAAATGCACCTTTTGATAACGCCCTTTTAAAACATTAGCTTGGCTTTCAATTGACGGTGTTGCTGAAGATAAAATAACAGAAAAATGCTCAAAAGAGCCTCGTGCAACAGCCATATCACGCGCATGATAAAAAATGCGCTCTTCTTGTTTATAAGCGCTATCATGCTCTTCATCAACAACGATCAAGCCAAGCTCATGAAAGGGAAGAAAAAGTGCTGAACGAGCCCCCGCAACGACACGCACCCGCCCTTCTGCAACTTGCCGCCAAACGCGTTCTCTACGGCGTGGCGTCAAATCAGAATGCCATTCTGCTGCTGCTGCTCCAAAGCGTGCATAAAAACGATCTAAAAACTGTTGTGTTAAAGCAATTTCCGGCAATAAAATTAAAACCTGCTTGCCCCCTCTGAAAGCTTGAGCAACCGCTTCAAAGTAAACCTCTGTCTTTCCTGACCCCGTAACACCATCAAGCAAAAAAACTTGAAACTGAGAAGATAAAACACCTTCCCGCAATACTGTTGCTGCTTCATTTTGCGCTCCCTGCAACTGAGGAGGACAAAAGTCAGGATCAGGCATTGCCACAAGATCAGGAGCAGGAACGATAACATCTTCAAAAACCCCTAGCGCTTTTAAACCTTCAACAACAGAAACCGAAGTTCCAGCCGCATGCGCAAGACCAGAACGTGTCCATATCTTCTCATTACGCACCAATTCCAAAACCCGTGATCGCGCAGGTGTGAGACGTTCTACATTTCCACCACAATATCGCAAACCCATCATCTGCGCTTCCGGCTCTAAAGCAGCCGGTACAGACAAAACCAATCGTGCTACAAGACCAAAAGGCGCCATTGTATAGCGACTAACAAAACGCAAAAATGTGATCATTTCTGCCTTTAATGGGGGACATTCAAAAACATGAAGCAGAGAGCGTAATTTTTCACGTGCCACCGAAGCAGACCTTTGCCCATCTACTGTCTTCTCTCCACCATCCACAACAAAACCGCAAAGTTCACGCCCCATCACCGGAACCCGAACAAAAGAACCAACGTTCACCTCCATAGAAGAAGGAACTTTATAACTATAAGCATGAGCAACAGGAAGAGGAACCAATACAGACACAATCTTTTCCTCTATCACGTTTGAATTCATCTTTTAAACCAATCTAAGACCTCTTGAACACCAACAAGCCTACACCTTATCTTTAAACACTCTTATAAAATTTATTGCGGGATTCAATCTCTCCCGCTATCCCAACACTTTTCTCACAAAAATTCTTTTTAACACTCATTCCATCACCAAAATGTCAAAAAAGAACCAATCTCATCCTCTATAGCAAAAAACTCTACAGCAAAAAAACCAGTGCCATTCTTCTGTGCAAATAAAGCTCATCACTATTAAGCATTCAACATGATATCGTCAGTGCGCTCTTCAACAAAGCTATCCCATAGTGTGACTTCTTCTCAAAACACACACTTTTATTTTTTACCGCCTCATATCTCAATTTATCTTCAACAAACTGATTTATAAAGATATAATTATCATTTTACCTATTGTAATAAAAACCCTCAATACGATGAATTTTTCTCATTTCAAACCCATCTCTCATTTCAAACCCATCAAGGAACATTTGTAAGTTCTTATTGATAAAAGAGTATCCCATGATTTTAATTACAGGGAGAATAATATTACAAATGAAACCGTTACAATATTCACCTTGGCTTTATGCCAAAACGTGGAAATACATGCGTACATCTTTCAGCTTGATTGGGAATCAAACAACAATATAAGCAGCACAAAAGCGTATTGTTGAAGAATGGGTAACACAGAATAAATCAATGTATTGACCATAAAAAACACTTCATGTGTAAAATTTCACATGCCTTCTTTAATGGTACTTTACGACAAAATAAATCAATCCATTCGTTTCCATAAGATGAGGTTAAACCTACCCTCTGAAAAAGGAAAATATCTTATGATGCACTCTCAAATATCAAAAACAATCGCAAATAAGAAATAAGCAAAGTGTATAATAATGCTAGCTTATTTCCATAAGTATAAAAAATACCGCTACGCAAAGATGCCAATACGCAAAAATATTGGTACACAATGAGTCCTATACCTTATCATGAGCAACGATATAAAATGGGTATGGAAACAATAAGTCATATTTCTTTACTAAAAATAGGTCCATGATTAACATCATAGCATTCTTGTTCTTTACACAGATATAATTCTTTCTCTTGCTTTTGCAGTCAACAATAGCGCATAACAAAAAATAGGATAAAAGCTAAAAAAGAGGTTAGATATGAAGTTTTTTGTGGATAGCGCCAATATTGAAGAAATCCAAGAGTTACAGAATTTAAACCTTGTTGATGGTGTTACCACCAATCCCTCTCTTATCTTAAAATCAGGGCGCAATATTCTTGATGTTACAAAAGAAATTTGTGCTCTCATTAGCGGACCTGTTTCTGCTGAAGTTGCAGCAACAGAATTTGAAAGCATGATGAAAGAAGCGGCTGTTTTAGCAAAGATTGCCGACAATATTTGTATCAAGCTTCCTTTAACACTCGATGGATTAAAAGCCTGTAAAGCCCTTACAACAGAAGGCTTAAAAACAAATCTCACACTTTGCTTTTCTGCCAATCAAGCCTTATTAGCAGCCAAAGCAGGCGCGACATTTATTTCGCCTTTTATTGGTAGACTTGATGATTGTGGAAATGATGGAAGTGAACTGCTTCATGAAATTCGCACAATCTATGATAACTATAACTTTGAAACACAAATCTTGGCAGCTTCAATCCGCACCGTTAATCATGTCAAAGAAGCAGCTCTAAGTGGTGCTGACGTTGCAACAATTCCACCAACAATCTTAAAAGCACTAGTCAAACATCCTCTCACTGAGAAAGGGTTGCAAATATTTCTCAACGACTGGAAAAAAACAGGACAAAATATTGCTTAATATCTAGAATTTTTATTGGAAAGATCTTTTGAAAGTAACAAAAAAATCTGTTCAGCCAACTCTTCGGCAACACGTTTTTTTGCATCTTCTTCTGCTTGCATTGTTGCATATTCTTGGCGAAGTCGGTCAAAAGATGCGTTCATCATTGCTGTTCCTTTTGCAACAAGAGTATTTTTCATATCCTGCAAAGTGTAAGAAGCTCTGCTCATAACAGTTCCAACAGAAGGTCGTCCTTTTCGTTTTTTCTCGAAATCAACCTCTATCTGCATTGATTCTCTTGTAAAGACGGATATCTGCAATGCCAATCGATAAGCAGGGAGAGAAGGTTTACCACCCTTTCCATACAAAAGAAACAGCAGATGATTGCGCACCATTTGACCAAAACGATCCGAAGGCTCTTCCACAACAATAGAGGCGAGCTTTTGCGCAAGCCCCAAAGAAGCTTGCCCAGAAGGATCCCCAGAAACAGGATCCCCATAAGAAGCAGAATTCATTGTCATTGCACTCTGCAACTCTTGACGATAAAGCGGTTCAACTTTGCATCCACACAACAGTGTGAATACACCAGCTAAAACGACAAGAATAAAACTTTTAAAAAACGACATTCACAATCCTTTGTGGAACAATAATGATTTTTTTCACAGGCTTTTCAACCAGCTGTGCCTTTACAAAATCTAAAGCCAAAACCGCTTCTTTAATCATCGTTTCATTCGCTGTTGCTGCAACGGTCACCTCACCGCGTTTTTTGCCATTAATTTGTACTGGCAAAGTATAGCTTTCTTCAACAGTTAACGCGCGATCATAAACAGGCCAAGCAAACGCAGATATTAAAGTTTTTCCCCCTAAAGCAGCATGACATTCTTCCGCTAAATGGGGCATCATCGGTGCAATCATAGCAAGAAAAAAATCCATGGCTTGACGTAAAGAAGCTTTCATTTCATCGTCAACATCTGCCACCTTATTTAACAAAGGTGCCATAACATTCAAGAATTCATAAAGGCGTGCAATAGCCCGATTAAAAGCAAATTTTTCCAAATCATCTTCCACAGCGCAAAGCGTGCGATGTGCGACCTTTGAGAGTTCCAAAGCCACCCCCTGATGCCCTGCACAAGGCGCCACATCCTTTAAAACAGAAGCACTTAAGGCCACATGGCGCCAAACACGCTGAACAAAGCGATGGGCTCCTTCAACACCTGATTCTGTCCAGATGACATCCCGCTCTGGGGGGGAATCTGACAACACAAACCAGCGCACAGTATCAGCGCCATAGGATGCAATAATATCATCAGGATCAACGACATTCTTTTTTGATTTTGACATTTTCTCAATCAAACCAATCGTCACTTCACTTTGATCAGTTAATTTATAAGCCTGTCGCTTTCCATCTTTTTCAACAATCGAAATTTCTGCTGGAGAAACCCACCCTTGATCATCCCGATAGGTTTCATGCACCACCATCCCTTGGGTAAAAAGCCCCTTAAAAGGCTCATCTACTGTCACATGACCAACCAATTTCATAGCACGCATAAAAAAGCGCGCATAAAGAAGATGCAAAATGGCATGCTCAATTCCACCAATATATTGTTGCACAGGCAACCATTCAGCTGTTGCTTGTTTGTCAACAGGTTCTTGCGCAAAAGGAGCCGTAAAGCGTGCATAATACCAAGAAGAGTCCACAAATGTATCCATGGTATCGGTTTCACGTTTGGCAGATTGTCCACAGGAAGGACAAGTAACATTCTGCCATGTTTCATGCCGCGCAAGAGGATTGCCCGGTTGATCAAAAGTAACATCATCAGGCAACACAACCGGTAAATCGGCGCGCGGTACTGGAACCACTCCGCAAGATGTACAATGGATCATCGGAATGGGACATCCCCAATAACGTTGACGTGAAATCCCCCAATCACGCAAACGAAATTGCACTGTTTTTTGCCCCTGAGGTTTCCCATTGAGCATTTGTTCTTCAAGCCTTTTGGCTGCTTCTTCAAAAGCTTGTTGAGGTGTCAAACCATCCAAAAAGCTGGAGTTGATCATCACCCCATCACCCGTATAAGCGGTTTCAGCAATAACAAAATCTTCTGCCTGCTTTCCTTTTGGTAAAACCACCGGTTTTATTGGAAGATCATATTTACGCGCAAAATCGAAATCTCTCTGATCATGAGCAGGACAACCAAAAACAACCCCTGTTCCATAATCCATAAGCACAAAATTCGCGATATAAACAGGAATATACACTGTTGAATCAAAAGGATGAACTGCCAAAAGGGGCGTAAGAAACCCTTGTTTTTCAGCTGTTTCAAGTGCTGCCATTGTCGTTCCACCACACCGACAACTTTCGATAAAAGCACTCAACTCTTTGTCTTTTTTTGCCAAAGCTTGTGTAATGGGATGGTCAACAGACAGAGCCAAAAAGGAGGCGCCAAAAAGAGTATCAGGACGTGTTGAATAACAAACAACCTCATCAAATGTCTCACAAACATTATCAACACCACTTGCATCATCAGCATCCCCGCTCGACTTTAAAGCCCAACGAATCAGCAAACCTTGTGATTTTCCAATCCAATTTTTTTGCATCGTGCGAACTTTTTCCGGCCACTGCTTCAGCTCTTCAAGCCCAGCCAAGAGATCTTCACTAAAGTCGCTAATTTTAAAAAACCACTGCGTCAATTCACGCTGTTCCACCAACGCACCAGAACGCCATCCCTGCCCATCAACAACCTGTTCATTTGCCAAAACAGTATGATCAACGGGGTCCCAATTCACCTTAGCCACTTTACGCGCCACCAACCCCTTTTGATAAAAATCAAGGAACAGCATTTGTTGGCGGTGGTAATATTCTACATCACACGTTGCAAATTCACGTGACCAATCGAGTGAAAGCCCTAATTGCTTTAATTGCCCGCGCATCACAGCAATATTTTGATAGGTCCAAGTTTTAGGATGCACTTTACTTTGCAGAGCAGCGTTTTCAGCCGGCATACCAAAAGCATCCCAGCCCATAGGATGAAGCACATTAAAACCCTTTGCCCTTTTATAGCGTGCCACCACATCCCCCATGGCATAATTGCGCACATGTCCCATGTGAATACGGCCTGACGGATAAGGAAACATCTCTAAAACATAATATTTTTCACGAGCATCTTCTTGAGAAGTCTGAAAAATTTTCTTTTCATCCCAAATTTCTTGCCATTTTTTCTCGCGGGCACGTGGATTATAGCGTTCACCTATATTATAATGTTCAATCGTCATTCCCATTATACTCTTCTAATAAGACAGAACCAAAAACTTGTTTTATTATGCTTGACCATGGATTAACCTCATCGTCAACATTTTCGTGAAATATTTCCCTAAGTATTTTATAAAACTTTTAAAAAACGACCAACTCTTGAACAAAAACGGTAAAGTACAAAAATATGAATACACAAACGTCCCCCGATGCCCCTTCCATTGAAGCATGGCAAAACCTTCAAAAAGACATTGCTGAAACATGTCAAGAGCTACAACGCTCCGTAGAAGAAATTGAACTTATTGCTGTTTCAAAAACTGTTTCTGCCGCTGATATACGTCCCCTTTTGCAAGCCGGTCACTCTCAATTTGCAGAAAACCGCGTGCAAGAAGCAGCACAAAAATGGCTCGAGTTACGTCGACAATTTGAAAATATTAAACTTCATCTTATCGGTCCTCTACAATCAAATAAAGCCGCTGAAGCAGTGAAACTTTTTGATGTCATTCAAACGGTTGATCGCGAAAAAATAGCCAAAATTTTGGCGAAAGAAATGCAAAAACAAAAAAGGCATCTCCCCTGCTATGTTCAGGTCAACATTGGCTTAGAACCGCAAAAAAGTGGGGTAGCACCACAAGAAGCGACATCTTTTGTCGACCAATGCAAAAACAACTATGGACTTGATATCATCGGTCTTATGGGCATTCCCCCTGTCGACGAAAACCCCGGCCCCTATTTCGCGCTATTAGCAAAATTAGCAAAACAAGCCGGTCTTCCAAAGCTTTCCATGGGCATGTCCAGTGACTTCAAAACCGCTCTACAGTTTGGCTCTAACGTCCTTCGCATTGGCTCTGCTTTATTTGGAAACCGCCCTGTGTAAAGCAATTTTCCCTAATATAAATTCATTCCTCTCCATATAAATTTCCATTGAGCCCCCTACGAATAAGCCAAAAACAACAGAAATGAAAAAAATATCCCCCTAAAGCTCAATAAAAGAGCAACTCTAGCAAAAAAATTCCCGTCCCTCTTTCATCCTGTTAGCAAAATAAGCAAAAAAGCTGGTCTTCTCAAATTTCTCACCAGCACATCCACAACACGTACAATAGCTTCAAAACAGCCCTACTTAGGCTCTCATATTCTCGCATATTGGCTCTACTTCCCCTCCCCTCTGACCGCCTCTCCACCAAAAGCAACATAAAAATAAATCCTTATACAAAGGCAAAATGATAAGAGAGGCGTTGCGCATTCATGAAAAAACTATTGCAAAATCACTAATAGCAAAAGAATATTTAGCCTCAGCTTCACAAAGGCCCTTATTAAAAACCACGAATTCTCTTAAACTTCTCCAACACGCGTAAACAATTTCCCCGCATGCCAATGGTGTAAAGCAGGCAAAAAAGGCTTATGGCTGTATAATACAGTAACAAAACTCTTTCATGTAAGTCACTTGAGCAAAATAAACATCTCAAATGCCCACTAGAGCACCAAGAGCCACGCTAACCAACATGACAGAAATCTATAAGATCACAACGATAGCATAGAGGCTTTCCATGCTCTACAAAGCGTAACATACGGTCAATATTCGCCTGAAAAATAAAAAAATGAATCCCATGTATATACGCATAGTATATGCATACAAAACAATGGCAATGAAACTGATCTCAATAACGATATTCCTTTATCGTTATTCCTTTGTCTTTCTCGTAAACAAAGAGAAAAATACCAATTTTTCAGATGCACATTTTTCTAATTTTAAACTAATTAAAAAATAATACTATTATTTTTTAAGAAAATTTCATATATACACAATGTATATATTATTTATACAGTATTTTTATTGTTATTTTTAAAGTTTACCTTTGATACTGATCTAAAATACGTGATAGCCATTTGAAATGTATCATTGTGATAATATTTTAGTATAGATAATTCAAGGAAGATTAAAATGAGAAATTTTGCTTCAGGTTTAACTTATACGATAAATGATTCAACACCTATCATTTATGGAAATGCATGTAGTCCTAATGCTTTTATGTCTCACATAGGTGCAAGGGGGTTGCATGGAGCTTTTGATGGAGGAGTAGGCGGAGCACATTTGGTGGTATGTCTGGAGGACCAGCGGAGGCGCTTTCAGGTGACCTCTTAGGCGCCGCAGGTGGATTCTTAGCAGGTGGTCTTTGGGCTTTTGGAGAAAAAGCTTGGGAGTGTTGGTTCTAATTTATAGAGAATAGCGACAAAGATATCTCTGAAATTAGTATTTTTGTAAATATATTCGAAAGAATATACCAAATATCTATGGACAAAATAATTTTCAGAGATATCTACTATATAAAATATTATTTTTTCTATAATGGATATTCTTTATAAAGTTACAAGATTGTTCTTAATACTTGTTGTATTTATCCCTATATATGCTACTTTTGTTAAAACATTCGGTGGTTGGAGTTAGAAACTATCTATAATAACAGGATTATTTGTGGGAATTCTATTTTTTATTTCTGATAGTTTATGTAGATATTTTGGTTTATATTAATCTTTATTGGATGAGTTGCGAGCACGCTGAATAAAGTAGCAACGATACTATTAATGAGTGATCATGATTTATAATGACAGATTTTATCTCTAAAATTATTGAATCGCTTATAGCAACATTTTTTTTTGGTTTAATATATATTTTTTATTATAATTTTATTTCTTATAGTTGGAAAGATTCTCTAAAAATCATTATTAATAAGCTCAATATTCTTTCTTGTTAGTCTTTTATTTAACTATATTGGTTTATATCTTTTATAATAGACATTTTTTAATGTCTTTATGCGTTTACAAAAAGCTCTATATCGCAATAGGTTTTGCCACATTTGAGTATCCTAAAAGCATAGAATACTCTCTTAAATATCATCACATCAGATTTAAAAATTGACTATACCAATCTTTGTCATTTAGTCTAACCTCACAATGAAAAGCTTTTGGGAAAACTCTGCCACAAATATAAAAATACAATGGCTGATTTTTCTAAAAAATAAAAAGAGGGAAGCATGACTGAAAAAATCTATCCAATATCAGAAGAGATCAAAAAAAATACTTTACTCGATGAGAAAACTTATCAACAGTGGTATCGAGAAAGCATCAATGATCCAGAAAGCTTCTGGGCCAAGCATGGTCAACGCATTGAATGGTTTAAACCTTTTACAAAAGTAAAAAACACTTCTTTTAACGGAGATGTATCAATTAAATGGTACGAAGATGGGATAACAAATGTTGCCTATAATTGTATTGATCGCCACCTGAAAGCCCATGGAAATCACATTGCGCTCATTTGGGAGGGAGATAATCCTTATCATGATAAAAAAATAACCTATAATGAGCTTTATGAACATGTTTGTCGTTTTGCCAATCTTTTGAAAAGTCGTGGCATTAAGAAAGGCGATAAAGTAACCATTTATCTCCCCATGATTCCCGAAGCAGCCTATGCTATGCTCGCGTGTGCCCGCATTGGTGCTGTTCATTCGGTTATTTTTGCAGGCTTTTCTGCTGAGGCAATAGCAGGGCGCCTTGTTGACTGCGAATCAACCTTCATCATTACCGCTGATCACGGCTTGCGTGGCGGCAAACGAATCAACTTAAAAGACAATGTTGACCATGCTATTGAGATAGCAGCGCGCCAAAACGTGCATGTAGACCAAGTCATGGTTATACGGCGGACTTGTGGACCCATTCAATGGATAGAGGGGCGTGATTTTTGGTACCACAAAGAGATCGCTCATGCCAAAATAGACTGCCCACCAGAACCAATGAATGCTGAAGATCCGCTTTTTATACTTTATACTTCCGGCTCCACCGGCAAACCCAAAGGTGTTTTACATACCACAGCGGGCTATCTTGTTTATGCCGCGATGACACATCAATATGTTTTTGATTACCACCCTGATGAAATTTACTGGTGTACAGCTGATATTGGTTGGATTACCGGTCATTCTTACTTGGTTTATGGACCTTTATGCAATGGTGCGACCACTTTAATGTTTGAAGGCACACCAACCTTTCCTGACAAAGGAAGATTTTGGGAAATTGTTGACAAGCATCAAGTCAATACACTCTATACCGCACCAACAGCTATCCGCGCCTTAATGGGAGCAGGTAATTCGTTTGTTGAACACTCAAAAAGAACATCGTTGCGTCTTTTAGGCACGGTAGGAGAACCGATTAACCCCGAAGCATGGGAATGGTTTTATCATACAGTTGGAAATGACCGTTGTCCGATTCTCGATACATGGTGGCAAACTGAAACAGGAGGACATATGATCACGCCTTTGCCTGGTGCAATACCTCTCAAAGCAGGGTCAGCCACACGTCCTTTTTTTGGTATTCAACCCCAAATTGTTGATGCCCAAGGCAATGTTTTAGAAGGTGAAGCAGAAGGCAATCTTTGTATCAGTGATTCATGGCCCGGACAAATGCGCACGCTTTATAAAGATCATGAGCGCTTTATTCAAACGTATTTTTCTACTTATAACGGAAAATATTTTTCAGGTGATGGCTGTAGGCGCGATAGTGACGGCTATTATTGGATTACAGGGCGAGTTGATGACATTCTCAATGTCTCGGGGCACAGGTTAGGAACTGCTGAAATTGAATCAGCCCTTGTTTCTCATCCCGCTGTATCAGAAGCAGCTATTGTGGGTTATCCGCATCCCATTAAAGGACAAGGAATTTATAGTTTTGTGACCCTCATGGAAGGGACAGCGCCAAGTGAAGAATTGCAAAAAGGCCTTATTAAACATGTAAGACAAGAAATAGGTTCTATTGCCATATTGGATAAAATTCAGTTTGCTCCACAGCTTCCCAAAACGCGATCAGGAAAAATTATGAGACGTATTTTACGAAAAATAGCCGAAAACGATTTTGATACTCTTGGAGATATTTCAACCCTTGCCGAACCACAAGTTGTTGAAGATCTGATTGCCAACCGACAAAGCTAAAAAAACACGACGAAATACAACATACGGTGGTTTTTGTGTTTTTGCTAAAATTATTCTAGCATTGTTACGAAAACCACCCATGAGAATAAAAAACTAAACAACGCATATGCTCTCCCTAACAACAAACGCTTTTCTTCATAACAAATAAGAAATAATTGAAGAAAAAACTTCACGATTGAAATATGCCAAGATTGGAATATGAATGCGGATAAAAATAAGAAAGTAAGATAAAAAGAGCAACATAGCTTTTTAAAATCGCCCAATACCCACTCAATACAAAAAAGCCTTTGAGAAAGAAGGAAAAATAGTTCCGATGTTTATGCTAGAATCACTTTGAAATTCCTGCTAAAATCATAAATAAAGTTAAAAAGAGAAAGTATAAGTGATAATATTCTTGAGCAAAAATATTTATCTATAACAAGGGTATATAACAAATATTGAAAACCATGAAATCTAAAATAAACAAGCTTACAACAAAAGCCTAACGCGATGAGAAAGCAAAAATTTTTAGAATAGATGATGCAATATAAAATCAGGAGTAATAATAAAAAGTGATTCATTTTGAAAATGTCGGTCTACGCTATGGAATGGGACCTGAGGTCCTTCGTGATATTAGCTTTCATATTCCTCCTGGATCATTTCAATTTCTCACTGGCGCCTCTGGAGCAGGGAAAACGTCGTTGATGCGTCTTATGTTTTTGGCACTCAGACCCACCCGCGGTCATATTGATCTCTTTGGAACAGACACAGCATTACTCAAACGTCAAGAGCTCCCTGCGCTGCGACAACGTATCGGTGTGGTTTTTCAAGATTTTCGTTTACTCGACCACATGACCACTTATGAAAATGTCTCCTTACCTTTACGCATTAAAGGACAAGAAGAAGCAACCTATCGCAGTGAAGTAGAAGATCTTCTCTGTTGGGTAGGCCTGGGAGATCATATTCATGTTTTACCACCAGTTCTTTCCGGCGGAGAAAAACAAAGGGTAGCCATTGCACGCGCGCTCATTGATCAACCTGAAATTCTACTTGCCGATGAACCCACTGGAAATGTCGATCCGCCCTTGGCAAAACGCCTACTCCGTTTGTTTATTGAATTAAATCGTTTTGGAACAGCTGTTATCATTGCTACCCATGATATTGCCTTAATGGAACAAGTTGCAGCACGACGTATGCTTCTCCATAACGGACGGATGACAATTCATGAATAAGTCTTTCCCCATTTTTATAAGCAATAAAAAAAATACAACAGCGATTATTCCCAGTGATAATATTTCTGGAAAAGCATTGGTTGCCGTGATTGCTATTATGACATTCCTTTCAAGCCTCACCTTAATCGGTGTTGATTTAGTCCAACGTGCCGCCCAAAATTGGAGTAATCAGATTAGCTATGAAGCAACAATACAAATACGCCCCATTGACAATGTTGATATCAACAAAGCACTCCATGATGCCGTACAATTGGTTAAAACATTTTCTGGTGTACAAGATGCAAAAATTGTTGACCAAAAAGCTACCGAAAAGTTACTGGAGCCATGGCTTGGAACAGGCTTCAATTTCAATGAACTGCCTCTTCCCCGCCTTATCATTGTAACCCTGAATGGAGATAAAAAAATCAATTTTGCAGCCATTAATCACGCCATTAAAACCCAAATTCCAGGAGGTCAATTTGATGATCACCGTGTTTGGGTCCATCGTTTTGTGACCATGGCACACACCACTGTTTTCATTGGTTTTTCAATTTTAGCATTGGTTCTAGGCTCTCTTATTCTTACCATCATTTTTGCCACCCGCAATGCATTGGCAGAAAATGCTCATATTATCAATGTGTTATATTTCCTTGGCACAGAAACTCTTTTTATTGCGCGTCAATTTGATTGGCATTTTTTTAAAACTGCACTGCGTGGTGCTTTATATGGTGGTCTCGCAAGCATATTTTTGTTTTCAGCCTTTTGCCTCTGGACAAATTATAACTTAGGAAGAGCAGAAGCCAGCCAAGTAACCGCTTTATTTGGGCATATTTCGATAAGTTCTATCCCTTACGGAAAAATCATTCTTCTTATTATTTTTGTTTCTTTTCTCACCACCCTTACAAACCGCATGACTATTTTAGCGCAACTGAAAAAAATCGATCAATGTGAAAACGGTTTATTTTAATTTTATGACTCACCACTCCTGCCATTCCAACTCATTAACGCAAAACAATTTAGAACGTCCTCTTCTAAAACGGCCCCACTATAGTTGGTCCGTGTCCTTTTTATTTCGCTATTTTCCGCCGACAACACTTACTCTTGCAATCATTGTTTTCATTTTCTGGGGCGGTTTTATTGTTTTTTCTGAAAAAACTGAAAGACTTTCTCCCCCAAAGCCTCTCCCCAAAGCTGATGCCATCATTGTGCTGACAGGCGGAGAAAACCGAATAGAGACAGGACTTAATCTCTTACAAAGGGGGCTTGGTTCACGACTCCTTATCAGTGGCGTAAACACCACAACCAATCTGAAAGGTTTCATGCATAACATGCATATTACCCCACATCTTATCTCCTGTTGCATTGATATCGGGCATCAAGCAATTAACACCAGAGGGAATGCCAAAGAAAGTGCTGCTTGGATCAAAAAACACCACTATAAAACCCTTTATATCGTCACCCATGATTACCATATGTGGCGCTCGATGCGAGAACTTAAATATTTAATGCCTGATATCCATTTCATTGCTTATCCTGTTAAAAAGAGCGATGCTGAAAGCGCAATACAACAGATCAATCAAATCCGCATTCTTCTATTCCAATATATTAAAACGCTCCAAGTCTATATCAGAACCACCTTCTGATCCTTCTCCTTCTGACTTTTTTAACAACCTTGCTATTTTCTGACCACTTCATACCGTTTTTTCCATACCCTTTCACATAAGTTGCCTCTATAAAAGCTCGACAGAGCTTACCCTCACACAAAGCAGCCCCCACAATACACGTCTCACTGTATTGCACATTCACCCAAAACATCTTTTACAGCCAAAACATATCTCACAACACGGATTTGTACATACCATCCCAATATATTAAGCTCTATATTAAGCTCTTGTAAATAAAGCCGCCCAGACAACTATAAAATCTCCAGACTTGTTATAGAGATCTATGTATACCACCGTCTTTACGCTTCATAAAAAATGCAAACCGCCTCATCCTATATTTTGCCGCCCCCCAATATTACGATAACTCTTAAGCACTTGGGATGATTGGTAAGAGGCATGCTTTACGCTTTTCTTCAACACGAACATACCAACCTCGTATGACATGCAAAGAAGTAATTTTAATAAATTTAAAATGAGAAAATTTATGATCCTTAGATTTCTCATTTAACAGAGAGAACGTTAAACGATCATTATAAATCAATAGATTAATAACAAGCTCTTCATTCTACAAAACATCTTCATAAGAGCATTTTAGATCACAGATAGGAATAAGCTCGAAATGCACACCGCCACAAACATCCCACGTTCTTTATCGCAATCTTTTTTGAAATCATTTCCCTCTAAAAACACTTTTTGTTTGGCAGCCTCCCCAAAAAAGAACGAAATTTTTTAAACTCTATCAATCTGTAAACAATAAAAATCCAGCTTCTTGTCTAACGCGTTCTCCCTACTCACTTCCGATCACCCGCGCTCAAAAGACAGATTTCATGAGAGCTGTGATTTCCTCACAACACCTCAAAGGACGATGATTTCTATCAGCAACGGTTTGTAAACAATCCTACTTCTCTGGGCAGGTTCATCTCAGCTTCCCCATTTATAGAGTTCACTCCCATAATGCTCGACAAACAAGCCCCACCTGAAAATATTCACCCCTGTCGCTAAAGCGCATACATCATCATTTTACCCGTCTACTACCTAGGATGTTTTATCGCATGCAACATATTAATTTATAAGGAAAGTTTATACACTACAACTTGAATGAGAGCTCTCAATATCATCAGATTCTCTCATTTTAAATCTCTCTCATGTTGAATCAATCAAAACCATCTTCTTGCACATAATAAAGGACTTGCACATCACAAGGGGAGAGAGCCTGCGTGGCTTAAAACTGTACAAAAAAGGCATGCCTCTTATGGACTTGTCTCAAGTGACAAGAGTTGTCACAATACCCACGAGCTGGCAAAGTGTATGATAGTGCCAACTTGTGACGATTCGATACTTTTTTACGTCACAATGGATAACTTAACCTTTTCAGTTTCTCGCACTTCCAATTTTGGAAGATTGCGCACAATTTTCATTGTTTCTAAGCTTACCGTAATAACCCGTTGAAACAATTCCAAAGGATAGGCAGGATTACCCACCGTCTCAACAGCATAGCGATTAGCATCATTCACAATCCCACTCGCTTTATCGGTTTTGACAATCTGGCGCTCCATAACCCATTCAAGAGCAGGCCTACCATTGACCACATACTCATAAGCTTCAAGAGGAATATTCTGTATCGTGATATGCGCATTATAAATCACTGTGCTTTTATCAATAGCACCGCGCTTACCAGCAAATTTCATTGCTTCAATACGATAGAAACTTTTCTCATCAGAAATCATCCAAGTTCTTGGATCACCCTGTTTATAGGTAACAGGATATGGTTCAACTTCTTCATAATTCATATGCAAGTCACCAAGCTTTCGCCCCGCTGTCACAAAAGCCCAAAAATCCTCTACCTTTTTAACTGTCGGAATACGTGGCAATTCTTTAGACAGATTATGGACATACCGCGCACGATAATCCTCAGAATGCAAAATCCCATAAACATAATAAAACAAATCATCCTTTGTTATCATTTCACCAGGATATGCTGCCTTAAAATAGGCCAACCCTTCATCCGTGAGTGCATCACGCCGCTGCAAACCAATTTCTTTGCTTTCCCCTGCAAAATTTGCAAATAAATGAACCTGATCTTCCTCTTTACCTCCTAAGGATGATGCATCCTCATAAACATATCGTGGAAAAAATTGCCCATTATCTATTGTACAGTAATCTGGTAGGCTTTTAGTCATCAAAACAGAAAAACCACTTCTTGCTCCAGTTCCTGTAACTTGTATCACTTTATTTTCAACCGCTTTCCCCATCGGAAAGATACGCGGCATTTGGTAAACGCTATCATTAAGAGCTCGATTATAATAGAGCCATTGTCGTGTAAAAGGGCGATAAAGACTTTGCGTAAGGCAATCTCCCTTAAAGTTAAAAGACCTTCCTCTTACGAAATCTTGTTTGAGAGAATAATTCCAACTGATCTTTTTAGAATCTGCGTTAATAAAATCGTTCACGGCATTCGCACGTGCCTTGCGATCAGAATGTGCATAAGTATTATTAAAACGCTGGATTTCACTATTATAAAAAGCAATCATATTGCTCATACTCTTTTCTAAAGCTTCACGGCTTGAATTATATGCCCAAGCGTCACGACTAGTTTTTACACCACAAGAAAAGTTTTTAAAGAGCTTTTTATCACAGCTCTTCTTGTCTCCTAAGGCTAGAAACTTTTCAAAATCACTGTTGCGCTGATCCAGCCAATCGCCATGCTCATCTGGTGTAATCATCTGCCAACCATGTTCACGCTTGATACCACCAACACTACCCAACTGCTGAAGTTCACGGAGTTTCTCTTTTGTCGTGAGATTATCACCAATATCGTAATAGTGAATTTTGCAATGCTCCGTGACATTGGGATTTTTGATAAACAATGTCACAGCAATTCCTGTCATGCTTCCACTGCCGAAAACATTTTGCCCTTCTTGAGCACGCCCTTTGCTCAACATATTTTTGCGAATATCACCCCGCAAATTGAGAACATAAATGCTCGAGAATTCTTCATTCAAATTTTTTCTGAGACCATCCATTGATAATTTTTCAACATAACCAGAACCAGTCACAAAACCAATAACACCACAGTCTTTTATGCGATCACTTGCCCAGCGAATAGCACGAATATAACTGTCATAAAGTCTATTAAAATTGCTCGCATTAGATTGAGAAGCATAAGTTTCACGAATGCGAACGTCCAATTTAGGATAACCAATATTCTTCGCATTATCGTTTTCACTTTTTTGCCCAAAAGAATAAGGAGGATTGCCAACAATAACGCGAATATCCTGTTCCTTCTGGTGCACCCGACGTGTGCTGTTATCCACCAGCAAATCACTGATCAAGTCTTTTTCTTGCTCATAACGCTGGAATGTATCGGTTAAACAAATTCCCTCAAACGGAACATAATCGCCCCCCATCAGACCATGATAGGTTGTCTCAATATTAATGGCTGCAATATAATAGGCTAAAAGTACGATTTCATTGGCATGAATTTCATGACAAAATTTGTGTTTCATCTCCTCTGGTTTTATCAAACCCGATTGTAAAAGCCGCGTGATAAAGGTCCCCGTTCCTGTAAACGGATCCAAGATGTGTATACCAGATGAGCCAAGCGTTTGCCCAAATTCTTGCTCTAAGACATCATTAACAGAGTGAATGATAAAATCCACAACCTCAACGGGAGTATAAACAATACCTAGTTTTTCTACAGTGCGTGGAAAAGCATAGCGAAAAAACTTATCGTAAAGCTCTATAATCAACCTCTGCTTTGCTTTTGGATCCGTAATGCCACTGGCGCGTAATTTTACGCTAGCGTAAAATTTCTCAAGATCTTTGGATTCTTTATCAAGGTTCGCCTCATCAAGCACATCAAGCATACGCTGCATAGCACGCGATACCGGATTCTCACGTGTAAACTGATATCCCTCAAACAACACCTGAAAAACAGGACGCGTGATAATATGTTGTGCCAACATCTCAATCGCATCAGCCTCTGTAACCGCATTATTTAAATCATCACGCAATTCTGCCACAAACCTGTCAAAGGCTTGACGCGCTTTAGTCTCTGGCTCTACCAGAATACCGGTTAAGCGCGTGATATGATTCTTAGCAATTTCAGCAATGTTGCTCGCCCAATCTTCCCAATAATCACGTGTCCCACATTTCTTAACGATCTTTGCCAAAATCGCACGAGAAAGTTCATCCACCGAGAAAGAAAGCTCCTCGTTTATCTGATCTGTAAAAAGGAAATCACGCTCCAGCGTTCCAATGCCCGATCTTGCGGGTTGTGAGCGAACCGGAAGATTGTCTATAATCGTAGTAACAGCTTGTAACTCCGTGCTCTGTGTGACACCAATAATTTCAACCACATTACTGATATTTTGCCCTAATGATGCCTTATTAATCGTCGCATCAAAACGATCATCATGCGCACGCAAAGCATTTAAAATTTGCCAAACAACCCGATATTTATCATTGTTGTTCAAAGCCTGTTCCACTGGAATCCCAAAGGGAATACCGATTGGCAAAATGACATACCCCATCTTTTTGCCCTCAGACCGCCGCATTACCCGCCCAACCGCTTGCACAACATCAACCTGGCTCTTGCGTGGATTTAAAAACATGATCGCATCAAGAGCCGGAACATCCACCCCCTCAGACAAACACCGTGCATTAGTCAAAATACGACAAACATCCTCACCACTCTCAGCTTTCAGCCAGTCAAGTAATGCACCACGATCCTTCGCATTGAAAGTGCCATCAACATGCTCAATTTCACACTTCAGAAATGGCGCGTTTTCGGTATTCCCTTTCGTATAATCAAGATATTCTCTAACAACGGCAGAAAATTCATCACGCACCAATTCAGAACTTTTAATAGTCTTACAAAACGCTAAAGCACGACGCATGGGGTGTGGATCCGCACCAACATCAGCCTTCAAATCTTGTTTTGTGAGCGCCTTATAACACCCAATAATCTTTGTTGCATCATCAAGAACAAGCTCAGACTGGTCATCACTAAGACGCTTTTGAACAGCTGAACTGATCAATTTTTCATCCACTGCTAAGACAATAACCTTATAATCTGTTAAAAGATCATTCTGTACTGCCCATGAAAAGCCCCGATAAAAAAGTGTTTTACCAAAAAGCTTTTCATCATCCATCGAAGCAAGAACAGCATTGGCTTCATTCGCGCGACTTTTTGCGTTATCACCAAAAATACGTGGTGTCGCTGTCATATAAAGGCGCTTCTTAGCACGAATAACATCATTAGAATGCACCTTGACAAAATTGGATTCATCCTCTCCAACCAGCGTTGCCCCTGTTGTACGGTGCGCTTCATCACAAATGATAAGATCAAATATTGGCAAACCATGATTTTTCTGTGCATCCGCAACAACCTGAATCGAGTGATAGGTTGCAAACACAACGCTCATCCTATCTGCAACATGATCGCTCGCACATTCTGCAAGTTTAGCAGCATCGGTTGTCGCCGGAAAAGCAAGATCAAACACATCAATTTCAGCAACATCATCACTATTTTTACGACGCTTTCCCACTTGTGTATCGGAACAGACAGCAAAGGAGCGCAATCCGATTTCTGCATCCGTTGTCCATTCACGGACCGTCTGTGACATCAAAGCCAAGGAGGGCACAAGAAACAAAACAAACTTGCCTTCACCAGCCAAATCCTCAGCAATCTTAAGACTGGTAAATGTCTTACCAGTACCACAAGCCATAATAAGCTTACCCCGATCAGCCTCAGCAAGCCCCGAACGCACAAAACGCAATGCCTCCAATTGATGTGGACGGATTTTCTTTTTATCCTCCAACACAACTTTACCATTGGCTGCAAAAGTTTCCCAACGGATCGGACTTTTTTGTAGATCAGAAAGACCAATCCGTATAACGGGAATATCCTGCCCCCGTATCATTGTTTCAGCGTTATCACTCCAAGCACTTTGAGTACTATCTATAATCACACGCCGCTTGAACGGAGCTTTTCCTGATGCCGAAATAAAACTATCAATATCTGCTTTTCTAATCCGGTAGGCTGCATCATAAAATTTACATTGGATTGCCGCAAAACCCTCTTCATCACGAAGCTTTGCAACCAGATCAATACCGGTATCACGACCATCCCAATCATTTTCATGCGCCCAATCTTTAAAGGTTTGAACCTTTTCATAACACCCAAACTGAAGAGGATCATGTGTCAGATAAGCAAGAGCAAAACGCTCAAAATATGTACCTTTGTCCCGTTCAGTACGCGCTTCGTCACGATATGTCTGTAAAAGCGATTGCAGCGTCATGCTTTTCCCCCCAATGAAAAATACCTTCAACTATCGAATCTAGACCAATTCGTCAATGCCTCTTGTTCCACTCAAAAGGTTTTAGATGCCTCGCTTTACTGAATGAACTGACTATTTACAATAGAATATTACACGCAGCAAAATAAACTGATAAAGTTTTACTTATCAGCAAAAGTGTAGAATCTTCTTCCTCCTCATCCCTAATAAACATCATGTAATCACTCACAAGAATGTGGAGATTTGTCTCACTATTTTGATCAGCTTCTTTTTGATATTTATCTATTGAAAGAGTATAAGCTCATACTCAGGAGGTACTCAACGCAATAAAAGCATATCTTAAAACCAATAACCAGCTATATGGATACACGTAATAATAAATACAGCAATTAACATTCCCAGCAGCATGAGCCCATAAGTGTGTTCATCTCGTTCTCCCTACAAAACTGGAGCTTCATGAAAGCCTATATCTCCGTCGCATCAAGCTATAAGCAATCCAAAACAAAACGTTACCAATACCAACGCTCCTCCTTTTGCCATACAACTTGTGAGAAACAAACAGGTGCACGAATAAAAAAAGAAAAAGGAAAAAGTGTATAGACCAACATGCCTCGTATACCCGTTCGTTTTTTGGATATAAGCTGCTTTTCGTTTAAACTCTCTTCTTTGTTACCTTGTTTATTAACAGATATTACACGCCCCTACCCCTCCTATTTTTAGATTAAAAATCCTAAAATTATCGCGCCTGGTATTTTGTATAGCTATAACAATACAAGGGAAATTTATTCATGATACGTTGTGCTATAAAACTTCATCCTTTAACGTTATATAAAGCACGCTCCACTTAATGAACGAAGCGTTTTCTAAAATAGAACAGCAAATAATACTAAACTTTTCCCATCCATATTTCGCTTCATAAATACTTCATACAAGTGGAAAGCATCACAACAAACATGCCCACTACAATGGTTGAAGCCTAATCGCGTGAGAGAGCAACAACAGGATCAAGCCGTGAAGCTTGCCGTGCTGGTGAAAAGCCAAAACATATTCCAATGAGAGTGGAAAAAGTAAGAGAAAGGATCATCGACTCAATCGTATAAACCAAGTGGATAGGCGCTTTAAACAAAAGAAACAAACCACCGATAGAAAGTCCAAACAGAATCCCCAAACCACCACCAATGACACAAACCAAAATCGCTTCAATTAAAAATTGCTGCAAAATATCACTCTGACGCGCACCAACTGCCATACGCACACCAATTTCATTGATCCGCTCAGAAACGGTGACTAGCATAATATTCATCACACCAATACCCCCCACAATCAACGAAATAGCTGCAATTGAAGAAATTAAAAGTGTTAAGATATGTGTACTCTCCATGATACGTTCACGAAAAAATTCTGAATTTCTAATGAAAAAATCTTCTCCACCATGCCGCATAATGAGAAAACGTTTCACCATGTTTTCCGCTAAATGTGAATCGACATTATCAGCAATCCTAACGGTAATCGCACGAACTTCTGTTGTGCCAAGAAAACGCGTTTGCACTGTTGTATAGGGCAAATAAAGCCGTAATGTATTTGATGTGTTTCCATTTGCCTGATTTTGCGAATCAACAACACCAATAATACGCGCTGGAACATTACCCACATGCACCACTTTGCCAAGGGGACTTTCATGGCTATGGGGAAACAGAACAGACAATGCTTCTTTCTCAATCACGAGATCAACTGCCCGATCACGCACACTTTTTTGATCAAAAAACTGTCCTTTGAAAACTTTAAGCCCCTGTGTCTGAAAGAATTGCTCTCCCACCCCCACAATGACGGCATTGACTTCAACTGCGCCAAAACGCACTTTCGAGCTTGCTGAAATCTGAGGTGTTACACCAGAAACGTAAGGTAACCCAGACAAGGCTTCTGCATCAGCTTCAACAAGACTTGTTATTTTCTCTGCTTGTGGATCAGAAAAACTTTTGCCAGGTAAAATTGTTAATGTATTAGCACCCAAGCTTTTAAAATTTTCCAAAATTTTCTCTCGTGTACCATTTCCCAAAGCGACCATGGCAATAATTGCTCCAATACCGATAATCACCCCAAGCATTGTTAAAAAAGTCCGCATCCGGTGTGCATTCATTGCCAACAACGCCATAACAAATGCCTCACGAAACCGCTCAACAAAAGACCGAAAAGAGCCAAGCTGTTGTTTAACCTTTAGTTTCTGTTTTTCATAAAAAGATTGACTATCCGTTTTTATTTTTGCCCCCGCTGCCTTTTTCTTTGCAACCTTTGTCATACTGTCAGCAACAATTTCTCCATCACTGATTTCAATAATACGCTCAGCTCTTTTAGCCACCTGCATATCGTGGGTTACAATGATAATAGTACGCCCTTCTTTATGAAGCTCATCTAAAATACGCAACACTTCTTGTCCACTGTGTTTATCTAATGCACCGGTTGGTTCATCAGCAAGAATAACCTCCGCATTATTCATGAGAGCACGAGCAATAGACACCCGTTGTTGCTGACCGCCTGAGAGTTGATTTGGACGATGATTCACCCGATCGCCCATACCCAAGCGCGTTAAAAGATCTTGTGCACGCTTTTTCCTTGCTTCCACGGCACATCCTGCATAAATAGCCGGAATTTCAACATTCCCAAGAGCGGTCAATTCATTCAACAAATGATAGCGCTGGAAAATAAAACCAAAATGATTGCGCCGCAAAGCCGACAATTCATCAGCTGAAAGGGAGGCTGTTTCTTTCCCTGCAATCCAATAACGACCAGAAGTTGCCCGATCAAGACAGCCTAAGATATTCATCAATGTGGATTTTCCTGAACCAGAAGCTCCCACAATCGCTACCATTTCACCGCGCTTAATGGTAAGATTGATGTCCTTTAAAACAGTAACAAATGTTTCGCCCGCAGGAAATTTACGTACAATATTTTCCAACACAAGGACAGCATCTGCTTGGTTTGTGTTCATGGTTTAAATCTCATCTTCACTATGCACTTCAGAAGGTTCTGGCATCACCCCATCAGGCGAGCCGGTAATAACGACATCGCCCTCATTAAGCCCTGAAACAATCTCTGCCATCACCTTGTTATTCAACCCAACGCTCACCTGTTTAGTAACCACCTTGTTCCCCCCCTCCAAAACAGAAACCCATGCTTTATGCTCTTTTGTCTCATCGCGTAAAGCATCACTTGGAACCAACAAGACATTTTGAGCACGCCCTAAGATAATATGAACTTGAGCAGTCATATAGGTTCGCAAAAAATTGTCCGCATTATCAACATGTAGAATTCCATTATAATAAATAGCTGATGAGATTAAAGCACTAGAACCACCCACCACCCCAGGATTAATACTCACATCAGCACGAATTTCTTCAGGAGCAGGCTCTACCTTTTCTAAAACGCCCTCATAACGACGCTGCGAATTCCCTAAAACTGTAAAATAAAGTGGTTGTCCAGCCTGAACTTTAAGAACATCAGCTTCTGAGATTTGCGCCTTGATCGTCATCTTTGACAAATCGCCCAAAATAACAATTGTTGGCGCCGACTGAACCGCATTCACATTTTGCCCTTCTTCCACAACTGTTGCCAAAACCGTTCCCGCTGAAGGGGCAGTGATGCGTGTATAACCTAAATTGACCTCTGCACTGTCCACATCAATTTGTGCTTGCACAATCTGCTGTTGAAGTTGAGCAATTTGCGCCTCACGTATTTTTACTTGTGTCGCAGCATCATCGAGATTAGCTCGTGAAACCGCACGTGACTCGATCATTTTTTTCTGACGTGCTAAATTTTTCTGTGCAAGAGAAAGATAGGCTTCTTGTTCTACTAGACTGGCATAATAATGCGACAATGCTGCTTTTTTTCTTTTTAAATCATTTTCCTGATCTGTAGGATCAATTTCTGCCAAAAGATCGCCTTCTTTCACAACACTCCCAGGAGAAACGCGCATTGACACCACACGCCCTGTTGCACGCGCACCAACAGCCACCAACCGATAAGGACGTACAAGACCAGAAGCTAAAACACTTTCCTCAATATCCCCACGCTTTACCACCGCTGTTATATAAGTTGGGCTAGATGTTCCAAAAACAACAGAACGCAACCATAAAAACAAGAGAAGAAGGAATATAGCAGTTAAAAAGAAGGAAAGTTTTTTGTGTTTTGTAATGAAATTTTTGAGTAAACTTTTTTTCATTTCCCTACCTTTGCACGCGAATGAGGTGCACCATCAACGACTTCCGGACGTGATACATCAACAACGCCATCCCAGCCCCCCCCCAATGCTTTCATCAACGTGATATATTGCGTAACCAAAGAAACACGGCTATCTTTAAGTGCCATTTGTGCAGAATAATAAGAGCGATCAGCATTTAACAATTCAAGAAAACTAGTATTTCCATTCTCAAAAAGGCTCCGTGAAAGTTTTAAGGAATGAAGAGAAGCTTTATTCGCAACGATTAGCTTTTCTAAACGTTGATGTTCTTTAGTTAATCTTACAAGCGCATTTTCTACATCTTCTAAAGCTCCCAACACAGCAGCCCGATAAGTAATAAAAGCTTGATCACGCTGTGCACGCGCTACCGCAATAGAAGCCTCGACCTGACCTCCATTAAAAAAAGGAAAACGCAAACCAGGTCCAAAAGACCAGCCAATCGTTGAATTTTTCCATAACTGATCAATTGCCGTTGCTGCTGTCGAAATATTACCTGTTAAAGTAAGTGATGGATAGCGATCTGCTTCACGTTGACCAATCCGCGCTGTCGCTTGCGCGTATTGACGCTCTGCCCGTCGCAAATCCGGACGTGTTAACAAAATATCGGCTGGAATTCCTGCTGGTATCGGCCAGTGTGGTTGTGGAATCTTTGCATGCTTAGCATTTTTTTGTAAAAGATCCTTCAATGCCGTAGGCACACAACCAGTTAAGACAGAAAGGCGATGAATGCTCATTGCCAAATTCGCTTCCATCTGTGATATATCCGCTTCTGTATTTGCCATTTGTGCTTGCGCATTTGAAACATCAAGCTCAGAAACATCACCAGCTGTTAATCTAGCACGCATCAGTTCATAGGTTTTACGTTGTGATACAGCAATTTGCCGCACAATCAACAATTTCTGTTGCCAACCACGCATTTGCACATAATTTGTTGCCACATCTCCTAGCAATGTCACCATGGTAGCGCGCATATCTTCCACAGCCGCATCAAGACCATAACGCGCTGCTTCAACCGCTCGTTTATGCCCACCAAAAAAATCAAGCTCCCAGCTTGCATCAAAACCACTATGATATTGGTTTAACAATGCATCAGACTGTCCAGAACGACTACGGGTTCCTGAAACTGAATTGGACACATTTGGCAAAAGAGTTCCCACAACCTGTCCTAAACCCGCACGCGCTTCACGTACCCGGGCTTTAGCAACAGCAACATTATTATTTCCAGAAATCGCATAATCCATTAATGCATCTAGAATAGGATCATTCAAACGCCGCCACCATCCGGCAAGCGCAACTGGCCTCCCTGCAGTCTGTTCAGATTTTTCCCCCCAAACTGCAGGAACACGAAAAGATGTTTTCTGGTAATTAGGACCAACCATACATCCTGACAAAAGCAAACACAACAAGACACTAGAAAGTAATCCACAAGAAGCGCCCCATTTGAGATTTCTGATATACATCTAGTCTCCCGCATTCTTTCAGAATCATTATTTAATATTAATACTTTATTTACCTCTTATTTCAAACTTGACGTGAAAAATCAAATACAGTTTGCACAGGAATATGATCTGAAGGACGTTCCCATCCGCGCGCATCACGAAAAATCGAAAGATCTACAACAAAAGGTGCTAAATCTTGAGAAGACCAAACATGATCAAGCCGCCGCCCATAATCGGTAAATGCCCAATCGCGTGCACGATAACTCCACCATGTGTAAAGCTTGGTAGGAACAGGAATATGCAAACGCATCAGATCAACCCATCCACCTTGATAACACAAATCCTGTAAACGTTCAGTTTCAATGGGAGTATGGCTTACAACCTTCAACAATTGCTGATGAGACCAAACATCCTCTGCCAAAGGAGCAATATTTAAATCTCCCACCAAAAGAGAAGAAAGACCATCTCCTTGATCCGCACGAATGGAGGACATTTCTTCTAAAAAATCAAGCTTATGACGAAATTTTTCATTCACATGAGCATCAGGAATATCTCCCCCAGCAGGAACATAAAAATTATGAATCCGCAAGCTTCTCCCATGGGCTTCCACAATAACTGAGATATAACGGCAATCTTGGTTTTGGCAAAAGAAACGCTTTTCTACCTTTTTAAAAGGCAAACGAGAAACAATAGCGACCCCGTTGTAAGATTTTTGTCCACTCAATGCGATATGCTTATATCCTGCTGCTTCAAAAGCCTCCACTGGGAATAAAGCATCTGGACATTTTGTTTCCTGTAGACACAAAACATCTGCAGAAAAGAGTTTCAAATACTGAAAAACCTGCGCAAGACGCAAACGAATAGAATTAATATTCCAAGTTGCAATACGAAAGAACATCCATTTCAATCCCAATGAAACAACGCCGCACTATTTCTTCGAAGGAAGTGTAAACATTCCATTAGCGAACCGGACGTCCGTCCGCACATTCATAATCTGCACAGTAGTTTCCAAATTTTGTTGATCAACAATTGTCCACTGGCGCAAAGCAGAGCCTTTAGAATCAAAAACCATCCTTATTTGCCCTGCCCCAATCGTTTTATCACGCAGAACAATCGTCACAGCCCCTGGATCTTCGCGAAATGCCAATAACCGCCCAGAAGATACATCAATTTTATCACCCAACAGAAACTTCATTGGCGTTTGCGAAAGTTGTGAAAAGTTCCAAGTATTCAAAGCCCGATTGTTAATACCTACAAATTGACCATCTGCAATAATCTGTAAAGGCATTTTCTTATAAATAAAACGAATTTTCCCTGGACGCTCTAGGTAAAATGTCCCCTGAGACATTTTCCCCTTTGGACTAAACTGAATAAAATCACCTGTCATTGTTTTGATTGCCGCAAAGTGATTTACAACATTTTGCGCCTTTATCACTTTATTAGATGCTTGCGAAACAACAGGAAAAGTTAAACACCAAAAGATAATAATTCCCACCAACCCAAAGACTCTTCTTTGCGGTAAAAAAGACGTTTTCATAAAAAATGCTCCCAAGCAATGCTTAATTGACTTTATAATTTATAACTTAAGTGATCAACAATGAATAAATACCCTTCTTTATAAGATAAAGATATTGTTTGAAAAAACTATCAAAAGATTTTTAAAAGTATTCTTCTTCGACAGTTCCCAAAACTTTCCGCTTACCCATATTATTTGCTGAACTAATAATGCCTTCTTCTTCCATCCTTTCAATCAATAGGTGCAGCACGGTTATAACCAATACCTAAACGACATTGAATATAAGAAGCTGAAGCCTTACCATCACGAAGCACAATAGCAACAGCTTAACTATAGGGATCGTCTGATAAAGAAAAAGCCAAAGAAACATGCTTCTTTATTTCTTGCAATACCGTTTCCAAATAATCAGTCTGTGTTTAAGTTTCCGAAAGCATCCAAATTTCCTGCTTGTCTGCTGATTTCCTAAACGCATAATATATTATTTTTCCCCTAATCTGTGAAGCAACATAGATTATAGTCAATACATAACGGATTAAGTACTAAACATATTGCTCACGCACCTGAAAACTCTTTTAAGTGGCAAAAATGCTTTTTTTACTTCCTTCCAATCCAAAAGAATAAAAATTTTCGCCCGAACCAGTCTGTAAACAGTTTGAAGTTTAGCAGATTTCACTTAGCTTCCCGCCCCATATGGTTCATTTATATAAGGCTCGACAGATAAGCCTTGTCTTAAATATTTAGAACGCACTTTAAAAGACACTTAAATATCAAGCCTTACATGCTTTTATACCCCTACACATGCAACGACATTATTTTATACCAAGATATTGATTTATAATAAATTATCTTTTTAACTTAAATAATAACGCCCAATACAGTAAGATTCTCTCATCACCTACTCTCTCATATTGAATCAATTCGAATCATTTGCTTGCATATTACAAGCAAGGTTGTGGTGTGGAAAAAATTATATAAGATAAAAAATCCCCTTACAAAGAGTCTCAAGTGTCAAGGAGCTATCGCAAATCGAGAACTGGTATATGAAAATGCAGACTTTCTACGATACAGTAGAATAAACACTTGTTTTATAAGATATTATAAAAAGCAACTATAAAGATTTTTCAAAAGCGTTCTTCTTCGGCAGGCACTAAAATTTCTCGTTTCCCTGCATGATTTGCTGGACTAATGATACCTTCTTCTTCCATCCTCTCAATTAATGTCGCAGCACGGTTATAACCAATACCTAAACGGCGTTGAATATAAGAAGTCGAAGCCTTACGATCACGAAGCACAATAGCAACAGCTTGGCTATAGGGATCATCTTCTGAAGGAGAAGCCAAAGAAACATCAGCACCATCCTCTTCAACTTCTTGTGTAATTGTTTCCAAATAATCAGGTCGTGCTTGCGCTTTGAGATGCGCAACAACCTGCTCCACTTCATCATCCGCCACAAAAGGCCCATGCACACGCTGAATACGCCCTCCTCCCATCATAAAGAGCATATCTCCTTGTCCCAATAATTGTTCGGCTCCCTGTTCGCCTAAAATTGTTCGGCTATCGATTTTTGAACTCACAGAAAAAGAAATACGTGTGGGAAAATTGGCTTTGATCGTCCCAGTAATAACATCGACAGAAGGACGCTGTGTCGCCATAATTACATGGATACCGGCAGCACGTGCCATTTGTGCTAAACGTTGAACCGCTCCTTCAATGTCTTTACCAGCAACCATCATCAAATCAGCCATTTCATCAATAATGACAACAATATAAGACATAGGACTAAAATCAAGTGTTTCCGTTTCATAAAGAGGCTCGCCAGTTTCATGATCAAAGCCCACTTGTATTGTACGCACCATTGTCTCTCCTTGACTTTCTGACTCCTTGAGACGTGCATTAAACCCATCAATATTACGAACGCCTAGTTTTGACATTTTACTATAGCGCTCTTCCATTTCACGAACAGCCCACTTTAAAGCAATCACAGCTTTTTTAGGATCTGTCACCACAGGTGTTAATAAATGAGGAATGCCATCATAAACCGAAAGCTCAAGCATTTTTGGGTCCACCATAATGAGACGGCATTGCTCTGGTGTCATACGATAAAGCAATGATAAAATCATTGTATTGATAGCAACAGACTTTCCCGACCCTGTTGTACCAGCAACCAAAAGATGAGGCATTTTTGCTAAATCTGCAATAACTGCGTCCCCCCCGATTGTCTTACCCAAAGCAAGTCCTAGCTTTGCTTTGCTGTCAATAAATTCTTGCGCCTGCAACATTTCTCGTAAATAAACCATCTCACGCTTTGCATTAGGCAATTCTATTCCAATAACATTACGTCCTGGAACCACTGCAACACGCGCTGAAATCGCCCGCATCGAACGAGCAATATCATCTGCCAAACTAATGATACGAGAAGACTTAATGCCAGCAGCCGGTTCAAATTCATACAAAGTGACCACGGGTCCAGGGCAAGCATCTATAATTTTTCCTTTGACCCCAAAATCTAACAAAACCCCCTCAAGTTCCTGAGAATTTGTTCTTAAAACAGCAGGAGAAAGTTTTGCATCCCGAACAGACGGTGGTGGAACCGAAAGATAATCTACGAGAGGAAGAACAAAACCGCCATTTGAAGAAGCTGTTAAAGACTTTCGATTTTTAACAGGAGAAACATAGGCTTTATTCTGATTTTCCTCACACTTTACTTTTTCACCCAAAAAAGTTGGCTCAATCCGATTAAATGACTTTCCCTGCCCTTTACTCTGAAAACGCCTTTTGAAACAGAATAAACGAAAAAAACGCGCTTGTAAAAAATAAACAAGATGCAAAAGAGCGCCGCAAGTTGTCGCAAAAAAACCATGATTTTCACGATCATCCTCTGCGGCATATTCCGTATCTTCTTCCAACTCAAAAACTGGGTTAACGATTTCGTTTTTTGGAATGCTTTTTTCTTTTCTTTTCTTTGTTCGACGCCGCCATATCACATTGCCAGCAAAAGCAGCAGTGAAAAAACCTAAAAGAATAAAAACAACACTAAAAAACACCGTGTAAAGAGGAGAAAGAAAAAAAGGAAAAACTGAAGAAGTAACACTTAAAGCTTTATCTCCTAAAACCCCTCCCAATCCCATTGGTAATGGCCAATAAGTAAAAGAAGCAACAGGTGACATAAGGGCAAAAGCAATTAAAAAACAAATCGTTGATAGCGCCCATAAAAAAAAGCGCAAAGTCAAATTGTAGATATTCTTTTGCGCCAACAAGAGAAAAGACCAAAATAATGGCGGCAACAAAACAGCAAGACTTGCCAAACCAAAAAACTGCATAATAAAATCTGAAAAAATTGCCCCCATCCACCCCATAAGGTTTGTAACCTCATTTGTACTTGCATGGGTTAAAGATGGGTCCGCAACATTCCACGTCGCCAAAGCAAACACACAAAAAATAATAAAGCCCAAAAGCCCAAGCCCAATAAATACCCCTATCTGACGTAAAAACATCTCAATAAGACGCGAACCTTGAGAATTTCGCACTTCTAATGAATCATAAGGAGAAGAACTTCGGTGCATCTATCAATTCCAAATACAAAACTTTCATATTTTAAAGAGTTACAACTCTCTCTTAAAAAGGATGAAGCTTAAACTCTATGCCGATCTGTAAACAAATAGCCTGTAAATAATCCGACTTCTTATCTAGCGCGTTCTACCTTCTAACCACTTCATATCATTCATATATCACCACCCTAAGAGACAGTCCTTCATAAGACGCACAAAAAGCTCTCCCTGAATATTTATCACACGATCAACCCAAAAACACCTCATGTGTAAAGTTTTACATGGGTCCTATACACCTTCCTAAACAGATGATGTTTTTTACGCTACATCACGATAACGGCAAAATATGAATACTGTTTTAACCATCACGAATGAACACAGTTTTTTATCTATCATACCAACTAAATGCCCCCCTTCAGGACAGACATACTAAAATAACTCATACAACTTAAAAAATACACAACCATCTTTATTTATTTTTAGTTTTCTTTTTTATCAACCAAGTGTAAAAAGAATTAAAGAAGACATTCAAAAAAAGCTTATCCGATAAATTTGTAAAATGAATCACATAAATGATTAAGCAGAAGAACTCTTAAAAACCAATCTGTTATCAGATTGGTGCCAAAAAGCAACCTCGTTTTTGTAAAGCAGAGAGAAAAGTAGAAGTTAAGATATTTTAGGCAATTTAAAAAGATATTCTTTTTAAAAGAAAGCAAACTATAAACAATGGAAGAAGTATTGTGTGTTCTAATCGCAATAAAGACGTACAACCCAATAAAAAAATAAAATCTCATAAAACTAAACAATGTGATCTGCTCATTGCAGGGGGAGCAGCTGTCGGTTTAACCCTAGCGATAGCACTCAAACAAACCGCTCCTAATCTGAAAATAGAAATCGTTGATGCTGCTCCACAAGGAGATACTCCTGCTTCTAACATACGAACCATTGCCCTTGCTGCTGCTTCTATTCGTATGTTAAAACAATTACAATGTTGGGAACCTATAAAACCCTGTGCGCAACCCATCCATTCAATGATCATCACAGATACAAGCACAAGTGACCCTGTCAAACCCACCCTTTTAACCTTTGAAGGCGATATTAACCCCGGTGAGCCCTTTGCTGCTATGGTAGAACATAGAGAACTCATCAACACTTTAAAAAAACGTATCAAAGATCTCAATATCCCTGTTATTGCAAACACGCGTGTCATTGATTTTCATCAAGAAGGCCAACATACAACCATCGCTTTAAATAATGAAGAGGTTTGGCAAACAAAATTGCTTATTGCAGCTGACGGAGCCCATTCAAAATTACGACAAAAAGCAGGTCTTAAAAACTTTTCTCATCCCTATAAACAAACAGCAATCATCTGCACAGTTGAACATGAAAAACCCCATAATGGTCAAGCAATTCAACATTTTTTACCTGCCGGTCCTTTTGCTCTTCTCCCTCTCAAAGGCAACCGATCCGCCATTGTGTGGAATGAAGATCATAAAACTGCGCAATATTATCTCAAAGCTGATACACTTGTGTTTGAAACAGAACTCGAAAGACGCATTGGTCATCGATTAGGCAAACTCTCTTGGAATGGCGAACGTCAAGCTTTTCCTTTAAGTCTTTCTTTAACACGTCAATGCGTTAAACCACGTTTTGCTCTCGTTGGCGATGCCGCCCATACCATCCACCCCATTGCAGGACAAGGACTCAATTTAGGATTACGCGATAGCGCTGCCCTCGCTGAAGTGATTATTGAAACAGCACGACTAGGTCTTGACATTGGCTCCCTCACTGCTTTAGAGCGCTATCAAAGCTGGAGACGTTTTGAAATTGTCCGTATGGCTTTAAGCAATGATTGGCTTAATAAACTCTTTTCTAATGATAGCCTTCTTTTACGGATGCTCCGCGATACCGGCCTTGGAATCGTTAATCAAGCGCCAAAAATAAAAAAATACTTCATTCAAGAAGCTGCCGGACTCACTCCAAATGCCCCACGTCTTCTACACGGCTTCCCACTTTAAGCAAAAATTCATACTATTTCACTTTGTTACAACCTTTGCCTCCCTTCTCCAAAGAACAAAAAATCCCTATCTCATCCAATTTGCTTACAAACCGGATTCCTGTAGAGTAATTTTCTCTTGTCTTCCTCCTCTCATATTTCACTTAACATAAGACTCGACAAACAAGCTACATTCTAAGAATATTCGCCACACACTGAAAAAAAACATTTAATGCCTCAAAGAGATTGCCTTATATCATAAACCTTAAAAGAAGCCGTTTCACAGCATAACAAAATAAACAAGACTTTTTTAGCACACAACATTTTTATTTATAATCATTGTTCTCATACTGAATGAGAAATCTAAAGATTATAAAATACTCCTATTTCAAATCTTTCTCATGTTGAAGCAATCAAAATTGTTCGCTTGCATATCACAAGCGAGACTGTCGTATAAATAAAAGCAATTAAACAAAGCAATTAAAAGCCTCACCCTCTCAAGTACTAAGGGGGCTTTAGCAACATTGGAGGCGAGTAAAGTGTATAATGGCGTCGGCTTACACTTTTTATTGAAGTAAAAATGGTGGTGTACAATGGATTTTATGTGATCATAGGGACTTTTACATTATACTATTTACGAGAAGTGCCATAAAATAAACTTAGTTGCATTGAAAAATTTTTCTTAAAAAAAACGCGTAAATTGGCAACACAAATGCATTCCGTTTCTCAGGAAAACCCTTTAACTTATTGTGAAATACCACACGGTTTTAGAAAAAAATATTCTGATATATAACTATTCTGATATATAACAAAGTGTTCCGCACTTTATATCATCACACACAATTGTAAGCTTGCATATCACCCCCCCTATTTCACACCATAAAAGAAGATAAACCGCAATAGAAATGACCCAATCCTTTTATTTTCAAATACGCTCTTTATTCATTATTCATAAATACTCATAAATGAATTTTAATCACAAGCGCTCAGAAATATGCCATAAATTCTATAAAATCCATAACAACCATAGAAATTTTTCATTTTCTACACATTCTACACACTCACTCATCTCAACTAAACGAACGATAAATAAAGTAAATGCCTCATATATAATCTTACTGAAAAAAGACCAAACAAAATCTATAACATCAGGCTTGTTCTATAGAACAGTATTTCAAAAATATAAGTATGCTAATTTATTAACATATTAATTAATAAAATTATCATTTTACATATTGAGTTAGAACTTCTAGGTAATAAATTATTCTCACTTCAACCATTTTTGTAAAGAATCAATAAAACTATAAAAAGAAGTAAAGTATCCCCCTCTCTCAAATGCCAAAAGCAATTACAATATTTTAATATGGCATCATCATTATGCTTGCCAGATTATAACAACAAGATCTTTTGCATTTAAATACATTTGTTCATGTTCCCTATCATTTTATTTGATCACTCAATACTTTAATATATTCGTTCAGTATGCTTATACAATCAAATTACCCAAAAAGCATACTTCTTGCATTTACATTCCTTGGTATTCTCTTATCTTGTAAATATCGTACACGTGTTATGTTACTTCAAGCTCATCAAGTGTATACCCATTCTCCAACCACTCTTTAATCCACTTAGGTCTACGTCCACGCCCATTCCATAATTCCCATTGGTTATTGGGATTTCTATAATAGCGCTCTTTGCTCACAAGATCAGCGATATCAATTCCATGGGCATTAGCAATTTCAAGAATTTTTCGTCGCGCATTTTGCTTTTCTTTTGCTTGCCGTTTTTTTAATTCCACATCGATTTGTGTACGCATCTCTTGTAGTTCATCAAAATTCAAATTCTTTAGATCGTTCACCTTAATTACTCCCCTTGCAAAAAAGAATTTTTTCTTGCCATATTTTAAACATAATTATAGACGATTTTTGCCTATTTATTATCGAAATTAAAATTACGATACATATATCACTTTGACGGAGATGTGCTTTGAACCCAAAAGAACTGTTTATTGGTATATCAATTACCACCACTGCGTCTTTTTTCAGTTCAATCGCTGGAACTCTTAAATGCAGTGCTCAAACACCATCACACCTCTCTGACTCTCATGAATCAGTAGTCAAAAGTAAATATAAATCATCACTCTATAAATTATGGCAATATGCAACAAAGAACAAGCCCTCTCTGTATAATGATAGCGTAGTTTATTATAACAATAAAACCTCCCCTCACACACAACGGCTTTTTACTTCGTGTAAATTTTTTTTGAAAAGATTTTTGCAACTAGAGAATTATATAAAACAAGCAACTTCAATACGGTATCAAAGATTATTATTTTTTAAACGCAGCGTCTTTTTTCGTGATTCCAATAATATTGGTTGGCGTAATGTGCTCTATTTTATTCCACACTTTTATCTTTTTGGTTGGATATTCGCATATATTAGAAATATTCTTAGAAGAGAACAACGTAATAATTGCAAGGAATATTCTAAGCTAAACAATCTCGTTCTGCAAATTTATAAAATCAAAAGACAACGAGAAAAAGCACCGCAAAGAATTAGCATTTGTATTAATAAAATTCTTCATAATAAGGTGTATTGCTAATGATTGTTCCAGATTTCACAATGTTTGTTGCTACATACATATCCAATACACCCCCCATAACATTTTCAGTTATCGCCGAGCAAGAAGCGCAGAGCAATGTTTATGTAACAGATAATAAAGATAACTTGTTCTATCAATCATCTCAGCTTGAAGAAAAAATCGCAACAACTGAACAGTTTAAACAGAGCGAACGCAATTTTAACATAATTTTAGGGCAAATTGGTGTTAGAGATGTGAAATTGTTTTCTCTTTTTGATGCATTTGATTTTTGTAGAGATCTTACAGCTGTACAAAGCGCTTTAACTTACCGCTATGAACAAACAGCATCAAAGTGCATCTTCGAAAAAGCGACTTTGCAGTCTGTGTTGAATTTTTACAATACAGAAAACTCAAGCAACACCTCTATACAGAAGGTTGCTTCATATATTGGAGCAAAGGCTGCTGTGCGAGAAAATGAGGATTTGCAGGGGCCTGTAAAGCTTAAAAAAGAAGAACCAGAACAGATAACTAACGTAGATTCTCTTTCTCTCTCTTCAAAAGGAGAGGAAGACGCATTTACACATAAAGAAAGTAGTGCCTGCGATGCTTTTTCAGTTGAAGATTCTTCTTCATCGAGAGAATCGCTAGAGTGATGACTGATATTTTCATGAAACCCTAGAATTTTGATAGGATGTTATAATGAAAGGTAGATAAGAAAATGTTAAAGCTCTAATTAGTAAGATTGGACAAAATCTCTTCTAATTGAGGGCAAAGATAATGAAAATGATAGAACAAAACAGCGTTGATATAGCATTTAGTCAAAAAGCAGCACGTGACATTACAGTCGTGATGCTTTCAGAAAGAGAGTGGTATTTTACGTTTATTTCCGATGATCCAATCACTGGAAAGCCAAATAAATATACATTACTTACACAAAGAGGAAAACTAAGAACTTGGGCTGATCCAAAATATCTTTTTAAGTTTCTTCACGAAAGAGGAGTCATTTGTGGGAGTTTTAATCTTAATCAGGATAAAGAACATGAAACAATTAAATATTCTTCACACAACAGCTCGTAATAAAATTGCTGCATTTTCCGCAGCTTTAACTGTGTTTTTTATGACCAATTCTGTATGCGCCCAAGCACAAAAATTGAAAAACGCAGATACAGCTTTAAAAGCACTTCAAAAGGACTTAAAGGAGATTATTCCTATCGCTGCTGCTGTGATACTTTTGTGCTTAGCAATTGGTTATGCAGGACGCTACATAGAAAAAGATACATTTATACGGTGGGCGATCGGCGTTGTCATCGCTGGTTCAGCAGCCGAACTTGCTGCTTTATTTTTTAAACCTAGCTGATAAATCTATTTAAACACAAAATGTTTCTTTCGACAAATAATAAACTTAAATTTCTGTTTTTATTTAGTATAAAAAACTATATCGAAAAAGGGGTTATTTATACCAACTGTAATCTAAAGAATAAACAAACTATAATCTAAATTGGAATAAACAATATGAAACAATTAAATACACTTCAAAAAATAATTAGAAATAAAACTACTAAAATTTCTGCAGCTCTAACTATATTTTTTATGAGCAATTCTGTGTATGCTCAAAAATTAACAAATGCAAAAAATGCTCTAACAGAGTTACAGACAGACTTAAAAACGCTTATTCCTATTGCTGCTGCCGTCATACTTCTATGTTTAGCAATTGGTTACGCAGGGCGCTACATTGGAAAAGATACATTCGTACGCTGGGCAATTGGTGTTGTCATCGCTGGTTCAGCAGCTGAACTTGCAAATATGTTATTCAAAAACCCGTAATGAGAATAACTATTAAAGTCATGCAGTATAAAATATTTTATTCTAAAGAGAAATCTAAATTGAGATAAGCAATATGAAACAATCAAAAATTCTTCAAAAAATAATTCGGAATAAAACTACTGAAATCTCTGCAGCTTTAACTGTATTTTTTATGGCCAATCCTGTGTTAGCACAAGCGGTAGTTTTGGATCCTGCAAACAAAGCTTTAAATGCTCTCCAAACAGACTTAAAAACGCTTATCCCTATCGCTGCTGCCGTTATACTATTGTGCTTAGCAATTGGTTATGCAGGGCGCTACATAGAAAAAGACACATTTATACGGTGGGCAATCGGTGTCGTTATCGCTGGCTCAGCAACCCAACTTGCTACACTGTTGTTTAAACCTAACTGATAAACCTATTTAAATACAAAATGTCTATTTTATGAAAATAGGAAGCTTATGTTTCTGTGTTTTTATTTAATACAATAAAACTATTATTTATACTAATTGTAATCTAAATTGGAATAACAATATGAGAAAGTTAATTAATCTCCAATCAAAAAATAAAAACAAAGTCGCAGCAGTTTTCGTAGCTATAACAGTATTTTTTATGAACAATTCTGTATATGCTCAACCAAAATTAATAACTGCAAAAATGCTCTAAAAGCTCTGAAAAGCGATCTTGTTGATCACATTATCCCTGTTGCTGCTGCTGTTATACTTTTGTGCTTAGCAATTGGTTACGCAGGACGCTACATAGAAAGAGACACATTTATACGCTGGGCAATCGGCGTTGTCATCGCGGGCTCTGCAACCCAACTTGCTACACTGTTGTTTACAGGTAATTCATAAGTTTGTATAATACATAATGTTTTTATCATAAGGTTTTATATCTAGTCATTATAAATATATAAGAATCTTATATGCTTTATAGTGATATAATACAAAGTATTAAAGAGTAAAATATGAAAAAATTACTTAATTTCCAATTAAAAAATAATAACAAAATTATCGTAATTTCTGCAGCCATAAGCACCTTTTTTATGAGGCATCCTGCATATGCAAATGCAAAATTAGCTCCTGCTGAAAATGCTCTAAAAGCTCTGAAAAGCGATCTTGTTGATCACATTATCCCTGTTGCTGCTGCTGTTATACTTTTGTGCTTAGCAATTGGTTACGCAGGACGCTACATAGAAAGAGACACATTTATACGCTGGGCAATCGGCGTTGTCATCGCGGGCTCTGCAACCCAACTTGCTAAACTGTTGTTTACAGGTAATTCATAAGTTGGTATAATACATAATGGTTTAAACATTTTCAATTATAGACATATACTGGTAATAATATCGCTAATACTAGAAAAAAGGAATATTCTCTATAGAAACTTAATTAAAAAGGGATAAAAGATATGAAACAATTAAATACGCTTCAATCAAAAATATGTAAGATTAGTGCTATTGTTATCACTTCAGTTATGTTATTAATAACTCAATCTGCATATGCTCAGATGGAAACAAAGAGTTTAGATGTTTTCATAGGGATGCAATATGGATTAAGTATAATTATTCCTGCCGTTGCTGCTATCATTCTTTTATTACTTTTGCTTATTTATATATTTCGCATCATCGCAAGAGCTACATTTATGCGATGGGCAGTCAGTGTCATTATCGCTGGTGCAGCTTTCTATATTAGCCACATATTATTTCACCTCCAGTGACGAGAATATCCCATGAAATCATACGAAAAAAAAGAATTCCCCTTATTCAAGGGAGCAACACGTGTTCCAACTATATGGGGTGTCCCCATGATGCCGTTTATTGTTATGCTTATGGTGGTTGCTGTTATTGCTATGACAATAAATATCTTTTTGTGGGTTATAGCACCGCCATTATGGTTTATTATGGTGCAAATTACCAAAAACGATGATAAAGCATTTCGTATCTGGTGGTTATGGATCGATACCAAATTTCGTAATCGCAATAAAGGTTTTTGGGGTGCATCAAGTTATAGTCCCTCTAATTATAATAAAAGGAGATAAGCATGACAGCTGTTGAAAGCAGCAAGCGTCTTATATCAGAGACACCTGTAAGTCTATTCCTGCCTTATTCACATCACATTACAGATACGATTATTTCTACTAAAAATGCGGAGTATTTGTCGATTTGGAAGATTGACGGACGCTCGCATCAAAGTGCTTCAGAAGAAGATATTTTTCAATGGATAAAAGAGCTTAATAATACTCTACGAGGTATTGCATCAGCCAACTTATCATTTTGGACACATATCGTGCGCCGCCGTGTTTATGAATATCCTGATTCAACATTTGATCAAATGTTTTGCTATCAACTTGATGAAAAATATCAGCAAAGCTTTACTGGTTATAATTTGATGGTCAATGATTTATATTTGACTGTTATTTTTCAACCGATAGCGGATAAAATTATGTCGTTCTTTTCTCAACATGAACGTGAAACGCTTGATCAAAAAAAGATGCGACAAGACTCATGTATCAAAGAACTCAGTGACATCAATCGTACTTTAGGCCAATCTTTAAACCGTTACGGTGCAGAACTTCTTGGTGCTTATGAAAAAAATGGACACGCTTATTCTTCTGCACTTGAATTCCTTGGAATGCTTGTCAATGGTGAATATCGCCCCATGCCAATTTGCCAGGACCGTTTTTCTGACTACATGTCTATCAATCGACCTTTTTTCTCAAAATGGGGCGCTCTCGGTGAACTGCGGACAACCAGTGGAATGCGTCGATTTGGAATGCTGGAAATTAAAGAATACGATGCAACAACCAAACCAGGACAATTAAATGTTTTGTTGGAAAGTGACTTCGAGTTCATATTGACACAGAGCTTTTCGGTGCTCTCCAGACATGCCGCTAAAGACTATTTACAACGGCATCAGCGTAATCTTATTGATGCACGAGATGTGGCAACGAGCCAAATTGAACAAATTGACGAAGCACTAAACCAGCTTATCAGTGGGCATTTTGTCATGGGAGAACATCACTGCACATTGACTATCTATGGTGATACAGTTCAACAAGTTCGCGACCATATGGCCAAAGCAAGTGCAGCATTACTAGACGTTGCGGTATTGCCCAAACCTGTAGACTTAGCGATAGAGGCTGGCTATTGGGCACAACTTCCTGGCAATTGGAAATGGAGACCACGTCCTGCTCCGATTACATCATTGAACTTTTTATCATTTTCATCTTTTCATAATTTTATGTCAGGAAAACCTACTGGCAACCCATGGGGACCGGCCGTCACAATTCTTAAAACAACCAGTAAAACACCGCTTTATTTCAATTTTCATGCCTCCAAACTTGAAGAGGACTCGACAGATAAACGTTTGCTTGGTAATACCGCACTTATCGGACAATCTGGTTCCGGTAAAACTGTGTTACTCAGCTTTTTGTTAGCACAAGCACAAAAATTTAAGCCTACAACTGTTGTTTTTGATAAAGATCGTGGCATGGAAATTGCTATTCGAGCGATGGGTGGAAAATATTTAACATTCAAGCCAGGCAGGAAAAGTGGTTTCAATCCTTTCCAACTCCCACCCACACAAGAAAATCTGATTTTTCTGAAACAATTTGTTAAAAAATTGGCAGAAGCTGGTGGTGAAATCACACATCACGATGAAAAGGAAATTAATCAAGCTGTTATGTCTGTTATGAGTAGCAACATTGATCCATCACTTCGTCGTTTGTCTTTTCTTGTGCAATTCTTACCAAATCCGCATGTAAGTGATTATAATGCTCGCCCATCTGTTCATGCTCGCTTGATAAAATGGTGCGAAGGTGGTGATTATGGATGGTTATTTGATAATCCCAATGATGCTCTTGATCTCTCAACACATCAAATTTACGGCTTTGATATCACTGAATTCTTAGATAACCCAGAAACGCGGACTCCAGTGATGATGTATTTGCTTTACCGTACAGAAGGGATGATTAGCGGACAACGGTTTATGTATATCTTTGATGAGTTTTGGAAACCATTACAAGATCCATATTTTGAAGATTTAGCAAAAAATAAACAAAAAACTATCCGTAAACAAAATGGTATTTTTGTTTACGCAACACAAGAACCTAGCGATGCTTTAGAAAGCAATATAGCCAAAACGCTTATTCAACAATGTGCAACCTACATTTTCTTAGCCAATCCTAAAGCAAGCTATGAAGATTATACCCAAGGCTTTAAGCTAACAGATACTGAGTTTAAATTAATTAAAGGACTTGGTGAGTTTAGTCGCCAGTTTCTCATCAAGCAAGGCGACCAATCTGCTCTCGCAGAGTTAAATCTTGGCAAATTCCATATGACAATCGATGGAAAAACTACTGAACACAACTTTAATGACGAGCTCTTAGTTTTATCAGGTACACCTGATAATGCAGAATTAGTCGAAAGCATTATCGCGGAAGTTGGTGAAGATCCAGCAATATGGTTACCAATTTTCTTACAGCACGCAAAAAATGACAGGAGGGAAACATGAAAAAGCAGACCATTTTAATGGCAGTAGCAATAACTTTAGGGATTTCAAATCCAGCAAAGGCTTGGGTTTTTGGTGCTGGAGCGGCGGATTTGTCAGCATCAGTTCCAAAGAAGTTTCCCGGTTTAAAATGGATTTTCCCTTCATCTAAAAAACCTCCACAACAAAAGAAAACGCCACCTACTATGCCTCTCCTCGACCTCTTAAAAAAACAACTTGAGGAGACAAAAAAAATACATGAATCTATAACGGGAAGCCAAAAATTCGACACTAAAAAACTTAAAAATGCACAAACAGATCACAGCAGTTTTTTTCTCAAAAATCCAGAGACACTCTACAATAAAAATAAATCTTCTGCTCTATCTGCATCACTTGCAAATATTTTAAAAGAAGAAGAAATTCCTATCTCTATCAATGAATCTAGCCGTTTTATCAACAATCGTATCCAATATGCAGCCATCACTGATAAAGCTGTAAGTCTAAAGACTTTTGAAGAAGCAGACAATCGTTATCGGCAAATTGAAGAACTATTAAACGAAATCAAAACAACAAAAGATCTAAAAAGTATTGCTGAGTTACAAGCACATATAATTGGAATGCTTGCTATGCTACAAAATGAAACAGCAAAATTACAAATGGTCACACATTTACGCAACGCTGAATATGCACTTATCAAACAGCAGAAGGACAAACATAACATAAAAATTTTGAATAGTAAAAACACGCAAATGCCTACCATAAAATTTATTAGATAGGGCTTTTTATAACAATATTTCGTGTATTATTTTTCCTGTACGCTCGTAAAAAGCAAAAGTTAATGCATAATATTCAGTTCTCTCTCATAGACTGAAAAGGTCTACAAAGTTTAATTTTATCCTAAAAAACTCAACGAAAAATGCTTAAAAATCATATAAAAAGTTGAAAATTCGTCAAAGAGGTATGCCATGAACTTCACGATATTCACGCAACTTTTCGATAAAATTGATCAGATAACAAAGACATATGTCACAGATATTTCCTCAAAAGCAATTGCTACAATTACACCCTTCATCTCAATCGGGATCACCATCGCTTTTATCATCTATGGATGGCTCATCATTCGCGGTGCTATAGATATGCCTCTCTCCGGATTTGTAAACCGTTTCATACGGATAAGCATTATTACTTCAATAGCTCTTACCGCAGGACTGTATCAGCCAGAAATCACAAATATGATAACTCAAATGCCTCATGATTTATCAAAAGCACTCATAACAAATCCACTCAATGATAAGCAATTAATGGGCTTACTTGACAATGCAGCAGGCAAAGGATTTCTATATGCAAGCCGCCTTTTCGAAGAAACTATCTTCTTCGATGCCAACGGTCTGCTTTACAGTCTCTTAGGTATCCTCATCTTGCTAGCAACAAGCCTCGTAGTTGCAATCGGCGGTGGTCTCGTCTTACTAACAAAAATCGCTATTGCACTCCTCGTAGGATGGGGACCAATCTTCATTATTGCTCTACTCTGGCAACCAACCTATCGCTTCTTTGAGCAATGGATAGCACAAGTCTTAAGCTATACAATCCTCTTTGTACTCTTAGCAACCATATTTAATCTAATGATGAATATCTTTGCAAACTATTTGGGCGATATGAAATTCGATTACGGACAGAATATGGGATACATGTTTGGGGGAGTTCTTATCCTGTCCATTATATCCATTATGCTGTTACTTAAACTGGCAAGCATTGCCAATGCTCTCGCAAAAGGCGTTACATTTGGGCATCTATGGAAAATTAGGTAAAACAGATAGTACGACTCTTCATAATAGCAATACAGGAAAATGCCGAAACCAACAGCCCGTAAAAATATCTGCATTGCCGATGAACATCTCCCTAAACAAAAATGAGATCACTAAATGAAAAAAATTAAAACAATAGATAATCAATATATTTCTCAATCAAAATTGAAATAATGATAAAAAAATGTTAGAGGCATATATTGCGGTTATAAAACAGGAGTGTTAAAATGAAGAAAATCATTTTTGCAATTTTAATTGCAAATATCTTATCGGCTTGCGCGTTAGCGCCAAAGCCAAAGCAACCAAATGATAGGAACCGCGTGCCTATTAATAAAACAATCCCTGCCGAAATCAAGCGAGGAACCATATGAGAAAGATTCTTATTATAACAGGAATGGCTATGTTCTTTGGAATGCCAAATTTAGCTAAGGGATTTGAGTTTAGTTGGGGTTGGTCTCCAAACCCAAAAGTATTAAAAAAGAAAACACCTCCACAATTTCGTCTACCAGAAGAATATCTGACAATTATTGAGTTATTAAAAAAACAGATTGATTTGAAAGAAAAACAACTTTCAGCAACAGAAGAAGCTTATAACGCTATAACTTATGATTCTATAATTGAGGATCAGGAGGTTAAAACTAAGAAGGAAACATATGACAGTCTTTTTTTAAAAAATTCCAGTTCGATCTATAATAAAGATAGACGTTCAGATGCATCATATCAACAGATTCTGGAGGAACAAAAAAATGTTTCTGAGCCTTCGGATCACGTGAATAGGAATTTTTTGGGACGTGTACAGTTTACGTCAGTTATGGATAAAGCTATAGCTCTACAAGCTTTGAAAGCATCAGAAAAACGCCTTGAGCATATCTTATCCCTGTTAGACGAATTTAAGAAAGCAAAAAATCTAAAAGATATTGTCGATTTTCAAGCAAATGTAGACGGTATATTAGCTATGATCGAAAATGAATCTATAAAGCTGCAAATGGTTGCGCAGTTACGTGATGCTGAGTACGCGCTTATCAAAACAAAAAGACGCGAACTTGATCTAAAGGTTTTTAACAGTACAAACCAAACAATGCCTGCCATAAGATTTCAATAAAGCTCTTTATAACATTTATTTTCTCTCTTTTATGAAAATGATCCTATTGTAAATGTCTCAACAATCTTGAAGAACACAAAAGTTTCATCAAATTCCAAAACAATCCCGATGAAAATACTTAATGAACTTAATGAATTGTGTAAATCCAAATGAAGCGCATAGCATGTATCTGTGTTTTGAGAGGATGAAAAATTGAAAATTCGTCAAAGAGGTATGCCATGAACTTCACGATATTCACGCAACTTTTCGATAAAATTGATCAGATAACAAAGACATATGTCACAGATATTTCCTCAAAAGCAATTGCTACAATTACACCCTTCATCTCAATCGGGATCACCATCGCTTTTATCATCTATGGATGGCTCATCATTCGCGGTGCTATAGATATGCCTCTCTCCGGATTTGTAAACCGTTTCACACGGATAAGCATTATTACTTCAATAGCTCTTACCGCAGGACTGTATCAGCCAGAAATCACAAATATGATAACTCAAATGCCTCATGATTTATCAAAAGCACTCATAACAAATCCACTCAATGATAAGCAATTAATGGGCTTACTTGACAATGCAGCAGGCAAAGGATTTCTATATGCAAGCCGCCTTTTCGAAGAAACTATCTTCTTCGATGCCAACGGTCTGCTTTACAGTCTCTTAGGTATCCTCATCTTGCTAGCAACAAGCCTCGTAGTTGCAATCGGCGGTGGTCTCGTCTTACTAACAAAAATCGCTATTGCACTCCTCGTAGGATGGGGACCAATCTTCATTATTGCTCTACTCTGGCAACCAACCTATCGCTTCTTTGAGCAATGGATAGCACAAGTCTTAAGCTATACAATCCTCTTTGTACTCTTAGCAACCATATTTAATCTAATGATGAATATCTTTGCAAACTATTTGGGCGATATGAAATTCGATTACGGACAGAATATGGGATACATGTTTGGGGGAGTTCTTATCCTGTCCATTATATCCATTATGCTGTTACTTAAACTGGCAAGCATTGCCAATGCTCTCGCAAAAGGCGTTACATTTGGGCATCTATGGAAAATTAGGTAAAACAGATAGTACGACTCTTCATAATAGCAATACAGGAAAATGCCGAAACCAACAGCCCGTAAAAATATCTGCATTGCCGATGAACATCTCCCTAAACAAAAATGAGATCACTAAATGAAAAAAATTAAAACAATAGATAATCAATATATTTCTCAATCAAAATTGAAATAATGATAAAAAAATGTTAGAGGCATATATTGCGGTTATAAAACAGGAGTGTTAAAATGAAGAAAATCATTTTTGCAATTTTAATTGCAAATATCTTATCGGCTTGCGCGTTAGCGCCAAAGCCAAAGCAACCAAATGATAGGAACCGCGTGCCTATTAATAAAACAATCCCTGCCGAAATCAAGCGAGCAGATATATGAGAAAGATTCTTATTATAACAGGAATGATTACCCTTTTGGGAATGATAAATTTAACTCTAACGTCTAACTTTAGTTGGGGTTCTGGGACTCAAGATTCAACTGTTCAAATTCCTGTATCTGTTTTAAAAGAAGAATATCTACAACTTTTTAAATTGTTAGAAAAAAAAACTGAATTGAGTAAAAAGCAACTCGATGAAACGCTAAAGATATATGATTCTATAACGGGTAATAGAGTAACTAAGAAAATATTGCCAAAAGATGACATACTATATTTTCTTCAAAATCCGCAGTCAATCTACCCAAAACCACAACCTATCTACAACGTTCTCACCTACGGGATGCATAGCAGCTCTATGCCACTCTTCTATAAACATTATATTTACAGCATTCTTGTGAATGAGAAGTACCATATTCCTACACCACTAAAGCAGATGAATACAGAAATTAATACACGTCTCAAATATAGAGGGGCTATCGCTAAAGCTATAAGTTTGCAAGCTCTTCAGCATGCAGAGAAGCGTTTTGAAAGAATCACTAATTTATTAAATACTACAAACAAAACGCAGGATTTGAAAGAAGCTGCTAAGTTGCAAGCAGAGCTAAAATACATGTTAGCCATGATTCAAAATGAATCTATAAAGATTCAAATGGTCAAAAATTTAATCAATAGTGAAAAAGCTATTATCGACACACAAAGAGTTAGGATCTATCTACCAGCTCTTAAATCAAACCAAACAATGCCTGCCATAAGATTTCAATAAAGCTCTTTATAACATTTATTTTCTCTCTTTTATGAAAATGATCCTATTGTAAATGTCTCAACAATCTTGAAGAACACAAAAGTTTCATCAAATTCCAAAACAATCCCGATGAAAATACTTAATGAACTTAATGAATTGTGTAAATCCAAATGAAGCGCATAGCATGTATCTGTGTTTTGAGAGGATGAAAAATTGAAAATTCGTCAAAGAGGTATGCCATGAACTTCACGATATTCACGCAACTTTTCGATAAAATTGATCAGATAACAAAGACATATGTCACAGATATTTCCTCAAAAGCAATTGCTACAATTACACCCTTCATCTCAATCGGGATCACCATCGCTTTTATCATCTATGGATGGCTCATCATTCGCGGTGCTATAGATATGCCTCTCTCCGGATTTGTAAACCGTTTCATACGGATAAGCATTATTACTTCAATAGCTCTTACCGCAGGACTGTATCAGCCAGAAATCACAAATATGATAACTCAAATGCCTCATGATTTATCAAAAGCACTCATAACAAATCCACTCAATGATAAGCAATTAATGGGCTTACTTGACAATGCAGCAGGCAAAGGATTTCTATATGCAAGCCGCCTTTTCGAAGAAACTATCTTCTTCGATGCCAACGGTCTGCTTTACAGTCTCTTAGGTATCCTCATCTTGCTAGCAACAAGCCTCGTAGTTGCAATCGGCGGTGGTCTCGTCTTACTAACAAAAATCGCTATTGCACTCCTCGTAGGATGGGGACCAATCTTCATTATTGCTCTACTCTGGCAACCAACCTATCGCTTCTTTGAGCAATGGATAGCACAAGTCTTAAGCTATACAATCCTCTTTGTACTCTTAGCAACCATATTTAATCTAATGATGAATATCTTTGCAAACTATTTGGGCGATATGAAATTCGATTACGGACAGAATATGGGATACATGTTTGGGGGAGTTCTTATCCTGTCCATTATATCCATTATGCTGTTGCTTAAACTGGCAAGCATTGCCAATGCTCTCGCAAAAGGCGTTACATTTGGGCATCTATGGAAAATTAGGTAAAACAGATAGTACGACTCTTCATAATAGCAATACAGGAAAATGCCGAAACCAACAGCCCGTAAAAATATCTGCATTGCCGATGAACATCTCCCTAAACAAAAATGAGATCACTAAATGAAAAAAATTAAAACAATAGATAATCAATATATTTCTCAATCAAAATTGAAATAATGATAAAAAAATGTTAGAGGCATATATTGCGGTTATAAAACAGGAGTGTTAAAATGAAGAAAATCATTTTTGCAATTTTAATTGCAAATATCTTATCGGCTTGCGCGTTAGCGCCAAAGCCAAAGCAACCAAATGATAGGAACCGCGTGCCTATTAATAAAACAATCCCTGCCGAAATCAAGCGAGGAACCATATGAGAAAACAACAAGCTAAACCAGTAAAAGCACAACAGCTTAACAGTTATTATGAAGAAAGCCGGGGCTTAGAACGTGATCTTATCAATGAATTTATAAGATCGCGCAGAACGGCATGGCGTGTAGCGAGTGCTGTTGGTCTTTTTGGCTTATTCGGTATGATATGTGGAGTCGTTGGATTTTCTCAACCAGCTCCAATTCCCTTAGTGTTGCGCGTTGATAATACGACGGGTGCAGTTGATGTTATCTCAATTATGCGCGAACATGAAGAAAGCTATGGTGAAGTTGTAGATAAATATTGGCTAAACCAATATGTCCTTAACCGCGAAAATTACGACTATGATACCATTCAACTGAACTATGACACAACAGCACTTTTAAGTGCGGCAGCTGTTCAACAAGAATATTATAAAATCTACAATGGGGAAAATGCACGGGATAAAGTGCTTTCCAACAGAGCACGTATCACAGTTAAAATACGATCAATCCAGCCTAATGGACTCGGTCAAGCAACTGTGCGTTTTACAACTCAACAACTTGACAGCAGCGGTGCTGCTACTGGACCAAAACAGCACCAGATTGCAACAATTGGTTACACCTATGTCGGTGCACCCATGAAATCATCTGATCGATTGCTTAACCCACTTGGTTTTCAAGTAACAAGTTACCGTTCTGACCCAGAAATACTGTTGAATGATTAAGGAATTGATTATTATGAAAAAACTTGCTTTCGTTGTTCTATTGTCTTCATTTTCTTCTCTTTATACGGTACCTGTGCAGGCGCTCAAAAGTCCATCAAATTCACAATATGATCACCGCATTCGTTATATAACGTATAACGAAGCCGATGTGGTTCAAATTGAAACAGTTCTTGGTGTGGCAACACATATTATTCTTGAAGAAGGTGAACAGTATATCACTCATGCCTTTGGCGATTCAGAAGCCTATGCCTTTGCTCATAAAGGGCGGCATATTTTTATTAAACCAAAAGCAGAATTTGCCAATACAAATCTTATCGTTGTAACTGACAAGCGGAGTTACAAATTCCGACTACAATTTCGAAATGACCGTGCGGGATCAACATATGAATTGGCTTTCCATTATCCCCATTCAAATGATGGAAAGTCAGAAGAAAACAACCAACGCCTTGCGATTGAACGTGGTTTTCACCAAAGCGTCAAAGGCTATAATCTCAGTTATACCATGAGCGGTCACCAAGATATTGCTCCGATAAATGCTTGGGACAATGGGCGTATTACTTACTTCAAATTTCCCGCTAACATGGATATGCCATCGATTTATATTGTAGATGCTGAAGGAAATGAAAGCTTAATACCACGCACTGTTATCGGCAGTTCTAATGATATTATCGCCGTTCATAAGGTCAATCCTAAATGGCTCATACGGCTTGGTAAACGCGCGCTAGCTGTTTTTAATGAAGCCTACGACCCCAATGGCGTACCAAACACAACAGGGACAGTATCTTCGGTAGTTTATCGTATCAATAAAGGAGGAAAATGATGTTTGACAATAAGGAAGGAGAGGGGAAAGGTACAAAATTAGACAACGTCGAGCAAAAATATATTGAAGGTGCCTATGGTAGTTCTGAATTAGGTTCTGAACGTCGTCCGACAATTCCAGGCACCCGTGCATTGCTAATGGTAGGACTTATTGTCATAATAGCGATACCAATTGCCTTGACTTTGAAAGCTTTTAAAATGCGCAATACCGTGAAAGTTGAAGAAGAAAAAGAACAACAAACAGTACAGCAAATTATACCAAACTATGTCCCTCGAGTTATAGAGGAGCCAACGATTGTAGAAGATGCGGAAAAATCAATACAAACAGAAGATTCAAACCTAGATATTTCACCGGCTTTGAGTAAGCTTCTTCAAACAACCATTCCTCCACATTTGCTCCGAGATTCTGAAGAATTAGCACGCAAACGTATGCTTAGTTCTGGCCTTAACAATGGCGGTAGCGAAGGATCTACAGAGACAAAAACGGCATCTAATGATGATGGAAACAATGGTGTATTATTTGATAACCTTCAGCCCGTACGTTTAGGTCAATCACGTGCGATGCAATTTCGTAATCGTGACTTTTTGATTACGCAAGGAACGCAAATAGATTGCACGTTAGAAACAAAGATCATTACATCACAACCCGGAATGACAACGTGTCATTTAACACGCGATATTTATTCCACAAGTGGTCGTGTTGTTCTGCTTGACCGTGGTTCTAAAGTCGTTGGTTTTTACCAAAGTGGCATACAACAAGGACAAACACGTGTGTTTGTGCAATGGTCGCGTATTGAAACGCCTTCTGGTGTTGTCGTCAATCTTGACTCACCTGGCACAGGTCCTCTGGGTGAAGCTGGTATTGGTGGCTGGGTTGACAGACACTTTTGGGAGAGACTTGGTAGTGCAATTATGGTAAGCATAATCGGTGATTTAGGAGAATGGGTAAGAGGAAAAGTTAATAAAAGCAATAAAGAAAATAAAGAGAGCTCACAAAATAAAGATACTCAGGATGCCGAATCGATACTAACCGATGTTATTCAAAATTCCATCAATATCACACCAACACTTTACAAAAACCAAGGCGAACGAGTAAATATTTTTGTTGCTCGTGATCTGGATTTCAGCGATGTCTACAGTCTCGTCACACGTTAACCCGATACAGAAAGATCAAGCAGTTTTTCAGCTTTTACAACCGCTTGATTGTTTCTTAGAAGATCCCACGATCACTGAATTATCGATTTGCCGCCCCTGTGAAGTATGGACGAAAAGCTTGAAGGGTTGGCAAGTACATAGCGTACCAGAGTTAACAACCACTTTTTTGCAAACGCTCATTACAGCGCTTATCGTTTATAACGGTATGGCTCCCAAAAGTATTAATTATGTGCTATTGCCTGGTGGACAACGTGGTACAATTGTACAAACACCAGCTGTCATCGATGGTGCTCTTTCCTTTGTAATTCGTAAACATTCTCTTATAGTTAAGACGTTAGAAGAACTCAAAGAAGAAGGTGCATTTGATGATTTCTCCGACGTAAGTTTTAACAAACCTTCGGAAGAAGAAGCAAATAACTTGTTATTGAAGCAGGACTTCACACGGTTGGAGCCATTTGAAGTTCAACTTTTGCAACATAAACGTGATGGAAAAATTCTTGAATTTTTACAAGAATGCGTCTTCTACAAACGCAACATTATTATTGCAGGCAAGACAGGATCTGGTAAAACAACATTTGCTCGCTCTTTAATTGAAAAGGTCTCTGCAGAGGAGCGTATTATCACAATTGAAGATGTTCATGAGCTTTTTCTACCCAATCATCCCAATCATGTACATATGATTTATGGTAACAATGTAGGCCGTGTTTCAGCTGAAGAATGCCTAGATGCGTGTATGCGTCAGTCGCCCGACCGAATTTTTCTCGCTGAATTGCGAGGTAATGAAGCGTGGGAATATCTCAATTCACTCAACACTGGCCATCCCGGATCGATTACAACAACGCATGCCAACAGCGCTTTGCATACATTTGAACGATGTGCCACCTTGATTAAAAGATCAGAAGTTGGCCGACAACTCGAGTTAGAAATGATAAAAATCGTTCTCTATACGACAGTTGACGTAGTGTTGTTCTTTAAAGATAGAAAACTCTCTGAAGTCTTTTACGACCCGATTTTTGCTAAATCAAAAATCGTTTAAGGGGAGCTTCCTCTCTCGGTAATATGATGCAAACAAAAAATAGCCGTAACTAATTGTTACGGCTATTTATTTAAATTTTTCTATTCTCTTTGCTTCTCCAATGCATTTTCTACACTCTTCATGGATAAAAGAAGAAAAAAGTTAATAGGCAACAACTGTACGAGAAAACCAAATTATACATAAGGCTCTCTCTATTCTCTTGCCTTTGATCATTCTTTCCATTTATCTTTTGAAAAGGTATGTTTGATGCAAAAAAAATAGCTACAAAATAAATATTTCAATAAAAAAGCTTCGTAAAATAGGTACTTTCGATCATCACAAATAATTATAATCATCAAAACCAAAACTTATCGTTTAAAAATTCTAAGTGCTATTTTCAAGTGATTAATAAATATGTTTTTTAACCAAACAATCTCCAGATACGGAAAACCTCATATGAAATAAACTATCATTTCGATTTAGCATCTATAAACCACATTCTATTTGGTAATAAAAAGTATAGTGGCATATCGACGTCTTCTTCGGACGAAGAAAGATTCTTAACCTCCGGCTGTTCGTAAACAACCAAATTTCTCTTAAGCAAACTTTGCTAACCTATCACGTAGCTTATGTCCCCACCCTAAAAACAATATCCGTAGACTACACAGGTAAGCCCTACTCTGAATATTCCTGCTCTCTTCTCTGAACCTCAAAAAGCGAAAATTCCTAAAAGCACAGATCTAAAATCCCACTTCTTAAGATGCGTCACATTGATTTATAATTTGCGTGTTGGATAAAAGATCTTAGTACCGTAGGATTCCCTCATTCCAAGGCTGTTTATTAACCAAAACCATATTTCTTGCACATTACAAGCGAATAAAGCCATGTAGAATAAAACTGTACAAAAAAGCACTAAAAATGCCTCTTATAAACCATCCCAAATGCCAAAAATTGTCGCAACATTGGGAGTTAACAAAGTATCTAATGGCACCCAGCTTGCTCTTTTATGAAGTGTAAAATGGAGATGCTCTATAAATTTTTATATTATTCATCAGGGCTTTACCATTATACCATCCACGAGCTCTATCGCGAAATGAGCTTGGGCACCTTAAAGAAAGGTTTCTTAAAAACAAGCGCGTAAATTGACAAGCCAAGTGTATTTTGTTTGGAGCGTTCTGTTTTTGCATAAGGGTTGTAATCTTATTTGTGATCTTATTAAAGAACGAGAGAAACAAAAGCGTGAAGCAATGCGTAATCTCTATTATTTAAAAGACATTACTCTAGACGCTTTTGAAAGTCATAAAACTGAACTAAAAAATAACGGCAAAAATGGAAACTGGTTTACACCTTTACAGCTTCATATTCCCCCCAAAATTAAGAGGCTGTATACCGATTTCAGAGATTACGCCAACAGATGATACGTAATACTCTTAACTCCCGGTAGGTAAAAGCTGCAACAGCAAAAGCTCTTTTAGAAAAACAACGCCATAAAATCATTAATAACCGGCAATGAATTGGAGAAATGTTCTAGATTTTTATTAAATACTCTGCAAAGCAACAATAACGATACAACTGGCTTTGCGTCTGCTTATTCTTACAGGTATTTGTACCCATCTCTTGCATCAATTCGTGAAGATCAGATTGAGGGGAATATATAGACAATTCTTGACTCAAGAATATGAAAAGTCTGCGTGATACTACAGGAGATTTTCACGTGCCCTTATGATTAGAGGCATTAAAAATTTTAAAACAAGCACGCTTGTTTTTCGCAATGATTTTTTTCTGCAACCGGTCGTGGTTCTTATTAAGGTGTATTTCCTATCACAATATATTAAGAGAGATTAAACTAAAAAGCTGTCCACCTAGATTTCGCTCTAGTTTACGTAACTGGCTAACAGACTCCACCTATCACACCTCAAAGGACGAAGCCTCTTAAAACGCACTGATCTGCAAACAATCCGCTTCCTCGCTTAGCTTCACCTTCTAACCACTTTAATTACCACATCCTAAATACGATAGTGTTTTACGGCACAACAGAATAAATAACAAAACAATGACTGATTATACCGTTAATACTTGGAAACCTCTCTTTCATGTTAAAAATATCTTGTATGCTGAAAAATAAAAAATACTTTATACTGCTTAAACAACTTTCTTAAGCATATATACAAGAAAAAATGAAATACCCTAATATAATAAATAAGATCTAAACCTAGAAATCTCTATTTTTTATAGATAAAAACATATAAAATCAAAACCCACGAAACTCACCAAAATACAACATGTTTTCTTTGATGATTGAATTCATTCAACTCAAACGAACCTATAACATTCCCCATTCCACATTCGCAACGCATGTTCTTAGAATTTTTACTACCGTTTTCTAAATTTCTAGAAAAACCTATAAATTTGATATTTTTTCAAACGTCTTATCTGCTCTTTAATGAATTTAAACCTATAACGTTACAATAGTTTTAAATTACGACCGCCTTGACTGTATGATCTATCTCTACAATAGATAGCAACTTTACGTTCTCCATTTTTGAGAACTACACCTTTTGTTTTTTAATGCGCTTAATAATTCAATCTTTAAAATAAAAAATATAATCTTTAAATATATATCATGATTTTATCAAAAATTCCTAATCCCTGAATATTAGCAATGTTTTTGATATTATAATAAACGTATCGTAAAATGACGAACTGTTATAATGGCCACTCCTTTGTATTTCATTTGAATAATTTACATACGTTATAATATTTGTATCAACATTTATTTTTGTGCTATATTTATACAGAGTTATCTTTTTATAAAAAATGATTAATTGAATCTGCATTAAAATGGAAATTCTGATACGAATTTAATAAAAATAAAAACACATAGCATATTAATTTTATTGTTTTTACACAGAACGCTATTTAAAGTGTAGTTTACCCGAAAGACTAATGCCTTTTTAAAGGCAATAATAACTATGGTAACCGCCTCATAAAAGCCAATAAATTTTAGAGATTAAACCTCAAGAGGCCCAAAAAACGCGTACAATTTTCTTTTTTTCTTCTACTGTTCGTTAATCGGTCAATTTTCAAAGATAGTATTCAACTATGAGTTTTCTGCTCAGCCATTGCAAGAATCGCTTCTACAAGAATTGCTTAATTTTTAGGGATTACTTCGCCTTTAGAATGATTATAGCTATTGCGCCCTTATAAGCAGCCGATCCTCTTTTAGAGATTTAATTGCTAAAAGAAGATACAATTTTCTACCTTGCGCTTTATTTTCATCAATCAGTAAATTTTCAAAGGCGGCGTTCAACCATGAGTTTTTTAATTTCAGCAATCGCTTTTGCTGGATTTAATCCCTTTGGACAAGTTTGCGCACAATTCATAATCGTATGGCAACGATAAAGGCGGAAAGGATCTTCTAAATTATCAAGACGTTCACCACACATCTCATCACGTGAATCCGCAATCCAGCGATAAGCTTGGAGCAAAACAGCGGGACCCAAATAACGATCACCGTTCCACCAATAACTTGGACATGAAGTCTGACAACACGCACACAAAATACACTCATAAAGGCCATCGATTTTTTGGCGATCGGAGTGACTTTGTAACCATTCTTTTGCAGGTTCAGGAGAAACTGTTTGCAACCAAGGCTCAATGACTCGGTGTTGCGCATAAAAGCGCTTCAAGTCAGGAACCAAATCTTTAACAACCGGCATGGAAGGCAAAGGATAGACTTTAATGGGGTGTTTTACATCATCCATCCCTTTGGTACAAGCCAATGTATTGGTTCCATCAATATTCATCGCACATGAACCACAGATGCCTTCACGACAAGATCGACGAAGTGTCAAAGTTGGATCAATGTGGTTTTTAATAAACAAAAGCCCATCAAGAATCATTGGACCACAAGCAGAACGATCTACGTAATAAGTATCTAGATGAGGATTATTCTCATCATCAGGCGACCAACGGTAAACATGAAATTCTGTCAGCTTTATCGCACCTTCAGGTTTAGGCCAAACCTTCCCCGGTTTTACTTGAGAGTTTTTGGGAAGCTTAATTTGTACCATAATTCGTGTCTCCCCTTAATAAACCCGTTTTTTAGGTGCAATGCGCTTTAAATCGATCCCACCATCAGCTTCAGATGTTAACGGGTCCACATGGACAGGTCGATATGATAATGTCACCTTACCCTCTTTTGACAAATGTGAAAGCGTATGTTTACGCCAGTTTTTATCATCACGCTCTGGATAATCTTCACGAGCATGAGCGCCACGGCTTTCTAAACGGGCTAGTGCAGAATGAACAGTCATGATTGCATTCACCATGAGATTTTCAAGCTCTAACGTTTCAACCAAATCAGAATTCCATATCAATGAACGATCTGTAACTTTGAGGTCAGACAATTCCCCCCAGATTTTATTCATCCGTTGACATCCTTGTTGCAAAGAATCCTCTGTACGGAATACTGCCGCATCTTCTTGCATCGTGCGTTGCATTTTTTCACGCAATAGAGCTGTCGGTATCGCCCCTTGTGCAAAACGTAAACGATCAAAACGCGCTATAATTTCATCAACAGCTTCTTCATTGAGGGGTGGAATTTCTGCATTCCGATCAATAACTTCACCTGCGCGAATGGCAGCAGCACGACCAAATACCACAAGATCAATTAATGAATTTGACCCCAAGCGATTAGCCCCATGAACAGAAGCACATCCCGCTTCTCCTACCGCCATCAACCCAGGTTGAATACGATCAGGCGAATCAGGCGTTGGGTTGAGAACTTCCCCATAGTAATTGGTAGGAATCCCACCCATATTATAATGAACCGTTGGCAAGATGGGGATAGGCTCTTTTGTTACATCCACACCTGCAAAAATCCGTGCTGATTCCGAAATTCCCGGTAAACGCTCGTGCAAGATTGCAGGATCAATATGGTTGAGAACCAAATGAATATGGTCCTTCTTAGGTCCAACGCCACGTCCTTCACGAATTTCAAGTGTGATACAACGCGAAACCAAGTCACGTGAAGCCAAATCCTTAAAGGAAGGTGCATAGCGCTCCATAAAGCGTTCACCTTCAGAATTGATTAAATAGCCTCCTTCACCACGAGCTCCTTCTGTAATTAAGCAGCCAGAACCGTAAATCCCTGTAGGATGGAATTGCACAAACTCCATATCCTGAAGTGGCAATCCAGCACGTGCGATCATTCCACCACCATCACCAGTACAGGTATGCGCCGATGTCGCGGAAAAATAAGCCCGTCCATAACCACCGGTTGCAAGAACAACCATTTTAGCCGAAAAACGATGTATTGTACCATCATCGAGATTCCACGCCACAACCCCTGTACAAACCCCATCCGTCATGATGAGATCCAGTGCAAAATATTCAATAAAAAATTGCGCATTATGCTTTAAGCTTTGTCCATAAAGCGTATGCAAAATGGCATGACCTGTACGATCAGCTGCTGCACAAGTACGTTGAACAGGTGGACCTTCACCAAACTGTGTCGTATGTCCGCCAAAGGGACGTTGATAAATTTTGCCTTCTTGCGTCCGCGAAAAAGGAACGCCATAATGTTCTAATTCGTAAACAGCAGCAGGTGCATTACGCACCAAATACTCCATTGCATCGGTATCACCTAACCAATCAGAACCTTTCACAGTATCATATAAATGCCACTGCCAATTGTCAGGCCCCATATTTGAAAGCGATGCAGCAATCCCCCCTTGCGCTGCAACCGTGTGTGAGCGAGTTGGAAAAACCTTCGTGATACAAGCAGTCTTTAATCCTTGTTCCGCCATACCAAGTGTTGCACGTAATCCTGCACCACCTGCCCCAACAACGACAACATCAAATTTATGATCTACAGTGCGATAAGGGGCGTTACCTGCTTTAGCGCCCAGAGATGATCCTGTACCCGCCATATTTGTTTAACCCCCTAATGCAATTTTCAAAAGAGAAAAAATAATGACGCCACCTATGAGAAAACAAAATGAAATATTTAACGTCAAAAAGAATATCCGGAAACCTTCACGTGGAATATAATCTTCAATCACCACCTGCATACCAAGTTTCATATGATAAAGGACTGAAAAAGACATTAATCCCATCAAAATAGCCACAACAGGATGTGCAAGCCGTGCACGCACAATACTATAATCCTTGCCCACAAGCGAAAGAATAAGAACAATAAAAAATATCAAAAGCGGCAGATTAACAAGCCCTGTCAAACGCTGTAGCCAAAAATGCTCTGTTCCTTCATGAGCACTCCCGTGCCCCCGTACTTTTCCAAGTTCCGTTCGAAAGTCTTTTTTCATATCTTTTTTCACCCCCAGCTAAACAACGCTATATCCAATAATCCAAATTACAAAAGTAACAATAAGAGAAATAAACACTGTCGCCCAAGCAGTGACTGTTGCCTTTTTTTTTGCTAAAAGACAAGGCATCATATCCCAAACAATGTGGCGAAGTCCACCAACCATGTGATGAACCCCTGCCAAAGTATAAAGAAATAAGATACCCAATCCAAACCAAGAACTATAAACCTCGTGAACTGTTCTGAATGCCTCCTCCCCACACGCAATAGCAATTAACCAAACGGCAAAAAAAACCATTCCAACATAAAGTGCCATACCCGTAACGCGATGCGCAATGGACATAGCCATAGTAATTGTCCAACGATAAATACTTATATGAGGGGAACGAGGGCGCTCTTTTATCCTAGTTGTCTCTGTCATAAAATATCCTGACCTGGTTTTTACTGCAACCGTAATGAACGAGAAAGTTCGTATAAAACGACCACATATATTATCTCGTTTTTACTTGTTTGGCATCTCAACATACCAATATTACAGGTCGGTTGTCTCAAATAACGGATTAAAGGTCACGCATAAAAAAACCGATTACTCCACGGATATAATCCGCAAAACTTGCTTTAATCTAATACAATTTTATCTTCACGTCAAAGGTCTAACATCTTTTATCAAATATTCTAACATCTTTTATCAAATATAAACAGGCATTTTTCAGATTAAACTCATCCTTTTGAGTATCAACGATATATGCAATAATATCTAATTTCACCCATAATTAAGAATAAAAAGAGACAAAAATTGATAGATTAAACATTTTTATGTCCCCTTCAAGCCTTTTAAAAGACAAAACGAATCACGAAAGGCACACATAAGCGGCATAAAAGCTGCTTTTGCATAAAGCTTAGCCGATATAATCTTTACTCAGCAACTTGCTTTTCAACATCTGTGCTTACAGCTGCTGTCTCTACTTTCTCAACAACCTTTTCAGCTTTTTTCCTATAATCTCTTTTTTCAGTAATACGCGCAGCCTTACCTCTCAAACCACGAAGATAATAGAGTTTTGCACGACGCACTTTACCACGACGCACCAGCTCAACACCTTCAATCAACGGAGAATAAACAGGAAACACCCGCTCCACTCCTTCACCATAAGAAATCTTGCGTACTGTAAAGGTCTCATTCAACCCACCGCCTGAACGCGCAATACAAACACCTTCATAAGCCTGGACACGCGTCCGCGTACCTTCCGTCACTCGCACCATGACACGAACTGTGTCTCCTGGCTGAAAAGCTGGAAATTGGCGTTTTTCTTCAATTCTTGCACATTGTTCAGCTTCAAGTTGTGCGATAATATTCATTTCTTTTATCCTTCATGTTCTTTATCGAGCAGTCAGAGCGCTCAACTCTTACCAAAAAAGCCTTTATTAAAAATAAGAAGCTCTTTAGGCTATGCCTTACACAGGAGCGAATACACCATTCCTTCATTTTAATTTTGGAACTACAGAAAACCTTTTATAAAAAACTCTCCAAAAAGAGAGCCATGCAATACACCACCTTATCATATGAATCAAGTTTTCTGATGATTTTTATCATAACGCGCATAAAGATCAGGGCGACGTTGACGTGTTAACAATTCGGCTTGGCTTTGACGCCAATCTGCGATCGCTTTGTGATGACCTGAGAGCAACACGGGCGGAATACCCCGTCCTTCGAAAAGAGAAGGGCGCGTGTATTGTGGATGTTCCAGCAAGCCATTTTCAAAACTTTCACACTTTGCAGAAACCGCATTCCCCATCACTCCAGGCAAAAGACGTATAATAGCATCTAAGATAACCAATGCGGCCGTTTCACCCCCTGAAAGAATATAATCACCAATAGAGACTTCTTCTAATTCTCGTGCTTCTATGACTCGCTCATCAACCCCTTCAAAACGTCCACAAATTAACGTTACACCCGTATCACGAGCCAAGCTATGCGCGTAAGCTTGGTCAAAAGGGCGCCCACGTGGACTCATCAACAATCTTGGCGAATCCTGTGGACAACAATCAAGAGCAGCTGCCAATACATCCGCCCGCATTACCATACCAGCCCCCCCACCAGCAGGTGTATCATCAACGCTATGGTGTTTATCCAAAGCAAAATCCCTAATCTGTACCGTCTCCAATGACCAAATTCCGCGCTCTAAAGCTTGCCCTGCTAAAGAATACCCTAAAAAACCAGGAAACATTTCAGGATAAAGGGTTAAAACGCGCGCCTGAAACTTCATTTTATTTCTCATCCTTATTTTCTTAAACAGACTCTTAGATAGCGAAAATAGCACAAACAAGATATTTAACGCTATAGCGTTAATCTAAGTCTCCTTGATCTGCGCCATATTCAATACGATCCTTCTAAATACTTGCACTAAAAAAAGACTTTAAAAACTCAGAACTGTCTCGAGATAAAGTGCTTACAATATCTGCTCAAAAGTGCATTTTTAATATTTCCACACTTTCCACTTTTTATTGACGAAATTCATCGGTTATTTTTACCTTCATCTTTATTTTTAGATTCAAGCTATTTCCTTTTTATCATTGTCTCTCCCATCACTTAAACCAGCGGCCATGGGATTAACAACAAGAAAACCAGAATCCATACAAATTTCTGGTACCGCCGCTTTACTAAAGGGAATAAGAACTCTTTTACCCGTATTCAAACGTATTTCAAGCAAATCACCAGCTCCAAAATTAAAGAAACCACACACTTTACCCAAAACTTTTCCCCCGCAATCTTGAACACGCAAGCCTATTAAATCAACTTGATAAAACTCATCCTCCCTTAAATCATCAATTAATTGATCACGCATCACATAAAGGCGAATACCTTTTAAAGACTCAGCAACATTACGATTTTCTACCCCTTTAAAACGTACAATCGCCTTATTTTTTTGTATGCGAAGAGTTACAATTTCATAAGAACGCCCCATATCATCATAAAGAGTGCTGTAAGACTTGAAACGTTGTGGCTCAGCACTTAGAATTTTAACAAAAACATCTCCTTTTATACCATGAGGCATACCAATAATGGCAAGATAGACTTTATTTTTAAGCTTTTCTTTATTATATTTCATGCAAAAATATTATCTCTCAAAAATGAACCCTTCAATCTTATAGTTTTCTATTCAATCTTGTTGCCATATGAGACTATCTTCTAAAAGACCTTTTAAAAGACCTTTCTTGGTAACAACAACAAATTAATAAAGGAGAAAGTCTTATGGCAAATATTATGCTATTTTACAAAGACATCACGCCAATCAACAAAGTTTCCCATAAAAATCTGAAATTTGCTCCTCCAAGTGATATGTCTTTTGCTAAAGATACTCACTGGGTTCCTTTAGCAAGTACTGAATATTTTCAAGCAGCACTAGACTATCCTATTTTGTTTATGTGCGCGGAAGATGAACAAAAAAAACGGCATTACACATCCGCTGCTCTTGTCGGTCTTTCTAACGACGAAAATGACTATATCGCCTCTGATAAAAGTTGGAAAACCAATACTTATGTCCCTGCTTTTGTCCGTCGCTATCCTTTTGTTCTGGCACAAATTAGCAATGAAAAAGAACTTTCTGTTTGCTTTGATCAACAGTCAGGTATGTTTAATGAAGTTGCAGGAACAGAACTTTTTAATTCCGACGGCTCTATTTCTCCTTTTATGGAAGAACGTATTCGTTTTCTTGAAAGTTTTAAAATTGCTATGGAAAAAACCTCTGAGTTTATTGATGCTCTTGTAGAAATAGATCTTCTAAGCCAAAAATCCATCAATGTGAAAAACGATAAAGGTCTCTCAGCACAATTGGAACATTTTTGGGTTGTTGATGAAGAAAAATTGAATAAATTATCAGCAAGCCAACTCGCCAAACTTCATAAAAATGGCTTTTTAGGATTAATTTTTGCGCATTTGATGTCAACGCACAATCTCTTAAAAATACTCTCTCTCAAAGGTGAAAAGCAACTTATCAATCGTGAAGAGCAACCCCAAAACAAGAATGGTCATTCTAACGATGAAAAATTTAAAAAGAAAGAAACCCTCAACTAGATAATGCCTATCAAAAACGACAAGAGAAAAGATAAAAATATTCCTCTCATTCCAGCAGATCATGCAATCTTAAACGCAAGGAAAAATTGGTTAGAGTGTCTCACCCAAACACGTCGTATGTCGGCACAAACAGTGCAAGCCTATGAACGTGATACGCGGCAATTTTTGTCTTTTCTCTGTCAACACTTAAGCCATACACCAATCCTTACAGATCTTGCTCATTTACGCATCAGTGACTTGCGTGCTTATCTTGCTTATCGGCGTACAAACAATGTCAGTGCTCGCTCTTTAAGCCGCGGAGTGGCAGGCATACGCTCTTTTTTCAAGTACCTATCACGCGAAGGAATCGTCAATGTTCCCGCGGCTCAACTTATCCGAAGCCCCAAACACCCAAAATCGCTCCCAAAACCTTTAGCGATCAAATCAGCACTTCACATAGTCAAACAAGAAAACCAGCTAGAAAATGAACCTTGGATTAGCGCTCGTAATGCGGCTGTCCTCATACTTCTCTATGGCTGTGGAATGCGAATATCAGAAGCCTTAAGCCTCACACCAGAACAATTTTCTGATCCTGAAAAAACAAGTTTATTTATCACAGGGAAAGGCGGCAAAACACGCCTTGTTCCTCTCATCAAAATTGTTTACGAAGCTGTACAAAATTATCTCAAATGTTGCCCATATCCTTTAGTGGATAACCAACCCATATTTCGCGGGGCACGAGGCGGTCCCCTACAACCCGCCATTATTCAGAAAACTGTACGCAACTTACGAGCAAGCCTTGGTTTACCAGAAACGGCCACCCCCCATACACTACGCCATTCTTTTGCCACCCATCTTTTATCACGGGGGGGAGATTTGCGCACGATTCAAGAACTTCTTGGGCATGCTAGTCTTTCCACAACACAAATCTATACCCATGTCGATACAGACCATTTATTAAAAATTTATCAAAAGGCCCATCCCCGTTCCTAAAAACGTCTCATCAAAAAAATTAGAGTGTTTCAACCTCAAATGCCAAAGCATGATACGAGTAGCCAATTTTTTTGCCAAACGAAAACACAATTGCTCGATATATTTCTACGCGCATCATGTCTGAAAAATTATAATACATTAATTTATAATGATAGTTTAGCTTACTAATCGTTCTTGATATTGAATAAGAACCTTGAGTACCATAAGATTCTCTTATTTCAAATCTTTCTCATGTTGAATCAATCAAAATCTTGCTTGCGCGTCATAAACGGAACTTACACGTGAATAGAAAACTGTACAAGAAAGACATGCCTCTTATAAAAAGTTTTAGGTACTAAGGACTGCACAACATTGGGAGCTAGCAAAGTGTATAATAAGCGACTTGCTCTTTTATTAAGCATAAAGATGATGCTGCTCAATGATTTTATACACTTCATGGGAGCTTTATCATTATATCATTCACGAACACCATCACGAAATGGACTTTGGAGCGTTGAGAGATGTTTCTTTAAAAACAAAACCCGCTCTTAAAAAACTTTTTAAGAAAAAATTAAAGGGCTTCAATCTCAAGTGCCAAAGCATGGACACAAGTAGCTAATTCTTCTTTTAAAACTTTATAAATCGCTCGATGTATTTCTACGCGTGTCATATTGGAAAAAGAAGAAGATAAAATTTTCACTCGAAAATGTGTTTCTCCTTTACCATCAAAAGCATGTTCATTATGAGGATGCCCCTCATGAAGATGACTTTCGTTAATCACTTCAAGCTTTTGCGGATGAAAAGCGTCCTGAAGCTTTCTCTTGATTATTGTTTCTATAAACATTTTTCCTTCCCCAAACAAAATGAACGTGCAAAAATATGCTTTTTTCATAATAAAATTAAGTGTGAAAACAAATTTTTCAAAAGTCAATTCTTGTAAAATTAATCAATTTTGCATAAACTTAAGAGTATGACAATAACATCTAAATTATTCGATTCAATTCGCATAAGCTCAAATAAAAAACAAAAGGCTGAGCCAGAAGCGCGACAGTGTCAGTGGGAAGGTTGTGAAAAAACAGGGTCCCATAAAGCACCGGCAGGTCGAAATCACGAAGGACAATATTTATATTTTTGTATTGAACACGTACGCGCCTATAATAAAAATTTTAATTACTTCTCCGGTCTTAGCAATCAAGATATAGCAAAATTTCAAAAGGATGCTCTCACAGGACATCGTCCGACATGGACTACAGATCTGAGCAATGGTACATCGAAAAAAACAGCTGCTAATTATGCAAAGATTCGCTCTGGAACAGCTGCCTATCAAAATCGTATGCGCGATCCCTTCACACTTTTTACTGAGCGGCATTCAAGCAATAATTTCTCACGCAAATTAAAACCCTTAGAAGCAAAAGCTTTTGATACATTGGGTCTACAAGCAAACGCTTCAGTAGAAGATATAAAAATGAAATATAAAGAGTTGGTAAAAAAGCATCATCCTGATTCCAATGGTGGTAATCGTGCTTCAGAAGAGCGCTTTCGTGATGTTTTACATGCTTACAATTTGCTAAAAAAATCTGGTTTGTGCTAAAAACACGCGTTTATTATGAGCCCATTTTCATTTAAACCATCATTATTTGCGCAAGGTATCTTTTTTGCAAAACATTATAGAATACGTAAAAATCTTCCTTCATATCTAAGGCTCTCATTGTAGAGCATTGCATAAATGCTCTAACTCTTGTATCATTTTTTAATGAATAAATAGCGTCCCCTCCCTTCCAAAAACACAATGACAAATCTTACCGTTGAAAATTTGCCCGATATTACACTTTGTGCTCGCGATTTGTTTCATATTGAAACAGATATGGAAATCCCTGCTTTTAGCACAAAAAGTTCCCATGTTCCTGATATAGATCCTGATTATCTTTTTGATCAGCAAACAACTTTAGCGATTCTCGCAGGCTTTACCTTTAACCGTCGTGTAATGGTTTCTGGCTATCACGGTACAGGGAAATCAACGCATATTGAACAAGTTGCTGCGCGTCTCAACTGGCCTTGTCTTCGCATTAATCTCGATAGTCATGTAAGTCGTATCGATCTTGTAGGAAAAGACGCTATCGTTTTAAAAGATGGCTTACAAATCACTGAATTTAAAGAAGGCATTTTGCCATGGGCTTATCAAAATAATATTGCTCTTGTTTTCGACGAATATGACGCAGGGCGTCCGGATGTTATGTTTGTCATCCAACGCGTTCTTGAAACCTCTGGAAAACTAAGCTTACTTGATCAAAGCCGTGTCATCTCTCCACATCCAGCCTTTCGTCTTTTTGCAACAGCAAACACCATTGGTCTTGGTGATACAACCGGTCTCTATCATGGTACCCAACAAATCAATCAAGCTCAAATGGACCGCTGGTCTATTGTTACGATACTCAATTATTTACCCCATGATAAAGAGGTTAATATCATTTGTTCAAAGGTCAAATCTTTTCAAACGGCTGAAGGAAAAAAGACAATTTCACAAATGGTTCATGTTGCTGATATGGTACGTCAATCTTTTATCAATGGAGATCTTTCAACTGTCATGAGTCCACGTACCGTCATTACTTGGGCAGAAAATACAACAATTTTTCAAGATGTCGGCTTTGCCTTCCGATTAACCTTTCTCAATAAATGTGATGAACTCGAACGTGCCACTGTTGCAGAATTTTATCAACGCGCCTTTGGACAAGAGCTTCCCGAATCACTCATTCATGGTGTTTCGCCTTAAGGAATCTGTCACTCATGGCCACCGATATTGGCGACAACAAAAATCCGGTAAAGGACTCTTCTAACAACACTCTTAATGCTGAAGCTTTTAAAAAAGCACTTTCCACCTGTATGCGTGCAATTGCAGGCACAAGCAACCTTGAAATTTCCTTTAGTCATAACCAACCATCTTTAAGCGAAAGTTGTGCGCGTTTACCAGAATTACCTCAACACGCAACGAATAAAGACATCGCCATTACCCGCGGATTAGGTGATTCCATGGCTCTGCGCAAAGCATGGCATGATAACCGCATTCACATGCAATTTGCTCCACTAGAATCAGAAGCACGTGCTGTCTTTGATGCCCTCGAACAAACACGTGTTGAAGCAATTGGCACTTTAGCCATGGAGGGGCTTGCAAAAAATCTTGATATCATGCTCGCTGATAAATACAAAAGAGCTCATTATCATAAAATTAGCAACCAAAGTGAAGCCCCCATCCAAGAAGCGATTGCACTTTTATTGCGTGAAAAAATAACAAAGCGCACAGCTCCAAGAGAAGCGGGTCCTGTCTTAGAATTGTGGCGTCAAGAACTCGAACAAAAAGCAGCAGCAGAGCTCAATGAACTCACACATCATATTTACAACCAACAAGCTTTTGCACAGATTGTTCGCCAAATGCTCGCTACACTCAAAATGACAGTGCAACAAGCTAAAGCTTCTAACAGTGAAAACAATAAAAAATTAAAAAACGAATGTGAACCTCGAGACCAAGCAGAAGAAGAGAGTAAAAACAAAAAACACGCTCAAAGTAAAGAACAAACCAGCACTGAACAAGAAAGTGATGTACAAGACGACGGAAAACGCAAGCGACACAATCAAACAACAATGATCAAACCGACGGCGAGCAAAAAAATGGACCTTGGCAAAAAAAGCCGAGCAGCCCCGAACGCCTTTTTTCCGATTCGGAACAAATGGAAAGACTTGGCAATTATAAAATCTTCACCCGTCAATTTGATGAAATTTTGGAAGCAACAGATTTTTGTTCTGAAAACGAGTTAGATCACTTACGCCGTTATCTTGATAAGCAAATCAATCATCTTCAAAATATTGTTGGACGTTTAGCAAACCGTCTCCAGCGCCGCTTGATGGCGCAACAAAATCGCAACTGGAACTTTGACCTTGAAGAAGGATATCTTGATACAGCACGGCTTCCACGTCTAATTATTGACCCCATGCAACCCCTTTCTTTTAAAATGGAAAGCAACACCCAATTTCGAGACACAGTTGTTTCACTCCTCATTGATAATTCTGGCTCAATGCGCGGACGCCCCATTAGCGTTGCCGCAAGTTGTGCTGATATTTTGGCACAAACTCTTGAACGTTGTGGTGTCAAAGTTGAAATTTTAGGTTTTACCACTAAAACTTGGAAAGGAGGAAAATCGCGCGAACAATGGCTTACCCAAAACAAACTCCATAATCCTGGACGCCTCAATGATTTATGCCATATCATCTATAAAAGTGCTGACACCCCATGGCGTCGCGCACGACGCAATTTAGGTTTGATGATGCAAGAAGGATTATTAAAAGAAAATATCGACGGAGAAGCTTTAATTTGGGCTCATCAACGCCTTTTATCGCGGCGTGAACAACGTCGCATCCTCATGGTCATTTCTGATGGTGCTCCTGTTGATGATTCGACATTATCGGTCAACTCCAGCAATTATCTAGAAAAACATTTACGCGCAGTGATTCAAGAAATCCAAACACATTCCCCCATCGAACTCATTGCCATTGGAATTGGTCATGACGTCACACGTTATTATCAGCGTGCTGTAACAATTATGAATGCTGAAGAACTAGCCGACGCCATAACAAAACAATTAGAAATACTTTTTAGTGATAAAATACCTCATATTCATAAGAAATAAACCTACCTTGAAACAATCAACAGTTACATTTTAAAAAATTATCTTCATCATTAAACCATCCGAATTTAATGACTAACAACCTGAGAAAATAATCCCACAAATTGAATATCAAACTTTAAGGAAGCCTCTACTTTACTGGATGCATTATGAATCCTAAAAGAAATGCTCCAACCATCTTCAAAAATTATAATGAGTTTGTTTTTACTTTCTGGTTTTATTGCAACTGATAAAATTTTACTTGGAATTTTCCATTTACGACCATATCCCAAAGTACCATTCAAATTAAAAGACTGAATAATAACCCGTTTTTGTTTAGATCTTGTATCTATCATAATCTTATAAAAATCATAAGAACCTATAACATACTGAAGCAATAGCTTCACAAATTTATCTTGATAATCTAAACAAAGCCTTTGAAGTTCTTTAGACAAAGCTTCTAGGATTGGAAGATAAACTCTGCTGTCTTTATCCTCTATATCTCTAAAGAACATTTTCTTATCTCTAAGCTCTGCTAAATAATCAAAAATAGGTCTAATTTCATTAAAATAAACGCTGCTCAAGAATAACCTGTCCATTCTTTACCAAAATCTATTTTACCGGAAAGGCGAGGATGTTTGATAGCGCTATGATTATGTTTTGCAGAAATACCAATAGGATTTTCAGGAACTTTTAAAATAATATCACGGACATCTCCTTTGATCCCAACAGAATCTTCCTGAAGAATAATAGTTTTCGTGTTTCTAATATTTTTATCATGTAACTGTAAGAAAACAGCTGCTTCAATAGAAGCAAGATTTAAAAGCCTTTTTTCAGTATCATTAAATAAATTATAAAAAGACTCCGCTATTTGAAAGAACGTGTTAAATCCTATAGAAGCCTTTTTTGCTTTTTAAAAACCCATGACCAAAGCATATCAAAGGCTTTTCCATTTTCTACCTGATTCATGCAATTTCCTAAAGATCCTTACTCAAAATTACGCGTTCATTTGATTTTTTATTGTTTCCCATACCGTAAGTCTATTCAGGATTAAGTATTATATATCCTTTATAAAGTTCTCTAACTTCCACACAATCATTATAAGATAAAATCCATCTGTGATGCTTTCTCAAAAGTTCAGCAAGAGCTTGATGATCAAAAGAACGATGTTTATCGCCTTTGTGACCGTAAAGTTTTTGATTAATAAGATACGGAGGATCACAATAAAGAAAATCGTTAAAGTGTTTAGGAATACTGTCTGTAAAATCTCTATGTTCCACTGTGAAATTTTCAATTTTAAAATCTTTAAGCAGTTCAATAGAACGATAATTGAATCGGGGATGTCCTGGAGACATACCGCCAGAAAGTGTTATTCCGGAAAAAGAAGAGCGATTAAGAGCAAAAAAAACGGCAGCAATCTCTAATTGATTTTTAATATTCCTAAAAGTTTTTGGAGATTATAAAACATTACGGGAGTCATATCTTCATATTCTCTCACTTTTTCTGCAAGAGCTGAAGCATCTTTCAAAAGCATCTGCCAAAAAATAACAAGCGGCTTAAAAGCATCATAAGCATAAACCTCTGTTCCTCTTTTTGCTAAGGTTAATTCAATTGAACCTTCTCCTACAAAAGGAGAACATAAAGTTTTTTATTTCCTTATGTAGTTATTAATAATCATAGGAACAGCACGACTTTTCCCTCCCGGATAACGAAGAGGTGATTTTACAATAGGCAACTCCCTAGTCTCTCTTTGTTTTTTCAAGGAAGTTAATACCAAATTATCAAATAAAGCCTCTGTATGATCGCTTTGATTTATCATTTTGTTCATACTATCAGCTCGAAGTATCGCATTTTCTAACCTACAATTATCTAAAATAAACACTCGAAGCATTTGCCAAATTCTACAGAGACCACACTATAACGAATTGTAAATTCATTAACATATCTGCACAAACATTTTTTACTAAAATAATGATAAATACCGCTATAACCAAATTTTAAAACTATCAAAAGGACTTGATACCATTGGTATTTATTTTACTATTTATATACTATCCAAATGTATATTGAAATGTTTTTTCCTTTATAAGAACCAAGCTTCTTGTAACTCAAATAATCATAAGGAAGAAATCATAATTCTTAACAAGACATTTTGGACCCTTTATAAGAGCTTTATTATCTGTTTTTAATACTGATAAGATGCTTTTATCTCATATTGCATCAGTCAAAACCACTTCCTTACACATATAAGCATAGATGATGTATGGATAAACCCCACTTGAGAAAAGAATCAAAATATCTCTTATGAATCCACTCAAATTCTTCCCTTAGAAGACATAACACACAACCTTCTCTATCTTTAGCAAAACAAAAGGACAAAGATCATTATTTGTTACAAACAAAAGAGGAATCATCCTTTGAATGACTTTGATAAATAGGAAGCTTTACAATGTTAAGAATTGTTCCATAAGGAATCAACATAAACAGGCTCATAACAATTTTTACCGAAAAATCGCCAAAAGCAAGCGATAGCCAAACTGGAATACCTATCCCCCCTAAAACAGTACTCTCTACCAGTGAACTATCAGCATAGCCTGTTATCTTATCAAGAACAGCAAAAGAGCTAGAAAAAGCAAGAGAAAAAAACAGTACTGTATCCAAAGCCGAACCAACCAATGCTGCTGCTAAAGGTGCTTTCCACCATGTTTTACGTCGCAAAGGAGTAAAAACAACAATATCAAGGAGTTGCCCAAATAAAAATGCAAAACTAGAAGCAAGTGCAAGCCGTGGTGTCGCCAATATCCAAGAAACAAAGACACCCGCAAAAAAACCAGCATAAACCACACGCCGCGCAGCAGATGGACCATAAAAACGATTGGTCAAATCATTGATCAGAAAAGCAAATGGATAGGTAAAAGCCCCATAAGTCAACAGCTCATTCAAATCAAACCAGTAGACAGGATATTGAACCAAAATATTAGAAGCCGTGACAGCAAGGCACATTGCTAAAATAGAAAAAACAATATACCTTTTCTTTTTCTGTTCTCGTAAAGGGCTGCTTGAAGGCATTTTTTAACCTGGGGTATGGAACCAATAAAATAAAACGATCAACCTGCAAAAAACTTAATTTCTAGAACAGAAAACCGGAATAAAAACGTCCATAAATCAAAAAGAATGGCGCTAACAATTACGCTGCTTGTTCAGCCTTTTGCTCACCTTCTTGCTCAGCTTTTTTCTTAATGATTTGTCGTTTTAGCAAACGCGCACGTTGAGACAACTCTTTATCGTCTGCTTTGACCAAAAAACCATCAAGGCCACCACGATGCTCAACAGAGCGCAACGCACTTGCTGAAATGCGCAAGCGATAACTTTGCTGTAACACTTCTGAAATCAATGTCACATTGCAAAGATTTGGTAAAAAACGACGCCGAGTCTTATTATTTGCATGGCTAACATTATTACCATACAGAACCGTCTTCCCTGTCAATTCACATGCACGAGACATAAACTTCACCCTTAAACTCTAAGAAACTTTCAAATCCCCATACCCAAAAGACACAATGAACGTAAAACACGCACAACGCAACCTTGAACGGGCATCATCGGGAAGTTTCTTTCTAATAGGGGGTCGACAACAAAAGGTCAAGTCTTTTATAAAACCTTTTTCATCTCTTACGAGCTCATTCTTCATCTTTTTCCTCAATAAGGCGTGCAAATTCCACTAAAAAGCATACAAAATGTTTTTTTTAAATACATACCATGTTAGAATAAAAACCTATTGTCCCGAAAGGAAGTATAAATCATGAGCAAAAAAGAGCCCCCCATGACAAAGCTTCAGGGAAATTCTTGCTGTTTTTCTTCTCTTTTGTTTGGAACTTTATGTATTTGTTTTTTTCTTCTCTTCAGCGCATTAGGTATATGGCAAGTACAACGGTTAAACTGGAAAACAAATCTCATCACAAGTGCCAATCAGCGCATTCATTTGCCCCCCATAAAAGCCCCCCCAAAAAATCAATGGGCAGATGTTACTTTTGAAAAATATGAATATCAACCTGTTGTTATCACAGGAAAATTTTTAACAGATAAAAATATTTTAGTCACTGCTGCTGCTCAAGATACTACAGGCTATTGGGTTTTGACTCCTTTACAAACTGCTGATAATACACTGATCTTTATCAATCGTGGCTTTATTCCCATGGATGAACGTAACAATTTTCAAAACTCAGAGCAATCGCATACAAATGCCTCATCTCAACAAAATTCTACCACGGACACAGAACAAACAACGATTATAGGTTTATTACGCATGAGTGAAAAAAATGGATTTTTCCCGCGTAAAAATAATCCTGACAAAAATTTATGGTATACGCGCGATCTCCCCGCTATGGCCCAAAAACTTGGTCTATCCACTGTTGCCCCTTATTTCATTGATGCTAAAAAAACATCTCCACAAGCAAACCTTCCCGTCGTTGGTCTTACAATTATCCATTTTCGAAATAATCATCTTGTTTATGCAATTACGTGGTTTATTTTAGCTGCTGGTGTGTTAGGAGCTTTTCTTTTTCTGCGACGGCAAAAAAACTAAATAAAGACCTTTTCCATCTCAAGTGACAAAAATTTTTAAAATCTTGAAAACTGATAAAGAGAATAAAAGCACCAACCTACACCTTTGTTAAGTAAAGATCATAGATCTTTTATACCATTCACAAAGGATTTACGCGACATTCTTCAAAAAACCATCATAAAATAAGGGTGATTCATTAAAAATGTAACGCCCAAAAATGTGAATCAATGCATTATCTCCATTCTTATAAAAAATTCACTCTTAAACAACATTGTCATAAACGCTTTTGAAAAACATAAAGTCAAATTTAAAAATGATAGGAAAGATAGGTACTCATTTTTGCCTTTATAATTTTATATTTTTGCTTCATTAGGTTGTTTCCCATTTCAGAGATTACTCCAATTGATATACGCAATATTTTCGCCTTCATCTATTATAAAAGCTAATATAGCAGAGAACATACGAATGCATTTTTTGTTTTAAAACTGCTATGAAGATGAGATGTTAAGTTATAAGCAACAAAAAAAACATTTAATGTCTCAATGAGACCTTTATACCTATCACCACCCCTCAATTGAGAGTGTTTTTACAGGATAATAGAAAAAGGTGAATCATCCTATATTCTAAAAAGACAGTTTATCCTTTCAGTGTATTTTGCTAAAGGCTTATGCTATAAACGTATAAGCTTGTTTTGCTAGAATTTTAACTCTTTCATTTTTAAGGCTTCTGTTATGGGTGTTGTTGCCAAAAATTTTCCCATACCTGATCTTCATCGGGTACGTCGTGTTCTCTTTTCTGTGTCTGATAAAACGGGTGTGGTTGCTTTTGCACAAGCCCTTCATGCTACTTACAATGTTGAATTGCTTTCAACAGGAGGAACAGCCAAAACCCTCATAGCTGCTGGTTTACCCGTAAAAGATGTTGCTGAAATTACCGGATTTCCTGAGATAATGGATGGGCGTGTAAAAACACTCCATCCTTTGATTCATGGTGCTTTGTTAGGGGTAAGAGAAGATCCTAGCCATAGGGAAGCTATGGAAAAGAACAATATTCATGGAATTGATCTTTTAGTAGTGAATCTTTATCCTTTTGAAGAGACTCTCCAATCGAGAGCTGATAATCAAACGATTCTTGAAAATATTGATATCGGTGGACCAGCAATGATTCGCGCCGCAGCAAAAAATTATGCTTATACCGGTGTTGTCACAGCGATAAACGACTATGATTTGATTCTAGCTGAATTAAAGCAGCATAATGGATGTTTAAGCTTATCCATGCGTCATCAGTTAGCAATGCGTGCTTATGCACACACCGCAGCTTATGACACGGCAATAGCGTCGTGGTTTGCACAGGATTTAAAAATTGAAACACCATCATGGCAGAGTTTTTCTGGTCATCTTGAAAGTGTTATGCGCTATGGAGAAAATCCACATCAACAGGCGGCATTTTATCGCAATAATGAAAAACGTTTTGGTATTGCAACAGCAAAACTTTTACAAGGCAAAGCGCTTTCTTATAACAATCTGAATGATACAGATGCAGCCTTTGAGCTTGTGGCAGAATTTGATCCGCAAAAAACCGCTGCTGTCGCTCTTATTAAACATGCCAATCCTTGTGGTGTTGCAGAAGGAAAAAATTTGAAAGAAGCTTATTTGAAAGCTCTTATGTGTGATAATGTATCGGCATTTGGTGGAATTGTTGCTCTAAATCAAACCCTTGATGAGGAATGTGCTGAAGAGATTATTAAAATTTTCACAGAAGTGATTATTGCTCCTGATGCCACAATGGCGGCACGTGAAATTATTGCCAAGAAAAAAAATCTTCGTTTGCTCATTACGGGTGGAGTTCCTAATCCACGCTGTGGAGGACTTCTTGCGAAAACACTTGCAGGAGGCATTTTAGTGCAATCACGTGATAATGTGGTGGTTGATGATCTTAAATTACAAGTAGTGACAAAGCGAGCACCAACTCAAGATGAAATGCGTGATCTTCAATTTGCTTTTCGTGTAGCAAAACACGTTAAATCAAATGCTATTGTGTACGCGAAAAATAGCGCAACAGTTGGAATTGGAGCCGGACAAATGAGTCGCATCGATTCAGCAAAAATTGCTGCAAGTAAGGCAGCAGAAAGTGCACAAAGAGCGGGTTTAACAGAAACTCTCACAAAAGGATCAGTTGTTGCATCAGATGCATTTTTTCCTTTTGCAGATGGTTTATTAGCAGTAGCTGAAGCAGGGGCAACAGCAGTCATTCAACCAGGAGGCTCCATGCGTGATGAAGAAGTTATCACTGCTGCTGATGCGCAGGGTTTAGCAATGGTTTTTACAGGAACACGACACTTCCGACATTAATAATTTTGCTGATTGTCTTTTCATATGAGACAAATGTTTCAAGGAATTTTATAATTATCATACGGCTATTGATAACTGTTGAAATGGAAGCAGTTATTCAATCCAAAGAATCTACATGTGATGAAGAAGTTTATCACTGCAGAAAATGCACATAATTTAGCCCTTGTTTAAGGATAAAATACCATTGTTATAAGTTTAATGGTTACCTTTTTACATGAAAGAAATGTTAAAAGGGGGTTTTTTTGTATGTATATGCATACCTGTTATGAGATTATAACACAACTCTTTTTAGTAATATGCTCTATTCTTAAATTAGAGAGTGTAATAAAATTTGAGTACAGATATGAATATTCTACGTTCTTATAGTAATTGGCGCCGTTATCGTCGAACCGTTAATGCATTGAGTCGTCTTTCAGTATATGAACTCAATGATCTTGGCATTTGTCGAGGGAATATTGATTCAGTTGCGCGGCGCTATTCGCGTAAATCTTCCTAAAAGTTGTTTGAAGAATATTTGAGAGAATACTTTGGTATGGGAAAATGAGCTGTTTTGTGGCTGATTATTATAACTTCATTTTAGTATAATAATAAAAAGCAAAAGGTATATTTAATTTTTTCCGTGGCTACTGCTATGTATTCCTTCTTGAATTCTCAATGTTTTTATGATGGGTAACTTTCAGTCGATAAAGGGTATTGGTTGTTTTCCGCTTAAATCAATAATCATTTGCTTCACATCAAAACGAAGTTTTCGTGTGAAACGAGCTATTAAGAAAGAGCTAAAAAAATGCCTCTTATGAACCATTTCGAATAGCAAGAGCTGTTGCAAATATTGGGCGCTGATAAATAGCGTGATGGTGCCAGCTTGCTCCTTCATAAGCGTAAAGATTTGGGGGTGCTTAATAGATTTACCATTATTCCCATCACGGGCATCGTCGCGAAATAGACTTGGAAGCGTTAAGAAATTTTTCTTTAAAATAAGCCTATGAATATGCAATACAAGAGTGCTCTGTTTTTCATGAGAAGCGTACCCCTATTAATGCAACTCCCTCAGAAATAAATATTGATCCCAACAGCATACTTAAGAACTTTCGAATATAAGCAATAGCTTAATTTTCTCTTCGCATCTTTAAAAGATGAAGATCCTTAACCAGCACTCATCTGTCAACAATGGCCTGTCAAAAAACTTTTTTTCTGGAGCCAATTCCTCTTAGCATCACCTCATGAGATTCTATGAGCCAACCTGCCTAAAACATCCAACCTATACTCTAACAAAATGCTTCATGTATAAAATTTATATGACCTTCAAATTTTGAGAATATTACCACAATAAACGATGATGTTTTGCGACACGCAAGATAAAACGCAATATATCATGGGTTGGAACAATGTTCTAATTTTTTATCAAACGCTTTGCGGATAAAACGCCAACGAACTTTTTCCTGAAATGCAGGGCGAAAATATAAAACAATCTGTTGTGTCCGTTGTGGACCTGTTAATTCTGCAAAATCAATTGAATCTTCAAGACAAATATCTGCATCAGGCGATATAAAATACCATACTTGTTCGCTCTTCACATTCTCGTTCTTTACAGCTAAACACACACGTTTGCCATCATAGTTAACTTCAACTTGTGGATGAAGATGAAACCGAACAGCAACATGATCTTGTTCATTTTGCACACTCTTGTGTCTCTTTCCCCCTTTCTTTGGCATAAAAAAGCGATCAAAACCTTCGATCATATCTCCATTTGTCGCCAAAATAAGACCACGCTCATGAATAAAATTAAAGGGGCGTACATAACCATTATGACTCGCAATAAAACCCGTCTTCTCTGCATCCTCTATACGGCGCACTTGAACATCTGTTGGTCCATCAAACAAAAATGGTGCGCCATTTTTCTTTTTCTGATAAAAAGCACCCACTGAACAATCATTAAGCGTAGCTGTTGAATGTGCTGCAGTAACACGCCCTAAATGTCGACAGTCTTCGCGCCCATCAGGATTAACACCAGTATTGATAATAAAACGGTGCCCTTGTGAAGACATTTCAAAAGACAAACACCCCGAACAAGCCTGCTGTGCTACAGAGCGGGGTGGAAACTTTCCTGTATCTGCAAGCACTGTTGTTTGATTGGCTTTTAAGCGCTGAAATCCTGAATAACGAGCACAACTAAAAGGGTGCCCTCCTGTTTCATCAAGCTCCAAAAGTGTCGATAACCGTTCCGACACAAGAGGACCAACCCCATTAAAATGCGCCAATGTTTGATCCTCATGAATAAAGAATCGTAAAGCTGGCAGCATACGCTCAACAGAATCAATCAAAATACGTGGTGCCGTTTCATTGCTACACATAAAAAGATGCCGTAACGACAATAAATCCGATAACAAATTCAGCAAAATAACAGGACTACGGGAAATATGCCCACCATCAACAAGGATTTGACGTGAAAGCTCCTCTATAAGTGTGGTTTGTACCTTTTTTTTCACTGCCGCAGAAACAGGCAAAGCAAGAGATGCGAACGTCAAAGCCACTGCTGCTTGTAAACGTTGATCATTGTGCTCCATACTACAAATTGTTACGCGCAAATAACGAAATTGCAAACCAAGCGCACGTAAAAAGCGTTTTTCAAACCGCTCACTTGCTCCTTCTAACAACATTTTCGAATGACAAATCCACGAAATCAAGCGCCGTGCCACAACAGGACCACTCCAAGCAAGGCCTTTTACCTTCTTGCCAACATGGTCAAACCAATCTTCTAAAAGAGAGCGTGCGTGTGCAGAAGCTAAATCACTTCCTGCTGCCTCCATATGGCGTAACCAATGAAAATCATGTAGAGCCGCTTCCCATTCTAGCGTTGGTGGAACCAATGAAAACGGCGAAACAGCACCAGAATGAACAATGTGACCAGCAAAAGCAAAACGACCATGATAAAACTCATGCGCCATCATAGGGTCAGCTACATGCAAATCCATGGGATGCGCTAAAATTTTATGAGGACGAAACCCTGAAAACCGCCAACGAAACAATGGTCCAACCCATAAACGCCGCATAACATTCTGTATCGTATCAATACATGTTGCCACTTTTACCTGAGGAGCTTTTACCGCAACCGCCAAAATTTCATCTCCATTTATGCTGAATCAAATACAATTTCGACCATTTTTGTAAATGAAGCGTTAATTAAGCAATTTTTCGTAAGCGTGCAGCGAAAAAACCATCCATTCCTAAAAATGCGGTGTTCTCAGCATCAAAATTTTTATGACAAAAATCCGCAGGCGTTGTACGTAACATCCCTCCACAAAGCAAATGTGCCAGTGCTCCCATTTCTTCTGGATAAATAGGTTCTAAAACAATGTCATTGCATGTCGATAAAATTTTCTCAATAAGATCTTCACCTTCTTCTCTTGCCAATGAACAATTAGAAAAAACAATCCGCCCCCCCACCTTTACCAAAGCAATGGCTGCGACAAGCAAATCATGTTGTAACGCCGCTAACTTGACGATATCATCCCTCGATTTAGTCCATAAAACATCTGGATGACGACGGATCGTTCCTGTAGAAGAACAAGGAGCGTCAAGAAGAACCGCATCAAAAAGCTGTGTGGGATGGAAATTTCTCACATCGCCCTGCCAAATGTTAACTGAAAAATGAAGCCGTTCCATATTTTCTTTTAAACGCTTCACGCGGTTAGCAGAAAGCTCAATTGCTGTCACCTGCGCCCCTTGCAAAGCCAATTGTGCTGTTTTTCCCCCAGGGCTCGCACAAAGGTCAACAACTCGTTTACCCCGAAGTTCTCCTAGTAAACAAGCAGGCAACGCTGCAGCGAAATCTTGAACCCACCAAGTTCCTTCACTATAGCCTTCTAAATCAGAAACAGAACACTCCAGACGATTCAATCGAACAGAACCATTGGGCAACACCACACCGCCAAGCCTTTTAGCCCATCCAACACTGTCAGATTTCACTGTCAAATCGAAAGGGGGTTCCACACTTTGAATTGCTATAATCTGAAGTGCCTTTTCTGTTCCATAGGCTGACATTAAAAGCTGTCCGAACCACGCTGGCACACCTTCAATGGTAGGAACTTGTTGGCGTAAAGACATCGCTTCACGTGCAATATTGCGCAAAAGAGCATTCACCACCCCTGAAAAACGACGCATTCGAGGGTCAAGTTTCGCCACACGCACTGCTAAATCAATAGCAGCATGATCAGGAATATCAAGATAAAGAATTTGTGCAACACTGATATGCAAAAGATGCTGGAGTGAAAATGCTTGTGAAGGTAAAGGACGCGCCAAAAGGCGTGAGAGAGCTGCCGTAATCTGCCCTCGATGACGCAATGAAGCTGTTAAAATAGCCCGGCACAACAAACGATCTCGTTGTGAAAGTCTTAAATACTGTGGATGTCCGTGTTCATTATCCGTCAAACCAGACAAAGGCGTGTGCTTATCAACGACCGCCCCTAAAAGACGCACACATACCTGTCGAACAGCTAATCCTGGAACATTTTTTTCAGACACATGCCCCGCTTTTTTGTGTTTCAAAACACCACCTTTATATCACTGTTTCCTTAAAAACTCCCTCAATAACTTTATAAACGAGATCTTTTTGAATTTTCATAACGAAGCCAAGAAGGACGTTTTGTAACACGTTGAAAAGGACTGTTTTCTTGCTCACCTAATGCATGAGCCTGGCCACTATGAAAATCTCCATAGTTCATCCCCCTGCTTTTTTCATGTATACTGTCTTCTTTATTCCATCCCACACTTTTAACAAGAGCCCCTTTCATCTCTTCTGCTTGCTGATAAAGAGCAGCAATACGATTTGCAGTTGCTGGATGTGTAGAAAAAAGACTATCTGCTCCCTCACCGCTCAAAGGATTAATAATAAACAGATGCGCGGTTGCCGGATTATGCTCTGCTTCTTCATTATACACCCCATGTCCCCCATCAGCAATCTTACGCAATGCCGAAGCCAACCATAAAGGATTACCACATATTTCAGCCCCTCTCCGATCCGCAGCATATTCCCGCGTACGACTAATCGCCATTTGCACCAGCATCGCCGCAAAAGGTGCCACGAGCAATGCAATAAATCCTCCAATTGCTCCAGCGCCATGAGAATCTTCTGAAGAGCTGCGCTGTCCTCCCATAAAGAAAGCAAAATTACCAAGCATTGAAATTGCTCCTGCAATCGTTGCGGTTAGAGTCATGGTTAAGGTATCACGATGCTCAATGTGTGCGAGCTCGTGTGCCATAACGCCGGCAATTTCCTCTGAACTCAACCGCTCTAACAAGCCGCGACTTGCAGCAACAGCGGCATTTTGCGGATTACGTCCCGTCGCAAAAGCATTCGGCTGTGCGCTCTCAATCACATAAACTTTTGGTTGAGGAAGAGAAGCTCTTTGTGCTAAATCGCTTACAATCTTATAGTAAACCGGTGCTGAATGCTGATCAACTTCACGCGCCCCGTACATGCGTAAAACGATTTTATCTGAATTCCAATAAGAAAAAAAGTTTAAACCACTTGCCATCAAAAGAGCAATAACCATGCCATTGCCCCCTCCAACAAGATAACCAACCCCCATAAAGAGAGCCGTTAAAAAAGCCAAAAGCATGGCTGTACGCATTATATTCATTACTCAAAAAACTCCATGATAAAAGTCAATCAATACTATATGATGGTGTTTTCTTTCTGCTTCTTCAATGGAATAGGTGTAAAATGAATAAAAAAGAAGAGAAAACAAGCAAAAAAAATACAACCGTCGTTAAACAGCAATCTCTTTCTCCCGCAGCACAACGCGCCCTTAAAGAAGCTGAAGAAAGGCGAAAAAGCGCAGAAAAAAAAGAACAACCTTTAGAAAACGGCGGACGCGGCGGCAAAGACCCTTCCCGCTATGGAGATTGGGAAATTAAAGGCCGCGCCATTGATTTTTAAAACCATTGATTTAAAAAAAACCAGCGCTGTTTAAACAAGCAGCTTTTAAAGAAAATTCGTTTTTGATAGACAGAAACGGATAATATTTATTTTTCTAAAGCTTTTAAAAACACATTGATTAAACAATCATGCTTCTTATGCTGAAGCAGAATCTGCTTCAGCTGCTGCCGCTGCTTCTTCTGCCGCTTGCTTTGCTGCTGCTATACGTTCTTGTGCTTTTTTACCCGGTTCACCTTTATGTGGATTATTACGGGTTGGACGCTTTTTCAAGCCAGCTGCATCTAAAAACCGTAAAACGCGATCTGTTGGTTGAGCCCCTTGCCCAAGCCAATATTGGATACGTTCTTCATTAAGTTTTACCCTCGGTCCATCTTTAGGCAACATTGGATCCCATGCACCAACACGTTCAAGAAACCGCCCATCGCGCGGACTACGAACATCTGCAACGACGATATGATAGTAAGGACGTTTTTTTGAACCTCCACGGGACAAACGAATTTTCAATGCCATATTTTATCTCCTATTGTCAGCTCTGACTTTCGTTTAAATTGACTTTTTTGTTTTTTGTTCTTCAGCAATAACTTCATGATGACGCACAACTTCTTTAATAATAAATTTTAAAAATCTTTCAGCAAAATCAGGATCAAGATGACTATCCATAGCCAATTGCCGCAAACGCGCTACCTGATATTGCTCACGCAGAGGATCTACTTTAGGCAAATCATAACGCGCTTTTAAGCGCCCAACAGCTTTCGTACAACGAAAACGCTCTGCTAAGATATGAATCAAAGTTGCATCAAAATTATCAATAGATGCTCGTAAATGTGCCAATTCGTTTAATACTGTTTCCTGCATCATATTCCTTTCCCTCTTTACATCTTATTTTTTCTTAGGATGCTGAGGAAATTTTTCCCTATCGGCAATGCCATTGGAAAGACCAGGAAATGTAGGTCCACGCTTGGGGAGTCCGGGCAAGAGCTTCCCTCCATTACCATTTTCAATTTGCTTTTGAAGCGTTGAGAATTGCTTTGGATCCAATCCCGACAAATCAGGCATAGCTGGAGAATTTCCACCCAAATTTCCCATACCACCAAAACCCATTTTGGAACCAAGTCCTCCCAACATTTTTCCCATCAAACCACTTTTTCCTTTACCACCCATGGCTTTCATCATATCAGCCATTTGGCGATACATCTTCAAAAGTTTATTAATATCAGCTGCCGTTGTACCAGATCCCTTAGCAATTCGTTGTTTGCGGCTATGTTTTAAAAGCTCTGGATTTGCCCGCTCTTGCGGTGTCATAGATGAAATAATGGCCAATTGACAATCAAACAAACGATCATCAAGCCCCGCAGCCGCAATCTGCTCTTTGACCTTCCCCATTCCTGGCAACATGCCCATAATACCACCCATTCCACCCAGTTTTTTCATTTTCTGCAACTGTTCTGCGAGATCATTCAGATCAAATTTTCCGGCTTGCATTTTTTTTGCAAAAGCAGCAGCTTTCTCATGATCCATTGTTTCAGCAGCTTTTTCAACCAAAGAAACAATATCTCCCATTCCGAGAATACGATCAGCAATACGACTAGGATGAAATTCTTCTAAAGCATCTATTTTTTCACCAGTTCCAATTGCTTTAATTGGTTTCCCTGTAACAGCACGCATAGAAAGAGCAGCGCCACCACGCCCATCGCTATCCATCCGTGTTAAAATAATCCCTGTAATCCCTACACGTTCATCAAAAGAACGAGCAAGATGAACAGCATCTTGCCCCGTCAAACTATCAGCCACCAACATAATCTCATGAGGAAGAGAACAAGCTTTAATTTCAGTCAATTCAAGCATCAAAGCTTCATCAATATGATTACGTCCTGCTGTGTCAAGAAGAAGTACGTCATAACCACCCAATTTAGCAGCCTGCACGGCACGTGATGCAATATCAACGGGCAGCTGTCCCGCAATAATAGGCAAGTTTGCAAGTTTTGCCTGTTCTCCCAATTGGCGCAATTGCTCCTGTGCAGCGGGACGACGTGTATCTAATGACGCCATGAGAACTTTTTTATTATGCTTATCAGTGAAACGTTTCGCAAGCTTTGCTGTTGTGGTTGTTTTTCCGGAACCTTGCAAACCAATCATCATGATCACAACTGGAGCTGGTGCATTTAAATCACTCAGAACGCTTTCATTTCCAAGGATATGAACCAATTCATCATGAACAATTTTAACCACCATTTGGCCTGGTTTAATTGATTTAACGATTTCGGCTCCAACAGCTTTTTCCCGAACTCTATCGGTAAAAGAGCGTACAACATCAAGAGCAACATCAGCTTCCAATAAAGCGCGACGAATTTCACGCAGCGCCTCTGCAACATCCTGATCCGACAAAGCACCACGTCCCGTCAAATGAGACAGGATAGAACCAAGTCGCTCTTGCAAGGATTCAAACATCATTTACCTCATTGTTGCATCACAAACAAACCAAAATAGCATCCGAGAACGCATCGCGCCGTCGAATGTTGACCTCTGAGATCTCTTTATACCCTTAAACTGGGGTCTCAGTCGGTGGCTCCAAGTTAATTTTGTCACTGAAAGCTTGCTCCTTCAAACAATAAAACCCCATCTTTGTCAAGTTTTATCATAAAATGTCTTTTTATACGAAGAAATAAAAACAGCAAATACTATACTTCAAAACTATCAACTTCAACACGCATAAAACAACCTGTTTCCTGTTCCATACTCCATAATTTTCCGCTAGAGATATCAAACCAAACCCCATGCAATGTCAAAAAACCTTGATCTTTGCGAAGCTTTATCCACGGAAACGTCTCTAAATTTTTCAACGAATGACGAATAGAAAGCTGCTCTAATGCCGTCTGTTTTTCTGGACAAGAAAGCGACTTATTATTCAAAACAATTTCTGCTGCTGGTGCTAAAAGACTTATCCACTGACCAATAAAATCATTTGACGATAAAGATTTACATGTCTCCTTAAGAGCAGTACGAACGCCTCCACAATGGGCATGACCAAAAACAACAATGTGTTTCACCTCAAGCAATTGCACAGCATATTCAAGAGCTGCTGATGTTGCATGATATTGGTCATCAGGAGAAAAAGGAGGAACCACATTCGCCACATTGCGCAAGGTGAAAATTTCCCCTGGCTTAGCATCAAAAATCATTTCTGGTACTGCACGCGAATCACAACAAGCAATAACCAAAACTTCAGGTTTTTGCCCTTCAATCGCCAATTGCTGATAATGTGCTATTTTATATGAAAAATGATTGTTTATAAAATTTTGGTAACCACTTAAAAGTCTTTCTGGTAAGCGCGCCATTCTCTCTTTACTTCTTACTTCTGCTTCTTTTTTTACTTTCATTTTGTATATTTTAAAAAACAAACTATTAATATACAAAAATACTAAAAATGCCCTTTCCTTGACGCAAAATATTTCTTTAAAGTACAAACTATTGCTAAAAATAGCAAAAACAAAATCATTCTTTCCAAATAAAGAACTATTTTCTTTAGGAAGAAAGTGTTACAGTATAAAAAATATAATAGCCTGCCTTTAAGAAAAGAAGAAAAGGCCTCTAAGAGCAAAGAGGGAGAGTGAGTGTGTTACAACAAAAAAAAACAGAAACAAAAAACACCCAAGATAAAATAGAACAAATCCTTTTTGCTCAAACCGATGAAGAAGATATTGTTTATTACGAAAATAAAGAACTTCAAAAAGCCGCAGCCGTCGCAGTAAAAGCTTTTAATCTCCATCAAACGGGAAAAAATACTATCTACTTTGAACAAAATTTGACCCGTAATAACAAGCCTATAACCGCTATCACGCTTGTCAATGATAACAAACCCTTCCTTCTCGATTCTATTTTAAATGTTTTCAATCAACATAAAAACCATATCTATTTGATTGCACACCCTATTCTTGATTGTGCTTCTGGACAACGCATCAGTCTGATGCAAATTCACATCGAGTCATTAAACAAACAGCAAATACAAAAACTGGAAAATGAACTCACCTTAGTTCTTGAACAGGTTAATGCTGCTGTACAAGACTGGAAACCTATGCTTGAAGAAGTTAAAAAGCATATTCATGCCTACCAAACAAGTCTTCCCCCGCACTACAAACAAGAAGGCGAAAAAGCTATTGAATTTCTTCACTGGCTAATGGACAATAATTTCATTTTCCTTGGTATGCGCACCTACAACTTCATCAAAGACCAAAAACCCCTAAAATCCTTTACAGCGAGTAATATTGAACTTGGTATACTCACGGATGCTTCTATTCATATTGTTGACAATGAAAGTATGAAAGAACCTCCTCAAGAAGTTTTATCCTTCATGGAAAGTGATAATCTGTTTATCGTGACAAAAGCTAATAGCCGCTCCAAAATTCACCGTTCTGTTTGGCTCGATTATATTGGCCTTAAAATCTTTGATAAAGAAAACCAACTCTGTGGAGAATTACGCATTGTAGGGCTTTTTACCTCCTCAGCTTATACACGTTCTATTTTACAAATTCCTTTTTTAAAAGAAAAAGCTCAAGCTATTATTCAACGTCTTGGACACAATCACGCCGATTATTCAGGAAAAGCACTCATCAGTGCTTTAGAAACCTATCCAAGAGATGAGATGTTTCGCTCTGATGTTGATACATTGACAGAAAATACTAAACTTATTCTACAATTAGATGAGCGCCCACGTTTACGGGTTCTTGCCCACACTGATTCTTTTGGGCGCTTTGTTTCTATCCTTGTCTACGTACCGCGTGACCAATATAGTGGCAGCCTACGTGAAAAAGTTGGCGAACATTTTGTCGAGCTCTATAAAGGCGACTTTTTTGAATCTTATCCGCTATTTTTGGAAAGCACTCTAATACGTGTCTATTATATTATCCATCGCAAAGGAAACAAAACTGTTCCCCTTCACGAGCGCTCTACACTTGAACAACATGTACGTTCGATTGCCCAAAGTTGGGAAGACAGCGTTCAAGCCATCGCTCTTGCCCAGAAAACAACAGAGCAACAAACACGTCTAGCCAGTGAATTTCCCAACAGCTATCGTGATTTATTTTCAGCTGAAAACGCTATTAACGATGCCGGACATATTTTAAATCTTCATGATAAGAAACCCCTTTTCGTGAACTTTTATCACGCACAAAACAAAGAAAAACGTACCATTTCTCTTCGGCTTTTTCACCGCCATGAAGTTCTTGCCCTTTCCAAACGTGTACCACTCCTTGAAAATATGGGGTTTCGCGTTATTGCTGAACAAACCCTTGAATTACCAGATGGCTATGGGCACTCTGTGTATCTTCATGATATGCAGCTAGAAAGCACTTTCCAGCTCTGTATCGATTTTGAAAAAAATGGTCAAAAACACGCCGAAACCTTTGAGGCCATTTGGGCACAAAATGCTGATAATGACGCCTTTAATGCTCTCACCCAAACAGCTGAACTTGATTGGTATGAAATTGTTATTTTGCGCCATTATGGGCGCTATCTCCAGCAAGCTGGTATTCCTTATTCGCAAGATCGCGTTGCCCAAACTTTAAATGCTTATCCTGACATTACCCAAGATCTCTATGCTTTATTTCATTTAAAATTTCATCAAAGCCATACAGAAAAAGAACGGGAAAAAAGCCAACAGATTATTCAAAAGCGTATTGGAGAAAAATTACAGAAAGTATCTGGTTTAGATGATGATCTGATCTTACGCCGTTATTTCAACCTTATCGATGCGAGTTTACGAACAAATGCCTTTACGCCTCTTGACGATGGAAGTCCACGGCGTATTTTAGCCACTAAATTAAATCCGCGCCAAATTGAGGGTTTGCCTGAACCACGCCCTTACCGAGAAATTTTTGTTTATGGACCAGAAGTTGAAGGAGTCCATTTGCGTTTTGGACCTATCGCTCGTGGCGGAATTCGTTGGTCTGACCGCGCATTAGATTATCGCACCGAAGTCCTCAGCTTAGTCAAAGCCCAACAAGTTAAAAATGCGGTTATTGTTCCTGCGGGTGCAAAAGGTGGATTCTATCCCCATCGGCTTCCCCAAACAAATGATCGTGCTGTCATCATAGAAGCAGCACGACAAGCTTATACAGACTTTATCACGGCTTTGCTTTCCATCACAGACAATCTGATTAATGGCAAAATAAGTTCTCCCCACAATGTCATCTGTCACGATGACTCTGATCCTTATTTTGTTGTCGCAGCAGACAAAGGGACAGCAACCTTTTCTGACACAGCCAACGCTATCAGCCAAGCAAATCACTTTTGGCTCGATGATGCTTTTGCCTCTGGAGGCTCAGCAGGTTACGACCACAAAGCCATTGGTATTACAGCTAAAGGTGCATGGGAAGCCGTCAAGAGACATTTTAGAGAATTATTTAATCACGATATTCAAACAACGCCCTTCACCTGTGTCGGTGTTGGCGATATGTCTGGTGATGTTTTTGGCAATGGAATGCTGCTTTCCAAACAAACAAAATTGATTGCCGCTTTTGATCACCGCGATATCTTTATTGATCCAGATCCAAACATAGACGAAAGCTATGCAGAGCGTATGCGCCTTTTTAAACTTCCTCGCTCCAGCTGGCAAGATTACGATCAAAGCAAATTATCAAAGGGCGGTGGTATCTTCTCACGAAAAGAAAAAACGATTACTCTCTCACCTGAAGCAGCACAAGCTATTGGTTTTGAAAAACAAACAGGAACACCCTTTGAAATTATCTCTGCTCTTCTCAAAGCCCCTGTTGATCTTTTATGGTTCGGCGGCATTGGTACTTATATCCGTGCTGCAACAGAAAATGATGCCCAAGTAGGTGATCGTGCAAATGATGCAATACGCATTACCGGAGAGCAAGTGCGTGCAAAAATTATTGGCGAAGGGGCTAATCTTGGTGTTACACAACGTGGACGGATTGAATATGTCTCACATGGTGGTCGATGTAATACGGATGCCATTGACAATTCTGCTGGTGTAAATTGTTCTGATATTGAGGTCAATCTCAAAATTGTTCTTGCATCAGCACTACGTGCCAAAACGTTAACCCACGAAGAACGCAATAAACTCTTAAAGAAAATGACGCCTCAAGTCGAGCAACTCGTCTTACGCAACAATTATCTACAACCCCTTGCTCTTTCTTTGGCGGAAAACCAAAGCGCTACTGATTTGCCTTATCAAATACGCTTTATGCACGATTTGGAACAAAAAAAGCTTCTAGATCGCAGAGTTGAAATACTCCCTGATGAACAAATTTTACGACAAAGAACAACCCAAGGCAAAGGTCTTCTCCGTCCAGAACTCGCCGTTATTTTTGCATATGCTAAATTGACCTTAAAAGAAGAAATTGCTAATAGCTCCATTGTTGATGATCACTATTTCAATACAACCTTGCTGAACTATTTTCCAACCCAAATTCAAGAAAATTTTAAGAAGGAAGTCATTAATCATCAATTGCGCCGTAATATTATCGCAACGCTGATTGCCAACGATATTGTAAATCGTGGAGGCCCTACTTTCGTTAATAGACTACACGATGCAACAGAACAAAAGGCTGAAAATATTATTCGCGTTTTCATTGCCATCCGCGATGGTTTTGAAATTCCTCAATTGTCTGAGCAAATTGATAAGCTTGATAATAAAATACCCGGTCTTGTCCAAAACAAATTCTACGCAGCAATGACCCCAATGCTCTTTGAAACAACCAATTGGGGTTTGCACAACATAGATCTCTCACGTCCATTAGCAGAAATTGTAAAAACAATAAAGCAAGCCCGTAGCGTTATTGAAAAAGAGCTTATGCATTCTCATGACAACGACATTAAGCAAAAGATTGAAGAAAAAGCACTACACTATAGCGAAGAAGGAGCATCAAAAGCATTAGCGAAACAATTAGCTCTCTTGGAAGCTGCTTCAACAATTTGTGATATTTCTTTAATTGCAAAAAAAAGCAACAGTGATCTTATTAAAACCGCAGAAATCTATTTTTCACTTGCGCAAATCATTCGTATAAACCGAATTAACGAAGCAAGTCGTATAATTCCTGTAGTAGATTATTATGATAGTATGGCTTTAAACCAAGCCAAAGAAAATGTTTCTGAAAGCTTACGGCAAATCGTTATGAAAATCCTCAAAAATTACGGAAAGAAAAAAGATCCTTTTGATACTTGGAAAAAAACAGAAGAAGATCATATTCATAACATTACAAACCGCATTAGTGCCCTTATTGAAAATGATCTCAATATTTCTCGTTTTACTTTTGCAGCAGGATTGATTTCTCAACTTCAAAATACTGGCTTTGAAACCTAAAGCAAATACACAACGTCCCATTCAATCTCCCGTTCTATCCTAGCACAGCAAACCAGCCAAGATGGAGTGGAAGTTTGCATTTTAGACATAGCACCTAAAATGAGAATCTCGCTATTTATCACAATAGAATTGTTTGCAACAATTTCAAAACGACCATAGGATTGATTTTTCAATTTAAAAACATAAACTTTCAGACTTAAAAGCAGTACAAAACAGCTAAGCTTTTGCTCCCATACTATCCATCCATGACTAATCAGCAAGAGAAGAAAGAATGAGAGCACTATCCCTCATTTTTAGACAGAACATTCAAAAATAAATTCAAATTTTACTGTCAAATTTCCTTTAACATAAAAATATAATATATTGATTTACAATAATAATTTCATCATTTTTATGTTGAAGGAGAATCTGATATCCTAAGTTTGTCTTATTTCAAATCTGTTTATATTCAATCAATTAAACTCATTGTCCCTCGCATCTTGCAAATGGGAAAGCTGTATAGATAAAAAACATTAAAGAAAGAACTAAAAATGCCTCTCATAGACCTCCTCAAGTGCCAAGAGCTGTAGCAAGATTGAGAGCAAGCAAATATAAATAGTTGCGCCCCCGGCTTCTTACTCCATAAGCAAAAAGATGGTGTTGCTTAATGGCTTTATCGCTGTAGCTTGTCGGCGGGTTTTGTATAATTTGACAGCAGGTTTTATACCAATTTATTTTTTTCAAAGACCTTTCAAAGCCTTCTCTCATTTTTACGATAAAAACGCTCTTTTTTCTGATTTTCGTAATTTTAGGTGTCAAAATCTATTTTTTACAAAACGCGCATTTAATGGTAAAAAATAACCATAAAAACAACAAATTACCACATCTTCTTACCTAATCCCACCTTTTCCCACTTAGTATAAAACCTACTGTCAAACTACAATCACTATACCATTCATAGGCAATATCGTGAAATAGGAAGTACTGAGAAATATCTTTTAACAAATGCGTAAATATGCAATACAAATATATTCTATTTTACGTGGAAAACATATGGCTTCATTAAAAAACATAAGAAACAAAAAATATGCTTAATCATTATTTTAAAAGATGTGACTGTAACTACTTTTGAAAAGCGTAAAATCGAATAAAAAATGACAGTAAAGATGGATGTCCATTTTCTCCTTTAGAACTTCATATTCTCCTCCAGCTAGCCTGTTTTATTTATTTCAGAGGTTACCCTAAACAGACACATGCAATATACTCAAATTCCATACATAAAGAAAAAAGGTTCCTAACACGGCGCTACACCACCTGTATAAAAAGGCAATTCAGCATACTTTAAAATGTCACTTTTTCCACAAACACTGTTGCTATATGTAGTTTGACATAAAATTTTGCACTAAGTTAAAAAGGAAGGCGTAGTGAGGAGCAGGTGGTAATTTTTTATTTTTATAGCTATTTTTTTTACCATTAAATACGTGTTTTGTCAAAATAGATTTTGATACCTAAAATTACGAAAAAAGTGTGAAAATCTGAAAAAATCGCAATTTGGTGGTAAAAATGAAAAAAGTCCTTGAAAGGTCTTTGAAGACGCTTGAAAAATCCTTTGAAAAAAGTGAATTGGTACAAAACCTAAAGCGGAGCAAGACGACCAAGTTTTAAAAAACCTAATTTTACCCACCCATTGTTAATGAGCAAGGGGAGAACGGGAGCGCCATCGGCATTTTTAGGCAGTGCACCCAAAATAAAAAATAACGCTTGAAGATTATTGTCCTGCGCGGGAAATAAACGCTGCAAAGTGTTAAGAAACTTCATGGGCTGAATATGGACAAGTTCGAATTCTGCTGTCAAATATCCTTCTTCATCAAAAGAAAAAGGTCCACTAATACGTAACCCACCACCTGTATGAAAAGTCAATTCACCTTGCTTTAAAAGCCCACTTTTTCCATACAGTCGCTGTTGCCAATTTTTTCCTTCATCTTCAGACAAAAAAGAGATGTCATTTAAAATCACTTTCAAGTTACCATCAATTTTTGGGACATCAACAAAAGAAGATGTAAAAATTAGAGAAACATCAAAACCGTCAAAAGTTATATTTCCCAATAAATCATTCTTTTCATGTTTCAGATCAAAGCGCAAAAATTCTGCCGTTATTTTTTGAGGCGTATCTTTTGTCTCTAACGGCTGAGTAATCATGTCATGCGTATTTTGCAAAGATGCTTGATCTTCTACATTTTCCTGTGTCGTTTTTTTATCTGTTCTTTGTGCTCCTAATGCTTCTTGGGGCTTTTGATCTTCAAGGGAAGAGGAAAGAGGTGAAATTTCAAGCCCTTCAGCTATAAACTTCAATGTTTTACCCGTTTTCCAATAAGGTTCTGTTTCAATAACCAAATTGCGCCAACGCGATACTATGGAAGTTTGTCCGGAAAAAACAATTGATGCAGGAGAATGAACATTAAACTCAACCAAATGAGGTGCATAAATTGGTGCACCAGCTGTCAAACGCCCTGTCGATAAGGAAACCCCATGTAAAGGCCAAGAAAATTGGAAATTGTCGCAAACAACACCGATACGTAAAGGATAACCATCTTTACGCACATTACCACATACCGCCGCCATATTATAGGAAGACGCTTTTGCAAATATATCAGAAACTTGGTCTTCTATTTTACGTGAAAAAAAAACCCAGAGTGCGCTATAAATAAATATCAGAGCAAGACAAACGAGCCCACAAATTAAATAGCTCAAAGAAAAACTTTTTTGTGATGACGATATTTGAAAGGATTTAGACAACATTAAAACTTTCTTTATCTCTTAACTTCCTCCCCACCCTAAAAAGGACAAAGATTCTTAACCACAGTCAGTTTATAAACAATCCAACTTCTTAATCGACCGGATTTTATCTACTGATCACTTCAAGGAGTCCCTATACATCGTTCTAAAGTACAGTATCTCATAAGTCTACCCACCAAGATCTTTTTAAGAAAATCCGTTACACTCTCTAACAAAAAATACCTCGTGTGTAAAGTTTTACATGAGTTTTCTATCTCCACCTTAAACGATACTGTTTTACAGCACAACAAGAACGATAATGAATAGTGTTTCCAACACTCACACAAATGCGGTCGGTACACAAAAAATCTGTCGTAATGCACCTTCAAACCATTGGCTTAAAGCTTGATCATAAATTAAACGACCTTTCAAATGTGCACAAGCAGGTTGAGCACCTTTTTCAGTCAATTTATGTGCCGAACGCACGACCAACCGCCGCATCATAGCACGTGTAAACTCAGCATGAAATTGCAAACCCCATGCATTGTTTCCATAACGAAAAGCTTGTGTAGGATATGTATGCCCTGTTGCCAAAAGCATTGCCTCTTTCGGTAAATCATAAATACCTTCATCATGGAAATGATAGACCATTTCTGGCCAATTCATTAATTCCTTCCCATGAGGAGTTGCTTCTAGTGGATACCAGCCGACTTCAACAGTCCCATCACTTCTTGTACCAACGCGCCCCCCTAGATTTCGCGCTAACATTTGTGCTCCAAGACAAATACCCAAAAAAGGCTTATTTTCCTTTAGTGATAACGAAATCCAATCAATTTCCTCACCAATATAGGCTTCGCTGTCATTCACACTCATCGGTCCCCCCAAAATAACAACACCGGCATAATGCTCTAATGTATCAGGGAGTTTTTGTCCAAAAATAGGACGATAAATATCAAGAACAAAACCATTTTGTTGTAAAAATTTTCCCAAACGACCAGTATAGGTAGACCGCCGATGAATAACAACAGCAATCCTTGGTTTGTTATTTTTTTGTTTTTTATCAAGACATCTCTGATTTAAAAACATTTTTTAACCAATCACCTCTGCAACCAAGCAAAACTTCATTTTTAAAGCATAAGAGAATAATTTTATTGGACAAGACTAACGATGTTTTTTTCTAGGTTAATTGTTTCTTCTGAGAAAACACTCGTATTATCACATTGGTGCAATTTAAAATAAACGAAACTTTTTCCTCGATAAAGATGTTTCTTCTTCTGTTTTAACCCCTGGATTATCAACATTTAAGTGTGTTTGACTGAACATTTTTATATCTTGTTCTTTTATATCTTGTTTCTCCACCTGCGCATTATGCAAAAAAGAATCGTCTATAGGTGTTAATTTTTCAAGCTTCTTATCTTCAACACCATCACTTTTTTCCATAATATACTCTTTGTGTTGCTTTTTCGGCATAATATTGTCCGCCTCTAATGTGAGAGAAGGCATACAAGGAGGCGCCTTCCATTCAAAACAGCCCAAACGTCCACTGATTGGAGAAACCGCTGACCAAGAAGAAAAAATGGACCCATCACACATCCATACTGGATCACGTTCAGCACGAAGTGCTAAAGAAAGCCATTGACGCACAACACCTTGATTGTTTCCCTGTGCCTCTTCAATATCTGCCAGCAATAAATAAACACTTTCCCGTGGATGATACTCTAATGCTTTTTGTGCCTTCTCTCTTGCTAATGCTGTTTCACCAGCATCCAAAGCTGCTTTAGCAATAAGGAAAGCCGATTCAAATGCATCTTTATTATAAGAAGCAAGTGTCTTAGCCCTTTTCAATCGCCCAACGGCTCCTTCTTCTCTTTCAAGATAAAGCGTCCCCAAATCAGGATGAGGATTCTTTTGCCAAGCCGCTATAATCATTTTATCTGCTTTACGCGTTTCATTTAACTTATAAAGAATATCACCAGCAATAACTATTACTGGAACAAAATCAGGTGCCAATTTATGGGCTTTCAAAATGACTTCACGTGCTTGTACAGGATGTGTATCAAACAAAGAAAGTGCCTGCCCACTTAATAATAAAACCTGTATATGTTGCCGCTCTGGAGTCGCGCGAACAGAATGCGGAAGAGCTTTTTGCGCTCTTTCAAAAATAGTAAGTGCCTTATCCCATTTACCTTCAGCACTTAACCGATCAAGCACCGCCTGATGCGCCCATAAAAGTGCTGGCGATAAAATCAGCGCCTCTTCGGCATATTGTTGCGCTGCCTCATAAGCTTTACTCTTCATCGCTTCACAAAATAAACCATAAAGTCCAGCCAATTTTGTCGGATCTTCCTTTCTCATCTCCTCATAAAGGCCGATGGCGCGAACAGAGTTATTTTGTAAAGACAAGGTTTGCGCTTGTAAGAGTTTTACCAATGGCTCTTGTTTTTCTGCAAGATATTTAGCAACCCGTGCTTCCATTTTTTGTGCAACCATACTATCACCAGCAAAAGTCGCAAGAATCCCCTTTGAAAGAGCTTCATAACCACGCTTTTGATGGCGTTTATAAAAATAATTGGAAAGAGCACTCGGTATGGAAAAAAAGAAAGACAATAGCCACCATAAAAGCACCAGCGTTACAAAAAATAAAATAAGCACACTTAACACTGTAAGCAATGAAGCAGAAAATCTGAAATGCAAAAATGTGAGAACAAAAATACCATTGTGATTAGCAACCCACGCGAAAGCTAAACCGAGGATACAAACAACAAAAGTATAAATAAAAACACGTATCATCTTGGGCCTATTTACATCTTTGTTGCCTTAAAAGATCCTTGTTGCACAGACAATAACAATTGCTGCAACAACTGCTGAATAGCAATATGTCTTTCAAGCTGCTTAACAAAATCCATTGAAATATCTTTTGCACTTTGGGGCAATGATTGCCATTCGCTCAAAGCCTTTTCGTAATCACCAGCTTGAATGGCAACTTCCATGCGTGCCGCAACAGCTCCCAGCGTTGTCCCTTTAACATTTCCAATTGGTCGCGAAACAATGAGCCCTTTTATCCACGCTAAAATTCGGTCAAAAAAACCAGCATCTGACGCAACAATATTTTGCGTACCAACAATTGCATCGGCAACATGAGCAAAATCAACCGAAAGTTGTGCTGAACTTGGAAGACCCACAGTAGCTGTTTTTTGCAACACATCAAGTCCATCAATCGAAGGCGATAATTGCTGTAACAGCTTTAATTCATTATTATAAGATCCACCACGCTCTACAGCATTTTTTAATGAACTAATCGCTGTAAAGAGCGCGGTATCTATTTCTCTTTTCTCAATATTTTTAACAGCAGTTTCTTCCTGTAGTGCTTCTAACTGTTGTTTTAACGCAGCAAGATCATTTGCATTGCTCTGCCCGACAGACAAAGCCGTCTCTATCTCTTTCGACTCTCTAACAAAAGTTTGTACAATTGCTTCAAGAGCTTTTACTTTTTCCTCTAAAATCACAAAAGATTTTTTGCTTTCTTCTTTCGATAGTTCATCGTTTTCCGTTGTTTTAAACTGTTGTGATGAAAAAGAAGAAAACTCTTTTTTTAACGCATCGATTTCTTGAAGGACCCACCTCAATTGTTCCTTTGTGTCTTCACCTTGACTTTTTGCGGCTTCAGCAATTTGCAAAGCTTTTTCCCCCCCAGTAGAATTTTCCACAAAAGGAGAAGGAAAAAAACCAGCCCACTGAAGCCCCATAAAAATTCCCAAAGCAATGAATCCCCCTAAAATCCCAGAAAGGGACAAGAAAAGCCAAGTTGTACTAGAGGTACTTTTATCCTGACTTTGTATATTCTGTTTTTCTCGCGCATGAGATTCTACAGAATTGTAGATTTCTTCCTCTGAATCATGGGAAACAGCTTCATGTTCTATAACTGGTTTCTTACGGCGCGTACCAGTATAATGTGGTTTAACTTTTGGTTTTGAAGAATCGACCATCTCTGTCACTTTTTGTGCACACTCTTTTTAATGATAAAATAATAAAATGAAAAAAGTTTTAAAAATGAAGCTTTTCTAAAATATCTTCGTTTGATTTACATTATTTTTATAAAGAGTATAACTTTATAGAAATTTTTCAAATCTTATTTTTCTCAACAATATTTACAATTATAGGCTTTAATAGACAAGTTTTTAAAAACATATTTGCATTTTATACTCAAAATACAGCTTTATTTTTTAATCAACAATATCATGAAATTCAAAGCAAATGCTAAAACACATATTTTTCATAGAAAACTTAATTCTAAGAGAAATACTTTGCATCTTTTTCTGTTCATGGTACGCACGCAGGAAAGAAGCTTCAATATAAGGTTTTGTTTAAAATGCGTCTGCTGGGAATAGAAACAAGTTGTGATGAAACGGCAGCGGCTGTCATTGAATATAACAATAAATCAAACAGCCGAATTCTTTCCAATGTTGTTTGGAGCCAAATTGATCACCATGCACCTTACGGCGGTGTTGTTCCTGAAATTGCAGCTCGTGCCCATGTTGAAGTTCTTGATCATTTAATTCTGCAAGCACTAACAGAAGCAAACACAAAATTAAAAGATATTGATGGCATCGCAGCCACCAGTGGACCTGGTTTGATAGGAGGACTGTTGGTAGGCGTCATGAGTGCAAAAGCACTCTCTCTTGCCACTGGCAAACCATTTATTGCGGTAAATCACTTAGAGGGACATGCTTTAACAGCTGTGTTAACGCACAACGTCAGCTTTCCTTATTTATTACTTTTAGTTTCAGGAGGGCATACACAAACAATCCTTGTTCATGGAGTAGGCAACTACCAACGTTTAGGAACCACCATTGATGATGCCTTAGGAGAAGCTTTTGATAAAACAGCAAAACTTTTAGGTCTTCCTTATCCTGGTGGACCAGCACTTGAAAAAGCAGCTTTATTTGGTGATAAAAATCGCATCCCTCTTCCACGACCTTTAAAAGGTGAAAAACGGTTAGATTTTTCTTTTTCAGGACTCAAAACTGCTGTTCGACAAGCCGCAACAGCCATAGCTCCTCTTACAGAAAATGATATTGCTGACATTGCAGCAAGTTTTCAAGCCGCCGTGACCGATACAATACATGATCGTATTCACCTAGCCCTACAACACTTTATCCACCAATATCCTCTCTCTCATGATCAAGGAAAGCGTTCTCCTGCTTTGGTTGTAGCAGGTGGCGTTGCCGCAAACCAAGCCATTCGCTCTACGTTACAAGAACTTGCCCATCAACATGGTTTTGAATTTATAGCCCCTCCTCTTTCCTTGTGTACCGATAATGCTGCAATGATTGCTTTTGCCGGTGCACAAAAACTCGCACGAGGAGAAACAAGCTCTCTTGACATTGCACCCCGCTCACGTTGGCCATTAGATGAAAAAGCCACACCCTTGATCGGAATGGGACGCCGTGGAACAAAAGCATAATAAAATTGACGCCCCCCCACACACACATCTTAAAGAACGAAGATTCCTACTCAATCCGGTCTGTGGATAGCCCGAATTCTCTATCGAGCGGATTCCGCCTGCTTCTCACTCACGCAATTCACTTAACCCAAAGCTCGATACGCAAACCTAAATATTCACCACACATTCTAAAAAACTTCATATTTCAAAAAACTGCCTTACATCATTACACTTCAAATGACGGTATTTTATGGCATAATAAGATCTACCCTCTCCCACGAAGCATAGATATGAATGCCATTCTTTGACCTCATCATCTTTGACTCTCTGTTCGTTTCATTGCCATTGTGATCTTAAAGCTTTTTAGAATCAATTTTCTTAATTTTCTCTAACAAACTCTTATAGTGACTGCATTTCAAACCATAGCTTAAAAGATAAGCAAAGAACAAAATACCTTTATACAACATGAAATATCAATAGATTGCGTTTCTCTACTATACGTTATTTTGAAACAAGAAAAAGCAGATAATGCCTGTTCTTTACCCCATTTTAAAAATCATCGTTTATGGTGTTACAAAGATGCTTATAAAAATGCACATGATGAATGCATAGCAGTCTATGAAAAAGGAGAACTCATGGCTTATTGGCTTTTTAAATCTGAACCCCATAAATGGTCATGGGAGATGCAAAAGAAAAAAGGAATTGATGGCGAACAATGGGATGGTGTACGCAATTATCAAGCCCGTAATAATATGCGTGCCATGAAATATGGTGATAAAGGTTTTTTTTATCACTCAAATAAAGGTTTAGAAATTGTAGGCATTGTAGAAATATGTGCTGAAGCACACCCTGATCCGACAAGCTCTGATCCACGCTGGGAATGTGTGGATATCCGCGCACTTTGTGACATGCCAACACCTGTTTCATTAAAACAAATTAAAGCCAATCCCAAACTAGCAAATATGGTGCTGGTTAATGCCAGCCGCTTATCAGTGCAACCCGTGACAGAAGATGAATGGAAAGAAGTTTGTTTGATGGGCAACCTTAAAAGTGAAATGCTTTTATCTTAAAACAATAATTTTTATTTATTAACTCATATAAAAAGATGCTTCATAGCGCAAAAGAACAAGCACAACACATCTCTCTGTTGAGATATTCTCATGCTAAATGCATAAATATGATATTTTTCTTTGTCATTTTTTATCCTGCACTCTTTCTCAATACAGTCTCCTCCCAAATTGCACAAAAAAGCTCTTCATAATATAACGCATCTTTTCGGCATTGCTAAAGATAAGGCTTACTCAACAATTATAATAGGCAACACCATGAAATCACACACAGCCCCCTTCGCACACAAATGCAACGAAAAACAAAACTGAATGTGGATAAAAAACAATAAAAATGACCATGAAATGCGCATATGCTAGATGTTGCACAGTTCTCTTCACGCTTAAAAAACGCATCATATTGAGTGTTCATTGTTTTGTTTTGCATGTTGGATGAGAGTCTCTCATACCGCAGGATTCTCTCATTCCCAGCCTATTTATATTGAATCAATCAAAAGCTATTTTCGTGCACATCACAAACGGAGAAAATCCCGTATGGAATAAAAAACGTGAAAGAAAGAACTAAAAATTCCTTTTATGAATCGTCTCAAGTGCCAAGGACTGTCCGCAACACCCACGAGCTGGCAAAGTGTATGATAGTGCCGGCTTATTTCTCCATAAGCATAAAGATGATAACACTCAATGGCTAAAACACGTTCTAGAGCATAAAAAACACTTCCAACCAATACGTAAAATACTCTGCAGACGGAAATACCTTCTTTTCGGCAAGCAATCATAGAAATTATAAAAGTTTATTTTTTAGAGTTGCTCTTTTTTAATTTTCCTCTTTTAATTTTTCTTGCATGAAATCTCATTTTTCATGAAACTACTCTTTACCAACTAGCGCATCAACCTGCCTATAAGGAAAAACATGAACCACTATACTCTTTTAATTGTTGAAGACGATGATCTACGCCCCATTTTAGTAGAACAATTGCAAATGCATCAAGAGTTTGAAATTTTCCAAGAAAAAACAGCAGAAGCGGGAATAAAAATAATCCAAGAAAAAAATATTGATCTCGCTATTTTGGGACTTGAACTTCCTGATCTTGATGGTTGCAAAGCCGTTACACAATTACGCACCAAAGGATTTCGTGCCCCCATTATCATGATAACAAATTATGATACAGACTGCGATAATATTTTAGATCTTGAAACAGGCGCCAATGATTATGTGACAAAGCCTTTTCGCTTTGCGGTGTTATTAGCGAGAATTCGAGCACTGTTGCGCCAATATGAACAAAATGAAGACGCAACCTTTCATATTGGCCTCTATACTTTTAAACTAAGACAAAAACTTCTTCTTGATCAATACAACAATAAAATCTGTCTCACAGAAAAAGAAGCAGCGATTCTTAAATGTCTCTATTATGCCAATGATAAAGTTGTCAGCCGTGAAACATTGTTAGAACAAGTTTGGGGTTATAATGAAAATATTGTCACCCATACTTTAGAAACCCATATCTATCGTTTGCGACAAAAAATCGAAAAAGATCCCTCCAATGCACAAATTCTCATGACAGATCAAAATGGTTATCGTTTAAATCTTTAATTTGAGATTTACTGTTTCAAAAACAATTTTAATATTCTAAATGAAAACAAAAACGAAAAAACCTTCACATATAATGTGCAAAAAATTGAAATAAGAGAATCCTTCTATATTTGCGGTTCTCATGCCAATGGCAAAATAATTAATTATCTTTATAAATTAAAATATTTCGCACTTGTGGTGATAAAGAAGGAACAAAAACACGTCGCGATTGACGACGCTGTACCAGCAAGCCTTGATAAACACGTTTTTGTGCCTGACACATTAAGAGTCCACCAAAATAAGGCAAAAGATAGCGTGCAAATGGCTCATAAAAAAATGAGAACAACCGCGAAACATAACCCGTAGAAGGCATATAATATACAATTTCTTGTATTGGCCCAGAAACAAAATTTGTTTTTTCGAACAAACGGGTAATTTGTTGCCGACTATAGGGTTCGCCATAACCAAAGGGCGTAGTAATATTGCGCGCCCAAAAGCCAGAGCGATTAGGTACAATAACGATCAAATGACCATTGGGTGCTAAAACACGCCATATTTCATTCAACGTTTCAAATGAATTTTCTGTATATTCTAATGCATGTACCAATAAAATACAATCAACTGACGCATCCGGAAGCGGCAAATCTTCTTCAAAAACAAGCGCTGTAGCAACTTTCTCAGCACAAGGCCAAGGCGAAGCACCCTGAGCAGCTGGCATAAAAGCAAAACATTGTTGGGTACGTTCACGTAATGTAGAAAGATAAGGAAGTGCATAACCCAACCCCATAATCCGTTTATCCGTAAGATCAGGCCACCATAAATTCAATTGGTCACACAGCGTCTTTTGTACACGCAGTCCAAGTGTAGAAGCATAAAAATCTTTCAGCGTAACGATATCCAACTCAACATACCATGTAGAAACAAATTTCAAACATTACAGACTTTCATATACCCAACTTATATGGATTTCTGCTCTTTCTCCGCAATAGCGAACATTTCAATATTTCATATTTTAAACTTAAATGATCAAAAAAATCAGTACAGCAGGATGCTTACTGCGTTACAAGCGCTTTAATCATTTTCTGTGGAAACGAACCCCATAGAGGTTCTTCATACACTGTTTCTGACATCAATTAAGAAAAAAGCCAACACTGGTTAATTAAAATGAAGCAATCTTTCAAGATAGTTTTTTTCTTCTTCTGGAATATGCTCTTTACCAAGACGTTTGCGAATTTCATCCAAAATCTGCCGCGTACGCATTTGATCACTTTCTTGTGGTAGTGCCTCACCTTCCTGTCCTTCATCTGTTTTTGAAGAAAGTGGGCGTCCTAACGGATCTTTAGGATCAGAATCAGCATTTTGTTCATTTCCTGTTTCTTTGAGTGTTTCGCGCATTTTTTTCAAAACATTTTGTGCACCTTGCCGCAAAGATTCCAAAGCATCAGACTGATTTTGTATAGATACCTGATGATTTCCATTATCAAGAGCATTTTCCGCAGAATTCATTTTTTCTTCTGCCCTTTTCAATGCACCCCCTGATTCAAATCCTTGTTCTGATAATTCTTTTTCTAATGTTGATAATTCAGACTGCAATTCAGTTTGACGTTTTTTTAAAGATTTTTTTTGTGTCTCTGGAACATTTTCTCCGCGTTTTTGTTTCATCTCGAACTGATGTGTTTCATTGAGAATTTCTTGCTGACGACGCATTAAATCTCCAAGCTGATCCATCTTTTCTTTCATTTGTGCAGATTGGCTTTTTTCCCCCTCATTTTGATTGCCTTTTTGCACATGCAAATGATCAAGCGTCTGTTCAACTTCCGCCAAGAGTTGTTCAGCTGCTAAAGAAGAGCCTGTTTTAGCCATTTCCTCAATTAAATTTAGCTTTTCTTGTAATGTAGCTTCAGAAAGATTGGAACTTTTTGAGTTTTTAAAATTTTTAGAAACTTGACTATCTGGCGCTTTTTCAGCCAAAGCATGAATATACTCATCCATAGCTTGGCGTAAATCTGCCATAAGCCGTTCAATTTCTGCCGCTGGCGCACCGTAACGTAATGCATCACGTAAAGCAGCTTGTGCTTGTTTTAACTTTTTTTGCACGGGTTCAAACTGATTATCTTCAATACCCAGAGCAATTTGCCATAAATAATCCACCACACCGCGTAAATCCTCTTCTGTTTGTGCCAAAGAAAGTCTGGTCCACGCACTTTGTAGAACAAGAAAATGCATTACATTTTGCAGACCCTTTTCTGGACGCACAAGCAAAGCAGAAAGCATATCCAATAAACGCTCTCTCGCAGAAGCATCAAGCGCTAATAAACGACGCAATTCACTCACCGCACGCGCAACAGGATTTGAAAAAACTTGTTGCGGTAATGTCATAACAAAAGTTTTGCTACGCCCTTTCTGCCCCGCACCATCTTCTGCCACCAAAGTAATTTTGACTTGCGAACCCGCCCATGGATGCGCTGATATATTTTGCACCATCCGCATTTTCCCCTTTCCACCACGCGGAAGAAGAAGCTCTATTTCCGGAGCATTATAAAGAGAAGAAGCACTTTTATTCTGAGGAAGAAAAGGCTCTATTTCAACAAAAGCCTTTGTCACACCATAATCATCATCCACCACATATCGTAACTCTAACGATCCCGTTAAAATCCGCCCTGGTTTTTCCAGCCAATGAATTGTCGGAAGCATGTCCTTAACCATCTGCAAATGCCACTGCTGTTTTTTACGACGTGATGATACAAATAAATTCATTGAATGCTTTAAATGTGTTTCAAAATGAACGATTTGATCATTCAAAGCTGTTTGTTCCGTTTTCTCTGAAAACGAAACTTCCCTCCCATCTTCTACAGACTTTGCTTTTACTGTAACGCCAGCCCCATTGACAACACGCACAACAACATCACTCCCTTCAGGAATTTCTAGTTGTGTTTTCTCATCTTTTGTCAAATAAATTGGTGCCACACCGGTGTAAGCAGGTGGTGTTACCCAAGCATCAATCCGCATGAGTTTTTCATCAATAACAGGACGAAAATCAAAGGCATCAACCAAACGCCCCCCTCGTGAACCAAAAGAAAAACTAAAAGCACACACAAAAAGAAGAATACACAAAGCCCTCAAAGCCAAAGGATCATAATCCGCACTATTAAGAGAGATAAATCCAGTTTTTAAGTGGCACAATTTCTCTGCCATTCGGCGTTGATGTTCACGCCAAATAACAGCACTAAAATTTTCATCATTTTCAGAACATACACGATCTGTCTGAATATTCAAAGGCTGATGTCTAAGATCATTGACGCGTTCAAGACGGCAATTCACTTCCCGTATTGTGGGAAACCGAAAACGAATAAGAAAAAATAAACTTGCCCCAGCACAAACAAGCATAACCCCAAGTAAGAGCAAATGTGACCAATAGCCCAAAATGCCAAAAAGTCCCAACCAGCTAAACGAACAAAAGAGAGTAAGAACAAGGAAAAATGGCAACAACCGTACCCACATCCGTTCAAATGAAAGGATTCCCCACATCAAAATGCGCACACACAAAAGCTTTATTTTTGCAAAACTTTTGATGTTTTCATTTCCCATAGACAAGTATTTGTCCCCTTTTACAACGGTTAATTGAGATCTTGATTTTCTCTCCACCCTAAAGGATTAAGATTCTTAACCACCCCCAATCTGTAATCAGACTGGTTTTCTTGAGATAAGCACCACTTGCTGATCACCTATGTGATTCACCTAATAGTCCCGACGGGTAAGTTCTATCCTAGATATCCCATTTGACTTTATACTTCTACACTTGGTTGATACAAAAGAAAACTGAAATCAGCTAAAAATGACATTGTACTTTTAATATGCATAAATGTACCTTATATTAGCATATTAAAGGGAAATATTTTATAGCACTATAAAGAAATCCTACACAAAACAATTCCCAAAAGATAAATTATTTCATCAAAGTTTAGTAAAAATAAGACCAAAAATATTTAACAATGCTCAATTCAATTCAGGTTTAATCCAATCTGGAATATGATCGCAGTCTATCAATTGCGCATAATCAAGACGTGGACGAATAATCGCAAAACGTGTATCCTGAATAAGAACCTCCGGCACCAAAAGCCGGCTATTATAAGTGCTTGCCATTACCGCACCATAAGCCCCCGCTCCTGTTATTGCCAAAACATCACCTGCCTGCAATACCGGCAAAGAGCGTTCCAAGCCTAAATAATCACCGGTCTCACAAACAGGACCAACAATATCGGCACTAATCAGTGGGGCATCTACTGGTGCTTTTTTCACTGGTATCACATTTTGCCACGCGTCATAAAGCGTCGGACGCATGAAATCATTCATTGCCGCATCAACAATAACAAAATTCCGCCCTTCCCCCTTTTTTAAATACACAACCGATGTCACCAAAACACCAGCTTCACCAACAATACTACGCCCAGGCTCTAAAATAATATCGATCCCTAAAGGCGCAATATGCTTCTTTACCAGCGCTGCATACTCAAAAGGAGAGGGTACAGGATATTGCTCATGACCATAAGAAATACCAAGCCCGCCCCCAATATCAATATGGGTTATCGCATAACCATTATTCCATAATTGACGCACAAAATCTGCAGCAATAATAAATGCATCTTCAAACGGTTTTAAATCACAAATTTGACTACCAATATGGAGATCAACACCACACACATGAAGACCGGGCAATTGGGCTGCTTTTTTATAGGCATCACCCGCCAACGATAGCGGAATACCAAATTTATTCTCAGATTTTCCTGTTGTAATTTTCTTGTGAGTCTTAGCATCAACATCAGGATTAATGCGCAAAGCAATACGAGCTGTTTTTGAAAGCGCAATAGCCCGTGCCGATAATTGTTCAAGTTCTGACTCTGATTCAACGTTAAAACAATAAATATCCTTTGCAAGAGCAAAATCTATTTCTCTCACTGTTTTACCAACACCAGAATAAATAATACGCTGCGCAGGAATACCAACAGCAAGTACGCGCCGTAATTCCCCTTCTGAGACCACATCAACTCCCGCACCACTGTTCGCTAAAAGTTGTAACACCGCTTGGTTGGAATTCGCTTTAACCGCATAAGCAATTAAACTCGGCATATCGCGAAATGCATTCTGATAATCTTTAAAATGTGCAACAATTGCGCTAGCTGAATAACAATAAAAAGGTGTTCCAACTTCCCGCACAGGTTCTAAAAGCGAAAGACCTTCAGCGTGGAGCACACCCTGATGATAAGAAAAAAAACGCATAAAAATCCCTATTGTATCAACCGATCAAGAATAAAAGGTTCATCTGTTTTACCTTGAGAAACAAATGTTCCTTGTGAAGAATCCACCACTGCTGAAGGAGGCAATTCTAATGCTCCCTTACGCCCACATCCAACGATAATAACGCTCCCCAAAAGAACAATTGTTAAACTCTTTAAAATAATCTTCATACGCCCTTTTCTTTCCTACTAATATCTCTTCTTTATGCTTGCGCTTAAAATAAAATCACTCAGGCGGTTATAAGACGTTTTTTCCAATAAGCAATTTGGTGGAGCACTCCTGAAGGCGCAGTGCCCCCAAAACTTTTGCGACTTTCAACAGATTTTTCAACCGTCAAAACATCAAAAAGTGTCGCATTGATATCTGGACAAATTGCTTGAAGTTCATCTAATGATAAATCCTGAAGGCGACACTGTTTTTTTTCTGCTAATGCCACAGCACGCCCTGTAATATGATGCGCTTCACGAAAAGGAAGCTCTAATTCCCGCACAAGCCAATCGGCAAAATCGGTTGCGGTTGCATAGCCAGAATCAGCGGCTTGTTTCATAGCTTCTTTATTAACTTGCAAATCACCAATAATCTCTGTCATTGCCGCTAAGGATAATTCTAAACTCATAGCCCCATCAAAGACATATTCCTTATCTTCTTGCATATCCTTCGAATAAGCAAGGGGTAACCCTTTCATCACCGTTAACAGCCCCATTAATGCGCCATTCAACCGTCCCACTTTAGCCCGCACAAGTTCTGCAGCATCAGGATTTCGCTTTTGCGGCATAATAGAGGACCCTGTTGAAAAAGCATCTGATAAACGAATAAAATGAAATTGTGCACTTGACCAAAGGACGATTTCTTCTGCTAAACGTGAAAGATGCGTTGCACAAAGAGCACCAGCACTTAAAAATTCTAAGGCAAAATCACGATCCGAAACACTATCGATCGAATTGCGTGTTGGTTCTCGAAAGCCTAGCGCTTTTGCTGTCATAAAACGGTCAATTGGAAAGCCTGTCCCCGCTAAAGCAGCCGATCCTAAAGGCGATTCATTCATGCGCTCAACCGCATCACGCATCCGCGATAAATCGCGACCAAACATTTCAACATAAGCCATCATATAATGACCAAATGTTACTGGTTGTGCTGATTGTAAATGCGTAAAGCCTGGCATAAAGGTATCAACATGTTGTTCTGCTCGAATAAGCAATTGCTCTATCAATCCTTTTAAAGCTTGTGCTATCTTTTGCGTTGCTTCACGCACCCATAAGCGAAAATCAACGGCAACTTGATCGTTGCGGGAGCGAGCCGTATGCAAACGCCCTGCTACAGGACCAATCAATTCGCTCAGCCGCGCTTCAATATTCATATGAATATCTTCAAGCTTTCGTGAAAAAACAAATTTACCGTCTTCAATTTCTTGGCGAATAAGTTTCAAACCATGAACAATTTTTTCATAATCTGATTGTGAAATGATTTTCGTTTGCGCTAACATAGCCGCATGAGAAAGGGAACCTTCTATATCTTGTCGATAAAGTTTTTGATCAAAATCAATTGAGGCATTAATTTCTTCCATAATTGCAGAAGGACCTGCCGCAAACCGACCACCCCACATTTGGTTCTTTAACTTCTCATCTGTCATATTCTGAAAACACCCATACAAAGGACAAAATTATGATTTCTCAAATTTTCATCAGCGAAAAAAACAATAAAAAAAGGCAATTTTCCCTTGCATTCTTTATCATTGCATTGAGTTTATACGCAACCATAAACTACGATAACAAAAAAGGGTCTTTCCTTTTCAATTTCATTTCAGCAGCAAAAGCACAAAAAATAAACACTGATAAAGCACGAGCAGAAAAAACGATGGCGATCAGAAAAGCAGCAAAAGGCTTTTTTAGCCACATACGATTTGCTGATACGCCCTCAAATATGAATAAACTCTCTTTCAAGGATATTCAAGGAAAAGAGCACACACTTAGCGAATTTACTGGAAAACCGATGCTGGTCAATCTATGGGCTATTTGGTGTGCACCTTGCCGCACAGAAATGCCCGAACTTGCGCAATTAAAACGTGAATTACGTGGGGAAAACTTTGATGTCATAGCTATTAATATCGATAAAACTGCTTCTTCTGAAAAAATTCAGCAATTTTTACAGAATATTCATGCAGATAATTTGCTTTACTATCGCGATGAAACAATGGATATTTTCAACAATGTTAGAAAACAGGGACTCGCTTTAGGACTCCCCATTACATTTCTCATCGATAAAGAGGGATATCTCATTGCTTCCTTCAATGGCGCAGCTCCATGGGCCAATGACGATGCTAAAGCACTTATAAAAGCAGTCATTAAAGAAGCATTATAACTTTAATAACCGTGCCTTTTTAAATGTTGTATAACGAGATCCTATGCTGACAAAAAAGCAGAACGATCTTTACGACAAAAAGGACGGGAACCACCTGTTATACTGCCCTGTCCACGCAAATCTTCCATCAAATTGCGCATCGCCCAAACCTGACCAATAGAAGTTACACCAAAAATACGCCCCGTTGGCGAAAGATAAAAACCCCTAACTTGCAAAACCCGCGCTGCTAAAGGAATATCACTGGTAATAACGATACTTGCCTCATGCACATGTTCTACGATCCAATCATCAGCATAATTGAATTCACCAGCAACGACCACTCCTTCAATGAGTGCTTCATCTGGAAGGGACAAAAAACGATTTGCCACAACAATTTGCCACAACAAATGTCTTAAGCTGATAACGATGCATTATACGATAAACTTCATCTTTTACAGAACAAGCATCCGCACCAATCAACAAAGTGATAGCAGGCTTTATTGGGATATTCATGCCTTAGCTTTCACGCAATAATTAAGTTCTTTCATTCATCTGAATGTTGCAAATGCTTGCGATAAAACATTATCGCCGCGTTTATTTCTCCTCCCAAAATAAAAATTGCACTCAATATGTAAAGAAAAATAATAGCAACCATAATAGATGCTAACCCTGCATAGGTAGAAATATAATCAAACATTGTTAAATATTGAGCAAAAGCAATTGAAGCCATAAACCATACAAACATTGTCAGTACAATTCCTGGTAAAATATCTATAAACTTCCGACGCTCTGCTGGTAGCCACTTATGAACAATCAAAAGACTTACAAAGAGAACAACCGCTGCGATTATGTAACGCCATAGACGAATGACACCGATATACTCTGTAATGAAAAAAGAATGATTTTGCATAATCTTGATCAGCAGAGGTGTTAAAATCAACAAAACGCTGATCACAATAAGGCCAACAGCTCCAAGAATCACAAAAAACAAACTTTGAAAACGACAAAACAACAAGCTACGCCGATCAACAACACGATAAGCTCTATTTAAAGCTGTACGTAACGCCTCTATCCCATTAGAGGCAAAATAAGCCGCTCCAATGACAGAAACTGTCAACACTCCTCCCCGCTGTATGGTTAAAACATTGATAATTTCCTGAGATAAAGGCTCTGCAATGACATCTGGTAATAACTGCACCAAAGCTTTTATTTTTTGCGGTGTATATGTAAAAGCGCCGAGAAAACTAGCAAGAGAAGTTCCAAAAATAAAAAAAGGGAAAAATGCTAAAAGCCCAGAGAGCGCGACATGACTTGCAAAAGCACTCCCGTTATCACGCCAATAATGGCTCACTGCATCAACAAGGATACGATAGCTATACCAAAAGATATTTCTTAACAAATCTCAATACTTTCTGGTAAAATTCTTCCTCAGTCTATTTCAAGCTTTATAAAAATCATCAAAACTCTGCAAACAAACATTTTCCGATGTTGCAATATAAAGGGCAATAATTAATACGGTCAAGCCTGACTTTATACCAAAACAAAAACAACAACCCACTATATGAAGTTCTACAACGATTTCATTTTTTTGTTTCTTCTATAGATCAACAACCTCTTCTGTACATCATATGCCCTATAGAGAGCTAAGCACTATAATCTTACACACATAAAACCTTTTGAAGTCATGGTTATCTGTATCGAAGCAATCGCCACTCTTTTTTATTGCAATCTATGACTGAATAGAGAAAAAACTTCTTATCGATTTCTAGAAAAAACCAATGAAATTCAACAAAACTCTTCAGTTTTTACGTGAGTTCTTTAGAAACACTCTGACGCCCAAAATCAGGAGCATCAATTTCCTGTCCAGCATCAATAATATTGCGACGTACAGCACGCGTGCGTGTAAAAAAGTTAAACAGTGTCTCACCATCTCCTAAATGAATTGCCCGTTCTAAAAAAGCAAGCCCCTCACTAAAACGGCTCAACATTTCTAAAATAGCATCCTTATTATGCAAACAAATATCACGCCACATAACGGGATCAGAAGATGCCAAACGGGTAAAATCACGAAAACCTGAAGCAGAATAAGCAATGACTTCTGAATTTGTCACCTTTTCTAAGTCACTAGCCGTCCCGACAGTATTATAAGCAATTAAATGCGGCAAATGTGAAACAATAGCCAAAACGAGATCATGATGTTTAGAATCCATCTTTTCGACACGCGCACCACAAGCTTCCCAAAACGCTGTTAATTGTGCGACAGCAGCAGCATCACTCTCAGTAAAAGGCGTTAAAATACACCAACGATTCATAAACAAATCAGCAAAACCAGCATCTGGACCTGAATATTCCGTTCCGGCAATTGGATGCCCTGGAATAAAATGAACCGTTTTTGGTAATAAAGGTGCCATTTCTGCAATAACCAACGCTTTCGTAGAACCAACATCACTCACAATCGCTCCAGGTTTTAAATGATCACGAATGTTTTTTGCTACTTCTGCACTAGCCCCAACAGGCACAGAAATAATAACCAAATCTGCTCCTTCAACAGCTTTTGCATTATCTGTCGTATAAAAGTCCCCAAGCTCCAATTCGCGCGCTCTTTTCAGGGTTTCTGAACGACGTGTTGCAATAGAAATCTGAATCGCAAGATTCTTCTTTTTAATAACTCTTGCTAAAGAAGACCCAATCAGACCGATTCCAATGAGTGCTATTTTTTCAAACTGAATATGGGGCATCTTTCACCTTCAAAGATTCTTTGCAAATGGCAATAAAGACAATTGTAAAATCATAATTTTCCTGTCTACTTGTTCAAGAGTTATGCGTAAAACATTAAAAAACGGCAACTAAAGAATAACGCAGTTATCAATCATCACCTGCACAAACTGACAACAGATCATGTAACCTAGAAAACACATAAAAAATAAATGACGAGAAATCTAACATTACGCTCTAAAATTCCCACTTAATTACTGATCAAAGCACATCACTGAAACAAAATATAAATGCACTCTCAATTAAGATAATAACGACTCTACATAAAATCTCATCAGTTTACTTTATCTCACTAATTTACTCACAAAAAAACACATCAAAAGCGTAAGCAGACACCAACTCTTTCCTAATTATCCCGATACGCTTATTAATTTGTACATTAGACCTATATAAGAGAGTATTACGCCTCCACCTACAATATTAACATAAGTTTTTCGGATATTAAAAACACCGTAAAACAACGCATACAAAAAGATATTATTAAAAATATTTTCCTCTCTCGATTCCTGATACCATAAATCAAACAAATATGAGCAAAACACGCCCTCTCAATAAAGAAAATATTTGATAACAAAAACACCGAACATCCTTTTAATGGAGTCACAACCCTCACGTAAAATAGAACGCCCTAAACAGAATAGATTTGGATTACAAATTCATGTGTTTGTTTTAAAAAGACATCTCGCTCCCTAGCCTATCTCACAACACTGTTTGTAAATATTATAACAATAAATCCATTAAGCACGCCCCCTCTTTACACTTAATAAAACACTATCATTATATTTGCCTACCCCTAATGTTGCGAAAGCTCTTGAAATTTGCGAGCATTCATAAGAGGCATTTTTAGTGCTTTCTTATACAGTTTTTATCCACACGCCTCTTCTTCACTTATGACGTGCAAAAGACATTGTTTTGATTGATTCAATATGAAAAATAATGAATTATTAAATAATAAACAATGGCTTGCTCTGTTTATGAGACACATTCATTGCTAAGATAACCATCTCTGTATTAAACATAAAAGTCTCCCCATAGGTATTGTCGTTTTCATCATAATCTATTTTGACTTTCTCCTCATCCCACGAAGATTCTTAATTTATACCGATCTGCAAACAATTAATTTTCTTGTCTAAAAAATTCCGCTGGCTCACTATTTTAAGTGATTCAATTAATATATAATATATTGATTTATAAATATAATAATTGTTTTTCAATTTGAATCATAACTTCGAATACTGTAAAATTCTTCCATCACAACCCCTCTTAATATTGAATCAATTAAAACCCCTTATCTGCACGTCACAAAAAGACATGTGAGTAAAAAATGATGAAAAACGTTCTCTAATACTAAAAACTTTAGTACATTAGAGACTAGACAAATATATGATGGTGCTCTGGCTTGCACTTTTATTAAGCGTAAAGATAGTGATGCTCTTTGGATTTTATATTCTTCACAGAGAACTTTACCATTATACCATTCACAAACGCCGTCGCGAAATAGATATGACGCGCATTGAAAAATATTTCTAAGAAAGCGCATGAATTTACCATACAAGTGTCTTCTGTTGTGTGAGATACTCTGTTTTGCATGAGAGGTGTTACCCCATTAAAACTCTATGAACCAGCCTAATATTCACCACACACTCACACAAAAAATACCGAATGCGTAAAATTTTACCTGAGCCCTATATCACGAACCAACAGTGTTTTACGACACAACAAGATAATAAAACCGTGTAAAAACTGTCTTTCGAAGATAAATATTTTTTTGAAGAAAAGTTTCTATAAAACTTTCAAACTCTTCAAACACATCTTCAAAACTATAATTAACCTCTACTTGATAACACAACAGTTTTAATTACTGAAAATTTGCCGTACTAAAAATAAAAAATCATCATATTTCTAAACTGTTAAGCTACTATCTGGCGTCGTGCAATAATTGTAAGCCCTAACAAAACTTGACGAATGATAGCTTCACCCAAAAGTGGATTTTTACGACTGTCTAAAACAGCACTCTGAATTCTTTCCATTGCATAGGAAATCTGTTCTAACTTCCAATATTTTAAAGCTTGTTCAACTGTTTTTTTCCGTTGAAAAAAAATGGGAGGGCGTGCTTGAGAAATCACCGTAAAAGGCGATTTTCCTTCAACCTCTACTTGGTAACGCAATAGCTGTAATTGCTGAAAATGCCTTTGTGCTGTACTCAAAATAAAAAAAAGCGCCCCATGCAATGCTGCATGTTGGTTAAAATGCACTTCAAAGCCTGATATATCGCCCAATAAAAGAGCATCAATGACTTCATCTTGAGAAAGAGCACTGACATCGCTTACAACAGCTTTCACATCTTCAAGAGTAATATGAACATTTGCAGCGTAAAGACAAAGCTTTTCTAATTCACCTCGTGATACAAGGCGATCCGCCCCTAAACTTTCATGCAACCATCTACGTGCATCCAAAGAAAGAGTCTTCTTAAACTGCCCTAAAACCTCATCAATCAAGCCGTCAAGAGAACGCATATCATCTGCAAAACAGGGCAAAGCCATTGCTTTTGACGCCGTTTCAACAGCATTGCGCAACCCTGTTCCTTTTTTTAAATCCCCTGATTCAATGAGAATAAAACAGGCTTCTGGTGGCTTCTCAATTAAAAGTTTCAAGGCAGCAAGAAAACCTTTTTGGTTAGCAGCATTAGAGATCCATATCAAACGATCTCCCCCAAAAAGCGATAACGTACGCGCTTCATTTTCCAAACGTGCAGGATCTTTATCAATTTCAGCTGCATCCAAACGAATTGTCGAAAATGGATCTTCTATTGCTACTTGTGTAAGTTTTGCAAAACATTGTGCACGCTCACAAATAAGACCACGATCTGGCCCATAAATGAGAACAATAGGAAAAGCACGTGAAAGACGCGTTAAAAACTGATCAACTTCATGTGCTTTTTTCTGAGCCACATTATTAATCCATTAACAGTTCATCATCATCAAGAACTTCCCCGCGAACTTTCTGAAACATGCCAATTAAATCATTGACATCCAAGCCCTTACGTTCTTCATGACAGACATCCAAAATCACTTTTCCACCATGCAACATTAAGGTGCGATCACCATAATCAAGAGCCTGACGCATAGAATGAGTCACCATGATAGTCGTTAATTTTTTCTCTTCAACGATTTTTTCAGTCAACCGCATCACAAAATCAGCCATTCCAGGATCAAGCGCTGAGGTATGTTCATCAAGCAATAAAACATCCGCATGGGCTAATGTTGCCATCACAAGACAAACAGCTTGGCGTTGCCCACCTGATAAACTATCCATAGGATTATGAATATATGCTTCAAGACCAATGCCTAATTGAGCAATTTTCTCTCGAAAAAATTGCCGTTTCTCACGGTTTAAAGCCGAACGCAAACCACGACGACTTCCTCGAAGAGCAGCAAGAGCTAAATTTTCTTCAATTGTTAAAGAACCACAACTTCCCTCTAAAGAATCTTGAAAAACACAAGCAACCTTTCCAGCGCGTTCACTGATTGATTGCCTAGAAACATTTTGCCCATTGATAACCACTTTCCCTGTTGAGGGAAGCGTTGCACCCGCTAAAACACTGAGCAAGGTTGATTTACCAGCGCCATTTGAACCGATAATCGTAACAAAACTACCCTGATCAATTTTAAGGTTAATATCAATTAAAGCCTGTTTTTCCAGAGGTGTTTGCGGTTTAAATGTAACCCCAACATGAAAAAACTCAATCACGTTTACGCCTCCTCCAATAGCGTGGCACAATAAGGGTTAAAATAACCAACAGTGAAGTAATCAACTGAAGATCTGTCGACGTATCAATACCAATTCCATTTGCCTCAAATGCAAATTGCACCGCCACACGATAAAGCACAGACCCCACAATACAGCTAATTATAATCCAAAAAATATTACGCGTACGAAAGAGAGTTTCACCGATAATCACAGCTGCCAACCCAAAAACAATTGTTCCAATTCCGCCTGTAATATCCGTTGCGATCGCAGTTTGAATATAAAGAGAACCACCAAGTGCAACGCAGGCATTAGAAAGCCCCATACCAAAATAAATTAACGCCGACGTATGAACCCCTTGAGCTGTAGCCATCCGTGGATTAGCTCCCATTGCACGCATAGCAAGACCTATTTCACTTTCCAAAAAACGCCAAATCAAAAACGCCACAACCAGCAATACAGTAGCAATGAAAAGAGGACGCACAAAAATATCAGACAAACCAAACAGATTATAAAAGGGCGTTAGCGCTGTATCAGCAAGCGCTAAATTAACATTAGATCCCCCCATAATTCCCATAATCCGAAGATTAACCGTATAGAGCGCTGACATTGTTAAAATAGAAGCCAAAAGATTCAAAATACCAAAATGCAAATTCAACATAGCTGTTAATAAACCAGCTATCATGCCTGCACAAAAAGCACATGCCATAGCTGTCCAAGCATTAAAACCTAAAAGAATCAAGACGCCGCAGACACAAGACCCAAGAAGAAATGAGCCATCAACTGTTAAATCAGGAAAGTCCAAAACGCGAAAAGAGAGATAAACCCCTATAGCCACAAACGCATAAATAAGACCTAATTCCACAGCGCCAGAAAACGCAAATATATTCATGTAAAGACAATCCCCATGAAAACTTAACGTATTTTATTGTATCAACATCCTATCAATGAAAGTCATTGGATCACTTTTGTCGCACGATTAATAACTGCCTGCGGAATAACAATCCCCGCTTTTTCTGCTGCTTTCATATCAATTCGAATGTCATTACTAGCCGCCTGCACAACATCAATATCACCAGGCTTTTCACCCTTTAGAATACGCACAACCAACTTCCCAGCATCAACTCCTACATCATAGAAATTCACACCTTGCGTCATAAAAGGACCGCGTCCAATAGAATTAGAATCCACAGTAAAAACAGGAATATTTGCTTCCTGTGTGACCTTTACTGCACCTTCTAAAACAGAAAGAACCGTATTATCAGCAGGAATAAAAATGATATCTACCTTACCGATTAAAGCCCGTGTTGCTGCCTGAACATCTGAAGGTTCTGGTGCCGATGAAGGAATAATTTCAATTCCAATTTTTTTTGCCACATCCTTTAACACCTTAAGTGTTGAAACAGAATTTGCTTCAGAAGCATTATAAAGATAACCAATTTTTTTCAAATCTGGTTTTACTTCTTGTAAAAGTCTAACACTTTCTGCAACATCTATACGATCGGAACTCCCCGTCATATTACCGCCTGGTTTGGTAAGCGAAGAAACGATTTTAGCTCCGATAGGATCAGAAATCGCAGCAAAGACGATAGGAATTGTCTTTGTTGCCGCAAGCATTGTTTGTGCTGAAGGCGTGGTAATCGCTACAATAACATCAGGTTTATCACCAACAAATTTACGTGCAATTTGCGTTGCTGTTGAAATATTGCCTTGCGCTGATAAAAAGGTGAGTTGAAAATTTTCACCTTGCTTATAACCATTTTCTGCAAGAACATCTTCCACACCTTTACGAACGGCATCCGCAGCAGGATGGACCATAATTTGTGTTAGTGCAACTTTAACGTGTTTAACTTTGTCATCCGCTTTTGCTACACTGTTCATCATAAAAACAGCTGCAATGATAATCCCTAATATATTTATTCTCTTCAACATTATACTCCACCCCTCTCTATGCAAAATTAAAAAAGGAATAATTTATTACTGAAGAATCTTCTAAAATCAATCTTTATTTCATTTTATTAAAACATGGACAAAATAAATCAAACTAAAATGATATTTTTTTGTTGCAATTCGTCAAAGCCTACGCCATACAGGCAAGATATATATCGAATCGGTCAGCGGGTGTAGCTCAGGGGTAGAGCACAACCTTGCCAAGGTTGGGGTCGTGGGTTCGAATCCCATCGCCCGCTCCATTGGATTTTGTATTTGTAGCTTGCCAGCGGGTTTTGTATATTTTGACACTAGGTTTTGTACCAATTTATTTTTTCTCAAAGGCTTTTCAAAGGCGGTTTTCTGGGCTTTCACAGACTTTTTAAAAATCTTCAAAGGATTTTCAAAGACCTTTCAAAGCCTTCTCTCATTTTTACCATGAAAACGCACTTTTTTCCGATTTTCGCTCTTTTTTACCATTTTTTGCAATTTCCGGTGTCAAAATCCAATTTGACAAAACACGCATTTAATGCTAAATTTTATACATAAAAACAATAAATTATCACGTATTCCTACCTAATCCCACCTCTTCCCACTTAGTACAAAACCTAGTGTCAAACTACAACGACCTTGCAGGTTATAGAAGCTTATGTAACAGCCCCAGTATTAAAAGATTAATTAGAAATGATAAACAATTACAAAGAGAGCAAATGTTAAACAAATCAAAAATTGACTTATCATTAGAGAATAACTTTTTTCAAAGGTACGTTTTTTACCAAAATTATGCCCTAAAATGAAGGTTGTTGATTTTCCAAATGGAGTATCTTCTGTTAATTCAACATTTGCTTCAGACACATTCAATATTGTCTCTGCTAAAAATTTACAAGAAACGATACCTGTAGACCAAGCAAAATCTATTATCGATTCCTTTAATGCACAAAAACTGCCTTTAGCTTGGTGGATTGGTCCTCATTCATCTCATTATAAAGTTGATAGAGTTCTCTTAATCTATGGGTTTAGAGCATGTTGAAACAGAGGTAGAAATAGCAGCTTTAGCACAAAATATAGACTCACATGTTACTTCTATGCCGGATAACTTCAAAATTAGAGAAGTTGAAACATTTCAAGATTTTAGAGATTACGGAAATGTTATGGCATCAGTATTCGAGCCTTTTGATGAAGAAGCGGTTATATTTTATGAAACAATAGGCCGTTGTTATAAAAAAGACTCTGATGTAGAGATGTTCGTTGGTTATATAAACAATAGTCCTGTAGCAATATGTTTTTGTATTAAAGCAGATGGAGTTGGTGGAGTGTATGATATTGTCACCAATCCAGATTTTCAGAAAAGAAGTGTCGGGACATTAATGACAAAAATTGCTATTGAGCATTTAAAAAGAAAGAAATGTCATGTTATTGGTATGCAAGCCTCTCACGAGGGAATTGGCATTTATAAAAAATTGGGTTTTATAAAGTTTGGTGAATTCAAAGTTTATTCCAATAAACACATAGCGGTTTAGTTATGAACTCTTTTTTTGCTAATCTACAAGAGAATTTGTTATTTTCAGCATAACTCAAATATAGAAAACCAATCTATACAACCAAGAAATTTTAGCCAATTCCCTTTAATACTGATAGTAAAAAGCTAAAATCAGTTATTACAAATATAATTGTTTCAAGTGACTCGCTAAGATTTTCTTACTTTTATGATTTTCAGGATAATTGTCTCAAAAAAGATATCTATCATAGATCTAAGCTAAACAAGTGAAAATTTTTTATTTGATATGGTCAATAATTTACTGTTTATCACTGATATTTATGAAAAACTCGAAAGCAAATATTTAAAACTACAGTTGCATCATATTTTGTTAGATGGTTAGTCTGTTAGTCAATTAATAGAAAAAATCTTCGCTTTATATAATAACAAAAGGAGCTTCAAAACCCTTTCAAAGATCATTTAAAGCTCCTTTATATGTATTATCTCTTTTTTTATATCACTGTTGATGATGAGAAATCCCTCACGCTAATTGTATTATTTTTACACGAAATAAACTGTTTTCACCTATTATCTAGAGTAAATTAAATTTTTGGGATTTCTGGCACATCATTTGATAATCCTCTTGCTTAAACAAATTCTTATCCGAAATAATTTTCAACAAAAAAATAAATCAATAATTTGATTCATAAAAATAATTTATCATTATTCATATTGAGCCAGCGTCTCAAATATCATAGGATTTCTCATTTCAAATCTCTATATATTAAATCACTCACAATCATCTGCTTACACATCACAAGCGGAATTGATGTATCTATAAAATTCACTTGCAGAAAGGAATAAAAACTCTTCTCATGAACGCTCTAAAATACCAAAGCTTATCGCAACATTGGGAGCTAAAAATAGTATAGGAGGTACCTCTTTCACCTTAAAAACATAAAAATGGGAAGCATAATAGCTTTATACACTTCATAGAGGCTTTAAACCATTCACGGACGTTATTATAAAATGGATGTGACACACCTTTAGGGAAATCTCTTTAAAATAAACATGTGAATTAACAATATAAGTGAATTCTATTTGAAGCATACTATTTTACATGAGGAGCATAACTTCAATCAAGACAAAGAAAATAAGGTGTTGAACAGTCATAGCGCAAAATAAAATCAGATCAGTTTAAATACTTAATGATGAAATCCATTATATGTAAAAATTAGCTTTTGTGAGTTCAGATAAACTTTTCATAACAGGTTCAGATAAAGTATCGTATTTTACCATCATATCCTTTTTTTAATGAAATGTCTTTTTAACATATCACTAACAATTTTATCTCTCGCTTTTAGGAAATTTTTACTTAAAATTACTCTTGTCTCATTTTCATTGAATTTAATGTTTTTTTAGTTTTTTAAGTATTTATCGAAATGTTTTAATTGATTTTCATTTTGTGGAAGTGTATTAAAATTAAAAGCATTATTAGTCATTTTCTCATTAAAGTTATAAAGTCTTATAGAAAAATTTCTTTTTTCTGTTTTAATTTTTTTTGTGCTTGCCATTTCTTTAATTCTCTGCTAATTTTCCTTATATTCTTAGTGGTAACGGACTCTGAAGGTTTGAATTATTTCAGTACCTAAGAGAGTACTAAGATGTGAATTTGCATAATTTATACGTCGTTTTAAATTTTGTAGATCAGTTTCTTTGACATTGTTAACCCCAATGTTAAAATTTTTTTACCGCTATTTAAGCCCTCTGCTACAACAGAGGGGTTGTTTTTTATGATAAGGTTACAATTGTTCCTATATCTCCTATTTTTTCTTTTAATATGTTAATGAACTTTTCAGTATTAAAACATTTGTTTAAAATATCGAGATCAGTAAATTTATAAATTTCTTTATGCCTCTGGGTTAAAAAAAGAGCATTAATATCTATTTTTACATTAACTCTCATTACCTACTCCGTGAATTTTCATCACGTAATATGATCTATTACTATTACGAGTTTTTTTAAGATTAATAGATAAAATTAAACCGTCATTTTGACTTGGTAATCCGAATTTAGAGACAATATCAAAAAAATCTCGAAATAACAGAATAGAAATTCAAGTTTGAAAAGATTAAACCACACGCTACAGGTCTATTAAAACTCCTCACGGCTGCTCATCTGAAACGCTAGCAATTCCATAAAGCAGTTCCATAAAAAGGATAATGACGTTGTAATATCTGAAAAAACTCACCACATCACCTGAAAGATCATTGATAATTCCATCAGGACGTATCAATTGCCATTTAGAAAACCCTACCCATCCTGCTTCACCACCAATATAAGAAACAGCAAATATAGTGAGATCAGCCAGCTTCAATATCGCCTTATAAAAGATCTTTCCTTCTACCCTTTTTGCTATCAAATTCCGATTTTACAATTCCTTGCTCTCTTTTTTATACTCAAAATTGCCTCTGAAACAGGATATATCAATCGTAAAAAACATATAAAAGAAACAGATTATAACATTATTTTTCTCATCCTTTTTAATACAAAATAACTGTTAGACTACAATGCGCTAACACTTATCAGTCATAAGTCCAAAACAGCATATAAAGACGAAACAAATTCATAGAGTGAAGATTTTTCACAATCAATTGTTGTATTAATCTTTCCATAATGCATAAAAATGATGAAGCGGCCCTCGCCCCTTCCCTACTTCTAAAGCATTTGAGGCAGATAAAGCGTCATGCAAATAATCTTTTGCTTGTTTAACCGCGTATTCTAGAGATTGGGTAGGTAACAGAGCAGCAATGGCGGCAGAAATGGTACACCCTGTCCCGTGATCATGAGTGGTTGAAAGACGAGAAGCTTCAAGTATAATAAGGTTTTCACAATCACAATAAAGATCTGGACTAGAACAATCGTAATTTTCTGTACTATTCTTAGTAAGCGTATTCAAATGTCCTCCTTTTAACAAAACTGCATGACACCCTAGCGCTAAAAGTCGTGGAGCATATTGATGCATAGCCTCTAAAGACCATTGCACTTCACCTCCCAATAGCAGTGCTGCTTCAGGCAAATTTGGCGTAATCAAAGTTGACATGGGCACAAGAACATCACGCATAATTTCAATTGCATCAGGCTTTAAAAGAACATCACCACTTTTGGCGACCATAACCGGATCAAAAACAATAAAACGGGCTTTATGATAAGCAAGTCGTTCTGCAATAACCTGTGCAATCTGAGCATTTGCAACCATACCAATTTTAACGGCATCAACATGGATATCCTCAAAAACAGAATCAATTTGATCTGCAACAAAAGAAGCATCTAATGCCTGAAAAGAACGTACACCCTGAGTATTTTGTGCAACAACAGCTGTAACCACACTCATACCATAAGTTTTCATAGCTGAAAAAACCTTCAAATCCGCCTGCATTCCAGCACCACCAGAAGGATCTGTTCCTGCAATAGATAAAATCCGTGGAATAAAAAGTTTATCTTTTTGTAATTCCATCAACCTCTTTCCTTCTGTTTTTAAATATCAGAAAATGAGTTACCGAAAAAATAGATGCTTGAAAAAACTAAAGAAAGATGTTTTCTCGTGTAAAGTGCGTTATATACACAGTCTCTTTGCAGATATAAAATGGAAAATATAGTGCTTACCCTTCGTTCTCTTCTTTTTACGTTCGCTTTTTATACCACGACTTTTGTGCAAATGATTCTTTATGCACCCTTTTATTTTTTAATGCCACGCAAAAAAGCGTGGATTGTTCCAAAAACATGGGCGCGTGTTACGCTCTTTTTGCAAAAATACATTGCAGGTACAAACTATGAAATTGAAGGATTAGAAAATCTTCCCAAAGGAGCCTACATAATTGCTCCAAAACATCAATCCGCATGGGAAACTTTTGGCCTTGTGCCTTATCTTGATGACCCTGCTCTCATCCTAAAACGTGAACTGACATGGATTCCATTCTTTGGCTGGTATATGGCAAAAACACAAATTATCCCAATTAACCGCACAACCCCCATTAAAGCTTTAAAAACCATCATACAAAAAGCAAAAGAAAAGGCAAAACAAGGGCGTCAAATTCTTATTTTTCCTGAAGGAACGCGCCGACAACCAGGTCAAGAACCAGATTATAAATCAGGGATTGTTGCTCTTTATAATGAATTAGGACTTCAAGTTGTCCCTATTGCACACAATGCGGGTTTATATTGGCCACACAATAATTTACGCCGCTATCCCGGAACAATTCGTGTCCGCATTCTTCCCCCGATAGAGGCTGGTTTAAGCAAACGTGATTTTCTAGATCAACTTATCCAAAAAACTGAAAAAGCCTGTGATGAACTACTTCTCTTAGCAGCTCAAGATCCTACCCCCCCTCCTATGCCACCATATGCTGTTCAGAAACTTCAAAAACTAAATCATCATGAAACAATGCACTGATTGATCAGAATAAGGCATCACTTTATATATTGAGCGGAATCTATAAAACAAAAATATAAGAAAGATACTTCAAATTTTCTAATTTAAAATTATAAAACACATATACCATTATAAGAAATGATCAATGTGTGAATTTTTTTAAGAAAGAATTCTTTCTCTCTTTAAAATCGTTTAATAACATACATCATATTGATTATAAGGATATTTTAGCGTTATTCAACTTGAATGAGAGCTCTGAATACCGTAAGGTTCTCTCATTTCAAATCTATTCCATGTTGAATCAATCAGAATCACTTTCTTGCACATTGCAAGCGGGGATACCTGTGTGGATAAAATGATGCAAGAAAAGACTAAAATGCTTTTTACGAACCATCTCAAGTGCCAAGGGCTGTCTTAACAGAAGAGCTAAAAATATATGATTATGACAATTTGTTCCTTCCTGAAAAGCATCAATCCCCTTAGAGCCTGAAATCTTGTACAATCTTCATTATTTAAAAAGTATTTCTTGAAATACTTAAGTCATCAAAACAAATTCAAGGGGAAAATAAAAATGAATGTTAGTTTTTATCCATGAGACACAACGGATATAGCAATTAACCATCTTCCCTCCCTAACCTAGACTTAAAAGTTTTGTGTGCTACATTAAAACAATTCTAAATAACGAATAAGAAGGAACTGGATTTAAATTAATGCAACGTCTCTTCTATAATTTATTTTTTTCTGTGATTTTGAGTTTGTCCAGCGCCGTTGCTCTAGCACAGCCTTTTATTTCTGTTGACGTTACAACGGGACATATCCTAAAACATAATCAAGCTTTTGAGCGTTGGTATCCTGCTTCCTTAACAAAATTAATGACCGCTTATGTTATTTTTCGTGCCATGAGCCGAGGGGAAGTTTCACCAGACAAACATATCACCATCAGCAAATACGCCGCAAAAGCTCCCTCATATCGTTCTGGCTATAAAGCTGGTTCTGTACTCACACTTGATACAGCCTTAAGTATCACCATGGTTAAATCTACTAATGATTTGGCTATTGCCATGAGCGAAGCCATTGCTGGTTCACAGAAAGATTTTGTACGTAAAATGAATAGCGAAGCTAAACGCTTAGGTATGTTTGGGACCCATTTTGCAAATGCAAGTGGTTTACCAGACCCTCAAAACTACTCCACGGCACGCGATATTGCTCTTTTAGCCGTTCAAATACGCCGAGAATTTCCACAATATGCTCATTATTTTTCTATTCCAGCCATTGATTTTGGTAATAATCGAAAAATCCAGCATAACTCAAACAACCTCATTGGCCGTTTTTATGGAATAGATGGTATGAAAACAGGGTTTATTTGTGCCTCTGGTTTTAATCTCGTTGCCTCAGCCACCCGCAATAAACGTACAATTATTGTTGTCATTCTAGGTGCCAACAACATAAGTGAAAGGGAAGAGAAAGCTGCGCAACTTCTTGAAACAGGATTTTTGCAACAAGGAAGACCCCAATTAACACTAGCAACGTTAAAACCTTATGGGAACAACATAACACAAGTCAACAATATGAAACAACAAACATGCACACCTGAAGCCATAAAAATGCATGCAAATTCATATGATGATCAAGGAAATATTATTCTCGTCTCACCTTTTATCACTGCTCCCCCTCCTTTTTCTCACCCTTTACCAGTACACCTCATTCGTACGCCACAAACACCTAAAATGACAGTAAAGCCACTAAGAAAGCCCCATAGTTCGTATAAAAGACACGCAGACCATTCTATAAAAAAGCCATAAATCATAATCTGCGATTAATTATAACATTTTTATTTATAATGATAATTAATTATTTTGTACCTTATATTAGAACCACAAATATTATAAGATTCTCTCATTTTAAATCTGTATTTGTTGAATCAATAAAAATCAGTCTCTTGCACGTCACAAGGTGAATAAACATGTAGATAAAATAATTAAAACAAAGAATAAAAATTCCTCCTATGAGTCCTTTCAAGAGCCAAGAGTTATCATAACATTGACGCTAAAAAGTGTATGATATACCCTCGTGCACCTACCTTTATAAGCATAAAGATAGTGGTACAATGGATTTCATGGGAGATTGACCATTATACATCCCTCACGGACACTATTATAAATTGGTTAGATGTATTGAGATATGTTTTTTAAAACAAAACCACGGTTGATGATTAACATGAAAATAAAGCGCATCCCTCTTACGCTTATTACTGGTTTTTTAGGCTCTGGTAAAACAACTTTGCTCAACCGTATGCTACAAGACCCTCTCTTAGCAGAATGTGCTGTTATCATCAATGAATTCGGCGAAATTAGTATTGACCACCTTCTGGTTGAAAAAACGACAGAAGGAATTATTGAGCTTGCCAATGGTTGCTTATGTTGCAATTTACGCAGTGATCTCATCGAAACATTAATTGATTTAATAAATCGCGTTCAGACAGGACAGATCAAACAATTCCATCACATTATCATTGAAACCACAGGGATGGCTGATCCCGCTCCTATTTTACAAATACTTTTAAGCCACCCGTTGTTTATTCAAACATTGTCCATAAATGCTGTTCTTACAACATTTGATACATTAAGCACACTTTCCATATGTGAGCGCTATCCTGAAATATATAAACAATTAATATTTGCCGATAAAATTATTCTCACCAAAACAGATCTTATGGCTCAACAAACGCTTTCAGATACGCTCCTTAACACACTAAAAACGATTAATCCTACAGCACAAATCATTGACGCCCATTCTAAAGGCTTCTGTTCAAATTTATTAATAAATAACACATTATGGAATGAAAAAGGAGAAAATATAAAACTTAAACAAAATCTTACAACTATCCCACATGATCATTCCCCCCATAAAACCATTCGTACCTTTTCACTAAACTGTGAGCATCCTGTTGATTACGCCACAATCGAAGCTTTTTTAGATCTCCTACAAGAACGTTATGGTACAAAATTACTACGTATTAAAGCAATTATCGCTTTGCGTGATGACCCTTATCGCCCACTTGTATTACATGGCGTACAAACATTTTTTCATCCTCCCATAAGATTACCAGCATGGCCAAAAGGAATAAAACAAACACGTTTTGTCATCATTGCCGATGGTGTTGAAAAAGAAGCAATACAAAAGCTTCTCAATGCTTTTTTTAATAAACCAGCAATAGATACTGCAGACAAAACAGCTCTCTTAAAAAATCCTCTGGTCATTCCAGGAATAAAATTTTAATTTTTTCTCCCCTTCAATGATATAGCATTAAATTCATAGGTACCACCATCTTTATGCTTTTAAAGGAGCAAACCGGCACCATAACACACTTTGCTAATCCCCAATGTTAAACAGCTCTTGGCACTTTAGATGGTTCATAAAAAACGTTTTAGTCTTTTCTTGCACAGTTTTACCCCACGCACCTATCCCCGCTTGTAATATGCAAACAAATGGTTTTAATTGATTCAACATGGAACAGATTTTAAATGAGAGAATTTTACGGTATTCAGGGTCCTAATTCAAGTTGAATAATACTAAATTATATTTATAATCAATATGTTAGAAATTTATAAAAACCTTTCATAAATATCCTATTCAAGTTTATTCACATGATGGAATAAAAAATAAGAAAGTACGCATTTTTAACAATGCTTTCTACACAATAATACCTCAATACCTCCCATAAAATTATTCGTACTTTTTCACTGAACGACAAAATCCCTATAGACTACCACAATTGAAACTTTTTAGCTCTCTTACAAAACCGTATGACACAAAATGACTACGTATTAAAAAACTCCAGCATTAACATATCACCCTTATCTATAAAATAGTCCCTACTCACACAAAATAGAACATCATTGTATCGCGAATTCACGCTCTCGTTTAAAAACACCGTCTCTCAATACGCGTCATCCCTATTTCAAGACGCTACCTATAAATAATATAATACAAAATTCTCCATAAAATGCATAAGCCCCATTCTCCATCTTTACTCTATAAATATACAAGCTGGTAGCCCCATACTCTTGCCATTTGAAAATATTTTGGAAAAACTTGGCACTTTAGAGTACTCATGAAAAGAGTATCTGTACTTCTTTTTTTAAGAATTTTATTCACATGCCAATCCAATTTTATGATGTGCAAAAAATAGTTTCAATTGATTCATCATAAACAGATTTTAAGATAAAAGGATCTTATGATATTGAGTCCCTCAATTCAAACTGAAAAATGATAGATTATCATTATAAATCAAATTTTTATGATAAAAATTTTTAATACTCATCAATCTGTAATCAGATTGTTTTCTCTCTAAATGCGCTTCATCTGCGAACCACGTCATGTGATTCATTTCACAAACCGATTGGACAAATTCTTGGTTCTAAAATATTCTGCTCAACTCTATGATTTACTCCAGCTAATTGAAATAAAAACTCCTGTTGAAGCAAAAAACCAAAATCAGACAGAGGCAATATCGCATTTTAAAATGTGTGAATGTATCTTATATAACAGCACTACAAGACAATATTTTACAGCATGAAAGAATAAAACTCTTTGAAAGAAATAAAAAGAGAGGTGCATTTTATATTAACTTACTCTTCATTAAAAACGAAGATTGACACTAGTGCCGATGTGCAAACAATCCAATTTCTTTGAGAAAATTCCTCTTGGCTTCCCACTTCATCTGATTTACTCACATAAGGCTCTATGAAAAAAATCTGCGCTTTAAAAGATTGACTACTCACTTAAACACCTTATGCGTAAAGTTTTTGCATATCCTGTACCGCCTTTATAAGTGATAGTGTTTACGGTGCAGCAGGATTCAATAACACTCACTGCATTAGAGAAACTGAAGTTTTATCAATATCGCGATTAAAAACGTAACGTTTTCCATAAACTTCAACAGTTGGAGGTTGACGATTTTTTTCAAAAAAATCATAACCTTTTTTAAGCATAACCCAGAACTGATAATGAGGATCCTTGCTATGACGTGACATATTATCCTCGGTCATGCGGAAAGGAAAAGCCTGCAACTGAAACTCTCTTTGTCCTCCTTTAAAAGCATCCCGTGCAAACGCATAAATCTGAGCCATGTTCTTATCACTCATAGAATAACAACCTGCGGAAAAACAAGAACCATGCACCATAAGATTGCTTCCTGTACGACCATTTTCCTGATCATAAAGGTTAGGAAATCCTATATTAAAAGAAAGATAATATTTTGAATAAGGATTCATTTGGTTTGCGCTAATAGTATAAAAACCCTCCGGTGTCTGAAGATCCCCTTCTTTATATTTAGGGCCAAGTTTACCAGACCATTTGCAAATGCCATAGCGAGCAACCAAGATAAAAGGCCCTGAACGAGATTGCTTCCAAACTTCAGCAAGATTTTCTTCCTTGAAAAATCGCATTACAATTGGTGCATAAGGATCAATATCGTACAAAGCCATTCTATTCTGGATTTCTTGCGGCAACGGCTGCTCAACTTTAGCACGAATAGAACCTGGTAATCTTCCTTCACATGCCGTCAATATTCCCATTACAAAAAACACACACACAGCGAAGAATCTGCTAAATGTCATCGAATAAAACTCCAATCCAACACCCCTCACAAAAAATAACCTATGTTAGAGATCGACCAATTTGAAGGTATTTTTCCCTTCGCTCTTGTTTAAGAGCTTCACCATCTTTTCCAGCCATAGCTTTTAAAGCTTCTGAAATAATATCACCCGTTGCATCAATGACAATCTCTTTGCCACGATGTGCTCCCCCTAAAGGTTCTGAAATAATGCCATCAATAATCTTTAAGCGATACAAATCTTGAGCGGTAATACGCATATTCATTGCAGCATCTTTTGCACGAGCTGGATCACGCCACAAGATAGAAGCTGCTCCTTCTGGTGAAATAACAGAGTAAATTGCGTGCTCCAACATATAAACTTTGTTGGCAGCCGCGATTGCTATCGCTCCTCCAGAACCGCCTTCTCCAATAACAACGGAAACCACAGGAACTTTCAAACGCAAAGTTGCAGCTGTTGATTGAGCAATTGCTTCCGCTTGACCACGTTCTTCAGCGCTTACCCCAGGATAAGCACCTGCTGTATCAATAAAAGTGAGGAGTGGCAAACCAAAGCGGTCAGCCATTTCCATAATGCGTACAGCTTTACGATATCCTTCTGGACGTGCAGAACCAAAATTATAGCGCAAACGTGTTTGCGTATCGTGACCTTTCTCTTGACCAATAAAAGCAACGGCCTCACCTTTAAAACGTGCAAACCCAGCTTGAATAGCCTCATCTTCAGCAAACTTGCGATCTCCTGCTAAAGGAGTCACATCACTCAATAGACGTTTAGAATAGTCCATAAAATGGGGACGATCAGGATGACGAGCGACTTGTGTTTTTTGCCACGGCGATAATTTTTTATAAATATCGTGCAACGCTGTTTGAGATCGCGCTTCAAGACGAGCAATCTCATCGCTCATATCAAGACTGCCTTTTTCCTGAGAAATTTTTTTTAATTCAAGAATTTTCCCATCAAGATCAGCAACAGGTTTTTCAAAATCAAGATAATTATACATTTGTACCAACTCATTCAGTGTCACTTATACACTTATAATTTGCTTTATAAAGTCTTTTTCAAAAACATCACCTTTTCTTTAACGAGCCTTTTGTTCATCGGCAAGTGGATGATGCTCATTGACTAAACGATAAAGTCCCTCTTCCAACACATGGGTATAAATCTGAGTGGTAGCAATATCAGAGTGACCTAACAAATGTTGAACTGCGCGCAAATCAGCACCATTTTGCAAAAGATGACTAGCAAAAGCATGGCGCAACACATGGGGAGAAAAGTTATCACTTTCTATCCCTGCTCTTCTAGCGAGATTTTTTAACTCCCGTGCAACGACTTGACGAGCAATATATCCTGTCTCGGAATGCGCAGGAAAAAGATAAGGACTTGCAGCATCCTTTCCCTGATCACGCAAATTTAACCACTGTGAAAGAACTTGGCGTGCTTTTTTTGATAAGAGCACCATTCGTTCTTTTTTTCCCTTACCACAAACCAAAACGCTGTACTCCTTCCTTCGAACAGACTGAACCGGCAGACTCACCAACTCACTAATACGCAACCCTGTTGCATAAAGCATTTCACTCAATAGCTGAAGACGCAATGCGCGCAGATAATCCTTAGATCCATAATCTGCTTGATTAACCTCCAACTGCGCCAAATCAAGCAACTTTGTCACCGCATCTTCACCAATAATTTTCGGCAAAGGGCGCCCCTGACGAGGTGCATCAATATCATGAGAGGGATCATCTGCTCTCAACCCTTCAGCATAAAGGAATTGATAAAACTGACGCAAAGTCGATAAACGGCGCGCTTGCGACGATGCTGCAAAACCAAAAGTATGCATAAGCGACAAAAGAGCAATTAAATCTTCTTTTTGTGCTGAAAAAAGCGAAACAGAGTGTGAAGACAATTCGTCTTGTGCCCACTGCAAATCATGCTGATAAGCCGCAAGCGTATGAGGTGAAGCCCCTCTCTCCGCGCTCATCATCTCAAGAAAATGATCTATCACAGCGCCACTTTTCATTTCATTGATTCGCTTCCGTAGAAAGATTCCATGAATCCAAGGGGACATCAATGTACATATCCACAGTTACTGGTTCAACCCAAACCACAAGAGCCCCCATTATAATGAAAAGGACAGAAAGCAAAATGAAAAGAATCATCAAAAATCTGGTCAATGTTGGCATAAGACAATAACCTACCCAAAAATATTCTATCTCGTATTATGCCTCACAAAGATTAACAGGAATTGACTTTAAGATGGATAAATGCCGAAATAAAGTTATGAAAAGCAATCGACCAAAACGCGTCCCCATAACACAAATAAAGAATCAGCTCTTATCATCCCTTGATAAAAGAGCTCTTGTCCTTGTTGGTCTTATGGGGGCAGGCAAATCAGTGATCGGAAAACGCGTCGCCACCATGCTCCGTTTACCCTTTTATGATTCTGACAAAGAAATTGAAAAAGCTGCACAAATGAAAATCACAGAACTTTTTAAAATTTATGGTGAATCAGAATTCCGCGCTCTTGAACAGCGTGTTATTTTAAACCTCATGAAAAAAAGTCCTCTTGTTTTAGCAACAGGTGGTGGTGCCTACATGAACGAAAATATTCGTAAAGCCATTCATCAAAATGGTATATCCGTATGGCTAAAAGTTGATCTTGATATCCTCATGCAACGTGTCTTAAAGCACCCAACACGACCACTCCTTCAAACAGTCAATCCTAAAGAAACCATGCAAAAACTCATGGAACAGCGTTATCCTATCTATGCAAAGGCAAACTTAACAATTAACAGTCATAAAGAAAGCCGTCATACCGTAGCACAAAATGTTATACGATCTGTACAGCACTACCTATACACAGAAATTAATAATAGGAACAACCAGCATGCAAACAAAGACCGTCACTGTTAAACTGAACAGACACTGTTACGATATCATCATTGGTCCGGGTCTAATTGCACAAGCTGCTTCACAGATTAAACATGCTCTTAACAAAAAAGATCCTCATCCAACGCGCTTGGCACTTGTTACAGATACAAATGTTGCTTCCCTTCATTTGGAAATATTACAAGCAGAGTTAACAAAAAATAAAATTCATACTGTCCCTATTATTGTAGAAGCGGGAGAACAATCAAAATCATTTTCAACCTTGCAAGTTATCATCGATCAAATTCTTGCTGCGCGTTTAGAAAGAGGCGATTGCGTTATTGCTTTTGGCGGTGGTGTCATTGGCGATCTAGGAGGATTTGCCGCAAGCATCATACGCCGTGGTATGAACTTCATTCAAATGCCCACAACGCTTCTCGCACAAATTGACTCCTCCGTTGGTGGAAAAACTGGAATCAACAGCCGATATGGTAAAAATCTGATTGGTACTTTTTATCAACCGCAATGCGTTATTGCTGACACATGTCTTCTTAATACCCTACCATCGCGCGAATTTCGTGCTGGTTACGCGGAAATGGTCAAATATGGACTCATTAACCAGCCTGATTTCTTTGAATGGCTTGAAAAAAATGGACAAGAAGTCTTTTCCAATGGCCCTATGCGAACAGAAGCCATTGTCCGCTCATGCCAATTTAAAGCTGATATTGTAGCGCGCGATGAACACGAAACAGGAGAGCGCGCACTCTTAAATCTCGGCCATACATTTGGACATATGCTTGAAACAGCAACAGCCTATGACTCAAAGCGTTTAATTCACGGTGAAGCTGTAGCAATTGGAATGGTTCTAGCGCATCAATTCTCTGCTCAACTAAATTTAATAAGCCCCAAACTTACACAACGCGTTGAAGCACACTTCAAATCTATAGGATTGCCTACACAATTAAAGAATGTCCCAGGATATCTACCAGATGCTGAAACTTTAATGACTCTCATTGCCCAAGATAAAAAAGTTTCACAAAATAATTTGACCTTCATCTTAACACGCGGCCTTGGCCAATCATTTATTGCAAAAAATGTTTCACCAGATGCAGTTTTGACTTTTCTGAAACAAAAATTAGCAGAAATTCGTTAATTCATATTGAATATAATTGATTCGTTTTTATACTTCTATTAAAGGAATAAGTACGATGATGTCTGCGTAGCTCAGTAGGATAGAGCACAGGATTCCTAAAGAAATTGGGCACTTTGAGGAGAAATCCTCGAAGTGGATCTGCTCAAATTCGGGGAAAGCTTCATGGGAGACTATATGCCAATCCCGAGCCAAGTCTCTCTTCAAATGAGAGAAAGGTGTAGAGACTGAACGGGCAGCACCTAAAGAGCTAAAAGCTTCAAGGTGAAGAGACAGTCCAGACCACAAACAGCCGGATAAGGCTGGCGGTGAAAATCGAAGTGGTATGAATCCTGGGGTCGCAGGTTCGAATCCTGCCGTAGACACCATCGTATCAATCAAATTATTCTTTGTGCGCAATATTAGGAATATAGGGAAGCATTATGAAAAAAACTTTGCATATTTTAGGATTTTTCACCGCTTTAAGTTTATCACTCTTTAGCTCAAACAATAGCTTGGCTGGTTCTTTTATCATTGAGGTACCAGACAATCCAGAGCCAAAAACAGAAACCATTACCTACCAGTGCGATACTGGAACAAGTAAAGAGCGCGTTGAAGCAATCTACCTCAATGCTGATAATATTTCGTTAGTTGATTTCAAATGGAAAAGCGATCGCGTCATTGCTGCAAATGTAGTCGCCGACACAGGGGAAAAATATGAAGGAAGATGGTATGTTTGGTGGAAAATGAACAGCGAAGTCACACTTTACGATCATCTTCGTGATCCAGAAAGAAAAAAACCCATCCACTGTAAAGATGAATCAACATTGTTGTTCTAAATAATCAGGTAAACATTATGAAAAAAACTCTTTTTAATTTACAATTTTTAGCCGTTTTAAATCTATCGCTTTTTAGCTCAATGAGTGCCTTTGCTGGCTCTTTAGTCATTGAGGTACCAGACGATCCAGAACCAAAAAAAGAAACCGTTGTCTATCAATGCAGCAATGAAACAAAAAAAGAGCGTGTTGAAGTAACCTACTACACTACCGGTGATATTGCATTAGCTGATCTCAAATGGAATGGAAATCGCATTATGGCTTCCAATGTCGTTTCTGCTTCTGGAGCAAAATATGTAGGGGGAGAATATGTTTGGTGGACAAAAGGAAACGAGGCCTCATTCTATCATACCCTTACTGAAGACCACGCAATGTCCCTCACGTGTGTAGAAGAAAAAAGCACAGAATAAAAAAGGTTCTTACATTTCAAGAATCGCGCTGGCTCTCATCGCTTGATGTTTCTTCTGACGTAGATAATTTTTCTTCCGTCTGGTGTAATAAAAGAGCCAGCGGTTTTTCTGACTGTTCTTCTGAATGATGTCGATAAGCTGCTGTATGTGAAAGCAACATAGAAGCTACCGGTGCTGTTAAAAACAAAAAAAACATCAGCAACACTTCATGAAAAACAAAATGATGGTCTACAAATATTGAATAAAGAAATGAAGAAATAAGAATGCTACCAACACCCCAACTCGTACATACTGAAAGCATATGCAAACGCTCATAAAAACTGGAAAAACGCACCAAACCTATCGTTGCGATCAACGTCAATCCAGACCCTAATATTAAGAAAACCGTGATAGCAATAGCAACCACAAGCGATACATCATCTTTCATTCAATAATCTCCCCCCGCATAAGAAATTTCGCCAAAGCGATGCTTGAGACAGTTCCCAACAACCCAATAATGAGAGCTGCGACAAAATAAATGGTTGCTCCTGAACGGATATCGAATGTAAGAAACAAAAGAAGAGTGGTTATATAAAGAGCATCCAAACCAACAATTCTATCCTGTGCCCGTGGACCACGAATCAACCGAAACAATGCGAAGATCACCGCCAAACTTAAAAAAAACTGTGAAAAGAAAATTCCCCAATAAAGGATCACCATACTCATAAGAAAATCTCCAAAAGTAATTGCTCATACCGTTGTTTGATCAATTGTTGATAATCATATCCATTTTTTAAATTTAAGACATGAAGCAAAAGCTCACCTTTTTTACTATTATAGGCAACCCAAGCCGTTCCAGGAGTGGCCGAAAGGATGCATGCTAAAATAGCCAACGCAGTGCGATTATGAAGCAAAAGAGGCACTACAATAAAGCCAGATTGCTGTTTTCGAAACCTTTTTGTTAAAACAAACCAAACCACCGAGATATTTGAGGATATAGAATCTATCAAGACTCGAAAAATAAGACGAAAAACTGCACTCCAGCTTTTAATAGCAACCTTCTCCGGCTCAAGAAGCCGTATCACCCAACCACAAAACAAAGCGGTTATAATGCCTAAAAGCAATTGCCCTAAACTAAAACCATTTAAAATAAGCCACATAAGGACAATGACACCACTGAAAAAAGGAGAAGGACAAAAACGTTTCATTTATTCATCTCCCTCTTTTTGAGAGAAAAATCCGTTAAAACGCTCCCAATATAATTCTGAGGTTCATACAAAGTCTTAGCAGTTTCAGACATATAATGACTAACAGGACTGGCTACAATTGTTATAAGAAAACACAAGGCAAGAAGAACAGCAATAGGCGCAAATTCTATCACCTGCACACGGGGAACACGACCTTCAAGAGAAACCCAAAAAGTTCTAATCCCCGTTCGTGTCAGTGCAATCAAAGCTGCAAAACCAGAGAGGGTGACAAAAACCACAAAAAGCCAATCATGGTAAACCGGAAGAAAGGCAAAAAAATCCTCTCTACTATGGTTTAAAACTGCCATGAACATCATAAGTTTAGCAACAAAACCAGAAAAAGGTGGCAATCCAATAATCAAAATGGCACAGATACCAAAACAAGCCCCAAGAATTGCCAAGGTTACAGGGAAATATGTGCCAACTTCATCTTCTTCCTCCTCTTCATCGTCACCATAAACCTCCATTGTAACAGCCAGAACATTAGCAGCCACATCTTGACAGCGTTCAACCAACTCTACCAAAAGAAAAAAAGCTCCCAGTGCTAAAGTTGAAGAAACAATATAAAAAAGTGCACCTGCTGTCAGTGCTGCATTGCCGATTCCAATCGCGGTCAACAATGTACCAGAAGAGACAAGAACACTATAAGCTGCCAAACGCACTAAAACTTGGCTCGCTAATACTCCAATAAAACCAAAAATCATAGTAGCAAGCCCACCATAAAACAAAACCGTATGACCAAAATGGTTAAAATATTCACTTTCAGGCCCAAACCACAGCAACGTTAAACGTAAAATAATATAAATACCCACCTTGCTCAAAAGTGCAAAAGAAGCTCCAACGGGCGCTACTGCTGCGCTGTAAGTTGGCACCAACCAAAAATTAAGCGGCCACATACCAGCCTTAAGCAAAAAAGCAATACCTAGAAGTGCAACACCTATTTCGAACAAAACAATATCTGTAGAAGATATGTATTTTATTTTAACAGCCAAATCAGCCATATTAAGAGTACCAGCGACACCATAAATGAGTGCTGTACCAACTAAAAAAAGTAATGAAGCAATAAGATTAACCACTACATAATGTAACCCTGCACGCACGCGTGTCTGACCAGAACCATGCAAAGCAAGCCCATAGGAAGCCGTTAACATAACTTCAAAAAATACAAATAAATTAAATAAATCACCGGTCAGAAAAGCGCCATTTATCCCCACCATAAAAAATTGCATCAATGACTGAAAATGAGAACCCGCTTTGTACCAATGAGCCCGCGCAAAAACCAGTGCGCTAGTCACCAACAAGCTTGAAAGTAAGAGCATCATGGCGCTTAAACGATCAAGGACCAAAACAATTCCGAAGGAAGAGGGCCAATTGCCAAGCCGATAAACATCGCAAGCCGGCGCTATTTCAAGAATCCGTATAATCAATAAAACAGCAATAACGACCGACAATCCCGCCGAAAAAAGACTAATTAATGATTTAAGTTTCGAACGCCGTTCATCATAAAAAAGAAGAAGTGCTCCAGTGATTAACGGCAAAAGAATAGGCAAAATAAGGAGATGACACACCCCTACTTCCATCACTGCACCTCACGTCCATCAACGTGATCTGAACCCGTTAAACCGCGTGAAACCAAGAGAATAACTAAAAATAAAGCTGTCGTTGCAAAACCAATCACAATCGCAGTTAAAACCAAAGCTTGAGGAAGAGGATCGATATAATTAGCTGGATTAATAACATTAGAAGGATCAACAATTGGCGCAGCATTACTACGCGGTCTACTCATTGAAAACATAAAAAGATTGACACCATAGGAAATCAAAGACAAACCAAGAATGACTTGAAAAGTGCGTGGACGTAAAATAAGCCAAATTCCTGATCCAACAAGAACACCAATACCTAAAGAAAGAACAATTTCCATCATTTTTCCTTCTCTTTCAAAACAGGTTTCTTACCGATTCGGTAACTCCGAATTGACTGATGTGCAAGTGCAATTAAAATGAGAACCGTTGCTCCTAACACAAGAGAAAGCACACCAAAATCAAATAAAAAAGCAGATGCCATGGGAACTTTTCCAATTAACGGAAGATGAATATATCGAAAAAAGGAGGTTAAAAAAGGATATTCAAAAAACCACGCCCCTACTCCCGTTGCGACTGACAACAGTAAACCAAACCCCATCCAACGCAAAGGTAAAACTCTCAAATGCGTTTCCACCCAACGAATATCACGCGCAAGATATTGCAAAATAAAGCCTATTGCTAAAGTCACACCACCAACAAATCCGCCTCCTGGAAGATCATGCCCCCGTATAAATAAATAAATCGAAAAAACGATAATAACTGGAAAGAGCCAGCCCATAATAACAGCAGGAACAGCTAAATAATTCAATACCGTATCCCCTATATTCCGATCAGGCTGTGCCATATCAAAAGCTTTCTGAACACGTTGTTGAAAAGGTGCATCAATACTTTCAGGGGCAGGACGAAACCGTCGTAAAAGGGCAAAAACAGTGAGTGATACAACACCCAAAACGACAATTTCTCCCATAGTATCAAAACCACGGAAATCAACCAACAACACATTCACAACATTGCGACCACCAGCATCAGAATAAGCCTTGGTGAGAAAAAAATCAGAAATCGTCATACCTTGAGGACGTGTCATCACTGCAAACGAGAGCCATGCTACACCAGCACCTCCCACAAGGGCTATGATGAAATCACGGATACGACGCAAGCGTACAAAAAAACGAACAGGCGTTGGAGTAGGATTATGCAAGCGTTTAGGCAACCACCGTAAACCAAGCAATAATAAGACGATTGTAACAACCTCAACAACTAATTGTGTTATTGCTAAATCAGGAGCAGAAAGCCATAAAAAGGTTGCACAAGTCACCAAACCAGCTCCCCCCAATAACATGAGTGATGCAAGACGATGAAACTTTGCTTGCCAAGCAACTAAAAGCGCACATAATCCGCCAACTAACCAAAGAGCGAGAAAAGGAATATCAACTGGGAAAAGCGGTAACGCCCCCGCTGAAATGAAACCATCACACCAAAGTAAAAGACCAACAAATGCAAAACACATCCAAAAAATCCAGTGCACCTGTATCTGCAAACGGCGTATTGACAAAATAGATTCCACCGCACGCGCCCATTTCCAAGAAATAATCACGAGAATGCGTTCAAAAATACGCGGTCCATTCAAGTGACGAAAAAAAGGCGCCCCATCATCACAGGATAAAAAATAACGATGCCCGACAGCATAAAGCAATCCGCCTCCTAATAACGCAACCAAACTCATCACTAATGGAGTATTAAATCCATGCCAAACAGCTAAACTATAAGAGATTGTCATTGGTCCTAAAACAGACACGACCGCGTTATCTAAAATAGGTCCTATTGTTAAATTAGGAAAAATACCAACTGCTAAACAAATAAACACCAAAAGCTCCATTGGTAAACGCATGAAATGCGGTGGTTCATGAGGAGTTTTGGGTAAATTGACAGGTTTTGGTCCCAAAAAAACACCATGAATAAAACGTATAGAATAGGTTACACTAAACAGACTAGCCAGTGTTGCTACATAAGGTGCAATCCAATCGAGCCATGATTCCATATGCGTTTCAACAGCTTCAGCAAAAAACATCTCTTTCGATAAAAAACCATTCAGCAAAGGAACTCCGGCCATCGCTGCACTTGCAACTAAAGCGAGAGTTGCTGTAATAGGCATAGAACGATAAAACCCTGACAATTTACGCATATCACGTGTTCCCGTCTCGTGATCAATAATACCAGCGGCCATAAATAAAGAAGCTTTAAAAGTAGCATGATTGGCCATATGGAAGATCGCTGCAACACAAGCAAGTGGACTACCAAGGCTTAAAAGCGTGGTAATCAATCCAAGATGACTAATAGTAGAGTAAGCAAGTAGTCCTTTCAAATCTTGCTGAAACATGGAAAAATAAGCACCAAGCAGCAGTGTCGAGAGTCCTGAAAAGCCAACCAGCCAAAACCAAGATTCTGTCCCAGAAAGCACAGGCCATAAACGAACAAGCAAAAACAATCCCGCTTTTACCATGGTTGCCGAATGCAAATAAGCCGATACGGGGGTTGGAGCAGCCATCGCATTGGGCAACCAAAAATGAAAGGGAAACTGTGCACTTTTTGTTAATCCCCCCAATAAAATACAAATAAGGACAAGACTATAAAGAGAACTTGACCGGATCATATCTCCAGACTGCAGCACCCTATCCAAATCAAAACTGCCAACAATATACCCAATCAATAAAACCCCAATAAAAAGGGCAAAACCACCAAAACCTGTGATTGTTAGAGCCATACGCGCACCCTCACGCGCACTTGCATTATGGTACCAATAACCGATCAACAAAAAAGAAAAAATACTGGTGAGTTCCCAAAAAATAACCAAAAAGACGAGATTGCCTGATAAGACTATTCCCGTCATTGATCCCATAAAAGCCAAAAAAAAGGAAAAAAAACGCGGTACAGAATCCGCCGGATCCATATAATAACGTGAATAAATGACAACAAGCAACCCAATTCCTGTAATGAGCAAGCAAAAAAGCCACGCCAAACCATCTATACGGAGAATCAAATCGCTCCCCCATTCTGGAAGCCAAGAAATATCTAAACGCACTATGTGGTTTCCGCGAACTTCCGGATAAAGCATTATTGTAAAAATAAGACAGAAAAGTGCAACAATCCCAGCAAACCACGCTTCATTATTTTTTGCTGTCGAACGAAAAAAGCCAATGATAGCACTTCCACCAAAGGGAAGCAAAACGAGCAATACCAACATTGCTTCCCGTGTTGTCATTCTTTCAGCTCCATCCCGTTCTTAATATTTTGTCATCGACAAAACAAAAACTTATATTCTCACCCCCCATTCCACACTTAATGATAATAAGATTTAATAAAACTTAAAAGCATTTAAATTTTTCAAAAAAAACGCTTGTATGAAAATGCTGCGCATCACACAAGTTTTCTCTCTATTGTAAGCACAATAACGCCCACGACAAGAAGCAATTAAAATTTTATTTAATAATTTTTATCCTTTAAAAAAGCGAGAAAGGCACTGTTTACGAGGTCCATGAAAAGGCTGATAACTATTATCATTTTTATTGTAAGAACGGTAACGCGCACGGCAAGATTCAATATGTTGTTTAAGCATCCATAGCTCTTTTTTTTCTAATTTTTCCAAAGAAGACGTTAAAAACACTTTTTTAGCATCTGATACAACTTTTAATGATGCGCCTTTTGTGCTTAAGTGCGATGATGTAACAAACGCCATTTCAGGATACCACCAATTATCACTGTATTTACGATAACCACGCCGATAATGACGATAGCCTTTAAAACCATTAAGTTCTCTACGCCCCGTAAAAATCAAAGGCACCGGACTATCTTGGACAGAAGTCTGAGTAACCAGTTTGGCTTTAGCATCACTCCTATTTTTCCCCCAATTAACAAGAGTGATTGTTATAATAAAAAAACTGCTAACAAATAGAAAAGCTAAAGCATAATATAATTTTTTTTTCATACTCATAACGCAAAACTCAAAATAATAAACAACAGTAATTACAGAAAGCCTTTCTCTTGCTAGACAGAAACAGATTCTTTTCTTAAGATTCTTTTTTCTTGAGACATTCTGTTACTCTTTGTACTAAACGTTGATCTTGGCAATAAGATCCTTCAAAAAAGAATGAATAAATGATGATAAAAACCCCCTATTATCTTATAGACAAATTGAAACTCGTCAAAAATATGCAAACAATTTCTCGTTTACGGGAAATGTCCGGAGCTAAAATTTTACTTGCTTTGAAATGTTTTGCCACATGGAGTGTTTTTGATTTAATGTCTGAGTATATGGATGGAACGACCTCATCATCTTTGTATGAATTGCGTTTAGGAAGAGAAAAATTTGGCAAAGAAACCCATGCCTATTCGGTTGCTTGGGCCGATCATGAAATTGATGAAGTCTGTGGTTATGCAGACAAAATTATCTTTAACTCAGTCCAACAGCTTCAACGCTTTTCTAATGCAACAAAAACCATTCAACGAGGCTTGAGGTTAAATCCAGGAATCAGCGCATCCAATTTTGATCTTGCCAACCCCTCCCGCCCTTTTAGCCGCTTAGGCGAAGCCAATCAAAGCGCTATAAAAGAAGTTCTACCCCTCATAAATGGCCTGATGATCCACAACAATTGTGAAAATGCTGATTTTAATCTTTTTAACCAAATGCTTGGGTATATAGAAGAAAAATTTGCAGAACTTTTCGCTGCGGTTGACTGGATAAGCCTTGGCGGTGGTATCCATTTTACCGCTGAAAATTATCCTCTAGAAGCTTTCGCAAAACGTTTGAAACAATTTTCTAAAACCCATGGCGTTACTCTTTTTCTAGAACCAGGAGAAGCTGCTATCACCAAAAGTACCACATTAGAAGTCAGTGTTCTTGACACATTGTATAATGAAAAGAATCTTGCCGTCGTTGATAGCTCAATTGAAGCACATATGCTTGATCTTTTAATTTATCGTGAAAATGCCAAATTAGAACCCAATCAAGGACCACACGAAATTATGATTTGTGGAAAATCTTGTCTTGCCGGCGATATTTTTGGAACATTTCAATTTCAAAAACCTCTCAACATAGGTGATAGACTGTCTTTTCAAGATGCAGCAGGTTATACAATGGTCAAGAAAAACTGGTTTAATGGCGTTACAATGCCCGCTATTGTTCTAAAAGAGTGCGATGGTACACTAAAACTTCAACGCCAATTCAGCTATAACGACTATCAGGAAAGCCTTTCATAAAGATCAACCATAAAAACGTCGTACAACAGTATTAAAAAGGAGATAAACCTACAATGAAAAAAAATGTTCTCATTATTGGTGCTGGAGGTGTTGCACAAGTTGTTGCACACAAATGTGCTCAAAACAATGATATTCTTGGGGAGATTCATATTGCTTCACGAACACTCAAAAAATGTGAAGCCATCATTGCTTCTATTAAAGAAAAAAACACAATGAAAGAACAGGGTGTTCTCAAAAGCCATTTGCTCAATGCCATGAATGTAGAAGAAACTATAAAGCTCATCCAAAAGACCAAATGCGAAATTGTCATTAATGTTGGTTCTGCCTTTCTTAATATGTCTGTTCTTTCAGCTTGTATTGAAACCAAATGCGCTTATATTGATACAGCAATTCATGAAGATCCCTTGAAAATTTGTGAAACACCTCCTTGGTATGGCAATTATGAATGGCCTCGACGTCAAGAATGTGAAAAAGCTGGTATAACCGCTATTTTAGGAGCAGGTTTTGACCCAGGTGTAGTGAATGCTTATGCTGCATTAGCGCGCGATGATTATTTTGATACAATCACAGATATTGATATTATTGATATTAATGCCGGAAATCATGGGCGTTGGTTTGCTACAAATTTTGATCCAGAAATTAACTTCCGTGAATTTACAGGACAAGTATGGTCATGGCAAAATAAAAAATGGACTTCCAATAAAATGTTTGAAGTCAGCCATGAATGGGATCTTCCCGTTGTTGGAAAACAAAAAGCCTATATGACAGGACATGATGAAATTCATTCATTATCGAAAAATCTCGATGTGGAGAATGTCCGTTTCTGGATGGGATTTAGTGATCGTTATATCACTGTTTTTACGGTTCTAAAAAACCTCGGACTCTTATCCGAACAGCCCATTAAAACGGCGGAAGGTCAAGAAGTCGTGCCCTTGAAAGTCGTGAAAGCCGTCTTACCCGACCCTTCCTCTCTCGCCCCAGACTACACAGGAAAAACCTGTATCGGAGATCTTATTAAAGGCGAAAAAGATGGAAACCCGCGAGAAATTTTTATCTATAATATAGCTGATCACAAACAAGCTTTTCATGAAACTGGGGCACAAGGCATTTCCTATACAGCTGGCGTACCAGCAGCCGCAACAGCCCTTCTTATTGCCACTGGTGAATGGGATGTTAAGACTATGGTCAATGTAGAAGAATTACCACCACACCCTTTCCTTAAATATCTTGATCATATGGGGCTTCCCACTTTTATAAGAGAACAACAAGAGGATAAAAAATTACAATTTTAATACCTATAGAAAGCATATGCTTGATTTTTTAAGTTATCACAAAGCTGTCTAATGAAAACAAACTTAATATTCTCGTGTAATTATGGTTTTTAAAGAATTTTAGCTATTCATTATACTTTGGCAACATTGCGATTTCTTAACAACCTTAAAGAAGAGACATATCATCTTTTTAAGACATAACAAGCAATGATCAAGAAAAACAGAAAAGCAAAAACTAATTTAATCACACTGTATAACTTGTCATTATTATCAAAAAGATAGTGTTATAAACAAAAGATATAAAAATACCGCTCTTTTAAAAAAGAGTGGTATTTTGTAGAATATTCAATCCCTCCCCTCTGCATCTTAAATGACAAAGATCCTTAACCCACACCAATCATTAAACAATTCAATTTCTTTAAACAAACTCCTTTTGGCTTCCTTCTTCATATGATTCATCACAATGAATAACATATTGATTTATAACAATAAACTATCATTTTCAACTTGATTCATAACGCTGAAAACTGTAAGATTCTTTTATCACAAACTCTCTCACGTTGAATCAATTAAAATCTTTTATCTGCAGATCACAAACAAAGCGAGCGTGTAAGTAAAAATGATGAAAAAAAAGAATAAAAATTTCTCTTATGAAGATTCTCAAATAATAAAGGGCTTTAGCAATATTGAGAACTGAAAAAGTGCATTATAATGTCAGTGTATACTTTCACTAAACATAAAGATGATGGTGCACTATAGATCTTATAACAGTTTGAATGAATTTTATATATTTCAAGAGGAATTTTACAGCTATACCATTCACGAGCACCATCGCTAAGTAGATTTGCGCATTTTGAGAGATACTTTCTTAAAACAAAGCACGCAAATAAGCTCAGAACCCTATCCTAAATATTTTATAACAGTATAAAAAACCACCCCATATGTAAAACTTTACATAGACCAAACACCACCGCTCTAAACGATAGTGCACAACAGGATAATCAATCAAAGCTGCACACCAGAGTTCTAAAACAGTAATTATCGAAAAGCATACAACAAATGAAACATTTCAATACAATTGGTTGTATTCCTTTTTAAAGTTTTAAAATGTTGTTGTATGCTTCACAAATATTTTCTGTCTCCTGTACTTTTTAAAAGCTTTTTAAATATGAAGTGGTTTAGCAAATGTTGCCAAAGCTGCCTCACGCACAGCTTCTGATAAGGTAGGATGTGCATGGCAACAACGCCCCAGATCCTCTGATGAACCACCAAATTCCATCAAAACTGCAATTTCATGAATCATTTCACCAGCACCAAATCCAAGAATGTGCCCCCCTAGTACCCGATCTGTTTTTTTATCGGCAAGAATTTTAACAAACCCATCACTCTTTTGCATTGCACGTGCGCGACCATTGGCCATGAAAGGAAATTTGCCAACATTATATTCAATACCAGCAGTTTTTAGCTCCTCTTCTGTCCTTCCTACACTCGCAATTTCCGGCTGTGTATAAACAACACTAGGAATAACATCAAAATTAACATGCCCTTTCTGACCTGCCAAAATTTCTGCCACAGCAACGCCTTCTTCTTCTGCTTTATGCGCTAACATTGGTCCTTTAACGACATCACCAATCGCATAAATTCCTGGAACATTCGTCTGCCAGTGGGCATCAATCGCAATAAATCCGCGTTCATCTAACTGAACACCAGCCTCCTCTAAGCCAAGCCCCTTCGTATACGGAGAACGTCCAGTAGCAATAAGCACAACATCAGCCTCTAAAGTTTCAGCTGCACCACCTTTTACGGCTTCAAAAGTCACCTGAGCAGTTGAGCCAGATTGTGTAACAGCTGTTACTTTTGTTCCCGTCTTATATTCTATTCCCTGTTTTTCCATTAATTTCTGAAATTGCCGTGAAACTTCACCATCCATTGAACCCAAAACTTTATTAAAATACTCAATAATGGTCACCTTAGCACCTAAACGGCTCCAAACTGATCCAAGTTCTGAACCAATAACACCAGCACCCACTACAATCATATGCGCTGGTACTTTTTCAAGTGAAAGGGCTCCCGTAGAAGAAACAATAGTCTTTTCATCAATTTCAACATTCACCCCTGGAATGCCCGAACTCTCTGAACCCGTAGCAATAATAATATTTTTTGTTTCAATTGTTTGTTTATTACCATCTCTGGCAACAACTTCCACACGACCCGCACTCAAAATTTTGGCTGTCCCCCAAAAAGTATCAACTTTATTTTTTTTCATCAAAAAAGAAACACCACTTGTATTGGCTGTCACCACAGCTTTCTTATGAACCATCATTTGTTCAAGATTAAGCTTAGATTTACCAATAGAAATACCAAGCGTTTCAAAACCATGCTGGGTTTCAGAAAACACTTCTGAAGCATGTAACAATGCTTTAGAAGGGATACAACCAACGTTGAGACATGTTCCTCCTAATGTTGTACGCTTTTCAATAATCGCTACTTTAAGTCCCAGTTGTGCAGCCTTTATTGCTGCTACATAACCACCTGGACCCGCTCCGATCACAGCCACATCATAAGACATCCGTTTCTCCTTTCATCCTGAAAACTGTATTTTACAAATCAAGAACAAGGCGTTCCGGATCTTCTAAGCTTTCCTTAACACGCACAAGAAAAGTTACAGCTTCTTGCCCATCCACAATACGGTGATCATAAGAAAGCGCTAAATACATCATGGGGCGGATCACAACTTGGCCCTCAACAACCATTGCTCGCTCTTTAATTGCATGCATTCCCAAAATACCAGATTGTGGTGCATTCAAAATCGGTGTTGACATCAACGATCCATACACACCACCATTGGTAATGGTAAAAGTTCCGCCCTGCATATCAGAAACGGCTAATTTTCCATCACGCGCAAGACGCCCCAAACGACCAATCTCTTTTTCAATCTCTGCCAATGACATCTGATCTGCATCTCGCACTACTGGAACAACAAGCCCTTTATCCGTTCCAACAGCAATTCCAACATTGACATAGTTTTTGTAAACAATATCTGTCCCATCGATCTCGGCATTAACAGCAGGAAGTTCTTTTAATGCATGACAAACAGCCTTGGTAAAAAATCCCATAAAACCAAGTTTAACACCATGTTTCTTTTCAAAAAGATCCTTATAACGCTTGCGCAAATCCATCACCGCAGACATATCAACTTCATTAAATGTGGTTAACATTGCTGCTACATTTTGTGCATCTTTAAGACGGCGAGCAATTGTTTGACGCAATTTTGTCATACGAACCCGCTCTTCACGTGTTTCTTGGACAGGAGTTGCCGAAGAACTCGTCGCAGAAGAAGAAGGTGTAGGGACATTTGTACTTCGTTTTAATCCACCAAGAACATCTTCTTTAAGAATTTGTCCACGTTTTCCAGAACCTGAAATATCACTTTTTGCAACATTATTTTCAGCCATCAATTTTGCTGCTGAAGGAGAAGGGGGCATTGTACTGCTCGAAGTAGGCTTCTCCGATTCAGACGAAGCCGCTGAAACAAGTGTAGCAGAAGGTGAAAATGATTGGGAGACACCAGCTTCTCCAGCTTTCACCACTCCTAAAAGAGCATTTACTTCAACCGTATCGCCTTCTTTTGCAATGATTTCAGATAATTTCCCCGCAACAGGAGAAGGAACTTCAACGGTTACCTTATCAGTTTCTAATTCAACCAAAGGCTCATCCATAGCGACAGCTTCACCAAGTTTTTTAAACCATTTGCCAACCGTTGCTTCGGTAACCGATTCGCCCAAAGTAGGAACACGAATTTCAGTAGTCATAATATTTTTCCATACATCAGAGTAGTAATAAATTAAGAACCTAACGCGTCTTTAAGAAACGCAGCCAGTTGTTCAAGGTGTTTCACCATTAACCCAGAGGCCGGTGACGCACTCGCAGGACGTCCTGCATAGCGAGCACGTGAATATTGCGCATTAATATGCGTCAAAACCCATTCCAAATAAGGCTCAATAAATGACCAAGCCCCCATGTTTTTTGGTTCCTCTTGGCACCAAAAAACTTCCGCCTGCAAAAAGCGCGACAACACATTCACCAAAACTTTTGCAGGGAAAGGATAAAGCTGTTCAATACGAAGGAGATAAACATCATCAATACCCTTTTTTTCACGTTCTTCATAAAGGTCGTAATAAACCTTACCAGTACAAAGGACGACACGGCGAATTTTACTATCTTTTTGCAAATTAATGACAGAGTCTTTGAGACATTCTGCATCATCAAGCAACACACGACAGAAACTTGTTTCTGGCCCCATTTCATTGAGAAGAGAAACTGCTCGCTTATGACGTAAAAGCGATTTCGGTGTCATCAAAATCAATGGCTTACGAAAATCACGCTTAATTTGTCGACGCAAAATATGAAAATAATTTGCAGGGGTTGTACAATTAGCAACCTGCATATTATCTTCCGCACAAAGTTGAAGAAACCGTTCTAAACGTGCAGAAGAATGCTCCGGCCCTTGCCCTTCAAAACCATGAGGCAATAAACACACAAGACCAGACATACGAAGCCACTTACGCTCTGCGGATGAAATAAATTGATCAAAAATGACCTGTGCACCATTAGAGAAATCACCAAATTGTGCTTCCCAAAGTGTTAATCCCCGTGGTTCAGCAAGAGAATATCCATATTCAAAACCAAGAACAGCTTCTTCAGAAAGCATAGAATTAACAACTTCATAAAGCGCTTGCCCCTTTTGTAAATGATTCAAAGGGATATAACGCGCCTCATTTTCTTGGTCATAAAGAACTGAATGACGTTGTGAAAAAGTTCCCCGTTCAACATCCTCACCAGAAAGACGAACCGGTGCTCCTTCCAAACAAAGTGAACCAAAAGCTAAAGCTTCAGCGGTTGCCCAGTCAACCCCCTCACCGGTTTCAAAAATTTTAGCACGATTATTTAAAAAACGTTGAATGGTTTTGTGAACGTGAAAATCTACCGGTATTTCGACAATTTTCTGACCAATTTCCTTTAAAATTTTTAATTCAACACCGGTTGTTCTAGAATGTTGTTCATCAGAGCTACTAAAAGCTTTGAGTCCCGTCCAGCTTCCATCAAGCCAATCAGCCTTATTGGGCTTATAAGAAGTACTTGCTTCAAATTCACCTTCAAGCTTATCGCGCCATAATTTTTTTTGTTGCTCAATCTCTTCTAAAGAAATCACTCCTTCTGCTACCAATTGGTCACTATAAAGTTGAAGTGTTGTTTTATGATTACGAATTGCCTTATACATAAGCGGCTGCGTAAAGGAAGGCTCATCACCTTCATTATGCCCATAACGGCGATAACAAAACATATCAATAACCACTGGTTTATGGAAAATTTGGCGGAATTCTGTTGCTATTTTGGCAATAAAAACAACTGCCTCAGGATCATCACCATTCACATGGAAAATTGGTGCATCAATCATTTTTGCGACATCTGATGGATAAGGCGAAGAACGTGAAAAACGTGGAGCTGTTGTAAAACCAATCTGATTATTGATAATAACATGAAGTGAGCCTGCAACACGATAACCTTTAAGACCTGAAAGACCAAAAGTTTCTTGGATAACGCCTTGTCCTGCAAAAGCAGCATCACCATGAATAAGCAATGGCATCACTTTTGAACGCTCACTTAATGAGAGTAAATCTGTATGCGCAGGTCCCATAAGTTGATCTTGTTTAGCACGTGCTTTCCCCATAACAACCGGATCAACAATCTCAAGATGAGATGGATTAGCCAACAACGATAAATGAACTTTTTTACCATCAAATTCAAGATCAGCTGAAGTTCCCAAATGATATTTGACATCACCGGACCCCTCCACATCATCAGGCTTATAAGACCCCCCTTTGAATTCATGAAAGATAGCCCTATGCGGCTTGGCAAGAACTTGTGAGAGAACATTTAAACGACCACGATGTGCCATTCCTAAAATAACTTCCCTAACCCCTAAAGCACTACCACATTTTATAATCTGTTCAAGAGCGGGAATCAGCGCCTCACCGCCATCGAGTCCAAAACGCTTTGTACCTTTATATTTAGTATCTAAAAACTGTTCAAATCCTTCTGCCTGAATAAGCTTATCCAGGATAGCTTTCTTGTCCTGTTGTGTGAAAGAAATTCTTTTATCTCTTCCTTCAATGCGTTCTTGAAGCCATGCTTTCTGAACCGGATCAGAAACATGCATATATTCCACACCGATTGTTGAACAATAAGTACGGTTGAGAATTTCAAGCATTTGTGGAATAGTTGCATATTCCAACCCTAAAACATTATCAATAAAAATGAGACGTTCGTAATCCGCTGGAGTAAAACCATAAGCTTCTGGGGAAAGTTCCTTATAATCTTCTTGTTTTTCGGCCAATTGAAGAGGATCAAGCTTTGCCCGAAGATGCCCCCGTGCTCGAAACGCACGAATCATCATAATTGCATGAACGGAATCACGTGTTGCACGAATAATATCTTGCTCACTGGAAGTTTTTCCCTTTTGTGCAGCACCTGTTATTGCTTTTTCCCTTAATTTATCACCAAGATATTTTTCAAGAGAAGACCAATCACCATCAAGAGCAGAAATCAATTCACCTTCTGCTTTTAATGGCCAATGATCACATTGCCATGTTGCTCCTTCAGCATTTTTAAGAACATCTTCTTTATTATCATGAAGTCCTTCAAAAAAAGCACGCCACTGTGAATCAACACTGGTAGGATCTTTTTCATATTGAGCATAAAGTTGATCTATATAATCCGCATTCCCACCATAAAGAAATGATGTCTGTGCAAAAAGGCTATTTATTTCGTCCTGCCTTGCCATATACCTCTCCGGAACATCTATTCCGTCTCCTTATATCTCTTTTCGACCTTTAAATGCTTACAAAACAAGCAATGATTCGACCATTCAAAAAGTTTTACCTTTTTATACTCAAGTTTCTTCACCTGAATCTAAGAACTTTTTCTTATTCAGGTGAAACTTTCTTTTAGCCTTTCAAAACTGACATCAAAGTCTTACCTATCTGTGATGGTGAGGGAGACACTCGAATCCCTGCTGATTCCATTGCCGCAATTTTATCTTCTGCACCACCTTTACCACCAGAAATAACAGCACCAGCATGTCCCATTGTACGTCCTGGAGGAGCTGTACGGCCAGCAATAAAGCCAATAACTGGTTTTTTACGACCTTTTCTTGCTTCATCTTTCAGAAACTGTGCTGCTTCTTCTTCAGCAGAACCGCCAATCTCACCAATCATAACAATAGACTGAGTTTCATCATCCGCTAAAAACATTTCCAACACATCAATAAATTCAGTGCCCTTAACAGGATCGCCACCAATCCCTATCGCAGTTGTTTGCCCGAGACCTTCCTGACTCGTTTGAAAAACGGCTTCATAAGTTAAAGTTCCCGACCTCGAGACAACCCCAACAGAACCTTTTCTAAAAATAGAACCAGGCATAATACCAATTTTACATTCATTTGGGGTAAGAATACCGGGACAATTAGGACCAATAAGACGAGATTTTGAATTTTCTAACCGCGCCTTCACTTTAACCATATCCATAACGGGAATACCTTCCGTAATACAGATAATTAAACGAACTTCAGCTTCAATAGCCTCTATAATAGCTGCCGCAGCCCCTGCAGGAGGAACATAAATAACGGAAGCATCCGCGCCTGTTTTTTCTTTTGCTTCTGCAACATTAGCAAAGATAGGAAGAGTTTCGCCTTTTGAACCTTCCCATGTTTCTCCACCCTTTTTAGGATTAACACCACCAACCATTTGCGTACCATGATAAGCAAGCGCCTGTTCTGTATGAAATGTTCCTGTTTTTCCTGTAAGCCCTTGAACTAGAACTTTTGTATCTTTATCCACAAGAATCGACATAACTTAAGCTCCCTTCACGGCTGCAACAATCTTTTGGGCAGCATCGTCTAAATCATCAGCAGGAATAACATTCAAACCACTCTCATTGATAATTGCTTTACCTTGCTCAACATTAGTGCCTTCAAGACGAACAACCAAGGGAACCTTTAAACCAACCTCACGAACAGCAGCAACCACACCTTCAGCAATGACATCACAACGCATAATACCACCAAAAATGTTAACCAAAATGCCCTTAACATTTGGATCGGCCGTAATAATTTTAAAAGCAGCTGTCACCTTTTCTTTTGACGCTCCACCACCAACGTCAAGAAAATTTGCAGGCTCTGCCCCATAGAGTTTGATAATATCCATTGTTGCCATAGCAAGACCCGCACCATTAACCATGCAACCAATCGTACCCTCAAGAGCAACATAAGCGAGATCATGTTTTGATGCTTCTATTTCCTTTGGATCTTCTTCTGAAAGATCGCGCAATTCTAAAATATCTGGATGACGAAACAGAGCGTTATTATCAAAAGAAACTTTCGCATCAAGAACACGCAAGTGACTATCTTTCATCACAATAAGCGGGTTGATCTCTAAAAGGCTCATATCTTTTTCACAAAATGCCTTATAGAGAATCGGAAAAAGCTTTTCACCATCTTCTCGCGCACTACTTTGTAGTTTCAACGCATCACAAAGTCTTACACAATCAGCAGAGGTAACACCCTCTACAGCATCAATCGGAAGCGTGAATATTTTTTCTGGTGTCTCTTCAGCAACTGTTTCAATATCCATTCCACCTTCTGTTGAAACAACAAAAGCAATTCGACCAACGCTACGATCAACCAAAAGTGAAAGATAAAGCTCTCGTTCAATATCGGCACCATCCTCAATATAAAGACGGTTGACCTGCTTACCCTCTGGACCCGTTTGTTTGGTTACCAAAGTTTTACCAAGCATTTCTTGAACATTTGCAACAACTTCTTCAACAGATTGTGCAAGTCGAACACCACCCTTTGCATCAGGACCAAGTTCTTTAAACTTACCCTTACCACGACCACCAGCGTGTATCTGACTTTTAACCACATAGAGAGGTCCGGGCAATTTTTTTGCCCATTTTTCAGCTTGCTCTACAGAATAAACAGCAACACCATTTGCAATTGGTGCTCCATATTCATGAAGCAGACGTTTGGCCTGATACTCATGGATATTCATGCATTTGTCCTTTTCTTTTATGGATCATTATTAATCCTAAAGTTTTAATATTCTAAATACTTATTTTAATGAATTAAATCTTGTTCAATTTACTTGAGACTAGGCACAAGAGCAATACAAGCTTCACAAAGCTTTTTAACCGCACTTACTGAATGATCAAAAGCACCTCTTTCTTCTTTATCAAGATCAATTTCAATGACTCGTTCAACACCACCTGCACCAAGTACAACAGGAACACCAACGTAGGTATCATTAACCCCATATTCTCCTGAAAGATAAGCTGCAACAGGCACAACACGTTTAGTATCCTTTAAATAGGCCTCAGCCATAGAAACAGCAGAAGCTGCTGGTGCATAATAAGCAGAACCTGTTTTTAACAAACCAACAATTTCTGCACCACCATCACGGGTACGCTGGATAATTTGATCAACTCTTTCCTTTGTTGTCCAGCCCATCTTTACAAGATCAGGCAAAGAAATACCACCAACCGTTGAATAACGCACGAGAGGAACCATTGAATCACCGTGCCCTCCTAAAACAAACGCTGTCACATCTTTAACAGAGACCTTAAATTCCTCAGATAAGAAATAACGAAAACGTGCTGAATCAAGGACACCGGCCATACCAACCACTTTATGCACGGGAAGACCTGAAAATTTCTGCAATGCCCACACCATCGCATCAAGGGGATTGGTAATACAAATAACAAATGCTGAAGAAGCGTATTTTTTAATTCCAGCTCCAACTTGTTCCATCACCTTTAAATTAATGCCCAAAAGTTCATCACGGCTCATACCAGGTTTTCGCGCAACGCCTGCTGTTACAATAACAACATCAGATCCTTCAATTGCTTCATAAGCATTAGCACCTTTTAGACTGATATCAAAACCTTCAACAGGTGAAGATTCAGCGATATCTAGAGCCTTACCTTGTGGCACACCTTCTGCAATATCAAATAAGATAACATCACCAAGTTCTTTAAGCCCAATAATATGTGCTAAAGTACCACCAATCATACCTGAACCAATGAGAGCTATTTTTTTTCGTGCCATTTTATTTTTTTCCTAACTTTTAGATAATTCAGCGCACACCCATCAGCGTCCGTATACTGAATATTTTTGACTTCAACCATATTCAAACAATATCATAAAAAGGAGTAAAGAAATGAAATTTACAAATTTTTCTCCTTACAGAAACAACAACCCTCCGCTGAAACAACTATTAGAAAATTGTCACGATGTATCGATAAAGTGAATTTTAAAAAAATACAACAGAATTATTACATTTCTTTAATTTCAAAGAGTTATTGTTTTTACAGTTTACGTAAAGGTAAAAGTATAATCAATGCTTCTTCTTCAAAAGAAAATGTTCTTCCCAAAGTTTTAAATAATCGTGGCTTTGCATTTCAAAAAGACGTGACTGTGTTCTTTGAAATTCAAATGTTTCCGTAATCTGCGCATGCCCTTTATACAAATTCCCCACCTCTGCCGCTGCCGATATAAATAACCGTATGTGGCGCTCATAAAGAATATCAATAAGCAAAATAAACCGTTTTGTTTCATTGCGACATGTATCATCCATGACCGGTACATTATCAATAAAAATCGTATGATAGCGCTCCCCTAATACCAAATACTCAGCCGCTGCCAAAGGCTTTGCACATAAATCTCCATAATCAAAGCGTGCACATCCTGCACCAACGCGCGGAACAGGAATAAAGCGCCCTTTTATAGAAAGCTCTTCAGATATCTCCTCATGTCCTTGCAATACAAGTGCCCATGCTTGATCCATGCATTCATCTGCTTTTTTCCCTAAAGGTGCTACATAAACATGCTGTAGATTTGATTTTTCAAGACGATAATCTGTTTTTGCATCAAGATTAACAACACAAACATATGCTTTCAAAACTTGAATAAAAGGCAAAAAGAGTTCACGATTTAAACCGCTACAATAAAGGTTATCCGGCGCCACATTTGAAGTCGCAATAAAAAAAATTCCTTTACCAAACAAAGCAGAAACAAGCCGCCCCAATACCATAGCATCAGCAATATCTGTTACACTAAACTCATCAAAACAAAGTACCTTTGCTTCTCGTGCAAGATCTTCAGCAACAGCTAAAATAGGATTATCTTGTTTAAATTTTGCACACCCAGATGCTTGACGATAAAAATTAATACGCTCATGTACATCAGTCATAAAATCATTAAAATGAGCACGCTTTTTATGACCTTCAGGTAAACAAGAAAAGAACAAATCCATCAGCATGGTTTTGCCCCGTCCTACTTCACCATAAATATACAATCCCTGAAAAGAGTCTTTTTCATCCCTTTGTTTTATACCACAAGAAATATTTTGTTTTTTTCTTTTAAATATTCTATTAAAGAAAGAGCAAAATATCCAAGTCCAAGAACGAGAGATATTTTGTTCCGCAATTTTTTTTAATAAATGATCAAAATATTCTGTTATAGCTAATTGAGCAGGATCAAAACGAACCTCTCCTTTAGAGACAAGCTCTTTATAACGTGTTGAAACGAGAATCATCCAAATAACCTTTTTCAAACCGTTCTCAATGAAAAATACAAATATTTTTCACGAATCCGTCCATCTAGCTTATTTTTCATAAACGATCAAAAATGATTTAACGACTTAAAACAACAGGATGATCATCAAGTGTACGTCCCTCAAAACGATCAACACTTGAAGAGTAAAGGGCAAGGATAACACGTCCAGAGTTATTATAAAAATATAATCTTTTTCCTTTAACAGCCCACGATCTCACTTGGGAAACAATTCCTGGACAGTGTAAAGGGCCAGCACGGTACCCTTGTCCAAACTTTGTTTGCGGCGTTGCGATCCGGCAAACTTTTCCCCCCATAGAAAGATTCCATACGCCAGCAATACTTGCGGGAAATAAATCAGTAGCATTACTTGGCAATTCGAGACTAGCCATTCGTCCATCACTCTGAGAATCTCCTTTCTCATACATCGAAGCGTTTTCTGCCTCAGACATCAACGAAGAAGTAGATGACAGATCAGACACTTCCAATGTTGTCATTTGTTGAGATGGATAAAAAACTTCTAATGCGTTACTACCGTCATTACTGTCAAACCGTGTTGTTGAACATCCCCCTAAAAGCATTACAGTTGATAGTGCAACGAAAAACGAAATTTTTGAAAATGACATATCTGTACTTTCTCCCACGACAATAAATAAGTTCACAAAAAAATTAAGTGAATATTTATTATAGTTACAAAGATAAATTAACAAATTAAAAAAAACAGGCTAAAATCACTTATTTTAAACGAAATAATTTATGTACCCAGTTTTATATTTATTAAACACTAGAAATTTATAAGATTTTCAGTCATATATCTCTTTATAAGTAATCATTAGAAATAGAGAAGTTTTATGAAAACGCCATTTAGCAAAATGGACGGTCTTGGAAATCAAATTATTGTTGTTGATATGCGTGAAAGCACTCATGCTCTTACACCACAAGCAATCCTTGCTTTGTCGGCAGATCCTGAAATGCATTTTGATCAAATCATGGCTATCCACACACCAACCCAGAAAAAAGCCGACTTCCGCATTGAAATATGGAATTCTGATGGCTCAAAAGCTAAAGCTTGTGGCAATGGCACCCGCTGTGTCATTGCATGGCTTAAAGACCACAATTTTGGTGAGAAATTTCGTTTAGAAACTCCCGCTGGAATTATTGAAGGGAAATACCAAACCGATAATCTCATCTCTGTTGATATGGGATGCCCAAATTTCAATACAAAAGAGATGCCTGTTTCACGTGAAATAGTTGATACCAATCACGTAGAAATTACGGCTGGTCCCTTAAAAGATGCTTGCCTTATATCTATTGGCAATCTCCATGCTATCTTTTTTGTTGAAAATGATATTCAACATATTCCATTAGAAAAATATGGACCAAAACTTGAACATGACCCCCTGTTTCCCGAACAGTGCAACATTTCCATTGCTTGCATAACGTCAAAGAAAAGTCTAAATTTACGTACCTGGGAGCGAGGAGCAGGATTAACACAAGCATGTGGGAGTGCTGCTTGTGCAAGTGCAGTGGCTGCTTATTGTCGTGGTCTTACACAACGCCATATTGATGTAAACTTACCAAAGGGAACACTTAATATTTTTTACCGAGAAGACGATCACGTTATTATGACAGGACCAATAAAATATCAATTTAGTGGTTTTTTAAGCCCTTTAACAGGGTGCTACAAAAAGGATCACTCCTGATGGCAATAGAAATTGTAACTTTTGGTTGTCGACTCAATAGCTACGAATCGGAAATCATTCGCGAAGAAAGTACTTCTTCAGGACTAGATCAGCTTAAAGATGGTGCTATTATCTTTAATACCTGCGCTGTCACTGCCGAAGCCGTACGACAAGCAAAACAAGCTATCCGCAAAGCACGACGTAAAAATCCTCATGCGCGTATTATTGTAACAGGATGTGCAGCCCAAACAGAAGCACAAAATTTTGCCTCAATGGCAGAAGTGGACCTCGTTTTAGGAAACGAGGATAAACTTCACGCCCATTCTTATCGTCAACTTCCTGATTTTGGTATTAATCATTCCGAAAAGGTACGTATCAATGACATTATGGAAGTACAAAAAATTGCTCCACATATGGTTAGTGCAATGCAAGAGCGCACCCGTGCTTTTGTACAGGTACAAAACGGATGTGATCATCGCTGTACATTTTGCATTATTCCTTATGGACGAGGACCTTCTCGTTCAGTTCCCATGGGTGCTGTCATAGAACAAATTAAAAAGCTGATAGGCGAGGGTATCCAAGAAGTTATCCTTACAGGTGTTGACCTTACAAGTTATGGCCACGATCTTCCTGGAAAAGCTACTCTAGGAAAATTAACTTCAGCAATTTTGCATCATATCCCTGATTTAGCGCGATTACGCTTCTCATCTATTGATTCTATTGAAGCAGACGAAGAACTCATCAATCTTTTAACTTATGAAACAAGGATCATGCCCCATCTGCATTTATCTTTGCAAGCAGGTGATAATATGATTTTAAAACGGATGAAACGGCGTCATCTGCGCGAACATGCCATTCAATTTTGCCAAGAATTGAGTGCCAAACGTCCTACAATGGTTTATGGTGCCGATTTAATTGCTGGTTTTCCTACAGAAACAGAAGAGATGTTTCAAAACAGTCTTGCCTTAATCAAAGATTGTAATTTAACCCATCTCCATGTCTTCCCCTTTAGTCCCAGAGAAGGAACACCTGCCGCACGTATGCCACAACTCGACCGTAAAGTAGTTAAGATGCGTGCTGAAAAATTGCGTAAAGCAGGTGAGGAGGCTTACCAAAAGCATCTTGCTCATTTACAAAACAGTCTACAAACAATTCTCGTTGAAAAAGATGAAATCGGACGAACAGAAGATTATACTCTTGTACAAATTAAAGGTGTAAAAGCAGGAACAATTGTTCAAGCCCTTATCGTTGATCATGATGGCGATAAATTGATTGCTATCCTTCCAAAATTAAACGCTGCTTGAGCAGGAAAATTCTTATGACAAAATCTTTTATTAAAAAAATATTTTCTTTTAACAAATCTCAAGAGCAGAAAAGGGAACAACAGATTTCTATTCCCGATAAAAGCGGTATAATAGAAGAAAATAAAGACAAAAATGAAAGGACAAAAGATAACCAAATCTCTATAGACACAGAAAAAGAAGAACAAACAAAAAATCGAGAGTCAACACTTACAACATATGACGAAAAATCTCCATTTTTAGAATCCCATTCTGATAAAATTCCCCTTTCTGGTAAAATTATTGTCACAGACGACATCCGTGAAAAAAAGAATGAAGAAATTTTATCTGAACCTTCTGTTGAACAAAAAAAGATAGCGTGGTTTGGGCGCCTTAAAAAAAGTCTATCCCTTTCTTCACAACGCCTAAGCGGATCAATTGGCGACCTCTTTGTTAAAAGAAAACTTGATGAAGATACATTGCAAGAGCTCGAAGATATCCTTATCCAAGCTGATCTTGGGGTAGAAACGGCGACACGCATCACAAATACTTTAGCTTCCAGTCGTTACGGAAAGGACCTCTCCCCAGATGATATTCATACTATTGTAGCTGATGAAGTCAAAAAAGTTCTGGAACCTGTTGCAATGCCATTAGAACTTGATCTTAGCTATAAGCCTCATGTTATTTTGCTGGTAGGTGTAAATGGCACTGGAAAGACGACAACAATCGGAAAACTCGCAGCAAAATTAACCACAGGAGGACTAAAAGTTATGCTGGCAGCTGGTGATACTTTCCGAGCCGCAGCTATTGAGCAATTGCATATTTGGGGTAAACGTACTGATTCTCCTGTTATTTCGACAAAATTGGGCGCAGATGCCGCCAGCTTAGCATTTGATGCTTATGAAAAAGCAAAAAAAGCAAACAGCGATGTATTAATTATTGATACAGCAGGGCGTTTACAAAATAAATCTGAATTGATGGATGAGTTGGCAAAAATTATTCGTGTTTTAAAAAAACACACCCCCCAAGCACCCCATACAATCCTTCAAACGCTTGATGCAACTACCGGACAAAATGCACTCAACCAAGTGGAGATTTTCCGTGATATTGCTGGTGTTAATGGTCTAGTCATGACAAAGCTGGATGGAACTGCACGAGGAGGAATTCTTGTCGCTATAGCAGCAAAATATAAATTACCCGTTTATTTTATCGGTATAGGAGAAAATATTGAAGACCTTCAACCTTTTTCTGCTTCTGACTTTGCCGAAACTATCGCAGGAAAACATACATGAAACAGCCTTTATCTAACCTTAATTCACACAATAATTCTGAAAAAAATATGAATAATAATAAGAAAAACCCTCTCTCACCAACATTTAAATTTCTCTTAGAAATGGGTCCATTGGTTGTCTTCTTTTTTGCCAATTATAAGGGAGAATGGTTGATAAAAAACATTGGACTTTTTCAAAATTTTAGTAAACCTATTTTCCCTGCAACAGCTATTTTTATGGTAGCAATTATTATTTCTCTAAGCTTATCATGGATTCTTACAAGACAAATTCCTATTATGCCTCTTATTTCAGGAATATTTGTTTTAGTTTTTGGTTTTTTAACTCTTTGGCTTCATAATGAAACTTTCATCAAAATGAAACCAACGATTATTAATAGCTTATTTGCGCTCATCCTCTTTGGTGGTATGTGTTTTAAAAAACCACTTTTACGTTATGCTCTTGATTCTACCTTAAAACTTGATGATTTAGGCTGGCAAAAACTTACCTATCGTTGGGCATTCTTTTTCGTTTTTCTTGCTCTTTTGAATGAAATCATTTGGCGCAATTTTAGTGATAATTTTTGGACAAGTTTTAAAGTATTTGGCGTCATGCCCCTAACAGTCCTCTTTATGTTTACTCAAATGCCTATCATTATGAAACATTCAAAAGGGCTTTTCACAGAAGAGGACAATTCTGATTCTTAACAAAATTCACTACTATATATTATTTTGTAGATTCATCACAAAACACTGTTCAGGAGAAAAACATGTTGATTGAACAGTTTATTTGTCGAAAAGATAATTTTGGCGTACTCATTCATGATGAAAAAAGCGGCTATACAGCTGCTATTGATGCGCCTGAAAGTAAAGCGATTCATAACGCCTTAAAACGCCGTAACTGGACACTTCAAACTATTTTTGTAACGCATCATCATCACGATCATGTAGAAGCTGTAGAAGAATTAAAACAAGTATATAATGCTATGGTTATCGGACCAGAAGCAGAGAAAGAAAAGATTCATCATCTTGATCAAACACTTCAACCCGATGAAAATTTTTTCTTTGGCACGCACCCGCTTTTAGCTCTTTCAACACCTGGGCACACTTTGGGCGCATTATCTTATTACTTTCCCCAGGAGGGTTTGATCTTTGCTGGAGATACACTTTTCTCTCTCGGTTGTGGACGTCTTTTCGAAGGAACACCTGCTCAAATGCTGAACTCTTTAAAAAAAATTCGTCAACTTCCCGATAAGACACTTCTTTATTGCGGTCATGAATACACCAAAACCAATGCTCTTTTCGCATTAACACTTGATCCACATAATCAAAAACTTCATAAAAGGGTGGAGGATGTTTTTTTATTGTGTGCAAAAAACGCTATGACTTTACCAGTAACCTTAGGGCAAGAAAAAGCTATTAACCCTTTCCTCCGCTGGGATGATAGTACGTTAAGAAAAGAACTTGCGATGGAAAAAGAAACAGATGAAGAAGTCTTTGCTGAAATCAGGAGAAGAAAGGATAATTTTTAACCATGTTGAAACCTGTGTTACTTTTGTTTCCCCTTTTTCTTTTTGTAACATATCCTCAAGTAGCAATGACATCCGATATAGACAATTATCCCTTAACAGAAGACTTGCTTTTTAAAATGGAAAAAATTGTAAAAGATTTGATAAAAGCTCACTAAAAGTTGCAGAAAAATTCAGCATGACAGTAGTATTGAATGGTATGCCTCTTATATTTTTAAACAACCAAAAATAATGGCTATTTAAAAAAACAACAATATCACACCTAAAGATTTTGTTGCTGCCTGCAAGGCGCTCAAACACTTATTAATGATGCTTTTCCAAGTCACTGAAGGCCCAGAAGAAGAGGAACTTTCTCCCAGTGAAAGAGATATAGTTTTAAAGAATCTGGAATTTAGTAAAAAACATATGTGCGAAGTGCATAGAGTTTCAGAAAACGTTCGTCAATAGGATCTGTGCTATTAAACAATTAATTAACTTAGCAACGAAGAGTCTTTGCTGAAATCAGGAGAAGAAAGGATAATTTTTAACCACGTTGAAGTTTGTATTGCATTTATTCCCCTTTTTTCTTTCTATAGTATATACTCAAATAACAATGGCAAAAGGGGATGATAATCTATTTATTCTCTCACCTATCAGCAATCAAAATATCGTTACAAATAATCCTTTAACAGAGAATTTTCTCTAATAAAACAGATAAAAAAAGAAATTGAAGATTTACCTCCAGAGCCAAAGGCATCCAATACCGGAAATGATAACAGCATTGAAGGGCTCATCACCTCCATTTCTGCTAAATCAAAACTAACAGATCCTTTAAGAAAATATATCAAACAACTTTAGCTGCAATAATAGCCTTTAAAGATAAAAAATTCTTTTCAATGAAAAAAATACTATATCTTCAGATAATTTAAATTTCGATCAAAAATATATTGATAGAGTTCTTACTATTTTAGACAATTAATTAGTTTTGCAAACGTCGGCAAATATCATCCAATTGTTCTAGTGAAGAATAGCGTATTTTTAAATCACCACCTTTTTTGCCATGCCGAATAGTCACTTTCATTCCGATCACGTCTGCAAGCAATTTTTCTAGAGATTTTGTTTCTGTATCTTTCTCCATAGTGGTACGTTTTTTAGTTTTAGGATTAGCTTGCTCATATGCAAGTATTTCGGTTTGACGTACAGAAAGCCCTTCACTAATAATTTTTTCGGCTAAATCTTGTGGATTATCAACAGTTATAAGACAACGTGCATGACCAGCAGAGATTTGCCCATCAGTTAAGAATTGTTGTACTTTTGGTGGAAGTTTTAACAAACGAAGCGTATTAGCAACATGACTGCGACTCTTTCCAATAACTTGTGCTAAATCTGCCTGCGTATATCCATGTTCATTTAGAAGCATATCATATCCCTTTGCTTCTTCTATAGGATTAAGATCGGCACGTTGAACATTTTCAATAATAGCCAATTCCAAAGCAGTTTTATCATCAACATCACGAATAATAACTGGCAATTGACTTAAATTTGCACGTTGTGCAGCGCGCCAACGACGCTCACCAGCGATCAATTCAAACCGATGGTGATGATCACGTGATGGTCTTACAATAACAGGTTGAACAACACCATGCTGGCGAATTGATTGTGCTAAATTATCAAGTTCTGAATCGGTAAAATGGCGTCGCGGATTATGCGGATTGCACGAAATAGATTCAAGAGGAACAAATCGTTCAGAAACAGGAGAAACTGTATTGGACTCTGCAAATTTGTCAGTATTTGATGAACGTGTAAGATCGTTGTTTAAACTGATATCCCCAATCAATGCTGCTAATCCACGTCCCAGTCTTTTTTTTGATTGATCATCATTCATAATTTTGCTCTTTGAGTTTTCTTACAAAATTTTTTACATTTTTAAGCAGCAGCACGTGCTTGTTTTTCACGTTGAATCATTTCTGATGCTAGACGTAAATAAGCTTGGCTCCCAGCACATTTGAGATCATAAAGCAACACAGGTTTGCCAAAAGAGGGTGCTTCTGATACTCTTACATTTCGTGGAATAACAGTACGATAAACTTTATCTCCCATAAAAGAACGTACATCTTCAACAACTTGATTTGAAAGATTATTACGTCCATCATACATTGTTAGAACGATACCTTGGATTTCTAAAGATGGATTAAGTACGGATCGCACTTGTTTTACTGTTTCAAGTAATTGACTTAAACCTTCAAGCGCTAAAAATTCACATTGCATAGGCACCAAAACAGAATCTGCTGCTCCCATAGCGTTAAGTGTTAAAAGATTAAGGGAGGGAGGACAATCAATTAAAATATAATTGAATTTTTTTTCCATTTCCGGATCATCATAGAGAGCTTTACGTAAGCGTTGTATGCGATCTTGTGATGAAGAAATTTCCATTTCCACACCTAAGAGATCAAGTGTAGAGGGAACTATATAAAGATTGGGTACTGCTGTTTTTAAAGCCGCCTGTGTAATTGAAACTCCCGAAACCAAAACATCATAAGAAGATAAAGGACGGTTATTACGATCAATCCCTAAACCTGTACTAGCATTACCTTGTGGATCAACATCCATAATCAGAACATTTTCACCAATAGCTGCTAAAGCTGTTGCAAGATTAATTGCTGTGGTTGTTTTTCCGACTCCACCCTTTTGGTTTGCAATAGCGATAATTCGTGTTTCGCTCATTTTGCTCTACCCTCTATATGATCGAATATGAGAAACTTCCAAAATAACAGAATTTTCATCAACTTTACTTTTATGTTTTAACAGATCAAAGTGCCAATTGGCAGAGGCATTTTTTATTTCTGTAGCGTAATCCCGACCTTTTTGCAAAAGAGCAATTGTTTTTTCTGTTAATAAAGGAAAAATAAGTTGTAAGAGAGTATTGAGCGGCGCTAATCCCCGTGCCGTTATAATATCAGATATGGGAATTTTTTGATATACATCTTCAATTCTAGCGTGATAAACTGTTGCTGGAAGATTAAGTTGAGCAATAACTGTTCGCAAAAAAGCAACTTTTTTCCCATTACTTTCAACAAGATTAATATGTCCTACTTTTTTTTCTTTCAAAAAGATAGCAATTACAATTGCAGGAAAACCTCCTCCTGATCCTAAATCACACCAATGTAAAGAATGAGCATACAAAGGAAAAATTTGTGCTGAATCTAGAATATGCCGTGTCCATAGATCTGGTATTGTTGTAGCAGATATCAAATTAATATGTGTATTCCATTGAAGTATTAAAGACTCGAACTGAATTAAATTTTCCATCGTTTCACGTGAAACAGAAGGAACAATATTTAATAATTGTTGATATTTTTTTTCTGTAGAAAAATCCATTAAGCTGTTTTAGCCTTTTCACGTCGTTGACGTTGAATATATGTAATAATAAGCGATAACGCGGCGGGTGTCATGCCATCAATTTTTTGTGCATCAGCAATTGAACGCGGCGACACTTCTTGAATTTTTGATTTAAGTTCATTTGAAAGACCTGAAATTGCCTGAATATCAAGAGAAGAAGGAATTTCTAAACGCTCATCTCTCTGAAGAGAAGCAATATCTTGTGCTTGTTTATCTAAATAAACCGCATATTGTGCCTCAATTTCTAAAGATTCTGCTATTTTAGAATCAATCGTTTGTAATTGTGGCCAAAAATCTGAAAGACGCTCTAAAGTCATATGAGGATAAGCAAGAAAATCATAAGCCGAACGACGAATTCCATCATGATTAACGTGTAATCCATGAGCAGAAGCTTCATTGGGTGTAAAAAAAAGATTTTGACATATTGATCGTGCCTGATCAAGTTGTTGTTGTTTTTTCTGATAACATTCCCAACGTATTTTACTCACAATATCCCATTTTTGTGCCAAAGGTGTTAAACGCATATCAGCATTATCAGATCGTAAAGATAAACGAAATTCAGCACGTGATGTAAACATCCTATAAGGTTCACAAACACCACGTGAAACCAAATCATCAACCATAACACCAATATAAGCGGTAGAACGACTTATAAGTATTTCATCTAATTTACCTACTTTACGTGCTGCATTTAATCCAGCTAAAAGTCCTTGTGCTGCTGCTTCCTCATATCCTGTTGTACCATTAATTTGGCCTGCTAAGAATAAACCCGGTAAAGAACGTAATTCTAAGCTTCTCGTTAATTGTTGTGGATTAACAAAATCATATTCAATAGCATAACCAGGTTGCAAAACTATAGCATTTTCCAACCCTTCAATGGTTTTTAATAGAGAAATTTGTACATCTTCAGGAAGAGAAGTAGAAAGACCATTTGGATAAACAGTATCATCATTTAATCCTTCTGGTTCTAGAAAGATCTGATGTCCATCACGTTCTCCAAATTTCACAATTTTATCTTCAACAGAAGGACAATAACGTGGTCCTAACCCTTCAATATTTCCAGAATATAAAGCAGAACGATAAATATTCTCGCGAATAATTTGATGTGTTCTCTCATTTGTACGTGTTATTGCACATTCAATTTGTGGTTGTTCAATTTTCTCTGTTAAAAGAGAAAAGGGAATGGGATTTTCATCTGCTTGTTGTTTTGGAAGATGATCCCAAGCAATTGTTTTTTTACTCAAACGAGCAGGGGTTCCTGTTTTTAATCGACCAAGTTTTATATGATAATTTTTTAAACGTTTAGCAAGTTGCACACTTGACTGATCTCCCATACGTCCAGCAGCCCATGTTTTATCACCGATATGAATAAAGCCATTTAAAAATGTTCCTGTTGTTAAAACAACAGCACCAGATAAAATTGTTCCTTGTTTTTTTAAAATAACACCTGATACACAATTATCTTTAACAACCAGATCAATAACTTCATCCTCAATAAGAGTAAGATTTTCTTGTTCTTTTAATAATTTTTGAATTGCTTTTTTATAAAGTTGTCGATCCGCCTGTGTCCGTGGTCCTCTTACTGCCGGTCCTTTACGTCTATTAAGTAGTCTAAACTGAATTCCAGCAGCATCTGCTGCTCTTCCCATGAGACCATCTAAAGCATCTATTTCACGAACTAGATGCCCTTTTCCAAGTCCACCAATAGCAGGATTACACGACATTGTTCCCAGTGATGATATTTTATGTGTAACAAGCGCTGTTTTGGCTCCTACACGCGCTGAAGCTGAAGCCGCTTCACAGCCAGCATGACCACCACCAACAATAACAACATCATATGATTGCATTTTATTCATTCCGTAGAAAATATTCTAAGGTTTCACGTGAAACAGAATATAAATTACATAATCTTTATAATCTGTCTATGAAATAATCAATGTTTCACGTGAATCATTATTTACCAACACAAAACTCTGAAAAAATAATATCAAGCAAATCTTCAACATCAATATCTCCTGTAATTTTTCCAAGAAAATCACTTGCACAACGGAGATGTTCTGCACGTAAACTGAGATCAAGAGAATGATAATTAAGAGAATATTCAATCTCTTTAACAGCCTCCTTTAATAATTGAAGTTGTCTTTTACGCGCCGGAACAATATTTCCAATTTCAGAAGCACGATGATGACAAAATGATTCAAGTTCTTTGATAAAATAATCAAAATTTAAACCAGTTAATGCGGAAAATTGTATAGACCAACTCTGATTATTTTTTTCATAAAGATCAAGCTTATTTCCAACACACCATATTTTAGCCGACGTTTCTGGTAAATCAACTTGTTTAGGATTTCCTATATCATAAACCAAAATAACCAAATCAGCTTCCCTAACATGCTGTTTAGCAACTTCTATTCCCATTTGTTCTATTTTATTTTCTGTTTTTCTAAAACCAGCAGTATCCGTTAAAAAAATAGGTAAACCACCAAGAATAATCCTCATTTCTAAAGCATCACGAGTTGTCCCTGCTTCTTCTGTTACAATAGCAACAGATCTTCCTGCAAGACGATTCATAATGCTTGATTTTCCAGAATTTGGAGCCCCAGCAATAACAATTTTTAATCCATCACGTAAAATACTTGCACGCTCTCCTTCAGTAATATATTCTCTAATAGAAGCACAAAGATCTTCCACATCTTTCCAAACTTTATCAGATATTGCGTTGGGAATATCTGCTTCATCAACAAAATCAAGTTCTGCTTCAATAAAAGCACGCGCCTTCATAAGCTTATGACGCCAATCACGATAAAGCGTCGTTAAATTTCCACTTGTACCCATAACAGCTAGACGCCGTTGGCTTTCCGTTTCTGCCTCTATTAAATCAGCAAGACCTTCTGCTTGAACAAGATCTAATTTTCCTTCCATAAAAGCACGCCGTGAAAATTCACCTGCCTCTGCAATACGGCATCCAGAAAATGTCGACAATTCATCGAGAAAACGACTAACAACAGCTTTTCCTCCATGCAAATGGAATTCTGCACAATCTTCCCCCGTAAAACTATGAGGAGCAGGAAAAAAAACAGTTAAACCAGAATCTAAAAAACTACCATCACGAGCAGTAAGATTTCCATAATGCATAAAGCGTGCTTTAGGTAAACGACCACAAAGCGTTTTGACTATATCCACAACATGAGGACCAGAAAGCCGAATGACTGCAACCCCTGAAGGTAACAATCCACTCGAAATAGCAAAGATTGTATCCACAGGTTTTATCCTAATAAAAACTTTAATGACTCTACGTATTCATTGAGTCAAAAAATTCACTATTGTTTTTTGTTTGTTTTAATTTATCAATCAAAAATTCAATTGCATCTGTTACATTCATAGATGCTAAAATACGACGAAGAACAAAAATTTTGTGCAAATCTTGTCGTTCCACTAAAAGTTCTTCCTTACGCGTTCCTGACTTTAAAATATCCATAGCAGGAAAAATACGCTTATCAGCAACTTTTCGATCAAGAACAATTTCCGAATTACCTGTTCCTTTAAATTCTTCAAAAATAACCTCATCCATACGACTTCCTGTATCAATCAAAGCCGTTGCAATAATGGTTAAAGATCCACCTTCTTCAATATTACGTGCTGCACCAAAAAAACGTTTTGGACGCTGGAGAGCGTTTGCATCCACACCACCTGTCAAAACTTTACCTGAAGAAGGAACAACTGTGTTATATGCACGGCCAAGACGCGTAATAGAATCGAGAAGAATAACAACATCACGTCCATATTCAACAAGACGTTTAGCTTTTTCAATGACCATTTCTGCCACTTGTACGTGACGTATTGCAGGTTCATCAAAAGTAGAAGAAACCACCTCTCCTTTCACTGAACGCTGCATATCAGTAACTTCTTCTGGTCGTTCATCTATTAGAAGAACAATAAGGTAACATTCAGGATGATTAGTGGTAATAGAATGAGCAATATTTTGAAGTAAAACTGTTTTTCCCGTTCGAGGAGGTGCTACAATTAATCCTCTTTGCCCTTTTCCTAATGGAGATATTAAATCAATCACGCGTGATGACATATCTTTCTCTGTAGGATCTTGTATTTCCATTTGAAAACGTTCATTTGAATAAAGAGGAGTAAGATTATCAAAATGAATTTTATAACGAATCTTTTCAGGTTTTTCGAAATTAATTGTATTAATTTTAAGGAGAGCAAAATAACGTTCTCCCTCTTTTGGACTACGTATAGGGCCTTCAATGGTATCACCTGTTTTTAAAGAAAAGGCCTGTATTTGCGCAGGTGAAAGATAAATATCATCAGGACCAGGAAGATAATTAGCGTCAGCAGATCTCAAAAATCCAAATCCGTCTTGTAAAACTTCAACAACACCCTCTCCTATAATTTCTACATCTTGTAGGGCAAGTTTTTTCAAGATAGCAAACATTAACTCTTGTTTGCGCATAAGGGAGGCATTTTCGACCTCTAATGTTTCAGCAAAAGAAACAAGTTCAACGGGATTTTTGCTTTTAAGCTCTTGTAGTTTCATTTTTTGCATGAAATATGCTCTTTATAATTAAGGAGAGAATTATCTTAAATAATTTATGGAAAATTATGAATGAAATATTATTAAGAAGAAAAATATTTTACACTCAATTTTTTCAATCTGCAAGTACCATTTATATGAAATTTATTCCTGTAATATTAAGTAATTATATGAAAAATTTGAAAAATATAAAATCCAAAAGTATTTAATTAATTTATAATGAAAATATGAATTAAACTTATAACATCAATGAAGTGCTATTCAAAAGTATTTTTTACAGAAATTTATATTAATAAATTTATACTAAAAGGATTTTTTATTTATAACTGTGTTTAGTGTGGATTATTATTTATGCTTTATTTATCCTCAATTTTTTCCACAAAAGAAACTAAAAAAAGAATAAAAATAACACGATCTTAAAAATATTATCCTCTCTTTTTTTATAAGAGGTGTTAGCTTATCACAAGCATTTAATTTGTGCATAAAAACAGAGAATTTTTCCTAAATTTTAGTTTTATAAAAAGCAGTAAAGATATATACACATTTCTTAACAAGGAGTTAAAATTTTTGTGACAAAAGAAAAAAAATCCTTTCATTTACACATGCTTTCTGATGCAACGGGAGAAACATTAATCTCTGTGGGAAGAGCTGTAGCATCACAGTATACAATGTGTCAGACGACAGAACATATCTATCCTATGATTCGTAATAAAATACAGTTACAAAAAGCTCTTGATGAAATACAACAAGAACCAGGTATTGTTCTTTACACAATGATTGATGAAGAACTTAAACTTCTCCTTCAAAAAAGATGCAAAAAAATAAAAGTTCCCTGCATTGATATATTACATCCTGTTTTGAATGCTTTTCAGTCTTACCTTGGAATGCCAACACATTTACGTGCGAGTGCACAACATGATCTTAATGCAGATTATTTTCATCGTATTGAGGCACTAGATTTTACAATAGAGCATGATGATGGACAGTCTTCCAATAGCTTATCTGAAGCAGATGTGATCCTTGTGGGAATTTCAAGAACTTCTAAAACACCAACAAGTATCTATTTAGCAAATCGCGGAATAAAAACGGCGAATGTTCCTCTTATTCCTAATATTGATTTGCCAGAATCTCTTTTAGAGGCAAAAAATTCTTTAACTATTGGTTTAATTGCTTCAGCTGAAAGAATCTCACATATCCGACAGAATCGAGATTTGGGAGAAGGTTTTGCTCTTGATAGTTATACGAATCGTATCAACATAGCTGAAGAATTAATCTATGCAAAACGCATCTGCGAACGTTTTGGTTGGCCTATTATTGATGTCACAAGACGCTCTATTGAAGAAACTGCTGCTGCAATATTTGAACTTTTATCACGATTTCGTGAAGGAAAATGAGAGAAAATTCTCATGAACGCAGATACGTTAATATTAGCATCTCTTAGTTTTTATCGTGCACAATTATTAAAAAAGGCAGGTTTAAATTTTTTCATTGAAGGAGCTTCTTTTGATGAAAGAGAAATAGAAAAAAAAGCAAAAGAAAAAACACCTAAAGAACTCAGCTGTTTTCTTGCGAGCGCAAAAGCAAAAAATGTTTCAGATCGTTTTCCTGATGCTTTCGTTATTGGCTGTGATCAAGTGCTTGATTTAGAAGGTAAAATTTTCCATAAAGTAACAAATATTGAGGAAGCACATCAACGTTTATGTGAGTTATCAGGAAAAAAACATTCTCTTCATAGTGCGGTAGCTTTATTTAAAAATGGTCAAAAAATTTGGGTTGAAGCTTTTAGTGCACATATGTCTGTTCGTTTTCTTTCGTCAGAGTTTATTGAACGTTATTTAGTACGCGTAGGGAAAGATGTTCTAAACAGCGTGGGAGTATATCAAATTGAAGGGGAAGGGATTCAACTCTTTGAAAAAATTGATGGAGATTTTTTTACCATTGTTGGTTTACCTTTACTGCCTCTACTCGTAAAACTGCGTCATTTAGGAATTATTGATGGTTGACTTAACAATAAAAAAGACAAATTATCCGCGTGCTTTTGTCGTTGGTTCTCCAATTCATCATTCAAAATCGCCCAAAATTCACAATTTTTGGCTTAAACAATACGGTTTACAAGGAGAATATCTTGCACAAGAAGTAACATCTGAAGAATTCAGTCATTTTATTGCGTCTTTACAAAAAATAGGCTTTTGTGGAGGAAATGTTACTTTGCCTTATAAACAGGAAGCTTTTCGTTTAGCAGATTATAAAGATGAAAGAGCAACAATGATTGGTGCTGTTAATACACTTTGGTATGAAGGAGATAAGCTTTGTGCCACAAATAGCGATGCCTATGGTTTTAGCGCTAATCTTGATGATTTTGCATCTGATTGGGGAGGGGAAACAGCTCTTGTTTTTGGAGCAGGTGGTGCCGCACGCGCTATCATATATGCCTTAAAAAAACGCGGATTTAAACAGATTTATTTGATTAATCGGACAAAACAACGCGCCGATAATTTAGCTCAGCATTTTGGAAAATCCATTAAAGTTTACGATTGGCATAAAATCCATGAAATACTTCATCAAGCTGATTTGATTGTTAATACAACCTCTATTGGCATAAAAAATCCAGAAGAAAAAAGTGCTTCTTTTTTTTGCGATTTTAGTAAAGCAAAAAAAACGGCGTTAGTAACAGATATTATTTATACACCATTGATAACTCCTTTTTTACAACAGGCAAAGGCTTGTGATCTCAAGACGGTTGATGGGCTTGGGATGCTTCTACATCAGGCTGTTATAGGGTTTGAACAGTGGTTTGGAATAAGACCACAGGTAACAAAAGCGTTACGGACAGCCATTTTAGAGGATATGGGTGAAAAAAGAGAATGAAAATCATAGGATTAACGGGATCAATTGCTATGGGAAAATCAACAGTTGCTGATTTTTTCAAGCAAGCGGGTATTTCTGTTTTTAGTGCTGATGAAGCAGTACAACAGCTTTATAAAAGTGAGCCAGCTTTGTCATTCATAGAGCTTATTTTTCCTGGTGTTGTTGAAAACGGTGAAGTTAACCGTTTGAAACTTTCTGAGATTTTGATTGATGATAAGGAAAAATTACAAACATTAGAAAAAATAATTCATCCTTTGGTGCAAGAAAAAGAAAGGGAATTTATTGATATAGCGCGTAAACAAGGGAAAAAATTAGTTATCCTTGATATTCCACTCCTGTTTGAAAAAAATGGTGAAAGTCGTGTCGATAGCATAATTGTTGTTTCTGCTCCACCAGAAATACAAAAAGAACGTGTAATGATTCGCCAAGGTATGAATGAGAAAAAATTTGCCTTTATTAACGCTCTACAAATGCCTGATGAAAAAAAACGAGAACGTGCTGATTTTATTATTGATACAGGGAAAGATTTAGAGAATACACGTCAACAGGTTTTTGATGTGATAAAAAAACTAAAGAATTGAAGTCATGCGGGAAATTATTTTTGATACAGAAACAACAGGTTTAGATAAAGAGACAGATCGCATAATCGAAATTGGTTGTGTAGAAATGGTTGATCGTTATCTTACGGGACGCCAATTTCATGTTTATTTAAACCCTGAAGGCGTTATTATTCCTGAGGAAGTTGTAGCAATTCACGGATTAACCAATGAACGCCTAAAAAACGAGAAAAGTTTTAGTGATATTGTTGATGAATTTTTGGAATTTATCAAAGGCGCGACAATGATTGCGCATAATGCGAGTTTTGATATTGGTTTTATTAATGCAGAATTAAAACGTGTCAATAAACCGCTTATTAGTGTTGATAATATTCTTGATACATTGGCCATGGCACGGCGTAAATTTCCTATGGGTCCTAATTCTCTTGATATTTTATGCAAACGTTTTGGAATTGATAACAGCCATCGTGTTTTTCATGGTGCTTTGCTTGATGCAGAGATTCTAGCCGATGTTTATATTGAACTGATCGGTGGAAAGCAAGGTGTATTGGGTTTTGATAACAGGAGGGGTGTTTATGAACATATCCAGAATGATAAAGATACATCTTATGCAGTTAAAATTCGCCCACAAGCTTTACCTTCAAGATTGGGTCCGCAAGAAAAAAGGTTGCATGCTGATTTTATTAACAAGATGGGTGAAAAAGCTCTGTGGAATGACTTCAAAATTCATGAATAACATCGCCTTTTCTCTAAAAAAGTCACTATTTAAATTAAAGAATATGGATGCCAAAAAAACGGTCGTTGTGGGGAGGGGAACACCACAACGACCCTGTCGCTACATCGTACCTCAGCTATCATAGGAGGAGCAAAATGAAAGCTATTAATCCTGTAACAGCAAAGAAAAGCTCTAGGTACTTAATATAAAGTGCAACGACTTCATGTCTTATGAAAAAAAAAAATGGCTTTTTAGAGGCAAAGTGAAAAAAATATATAAGTGTCATTCGTTTTTTTAGCTGAAATGGAGAAATAAAATTGTCATGAAAGCAACAGATCATCTTTTTTTGGTTGACGGATCAGGCTATGTTTTTCGTGCTTATTATGCTTTGCCGCCTTTAAAACGTAAAAAGGATGGACTTCCTGTAGGAGCAGTAGCTGGTTTTTGTAATATGTTATGGAAATTACTTTGTGATGCTCGTAATACAGCTACTGGTATTGTTCCAACACATTTTGCTGTTATTTTTGATTATTCATCTGATACTTTTCGGAAACAAATTTATCCTGAATATAAAGCGAATCGCACTGAACCTCCTGAAGATCTAATTCCTCAATTCGCGCTAATACGCCAAGCAACGAAGGCTTTTAATTTGCCTTGTATTGAAAAGGAAGGATTTGAAGCGGATGATTTAATTGCTACCTATGCAAAATTGGCAACAAAAGTTGGGGCAAAAACAACCATTATCTCTTCTGATAAGGATCTTATGCAACTCGTAAATACGCATGTATCTTTGTATGATGGAATGAAAAACAAGCATATAGGTATCTCAGAAGTTGTAGAAAAATGGGGTGTTGCACCTGAAAAAATGATTGATTTACAAGCATTAATTGGAGATTCAACGGATAATGTACCGGGTATTCCAGGCATTGGTCCAAAAACTGCAGCCCAGTTGTTAGATCAGTTTGGTTCTCTTGATTTTTTATTGCAAAACGTAACAGAAATTAAACAAACAAAACGACGTGAAAACATTCAAGCTTATAGAGAACAAGTTAAAATTTCTCGTGAACTTGTTAGACTTAAAACAGATGTTCCTATAGATAATGGTTTAGATGATTTTATTTTGGAGCCACAAGATGGTCCACGTTTAATTGCTTTTTTGAAAGCAATGGAATTTTCAACATTAACGCGTCGCGTGGCAGAGGCAACGACATGCGATGCAGCTGTTATTGATGCACTTGACATAGATGTTGAATGGGAAAAACTGAGCCACAAGCATGATTCTGATATAGAGAATACTGAGCACACATCTCTCCATGATTTTTCTGAAAATTCTCCACAAGTTTTTGCACAAAAACGTAAAGATCAAGCGCTGACTCAAAAAATTACAAGAGATGCTTATACAACAATTCTTGATGAAGAAATTTTAAAAGAGTGGTTATCACAAGTACAAGAACAAGGCTTTTTCGCTTTTAATACTAAAACAACATCTCTTGATCCGATGCAAGCAAAGCTTGTTGGTTTTTCACTCGCATTACAGTCAGAAAAAGCAGCCTATATACCTCTTGAACATTTTGATGAAGGAAAAGAGGATCTTTTGAGGGGCGGGCGCATTACCTCGCAGATTGAGACCCGAAAAGCTTTAGCACTTTTAAAACCGATATTAGAAGATTCAGCGGTGTTAAAAATTGGTCAGAATATAAAATATGATTGGTTAGTGATGAAGCAATACGACATTGTGATAAACTCTTTTGATGACACCATGCTTTTGTCATATGCTTTGGAAGCTGGAACTTTAACTCATAATATAGATGATTTGTCTGAACGTTGGCTTAAACACAAACCAATTGCCTATAAAGATTTAACGCATAACGGAAAAAAAATTACTTCTTTTGCACAAGTAGATTTAAAACAAGCAACCGTTTATGCGGCAGAAAATGCTGATATAATACTACGCCTTTGGCAAGTATTGAAACCGCAACTTGTTGCTCGGGGTATGACAAAAATTTATGAACGCCTTGATCGACCCCTTGTAGAAGTTCTTGCAAGAATGGAAGAACGTGGGATTCTTATTGATCGGCAGATTTTATTGCGTCTTTCAGGAGAATTGGCACAAGCTGCTTTGATTCTAGAAGAGGAAATTTATAAACAAGCTGATGAAAAGTTTAATCTTGCTTCGCCAAAGCAATTAGGGGATATCCTTTTTGGCAAAATGGGATTACTTGGAGGTGCTAAAACCAAGGGTGGGCAATGGTCAACTTCTGCACAGTCCTTAGAAGAGTTGGCTGCTGAAGGTCATATTTTACCGCGTAAAATTATTGAGTGGCGTCAACTTACAAAGCTAAAATCTACCTATACAGATGCCTTGCCTTCTTATATTTTCCCAAAAACAGGGCGAGTTCACACGAATTATTCTTTGGCAATAACATCAACAGGGCGGTTATCATCATCAGAGCCAAATTTACAAAATATTCCAGTGCGAACTGCTGAAGGACGTAAAATCAGAACAGCTTTTATTGCTCCCAAAGGACATGTGTTACTTTCTGCTGACTATAGTCAGATTGAATTGCGTATTCTTGCACATATTGCGGATATAAAAGCATTAAAAGAAGCTTTTGCTAAAGGGCATGATATTCACGCTATAACAGCATCGCAAATGTTTGGTGTTTCGGTAGAGGGAATGCATTCAGATATACGACGGCGTGCAAAAGCGATTAATTTTGGTATTATTTATGGTATTTCAGCTTTTGGATTAGCCAATCAATTGGGAATTTCACGTCAAGAAGCGGGTCGTTATATTAAACTGTATTTTGAAAGATTTCCAGGAATTAAAGATTATATGGAGAAGACCAAAATCTTTGCACGTGAAAATGGTTATGTAGAAACAATTTTTGGACGTCGTATCCATTATCCAGAAATAAAAGCAAAGAATGCAAAAATTCGTTCCCTTAATGAGCGAGCAGCTATCAATGCTCCAATTCAAGGTTCTGCGGCCGATATTATTCGTCGCGCTATGATACAGATGGAAGGTGCCTTAAAAGAAGAAAAACTATCAGCAAAAATGTTGCTGCAAGTGCATGATGAATTGATTTTTGAAGTACCAGAAGAAGAGAGTAAAAAAACCATAGCTGTTGTTAAAAATATTATGGAAAATGCCACAATACCGGTTTTATCTTTATCTGTACCGCTTGAAGTAAAAGTCATGACGGCTCAAAATTGGGATGAGGCACATTAATTTTTTTATTTTTTTTAAGAATGTTGATTGCGTTGGAAAGATTAAGATAGGCTTTGATAGGCAAATGATCTGAAGCAATGCGTGCAAGCGGTGAATGGTGATTTTCAATACTTGTTATCAATTGGTGGGGAAAAGAAAAAACTCTATCAAGGGCTAACAAAGGAAAGCGAGAGGGAAAGCTTGGTACAACTTCAAAAGTGCTATCAAAATAGGGAGAAAAATGATTTAAAGATGATCTTTTTCCTATCCGCCATTCATTAAAATCTCCTATGAGGAGTGTAGGCATAAGGGAGCGTTTTTGGAAAATTTCAAGGAGCATTTTTGTTTGTTGTTTACGAGAGTAATGTAATAAGCCAAAATGAGCCGCAATAATACGAATAGGACCTGCTGCCATTTCCAACTCTACAATGATAGCCCCACGTGGTTCAATACTAGGAAGAGTGACTTGTAAAATATCACGTACATATCCTTTTCGCAAAAAAAGAGCATTCCCATACCAACCATGGCCATGAGGTGACATAGTATTAAGGGGTACAGGAATCAAACTGGTTTCAGCTTTTAATAGCTGAAGATTAATCAAACCGACGCGTTCCCCAAAACGTTTATCTGCTTCTTGAAGAGCAAGGATGTCAACTTGTAATTCAGTAATAACACGGACAATTCTTGTAGGATTAAAAATTTTATCAACACCTACACATTTATGCACATTATAGGAAGCAACGGTCAGATCATAATTACTATTTTGATTGATGATGTTTGATTGATGATGAGAGCGGCTATGAATTGCATTTAAAAGGGAACTATGGAGTTTTTGTTGGATAAAACCGGTAAACCAAGGGAGTTTTTGCTTATAAGGTATTTTTGTCATTTTGCGAAAAGAATAGTCCCTAAGAGGCAAAGGGTAAAGACTTACACTAAAAATAAAAGAACCTTGTTTCTAAAAGAGACAAGGTTCTTTTATTAAGTTATGATTTTTGTAATCAATCACGGTTTGAGCCAAGAAACTGTAGCAAGAAGACAAACATATTGATGAAATCAAGATAAAGATTCAACGCGCCCATAATAACTTTACGTCCTTTGGCGTCGCTTCCATCTCCTTCATAATACATCAACTTAATGTTTTGGGTATCGTAGGCTGTTAAACCAGCAAAAATAAAAACACCAATCACAGAGATAGCAAATTGCAAAGCACTTGATCCAAGAAAAATGTTCACAATCATGGAAAGCAACAAGCCAATCAATCCGATGAATAAGAATGAACCGATTGCTGTGAGATCACGCTTTGTTGTGTATCCATAAAGTGAAAGAGCTCCGAAAGTTGCGGCGGAAATGACAAAAGTTTGCACGATGCTTTCCGTCGTATAGCGCAAAACGATTGAAGACAGTGAAAGACCAACCAGAGCAGCATAACCAAAAAAGAGGCTACGAGCAGCATTTGTGCTCAATGTATTAATTTTAAAACTAAGGAATAAAACTGCTATGAGTGGTGAAAACATAACAATATAAGAGAATGGCGATGTATAAAATGTTACTCCAAATGGTGTCAGATAAACACTGCTATTGATTTGAGCTGCTGCTTGGCTCATATCTGTTGTCGTTGCTAATGATACAATTGCGTAAGCGGCAGCAGCTGTAATAAGCAAACCAATGGCCATTGTATTGTAGACACCCAACATATAGTCGCGCAATCCCTGATCAATTGATGCATCGGCGTGAGAAGTAGGCGCCGAACGTAAATTTTTAAAATTAGCCATAATATAAAATCCTTTAGCATATGTTCCGTCAGGTATAAGGCTTTAAAAGTGTCTCTGTCATTACACAAATAAACTTAGCATAAGCCTTAATTGGGCAAATACAAAAACCCTTAAGAATCACTGACAAAATTCCAGCATATCTATTTCTATTATGGAGATTTATTTAAAAATTACAAGAGATTTATATAAGCAAGGAACCTTACAAATTGGTAAGGAAACGGCTCATTTTAATGAAAAATATTTCCATTTTTCACCATATTTTTGCAAGATAAAAAGGTTATACTTAAAGCTTTTTTATTATTCACAAAAACTATGTAATACAATCCTTTATAAAATATCCACTATTTTTGCGTTTATGAGAAGAGCGGCAAGTATCATCATACTATTTTTCAATCTCCAATATTGCATCTGTTTTGTATGGTTAGAAGAGCTATTGAATAAAGTTTTGTATAACATATTGATATATAATGATAAATTTTATTTTGAAAGCTAAATGGTACTCCGAATATCGTAAGATTCTCTGGTTGCAAATCTGTTTATGTTAAATTAACCAAGATTATTGACTTGCTTGTGTCTTACAAGAAACATGGTTTTAATGGATTCAACATGAATGTTTTTGTAAACAGTTTTTTGTCATTTGGAGTGATTTTAGGGCACTACCTGAAAGAAAACCACAAACAGAACTTGCAAAACGCCTACGTGAAGTACGAAGAATACTCGGAAACGAAGAACGAAGCATTTTTGCGCAACGCCTTAATTTACAACGCACTACTCTTGCCAATTATGAAATTGGAGTACACGAGCCAACATCCTCAGCAATTAACGCCTATCATAGAGTCTATAACATTAATCCTCATTGGCTCGTTACGGGTGAAGGCGAGATGTTAGTAGCATGGCAAAAGCGAAAGCAACAGGCTTTAAATCACAAACTATCCCTGCTGGTCTGATAAAAAAACTTGGGCGAATAGCTTATAGAGCCTATCGCGATGAAAATATAAAACTCCCCCCCTGAAGATATAGCGGAACTCGCAGCTGAGCTTTGTATAAAGTTGCAAGAGCTTGTTCAAAACATCAATGATATGGAAGAAATAGAGCTTACCTTTCCTCTTCTAAAACAGCATTTAAAGCGTCAAATAGAGGCTGAAAGCACACATCTAGAAACCACACAAGATACGGCTTAAGACCTCTCTAATATGAAAAATGAAAGTGGAAATCTTTTTTGGTCATTTTTTGCTTATTTTGGAGCCTTTTTCGTATTTTTGGATTGATTTTTGTCAAAGGGTCTTCAAAGGCGGTTTTCTGGGCTTTCACAGACTTTTCAAAATTTTTCAAAGGATTTTCAAAGACCTTTCAAAGCCTTCTCTCATTTTTACGATAAAAACGCTCTTTTAAATACTCTTTTTTGATTTTCGCTAATTTTCGCAATTTTAGGTGTTAAAATACAATTTCACAAAGAGTGCATTTAATGGTAAAAAATAACCATAAAAACAACAAATTACCACGTGTTGTTACCTAATCCTACCTTTTCCCACTTGGTATAAAATCTACTGTAAAACTACAATGAACAGATTCAAAATAAAAAAATTTGGGCTATTAAGGGCTTTGGTTCAATATGAAAAACGATAATTTATATTTATAAGCAATAGGTTGCTTTAGCAAGACACCATTTAAAATAGCTGAAAAAATGTTTTTTATTAAACATATATAAAATAAAAAAGGAGAGTTTTTTACGAAGCACTTAAGAAAGGCTTTGTAAAAAACAATATCTGTAAAAACTAAAAAAACATACGAAAAGCAAATAATAGAACTTTAAAATACTATAAATACTTTCTCTCTAAATTTGATAGAGGACATACGGATAAAAATATTGATTTCTATTTGAGTTTATTTCTTTTGCATTGACCAAGTGTAGAAATGTAAAGTTAAAAAATAAGATTTTATAATTTTATGAAAAAAAACACGAGAAACTCTTAGCTGCAAGAATTATCCAAGAAAAATCAATTTATAATCAGGCTTATAATGGTCAATAATCTTTGTTGTCTAAGGCAATGAGCATATCAATGAGAAGGTGTATTGTCGGAATGACGTTTTACTTTTATCCAAGTACGCAATTCTTCAATAAGGATGGCAATAACACCGAGAGTGATAAAACTATCTGCAAGGTTGAAAATAGCAAAATAAAAAATATCATCAATATGAAAAAGTATATAATCAGTGACATGATGAAAGCGAATACGATCAATAAGATTGCCAATTGCTCCCCCAATAATAAGAATAAGACCAAAGCGCATTAAAGACTTATTATATTCAGTATTTTTCCATAACCATAGAAGGAAGATAATTACAATGATCGTGATGGCGATGATTCCCCAGTGAGAAAAGGAAGAAAAAAACGAAAATGCAATACCAGAATTACGCACATGATAAAGGGAAAGAAAAGGAATAAGTGAAATTTCTGTTCCTAAAGGCATATTGTGCATAATCCAGTATTTGACAGCCTGATCAAGTACTACTGTAAAGGCCAAGCCAAAGAGAAGAAAAGAAAGTGATTTACGAATCATATTTTTCCTTACATGGTTCCAGTATTAAATAGGGGCGACGAATTTCATAAAGCATAACAGCTGTTGCTACAGCTAGATTAAGCGAGTCTGCACGTCCGCTTTGTGGAATACGCGCAAGTTTATCACACCGATTTGTAAGAAGATCTGATAATCCTTGTTTTTCATTCCCCATTAAAAGGATAATAGGACCATTTTTGAAATCAAGAGTGCGATAATCCATAGATCCTTTGAGATGTGTTCCAACGATTATACCTTTAAAGTGAGCAGACCAGTTTAAAAAGACGTTTTCATCAAAACGATAAAGTGGTACAGAGAAAATAGATCCCATGGTCGCACGGACCGTTTCAGGAGAGAAAGGGTCTGTTGTTTCGCCAATTAAAATAACACCTTTAGCACCCACAGCATCAGCAGTTCGAATAATGGTACCAAGATTTCCAGGATCACGCACACGATCAAGCGCGATATAAACATCTTTAGCTTGTCCTTTTATCATTTCAAGAGGTTGCCATTTTTGCTTGAAAATACCAATAACTGTTTGTGGATTATCGCGTCGGGCAAGTGATTCCATAACCTTTTGTGAGGCTTTAATAACAAAACCACCATTGGCTACAGCACGTGCAGCAGTATTTTCGATAGCAGCATTACCAATTTTACTTTTAGAAAAAATAAGCGTCTGTATTGTCCAGCCGAGATCGAGAGCATTAATGACTAATTTTAATCCCTCTGCCATGAAAAGACCTTCTCTATTACGGTTTTTCTTTTGGCTAAGTCCCTTAAGATCTTTTATGATGGGGTTGCTAAGAGAGGTAATTTCTTTCACTCTACCAGTTTTTGGTCTACACATATTCAAGCAATCCAACGGCTAAAAAGAGAAGTAGAAAGAGCACGTCCTGCAACTTCTTCACGCAAAATGAGTTCTCCTGATTCGACCGTACCACCAAGATTTACAAATGCATCACGCATTAAAGCATGAAGTGCAAAGAAGGAAGCACGAATAGAATAAGCTGTAAGGACAATAGAGAGCGGTTTATCAGAGAGAAGTTTACGACAATTTGTGATCATGGCGGGTAAATGATCAAACAGTTGCCAAACTTCACCATGGGGTCCGCGTCCATAAGCGGGGGGATCAAGAAGAATCATATCATAGCTTTTCTTACGACGTAGTTCACGCTCGACAAATTTCATAGCATCATCGCAAATCCAGCGAATAGAATGATCTGATAATCCTGCTCTTGCTTGATTAGCTTTTGCCCATGCAATGGCTTTTTTAGAAGCATCAACATGGGTAACATTCGCGCCCGCTCGTGCTCCAATCAAAGAGGCGATACCTGTGTAGCCAAAAAGATTTAATAATTTTATAGGGCGTGAGGCTTTAATGATTTGTTCTTCCATAGAACGCCAATGGGCATCTTGCTCAGGAAAAACGCCCACATGACGAAAGGAAGTAAAACGGCCTAGAAAAGACAATCCATTCCAAGAAAGAGGCCATGTTTCATCAAGTAGCTTTTTAGGAAAATGCCAACGACCAACCCCTTCTTCATCACGGTTTCCTGTGAAAATAGCATCAACATCAGCCCATTGTTTTTGTGATAAAGCTGGTTTCCATAGTGCTTGGCCTTCTGGTCGAATAATGCGGTAAGCTCCATAACGCTCTAATTTTTGTCCATGACCAGAATCAATGAGAGCATAGTTTTCACTCATACCTGTTTCTAAAATAAGAGGCAACTTTTCCTGCGGATATCTATTATTGTGGGAGGGGTGAAAGCATTGTGCGGGCATGTTTTGTATCACGGTACATGAGGTATGAAAAATCATATTATAAAGCTCTTAAATGTTTCGTAAAAGTGCAAAAGAGCTAAAGTCAATTAAAACATGTATAGAAAAAAGAAAAAGAGCATCTTTAACCCTGTATTGAATATAAAATACAGAGAGAAAAGGTTTTATTAAACCACCATTACACCAGATTTGTGATAGACGTTTTCAATTTCTCGATCTCGGCTTTACTTTTTTTGAGAGCTTTTTTGCATTTGTGATAGGAAAACCAACTGATCAGATTTCCTAATAAAATACCAAAACCAAAGAAAATAAAGAGCCATATAAAGAGCGGAGCATGATAAGTAAAACTTTCAGAATCTGCTCGAAAAGGATCAAGGGTTAACGGAACCATTTGACGATTAGCCACAACAAAAACAATCAAAAACGTTGTGAGAATCACACCAATACTTATTAGAAGAATACGTTTAATTATCATAAGTTTCTCACTGATTAAGACGATCGCGTAAATCCTTGCCAGTTTTAAAAAAGGGAATCCACTTTTCTTCAACAGAAACGGCTTCACCTGTTCGTGGATTACGCCCATTACGGGCTGAACGGCTTTTTACAGAAAAAGCTCCAAATCCACGAAGTTCAACGCGATTGCCATTTGCAAGCGCTGTTGAAATTTCCTCAAAAATAGCGTTTACAATATTCTCCACATCCCGTTGAAAAAGATGCGGGTTATGACGAGCGATAATTTGCACAAGCTCTGATTTTACCACAATAGCCTCACTTTCACACAAAAAATTTTTTATAATTGTGCACTTCATGCATATTACAATATATAAACGGATAAAAGCAAAATAAAACCAAGAAAAAACAAATTGCAAGAAACAAAATTTGAAAATACCTTCTATAAAGGTTATACAGATTAAAAATGTGGAGTATTTAAGAGATTAGGAGAGTATGTTCGTACACAATCATTATGAAGCCTTTTCAACGCAATCATCTTTTGGAGATGTTTTTAAAAAAGCATCTCGTCATTCGCGTCGCATTAGCATATTAAAAATTTTTTTGCCCCTCTTCGCGTTGATTTTAGCGCTGGTTTTTTGTTGGTTTACGTTTTTTTTGGTTCCTGTCACTTCTGATTCTATACCTTTGAATAATGAAGAAAGTGGCGTGATGAATTTGACGATGCTCAATTCAAAATTAGAAGGGTATACGCGTTCTCATGAACCTTATTGGCTTAGAGCAGAAAAGGCATTTCAAGACCATATACACCCTGGAATGATTGGGTTGCAAAACATTACGGCTAAAGCATCGATGGGCCAACAAAGACAGGTTTTTCTCGCAGCACAAGGGGGCATTTACGATAACATTAATGGTTTTTTGCAGTTGGACAAGCCATTCACCATTACAACAAATGATGGGATGATGGCACAATTTATGTCAGCTAGTATTAACTTATCTGAGGGACAGTTAAAAACAGATCAACGTGTTAATATTCAGCAAGCCGGTTTGCATCTTGCCGCAAATGCCTTACAAATTCGAGAAAAAGGAAAAAACATGTATTTCCATGGTGGTGTGCATTTAGTGCTTCAAAAGCAATGACGCAATATCAATACGAATCTTTAAAGGATATTTATAAAGAAAAGTATGTGTATATACAAACAGAAGAATTGAAATAATGAAATCGTACAAAAGATGGATAGGTGTGACGTTGGCTTTTAGTATGGGAATGTTAGGAGGGGGAGCAGTTTCAGGATATGCTGAAGTGGCCCATTTTGGAATAAGTCTATCAAGCGACAAAGAACCGGTAGAACTTCATGCAGATTCTTTGGAAATACGTGATAAAGAAGGGATAGCGCTTTTTAAGGGTGATGTTTCAGTGGTGCAAGGTGAACGTCTTTTGAAAACGGCAAAATTAGTTGTTTACTATGATAAAGCATATAAAGAAATTGATAAAAACAAGGAAGATACAAAAGCATCATCTGTTTCTTTATTCGGTTCGTCGAGTATACAAAAAATGGAAGCTTTAGGGAAGGTTTATATAAAAATTGCTACGCAAATTGCTACGGGTGAAAAAGGCGTTTTTGATGGAAAGTCAAAAATGATGAGTTTGACAGGGAATCATGTTGTATTAACTGATGGTGACAATATAGCCACGGGGTGCAAACTAACGGCAAATATGGACAGCGGAAAGGCTTTTTTAGAAGGTTGTGAGACGCCTAAGAAAAAAGGTCGTGTTTCTATCATTTTAAAACAAAATCAAAAGAATGGCCATTAAGATTTCATGTTTGGAATCAAAAGAAAAAAACAGACCGATAGGTATAATCTTAAAAGTGAAGCTTCAAAAAATCCCTTAAAAGGGACTTTAATTGCCAGTAATTTAATTAAAGTTTATCGAGGACGACGAACTGTTAATGGTGTTTCTTTTGGCATTCGTACGGGAGAGGCCGTTGGCATTTTAGGACCCAATGGGGCAGGTAAAACAACTTGTTTTTATATGGTTACGGGGCTTATAAAATCTGATGGAGGATCCATTAAAATTGATGGATTTGATATTACGCATCTTCCGATGTATCGACGTGCGCGTTTAGGTATTGGATATCTTCCACAGGAGGCTTCTATTTTTCGTGGCCTTTCAGTAGAAAATAACATTAAAGCTGTTTTAGAGGTCGTTGAAAAAGATCGCTTGAAACAACGTGAAGAGTTAGATAGCCTTTTACATGAATTTAAAATTGATCATTTACGTAAAATGTCTGCACTTTCATTATCTGGAGGTGAGCGTCGGCGACTTGAAATTGCGCGCGCTTTAGCTTCTCGTCCCAATTTTATGTTACTCGATGAACCATTTGCAGGAATTGATCCTATCGCTATTTTTGATATTCAACAACTTATTCGTCATTTAACACAACGTGGTATTGGTGTTTTAATAACAGATCATAATGTGCGCGAGACATTAGGGCTTGTCGACCGCGCTTATATTATTCATACAGGGCGGGTGCTAGTTCACGGTTGTCCTAATGATATTATCAACAACGTTGATGTACGCAGAATTTATTTGGGAAATCAGTTTTCTCTTTGATTTTACAGCTTTCACGAGTTTCCATTTAAGTTTAACCAAACGTTATTACTGAAAATTTCCTTATTTATGCCAAAACTTCTTTTATGACTATAACCTCAATGTTTTTGTTGAGTGATGGAAAAGGCTTCATCATTAAAGGGTTAGTTTGTTGTTTTATAAGTTTAGCTTACTCACGATTGTATCATAGAAAAGATGTCTCTAGATTAACTTGATAATGAGTGATAAACGAAGCTCTCAATAAATGCGTGTGTTATTGAAAGGTAAGAGATATTTATCATATTTTTTTCTTTCGAATCAAATGATATATCGATAATGCTGTTTTAGGTATTTTGATGGAAGCACCGGTTATATATTGCGGTTATACAATAGGAGTTGTCGTATTTTATTGGTTTATATGGCCTATTTAAAAATAGGAGCTCGGCTACAGATATCAGACTAAATCTATAAATCTTTTAAAATAATCATTAAATCTCTAAAAACCTTTATATTCTTGTTATAAGGTGATGTTCAAGCTATACAGTAATTTTCAAAGTAAAGGTCCATTTTGCTTAGTATGCTTTTCATCTTAATTTAAGGGCTCATTTTTAAAGAAAGAAAAACTCTGATGGCGAATTATACATCAACTCTTATGACAAGTTTAATAAATTTATGAATAATGATCTTTTCTGGAGTCGTAAGGAAATTAACTTTATGAATAACTTCATTTCTTTGTTTTCTCATGCCGTTAATGAGGATCCGAATACTATTTATTGTCGTGTTAAAAGTGATATGAGATGTATTGAACCACCACCCATTATAAATTGAAAAGTAAAAACACATGCGATGTTGCGAAAAGTAAAAGAACATTAAGTATCTATATCATTTATAGGTTTATTGATAAGCATTTGAGCGTGTAAGAGGAAAATTAAAGTATGAATTTGAGTGAGTTAATAGCACCGGAAGCGATTATTCCGGCTCTTAAGGCTAATTCGAAAAAACAGGTTCTACAAATTTTAGCCGAAAAAGCTTCCAAGTTAACAGGTCTTAGTGAGCATGTGATTTTTGATGTTGTTTTACAGCGCGAGAAGCTTGGTTCAACAGGTTTGGGTGGAGGTATTGCAATACCTCATGGAAAATTACCTGATATTAATCGGATTATTGGTATATTTGCACGTCTTGAAAGTCCTGTTGATTTTGAAGCTCTCGATGACGAACCTATAGATCTCGTTTTTCTCCTTTTAGCACCTGAAAATGCTGGTGCAGATCACTTAAAGGCTTTATCACAGATCGCACGTGTTTTGCGTCACACTGATGTTGTGCAAAAATTGCGCAATACGCATAATGCTAATGCGCTTTATGCTTTACTGATTCAAACTTCAGAATCAAATGCAGCTTAGACGGTATTATGAGTGTATCAGTTGCAAAGTATACACCACAGAACGTAGAAAATAATATAACTTTTATCTTAAAAGACTGATAACAAAAGGTTATGTCATGCAATTTTGAGAAGTCGTTTTTAAGCGCCCCTTTTTTAAAGAGCGAGCAACAAAAACGAAGTACTTATCTTTTCTTGTTCTTGTATATTAAAACATCTAATCATTATACTTTTTGGATTTGTTTATCCTGTTATACTGTAAAAAGCTATCATTTGAGGTGTGGAGAGATGAGGCATGTAAGTCTCCTTAATATATTAAATGCTTTTAGAATGTGTAGTAAATATTCTTAAGCAGGACTTGTTTGTAGAGCTTTTGGTTAAGTGAATCATATAAGTGGAAAGACAAGAGGAAACCACTCTACAAGAATCCAAACTTTTTTCAGTCCAGATTGGATTAAGAATCTTCGCTCCTTAAAAGCGGGAAAGAAATCAACAGGAAAGTTTATTTGCGCATTGAATTTTTTCATAAGTTGAGTTTGAATGTTTAGGGATAATATTTTAATGCTCAAGAAGAAATAAGAGATATATTGTATCCTCATTATAGCAAGATATTGATTTTAAATATAATTCACTATTTTGCATGTTGGATGAGAGATCTGAATATTGTAAGATTCTTTCATTCCAAACCTGTTTATATTGAATCAATCAAAACCATTTGCTTGCACGTTATAAATGGAATTAGCGTGTGGATAGAAACTATACAAGAAAGGAGTAAAAATACTTCTTATAAATCGTCTCAAGTACTGAAGGTTATAGCAAAACATTAGGAGCTGGAAAATAGCGTGATGGTGCCGGTTTGCTTCTTCACAAGGGGAGAGATTAACTATTTTATGGATCTGTTTCAGATGTCAGCTGTTGTATAGAGCTCATGCTAAAAAACAATTTTGTACGGTAAAAATGAAAATTATAGCTTCAGGTTGGGTAAAAGAGCTTTATGTATGGGAAGATTTCTTCAGATCCACTTTAATTGATTAAAATGTTGTAAAAAAAACGATAAGGTTAGAATTGCTATAGAAAAAGGTTTTATATTTTTGTTTATAAATTACTTAGAAATAAGATAAGAAAACTTTCCAAAAATTTTTAAGAAGTATTTTTATAACAGAAAGAAAAATATCGTCTAATACATTAAAATAATATGACTTAAGCTATTATAAGCTACTAAACTCATTTTAGAAATTAACAATTGAAAATGAAATATATAAGGAAATAAGATCAAAAGAAACAAAGTTGTATGTGATTATTGAGATAGAATCTAAATTCTTTATGCTTTATTATTAATATCTTGATAATATTTTATTGTTTTTACAAGCTCTTTTGAAGATTGAGAAAAAGTGTTATCGGGACGATATTGTATACGAAGTGTGAATGCACTATAATGGGTGAAAGGTTGAGTGTTTTTCGAACATAAATGTATTGAATGCATAAAGTCGAGAAGTGATATTCGCAAGGCGATGAAGCTTTTTTGGGGGGCGGGGTGTATTTTCAAAATTTTGCATCAGATTGCTTGTGATATAAAGAGTATGGTTTATTTCTTAACAGAGTGATGGTATATTTTCATCTCGTTTTGAAGTTCTATAGCTTAAAGAAATCGTTTTTATACAAAAACGAAATGAGTAGCGTAAAATGAAGATGTTATTTTTTAATGTGATTATTGAATAAGAAGTTTATATTTTGGTAACGATTAAAAGGTCATAATGGAACGTGGAAATCTATCCTGTTTAATATGAAAATATTTCGTTTATTGAAGGAATTAGGACAATGACACATGAATATCGAGGAGTTTTTGTTGAATTTTTCCAATGAAGAGAATCTTGTTAGAGACTAAAGAAGTGAGCTAAAAGAAGATGTTTGAAAAGACTGTTATTGCTGCATCTGTAATGGTTCTTGTTACAGCGGGAGTGGCATATGCACAAACGCCAAGCCGTTTAAATCAATTTGAAGCGTGGGGAGCCTATTCTTATAAATCGCCCAAAAATACGATTTGCTATGTTTTATCGGTACCTTTGAAGGCTCTTCCAACGACAGTTAATCATGGTGATAACTTTTTCTTGGTTACCAAGCGTTCTCATTCACCTATTTCGTTTGAACCGCAGTTTATGGCTGGTTATACCCTTCAAGAAGGGTCGAGAGTAACGGTGACCATTGGGGGTAAGGACTTTGATTTTTTCACGAAAGATTCCTCAGCTTGGTTGGCGTCATCAGAGCTAGAAAAGCAGCTTGTTTCTGCTATGCGTGCAGGAAGCAATATGACAGTGAAAGCGATATCAAAACGAGGAACGCATACCACTTATACTTATTCCTTAAAAGGGGTCACTGCTGCATTAAATACAGCTCAAAAGTGCCATTAAGGTTTCGATAATTTCTAGAATAGTGATGTGAATTGGAAAGCAATGGCCATTTCTTATGACCTTAGACCTGTTGGTTCATGTTTTGCGCGAGAAACAGATAATGTGGTCGTGAAGGAGAGTTCTAAGCTCTCTTTAATTGGTTTGTCGCAAGATGAGATGGTGCAAGCTTTAAAGGCCGTTGGTGTACCAGAGCATCAAACGCGTATGCGTGTGCGTCAGCTTTGGCATTGGCTTTATGTGCGTGGTGTTTCAAATTTTGATGAGATGCTGAATATTTCTAAAGCAATGCAAGAAACACTTAAGTGCCATTTCTCCATTGCGCGTCCAGAAATTGTTGGAGAACAAATATCAAAAGATGGTACGCGTAAATGGCTCTTACGTTTTCCTGCACGTGGAGCTGGAAGGCCTGTTGAAATTGAAACGGTTTATATCCCTGAAGAAGGACGTGGTACTTTATGTCTTTCATCGCAAGTAGGGTGTACGTTAACTTGCTCTTTTTGCCATACGGGAACGCAGATGCTTGTTCGCAATCTGACTGCGGAAGAAATTTTAGCACAATTATTGGTTGCACGTGATTGTTTGGGTGATTTTCCTGATAAAAATACCCCTGATGGGGCAATAGTTCCCATTGAAGGTCGTAAAATTACCAATATTGTTATGATGGGGATGGGAGAACCTCTTTATAATTTTGAAGCTGTTAAAAAAGCTTTATTGATTGCTTCTGATGGCGATGGGCTTTCTTTATCAAAACGTCGGATTACGCTTTCAACCAGTGGGGTTGTTCCTGGAATTATCCGAACCGGAGAAGAAATTGGTGCTATGTTGGCGATTTCACTCCACGCAGTACACGATACATTAAGGGATATGCTTGTTCCCATTAATAAAAAATATCCGCTTGCTTTACTAATGGAGGCTTGCCGTAATTATCCTGGTCTTTCTAATGCAAAACGAATCACTTTTGAATATGTTATGCTGAAAGATATCAATGATAGTTTAGATGATGCTAAGCGATTGATTCGGTTATTGAAAGGGATTCCTGCTAAGATCAATTTAATCCCTTTTAATCCGTGGCCAGGGAGTAATTATCAGTGTTCTGATTGGGAGCAAATCGAGCGTTTTGCTGATGTTGTTAATCAAGCGGGCTATGCTTCTCCTATTCGGATACCACGTGGGCGCGATATTTTAGCAGCATGTGGACAACTTAAATCAGCTTCAGAGCGTTTACGGAAATCTGAACGTTTGCGACTTGAAAATGCCATTGGTCATTAGTTAATGCAACTTTCAGCGATATTAAAGCCTATGCTTTTTTTCAGTAAATCAGCATATAATAGCATTATGTGAAACAGAGATTAAGATGGATAAGTGCGAGACGAACAGTTTCAGCTTTTATGTGCTCAATAGGGAGAAAGATATCGCATAAAGTCTGTTTGCGTAATCTCTGAAATGAGGAGGCAACCTCATTTAGAGGGAATATGAAGTTTTAAAGGTCTTAACTAATTTTCACTTTATTATCATACCCTTTAATTCTATTTTATGTCTTTTAAAAGCATCTACGGTAATATCTTTTAAAAAATAGAGATTGCGCATTGCCTCACTCTTTTGTTTGTTGCGTTCTTTAACAATTATTACGCCTCACACACAAAATTGAGTGTCTAAAATATAAATACCATTGTGTTGTCTATTGACATGTTTTTAAAAAAGCATTTCTTAATGTACTGCCCATCTCATAACAATGCTTGAGAAGAATATAAGACAAAAGCCTCTGTGAAATTATGATATTACCCCGCCTTTACGTTTAATAAAAGCGCCAAGTTGGTACCGCCATTTTATTGTTCAACTCCCAATATTGTAACGCTTTTGGCACTTAAGATGGTTCATAAAAGGTATTTTTATTTTTTTCTTAGATAGTTTTTATACACACGAAAACCCCCGATGCGCTTATAACGTACAAGGGAAAGATATTGTTTGATTCAACATAAACAGATTTGAAATGAGATAGTTTCACAACATCACAATATTTAGAGTTCTCATTTAAATTAAAAACGATAAATTACATTTATAAATCAATGTTTGTAACTATAAGAAGATGGAGGGCAAAGCTAGTAAAAGTACCAGCAATAAGCCAGTCGAGAAAGCGAATATAAAGAGGATTTTTCTTGAGAATTTTGGTAAGTTTATGCGCTGTAAAAACGATAAAAATTGTAATGGGAAAAGAAATAGGAATATAAGAGAGTCCTAAAAAAAGTAGCTTTTGTGTTGCCATAGGATCGTTCGCATTAATAAATTGTGGTAAGAATGTTGCGTTAAAGAGTATAACTTTAGGATTTAAAAGATTAATTCCAATACCAGCAAGATAGTTACGTTTAGCGCTTTGAGATTTAGAAGATGTCTGTTCAAAGGAAAATGTCGGATTTCTCCGTAACGCTTGAAAGGAAAACCATAAAAGATAAAAGGCACCAACAATTTTTAGAAGAATAAAAGTGTGTGGCGCAGCAAAAATAAGTGCTGATAAGCCAAGTGCTACAGCGGTAACCTGAATGGCAAATCCTGTTGCACTACCTAAGGCGCACATAATTCCAGCTTTTTTGCTTTGTGTAATGGTTCGTCCTACAGAAAGCATCATATCAGGTCCTGGAATAAGTGCTAAAATCAACGATGCTAAAGCAAATTGTACAACAATAGACCACTCCGGTAGAAATGACACGTAAATCTCCTTTTATTTTTAAGCAGTATTCATTATTTACACTTTAAAGCGTTTTTATTTACGTTTTTTGCGTCTTTTTAATGTTGCTTAAAGAAAATTTATTTTTATATTTCTTACATTGTTTTGATTTCTGGATAGAAATAAATGAGCAGCTCATGTAGAATTTTGAAATGAAGAAGTGGCAAAATATTAGAAAAGTTGTTTTGGCTTATTCAGGGGGATTGGATACGTCAATTATTCTCAAATGGTTGCAAAGCACGCTAGGCGTTGAAGTTGTAACTTTTACAGCGGATTTGGGGCAGGGGGAAGAGCTAGAATTTGCTCGTCGTAAAGCTGAAATGCTAGGTGTTAAAGAAATCTACATTGAAGATTTGCGCGAAGAATTTGTGCGTGATTTTGTGTTTCCGATGTTTCGAGCCAATACCGTTTATGAGGGGACTTATCTTTTAGGAACATCAATTGCACGCCCACTTATTTCAAAGCGTTTGATTGAAATTGCTAAGGAAACAGGAGCAGATGCAATTGCTCATGGGGCAACGGGTAAAGGCAATGATCAGGTACGTTTTGAGCTTTCCGCTTATGCTCTTAATCCTGATATAAAAATTATTGCTCCGTGGCGTGATTGGGATTTTAAGAGTCGGACAGATCTGTTTGAGTTTGCTCGTACACATCAAATTCCTGTAGAAAAGGATAAGCAAGGCGAAACGCCTTTTTCAGTGGATGCGAATTTATTGCATTCTTCATCAGAAGGAAAGATTTTAGAAGATCCAGCACTTCCTGCTCCTGAATATGTCCATATGCGCACTCTTTCGGTGGAAGATGCTCCAGATCAAGCAACTAGAATCACTCTTGGCTTTAAAAAAGGTGATGCTATTTCAATCAATGGAAAAAATTTATCTCCTGCAACTTTACTCGCAGAATTAAATCATTATGGGCGCGATAATGGTATTGGTCGGTTAGATTTGGTAGAAAATCGCTTTGTGGGTATGAAATCGCGGGGTATTTATGAAACTCCAGGGGGGACCATTCTTTTAACGGCTCATAGAGCTATAGAATCTTTAACGCTAGATCGTGGTGCAGCTCATTTGAAAGATGAATTGATGCCACGTTATGCAGAGCTCATTTATTATGGATTTTGGTTTTCGCCGGAACGTAAGATGCTTCAGGCAGCTATTGATTTATCTCAAGAACATGTTGAAGGTGAAGTCACGTTAAAACTCTATAAAGGAAACGTGATTGTTGAAGGGCGCCAAAGTAAAAAATCGCTTTATTCTAGTGAGTTGGTAACTTTCGAAGATGATCAAGGTGTTTATGATCAAAGAGATGCAACTGGTTTTATTAAATTAAATGCTCTACGTTTGCGTACATTAGCAATGCGTCATCAAGGTGACAAAAAAAGAAATAGAAAATTACGGTGAAAAGCATAAAGTGGGGGCAGTGCTTTTGTATGAAATGCCTAACTTAAGCATTTTTGTCTATTGGTTTTTGCAGTTCTTTCGCTCAATATTAGAGATTTCGCTTTTGTACTAAATCAGTATAATAAGCAAAACCCGTGATAATAATAGCAATGAAGACTCCGATAATCAAAACAAGTCAATTTTGATTTATAATATTGAATGTTTTTGATTTTTATCAGAACGAAATGTGTTTACAGCGAGGGTGGTTTTTGTATTGTGACTTAAGAGTATAAAGAAATTTTCATCTTTTTGCTTGCTATTATTGACGAATAAATTCAAGAACCATACACCCTATTTTGAAAGAGTGTAATTTTTAGGATAAATAATGATGCGTGATCAGTGTGATGCCCTTAAGCTTACGCCTGAATTAAAAGATGCGGCTTCTCAATCAAAAACTTGGCCATTTGAAGAAGCACGTAAGATTATCAAACGGTATGAAAAGGCGGGTTATCCAGACAGTGTAATATTTGAAACAGGTTATGGACCTTCTGGTTTACCGCATATTGGAACTTTTGGGGAAGTTGCACGTACAACCATGGTGCGTCATGCATTTCATATTCTTACGGAGAATAAAGTAAAAACAAAATTGCTTTGTTTTTCTGATGATATGGATGGTTTGCGCAAGGTTCCTGAGAATGTGCCTGATCGCGAAAGGATGGAGCATTATCTTGGTCAACCGTTGAGCCGGGTACCTGATCCTTTTGGAGATGATTATCCTTCTTTCGGAGCAGCGAATAATGCACGTTTACGGGCTTTCCTTGATCGTTTTGGTTTTGATTATGAATTTGCAAGTGCTACGGATTATTACAGTTCGGGTCGTTTTGATGAAACGCTTTTGAAAATCCTTGCCTGTTATGACAAGGTTATGGAAATTATTTTACCAACATTGGGTGAAGAACGACAAGCAACCTATTCGCTCTTTTTACCGATTTCTCCTTTTTCTGGAAAAGTATTACAGGTACCGATGATTGCGCGTAATGTTGAAAAAGGTACAGTTACTTATATCGAACCAGAAACAGGAGAAACCATAGAAACAGAGGTTACAGGAGGCAAGGTTAAGTGTCAGTGGAAGGTAGATTGGGCTATGCGTTGGACAGCGCTTGGCATTGATTATGAAATGGCAGGAAAAGATCTTATCGATTCCACAAATCTTTCTTCTAAAATTTGTAAAGTATTAGGTGGGAAGTCCCCAGAAGGATTCAACTATGAGCTCTTTTTAGATGAGAAAGGGCAGAAAATTTCCAAATCCAAGGGAAATGGCTTAACCATTGATGAATGGCTTACTTACGCCCCAACGGAGAGTTTAGGTCTTTATATGTTTTCAAAGCCTAAAACAGCAAAAAGGCTTTATTTTGATGTTATTCCAAAAGCGGTTGATGAATATTATGCGCATCTTTCAGCTTATGGTCGCCAAGAATGGAAAGAGCGGCTGAATAATCCTATATGGCATATTCATAATGGTTGTCCACCGCAGGTTAGTTTGCCTGTTTCCTTTGCGATGCTTCTGAATTTGGTAAGTGCTTCAAATGCGGAGAATGCAGAAGTTCTTTGGGGTTTTATTTCTCGTTACGCTAAAGGAGTAAATGCACAAACTTGTCCAGAACTTAATCAATTGGTGAAGTTTGCCATTAAATATTTTGATGTTTTTGTTAAACCAAACAAAAAATTCCGGCTCCCTGATGATAGCGAACGAGCAACATTAGCACAAATTGATGAAAAATTAGCTAATTTACCTGAAACTGTTGATGGCAATATGCTACAAAATATGCTTCTTGATGTTGCACGGTTAACTGAACGCTATCAAGATCATAGCAAAAAAAGCCCTGAAGGTGGGCCTGGTGTTTCCAATGTTTTTTTTCAAATGTTGTATGAAGTCCTTCTGGGACAAGAGCGAGGTCCACGATGGGGATCATTTATAGCGCTTTATGGAATTAATGAAATGCGTGCACTGATTGCTGAAGCGCTTGCACGGCCGACGGAGGAATAATGGAAAAGAGAGTGCAGGAAGTAAAGCGACGCCGTACATTTGCAATCATTGCTCACCCAGATGCGGGAAAAACAACATTGACAGAAAAGCTTTTATTGTTTGGTGGTGCTATTCAACTTGCAGGAGAAGTAAAAGCAAAAAAAGATCGTATTCAAACCCGTTCTGATTGGATGAATATTGAGCGTGATCGTGGTATTTCCGTTGTGACTTCGGTGATGACGTTTGAATATGAAAATCATATTTTTAATCTCCTAGATACTCCAGGACATGAGGACTTTGCGGACGATACCTATCGCACTCTCACAGCTGTTGATAGTGCTGTCATGGTGCTGGATGCGGCCCGCGGGATTGAGCCTAGAACATTAAAATTATTTGAAGTGTGTCGGATGCGGGATATTCCTATTGTTACGTTTATCAATAAAATGGATCGTGAGGCACGTGATCCTATAGAGCTTTTAGATGAAATTGAAGAAAAGCTTGCGCTTGATACCGCGCCTATAACCTGGCCAATTGGTACTGGTAAAGATTTTGTTGGTACCTATGACCTTTATCATAATCGTTTTCGTCAAAAAGATGATGAGATAACACAGCGGATAGTTTCAAATCCCAGAGAGGTTGTCCATTTACTCCCTGAATATCAACGTTCAACTTTTATTGAAGGGGTAGAACTCGCTCAAAGTATTTGCAAGCATTTTGATCTTCAAGCTTTCCGTGAAGGTCATATGACTCCGGTTTATTTTGGTTCGGCTTTGCGAAATTTTGGTGTTCGTGATTTGATCAATGCGCTTATTGATTTTGGTCAAAGTCCTCGTGACCAAAGTGCAGATCAGCGCAATGTCATAGCCATGGAACCTAAAATGACGGGATTTGTTTTTAAAATTCAAGCGAATATGGATCCTAATCATCGTGATCGTATTGCATTTTTTCGGGTATGTTCGGGAACACTTGAACGTGGTATGAAGACCAAGTTGGTTCGAACAGGAAAACCAATGACACTTTCGGCTCCACAATTTTTCTTTGCGCGTTCACGCCAAATTGCTGATCAAGCCTATGCTGGTGATATCGTAGGGATTCCTAATCACGGAACATTGCGTATTGGCGATACTTTGACTGAAGGAGAAGATATCCTCTTTAAGGGAGTCCCAAATTTTGCACCAGAGATTTTGCGTCGTGTTTGTTTGGGTGATCCAATGAAAGCAAAAAAGCTCAAAGAAGCTTTGCAACAAATGGCTGAAGAAGGGGTTGTACAATTGTTTATTCCTGATGATGGGTCGCCTTCTCTCATTGGTGTTATTGGTGCTTTGCAAATTGATGTTTTAAAAGAACGATTAAAAATAGAATATTCTTTGCCTGTGAATTTTGAGTCTGCGCGCTTTAATTTATGCCGTTGGATTTCAGCGCAGAGCAAAGATGAGTTGCAAAAGTTTCTCAGCAATCACCGCTCTGCTATTGCATATGATTTAGAAGGTGATCCAGTTTTTTTAGCGGAGAACCATTTTTCATTGAATTATGAGGTAGAAAGAGCTCCTAAAATAAAATTTTCTGCTTTTAAAGATTATCAAGTACGCTCTTAAAATAATAAAATAAAGAAAAATCTTTTCTACAATAATTTGATTAATAATGATAATTTATCGTTTTTCATACTGGGTGAAAAATCTAAATATTGTAAGTTTCTTATATTGAAACAATCAAAATCATTTGTTTGCACGTCATAAGTAGGATTGGTATGTGCGTAAAACACTTGAAGCAAGAAATACAATGCCTCTTATAAACCTTCTCTATAGCTAAGAGCTTTCAAAATATTGGGTGAGGGTAAAAAATAACGATGGCAGTGTGTGGTGTGCTTTATCCTATTCACGGAAGTTTACATTATACTATTCATTTATATTATTTACGGGACGACATTACGAAGTAAGATCAAGTGCAATGAAAGGTGTCTCTTTAAAAACAAACATATAAAATTGCAACATAATGATATTTTGGGGTATTCTATTTTGTACAAGGGATGTAATCCTAGCAAGATAGAGGCTTGTACGATAGACTTTTGCAAAACTCCCTCCCTCTAAAGTAATTCATTTTCACTGTGAAAGGTGGAATATTATTATTATTTTTTTCACGCTTTTTGTGGAATTCGAAAATATTATTTATGAAACTGATTTTTTAAATTTTGCAATATCATGATATCTATTTTTTCTGAAAATGATGCAGTATGTAAAGAATATTGTCAGATTGCACAGTGTAAAGCATACAGTAAATTTATTTATTATATTCAAAGAGCTACAATACATTGGTATCCCTAGCGCTTTTTAAAACTTTAATATTTATTTTTATATTACCTATTTGAGTTAGAGAATAAGCTGTAGCCAATTCTACGTTGAAAAACATCAGAAAAATTTTATACATTTTTCCGCGATGACTTAAGACATATAATTTATTTCAATATTTTTTTAAATCTAAACTAAAAAATCTGCTGTATAAATATAGCTTTTCAGTTTTTCCTTGTATAAATGTTGTATACAGTCAAAATAATACAAATAATCAATAAGCTGAAATTTGTTATCCCAAATATGAGATCATATGACCTATAAACCGCGTGTCTTTTCTATTTCTCCGGGAGCTGCTTTTTTGCCTCACTTTGTTGATGCACTACTCTCTGGTAGCCTTATTGATAATTTCGCTTCCAGTGGAGATATTCAAACTGCCCTTGCCGATAGCCTTATTTATGTTCCGACACGTCGTGCTGCTCGCGCTTTGCGTTTAGCTTTTGTTGAAAGAAGTGATACACAATCAACATTCTTGCCAACCATTCGTGCTCTAGGAGATATAGATGAAGACAGTTTCCTTTTTGCTGAAAATCATACCAGCGCTCTCGATCCACCTATTGAAGAAAGCGAACGTCTTTTACTTTTAGCACGCCTTATTCGTTCATGGCGTGAAAATTTGCCTGCGCATATGCGTGCTATGTTTGGTACAGAAGATGTGCTTATTCCGGCTCACACTGCCGATGCGATTTGGCTTGCACAAGATTTAGCACACTTGATGGACGAAATTGAAACAGAAGGAGCAGACTGGTCAAAACTAAAAAATATTGCACCTGATATGGTCGCTGAATGGTGGCAGATAACGCTCGATTTCCTAACTATTGTTACGCAAAATTGGCCAGAAATCTTGACAGAAAGACAACGAAGTAATCCTGCTGAATGGCGAAATCAAGCACTCACAATGCATGCAGAGACTTTACGATGTATGTCGCCTGATAAACCTATCATTGCAGCTGGTGTGTCAGGTTCTATTCCTGCAGTTTCTCATCTTTTAAAAGTTATCGCTTCTCTGCCAAAAGGGGCTGTTGTTCTTCCTGGCCTTGATCTTCATATGGATGAAGAACAATGGAATGCACTCAGCACAAGTAATAAAGGAAAAACAGCTTATGATTTTTTTGATCATGCAGAAAATGTTTTTAGTCATCCTCAATATCATTTAAAAAAACTTCTAACTCTCATGGAGTGTCAACGTCATCATGTTTGCGAAATTGGCCAACAAAATATAACAAAGAAAAGGCGAATGGCTCTTTTATCAGAAGCACTCCGACCAGCTTCTACAACAGATAAATGGGTACAAATTGTCCGTGATGATTATGAAAATCTGTGTGCAGATTGGTCATTTATTGAAGCTATAAATGAACGTGAAGAAGCTCTTGCTATAGCTGTTACCTTGCGCAAAGCTATTGAAGAACCCCAAAAAACTGCAGCCCTTATTACAAATGACCGTAATTTAGCACGCCGTGTTGCTGTGGAATTACAGCGATTTGGAATTGAAGCAAATGATTCAGGCGGAACACCACTTGCACAAACATTGCCTGTAACTCTCTTACGACTTATTTTAGAAAATGTGTTGCAACCCGATGATTCTATTGCTTTTCTTTCTCTTCTTAAACATCCACTGACAACACTCCAACAAAACCGTCATCGTTTACGGGAAATGGCAGAAAATTTTGAACTTTTTGTTCTTCGAGGGAATACAGGGCGCATCAATCTTTGCGAATGTGATCAATTTCTTGAAAAATGGATTGAAATATACTTTCATAATAGTTCTGAAATCAACGCTTTTGATCAGCAGAAATGTGAAGAAGCACGTTTTCTTTGTCATCTTTTGAGGAAAGCTGTTGAACCTTTAACATCTCTTATGAAACAAGAGAAAGAATGCACCATCAATGAAGCTGCGATAGCAACTGTTGAGGTTTTTGAAAATTTTGGTCGCAATGAGGATAATTCTCTTGCACATCTTTATCAACACGAAGCAGGACAAGCCCTATCAAAATTTTTACGTGAATTGATCAGTGATCAATCCGGATTAACATTTCATCTTTGCGAATGGCCCGCTATGTTTTCTGCCATAATAGCAAATCGTTCCGTTACACCTTCGCCTGGAGGACACCCACGTTTATTCATTTGGGGTACTTTGGAATCACGTTTGCAAACAGTTGATACAGTGGTCATCGGCGGTCTTAATGAAGGGTCATGGCCGATATCAACCCGAAATGATGTTTTTTTATCGCGACCGATGAAAATGATGTTAACTTTGGAACCACCAGAGCAGCGTATTGGTCTTTCCGCGCATGATTTTCAATGGGCGATGGGAATGGATAAAGTAGTGATGAGTCGCGCACTGCGCGTTAATCATACGCCTTCCATTCCTTCGCGCTGGCTACAACGCATGGAAACAGTTGTAGGAAAACAGGTTTGGAAAAAAATCCGTGAACGAGGTGAAATATTACGTCATTGGACAAAGATGCTTGATCATACAGGCATAACTTCTGAGGTGGAACGTCCTTGCCCTGCTCCACCTCTTGATATACGTCCGCGTCATTTTTCAGTCACTGAAATAGAAACATTGCGGTATGATCCTTATGCTATTTATGCTAAAAAAATCTTACGGCTCAAGCCACTTAAAGAACTTATTCATGATCCTAGCGCTTCAGAACGTGGAACACTTTATCACGCTATTCTTGCATCTTTTTGCACACAAATAAAAAATCCAAATGCTGCAAATGCACTCAATGTACTGCTTTCTATTGGACGTAAAGAGTTTGATAAATTCAATTTTCCACCCGATATTGAAGTAATTTGGTGGAATAGTTTTGAAAATCTTGCTCCACGCCTTATTCAATGGGAACAAAGTTTAGGACTGCGAGAGCGATATTCGGAAGTGGTATCACAAAAAATTCCTATAGGAACAACAGGGGTAACCCTTTCAGGACGTGCTGATCGTCTTGATGTTTTGCCAGATAAAACAATTGAAATTCTAGATTTCAAAACCGGAACCCCTCCTTCATCAAAACAAGTTCGTGAATTATTATTTCCGCAATTGGCTTTAGAAACAGCTTTACTCATACAAGGGGGATTCCCAGATTTTCAAGATTTGACCCCCTCAAATTTATTTTACATTCCCCTTAACGGAAAAGATGAAATTAAATCCCAATCAATTCTTTTAAAGAAACAAGACGGAAAAACTCACCTAAGTGCTGTTAATCTTGGTGAAAATGCATGGGAAAATCTTATCGCACTCATAACTTATTATCAAAATCCACAACAAGGCTATCTCTCACATGCTGTCCCTATGTCAAAACGATATGAAGGTGACTACGACCATTTGGCACGGTTGTGGGAATGGTCAAGTGGTTTTCATAAAGAAGAGTAATCATGACGTTTTTTTCTATTCCTGAAGCCGCTCTTGAAGCACAAACAACGGCAACACATCCCCAAAAAAACGTGTGGGTTTCTGCAAATGCTGGATCTGGAAAAACCCACGTTTTAAGTGAACGTGTTATCCGTTTGCTTTTAAACGGTACGCCTCCAGCACGTATTTTATGCCTTACTTATACAAGAGCTGCTGCTGCTGTTATGCAATCACGAATTTTTAGCACGCTTTCCAGTTGGAATGAACTTGATGATGCACAGTTGCAAGAAACCTTAACACGGTTTGAAAAAAAAACTGTTAATGCGCAAAAACTAACTTATGCACGACAACTCTTCGCGCGTGCTCTCGAAACGCCTGGTGGCTTAAAAATCCAAACAATTCATGCTTTTTGTGAATCTCTCTTGCATCAATTTATGTTAGAAGCCAATATTGCAGGGCATTTTGAACTTCCCGATGATATCAGCCGAAAAAAATTACGACAAGAATCCCGTCGCCAACTTTTAGCCCGTCGTGATGTACAGCCTGCTTTGCAACAGTTATTGACAGTTATTAGCGAACATACTTTTAACCAATTGCTCTATGAAGCAACGGAAAAGCAACATAAACTCTCTGATTTTTTATCTTCTCTTCTATCTGAAAATGGAGAAGAACAATTGCGTGCACTTTTTAACTTAGCGCCCGATGAAACAAATCAATGTCTATTGGAACAAATTAAACAGACAGCGCGCCTTCCTTTTTATGCTCTTAACCATTGTGAAACCAATGGCGGTCAAAGCTTCAAGGATATGGTGGCAAAACTTTCCCAATTAGACAATGTGCGTGATGAGACCAATATTCTCAATATTATTTCTGATGTTTACTTTACAACAAAAGGTGAGCCGCGTAATTTTTCACATTTATCTCGTAAAAAATCAGACCAAATTTGGCCTTTTATTCAACAAATGCTTGAAGATAAACAAAACAAGCTTTCTATTCTTTTAGAGAAATATCAATGCGCAAAAGTTGCTACCCTCAATATGGCTGCTTTTCAGTTATGTTCCGTTTATCTCAAAATCTATACGAATCTAAAAAAAGCCAATAGCTTCTTAGACTTTGACGATCTTATTGAGCGTACGCTTCATTTGTTACAGCGCAAAGGTGCAAGCCAATGGGTGCACTATAAACTTGATCGGGGACTTGATCATATTCTACTTGATGAAGCACAAGATACCAATCCTGAGCAATGGCAAATTATTCAATTGTTGGCACAAGAATTTTTCTCAGGGTATAGCCAACGAACAAATATACGGACTGTTTTTGCTGTTGGAGATGAAAAGCAATCTATTTATTCGTTTCAAGGCGCTGCTCCAGAAAATTTTGCTGCAAATGGACGAATCATTCAAAAAAAAGCGCAGCAAATAAATCAGCAATTTGAAAAAATACAACTGCATTACTCTTTTCGCTCTACAGCGGATGTTCTTAAAAGCGTTGATATTGTTTTTGAAACACCAGAAAACTATAAAGGACTTTCGGCAGAAAATACAAAAACGGTGCATGAAGCTATTCGTGTTCATAGCCCCGGTAAAGTTGTTATATGGGACGCAATTTCCAAAGAAACGAGTGAATTTCCTCATGATTGGCATTTAAGCGTTGATCATTTAGATACCCCTGAAGTTCGTTTAGCAGAAAAAATTGCTGAAACTATTGCCAACTGGTTACAAAAAGGCGAAATGCTTCCAGCAAAAGGACGCTTAATACGTGCAAGTGATATTATGATCTTGGTTCGTAAACGTGATCAATTTGTCTCAGCTCTTTCCCGTGCTTTTAAAAACCGCAATATTCCCGTAGCAGGGGCTGATCGTTTGCAGCTTACAAAACATATTAGTATCCGTGATTTAATGGCGCTTGCGCGTTTTGTTTTGCAGCCACAAGATGATCTTTCTCTTGCTTGTGTTTTAAAAAGCCCCCTTTTTGCTTTTAGTGAAGTGGAACTCTATCAGCTTGCCGCCCACCGCTCCGGCTCTCTTTGGCAAAGCTTATCTACGCACGCATCATCGCAGGTATCTTTTAAAGATGCTTTTGAAAAGCTAAACCATTATCGCACTTTAGTAGATAAAATACCGGTTTTCGAGTTTTATAGCCATATTTTGAATATTGATAAGGGAAGACAAAAAATTCTGTCTCGTTTAGGATCTGAAGCAAATGATGTGCTCGATGCTTTTATGGATTATACGCTCACTATTCAAAAAACAGGATTACCAGGATTACAAGCTTTTTTAGAAACGTTAAGTGCAAGCGAACCAGAAATTAAACGTGAATTTGAACAAAATAATGAAGAAATTCGCATCATGACTGTTCATGCTGCAAAAGGATTAGAGGCTGCTGTTGTGTTTTTAGTCGATCCTGGTAGCGCGATTTGGCATCCTCAGCATGCGCCTCACTTGCTTAAAGTTCCTTTGAATAATGCGCAAACGAACGGAAAACAAGCCTTTATTTGGCGCCCCAATGAAAAATTTGATACAAAACTCTCTAAACAAGCAATTTCGCATTTAAAAGAGCGTGCAGAAGAAGAATATAGGCGTCTTCTTTATGTAGGAATGACACGCGCTGAAGATCTCTTGTTTATTTGTGGATATAAAGGTCAGAAAACGCCATCTCATACATGGCTACAACTGGTAAAAAAAGCCCTCGAACCGCATGCTCTTGCTATAAAAGGTCCTGCAGAAGATATTGCAGCTTGGCATTATTGCATCACACCTCCTTCTGCTTCTATAAATCAAGAAGTTTTCCGCGCTGAGAGTCAAGCTTTACCACCTTTGCCTGCTTTTTTCTCCCATAAAGTACCAGAAGAACCAGTGCTACCAAAACCGTTAAAACCCTCAGTCGCGAGCCTTTCCATTGAAGCTGATACAGAGCTGTCCTCAAGTCCAAAACAGCTTACTATCTCACCTGTTTTAGGAGAAACAAATACCAACAGAGCTTTTTCCATTGAATATGGTAATCTCGTTCACCGATTGTTACAATATCTACCTGATTACCCCCTACAAAAACGTCGAGATTATGCTCGAAACTATCTTAATATTAAAGCCTCTCATTGGCATGAAAGCCAAAGAGAAGATGCTCTTCGCCATGTTTTGAAAATATTAGATCATGTTTATCTCAAGCCCCTTTTTTCTGAGCATTCACGTTCTGAGGTCTCTTTAATGGGTATTGTGAAAATTCGTGGAAAAGAACAAGCAATTTCTGGTCAAATTGACCGTCTCTACATTACGCAAAACAGCATTATTTTTGCCGATTTTAAAACAGGAATTCCGCCAGAAAATGAAGCCGCTATTGCTTCTCATCACTGGTTGCAAATGGCTCTTTACCGAAAATTGTTGCAAGCTATTCATCCCGATAAAGATATCCAAGCTCTGCTTATCTACAGTAAAGAAGCCAAAATTTTTAAACTTCCTCCAGAAAAACTTGAGGCATTTCTTGGTGAAGTTGCCTTATAAGTTATACCTTTCCTTCAAAGCATCTTTACACTTTCTTACTTTCATAAAATCGCCCAAACAAACACAATGCACAATCTCTGGTGTAAAAAAGCCTTTTAATAATTTATCTTTGTAATAACTTGATATGAATTGTTATCATACCAATCTATAAAAATGAATATAAAGGATAAATCAATGACGTGTATAAAAGTTGATAAGGCTAATTTCGAAAGTGAAGTTCTAACCTCTTCCACCCCTGTTGTGGTTGATTTTTGGGCAGAATGGTGTGGCCCTTGCAAAATGATTGCTCCAATTTTGGATGAAATTTCAATGGAAATGCAAAATAAAGTTAAAATTGCTAAGGTAAATATTGATGAAAATCCGGAACTGGCTACCCAATACGGAGTACGTTCTATCCCTACATTATTAATGTTTAAAAATGGAAATATTTCATCGAATATGGTTGGCGCTACCTCTAAAGGACGTCTTTCTGAATGGATAAAAGATGGGCTTAGTTAATTCCACATATAATCACTATAAAGGAGAGAAGTTTTGTCTCTCCTTTTGACTTTTTTAAAACATTCTTTTTTGCAATATATTGTAATGAAAAGACAATGAAATCAAAATCTTAAAATAATTTATTTCAATTTTTTTAAGAATCCATACTTTTATGCATGATTCAATAGACCATTTTTTATAAAAAAATTGCCCTGTATGAAGAATATAGGCAATTCTTGCCTTATATGCGCGTTAAAAATATTGGGTGGATGATAATTGCATAAAGGTATTTTCTTCTGGATAAGGCTATTGAGATAGATAGTGTTTTCAACACATAAAAAAAAGCAAATATCAATCTAGCAATCAGAAGATTTTTGTTTGGAGTTCTTAGCAATCATAAACGGAGATTTTAAGCAAAAACTTTACAAATTACTTTTCTGAGGTTCACAATTTTTAAGCAGAAAGAAGCAAGCACTTCACTACAGGTTATATAATGCTTTTCTAAAGAGCTACTACTTCAATTTAAAATTGCTTTACCTATTCTTTAGAATAACAAGACTTTTTTCGAAGACTTTAACAAAAATATAAAAGGAAAAACATTCTCTAAAATAAATTGATGAATTCTTATAAATTAACGGCTGTCCTTTGCAATTTATGTCATTGTTATATAGTCAGTATTTCGTTGTATCTTCATAGTTGATTCCTCCATGAGGGACTTCTTTGTGTTATTCATCATCTCAAATTTCATAGGTACGTACTGAGGTATTATCAATTAAAAAATGATGATGTCTATGCTCATGTCGATGTTTTTTTAAAATGTACGAATTGCAAAAGACTGTTGCAAACGTTCAATGGAATGTTTTGCTGATTTGAGTGTTACATGACGTCCCTGTTCTTTATAGTGTAAGGTGAGTGCAAAAGTGGCGAGCTCTAAAAGAGCTGTACTTCTTTCTGGCCATTCAACAAGTAAAATATTTTCCTCACGAGCTTCATGAAGCCCTAATTCATCAATTTCTTCTTCCATAGAAAGGCGATAAAGATCAGCATGAATAATTTCAAACTTTGGAAGTTGATAGCTTTGCACAAGAGTAAAAGTAGGGCTTGGAACATCCATAGTATTATCGTTCGCAAGTGTTTGAATAATTGTACGTGCAATAGTTGATTTTCCAGTTCCAAGATCTCCTTGCAGCGTTACAAGATCCCCTGGCTTTAAAGAAAGGGTTAAATGTTGTGCAAAAAGCTTTGTTGCCTCTTCATTTTCAAGAAAAAAACTAGAATTCATTAAGGGTTCCATAAAATGGATGAAAAATTTTTGTTATAATAAAGATTGAAATTAAAAAATCTTATCTCCTTTGGAAAGTGGGAAAAAGCATTTGACTGTTGTTCCTTTTCCAGAACCGGTAAGAATTTCAACATGTCCACCGTGTAGTTCAACGAAACTTTTCACAAGGGAAAGTCCAAGACCCGCTCCTGCACGTCCACCATGGTGTGAATGAGAAGAAAAACGTTTAAAAATACGATCAAGAACGTCTTCTGGGATGTCAGAGCCTTCATTGTGAACGCTAAAGACAATGTTATCATCTTGTTCGTCGACGCAAAATTCAATAGTGCTCGCCTCCGTTGCAAAATTAATAGCATTACTCAGTACATTCACAAAAATTTGATGTAAGCGTTTTTCGTCAGCAGAAATAGAATTTAAGGAAGGAGAAATTTGTTGTAAAAGCGTAATATGGCGTCCATTAAGGCGATCTTCTATACGTGCTACTGCTTGTATCATAGCATCTGCAATATTAACCGATTTTATGTCCAACTCCATAATGCCTGCATCAAGGGTAGCAAGATCAAGAATATCGTTAACAATATTTAAAAGAGTTCCTGATTCTGAATGAATATGCCCAAGATATTCTTGTTGACGTTTATTGATAGAACCGAAAATTTGATCGCGTAAAATATCTGAAAATCCAATAATATTGGTAAGAGGTGTACGCAATTCATAGGAAACATGTTGGACAAATTCATTACGCAAACGATCGGCACTTTCTAATGCTTCATTTTTTTCTTGAAGAGCACGCGCAACATGGACAGTGTCCGTAACATTCACAAAAGTAAGCATTGTTTGTCCATCAGGAAGAGGGACCAAAGTATAGTCAATAATCATATCATTTTTAAGATCTATACGACCTGAATATGTTTCACGTTTTTCAGCAAAACCGGTAATGAATTTGGTAAATTGATCCCATTCTTGTCCTAAGGTTAAGGCTGAACAATGGCTTTGTAACTGTGTAATATGTGTTCCTTCTACCAGTAAATTATAAGGAAGCGACCACAATTTCGACAGGGCAGGATTCGATAAACGAAGGCGTCCATCAGTACCAAAAACGACCACGCCTTCGGAAAGTTTATCAAGTGTTTCACCTTGTATTTTAATAAGTGTATTATAACGGCGTTCAAGATCAATTTTTTCTGTAAGGTTTTCGTAAAGCCAAGTGACACCTCCTTGTGGATGAGGGCTCGAGACAACACGCACCGTACGTCCATCTGGAAGATTCCAAATTTGTTGGTTCGATTCTGTTTGTCGATAGGCTTTAAAAAGTTCTTCTTTCCATGCGCGCCAATCGGGGTGTTCAGCAATGAGCCCTTTTTCACGTAGACGTTCAAGAAGTAATGTATGGCTTGGTTCACTTTCTAAAAAGGAAGTCTCCAACGGCCATAAAATTTTAAAAGCATGATTACAGAATTTTAATTTTTGGTTTGTATCGAAAATGGCTACAGCTGTTGAAATTTGGTCAAGTGTTTCACAATGGCTTTTAAGAACATATCTTAATTCATGAGCAAGATTTTCATATGCGCTGTCATCACGCGCAAAAGCAGCCATCCCTTCGGCTGTTGTAATACGTGTGAGATGAAAACGATGCCGTTCTCCATCAATAACTGTGTGAACATGTTCTTGAAAAATTGTTTCTGTTTCGTCTGTTTTGCATTGTGTATTTTCATTGAAGAGATCCCCCACTTCATTGCTGTCTTCATGAAAGTTTGTCATCTCTCTAAAGGCGCGATTGATAAAACAAACTTTTCCTTCACAATCTTTTATCCATACGGGCTCTTGAATAAGATCAAGAAGATTACGTTGCATTCTCAGTTCGGTAAGAAGGCGGGCGATATCTTTCTGTAAACGAGCATTTTCACTCTGTTGTTTTGAGATATCTTGAAAACGAACAATAGCGACTGTTCTTGCGATGACTCCTGTAACTTGTAGCAGTACATTGTTTGTGGTGGTGATAGAAAGATCAAAAGGATGACATTTACAACGTAGTTGAGTCAATGAATAATCAAGTTCTCGCAGAGAATTTTCTTCAACCCAGAGCTCAAAACGCTGAAAATCTTTCTGATCTATTCCTATTTTTTGTAATGCAGAAAGGGCACCAACGACACGGGGTAAGGTTGTTGGATTTTCCCAAATAAGAAGGAATTGCTCGGTTTCTTCCAGAAGCCATTCATAATATTTAAGTTTTTCAGAAAAATTTGCCTGAATTATCTTCAAAGGCTTCTGTGCAGCTTTTTTTGCATGCATGATGACAGCCATGCACGTGAAAAGTGAAGCACAAGAAATTCCTCCACACAGCGCTAACAGCAGCCATGGACCATTTGGCAAAGTGAAGAAAAATGGTAAATAACCTTCCAATGACTGAGCAACAGTGCATGTTGGAGAAAAAAAGAAAAAAAGGCAAAATATATACGTATAGATTCGAATCATTTTTTGAGTTTTTTCTTTGGAGTTATAGTCACCAAAGCTGAGCACTACATCTTTCCCTTTTTTTACCCAAGGAAATGTTTTAGTAACGATAATGGTTTGGTTTATAAGGTCCTTGTGGTGTGACTCCAATATAAGCGGCTTGTTCTTCTGATAAAACACTTAATTTTATTCCTAACCGATCAAGATGTAGACGTGCAACTTTTTCATCAAGATGTTTGGGCAAAACAGTGACTTCATTTGTATAGTGTTCTGCACGTGTAAAAAGTTCAATTTGCGCTAAAACTTGATTAGTAAACGAGGCTGACATGACAAAAGAAGGATGCCCCGTTGCATTCCCGAGGTTTAACAGACGCCCTTCAGAGAGTAAAATGATGCGTTTTCCATCGGGAAAGGTGATCATATCAACTTGTGGTTTAACATTTGTCCATGGCAAATTTCTAAGGGCTGCGACTTGGATTTCGTTATCAAAATGACCAATATTTCCAAGAATACACATATCCTTTACTTGTTGCATATGGTCTAAACGAACAACATCTTTATTGCCTGTTGTTGTGATGATAATATCAGCACTGGAAGCAGCATCATCCAAATTAACAACTTCATAGCCATCCATAGCTGCTTGAAGAGCGCAAATAGGATCAATTTCTGTTACTTTAACACGAGCCCCAGCACCAGAAAGAGATGCTGCTGAACCTTTTCCCACATCACCATAACCACAGACAATGGCAGTTTTACCAGCGATCATCACGTCTGTTCCACGTCGAATACCATCGACCAATGATTCTTTACATCCATATTTATTATCAAACTTTGATTTAGTGACGCTATCATTGACATTAATAGCAGGAAAAGGCAGAAGCCCCTCTTTTTGTAATTGATAAAGACGATTTACACCTGTTGTGGTTTCTTCGCTTACACCTTTAATTGCTGCGCGCTGTCGTGTAAAAAATCCTGGTGTTGCATCCATACGCTTTTGTATTTGTTTGAAAAAAAATTCTTCTTCTTCTGTTTTAGGATGCAATAGGATATCTTTATTTTGTTCTGCACGACTTCCCATTAAAATATAGTTTGTGGCGTCAGCTCCATCATCTAAAATAAGATTGGAAGGATTACCATCTGGCCATTGGAAAATTGCATCTACATAAGTCCAATATTCTTCCAATGTTTCACCCTTAACGGCGAAGACAGGAATACCAGTTGCGGCGATAGCTGCTGCTGCATGGTCTTGTGTAGAAAAAATATTGCTAGAGCTCCACCGTATATTGGCGCCAATAGCTTTTAATGTTTCAATTAAAACAGCTGTTTGAATTGTCATGTGCAATGAGCCAGAAATACGCGCTCCGCGTAAAGGTTGATTAGAGGAAAACTCTTTGCGACAAGCCATCAAACCAGGCATTTCAGTTTCAGCAATATCAAGCTCTTTACGACCATAAGCGGCAAGGGCAATATCTTTGACAACAAAATCTTGAGCTGCCATTCTTCATTCCTTTAAAATAAATTTTTCCAAAACGGTAGGAGAAATTAAAAAAAAATGCAAGACAAGAAGAGGACTTCTTTATGTGAAAAAGCGCTTTTAAAATCTCCATAAATTTGTGCAACAAATATGCATTTATGGATCTGAGTAATGATGTTACTGACAGAATAAAAGATCTTCATGATAAGTTTTATTATATAAAAAACTCTACACTTTTCACGTAACTTTAAAGCTTTTAAAAATCTCAGAGGGAATACATACCTTTTAAATGATAAAAATGGTGCATTGTTTCACAGTTTTTATATCGATTTTTTAGGGATAATATCGAAAGCAGTATACTCGTATTCTACTCACTTATACGGTTGTTGAAAAAGGAAGTATTACCTTACTTTAATCTCATGACTAAGCTTTTTAGCAAAATAATATAATGCAAAGCTATAGGTTATCATGTTTATGAATAGGCAATTCAGAATCGGTTCTTTAGGATTCCAATGTTGCATCTGTTCTTGGATAAAGATAGTTTATAAGAGGTGCTTTTCTCCTGTTTTCAATGCATACTATAGATATACGATTAAACATTTTTTGTGATACTGAATAGAGCATTTAAAATGCAAAAACATTGCTCTATTGAACACTCTGATTTTAAAACAGCTAACAACGAGCTATGAATTATAAATCAAATAATTAACCCAGTTTTGGAAGAATTTATTCTAGACGAGTAGGTTTTGGGAAAATTGACCATGTGGACGAAATCGCCAGAGATAACTTGGCAAGAATGCAGCCATTGCTCTGGGGGTAATTCCCACACCTTCTAGAGTATATCCATTCTCTATAGCCTCTTTAGAAACAATGTTATCCATTTGCAAAAAACGTATCTGATTGGCTGTTACAAGTGTTGGTACAAAAGGCAATTTACCGATAGTTCCAAAAAATCCTCCAATCAATAGACCAACAGAAAGGGGCATGGATAGGATTGTTTTTTTACGGTGAATAATTTTGAGTATATTTTCAAGAGTATTTTGGAAGGTGATAATCTGAGGACCACCAAGATCATAATTTTTTCCCCAAGAAACCTGTCCATCTAAAGCGCGCGCGATAAACTCAGCAACGTCACCAACATACACGGGTTGCAATTTGCTTTGCCCACCTCCAAAAAGAGGCATAATCGGTAAAAAACGTGACAAATCTGCTAAGGTGTTAAAGAAACAATCCTCTGGTCCAAAGATAACGGATGGACGGATAATAATTGCTTGAGGATGCTTGTTATGAATGATTTGTTCACCCATGAACTTAACACGTGCATAAAGACATGAAGCATTCTCGTTAGCCACAAGTGTTGATGTATAGATGAGTGGAATAGCAGCTTCTGCTGTTAATTCAGCAACATTATAAACGCCATCAATTTGTGTGTTTTTAAAATTCGATTGACTTGCTTGTTTTAAGCTACCAGGCAAAAACACTGCTGCATCAGCTCCAAGCAATGCGCGTTCAACAGAGGCACGATGCTTGATATCCGTTTTAAGCATTTGGGTTTGTCCTACTTCTCCTATTTGGAGCATGTAATAAGCTTTTTGAGGACAACGAACAGCAATACGAACGCGATATCCCCGCTTAGTCAAAGTCTCAACGACATGTCTTCCTACAAAACCAGATCCGCCAAAAACAGTAATAAGTTTAGGATGTTGATAAAGTGCACAATCAAGTTGCATGATTAAAAAGTCTATCTTTCAAAGCTTTTAAAATAATCAATTTCTAGCACGGAGGTGTTTTATTGTCACGCAAAATATCGCCCGCAAGATAAAGGGAACCACCAATAAGGACAATTGCCTCTTTATATTCTGCTCTAATCTTATGCAAAGCATCTTGTAGATGTGCTTGTGGAGTAGCAAAAATTCCTGCTTTTTGTGCTGATTCAGCTAAGTTTATTGGAGAGATACTGGCATTATTGTTAATCAGCGGTATCGTATATATTTTATCGACAAGGTTCGCTAAGGAACGAAAATAACCGACAGCATCTTTGGTATTGATCATGCCAGCAATCATAATAATGGGACGATCTGTTTTTTTTCTCCATTGTATAAGTTCTGCCGCAATAACTTTTCCAGCAGCAGGATTGTGACCACCATCTAACCATAAATCAATATTAGGAGACAATTGATCAACCAAATGTCCTTGGATAAGATGTTGCATCCGTGCGGGCCAATAAATATTTTTCAAAGCGTCATTTATGGTTTGTTCTGAAAGTTGAAAACCCGCTTGCTCAACTGCTTCAAGAGATGCGCCAGCATTGGCAACTTGGTGGTCTCCAATAAGGTTAGGAAGTGAAAGATCCATGAGACCTTGATTGTTTTGAAAAACCATACGTCCATGTTCTTTATAACTTTGATAATCTTGATCAAATAGAGAATAAGGTGCTTTATTTTTATCGGCAAGGGGTATTAAAGTAGCAAGAGTTTCTTCATAATTTTGCTTCCCAATGACCACTGGAACGTTTGGTTTGATAATCCCTCCCTTTTGAAAAGCGATTTGAGCAATTGTGTTTCCAAGAAAGTTCTCATGATCATAATCAATGGGCATAATAAGCGATACAGCTGGTTTATTAATGACATTGGTAGCATCAAAACGTCCTCCCAACCCAACTTCTAAAATGACAACATCAGCTGGATGTATACTAAACAGCATAAAGGCAGCGGCTGTAAAAATTTCAAAAATAGTAATCGGCTCTTGACGATTTACTTTTATAATTTCACGGATTGTCTCAGCTAATTGGTTTTCTGTAACAAGTTGTCCACCTCCTTTTTGACCTAACCGGCAGCGTTCATTCCAGTTGACGAGATGAGGTGAGCTGTAGACATGAACGCAGTATCCTGCGCTTTCTAAAAGAGCACGGCAAATTGCTGAGGCAGATCCTTTACCATTTGTTCCAGCGATGTGAATAATGGGGGCAAGTTTTAAATGTGGATTACCAAGACGCTCTAAAAGGTGAACAATACGCTCTAAAGAAAGATCAAATTTTTTCGGATAATTTTTTAGTAAATCATCCACCACCTTTTGTATTTGGCTTTGTTGCATAAATTTAAGCTGCTTTTGTTGCAGAAAGCGATGTTTGAGAGTCTGTTGGGGATGGATCGGAAGGGTTAAAAACAGCAGGACGTTTCATCATTAAACGTAAAAGACGTGCAATTGTTGTTTTCATTTCTAAACGCGATACAACCATATCAATCATACCATGTTCGAGCAGATATTCACTACTTTGAAAACCTTCTGGTAGGGTTTCGCGTATAGTTTGTTGAATCACACGTGGACCAGCAAAACCAATCATAGCGCCAGGTTCGGCAATGTGAATATCACCAAGCATGGCGTAAGAAGCAGTAACACCACCGGTGGTTGGATTAGTTAGCACAACAATATAGGGAAGTTTTGCTTCTTTTAACATTTCAATCGCTACTGTTGTACGAGGCATTTGCATCAACGAGAGTGTTCCTTCTTGCATGCGCGCGCCACCAGAAGCAGAAAAAAGAACCAGCGGGCACCTTTCGGCAATAGCAGTATCAAAAGCTTTGATAATAGCTTCTCCTGAAGCCATACCGAGTGATCCACCCATAAAGGCGAAATCTTGAACGGTTGCAATAATTGGTAAGCCTTCAATCGTACCACGTGCACTTAAAATATTGTCATCAACACCAAGTTTAGAACGATAATCTTTTAACCGGTCAATATAGCGTTTTTCGTCACGAAATTTTAAAGGATCTGTTACAACTTTTGGATTTTCAAGAACTGTATAAGCACCATCATCAAAAAAATGCATGAGACGATTTTTAGCGCTGATACGCATATGATGGCCAGAGTTGGGAGCTACAAATTGATTGGCTTCCAGATCTTTATGGAAGACCATTTCACCACTGGTAGGATCTTTAATCCATAGATTTTCTGGAATTTCACGGCGTCCCAATATAGAGTTAATTTTAGGACGAACATAATTTGTAATCCAGTTCATCTTTATAACCTTCCTTTAAATATTACACATCTTTCGCATGATTTGAAAGAATATAAACTTAAGCAGTCACATTTGTTTTACCGGTGAAACAAAGGAGCCTATTTAATATTTTTATCAGTGTACGTATAGCTTGTTTTTTAATTTTTTATTTTTTACTTTGGTATTAAAATCCACTCCTTGCGATGGTTAACAAACCCCTTATTTTTTAATAAAAATGAATATCCAATTAATCATTCATATCAACAGTCTTGAAGAAAAGAAGCCTTATAATATAAGGCGTTAACAAGGCTAAAATAATCCATTAAAAATAATGAATATGATAACGCCATATTAGCGTTTCGCTAACATCAGAGCAAGATTTTTTTCAAAAGTCTCTTTAAAGCGCGTACTTTTCATAATTAAAGTAGAATACCCTCAAAAATACTATTATTCATTTATGTACTTTGTTACACAGACATTTTTAATAATTCTCAAAACTCTCTTATGACGGTGCTCATGAAGAGTATATACTCTCCATGAATGGTATAAAATACATTATGCTCTCCATTTTTACTGAAATAGAAGGTACAAATCGATGCCATCACACTCTTTTCCAGTTTTCAATGTGACGATAATGTTTGTATTGAGAGGATTCATAAAAGATATTTCACGCCTTTTTGAAAGTATTTTTATCCATACACCACCTCCGCTTATGACATATTAACATAACGATTTCAATTGATCCAATATGAATAGGATTAAAATGAGAAAGCCTCATGATATTTAGTTTTTTCACTCATGTTGTGAAACGATAAATTATCATTATACATCAATATATTGCTTTAATAAGAGAGAAAGCATAAAATTTTATATTATGCTTTCTTTGGCTGGCAAGTTTTATTAGCCTTAAAGTCAAGGAACATTATTTTTGTGTAATGCGCGCCATGGTCTTTTGGGAAAGCATTTTGTGTAAATATGTCATAAAGGCGGCTGCAAAAAGCGGTGTTGCTAAATTAAGAATTGGAATCGAAACAAAAAGCGCTATCAATAATCCTGCACCAAAAACCGTTGTGTAATGAGTATGTAAAAAAGCACGTGCATCTTGCTCTGTTCGAAAACGATAAGCAGCAAACAAGAAATATTCATGACCAAGCAAATAACCATTAATAACATAAAAAGCAATTAAATTAATACCTGGTATGAAGAATAAAACAAAAGCAATTCCATTACCAAGAAGGCTTAAAATAACAAATTTAAAGGAAATGATAAGAGAACGCCGAAACGGCAAAGCTTGTCCAATAGGCTCGTTTGGATAATCCTCTTTTTCAATGATTTCAGCAGCAGAGTCAATGAAAAAACCACCAATCATAGCTGCGATTGGTGCAATAAAAAAAGCCAATAAAAGAACCAAACCAAGATTAAAAATGATAAGCATGCTAAAACCAATCCATCCTGCCCAACTAGGGAGTCCAGGAAAAAACTGAGCAATCCAGGGCCAAAAGTAAGACACAAAAAGTTGATGCAGACATAACCATAAAATGGCGAGAATGAAAAAAGTAACCCCCAATGCTTTCAGTATCATAATACTATATTGCGAGGTCAGAAGCCGTTGTAAAGCACGATAGGCAGCAGTAAAAATCATAGATTAATAAACTAAGGAAAGAAGCAAAAAAAACAAGAAATATATTTAAAGAATGTACGGTGTGATTTTTTCTTTTTTGAATTAAAGATTTCTTTTCAAGAACATTATAAAAAAACGGCTAAGAGCTTCTTTGTTTAAAATAAAGTTTGAGTAAATAGAAATTTTGATTTTTAAAAACCAAGAAGAATTTAAAAAGCAGCTGTTATAGAAGAAATTTTTAATATTTTGTACAGAGTGTAGATTATTGCATTTGTATGATATATGTGAAAAATTAAGGAATAAGAACTATTTGGGAGGAAAGTATTTATTCAGTAGAGTTGTCTAACTTCGTTTATCTATGTGCTTAATTGTTTTGCACAAATCCTAATATTCTGTACTTTTCTACTATTTGGCAACATGCTTTTGCCTCTGGCTTTTATTCAAAACAATATTGAGTTCAATGGAATAGGAGTAATGTAGCAGCTCCGTAGATATTCTGATTTTGTGCAACAAAATGATTAATATGATAGAAGTGAAAAAATAGGCTTAGGCGATTGACCATCTATATCCCATGGAAGGGCAATTTCTTGAGAAGAAGCAAAGAGTGGGAGACACCACTGATGATTAAAAATGATGAAATTTTAAAAGCTATAAGTGCAACGAAGTAAGAATTCATTGAAGCACTTTTCATACAAGTGGTGCACTGTATCAAATAATTTTTAGATAATGACACCGTTAATTTATGAAGAGAATTGATCATTTTCAACTTGAATAAGAATCCAAAATATAGAAATATTCTTTCATTTCTAAAGCCTCTATTCAACATCAAAAAATTATTTATTTGCACATTATAGGTGAGACCAATGTGTGGATACAAAGTTTTCGATAAAGGAACAAAAATGCTTCTCATGAAACATCACAATGTAAGGATATCATGGATCAAATTCTAGTCTTTGTGGGTCTTGGTAGGCTGGAGAGAGGACACACACCTTTAATCTTAAAGACCGATTACAGAGGAAAATAATAAAGGCGTCAGTTTCATAAACTGATAGACAGTGGTGCAATGAATTTTGTCTACACTCTTTATGAGTATCAGTGTGAGATATGTTTCAAATTGCATTGAGATGTTATAATATATTGATTTATACATTATTTTACATAGTGAATAAGAGCCCCAAATAAAGTTGTCATATTTTCTTATTAGCGGCTCTTATCATGAAACAATCAAAATCATTTATTTGCACATCATAAATAGAACCAATATGGGGATAAAAACATTGAAGAAAGAAAATACTTTTTATAAATTTTATCCAGTGCAAGAGCTTTCTCAAAATTGATGATAGGTAAAATGAGTGATAGTTTGTTTTTTTTATAAGCTGGGGAGACAGTGGCGCAATAGATCCTACTTTTTTGCAGGTTAGGATGAGGTGGGATTTTTAAAGAAACATTTCCCAACGCCCGTCACACCCATTTCGCAACAGCGCCTGTGAATGGTATAAGGGTAAAGCTCTCGTGAATACTATAAAACTTATAGGGCATCACTATCTTTACGCTTAATAAAAGGGCACGCTGGTGTCACCATCTTCAGTGTTGCTCGACAGCCTTTGGTCCTTGAGACGGTCCATCATAAGCATTTTTAGTTCTTTCTTAAACGTTTTGTATTCATACGGCTATCCTTGTTTGCAACATGCAAGGCAAATGGTTTTGATTGATTCAACATGAGAGAGATTCGCAATGAGAGAATCATACGATATGCGGGATTCTAATTTAATATGAACAACGCTAGATTATCATTATAAATCAAAATATTATATACTAATCGAGATGGATAGACACCTATTGTAGTTCTATTTTATAAGGTGTTTTAATACCAACACGTTTGAAGAGTTATTATTTGAAATGGGGTATATTTTCCTCATGAGGAGTAGGTGTCTGGGGGACAAAAAATGATACAATCATGTTTGCTAATTTTTGTGCTACGTGTTGTTTACTCATATGGGGCCATTGTTCAACTTTTTTCTTACTCACGAGATAAACTTGATTTGTATCAGCCCCCATGACACCTGTGCCATCTAGTTGAAGAGAAATATCATTAGCAAGAATGAAATCAGCTCCTTTTTCAACACATTTTTTTTGTGCATTGGCAATGATATCACATGTTTCAGCAGCAAAACCAATGACCAATGAGGGGCGGTTTGGAGCGTGTCCAATCGTTGCTAAAATATCAGGATTTTCGACCATATGAAGGGATGGTGGTATTTTATGAGCATTCTTTTTAATTTTGTGTAAAGACTGCGTTTGACTGCGCCAGTCACAAACAGCGGCAACAAAGATGGCACCATCAGCAGGCAATGCGGTTTGAACGGCTTGTAACATCTGTTGAGCTGTTTCAACATGAATGGTTTTTACGTCTTGTGGGTCTGCAAGATTAACAGGTCCACAAATAAGTGTCACTTTTGCACCCAAATGCGCAAGAGCGGTTGCGATGGCATGACCTTGTTTACCTGAAGATCGATTAGAAAGATAACGTACTGGATCAATTGGTTCATGGGTAGGGCCAGAGGTAACGATGAAATGGCGGTCAGAGAGAGGTTTTTCATGCACATTCAAAAGAGTCTCTATAGTAGCGACAATGGTTAAAGGTTCGCTCATGCGCCCATATCCTATCTCGTCACGTTCAGCCATATTTCCGATTTCTGGTCCAATGATATGAACGCCATCTGCGCGCAGTTGTGCAACATTGCGAATAGTGGCTGGATGCGCCCACATGGACGGATTCATAGCAGGTGCAATTAAGAGTGGACAGCGTGCCGCTAAAAGGATGCAATCAGCCAGATCATCTCCTATGCCATTGGCTATTTTTGCAATGCGATTGGCTGTAGCAGGGGCTAAAATAATAAGGTCAGCATTACGTGCTAATCTGATATGTCCAATATCGTGTTCTTCTTCACGTGAAAATAAATCAGTATATACAGTACCACCGCTTAAAGCTTCAGCAGCTAAAGGCGTAATAAATTTTTGCGCTGCTTTTGTCATCACAACTTTTAAGTGTGCTCCACGTTCTTGTAAACGGCGAATCAAATCAAGTGCTTTATAGGATGCAATACTTCCACCAATAATAAGAAGGAGCGATTTTGATTTCAATGATTGCACTTCAACAGCACTAGTATGAGAGAGTTGTGTGGTGAGAGGAGTGGAATTGCTTAAAAGGCGTCGGACTTCTTCTTCCATAGAAATACCATTTTGCGCGGCACGTATGCGCAAAGCTTCTTTGGTTTCAGGAGACAGGTTGCGAATAGTAATACTGGCCATAAAATACCTTCAAGAAATAAAATGATTGCAATGATTTCATTGTTGATATTTTTAGCATATTAAGGAGATTAGAAAAGATGAAAAAAGTAAAAAGTGAGATAAACGCAACAAAGCGCAATGATGAAAAGGCTATAACGACCATAACGGTTTCTACGACTTTGTTCGACAGCAAGTTGTTTGAGGGTGGCAGGAGAAAGATTAAAACCTGTTTTTCTCATTTGATTGAAATCTTCTTCTATCCGTTGGAAATTTTGAACTAATTGTGGTGTTTTACGTGCCAGCGAAAGGAGAGCTTGCGCTCCTTCACTAAAGTCTTTTGCAACGCCTACGGGTCCTAAATTTTTACTAATCCATTCTTTGACAACAGGTTCAGAAGCTTTCCACATATTAAAAGTGGGGTCTAATGTGCGGGCAACACCTTCCACGACAACCATCGTTTTTTGCAGCAATAAAAGTTCAGGTCGCGTTTGCATATCAAATAATTCAGTGACTTCAAACAATAAAGTGAGCAATTTAGCCATGGAAATGCTTTGTGCTGATTGTCCATGTATTGGTTCGCCAATAGCGCGGTTGGCTTGCGCAAAACTTTCAATACTATGGTGTGAAGGAACATAACCTGCTTCGAAGTGGGCGCGTGCAACCCGATGGTAATCGCGGGTAATAAAGCCGTAAAGAATTTCAGCAAGAAAATGCTTTTCTTTTTTGCCAAGCCTTCCTGTAATGCCTAGATCAACAGCAACAATACATCCTTTTGCGTCTACAAATAAATTACCAGGATGCATATCGGCGTGAAAAAAACCATCACGCAATGTATGACGAAGAAAAGATTGAATAAGCGTAATGGCAAGCGCCTGCAAATCAAAACCTGCTTCTTTGAGTTTGGAAATTTCGGATATTCTGATACCATCAATCCATTCCATTGTAAGAACATTACGCCCTGTCCGTTCCCAGTCAATACGTGGAACCCGAAAGCCTATATCATGTTGAATATTTTCAGCCATTTCAGATATAGCTGCTGCTTCTAAACGTAAATCCATTTCAATGCGTGTGGTTTGTGCTAAAGTATCCACCACACGAACAGGACGAAGCCTTCGAGAGGCAGGGATATAACGCTCTTGTAAATGCGCAATGAGATAGAATCCTCTAAGATCTTTAGAAAAACGTGCTCTGATATTAGGACGAATAACTTTTACAGCACATTTTTTCTTATGACCAGTTTCATCACTGTATTCAGCTGGATGAACTTGAGCTATAGAAGCGGCGGCAATGGGGGGATAAAAATTTACGAATAAATCATCAATAGAGCGACCAAGAGAACTTTCAATTTGAGCAATAGCGGCAGTGCAAGAAAATGTTTGGACACGATCTTGTAGCTGTGACAAATCTTCCGCAATATCACGACCAACAATATCAGGTCTTGTGGCAAGAAATTGACCAAGTTTTATGTAAGAGGGTCCAAGCTTATTAATGGCATACGAAATATTTTCAGACCGCTGTTTTTTTTTCGTTTTGCGTCGTGCTAATGTACCTGCTATACGATGACATAGGGCTGGAAATCCTTGAAGATCATCATGAGGAAGAGCACTTAAAACACCTTCACGTGTTAAAATCCATCCTGCACGCATCAATTGAAAGTAAGGGGAAATTTGCACCATTTTTAAATTTTCCAACCTGAATGCAGCGCTGCAATCGCACCGGTGAGATTGCGGTACGATACCCGCGAAAACCCCGCATGTTTGATCATATGGGCAAAATCATCTTGTTTAGGAAATTTGCGGATAGATTCAACCAAATAACGATAAGCATCGCCATCATTTGCAATAAATTGACCCAGCTTAGGGATAGCATGGAAAGACCAAAGATCATAAATTTTATCGAGCCAAGGCATTTCGACATTTGAAAATTCTAAACATAAGAAACGTCCACCGAGCTTTAAAACACGAAAAGCTTCTCTAAGAGCTTGATCGATATGAGGAACATTGCGAATTCCAAAAGCAATAGTGTAAGCATCAAAGCTTTGATCTTCAAAAGGTAGATTTTCTGCATTGGCTTCAACAAAATCAATCAGAGGGGCAAGACCATTTTTTTGTGCGCGTTTTTTGCCAACGCTGAGCATTGAGCCATTAATATCAAGCACTGTAGCATGGGCTTTTTGGCGTGAAGCATTAAGAATACGAAAAGCAATATCACCTGTACCGCCAGCGACATCAAGAAATTTCCAATGAGAAAGTGCTGGTGGGGAAAGCCAAGCAATCATGGAATTTTTCCACACACGGTGCAGCCCTAATGATAAGATATCATTCATCTTATCATAATTTTCAGCAACAGAATGAAACACACCATCAACCATGGATTGTTTTTGTGTTTCATCCACTCTTGTAAAACCAAAAGAGTGCTCCATACCACCCTTGGTTCCTACCCGTTCTGTTTCAACTGCCATGTGTATGACCTTCCTTATTTTTCTTTTATCGTAAATGAAATAAAGAGGGAATGTTCAAATACGAAAAAACAACGTATAAAACTGCGACATTTACACAGCTAAAAACAGAAGAGTATCTTTAGATATCAAGATTGGCAACGCTTAAGGCATTGTCTTGAATAAAAATACGTCTAGGTTCAACGTTATCACCCATGAGACGAGAAAAGAGTGAATCTGCATCGGTGGCATCATTAATTTTTACTTGTAAAAGAGAACGTGCATTAGGATCAAGAGTTGTTTCCCAAAGCTGTTCAGCATTCATTTCCCCAAGACCTTTATAACGTTGAAGAGTAACACCTTTTTTACCGTTTGTAAAAATGCTCTCTAAAAGGCTCATAGGACCCAAAATACGCTCTGTTTTATCTTTACGACGTAACAGAACAGGAGGATGATATATGTCGATAAAATTTTGGGAAATGCGATCAATTTGGCGTGCGTCAGTTGAATTTATAAGTCCCACATCAAGCGTAACAACATCTTTAACGCCACGCAAAGTACGCTCAAAACATAAGTTTCCATCTGCTGTATAATGTCCACTCCAACCTTGTTCCATATCATCAGCAATTAGATTAAGGCGGTGTGCTATAGTATCTGCTATTTTTTGTGCTTTTTCTTGTGTTGCAAAGACTTCAAGATTAAAAGCGCCAACAATTGCTGCTTGCTCAACAATATTACGGTCATAACGGGTATGAAGACCATTTAACAATTGACGTAATATACGAGCATCTTTAGCGAGTTGATACAAATCAGCCCCTGCGCGAACTTCTCCCGTTGAAAGCTCAAGCGTTGTTTCTTCTAATCCAGTATCGATCAAGAATTCTTCAAATGCTGCTTCATTTTTAATATATTGGGAAGATTTTCCACGCGATACTTTATAAAGAGGAGGCTGAGCAATATAAAGATGTCCACGTTCAATCAACTCGGGCATTTGTCTAAAAAAGAAAGTAAGCAGCAAAGTACGAATATGGGCTCCATCAACATCCGCATCTGTCATGATAATAATCTTATGATAACGTAATTTATCCGGTGAAAATTCATCTTTACCGATAGAAGTTCCAAGAGCTGTAATAAGTGTTCCAATCATATCAGATGAGAGCATGCGGTCGAATCGTGCTCGTTCGACATTGAGGATTTTACCACGAAGGGGTAAAATTGCTTGATTTTGACGTGAGCGCCCACTTTTTGCTGAACCTCCAGCTGAATCCCCCTCGACAATAAAAATTTCTGATTTTGCAGGATCACGTTCTTGGCAATCGGCAAGCTTTCCTGGCAGAGAAGTGATATCAAGCGCCCCTTTTCGCCTTGTGAGTTCACGTGCTTTGCGTGCTGCTTCACGTGCTGTTGCAGCTTCTACCACTTTACTAATGAGAAGTTTTGCTTCATGAGGGTGTTCTTCTAGCCATACTGAAAGACCTTCATTGACCAAATTTTCAACAATAGGGCGCACTTCAGAAGAGACTAACTTATCCTTTGTTTGTGAAGAAAATTTTGGATCAGGAACTTTGACAGAAAGAATAGCTGTTAATCCTTCACGGCAGTCATCACCGGTTAAGTTTACTTTTTCTTTTTTAGCAATACCTGAAGATTCAGCATAGCCATTAATTTGGCGCGTAAGGGCACTTCTAAAACCTATCAAATGAGTTCCACCGTCACGCTGAGGAATATTATTTGTAAAACACAAGACCTTCTCATGATAGGAATCATTCCACCACAAGGCAACATCAACGCTCATACCATCCTTTTCACTTGCAATGTAAATAGGATTATCAAGAAGAGCTTTTTTTGATTGGTCAATGTATTTGACAAACTCCGTTAATCCACCTTCATAATGCAATTCAACTGATTTAATATCAGCATGACGCTCGTCAACAAGAAGAATATAAACCCCAGAATTTAGAAAGGCTAATTCCCGTAAACGGCGCTCCAAAGTTTCAAAATCAAACTCAACCATAGTAAAAGTTTCAGAACTTGGTAAAAATCTGATTTCTGTTCCACTTTCTCTATCGCAATCGCCAATAACTTTTAATGGAGCATCAGCTACCCCGTGGGTAAATGATATTTCATGAATTTTACCATTTCGTCTGATTTGTAATTTAAGCCAAACGGATAATGCATTCACAACAGAGACGCCAACACCATGTAATCCACCTGAAACTTTATAAGAGTTTTGATCAAACTTTCCGCCGGCATGAAGCTGTGTCATAATAACTTCAGCTGCAGAAACACCTTCTGTTGGATGGATATCTGTCGGAATTCCACGTCCATTATCACGAACAGAACAAGAACCATCGGCATGGAGTGTGACGTTTACAAGAGTAGCATGACCGGCCAAAGCTTCATCGATAGCATTGTCTACAACTTCATAGACCATATGGTGCAAACCCGATCCATCATCAGTATCACCGATATACATACCAGGACGTTTGCGTACAGCATCAAGACCTTTGAGAACTTTGATAGAAGAAGCGCCATAATCATCACTTTGTGCCGCTGAGGTTATTTCATCACTCATAAGTTAGTCCATTCCTGTGTTCAATTTGCAATATCTTATCTGCTTTTTTAAAGCTTAACGTTCTGATCAGTTATTTATGGAATAACCACATTAAACATTTACCGTATATCAGAACTATATTCAATATCTGTCGATATATAATGAAAAGAATGATGAAATGAGATTGTACTGTTATGTCGTAAAACTCCGTCATTGAGGGCGGTGATATGGTGATGTAAGGAAAGTAAGCACTTCCTTGATACATTAAGTATTTTTTAAGTGCGTGGTGAATATTCGGAGCAGGGTTTATTTGTATAACCTTTAGTTAAGTGAATCGCATGAGTGAATAGCCCCGAGAAGTTAGTCGAGAGAAGCAGGATTGTTTAGACGCCAAGGCTAGTAGGAATCCTTTTCCTTTGAGAGGTGTGGGATATGGGGTCAATTAAGCTTTACAATTGTGCGAAGAGTGAAATTTTATTTATCGTGTCATGAGATAATAATAATAAATTCTGATATTTTTATAAACACTTTTGATTTATACAAAAAGTTATTTCATAAAATGATGCTATTTATTTTGTTTATTTTTGCATATGCGTAATGTTTCAAAATTAGTTATGCATTTTTGTGTTACACTAACAAAGGTTTTACTTGTTTTATCCATAAATAAATTTTCAATTCTAATACTGCTGTACATTTGAAATAAAAGTTACGAGCTCTCTAAGCAGCTCAAGCTTTTGTATGTTAGATTGAGGCGAAGATATTGTCTATATTGGTTTGTTTCATCTTTACAATGTGGAAAAAGCCTTGTTTGTGGAAAATAATAAAGGCATAAATGTAAAAACACGTTTCCACGATCGTTCTTTTATTCAGTTTTACAACTTTTAATAACGTCTACAGCAATGTTTTTAAATAATGGGGGTAATGACGCATTGTCTTACGCTTTTGTTTTTCTCATTCCTGTAATGAAGATTACGTTCCTCATTTAAAACAAAGCACCATTGCGCTGATATCCGCGCGCATTTTTAAGAAGCATCTCTCAATGTCTCAAAACTCATTTTACAACGATGTTTGAATAGTATAACGTAAAATACCCTGTGAATATTACAAGATACATGTCCTCTATCTTGCCCATTTTGACGATAAGGTGCAAATTAGCAGCAGCATTTTATTTTCCAGCTCTTAAATGTTGATGCAACCTTAATGTTGAGAAAATCCTTGGCATTTGAAGGGTATTTTTACTCTTTTCTTTAACAGTATCTATATGCTCCCTCTGGTTGTGATATGCAAGAAAATGGTTTTGATGTTTTCAATATAAATAGATTTGAAATAAAGTTTTTTATTCACATAAGAAATAATAAATTATCATTACAAATTAGTATCTTAATATTTTAAGATACGCGGGATATTTTGATAAAATGGAGTGTGCCACTAAAGTATGTAAAGCTTATTTCTTATATTTTAAAAATCAAAACGCCTTTCTCTCAAATTACTTTTTATATATTCATTTGGGAAAATTAACATCAGAAATCTAAGCCTTTTTAAGGGTTTTTAAAAAAATATATGAAAACTGTTAAAAAATTTAACAGTTTTTAAAAATAGCAAGAATTTTATTTATTAAACGCCAGATATTTTGGTGAAGTGCGTTAGATAATAATTGAGAAGAGTTGCATCTTAGTTTTGAAAAATGGGGGAGAGATTTTGAAAATAAAAAAATCTATATATGTAAAACATCTTCAATTGCGTTTACGGTACTTTTTATTCAATAATCCATACAATATTTTTATTCGTATTTTATTTGTAGCAGTGGGGGTTCTATTTTCCTCTTACACAGAAGCTGAAAGGCTGCCTTCTTTTTTTGATTCGCATGAACATTTGGTACAACCTGATACAACGGATATCCTTCGTTTGCGTTTTGTAACAACTTTTGATTTTCCTCCTTTTAATTTTCTTGATCAAACGGGGCATCTTGCAGGTTATAATATCGATTTATTGCGCGCTATTTGCTCAAAGTTAAAATTAGATAAGCTTTGTGAAGTAGAAGTAATTCCTTGGAAAGAGCTTGTAGAACATGTTAAAAATGGTGGTGCAGAAGTCATTATTGCGGGTTTAAAAGAAACAAGTAAAACCCAGCAAGATCTTGTTTTTACAAAGTCATATTTACGCTTTCCAGCGCGATTTGTTGCTTCTCGACTTTTAAATCTCGATGAGCCAATAAGTGATCAATTGGCACATTTAACCAGTGGTGTTTTGTCTAAAAGTGTTCATGAAAAGCTCTTTCGTCATTATTTCCCTAAAGCTAAATGGCAAGGATTTAAAAAGAGAGAAGAGCTCTATAAAGCATTACAGGAGCGTAAAATTGACCTTATTTTTGATGATGGATTTGCTTTATCGTCATGGTTCAAAAAACAAAAATCTGTTGATTGCTGTCATTTTGTTGGGGGGGCATATATGGCGCCACAGTTATTGGGACAAGGAATGCAGCTTGCTGTTGCAAAAAAGAATGAAAAATTGGTTGATATACTCAATTATGCGCTGAAATCACTAGAAGAGGATGGTAAACTTACAGAACTTTATTTGCGTTATTTTCCAATAAGTTTTTATTGATAAATAGTTTTTTAGTTAAGGGCTGTTAATCTTTCTGTGCCTAGTCGATAGGAAATAGCTTCTGCGAGATGATAGCGTGAAAGATTATCTGATCCATCAAGATCAGCAATTGTACGTGCAACTTTGAGAATGCGATGATAAGCGCGTGCAGAGAGGTGCATTTTTTCACTCACATCTCGTAAGAGTATGGTCGCACTTTTATCAGGAATGGCAATCTGTTCTATAATTTTGGCAGGGCAATCGCCATTGGTACGAATATGATCAAACCCCATTGTTGCAAAACGTTTAGCTTGAATGGTACGGCACCGTGTGACGCGTTTGGCAACATCGCAGCTTTTTTCTGATTGTTCTGGTTGCATAAGATCCATAGCTGTCAAAGCAGGGACATCAATCCGTAAATCAATTCGGTCAAGCAGAGGACCAGAAATACGGGACTGATAATCGATTTGACAGCGTATTCCTTTAGCGCAAACATGGTCTTTTTCGCCTGCCATACCACAACGGCAAGGATTCATTGCGGCAATGAGTTGGAAGCGAGCTGGATAGCTAATATGGTGATTAGCGCGCGCGATAACCGACTCCCCACTTTCTAAGGGTTGACGAAGAGAATCAAGAACCTGTGGAGAAAATTCAGGCAATTCATCAAGAAATAACACACCATTATGGGCAAGGGAGACCTCTCCCGGTCGTCCTTTAAGTCCCCCACCAATCATTGCGGCCATGGAAGCAGAATGATGCGGGGAACGAAAGGGGCAATGAAGTGAAATGGTATTATGAACCGTTTCTCCTGTAATAGAAGCAATCAGAGAGACATCTAAAAGCTCACGGCTATCAAGAGGTGGCAAAATGGAAGGTAAGCGTTGTGCTAACATAGATTTCCCAGCACCAGGAGGACCTACAAACAAGAGGTTATGGCGTCCAGCAGCACAAACTTCTAAGGCACGTTTGGCTGTTTTCTGTCCTTTGATTTCGCATAAATCTGGAAGTTCAGTTTCGATAGTATATTGGCGCGGTTGTGGACGTTTTTGAATTTGGGTTCCTTTGAAATGGTTAACTATAGTAAGCAGAGTCTCTGGGGCAAGAATATTTATTTCTGCATTTGCCCAAGCAGCTTCAGGTCCACATTGAAAAGGACAAATCAGTCCTTTATCGAGTGATAAAGCTGTCATGGCAGCTGGTAAAACACCATTAACAGCGGTAAGTGAACCATCCAGTGATAATTCTCCTAAAATGATATAGTCTTGTGCTACTTCGGGAGGGAGAATTCCCATAGCAAGCATTAAGCCTACGGCGATTGGCAAATCATAATGCGAGCCCTCTTTAGGCAAATCAGCCGGCGCAAGATTAATCGTAATCCGTTTAGTAGGCATAGAAAGTCCACAAGCGTGGAGGGCTGCTTGTACACGTTCACGGCTTTCTGCAACTGCCTTATCAGCTAATCCAACAATAGCCATTCCTATTTTACCAGAGGAAATCATAACCTGTACATCGACAGGGACTGCTTCTAGACCGCGAAAAGCAACAGTTGTAATACGTGCGATCATTTATTTTTCCCCCTTTAGACTTTGTAGAGACAATCATATCTATACATAAAAATCAAGAAGCATCTCTATGGTTTTTTTTATAGAGAGATCTATATACACGAGCAGTTTTTAGCGTTCTCATGGAAGTCATTTGTACAAATTTAACCATGATAGTATGGAATGCAATAAAACATTTATAATAAGCTAAATAAATATGTTAAGAAAAAAGAATGAGGCTGTTCGTGTTATGCAACAGTGCAGAATTTTATGAAAACATAAGGGGAGAGTGACGTTATGTATCGCAGAGTGTTATTTGATATGATAAAACGTGTAAAATATGCAAAGTAGTTATATTTACCTTTTTTATTTTTATATTATTTAAAGCGTAGTAGATGCAAAGTGTATTAAAGGTATCTGATTTTATGGTATACCAGACAAGAGTTTTGTTAAAATCAGGAACTGTACGCTGTATATTTATAGGTTTGTGTTTCGCTTGTGCTTTCCCACAGCCACTTTCTGCATTTAATTTGTTTGGCATCCCTCTTTTTGGTCAAAAGAAAACAAATTCTCCTTCACAGTATGTTAAAAGTACAGAGAGATTTTATAAAGTTGATATTGTTGCACCGCCAGGGGCGCCATTAGAAGGTGTAAAAATAGTTAAATCTGTCTCTTCTCTTTTTGCAGATAAAGAGAAAGCAGTTGCCAGTTCTTCTGGTTTGTTAGCCAAAGCGCGTTCAGATTATCGGGCTATTCTTTCTGCTCTTTATGCTGATGGGCGCTACGGTGGTGTTATTAGTATTAAAATTAATGGTTTAGAAGCCGCTGATTTAAGTCCGGTAACTCAACTTCCAGCACAATCCAATATCGTTATTACAATTAATGCCGGTCCACAATATGTTTTTAGTATTGCAAATATTGATAAAGTAGCTCCGTTAGAAAAACGTAGAGCGCATAAAATGCCTACAATTGAAGAATTGGGCTATAAAGTTGGAGCTATTGCCAAATCTGAAGCCATTTTGAAAGCAGAAAAATGGGCAGTAGAAGGATGGCGTCAACAAGGTTATGCTAAAGCTAAAATTATGAAGAGTGAGGTCGTGGCTGATCATGCTGCGTTGTGTGTTGAAGGACGGATTGTTGTTGATCTTGGACAAAAGGCTCATTATGGTCCTTTAAGTGTGCGTAATATAAGTAAGAAACCACGTGTAGATTCAGCTTATATCGCATGGATGACCGGATTGAAGTTAGGTCAGAAATACGATTCCGATGCGTTAACTAAAGCAAATGAACGTCTTGCGCGCCTTGGCGTTTTTCGTGCTATCAATATACGTGAGGCTGATACCATTAATCTAGATGGCAGTTTACCGCTTATGCTTGTTGTACAAGAACGTAAACCGCGTCGTTTTGGTGTAGGTGGTAGCTATTCAACATTAGATGGTGCTGGTTTTGAGGCTTATTGGATGCATAACAATCTTTTTGGTCATGCAGAGGTTCTTAAAATTGAAACAAAAATAAGTGGTGTTGGTAGCAATAAAAAGCAATCGTATAATTTTAAAAACTTTGATTATCTTTTCGGTGGCACGTTTATAAAGCCTGGTGTACTCACGCCAGATACAGATCTCAGGTCAGAACTAAAAATACAACAAGATGTTCTAGAAAATTATACGACAAAAGCCATCAAAGGAAGATTAGGTATTACACATATTTTCAATGGTAATCTATCGGGGCAGGCTGCTGTAGAAGTTTCAAATGGTTATTCACGTGATATCTATTTTGGAAGCCGTAATTTTACAACAATAGGTTTCCCTAGCAGTTTGATTTACGATAGTCGTAATAATAAGTTTAATGCAACAAAAGGTTTATATGGTGAAGTTTTCATTGAGCCTTTTTATGAGATGCGTTTTAGCAACTTTGTTGCAAAAGTAACAGCAGAAGGTCGTTCTTATTGGGCGTTGGATGAAGGGGATCGTTTTGTTTTTGCTGCGCGGGCAAAGCTTGGTACAATTCTTGGGAATGATACAGCACAAATCCCTGCGAATACGCTTTTTTTTGCTGGGGGTGGGGGCTCTGTTCGTGGTTATGCTTACCGTAATATTGGTATCAAAACAAAAAATGATGCGGTTGTTGGTGGACGGGTGGTTGTTGAGGGATCGGCAGAATTGCGTGTTTCTTTAAATGATAAAATAGGGTTTGTCGGTTTTCTTGATGGAGGTGTCGTAGGGGAAAATGCGAATTTTGATTTTTCTCAAAAAATTAAATGGGGAGCTGGTATAGGGGGTCGTTATATGACGGGTCTTGGTCCTTTACGCGTTGATTTAGCCTTTCCTTTAAAGAGAGAGAAAGGTGACCCTCGCATTGGTTTTTATGTGGGTATAGGACAAGCATTTTAATGAAAAAAGGCGTATATTTATCAGCTTTCTTCTTGATATTTTTGTTTTTTGGGGTGGGTGGTTTTGTTTTTGCGCAAAGAGGAGATACTCTTCCCTCTAGCGAAATGAAAACAGATGATCGCTCATGGTTTGTTTCTTTAATTGAACGAAAGCTTTCAGCGCCTAATCGTCAAGTTCGTTTATATAATATGCAAGGGACACTGTCTTCTCGAACATCAATTGATGCCATTACTGTCAGTGATAAAAAAGGGGTTTGGCTTAAAATTACCAATGCTAAAATGGATTGGAATCGTCTAGCGTTGCTGCGAGGGCGGATGGATATTAACCAGCTTTCGGCAGAACAGGTTACATTTTTACGCAAACCGCAAGGCAATTCTTCTTTTGTTTCTTCCCTTGAGACGGGTAAGTTCTCTTTACCAAAATTGCCGCTTGCTCTTTCTATCAATACACTTACAGCTCAACATGTGACATTTGAACAGAATCTTTTTGGTTTTTCTGCTGATATGTCCTTAAAAGGCAATTTCACTTTGGCTAGTGGTAATTTTGATGTCGCTATAGCGGCGCATCGTTTAGATGCACCGGGTTCTTTTTCTATTCTCACCAAGATATCTGATAGTAATCGTACAGCCCAAATTGATATTTCTGCTAATGAACCACAAAATGGTATTTTGGCGAATATTTTTAACATTGAACAACGTCCAGCATTAAATCTTGTGGTGAAAGGTGATGGTACTTTTGATGATTTGGTTATCAAACTTTCTTTAGAGTCCGATCATCATTCTATTTTAGATGGTAATGTTATTCTTGCAAGTATTCCAGAAGGATACAGTTTTTCTACGAAACTAGAGGGAACACTGATTCCTTTAATACCTTCTCAATATCGTAGCCTCTTCGAATCTGATATGACATTAAAAGCAAAGGCAAGAAGAACAAAAAAAGGTGTGACACACCTTGATCAGATGGTTATTCAGAGCAAAGCAATGAATGTTATAGCCAATGCTGAAATAACCGCCGATGGATTTTTACGGCGGCTTTTTGTTGATGGCAAAATGGCCCTTTATAACGAACAGGAGTCTGTTCATCTACCTGTATCAGAAGTGCCAAAACCTGCAAATATTCTTGCTTTGAACATTGACTATGGTCGCGAAGGGCAACAATCTTGGAATGGGCGGTTGGTTGTAGGTCATTTAAGCAATAAAAATATTTATATTCGCGATGCAATTTTTGATATGGGAGGAGTAAGCGAAAATCTTGATAATGCAGCTTCTCGTCATGTTGGTGTTCAGGTTAAAGGGACGCTTCAAGGAGTTAAAAAAATTAAGGGAGCGTTAGTAGAAAATTTAAGCCAAGCGGTTCATGTGCATTTAGATACGGATATTGTTTCGAATAAACCAATTTTGATTCATGATCTGAGTGTTACGGCTCAGGGTTTTTCTTCTTGGTTAAAAGGGACAATGGAGAATTTTGTTTTTAAAGGCGATTTGGGTTTAAAAGCTCAAACATTAACTCCTTTGGAAGTGCTCAGTAAACAATCACTTTCCGGTAGTGCAGATATTAAAGCCAAAGGAACGATCAGTCTATTGAGTGGTATTTTTGATCTCCAATTATCAGGAATGGCTGATGATATGAAAATAGGCGTGCAGCCTTTTGATCGTTTATTCAAAGGAAACATCACTCTTTCAGGTGGTGTTACTCGAAATACGAGTGGTTTCATTTTTCGTCATTTTAATTTGAAAAATCAATATACAAACATAAAGGCTAATGGTTATTTTTCAGATGAAAGCGCTAAAATGGATCTATCTGCTCAAATATCTGATTTGTCCAAATTAGATCCAAAGATAAGCGGTGCGCTTACAATTCAAAGTACGGCGAGAGGGCGCAATAGCCATATAAAACTAAATACACGTGCCCATATTGCTGAAGCATTAATCGTAGGGAAGAAACTTCAAAACACAACATTTAACATAGATGTACTTGTAGATAATACAGCACCAGTTACTGCTTTGACGGGAGCGGTAAAAGGTGAAGGGATTTTTGCTAAGAAACCTTTGCATTTATCGGCCTCTTTTAAAGATTCTCATAAAATTCGAAAACTTGAAAATATCGATATTAGAGGGGGAAGTGCAAAAATAACGGGTGATCTTTCTCAACCAATTGGCGGTTTTTTGAAAGGCGCGCTGCATATTGATGCCGATGATATTTCCCTACTTTCAGCGTTATTTTTGCAGGATGGTAGTGGAAAAGTAAAAGGAGATTTTATTTTTGATGAACAAAATGGCAGACAAAAAACCAATGTGAAGGCGCATGTTAACCATTTTAATTTTTCCAAGAATAAAATAAAAAAATTGGCAATAGATGCTGACATATTCGATCCTTTTGGCATGACTCAGTTTGAAGGAGTTATCAAGGCAGAACATATTCAAACACCTTTTATAATGGTCAATCGTTTAAATGCTCATGCCGATAGAAATAATGGACAAACGGTTTTTACTGTCCAAGCGATGTTGCATGATACTCTCAATGCACAGCTTTCTGGTCGTTTAATGGTTGAGGAACTTCCAGAAAGTATAAAGCGAGAAGTGCAAATTGAAACTGTGGACCTAAAACAACACACTTTTCATGCCACATTGCCGAAACCATCCATAATTGCTTTTGATAAAGATGGAATGACAATCAATGAATTAGGAATTGCAATAAATGGAGGCAACATCATCTTAGCAGGAAATATTCAAGATACCCTGAATTTGCAACTTACAATGAATGCGCTTCCTGCTACTTTAGTCAATCTGTGGAAATCGGATCTTGGAGCAGCAGGGAGTATAACAGGGCGGGTTATGATTCGTGGTCATTTTAAAAAGCCTGATATAACTTACGATATAAAAGGTGAGGGACTGACAACTGTTGCTTTTCAAGATAAAAAAATCATGCCTTTTTCTCTTTCTGCTACAGGGAAAACCTTAGATCAAAATCTTACTTTGAATGCAAATTTAACAGGAGAAGGAGTACAAGCACAAGCTCAGGGGCGTGTATCTCTAGAGGAAAAAAAGCTTGATCTTCATATTAATTTACAAAATTTATCTGCACGTTTGGCGAATGGTTTTATTATAGGACAAGCGCTTGATGGGACAATGATAGGAAAAGTTGATATTGGTGGAACAATAAAGGATCCATTTGCTCATTTTGAGCTTTCTAGTCAAAATTTAACCGCTATGACGCATAAAGGACCGATGTCAATCAATATAAATGCGCGTGGTTCTTATAAAAAATCGACATTTCATATTGAAAATATGATAGCTACTGGAGATAAAGGATTAGATCTTTCTATCCATGGGCCTGTATCTTTTAATGGTTCAGAGGCAAAATTAAACGTTAAAGGGATAATGCCTCTTGATTTTTTTAATCTCTTATTAGCCAAGCGTGGTGCACATATAACAGGTACAGCAAGAATTGATACAGCTCTTAATGGAGCGTTATCAAAGCCACAATTGATAGGAAATATTTCTATAGGCGACGGTAGCTTTTTTGATTCACAAACAAATGTAGGATTGAATAATATAACGCTTGAAGGCAAATTGAATGGTGATCATTTCCTTATAGAGAAAGCTTCAGCTTCTTCGTTTGGGGGGGGGGGATTTCTGCTTCAGGTCGTATCTCTAATAGTCTAGAGACAGATTTGATATTTCATCTTGATAATGCCAATTATAATGATGGTTCTATGATTCTGGCAACATTATCAGGTGAGATGACAATGAAAGGTCATTTTTTAAATGATCTTGTTATTGGTGGTGATATTATCGTTGAAAAAGCTGAAGTTTTTGTTCCGGATCATTTTAAAAGTGCCAAGTTTCTTGATGTTAGAAATAAGAATTTAACTAAATCGATTCAAACAACACTTGAACGTGCTGATGTTAAGAATACGAACAAAAGCAAAAGTCATATAGTTACACAAGCATCTTCATCTATCGTGCTATCAAATATGCGCATTGCAGCACGCAATCAATTTTTTGTACGCGGAAAAGGCTTAGATGCTGAACTTGGAGGACGCATTAATCTAGCAGGTCCATTGAATGATGTACATCCAGTTGGTGAATTTAGAATGATTCGTGGACGTTTTGATATTCTTTCGCAACGTCTTAATTTTGATCAAGGACAAGCGAGTTTTAGCGGTAATCTTAACCCTACGGTTTATTTTGTAACCAACAATAACAGTGGTGATATTCAAGTCACTGTAACTGTAAGTGGGACGATTGATAATCTTGATATTAATTTTTCGTCACAACCGAATTTGCCTCAGGATGAGATTTTGGCGCGTTTGATTTTTAATCGCTCTCTTAATGAATTATCACCATTTCAGATTGCTCAACTTGCAGCAGCAGCGGCTGATCTTGCAGGTGCTTCTAATACATCTTTGTTAAATACGTTACGAACTAAAATTGGGCTTGATGATCTTGATGTTATCGTTAATGAGAAGGGTAATACAGGCTTACGTATTGGACGCTATATACACAATAATATTTATTTGGGCTTTGAAGCAGGGTCTGATGGAACGACGAAAGGGACAATTAATTTGGATATTTCGCGTCATCTCAAAGCTAAAGGTGCTATAGGAAATGAACAAAATTCTAGTATTGGTCTCTTTTATGAAAGAGATTATTAAAGATTGAATTTAAAAAAACACTCTCTTCGTTTTTTGTCCATTTCTAAGGCTGAAGAAGGAGGCATAGACCAGGAATCTATCAAAAAAGGAGCTTTTTGTTGAGACGCGAAGAGATATATCTGAAATATTCGATTTTTTATTTATAGCATTCTCTAAAGGGACAAAATTTTCACGAAGAATAGTATATTATTTTGCTGTTATATATTTATTTTAGAGAAATATCTTACCTTGTTCTCAAACTCATCTCGTGTTGTTGCCTAAAGAATGAAATGTATGCAATATATTGATTTATAAAGATAATTTATCTTTATTCAACTTGAATTAGAACTTTGAATATCGTATGATTCTCTCATTGCGAATTTCTCTCATGTTAAATCAATCAAAACCATTTGCTTTGCCTGTTACAGGCGGGGAATCCTGTGTGGATAGAACTATTAAGAAATGACTAAAAATGCCTTTTATGAACCATCTCGAGAGCTAAGGGCTGTCGCAACACTAGGGGCTGGTAAAATAGTGTGAATGCTGCTGGCTTGTTACTCCATAAGCGTAAAGATAAGGGGGCTTAATGGGTTTATAGTTATACAATTCACGGACGTTATCGCGAAATGGGCTTTGGGAGAACTTTGAGAGAGGTCTCTTTAAAACAAACACCTGAATTTGCAACACAATGGCATTCTGTTTTTACGTGAAGGGCGTAATTCCATTAAAGAACGCGATAAACAAAAGCGTGAGGCAAGCGTAGAGTTCATAAGATATCGGTTTTATTTTTAAACGGATTTAAAGCAATATTTTTTAATAATAAAAATTACCTATTATTTTAGATTTTTGTTTATTGTTTTTTTGAATGAGATTACTTTCCTTATAACGAATAGCCTCCAAACGGAACACTAGAAAAGATAACACTACAGTGTTGCAAATTCATTTGCTCGTTTTAAAGAAACATTCCTCAGTGTTGTGCTTGAGCCTATTTCATAAGATTGCTTGTGAAATGGTATAAAGTACCTTTTATGAATGGTATAAAATCCATACTACCGTTATTAATAAAGGTATAAGTATTCATTAAAGATATAAGCCGGCATTATCATTCTATTTTTCAGCTTCTCATGTTGCCGACAATCTTTTCACTTGAAAATGTAGAGGTATTTTTATTGCTTATCTTAAAAGCTTTTATGCATACACCAATATCTCTTATGACACGCAACAAGTACTTTTAATTGATTCATCGTAAATATAAAGAAAATTTGCAATAAGCAAATTACATCTTATCTTTTATTTAAGATATAAAGTAATAAATTATGCTTATAAATCAAAGTATTAAGACGCATGCCAAAAGATATTTTTTGTGAAAATATTTATCAGAGTTATATGTCGTATTTTTCTATTTAGGCAGTTAAAAGAAAGAGGAATGCCATTTTACTTTTCATCTGTTTTTTTTGCATATTGAAATCATAGCCTTATATAAGCACTAACGTTGTGCACTTATAAACTCTTCAAGAAGTTCAGGTATTGGAGGAATGTCACTTTAGTTTCTAGATGTAGAAAAAATAGCAAAGCTTGCTTTAAAGCAAGCTACAATAGTAAAAAAGTTTTATAATAAATCCTCTCTTATTTTTTCAATGTTTTTCTTTTACGCTGAGTGTATCTATAATTTGCAGCACAATTTATAATTGTCAGCTTATCCTGTTGTACCATAAAAGATCTATTATTTGAGGTGTGGTGATAATAAAAGCGTGTAGCCTCTTTGATCAAGTGCTTTGAAAGCATGTGATGAATCTTTAGGGTAAGCCTTGTATTAAGTGAATCACATAAGTTGTTATCAAGTAGAACGAACTCGATAAGAATCTAGATTGTTTACAGATGAGATTGGGTAGGAATTTTTAACCTTTAAGGTATGATGAGGAAAAAACTGTCAGTGCAGGGATAAACACGGATAAAGGTGGCATCAATCTACATGCTTCCTTTTTCTTGACAGTTTTTTACAACTTTATGCCCTCTCTTTTAGGATTCACAACACTTATGAATGTTTCAACACTCATTTGAGGAAAGGAGGGGGGAATTTCATTGTTAAAGTCAATTGCATTCAACAAAATAGTGGGTAAAGTTTTCATCTAAATCCGAGAAGTTTATTTTCAATAAACTATAAATTCTTTGCTAATTCTTGATTGAAGTAATATTTTTTCTTGGTAACTTATCTATTTTTACAAATGGGGCGTTAGCTTCTATCCATTTTTGATTTTAAATTTTATTTAAATACTTAGAAATTAGGACGTGTGTTTTTTAAACTGGATATTATGAAGTTTTTTATAAAACCCATGTTCTTTTGCGAGTAATTCTTTCTGAGTACCTTGTTCAATCAGTTGTCCATTTTGTATGATCACAATTTTATGAGCACGAGCAATCGTTGAAAGGCGATGAGCAATAATGATCGTTGTGCGTCCTTTGGTAAGGTGATGAAGTGCTTCATTAATTTGTGCTTCGGTGTGTGAATCCAGAGCGCTTGTTGCTTCATCAAGAATCAGAATTTCACTATCGTGAATCATTGCTCTAGCGATAGCGAGTCGTTGTTTTTGTCCTCCTGAAAGATTACAGCCATTATCACCTATTTGTGTATCATAACCATTTGGCAAACTCATAATAAAGTCATGAGCATTTGCTGCTTTTGCTGCTTCGATAATTTCGTCATCACGAGCCCCTTCTTTTCCAAGCCCGATATTATATTTAATAGTTCCTTGAAAGAGAAACGTATCCTGTCCTACATAAGCCATCAGGTTTCTCAGAGAGCGAAATGTCGTGTAGCGGATGTCTTGATCATTAATCAATATGCGTCCTTTTGTGGGGTCATAGAGGCGCATAATAAGATTGATAAGGGTTGACTTTCCCGAACCGGATGGTCCCACCAATGCTGTCATTTTTCCAGTTTCTATTTCTAGGTTGATGTCTTTCAGGACCATTTTTTTATCAGTGTAGGCAAAAGAAACATGTTCGAAACGAATAGTTCCTTGCGTTTTATTCAGATCTTTAGCTTCTTTATGTTCTATAACTGTAAGGGGACAATCGAGTATTTCAAACATCGTACGGATATTGACCAAGCCAGATTCAATTTTGACACGTACATTTGCTAGCCTTTTTGCGGGTTCATAAGCTAAAAGTAAAGCAACAATAAAGGACATAAATTCACCTTGAACACCTGCACGTTGGGTTGCAAGATAACCGGAAAAACAAATAATACCTGCAATGGCAACACCCGTGAGTGTTTCCATAATCGGATTAGTAATAGCTTCGAGTGTTGCAATATTGTTTGTTTGTTTTTCAACATCACAAATAGCTTTGTCCATACGTTTTTTCATGACTTCTTCTAGTGAAAAAGCTTTAATAACTCGAATACCAACAGCTGTTTCCTGTACGATCTTGATAATTTCACCAAGTGAAAGGAGCTCTTTTTCCATCAGGTGGCGAACGCGTTTTAAAGCCATTCGAACGCCTAAAAAGGCTAGTGGTCCTACGATTAAAGTAATAGAGATTAACACAAAGTTTTGAATGAACATGACAAGCAACAAACCACTAACGGAAAGCAGATCACGTACAAAAGTTGTGATAATAGTATCAATTATATTACGTACGGCTGTCGCATTATGAGTTACACGAACAAGAAGATCAGATGAAGTGTTATTATGATAAAAAGAGACTCCTTGTTCCATAAGTCGTGCAAAAATTTTACGCTGTTGTTCAGCAATGATACTATTACCTGCTTTATTTAGAAAGTAAGTTTGGGAAAAAGTTGCAACTCCTTTGAGAATAAAGATAAAAGCAATGAAGCTAGAAATCAAAACAATCATAGGAAAATCTTGTGCATCAATAATCTGATTAACAACATCACGCATAATCCATGCACTGGTTGCCGTGGTACAAGAAATGATGATCATTGAGAAAATAGCCGCACTGTACCAACGCATATGTTTACGAAAATTTTCTCGCAAAAGGCGGATAATAAGATGTTTATCGAAAGAGGAAATTTGTTTTTTAGCCATGAAATGCTTCTATATTCTCTCATTATTTTATGCAAGATTGGAACACTCTTAATTAAAAAGTCCCTTAATCTTTTTTACAAAAATAACCTTTTGTTTCAAGGTTCATCACATCAATTTCACGACGGCGAGAGTGAAGAATGTAGTGCAAAGTTTCGGTGAAAGGTACAACGAAAATTCATTGTTCATCATTATTTTTAGTTTTCAATAAAAGGTACCGGCGAGTTTCACCATTATATTTACCAATTTCCATATTGTGATAGCCTTTGGCATTTGAAATGATTCACAAAAAATACTTCTGCTTTTTTAATAATTTTTATGTATCATCTCTATTTGTGATGTATAAGCAAACAATTTTGCTGTATTGCATGAGAAGAGAGCTTGAAATGAAAAGATCTTACGATGTTCGAGCTCTCTCATTTAAGATGCAAAATAACGAATTCTTTTTATAAATCGATAAAGCATTATTAGACTCTTAAAAGGATTTATACACATTTATAAAACCCTAAAAGCACCACAAAAATTCTATGTGGTACTTCTAAATAATGCTATACACATCATTTTGATGAGTTGCATGCAAATATTATTCCAACGCAAAACTATTTAGGCGCTATCACCATCATCATTTGCCGGCCTTCAAGCTTTGGCTCCAATTCGATTTTAGCAATTTCACTTGTATCTTCTTTCACACGCTGAAGAAGCTTTAATCCAAGGTCTTGGTGAGCCATTTCACGACCACGAAAACGCAAAGTAATCTTTACTTTATCACCATGATCAATAAAGCGATGAACAGCCTTGAGTTTGACTCCATAATCATGGACATCGACATTTGGGCGCATCTTAATCTCTTTGATTTCGATGACTTTTTGCTTCTTACGCGTTTCAGCAGCTTTTTTTTGGGTTTGATATTTTAATTTGCCCAAATCGATGATTTTACACACGGGTGGCTCTGCATTCGGTACAATTTCAACCAAATCCAGTCCGGCATCTGCAGCCATAGCAAGAGCTTCTTGTATCGCAACAACTCCCTGATGTTGTCCCTCATCATTGATAAGCTGAACATGAGGTACCCGGATATCCTGATTTGAACGTGGTCCGTCTTTTTGGGTAGGTGTCATTTTAAACGGTTTACGAATGGTTTATGCTCCTTAATTTGATTCAACTACAGTTAATTTAATATACAATTATGCACCTAAAAACAACTATAATTCGCGCCTTTTTCATTATTTGATTTATTACTTTTTGGGATTTAGATTATAAAAGTTTTTCTCTTAATTTAAAGAAATTGTTTTATGGAGGCTACAGAATTATGGATCAAAATATTTCTTGTCAGTTTTTTTCATTTGAGAACACCGCACTTGCAGTACGCTATCGCAAGGGGCGCCAATCTCCAGGTTTGGTTTGGCTTCATGGCTATCTATCCGATATGTCAGGGGATAAGGCGATGTTGGTTGATAGTTTTGCTCAGAAGAATGATTTGTCTTGTTTACGTTTTGATTACTCTGGACATGGAGAATCGGGTGGTGATTTTTTTCAAGGAACGATTTCGCGCTGGGTTAAAGAAAGTTTAGCGGTTTTTGAAACTTATTGTGAGGGGCCACAAATTTTGATTGGCACCTCTATGGGCGGGTGGATTGCGCTAAAGCTTGCTATGATGCTAGCACAGAAAAATAAGAAGCTTGCTGGCATGGTCTTGATTGCGCCAGCACCTGATTTTACACAAACATTGATAGAATCAGGGGTGGGTCGAAAGGGGTGGAAAATTTTAGAAGAAACAGAGCATATTGAACGATCTGCGATTAGTTATACGGAGCCGGTTCCCTTTACAAAAGTATTTATTGAAGATGGCAGAGACAACTGCGTCATGAAGGGATGTATAGATGTTGGATGTCCAATCCATATTCTACAAGGGATGGAAGATGTGGAGATACCCTATCAGCATACTATGACTTTACTTGATCATTTGCCTCTCCATGATGTAACATTGACACTTGTTCGTGATGCAGATCATCGCTTTTCTCGTCCACAAGATTTGGATTGCCTTGAAATGGTATTGAGATCTTTTATTAATCAGATTAATACAAAATAAGGGATACATTTATTGATGAAGATAAAAATATATGAGCATTTCTAAACAGTATTTTAGTTTTTCTGATCGCTCCGTACCTGTACGGGTGCGGGAAAATAAATGTGCACGCCGTCTTACCTTACGTGTTGATGCGAGCGGACAGAGGATTTGTGTAACAACACCACCAGCGGTAAGTCTCTGTACGATTCAAACTTTTATTGAAAAACACCGCTCTTGGATTGAGGCACGTCTTACTTGTGTACAAATCTCTCATGAACATGCTTATCTCAAAGAGGGGGCAACTATTCCTTTATTGGGTGTTTCCCATACCATAAAGCATGGAGAAGGACGTGGGGTAACAGAAATCATTACAGCAGATGCGGAGCAAGGACCTAAAATTATTGTTTATGGTCGATTAGAATACCTCCCAAGACGCATTGCCGACGTTTTGAAAAAACAAGCAGCACGCATTATAACACCTTTGGTGGCACATTATGCCCATAAAGTAGAGCGTAAAGTCAAATCAATTTGTTATAAAGATACGAGAAGTCGTTGGGGATCTTGTTCAATAGATAAGCGTCTTTCTTTTTCTTGGCGCCTTGTTATGGCACCAAAAGAAGTTGTGGGATATGTTGTTGCTCATGAGGTTGCTCATCTTGTTGAAATGAATCACGGTCCAAGATTTTGGGCTCTTTGTGAAGAACTATGTCCTGATAGTAAAATGTATCGTGCTTGGTTGAAGGAAAATGCTCATAGATTACAAGCAATTAATTTTGATTCATATAGTTTAGAGGCGTAAAAAATAGTTTAGAGGCGTAAAAAACTTTCTAATGAAGGCAATATTTAACGGAACTTTTTGTTGAGTGTTTTGTTGTGTGTGTACTTGCTCATGCATAATGAGGAAGCCATTGAAGCTCTCAGCACGATTGTTCTCCCCTGCTTGGTTTGCTGAGTGTCTTCAATGTTTTTGCTTTATCTTTTTCGTAATTCAGCGTAATAATCTTAAGTTTCGATGACTTATAAAAAATGGGAAGGGGACCTTATGCCTGTTCTTACAGATCCACTTCAGCTACTACAGACGCTTATCCGTTGTCCTTCTGTTACACCTCATGAAGCAGGGGCTTTATCAGCTTTGGAACAATTTTTGAAAAAAATGGGATTTCATGTCGAGCGCCCTATTTTTACGGATAAAAATACAGATAATGTTGAAAATCTTTATGCAAAAATGGGAAATGAAGGACCCCATCTTATGTTTGCAGGTCATACAGATGTCGTACCACCAGGTGCATTGGGTGAATGGACCTACTCACCTTTTGAAGCTGTCATAGATCAGGGGAAATTATATGGGCGGGGTGCTGTTGATATGAAGGGCGGAATCGCTTGTTTTATTGCGGCGCTAGCGCGAGTTCTTGAGAAACGGCCCATTAAAGGAATGGTAAGTTTTTTGATTACCGGTGATGAAGAGGGACCTGCTATTAATGGTACTGTCAAACTTCTCAAATGGGCAGAAAAAAAAGGCGAAAAATGGACTGCGGCTCTTGTGGGGGAACCAACAAGTGTAAAGACTGTTGGGGATGTCATCAAAATTGGTCGCCGCGGATCGATTTCTGGTATTATTACTGTGAGAGGTCGCCAAGGTCATGTTGCTTTTCCAGAGCGGGCTGCTAATCCATTGCCTTTGGCAAGTAAGCTTATTCAAGCATTGACACAAACTGTTTTAGATAAAGGGACAGAGAATTTTCAACCCAGTAATTTAGAGCTAACAAGCATCGATACCGGTAATTTAGCGGTCAATGTTATCCCAGCGCAGACAACAGTTCATTTTAATATACGCTACAATGATCTTTGGACAAAAGAAACACTGATGGAGGAAATTAAAAAGCGTCTTGCTTTGGTGCAACCAAAAAACAATAGTGACCAATATCCCTCTTATCAGCTTGAATGGATTCCAAGTTTAGGGGATGTTTTTTTGACCAAAAATGATAAACTCATTCAAACTTTATCCAATGCTATTAAAAGTGTAACAGGGAGTATACCAGAATGTTCCACTTCTGGTGGTACTTCAGATGCGCGATTTATTAAGGATTATTGCCCAGTGGTTGAATTTGGCTTACCAGGGCAAACGATGCATATGGTAGATGAGTGTGTAGCCCTTGATGCAGTGGAAACGCTTACTGCTATTTATGAGCGTTTTATTGTTGATTTTTTTGCATAAAAAGAAATGATTGCTGGTTTAAAAATACCTTTATCTTGTTGTGCCATAAGACATTGCCATTTGAGATGTGGTGATATGAGACACGTAAGACTTAATATATTAAGTGGTTTTAGAGTAAGTGGTGAATATTCTTAAGTTGGGTTCTTGCCTGTAGAGCCTTTCGTTAAGTGAATTACATAATTGGAAAGCCAAGAGGGACCTGCTTTAAGAAGCAGAACTTTTTACAGACTGTATTGGATTAAAAATATTCGTTCTTTAAAGTATAGAAAGGAAGTCAACATGCAATCATATATGGAAAACAATGAATACTATATCGCAATTGTGTGATGACAGGTTGAAGCCATAAAGATATACAAAAATATATTGCTATTGTAAAAAGTTCGTACAGCATAAATGTGCTCATTCACGGTTTATGCCTTAATATGGTTTCTGCACTCTCATAAAGGTACTTCTTGTTTCAATTAGCTTCTCTTAGAGTAAAGCCCATAGGAATGCGCTTTAAGTTTGTTTTATTTCATATATTTTTCCCTGCTTTTTTTGTTTTCAAGAACTTTCGTTGCAAAATCATTATGAGATAGAAGGTGAGCTTATTTACTCAGCTTTAATATTGGTTATGATAAAGATACACAAAAATTCTTTTGTAGCAGCACGTTGACTTCTTTAGTCAAGGATTGCCCTGGTATTATTCTTTTTAATAAAATAATCTTAAAGGGCGCGTACAGATACTCATAAGCATGTACGCATACAAGTAAGATTATATGGGATTAATGTCATTTCGCTCGCTAACAAAGCAATCTCGATTCATATTTGGTATATTTGCCATTTTAAGTGCATTATTTTTTAATAAAGCTCATGATTTTACTCTGACCTATAAATCAATACCAATCATACAGCCGCGTATCTCAAATAAATATTGGTTCAGTATTTTTTGCGACAACAGCCTTTACATGCCAGAATAGGATAAAAGTATTGTGTATATCTATTTTTGTAATCTCTGAAGCAGACATACAACCACAACCTCACTGAGGGAAAAGGTATAAAGGTAAAAATCAGCGTGCTTTTTTACTCTCTTTTTTTATTTTGCTTTACGGTTTTCAAAAGTATCTAGAGTAATATCTTTTTAAATAATCAGAGATTAATGCATAGTTTCATGCTTATTTCTCTAGTTCTTTAAATTGTGCCACGATTTCATAAAGAACAATACATTATTGTATTATGCATTCACATACTTGTTTTAAAGAAGTTTTCTCAATGTTTGTCACATTCATGCTACTACGGTGCTTATAAATAGTGCAATATAAAATTTTCCGTGAAATGTACAAGATCTATAGTGCCTCACCATCTTTATGTTTATGAAAAAGAAAGTTAGACCACCATACACTTTCTAGCTCAAAATATTGCGCTAGCTTTTAGTACTTAAGAGTATTCATAAGAGGCATTTACTCCTTTTTTATAGTTTTTATCCGCACGCTTCCCTACTTTTAAGATGTAAAAAAATGGTGGTAACTAATTTACTATAAATAGTTTTGAAATGAGAGAATCTCACGATATTCTAATCTTGATTTTGCTATGAAAAATGATAATTATAATTAAAATCAGTATGTTGTTGTAAAAACTTTAGTTTGCGAGTTGGCTGATGATATGATCAAGAACAATACGTCCTTTGGTTGTCACTTTTAAGCGTTGGTTATCCACCATTTCTATCAATTCTTGGTGTTGTAAAGCGATAAGTTTTTCCATTGGGATGCGTTTAGGGCTTAAGGTTTCATAGCGTATAAGTTCTAAGCCTTCGCAAAGGCGTAATCCCATAAGGAGCATTTCATTTGCCTGTTGTTCAGTGGTTAAATGTTCCGTTTCGATACAACCATGTCCTGTTGTTTCTACCAAATTAAGCCACTGTTCGGGATGTTTTTCATTTATTGTGACATAACGTTTACAGTTTTCAAGGTGTGATGACAATATTTTTGAACAGGTAGAGGAATGATTCGGTGCGTGCTCAATGAAACGTCCATGTGCTCCTGGGCCAAAGCCTGCATATTGGTGATAACGCCAATAAAGAAGATTGTGTGCTGATTCAGCACCGGACATTGCATGGTTTGAGATTTCATAGGCAGGAAGTCCATGCAGCGCCGTTATTTCTTGGGTAAGATGATACAGATCCGCTGCTAACTCTGATGAGGGAAGGATAAGTCTTCCTGTATCATGAAGCCGTTTAAAGGCAGTTCCTTCTTCGATCGTCAATTGATAAAGAGAAAGATGGTCCGCTGCCAAATCAATTGCTTGTACAAGTTCAGATTTCCATTGTTCAAGGGTTTGTTCGGGGCGGGCATAAATGAGATCAAAGGATAAACGTGGAAAAATTTGCCGTGCTAAAGCAATGGCACAAAGAGCCTGTTCCACATTATGGAGTCGGCCAAGTTTACGCAATGCTTTATCATTGAGCGCTTGTATCCCTAGAGATAAGCGATTAACACCTGCTGCACGGTATCCACGAAAGCGCTCTGCCTCCACGCTGGATGGATTAGCTTCTAATGTAATTTCAACTTTATCATCGACTACCCATCTTTTTGCAAGTGCTTGCAATAGGGCATCGACAGTTTGCGGCTCCATAAGAGAAGGGGTTCCCCCACCAATAAAAATACTTGTAATATGGCGTGGGCCTATTTTGTGGTATTGCGTTTCTATTTCGCGCTTAAAGGCGGTGACAAAACGTGGTTGATCAACACCATGGGTGCGAACATGCGAATTAAAGTCACAATAAGGACATTTAGCTGCACAAAAGGGCCAATGAATGTAAATGCCAAAAGGTTCATTCATGAGAATGCTAAAAGGTTTTCTGCCAAAAGTTTGAAAGCACGTGCGCGATGTGAAAGAGGGGGAATATCATTACGTTTCCAGTTGTGTTTTTGCTCTGTTGACATTTCTCCAAAGGTATTTTCACATCCATCTGGTAAAAAAATAGGATCAAAACCAAAGCCTTTGTCTCCCCGTGGAGGCCAAATGAATGTTCCTTCAACGCATCCTCGGAAGTAATCTGCGTGGGCATCAGGCCATGCAATGCAAATGACGGATATAAAACGGCATTTTCGTTGGCTTTTTTCTTGCGCTCCGACTTTTTGGAGTTCATTTTCTATTTTTTTCATAGCTTTTGGAAAATTGCGTGTACCATCGGCTTGAATCGCCCAATCGGCGGTATAAACGCCTGGCGCACCTTCCAATGCATCTATTTCTAAGCCTGAATCATCAGAAAGGGCAGGAAGTCCTGTCTTTTTTGCTGCTGAAAAGGCTTTAATATAAGCATTTTCTTCAAATGTTTTTCCCGTTTCTTTTGGTTCTGGCAAGCCTAGTTCTTTTGCCGATTGTATTATTAAACCGAAAGGCGCAACCAAAGTAGTGATTTCATGCAATTTGCCGGTGTTATGTGTAGCAATGACAAGTTTTTTATCGGCTATACTTCTCATATAGATTTCTCCAAAAATGAAAGAGGAACTATTTTTGTGCTAAAACCAACATAAATGCTCACATACATTCTACTCAATTTTACATGATATGATTATTTTACACGTTTTATGATATTTTATTCCAATAAAAATTTTTTATCTTGTGTGAAGATAATTTTGCAAAGATATAAAAGGCACACCTTCTTTATAATAGCATTTTTATGGTAAATTTCCAATTTCCTACTTGCTCTAAAGGGTGAAATTTTCTATCCGTAGCGGTTTGTAAACAATCCAGATTCTTTTGATCAAATTCTCTTGGCAAGTTCCTACAGCAGACCACTTTACAGATCAACTCTTATCTTAAATATTTCTCACATACTCTAACAAAAAATACCTCCTGCGTAATTTATCAATCATCACTCTGAAAGGTAGCATTTTATGGCTCAATAGGATAATATATTTTTATACTACTTTAGACTATTTGACCAAACCTTGGCAAAACTTATATAAGAGATGAGTATTTTAAAAGTAGTGAAACAATTGTGATGAAGCACGAAACTATTGATAATGAACTAAAATATCTTGATGAACGTTCGCGTGATATTTTTCGCCATATTGTTGAAGCTTATCTTAATGATGGTGAACCTGTAGGGTCACGCAATCTTTCACGGCTTTTACGACAGACATTATCGCCTGCGACGATTCGCAATGTAATGAGTGATCTTGAGCATCTCGGTTTGATTTATGCACCACATGTTTCTGCGGGTCGAATGCCGACACAATCAGGTTTACGCTTTTTTGTTGATGCATTTATGGAAGCGGGCGATTTGCCAAACGAAGAGCGAGAAAATATTGAAATGCAAGTTAAAGAGGCTGGTCATGCACAATCGGTTGAACATTTTCTTGTTCAAGCAAGCCGAGTTCTTTCAGATCTTTCACGTGGGGCAGGGCTTGTTTTAGCAACAAAACAAGAAGGAACATTGAAACATATTGAATTTGTGCGCCTTGATAGGGAGCACGCTCTTGCCGTTTTAGTGACTCAACAAGGTGAAGTTGAAAATCGTATTGTTCATTTGCCAGAAGGGGTTACTCATGCACAATTGACGGAAGCAACGAATTTTCTTAATGCCCATATCCAAGGGCGTACATTGAATGAAGCTAAAGGGGAAATTGCCCGCTTATGCGCAGAAACACGGGCAGCACTTGATGATTTATCGCATCACCTTGTTGAAACGGGATTAGCTCTTTGGGGAGGAGAAGGTGCTGATCATAAAATACACCTCATTGTTCGCGGGCGTAGCAATTTACTTGAAGATGTGAAAGCAGAAGAAGATTTAGAACGGTTACGCCATTTGTTTGATGATCTTGAAACGCGTGAGAGTATGGCACAGCTTCTCGATTTAACGGATGAAGGTTCTGGGGTTCGAATTTTTATTGGTTCAGAAAATAAGTTATTTTCACTTTCTGGTTCTTCTTTAGTTGTAGCACCTTATCGTGATTCACAACAAAGAGTCATTGGTGCTTTAGGCGTTATTGGTCCTACACGGCTTAATTATGCAAGGATTGTGCCCATGGTTGATTATACAGCTCAACTTGTGTCACAGTTATTGCGTTAAAACGATGCAGGTAAGTATTTGTACTATAAAAGCTCATTGTATTATATACATCGATACCTCTTGATTTTTGTCTGTAGAATTTCGATATCGAGAATAACGAATCTTATGAAGGAATAAAATTTTTATGTCTGATGAAAAAAACAAATTTACTGACGCTTCATTTGAAAATTGTGATTTAAAAAATCCAGCTGATCGTAATACACTTAAACAGGCAGCCGATGAGTTTTTAAAAACACATAAAACAGAAGAACACGAAGACGTTGAAAAAGAAAGCAATGAGGTTAGTGATCTTTTAGCATCTTTGCAGGATGAAAATAAAGAACTGAAAGATCAGCTTTTACGTCTTGTTGCAGATATGGAAAATCTTCGACGCCGTACTATGCGAGATGTGGCGGATGCAAGGGCTTATTCCATTGCTAATTTTGCACGGGATATGTTATCTGTTTCTGACAATCTCAATCGTGCTTTGGAAGCTATTCCAGAAGGAGCAAAGGAGAGTGATGCTGGTTTGAAATCATTGGCAGAAGGCGTTGAAATGACTGAACGTGCCATGATGGCAGCATTAGAACGTCATGGGGTGCAAAAAATTTATCCAGAAGGGCAAAAATTTGATCCTCACTTTCATCAAGCGATGTTTGAAATTCCTAATGCTGATGTTCCAGATAACACTGTTCAACAAGTTGTTCAGGCAGGTTATATTATCGGGGAAAGGGTGCTACGTCCAGCTATAGTGGGTGTAGCCAAAGGAGGAGCAAAAGAAGCTTCTGTTGAAGCTGATTCGGCTTAAAAAACATCAATAATAAATCTCCAACATAAAATGCAGTATTCCCTGCAATTACACATATATGAGGTTTTTATATCAAAGGATTTTTAAAGGGTGTTATAAACACCCTTTTATTTTTGAAGCGTCCAACTTCCTTTTACAATATAGGAAGCCTGATTTAAGGGAGAAGCCGATAATAATAAAACAAAATGATCAACCACAAAAGGAGGGACAAAAAAATCATCTTGAAAAGATAGATAATAAGAAAGATCTTCAAGATTAATATCAAATATTCTTGCAAGAGCAATATGCGGAATAAATTGTCTTTCATCAGGCTTTAACTCTAATTTATTTCGGATATATTTCATCTTTTCATGTAAAAGATTAAGCTTTTCACAAGGTTCAATGCGAACCACAAGAGAATGGGGAGCATTTTCTGAATCAAAAACTGCAAAACTCTTTATCTGTAGCGTAAAAGAAGGAAGTTCTATAGTGTTAAAGGTATGCATAATTTCATCTGCTAGGGAGCTTTCAACTTCGCCAAAAAAAGATAAGGTGGCGTAAAAATTTTGTGGGTTGATCCATTACGCTTTTGGTAAGCTATTTTGCAATGATACGAGGGCTTGTGTTGTTTGTTGAGGAATCTGAAGAGCGCTAAATAGACGACCCCACAATATTATTTTCCTTATAATGAAAGATGCTATCCCAAAGGCAATATAAATAATAAGGGCAAAGTACGTACCACAGAAAAAAAGGCAATAGTATAGAAAAAGAATGTCTAAAAAATGCTTACTATAATTATGAGTGTACAAAGCTTATTCGTTTTAAGAAAATGGTTATGATATCGATAAGAATTGTGTTTTCATGATCTATCTCACAATGATGTGCAATGGAAGATTACTTGTGTATTATAAAGGCTATAAATTTAGCAGAAAATAAGAAAAGTTGATAGATTTTTGATGTGCAAAATTATTTTGACATTTATTTTTAGCTTAAAATAAAGCATATTCTAATACAAAGTGAAGAGTTCTCTTTTCTGTAAAGATTTAATTATAAGATTAAGTTGGGTAATAGCCATAATACGCAAAACTAATCAAATTGGTCAAATAATGTTAGGAAAGGAAGAAAAAATTCAGCATAACAAATTACTATAAGTTTTTACATTTATGATAATTATGCCAATCCATAATGAATATGAATATTGGTATAAAAGCGAAAAAGAAATTCAAAATAATGATGGAAATTTCCTATTTTCTAAGAATCATCATCCTTGTTTATGGTGAGAAAACGCTAGTTTTCTTCTCCAAAGTTGTTATTGATGAGCTTTTCAAGAGCATTAAGAGCATCTGTTGCTTCTGGTCCTGAAACATGAATGGTGAGGTTGCAACCGGATGAAGCTGCTAGCATCATAAGTCCCATAATTGATGATCCGCCAACGATTTTTCCATCCTTTTCAACTTCAACAGTAGCATTAAAATTGTCAACAGTTTGTACAAATTTTGCAGAAGCACGTGCATGCAACCCACGTTTATTACAGATATTGAAATGACGACTTATACATGGAAGGGTATCTTTGGAAAACATTGGTATTTTATTATCCGCTATAAAATCATACTTGGTACATTAATATATTTACGCCCTGCTTCTTGTGCTATTCTTAATGCGTCTGATAATGAAATATCAGGACATTTGCGAATAGAAATCAGTTTAATAAGCATGGGCAAATTAACACCCGCAATCATTTCAACGCGTCCTTTTTCGATAGCAGGAATAGCTATATTTGATGGTGTTCCACCGAATACATCTGTTAATATGATCACGCCATGATCCGTATCTGTATCGGTTACTGCGGCTATAATATCACCTCGGCGCTGATCTATATCGTCATCGGGATAAACGCATATTGTTGCAAACTTTTCTTGCACTCCAACAACATGTTCCACGACATGTAAAAATTCAACAGCCAGCTCACCGTGCGTTACAAGCACGAGTCCAATCATTTACGCAAACTCCTGTTAACTAATAAGATCCGACCATATTGGTGGGAAGGACATTTTACAAGGCTTTGTTCTGCTGCCAAGAAAAATTTGCAAAAAAAAGGCAAAAAGTGTGATTTTTTTATCTTTAGAAAAAAATTAGACAGATTTTTGCCATATTTTTCTAAACAAAAATGCTTCAATAGCTTGACAAATGGCTGTACAATCGGATTCACGAAGAGAGGGAAGTTTTAAAAGAGGAATATGCAAATTTTCAAATTGAAAAGTTTTATTTGTGGAAAAACGTTCATATTCCGGACCGAGAAAAATAACGCAATCGATAGTTGTGTGCTTTTCAAATTCAATCATATAAAGACCAACGCCACGAATCTCGATACCGCCCTCTAAATTATCAGGAGTGTATCCGTGAAGCTTTCCATTTTCCGCACACAACATTGTATAATCATCACTGATAAGCTTCGCTTCACGTTTTGACCACTCAGCACGGTCGAGCAAAGAAAGGGTAAGGGTTGATTTTCCTGACCCCGATGGACCTATAATTAAAAGCCCCTTGCCGCCCAATTGAAGGCAATTTGCGTGGAGTATTTCACATTTTGTTTTCATGCCTTTTACTTTGGATAAAAGATTTATTTAGCGAGGGGAAGCATAATAATAAAACGTGCCCCAGTTTTACACTTTCCCAGTGTAGGATCAATAATATTTTCGGCTGTAATTGTTCCATTATGAGCCTCGATGATTTGCCGACTAATAGAAAGGCCAAGGCCTGAGTTTTGACCAAAAGCATCTTCGTTTGGTCGATCTGTATAAAAACGCTCAAAAATGCGTTCAATATTTTCTGAACGAATGCCTGGGCCATTATCTTCAATGGTTAAAATAAGGGTTGAAGCATGACTTTTCATAGTAATGCAAATTTTGCCACGATTCCGAGGAATAAAAGAACGTGCATTTTCAAGAAGATTTGAAATCACTTGCCCTAAACGGAGTTCATGTCCCAATACAAGATAGGCTTTTCCATGAGGACGTGGGACAATATTAAGGCTTATATCAATGGTTTGTGTATTACGATACACTTCCTGAACAGCATGAACAAGACTTTCCAAAAGCGGTGTCATATCAACAACCTCTGCGGTTTCTCGTGCAAGCTCTGCATCGAGTCGCGATGCATCAGAAATATCTGTAATCAACCGATCAAGACGGCGCACATCATGTTGAATAATTTCAAGCAATTTCTCTTGTGCTTCTTCATTTTTAGCCAGAGGGAGTGTTTCAACAGCACTGCGTAGAGAGGTGAGAGGATTTTTTAATTCGTGGCTTACATCAGCAGCAAAGCGTTCAATGGCTTCAATACGCATATAAAGGGCGTTGGTCATATCACGAATAGAAGTTGAAAGGTGACCAATTTCATCCTCACGCATTGAAAAATCAGGAATTTCTACACGCTGATTATTGCCATTACGCACTCGATTAGCCGAGGCAGATAATTTACTTAATGGATGAGCAATCGTATGGGCCAAAAAGAGAGAAAGAACCAAAAGCACGCTACCTACAACGGCAAAAACTTTAAAGATAACCAGTCTTTCGCCTTTTACAATGTTATCAATATCGGAACCAGTGGTTGAAAGAAGAAGAGCTCCAACCACAGCACGATAGCGTTGAACAGGAACGGCAACAGAAACAATTAATTGACCTTGTCTGTTACGTCTTTTAGCTGTAGCAAGAGATCCGTTTAATGCGCGGTACACTTCCGGATAAGCAATACCGCTGATTTTGGTTTGTTCTCTGTCAAGAGCAATACCTTTGCCATAAAATGTGCTTGAATACCATGAAGTAAGGCGATCCCACATGTTTTGTTCTGTTTTAAGTGGAGGTAAATCATAACTAAAAACTTCTCCACTAGAATAAAGAACGCGCGAATCAAGAAGGAGAGTAGCATCACGATCATAAATACGTGCTCTTGTCGTTTTAGGGGTGATGAGACGCCGTAAAAGAGGGGCAACTTGCTCAGGGTTAATAGGGAAATCCCAAGAATCGGTTGATTGAGGGGCGGGTGTAACGCTTTCACCAGTCTGTAACTCTAAGAGTTTTTGGGGGTCAATGAGGATAGAATTTGTATCTACTGTTGCAGAAGCAGCAATAGCCCCAGCAATAATTTTTCCTTGGGTACATAAACTTTTAATTTTTGCTTCAATTAAACCATCACGAAATTGGTTAAGATATAAAATGCCTGTAACTAAAACGGCAAGGGCAGCAATGTTTAATATAACAATGCGACGTGTGAGGCTGGAAAAAAGCAATTGTCTAAAGAGACGTTGTGTTCGAAGATGCAAACGAGAAAACATAAAAAATGGCATTGAGGATGTACCATCAACGGTTGTTTTTTGTAAAGTTTCCAGTTGAGAATTGTCTGTCATCGATTTGATTGCCGTTCAAATTTTTGCGACAAAGCAGTTTTATACCTCGTGGAAACGATAACCTACACCATAAAGTGTTTCAATCATTGCAAAATCATCATCCACTTGTTTAAACTTTTTACGCAGACGTTTAATGTGACTATCAATGGTGCGATCATCTACGTAGACTTGATCACTATAGGCAGCATCCATTAAAGCATCACGACTTTTTACAACTCCTGGTCTTTGTGCTAAGGTTTGCAGAATCAAAAATTCCGTAACGGTTAAAATAACAGGTTTATCTTTCCATGTACAGGTGTGGCGTTCTTGATCCATCACAAGATCTCCACGTTTGAGAGAAGAGGTGGAAGAAGTTCCTGTAGAAAGCGGTTGGTTACGTGCATTAGAACGGCGCAAAATAGCTTTCACGCGTTCAATGAGAAGACGTTGGGAGAAAGGTTTAGTAATAAAATCATCAGCTCCCATTTTGAGACCAAATAATTCATCAATTTCATCATCTTTAGAGGTAAGAAAAATAACTGGAAGATCAGATTTTTGACGCAAACGGCGTAAGAGTTCCATCCCATCCATTCGGGGCATTTTAATATCAAAAATAGCTAAGTGTGGAGGGTGAAGTGTGAGACCCTTAAGTGCAGATGCTCCATCTGTATAGCTTTCAACCCGATATCCTTCTGTCTCAAGCGCGAAAGATAAAGATGTCAAAATATTGCGATCATCATCAACTAGTACAATCGTTTGCGTGATTGTTGGTGTATCTTTCATGGTTTCTTAGACCTTTCTATTGCTGTGGTAGCAAATTACCCACACTTATTTATATGGGAGTTCATATTTTTTTTGCAAAACAAATATGATATAAATTATAGCAAAGTAAAAAAACTTTTGTCATTACTGTAAAATATTGTTTTGCTTTCATAATTTATAACGTTTCTGCGTTTATTAAGATCCCTTCGTTTGAGAGAAAATTTTCATAAAGGCTTTTTTTATCAGGATTTATTATAAAGTTTATTATTGTCTTTGTCCTATAATTGAACAGGTATAGTTTTGATTGTTGAAGTTTAGAAAATATGCCTATGTGTTTTAAGAGCAAAGAAAAGAATGTGGCAATATATGCACAAAAATTTGTTTCTGCTACACAAAAGGAGGTCGTAATGGGATTTTTTAATTTTATTAAAACTGTAGGGGAAAAGTTAGGTATTGGGGACCATGAACCAAAAGAAAAAGATTTTAAGGCAGCATTTGATCATTTTCAACTCGGTACAGAAAAAGTAAATATTCAAGTTGAAGACGGTGAAGCTATTTTAAGCGGTGAAGTTCCAGACAGGGAAACACTTGAAAAAGCACTGCTGGTTGTTGGCAATTCACAAGGTATCTCTTCTGTAGATGTTGATCAATTAAAGATTATAGATACAACGCCTAGAAAACCTTCTCGCTTTTATGAGGTTAAATCTGGTGATAATCTTTGGAAAATTGCTGAAGAGGTTTATGGAAAAGGGCAAGGTAATAAAAACACATTTATTTTTGAAGCCAATAAGCCAATGCTAAAATCTCCCGATAAAATTTATCCTGGACAAGTTTTACGTATTCCTGAAATTGACCATAGTTAATTCATCAAAGGGGATAATTTTTTACTGATGGCATTAAACAAAAAAATAAAGAAGCGTACAAAATTTTCACGCTTCTTCATTTTAAAAGTGTGTATTTATAATAAAAAAAGGAGCTTAGTGAACAGGAGAGGAGTTAGAAGGTGATGGTGCTTTCATAGCGTTTACAGAGAAATCAACATCAATTGTTCCTGCTTTCTCAAATGTCAATTTTGCGCTAATTTTATCACCTAACTTGAATGGTTGTGAAAGCCCCATAAACATAATATGATCACCGCCAGGCTTAAGCGTGATTTCGCCATTTCCCGGAATTTCAATGCCATTGTGCATTTTTTCCATTTTCATAATATCATTAACGACAGCCATAGAGTGTATCTCTGTTGTTTTTACTCCGTTTGTGGAAATAGAAACCAAACGGTCTGGGGTATTACTGTGATTAATAATGTAAAGATAACCGCTACCAACTCTTATACCTCTAGGTGTTTCGCGTGTCCAAGGATTAAGAATTTCTATGTCGCCAAGTTTATATTGCTGAGCACCTGCTGGCAGGGTTATACCAGCAAAGAGAAGAACACACACGATATTTATGATAACCTTTTTGTATGGATATTGCGTATGTATTATATTCTTAAAGATGAGATTTGTTATTTTCTTAATAATAGATGTCATCATTGATTTACCCTCCTTCATAAGATTCACACTTTGAATGTTTTTTTATTTTAGCAGAACTTTTATTTAAAATAAAAGAAAGAAATGCTAAAATGAAATTGATTTGAATATGAGAATAAAAACCATAGAATTCTTAGATTTTAAAGGAAGACAGTAAGGTTTACAATGACAACACACCTCTCAATACTTCCGTGTTCATCTTGCAAAAGTATTTGTAAATGGTATAAAATCTATGATGTACTACCATTTTACTTAAAAAGATATAATACAGAACAAACATTAACCACTTTACCAATTTTTAATATTACGACAGCTCTTGGCATTTTAAAAAGCTTTTACATGAGTATTTTTTATTAATGATGGGCAGATCAAGAGCGAAAGAGCAATCACTCTTTTATTTTTTAATTTTTATAGAAAGATATATTTGTTGAGAGTTGCAAGAAAAATATATTATGATCTCAAGTCTCTCATAAATATGGTATTTATGGGTCATTAGAGCGCTTATTTTAAAATAAATTTTTTATTTTGGAGATGTTTCTCTCATTATTCTCTTGTAGCAATAAAAGCCTGTTCTTATATACGAGGCAGCAAGGCTTATTGCGACTTGCAATTTGTTATTATTTTATGTTGCTTGAAGCAATATACGGGCTTTGAGTGTTATGAGGAGCTGTCTTAAAAAGATGCTTTATGAAGGTTGAGGTAGCTTGCTGAATGGAGATTATAATATGGCAAAAGTAATTGGTATTGATTTGGGGACAACGAACTCTTGTGTGGCTGTTATGGATGGCAAAAACGCAAAGGTTATCGAGAACTCAGAAGGTGCACGAACAACACCTTCCGTTGTTGCCTTTACTGATGGGGGAGAGCGGCTTGTTGGACAGCCTGCTAAACGGCAGGCGGTAACAAATCCTGAAGGAACAGTTTTTGCAGTTAAACGTTTGATAGGGCGTCGTTTTGATGATCCTATGGTTGAAAAAGATAAAGCACTTGTGCCTTATAAAATTGTTAAAGGTGACAATGGTGATGCGTGGGTTGAAGAAGCGGGTAAGAAATATTCTCCATCGCAAATTTCAGCTATGATTTTGCAAAAGATGAAGGAAACAGCTGAATCTTATTTGGGTGAAAAAGTTGAACAAGCGGTTATTACTGTTCCTGCTTATTTTAATGATGCGCAACGTCAAGCGACTAAAGATGCGGGTAAAATTGCTGGACTTGAAGTTTTACGGATTATTAATGAGCCGACTGCGGCTGCTTTAGCTTATGGTTTGGACAAAAAAGACGGAAAAACAATAGCTGTTTACGATCTTGGTGGTGGTACATTTGATATTTCAGTACTTGAAATTGGAGATGGCGTTTTTGAAGTTAAATCAACCAATGGAGATACGTTTTTAGGGGGTGAAGACTTTGACATGCGCTTGGTCGGTTATTTTGCAGATGAGTTTAAGAAAGAACAAGGAATTGATCTGAAAAATGATAAACTCGCTTTACAGCGCTTAAAAGAAGCGGCAGAAAAAGCAAAAATTGAACTTTCTTCGTCGCAGCAAACAGAAATCAATTTACCATTTATCACAGCAGATCAATCAGGCCCCAAGCACTTAACAATGAAATTGACTCGGGCGAAATTTGAATCTCTGGTTGACGATTTAGTGCAGCGTACCATCGAGCCTTGTAAAGCTGCATTGAAAGATGCTGGATTAAAGGCCGGTGAGATTGACGAAGTTGTTTTAGTGGGTGGTATGACACGTATGCCCAAGATTCAGCAAGTTGTGCAGAGCTTCTTTGGTAAGGATCCACATAAAGGCGTTAATCCTGATGAAGTTGTCGCAATGGGCGCTGCCATTCAAGGGGGGGTATTGCAAGGTGATGTCAAAGACGTGTTGCTTTTAGATGTAACACCTTTATCCTTGGGGATCGAAACTTTGGGTGGGGTTTTTACACGTCTCATTGAGCGTAATACCACTATCCCAACGAAAAAATCTCAAGTTTTTTCAACAGCTGATGATAACCAGAGTGCTGTGACTATTCGTGTTTTCCAAGGTGAGCGGGAAATGGCGAGTGATAATAAGTTATTGGCTCAATTTGATCTTGTTGGTATTCCTCCAGCACCGCGTGGTATACCTCAAATTGAAGTTACTTTTGATATTGATGCGAATGGTATTGTTAATGTTTCGGCCAAAGATAAGGGAACTGGTAAAGAGCATCAAATTCGTATTCAGGCATCAGGTGGTTTAAGTGATGCTGATATTGAAAAAATGGTACAGGATGCGGAAGAGCACGCAGCTGAGGATAAAAAACGCCGTGAAGGTGTTGAAGCTAGAAATCAAGCGGAAGCTCTTATTCATTCAACTGAAAAGTCACTCAGTGAATATGGCGATAAAGTATCAGCTGAAGAAAAAGGACAGATTGAAACAGCAATATCTGAGTTGAAATCTGCGCTTGAAGGCAGTGATACTGAAGAAGTAACAACAAAGATGCAAAAATTAGCTGAAGTCAGTATGAAGCTTGGACAGGCTATGTATGAAGCTTCACAAGCAGCGAGCGCTGACACTGAAACAGAAGAAAAGAATGATGATGTTGTTGATGCTGATTTTGAAGAAGTTAATGATAAGAAGAAATAGTGTCGGCATATGTGTTGATTAATTTATAAACCCGGCCTTTGAAATATAAGGCTGGGCTTTATTATTTGAGTGAGTTGCAACTTTGTTGTTAAAAATATAAATTAAAAGCAATCTTATCCATAAAGATGGATGATAGAGAAATTATCAGGAATACATGATGAAGGTTGACTATTATGAAATTCTTGGCGTGACTCGTGAATGTGATGATAAAAAATTGAAATCTGCTTTTCGCAAGTTGGCAATGCAATATCATCCTGATCGCAACGCTGGGGATAAAGAGGCAGAGCGAAAATTCAAAGAAATTGGCGAAGCCTACGAAGTCCTTAAAGATCCCCAAAAGCGTGCTGCTTATGATCGATTTGGTCATGCGGCTTTTGAAAATAGCGGTAGTCAAAGAGGAGCAAATCCCTTTGGAGGTTTTGCTGCTGGTGGTGGATTTGCTGATATTTTTGAAGATTTTTTTGGCGAAATTATGGGAGGTGCGCACCGTAAGCGTGGTGATGGTCGCGAACGTGGTGCAGATCTGAGTTATAATATGGAAATAACCTTAGAAGAGGTATTTTCAGGAAAAACTGCAGAAATTACTATTCCCAGTTCTGTTACGTGCGATGTTTGTGAAGGATCAGGAGCGAGAAAGGGCTCTAAGCCACAAGTTTGTGGAACATGTCATGGATCTGGTCGTGTGCGTGCTGCACAAGGTTTCTTTTCCATTGAGCGGACATGTCCTTCATGTCATGGACGTGGTGAAACTATTACGGATCCATGCCCCAAATGTAAGGGGACACGACGCATAGAGAAAAAACGTTCATTGAGCGTAAATATTCCAGCTGGTATTGAAGATGGAACGCGTATTCGCCTTTCTGGTGAGGGTGATGCTGGTATTCGTGGTGGACCCAATGGTGATCTTTATATTTTCTTTTCCGTTAAACCGCATGAATTTTTTCAGCGAGAAGGAGCAGATCTTCACTGTCGCATTCCTATTTCAATGGTAACAGCTGCTTTAGGAGGAGAGTTTGAAGTTTCCGATCTTGATGGTGTTAAAGCGCGTGTTAAGATCCCAGAAGGGACACAAAATGGACGTCAATTCCGCCTTAAAGGCAAGGGTATGCCCATGTTGCGTCGGCAGCAAGCAAGGGGTGACCTTTACATCCATATCACGATTGAGACACCACAGAAACTAACGCAAGAGCAACGTGAACTATTGCAAAAATTTGAAAAACTTTCAAATCACGAGAATTCACCACAATCACATGGCTTTTTTTCACGTATGAAAGAATTTTTTGAAAATATTTCTGGTTAAAATATGTGAATGTTCTCAGAATAGATTAGAAAAAACTTTTGGAAAGTTATTTTAATTAAACTTTCTATAGTCTTATCATCTTTGAAAAGCATTTTTTCTTGAAAAGAAAAGAGAGAAACGATTAATTGAGGGTAAGTTCCTGTCGTTGATAGTTTTTTACATTTCACGAAGTTTTATGGGTAAGTCTTATTTTTGAGTGTCTATGATATTTAAAAAAGGGCTTATCCGTAAGAAAGATGCAATTGAGTGACTGATTTCCAGTGTCATGATAACAGCTTTTATGCATTCAGCATTTTTTGTATTTATTGTTTTACTCAAAATTCCTTTTTAAAAGCCCTATACTAAAACTGTAAAATAGGTAGTAGCTTACCAAGAAATGCTAAATAGCTATTAGACAATCCATCTTATTTCAAATAAAATATCAATTCCTCATAACCAATTTATTTTTGGAATTTTTGATAGTTTTAACTACTGTCTCCCTTTAAATAAGGGGTATTTTATTCGGAATAGCTTTTACATGCCTTATACCAGCTTCATTTTCTTTTAGATTGCGGATTTTGTTTTGTATTTCTGGTGTCATAAAATACTTCTTCCAGATAATAAAAAACGCTATAATCAGATTTATTTTATTCCAAAGAAATTATGAAATGAGATGGTGCATGTTGAATGCTAAAGAAGACATAGCAAAATATGTCTTGAGATGCTTGATACATCTCTCTTTTGGAGAAACAAATTCGATGGAATTCACCTAGTTGAATTTATTGGCATGATAAAAATTTGGTGGGGAGAAAAAGGGAGTTACTTTCGAAAAGAAAAATAAATACAATAAAAAAATGGCACGATATGCTTAAAAAACAGCACGATATATTGTCCAAATTGATAGTGATATGGAAAGAGAAATTCACGAAGTGAATCTTTTTCATAAAATAACATAATTAAAACAATATATTAAGAGAATTAAAAAATTCTAAAAGACATTGAAGAATTTAAGCATGTCTTGCTGTGCAGAAAGAAAAATTTAATGAACAGATCGTAAAAATGAAAAAGTTTATAAAACTTTACGAAGATAGCAATCTAAACAATTAAATGTTTTTATAAAGGTGCTTCTAGAGAGCGTTAAGAGCTATTCGCAATAAATTTAAAGGATATGATAATGTTCTATAACAAGATATTATAGATAGGTGTGAGGATTATACTGTAGCGTATTTCTTTTATTATCTTTTATATGGATTGATGTTGTCTGATTAAAGACAGTAATTAATGGGATATAAAAGCAGAATTTACTTGTATCGTAAAATTTTAGTAGAATCCTTCAGAATTCTTTTAAAAATTTCTTATTAAGCTGTTAGAGAGGTTTCTTATTCGGATTTCGGAACAGTTTCAATTATCATGAAGACAGTTAGCATAAAGGAACCATCGTATAGCTTTACGGATCTCTTCTAGAAAATTTCTTGGATAAGTACAGTGCTAAGTCAATTTATCTTGGTGATGTGTTAATTTTATTATTATAAGAAAATTTTGTTTTATCTTACAAAATCAATAGTTGTATATATTCCTATTCATTGTTAAGTATTCATAGGCGTAAACTAATGAGTTGAATATACGGCGTAGCTTTAAATTTTTCAGAATTTTGCTTTTCAATTTTATACATAAATTCATAAAATTTTTATACATAAATTCATAAAATAATGACGTTTTGCACGCCTGTATTGTTTAATTTTTCGCTGTCAATTTTTTGAGGAAGTTGTTTTCTTGTTCATCTCGTTGTTACATTTTCGTAATTTAAAGGAAAATTGACGATTTTTAGGGGATGGATAGAGTAAAGCTTTGTTTTATTGTTTTCACTTTTCCTAAATTTCACTAAGAGATGGTAAAAAGTGGTGAGGAGGCTCTATTAATGGATGATGCTAAAAACGATGCTGTAGATGTTTTAGAAAAACAAGCAGCATTTTTATCGTCTGCTTTGCCTTATATGCAAAAATACGAAAATGAAACGGTCGTAGTAAAATATGGCGGCCATGCTATGGGTGACCCTGCTTTGGGGCGAGCATTTGCGCGTGATATTGCTCTATTAAAGCAATCGGGGATTAATCCTGTTGTTGTTCATGGTGGGGGGCCTCAAATTGCTGAAATTTTGATGAAAATGGGGATTGAATCACGATTTGAAAATGGTTTACGGGTAACCGATGAGCGGATCGTTGAAGTCGTTGAAATGGTTTTAGCGGGTTCCATAAACAAAGAAATAGTTGCTCTCATCAACGCTGAGGGTGAATGGGCAATAGGATTGTGTGGCAAAGACGGCAATATGGTTTTTGCCGAAAAGGCTTATAAAACTGTCATTGATCCTGATTCGAATATTGAACGTGTTTTAGATTTGGGATTTGTTGGTGAGCCTATTGAAGTTGATCGCACATTGCTGGATCTTTTAGCTTGTTCTGAAATGATCCCAGTTCTTGCTCCTGTGGCTCCAGGACGCGATGGTAAAACTTATAATATTAATGCTGATATTTTTGCTGGAGCCATTGCCGGTGCATTAGAGGCTAAACGCCTTTTGTTTCTCACAGATGTTCCTGGTGTTTTGGATAAACAGGGAAAACTTTTAAAGGAATTGACAATTTCTGAAGCTGAAAACCTCATCAAAAATGGCACAATTTCAGGGGGGATGATTCCAAAAGTAGAAACTTGTATAAAGGCTCTTCAAAATGGAGTAGAAGGTGTTGTCATTTTAAATGGTAAAACCCCCCATTCTGTTTTGTTAGAACTATTTACCGAACAAGGAGTTGGAACGCTTATTGTTTCATAAGATGTACATAAAATCGGAGGAAAGAAACCTTTCATGGTTGATATAAAACAATTGAAACGCCCGTTACTCAGCAAGCAGGAATTGGCAATATTTGCTGCAACAATATTGTGGGGTATTACATTTTTAGTCATTCATATTGCGGTACGCTATAGCGGTCCTCTGTTTTTTGTTGGATTTCGTTTTATTGTTTCATCTCTTATATGTGGGGCAATTTTTTGGCGCTCTATAAAAGGTATAACAGTTTATGAAGTTTTCGCTGGAATGGCGATTGGTTTAGCCATGTTTTTAGGTTATGCTTTTCAAGCAGCTGGACTTCAAACGGTTATTAGTAGTCAGTCGGCTTTTATCACAGCGCTTTATGTACCGATGGTTCCAATTTTACAATGGATTGTTTTTAAAAAACCTCCCCGTTTAGCTTGTTGGATTGGGATTGTTTTCGCCTTTATTGGGCTTGTACTTGTTTCAGGACAAAAGCCGGGAAGTTTTGATTTTTCAAAAGGCGAAATTTTGACTTTATTAGGTGCTTTAGCGATTGCTGGAGAAGTCATACTCATTGGAATTTTTGCTAACAAGGTTGATAGTCGGCGTGTGACTATTGCCCAGTTATTTTTTAGTGGTTTTTTTTCATTCGCTTGTATGCCTTTGATGGGTGAAAGCATTCCTGAATTTTCGTGGATATGGTTTAGTATTGGCATCGGATTGGCATTAATGAGTGCCATCATTCAATTGGCTATGAACTGGGCACAAAAATCTATTTCCCCTACGCGTGCGACACTCATTTACGCAGGTGAACCGGTATGGGCCGGTATCGTTGGGCGTTTGGCTGGAGAGCATTTATCCTCTTTAGCTTTATTAGGTGGCTTGCTTATTCTGATTGGGATCATTGTGGCTGAGTTACAACCTTCACAATGGCGTAAGAAAAATAAAGCAACTGAAAAAATTGATTAACTATGTATTTTTTCTATTATGATTTTATTGTGTGAGATTTTTGCTTGCAAAGTTTTCATTTTTGAGGTTTTTTTAAATATGAAGATAAGGAGGCTCTATAAGCTATTCCAGCTTTTGTATACAAATTTGAGCAATAGTATCTGTTTACTTAACCTCTGAAACGGGAAGCCGCCTTTCATTGAGTCAAAACATGAAGTGGTAAAGATAAAAATCAGCTCTCATCTTTACTTTAATTTTTAAATTCGGCTTTACAATGTTCAAAAACATCTAAGATGATACCTAATGGGGATTTTGCATTGCCGCACCTTATGCCTTTTGTTTTTTAATTGAGTTAAGCTCTTCAAGCAAAATAGAACACACAAAGCAGCTTGCAATAATACAGCAATGAATTGATTTATAATGATAATTTATCTTTATTTATATTGAGTTAAAGACCCGAGTAGCGTCAGATTCTCTCATTTTAAATCTGTTTATCTTGAATCAGTTAAAATCATTTTCTTGCACACCACAAGCGGGTGGCCATGTGTTAAAACTGTATAAGAAAGGCATGCTTCTTATAAGCTCTTTTAAGTGCCAAGGAATTTCACAACCATTGGAGGCTTGCAAAGTTTGTGATGGTACCAGCTTATCCAGCCTATGAGTCATCAAATAAGATGTGAAAAGATTATTTTAGTCCCTTTGGTATTTAATTTAGTAAACAAAAGCCTTATTTTTAGGCTACAAGAAGTTGTGTTTTGAGAAGCTCTTGAGGTGTATATTCTTTTGAAAGAGGCCGAAACATAATTGGTCTTTGCGTTTTGTATTATTCTTTGCTAAATCGCCTTATATGACAATAGATCGTAATTATATTCGTAATTTTTCCATCGTGGCGCATATTGATCACGGCAAATCCACTTTAGCTGATCGTTTGATTCAAATGACAGGTGGACTTGATACACGTGAAATGAAAGAACAAGTGCTCGATTCCATGGATATTGAGCGTGAACGTGGAATTACTATTAAAGCACAAACGGTACGTTTACACTATAAGGCAAAGAATGGTGAAACCTATATTTTAAATCTTATGGATACACCTGGTCATGTGGATTTTGCTTATGAGGTTTCGCGTTCATTAGCAGCTTGTGAAGGTTCTCTGTTGGTGGTAGATGCAAGCCAAGGTGTAGAGGCGCAGACATTGGCGAATGTTTATCAAGCCATTGATAATTCCCATGAGTTAGTCGTTGTACTCAATAAAGTTGATCTTCCCGCAGCAGAACCTGAGCGTGTTAAAGAACAAATTGAAGATGTGATAGGCATTGATACATCTCAAGCAGTAGAAATATCAGCAAAAACAGGTTTGGGTGTTCCTGATGTTTTGGAGGCAATTGTTACGCAATTACCACCTCCACGCACAGGCGATGTTGCAAATTCCTTGAAAGCTATGTTGGTTGATAGCTGGTATGATGCATATCTTGGTGTCATTGTTTTGGTACGGGTGATAGATGGTATTTTAAAAAAAGGCCAAACCATTCGTATGATGGGTACAGGGGCAAAATATCCCGTTGAGCGCGTTGGGGTATTTACACCTAAAATGGTACAGGTTGATGAATTAGGACCAGGCGAGATTGGTTTTATCACTGCTTCTATCAAAGAGGTAGCCGATACACGGGTTGGGGATACGATTACTGAAGAGCGTCGTCCTTGTGAACATGCGTTGCCTGGTTTTAAGCCGGCACAACCAGTTGTCTTTTGTGGTCTTTTTCCAATTGATGCTGCCGATTTTGATGATTTGCGTGCAGCCATGGGCAAATTACGCTTAAATGATGCGAGTTTTTCTTTTGAAATGGAAACATCTGCGGCTTTGGGGTTTGGTTTTCGCTGTGGCTTTTTGGGACTTCTTCATCTTGAAATTATTCAAGAGCGATTAGAGCGTGAGTTTAATTTGGATTTAATCGCGACAGCACCTTCAGTTGTTTATCGCATGAATATGAATGATGGTTCTGTTAAAGAGTTGCACAATCCAGCGGATATGCCTGATGTGGTTAAAATTTCTTCTATCGAAGAACCTTGGATTCGAGCGACAATCATGACTCCTGATAATTATCTTGGGTCAATTTTAGAACTATGCCAAGAGCGTCGGGGGATGCAGGTTGGTTTGTCCTATGTTGGAACGCGTGCTATGGTAACGTATGATTTACCACTGAATGAAGTTGTTTTTGATTTTTATGATCGCCTAAAATCGATCTCAAAGGGTTATGCTTCTTTTGATTATCAGATGGCAGATTATGCAGAAGGGGATTTAGTTAAAATGTCTATTTTGGTAAATGGAGAATCTATAGATGCATTGTCGATGCTTGTGCACCGCACGATTGCGGAAAAGCGCGGGCGTTCCATGTGTGAAAAACTGAAAGATCTTATTCCCCAACATATGTTTCAAATTCCAGTTCAAGCAGCTATTGGTGGTAAAGTTATAGCGCGCGAAACAATTCGCGCTTTGCGTAAAGATGTAACAGCGAAATGTTACGGGGGTGATGTCACGCGTAAGCGCAAACTTTTGGAAAAGCAAAAAGAAGGCAAAAAACGGATGCGCCAATTTGGAAAAGTAGAAATTCCACAATCGGCATTTATTCAAGCGCTCAAAATGAACAAATAATGAAAAAAGAAGTATTTTCTCTCATTGATTACGCTTTTGCTTTTGTCGATTAGTTCAGTTTTTAAAGAGCAGTTTTAAATGGAGATTGTAAAGTATTTCATGCTTTTGTGTATTGCATAATAGTGTCGTATTTCTCACGTAAAACAAAATATTTTAAACAAAATACATTTGTGTTGCACGTTCACGTTCTTATTTTAAAGAATCATTTTTCACTGTATCAAGCTCCATTTTATAATAGGGATCCTGAAAGGTATAATGTAAAATCGATAGTGAATGATATAAAACCCACCATTTGGCATCACCCTCTTTACACCTCATAAAGGTTTACCCATCATATTCTTTTCCAGTTCAAAATGTTATGATAGTCCTCGGCATTTGAGAGAATTCATTAAAAACATTTTTACTCTTTTATTAAAGTGTTTTTTCCCCACACACCAACTGCATTTGTAACGTGCAAGGAAATGAGAGTGATTGATTCACCATGAAAGGATTTGAAATGAGAGAATCCTTGTATTTGAGGGTGTTATTTAAGTTAAATAAGGATAAATTATCATTATAAAGGAATATTGTGTTTAATCACGTAAAAGATCATTAATAGATGTTTTTTCTCGTGTTTTTTGATCAACGCGTTTTACGATAACAGCACAATAAAGGTTCGGACCTGTCTCACCGTTTGGTAATGGCTTTCCGGGGAGGGAACCTGGTACAACAACGGAGTAGGCTGGTACTTCACCGATAAAAATTTCCCCTGTTGTACGATCAATAATCTTTGTAGATTTTCCAATAAACACTCCCATGCCTAAAACAGCACCTTCACGGATAATACAGCCTTCAACAACTTCAGAGCGAGCACCAATAAAGCAATGATCCTCAATGATTGTTGGATTTGCTTGCAGGGGTTCCAAAACGCCTCCAATCCCAACACCACCAGAAAGATGTACATGTTTACCAATTTGTGCGCAGGAACCAACAGTGGTCCATGTGTCAACCATTGTGCCCTCATCAATAAATGCACCGAGATTGACAAAGGATGGCATCAATATGACATTGGGTGCAATATAGGCGGAATGGCGCACAATGGCTCCAGGAACTGAACGGAAAGCAGCTTTTTTAAAATCAGCTTCTTGCCAACCAGAAAATTTTGAAGGGACTTTATCCCACCAGTGTGTTCCATTTACTCCGCCGGCAATAATCTGCATAGGATTGAGCCGAAAAGAGAGAAGAACAGCTTTTTTTAACCATTGATGGACGTGCCATTGTCCATTTTTTTGACGTTCCGCTACGCGGATTTCACCTTTATCGAGAAGGTTTAATGCATATTCGATACTCTCGCGGATTTCACCTTTTGTCGTGGTATCGATAAAATCACGATTATCAAAAGCCTTTTCAATAATAATTTCAAGTTGTGTAAGATGGGTCATGACGAGAGTTCCGTTAAACAAGTTGAAAGTTTCAAGATTTATTCTCTATGGACTACGCGAAGAAATGTGTTCAGTCAATAAAACGATGAAGAAGTAGGACAGGTGTATGAAAAAAGGCTGTAAAGACAAAAGAAAAGAAGAACAAGAAAACTGGACACCACTTCTCCATACGAAGGATGCTTTACAACAAATACATAAAATTTCTAATTCAGCGCAAATGCGTTCGTCTACTTATCGTTTAGCCTATATCGATCAAGATTTTATGATGCGTCCAGAGCTGCGTTCGCAACGTATTGGTCTTGAATTTTTAAAGCCGGAAATAACCCTTAAAGAATATGATATTCAATCAACAGTTGTTTTATTTGGTGGTGCGCGTATTCCTGAACCTGGGCAAGCAGCGTGGGCTGCAAAAAATGAAATACAAAAGAAAAATTTGCATGCTATGTCACATTATTACGATGAAGCAAGAGAGTTTGCGCGTTTGTGCTCACTTTATTCTGCTACGACAGAATATCGTGAATTTGTGGTTGTTACGGGGGGCGGACCAGGAATCATGGAGGCAGGAAACCGTGGTGCGGCTGATGTTGGTGCACCAACGATTGGTTTGAATGTTGTTTTACCGCATGAGCAATCGCCCAATTCTTATGTGACTCCACATTTATGTTTTAATTTCCATTATTTGGGGATGCGCAAGATGCATTTTTTAATGCGGGCAAAGGCAGTAGTCCTTTTCCCTGGAGGGTTTGGTACTCTTGATGAGTTGTTTGAGACATTAACTTTAATGCAAACCGGACGTATGAAACAGGTTCCGGTTTTCCTGTTTGGCAAAGAATTTTGGAACAATGTTATAAATTTTGAATATTTATCTGCGCAAGGTACAATTTCTCCTTCGGATGTTGATCTTATAACATTTGTCGATACAGCAGCGGAAGCTTTTGAACAAATTCGTTTTTTTTATAAACTGCCCTAACAACTTTTAAGACGTTCACTTTTGAAGGAGAATTAATATTCTACTTTAGTTAAATAGAGTCCTGAAGGAGGAGCGACCATACCACAGCGTGTACGATCTTTAGCAAGGAGAGCTGCTTCAAGATCGCTTATTGTCCAACGTCCAATACCAACTTCCATGAGGCTTCCTGCAAATGAACGGATTTGATGATGAAGAAAAGAACGAGCCTGCGCATAAAGGAAAATCTCATCTCCTTCTCTTTGAACATCGAGGCGTTCAAGGGTGCGAATAGGGCTTTTGGCTTGGCAATGGGCGGAGCGGAAAGTGGTAAAATCATGTTGTCCCACAAGCTTTTGAGCAGCTTCATGCATGGCTTCAGCATTAAGAGGCTTTGGCAACCACCACACGCGTTTGGCATTTAGAGCTGGTGGTGAGCGGCGATTGAGAATTTTAAAAAGATAATGGCGTTTGATTGCGGAAAATCGTGCATCAAAGCTATAGGGAACATTTTCTACATGCAAAATCGAAATATCTTCACCCTGTTTTTTTAAATGCGCGTTGAGTGCATCACGTACAGTATGGGTGTGCCAATTTTTTATGAAATCAACATGCGCAACTTGTCCCGTAGCGTGTACACCCGCATCGGTTCTTCCTGCTGTTGTTATGGTCAATTGTTGTCCACTAAAGGAAAAGAGTGCCTGTTCAAGAGCTCCTTGTACAGTATGAAGCTTTTCTTGACGCTGCCAGCCAGCATAATTTGAGCCGTCATATTCAAGGGTGAGTTTAAAACGGGGCATCTTAAAAAACAGCAGAAATGTGAGCACCTCGCAAAAAAGCTGTGCTCTCAAGGACTTTACCGCCAGATCTTTGGAGAGAGGTTATTTCTATCCGCCCTTGTCCACAATGGACAATCAAAGGATTTGATTCTATCCGTCCAATTTCAAGAGAAGGACCGGTTGCTAAGCGACTATCAAGAATTTTTACACGTTCTTCTCGTCCCCCAATATTCATATTGCACCAGCAACCAGGAGAAGGAGAGAGCGCACAGATATGCCTATGAATAAACTCTGCAGGTTTTGTCCAATCAATGCGGGTCTCTTCCTTTTTGATTTTAGCAGCATAGGTGATGCCTTTCTCTGATTGTGGGATCAGTTTAAGTTGTCCTTTTTCAAGAGTTGATAGAGTTTCTATCATAAGTTCTGCGCCAATATGTGAAAGTTTGTCTGAAAGCTCAGCAGTTGTGGTGTTATCAGTAATGGGAACAGAGCGAGAAAGAGCGATAGGTCCCGTATCTAATCCTTCATCCATTTTCATAATCATGATCCCTGTTTCTTTATCACCAGCCATAATTGCTCGTTGAATAGGCGCAGCACCACGCCAACGTGGTAAGAGTGAAGCGTGAGCATTAAAGCAACCAAAACGCGGTGTTTCGAGAATAGCTTTGGGTAACAGGAGGCCATAAGCCACCACAATAGCAGCATCAACACAAAGTGCTGCAAATTTCTCCTGTTGTTCGATTGTTTTAAGCGTTTGAGGCGTAAAGACAGGAATGGATTTTTCTTGCGCTGCACTTTGAACAGCTGAGGGGATTAATTTAAGTCCTCGACGTCCTGCAGGGCGAGGGGGTTGACTATAAACAGCAACAACATCATGACCTGCATCCAATAAAGCATGTAAAATAGGAACAGAAAAATCTGGTGTCCCCATAAAACTTAGTCGTAAAGCCATTACAAAACTGTTTCCTGCATGTTTTTTTCTTTTGCGCGTTTTTTAAATTTTCGTATCACCATATCGCGTTTGATCTTTGAAATGTAATCAATAAAAAGGCGCCCATCTAAATGATCAATTTCATGCTGCAAGCAAGTTGCCAAGAGATCGTCTGCTTCAATTTCTGTTTGCTTTCCTTCACGGTTCTGATAGCGAACACAAAGGCGTTTAGGACGTTCAACCTCTGCAAAATAGTCAGGAATAGAAAGACAACCTTCTTTATAAATATTACGCTCATCTGAAAGCCATAAAATTTCAGGGTTGATAATAACAAATGGTTTTTTCTGCTCATCTTCAGAATTTCTAGAGACATCTATAACCAACATACGTAGCGGTATACCAATTTGAATAGCAGCAAGACCAACGCCCTTAGCATTATACATAGTTTCCAACATATCATTCGCAAGTTTTTGGAGAGCTGAATCGACCTGCTCAACGGGTTTGGACACTTCTCGTAAAATCGGATCAGGTAAAGTAACTAAAGATCTCATTGGCATAAGTAGAGATTAATCAATGGTTTGTTATTGGTCAATATTGAATAACGGATTCTTACGCTTTTTTACGATAAGAGCGTTATATTACAATTTATGTTTGATTCGTTTTTTTCCATACTCGCAGATGAGTTTTTTTCTAAATTAATGCTTTTGCTTTTATGTATACTTGTCTGTTTGGCATTTTTTATGCTGATACATTCTCATCGAAAAAAAACATTGTGGGAAAATGAAACTGCTGAACGCGCGCGTGAAGCACAAATGCAGATGGCTATTTTGCTGAAAACACAAGCTGAAATGCAAGGGCGAATGCAAACGATGGCAGAAATTTTTGGTCAACGGCAAGCTGAATTGAATAAATCACTCAGTGAGCAACTCAATGGGATGACAACAAGCTTAGGCCAAACACTTCAGGTACAGACCAAATCCACTTATGAAAATTTGAATCGTTTGCAAGAGCGTTTAGCAGTGATTGATGCGGCACAAAATAATATTCAATCGCTTACGGGACAAGTTGTTCAGTTGCAGTCTATTTTAAGCAATAAGCAGACACGTGGTACTTTTGGTCAAGGGCGGATGGAAGCCATTATTGCCGATGCCTTACCAACAAATGCTTATGCTTTTCAGGCTGTTCTTTCCAACGGAAAGCGCCCAGATTGTCTCATTCATATGCCTAATAAAGCACCGTCTCTTGTTGTTGATGCTAAATTCCCTCTGGAGGCTTGGAATGCTATGCGTAAGGCAGAATCAACGCAAGAGCGTCAAGAGGCAGAACGCCAATTTCGTACCGATATGGAAGTCCATATCCGTGATATTGCGCAAAAATATTTGATTCCTGGAGAAACCCATGACACTGCTTTTCTTTTTGTACCGTCGGAATCAATTTTTGCAACAATTTATGAGGATTTTGAGCCATTGGTACAAAAAGCCAATAGAGCCCATGTAATTATTGTTTCACCGTCTTTGTTGATGCTCTCTGTTCAAGTTGTCCAAACCATTATGAAAGATGCGCGGATGCGTGAACAAGCGCATTTAATTCAATCAGAAGTAGCAAAATTGATGGAAGATTTTGGACGAATGGATATGCGTGTTCGCGCACTACAGAAGCACTTTCACAAAGCCGGTGAAGATATAGAGGGAATTTTAATATCGTCATCCAAAATTATGAAACGGGCAAATCGCATTGAAACTATCGAATTAAAGGAAAAGTACTCTGAATCAACAAAAATGGCAACATCGGCTCAATCGCAAACATTGCGTTTTGCTGATGAGGAATAAAGCAAAGCAAGCTTCTTAAATATCACAGGTCAGATCATGTTCTTTATTGATTGGTAATAGTTTTTTAGTATCTCTATCTTGTTTTATTTCTTAAACGAGAGGAATAGGGATATGCGACACCTTTTGTTTTTAGGGGCACTGGTGTTTCTGCTAGAGGGATGTGCAACAACTACTCCCATATACACAAACAATGCTTGTGCTATTTTGGCGCAAAAAAATGGTTTTTTTAACAATTGGGGTAAGGCATCTAAACGTGCAGAAATGCGTTATGGGATTCCTATGCCTATTATTCTTGCAACCATTAATATGGAATCGAGCTTTCGTCACAATGCACGTCCTCCACGTAAAAAACTACTTGGTTTTATTCCATGGAAGCGTCGATCGACAGCCTATGGTTATTCTCAAGCGCTTGACAGTACATGGGCAATGTATCTTCGCTCCACGGAAAAGTCTTTTGCATGGCGTACGAATTTTGCAGATTCTGCTGATTTTGTTGCTTGGTACCATCGCCAAAGTGTTCAACGCAATGGTGTGAGGTTTGATGATGCCTATAGCCTTTATTTAAATTATCATATGGGACATGGTGCTTATGCACGTAGTGGTGGGCATGCCAATGCTGCACTTTCACAGGCAGCACAGCGCATGGCAAGAATATCGAGGCTCTATGAACAGCAGTTAAAGAGATGTGGATGGCGTTAGAAAGGATTCTGAAAGTCTTAATCAGGGAATTGTTGTGGTAAAATTATTTGAGAACCAAATTTCTTATAGTGTGGTAAGGCTGTATTGTTTTTCCGGTTGTCTAACAAAATAAATTGTTATTGAATAGAATAAACTCAAGCGACAGAAAGCTTTTGCAAAGCACAATATATTTGAACGCACTCTCGATATTTTTACCTCCTTTGTTAAAAGAATTTACAATGGAAACGATCTTCTATTTGGTGCTGGCATTTAGCGCTGGATGAAATACCAGAGATTGTTGAAGAGAAATTTTTAAAGCTAGTATCTTTTTTATTTTCACAATGCGTATTAATGGCGGATTATTACATGAATATTTTCTTTGTTAAGCGTATAAAATAGCAATTAAAAACAAATGCAATTCGAGCATTGTAAAAAAACATTCAATATAAAAAACGAGAAATACATTAAAGGAAAGAACATTACTTCATAAAACATTGCTTTGTAGGGGCAGCTATATTCCTCAAAAAGACTAATAGTATTTAATATTGTATGAAATGAAGCATGTCCATTCATCTTGTTTGTCCATCTTAGTTGAAAGACGTTATCTTATTGTATTGTAAAAACACTATCGTTTATAGGATGGTAAGATATATGCAATTTTACACACAATGAATATTCAGGGTAGGGAATATTCAGAGAAAGATTTGTCTGTAGCGCTTATGAAGTAACAAGTCATCCTCCAATGTTGTGATAGTTTTTGTATTTGAGAATATTTATGAGAAGCATTTTTATTCTTTTCTTAAATGGTTTACAGCATATTGATTTATAAAGATAATATATCGTTATTCATATTAAAGTAAGAATCTCGAATAGCGTAGGGTTTTATCGTTTTAGATCTCTTGAGGTTGAATCAATAAAAACAATTGGCATGCACATAACAAGCACAATTGGCATGGGGATAAAAACTGTGAAAGAAAAGACTAAAAATATTTCTTATGAACATTCTCAAATGTAAGAATTATAGGCAACATTGGAAATTAGCACGTATAATGATGGCGCCACTTTTCTCTCACACCTCAACTTTGCTTGTGGCGTGCAAGGAAACAAAATTAATAGATTCAATATACTATTTAAGCGTTAATATACCTTAGTATTAAGCAGGTAGATGCTACTTAAGGTGGTTAATTTTTAATTGGAAGGACATCTGATTAGGCTGAAAATACTCGAAAAAAGTTCTGATTCGCAATAATTGAGAAGTATATTTTAATATTTTATTTTCTAATCTCTGTTGAGGTACTTCGTACCTTTTAAAAAGATATCGGTAACTAACATATTATGATTTTGTGGGAATGTTGTGGTAAAGGGAATTCAAATTTTATCCTTTAAAACAAGGCGTAAGTTAAACAGCTCATTTTCTATTTCTGTGCAAAGCATAAAAAATTATCTACTTTCACGGTTACGACAGTAAAATTTTATAACCCAACAAACAATTAAAGATATATTATAATATCATTAAAACGTAAGGAACAGGCGCTATTGAAACGATGATTAAATAGCACATAAACCTTTTAAATTGATGCACACATTCTCTATCACAATTAATTCTCTTGATAGAATAACTGGTCCTTTTGGTGGAGCTAAGCGGGATCGAACCGCTGACCTCTTGCATGCCATGCAAGCGCTCTCCCAGCTGAGCTATAGCCCCTATAAAAACAAATTTTCCCAAAAGGACAGTATACAATTCCCGCTTTTCTAGAACGATCAAAATTGAAGATCAAGAAGAATTTGCACTCAATGGAAAAGATATCTTCTTTTACTTCTCTTAAGCATCGTCATCATTAGAAACACCACCTCCGAGAATATCAGTAACGTCATCATCTTCATCGTCATCATCATGAGATAAAAATGTATCATCGTCATCACCGAGATCTACATCACTATCTTCTAAATCAGGAAGATCGTCATCTTTAGAATCCTCATCATCCTCTTCAAGAAGCATAAAAGCAGATTTTTCAAGTGCTGTATCAAGCTCTTCAGTATCAACTTCTTCCTCATTGTTTGCTTCAGCTGCAGCAACTTCAAAGTAAGAACGCGGATAAGAAATCCCTGTATAGGGCGACACAATAGGATCGCGATTTAGATCATAAAATTTTTTTCCTGTTTCTGGATCAACACGTTTAGTTCCAAGTTCTTGTTTTGCCATAAACCGTGCCTCTTTGATTAACTATTATTCCATTAAAAGATAAATTTTATGGTGCTTAATCGAAAAATAATGCCTTTGTCAAAGATAAATACACTGTTCCACAATGATTTTTTCATGACGTCTTTTAAAGCATGTGCTAAAGGATGCACAATTTCATAAAAGTTAGATAGAATTAAATAGAATTTTCATGCAAAAAGCAATCCCTATAACCGCCTATAAATCAAGTAGTCTCTCTGGAAAAATTCAAATACCAGGAGATAAATCAATCTCTCATCGCTCTCTTATATTGGGAGGATTAGCAAGTGGTGAGACATATATTCATGGATTACTTGAAAGTGCTGATGTACTTAATACAGCTGCTGCTATGCAAGCTATGGGTGCCTGTATTATTAAAAAAGATGATTTCTGGATCATACGAGGAACAGGAAATGGTTGCCTTTTAGCTGCACAAAAACCTTTAGACTTTGGAAACGCTGGAACAGGTGCTCGTTTGGTTATGGGAATGGTTGGCCCGTATCATATGAAAACAACCTTTGTTGGTGATGATTCTCTCTCTAAGCGTCCAATGGGACGTATCCTTGATCCACTGCGTTTCATGGGGGTTGAAATTGAGGCAACGCACGACGATCACCTTCCTTTAACGCTTTATGGTCCGAAAATGGCTAATCCGATTCGTTACCGTGTTCCAATAGCTTCCTCCCAGATTAAATCAGCAATCCTGCTTGCTGGACTCAATACCGCCGGCATTACAACTGTTATTGAACCAGTTTTGACACGAGATCATACGGAAAAAATGTTAAAAGCATTTGGCGCGCAACTTGAAATAGAAAAAGATAATGAAGGTGCGCGTTTGATTCATCTTAATGGTCAACCCCATCTTACGGGGCAAACGATTCATATTCCGGGGGATCCTTCTTCTGCTGCTTTTCCAATTATCGCAGCCCTTCTTGTAGAAGACTCTGATATCACCATTGAAAATGTTTTGATAAATAACTCTCGCATAGGACTTATCGAAACATTGTGGGAAATGGGTGCTCAAATTGAATTTTTGAACCGACGTCAAACAGGTGGAGAGGATGTTGCTGATCTACGGATAAAATCATCGGTCCTTAGAGGCGTTACGGTGCCCAAAGAACGTGCTCCATCGATGATTGATGAATATCCTGCTTTGGCAGTAGCAGCAGCTTTTGCAGAAGGCAAAACAGTGATGCTAGGAATTGAAGAATTGCGCGTAAAAGAATCAGATCGACTGTCTGCTGTTGCTCGAGGACTCGAAATTAATTGCGTAGACTGTGAAGAAGGTCAAGATTTTCTTATTGTTTATGGGAAAGGTTCTGCCAAAGGTTTGGGTGGTGGACATGTTTCCACACATCTTGATCATCGAATTGCTATGTGTTTTCTCATTTTTGGGCTTGTGTCAGAAAAACCTGTTACCATTGATGATAAACGAATGATCGCTACGAGCTTTCCAGAGTTTATTCCTTTTATAAAACAACTTGGGGGGAAAATCGCTTGAAGCCTTTTATTATTGCCATTGATGGACCTGCAGCCTCAGGCAAAGGAACCTTAGCACGCAAAATTGCTGCATATTATCGTCTTCGCTATCTCGATACTGGTCTTACTTATCGTAGTGTTGCTCATACGCTTTTACAGCAAAATTTAGCTCTTAATGACGAAAAAAATGCTATTATTTATGCTAAAAAACTTGATTTTAATACCTTGAATCCTGCTTTTCTTTCTTCTCATGAACTTGGTGAGGCGGCTTCAAAAATAGCGATTAACCCTGCTGTACGCAAAATTCTTGTCGAAAAACAACGCAACTTTGCTAAAGTTTTGCCCGGCTGTGTGCTTGATGGGCGTGATATCGGAACTATTGTTTGTCCTGATGCCGATATCAAGTTTTATGTTCTAGCCAATGTTCAAACACGCGCCAAACGTCGCTACCAGGAGATTTTAAAAAAGGGTGTTCAAGCAAATTATCATGAAATCCTAGCTCAACTAGAACAGCGCGACAGTCGCGATATAACGCGCAAACAAAGTCCACTAAAACCAGCAAAAAACGCCCACTTGCTTGATACGTCAGAATTGAGTATAGAAGCAACATTTGAAATTGCATGTAGTTTTATTGATCCAATCATAAAAATGCATATAATTGGATAAATTCGTTAAGGTGACTTCCAGCCTAGCGCTAACTTTTCTTCCTTTATTCAAGGAAAAAGGCGGGAAGTTGCTCGTGTTAACACTAACTTAGCGCTCATACCTTATAACAAAGGTATATATTAGGAGTTCTTATGTCACAATACAATCCCACAACAGCGGATTTTGAAGCCCTTTTAACAGAATCTTTTCAAACCAATGATCTTAATGAAGGATCTGTTGTTAAAGGCCGTGTTATTGCAATCGAAAAAGACATGGCCATTATTGATGCTGGTCTTAAAGTCGAAGGACGTATCCCTCTCAAAGAATTTGGAGCTAAAGCAAAAGACGGTTCTTTGCAAGTTGGCGATGAAGTTGAAGTTTACATTGAACGCATTGAAAATGCGATGGGTGAAGCTGTTTTATCGCGTGAAAAAGCACGGCGCGAAGAAAGTTGGGTCCGTTTGGAGGAAAAATTCAATGCTGGTGCACGCGTTGATGGAGTGATCTTTAGCCAAGTAAAAGGTGGTTTTACAGTCGATCTTGATGGTGCCGTTGCTTTTTTGCCGCGCAGCCAAGTTGATATTCGTCCCATTCGTGATGTTTCACCTCTCATGCATAATTCTCAGTCCTTTGAAATTTTGAAGATGGATCGTCGTCGTGGCAATATTGTGGTCTCACGTCGTACTGTTTTAGAAGAAAGTCGCGCCGAGCAACGTTCAGAAATTGTACAAAATCTTGAAGAAAACCAAATCGTTGAAGGTGTAGTGAAAAATATCACAGATTATGGTGCCTTTGTTGATCTTGGTGGGATTGATGGTCTCTTGCACGTTACAGATATGGCATGGCGGCGTGTTAACCACCCATCTGAAGTCCTCACAATTGGTCAAACAATTAAAGTTCAGATTATTCGCATTAATCAAGATACGCATCGTATTTCTCTTGGAATGAAACAGCTTGAAAGTGATCCTTGGGAAAGCATCAGTGTTCGGTATCCGATTGGTAAAAAAATTACGGGTGCTGTTACCAACATTACTGATTACGGTGGTTTTGTTGAAATTGAGCCAGGAATCGAAGGGCTGATCCATGTTTCTGAAATGAGCTGGACAAAGAAAAATGTTCATCCTGGAAAAATTCTGTCTACATCACAAGAAGTAGAAGTGGTTGTTCTTGAAATTGATCCTTCTAAACGGCGTATTTCTCTTGGCTTAAAGCAAACATTTGAAAATCCATGGGAAGCTTTTGCTAATAAATTTCCTGTCAATTCGCAAATTGAGGGAGAGGTTAAAAATAAAACAGAATTTGGTCTGTTTATTGGGCTTGAAGGCGATGTTGACGGTATGGTTCATTTGTCTGATCTTGATTGGAACCGTCCTGGTGAACAAGTCATTGATACTTACAATAAAGGCGATATCGTTAAAGCTGTGGTCCTTGATGTTGACATTGAAAAAGAGCGCATTTCTCTTGGAATTAAGCAGCTTTCCAGCGATAAAGTTGGAGAGGCGGCTGCTTCTGGCGAATTGCGAAAAGGTGTTGTTGTAACATGCGAAGTGATTGCTGTTAACGACAATGACATTGGTGTGAAATTGATTGACCACAATCTTGAGACAACCATTCGGCGTGCTGATCTCGCGCGTGATCGTGATGAGCAACGTCCTGAGCGTTTCGCAATTGGGCAAAAGGTTGATGCTCGTATCACAGCATTTGATAAAAAAACACGTAAAATTTCAGTATCGATTAAAGCTTTAGAAATTGCAGAGGAAAAAGAAGCTGTTGCACAATATGGTTCTACAGACTCAGGTGCTTCTCTTGGAGATATTCTTGGTGCAGCTTTGAAAAAACAAGAGCAAGATTAATCATCAATCATTAAAGTTGACGGTGTTATTAAGGTCACTCATTTTAGGAGTGACCTTTTTATTTTCTAAAAAAATTGTCTGCTTATTTTCTAAATTATTACGTCAAAAATTATAAATGCTTGCAAATAAAAACAAAAAGTTTGTTTTTTGTCTATTAACGGTTCACTATTCAAATAAAATGCTTACAATTTAAATAAAAAACGATGTAATTGAATAACAATGGGACATTATGACGTGCATAATATCTTTCATAAAGGGCTTTTTTTCTCAAAAAGAGAAAAAAAACACTTTATTAATACGGATTTTCCTCTTCGTGCAATTTATAAGATACAGGAGGATCTTTATAACTTAGGGCATGATATAGCTTCTGGTAAAGAAATTTTACTCCCTGAATATGAAGGAGTAGAAGATTTTCGCAAGAGATTGAATGAAAATGCTAAACGTATTCTTCATGCTTTTCATACCAGTGATTTTGCTGCCCGAAATGATGAGACTATCGCACCGTCTGCTCAATGGCTCATTGATAATCATTACACCATTGATAAAACCATACAAAAGCTACGTCGTAATCTACCCAAGTCCTTCATAAAGCAACTTCCTCTTTCTACACACAAAGCGGGAATACCACGAATTTTTGCTTTAACTTGGCTTTATATTGCGCATACCGATAGCAGCTTTTCACAAGAAACACTTACTGCTATGATCAATGGATTTCAGGAAGTTTGTGCGCTCACAATTGGTGAATTGTGGGCTCTTCCTTCTGTTATGCAAATGCTGCTCATTGAAAATGTCCGTCGTCTTTCAGTACGTATCGAAAAAGCGCGACATCTGCGCCATCTTGCTAGTCAAGTGGCTGATAAAATTTCTCTTGTAGAAAATAAAACAAATCTACACTCTCTTTTTACGCAGTATAAACCATTTACTGTTGATCCAACTTTTTCAGCACATTTATTCTATCGCCTGCGCAGTGCATCTGTCGATTCAACCGTAGCATTAACGTGGCTTGAAAAGCAATTGGAAAGCCAAGGCAGTAGCTTAGAGATTGCAACAGCCGATGAACATACCCGACAAGCAGCAGATGGTGTGACCATGGGAAATATTATCTGTGCTCTTAAAGCTATAGATGATGTTGATTGGACAGCATGGTTTGAAACAGTGAGTTGTGTCGATTCTATTTTGCGTGAAAATAGTGATTTTTCTGAAATTGATTCTCACTCACGCAATATTTATCGACAAGTCATTGAAAAAGTTGCACGCTTTTCACCTCTTAGTGAGCTGGAAATTGCACATAAAGTTGTAGAAATGGCAAATTCCACTTCTAAAGATATGCCTCATCATTCTTGTGTGGGGTGGTACCTTGTTGATGATGGTCGTGGCATATTTGAAAAGGCTTGTGGATATATCCCGCCCTTTCTCATAAAATGGATGCGCGCTTCCTGTTTCTCAAAATTGAGAGTCATCGCCATTCCTGTCTCTTTTCTGACGCTCGCTTTTTTGCTTGTAATTTACGTCCTTTTACAAATATCTGGCATGACACAATGGATGTCTTTTTGCTTTACTGTATTGGCGCTTTTTCCTGCTATCGATGCTGCTTTTGCTTTATTTAACACTGTTGTTTCGTGGTTTGTCCCATCAAGACAACTCATTGGTTATGAATATAAAGAAGGTATTCCAAAACATGCACGGACAATGGTTGTTGTACCTACTTTGATTACATCACGCGATGATATTGATGAACAAGTGCGCAATCTTGAAGTGCACTATCTTTCTAATCCCAAAGGTGCCATTCATTTTGCATTAATTACAGATTGGGTGGATGCTCCATTGAAAGAAACGCAAGATGATCTTGATTTATTACACTATGCGCAAAAGAGTATTGATAAACTCAATAGTCGTTATCATAGTGATAAACTTCCTCTTTTTTTCCTTTTACATCGCCGACGCCTTTATAATACAAGCGAAAAATGTTGGATGGGATGGGAACGAAAGCGAGGAAAACTTCATGAACTCAATCGGCTCTTAAGAGGTGATAAAAACACAAGCTTTTATCCTCCCAATCCACATCTTCCTATGGATTGCCGTTTTGTTATGACGCTGGATTGTGATACACGTCTTACTCCAGAAAGCGTCGCGAAACTTGTTGGAAAGCTTAACCATCCACTTAATCATCCCATTTTTGATCCGCAAAGTGGAAAGGTTGTAAAAGGCTATAGCATTTTACAACCACGCATTATTCCTTCTCTTACAACAGGAAAAACAACATCAATTTTCCAACGGGCTTTTTCTATCAACCGTGGCATTGACCCTTATGTTTTTGCTGTTTCTGATACTTATCAAGATCTTTTAGGGGAAGGCACTTTTATCGGTAAAGGTCTTTATAATATTGATGCATTTGAACAAGCACTTGATGGCAAAATTAAAGAAAATACTATTCTTAGTCATGATCTCTTAGAAGGAGGTTATGCTCGTACTGCTCTGGTAAGTAGCATAGAAGTCATTGAAGACTATCCAATCGCTTATAATATTGATGTTATGCGTTATCATCGCTGGATTCGCGGTGATTGGCAACTTTTGCCTTATCTTTTTTGTCCCCGTCAAATAAGTTCTGTGACGCGTTGGAAAATGCAGGATAATTTACGTCGTTCTCTCACTCCACTTATGTGGTTAATCGCAGCATTTGCAGGATGGACTTTTTTACCTTTAAAGAGTGCAATCGTCTGGCAAATATTCTTGTTGTTTAGCTCCTTCATTTCACCCATTCTATGTGTATTAAAAACGCTTGTCTCGTCCAATATAGATCATTCTTTGCGTGGACATTTTCAATTAATTTGGAACAGAACTGCTCTTACAAGCGCTGATATATTTCTTAAAACAACGTTTTTTGCTTATTCGGCGTATTTTATGACCGATGCGATTGTTCGTACACTCTATCGTATGACGATTTCAAAACGGCATCTTCTTGAATGGAAAACTTCTGCCGCAACAAAATCAATACCCAATAGTTTGCGTTTCTATGTTTTTACAATGGCACCAGCATCGCTTATTGGTATCCTTACTATAGCAGTCGCTCTTTTTTCTGATAGTTTTGCAAGCTTGATTGCTTTACCTTTTGGGATAGCATGGTTTTTTTCACCCTTCATTGCTTGGATTGTGAGTCAACCTTCAACCTTTCAAGATAGCCTTGATCTTTCTTCAAAAGATGAAAAAAAACTTCGTTCTATTGCACGGCGAACATGGCTTTATTATGCAACCTTTGTTAATGCACAAAACAACTATTTGCCTCCCGATAATTTTCAAGAAGATCCTGAACCTCTTGTTGCTCAACGTACATCTCCTACGAATATTGGCGTTTATCTCCTTTCTATTATTGCTGCACGTGATTTTGGCTGGATTGGTTTTGAAGAGACCATTACCCGTATTGAATGTACATTACGCTCTCTTACAAAAATGGAAAAGTTCCGTGGTCATCTCTATAATTGGTATGAAACGGATACACTCAGGCCTCTTTTACCTACTTATGTATCAACCGTTGATTCAGGAAATCTTGCCGGTCATTTGGTAACACTCTCTTCTGCCTTAAGTGAATGGGCTGAAAAACCGCATCTTTTTTTTCAAAGTGATCGAGAAGGCTTATCAGATGTTCTTGCTATTCTTGAAGAAACTGTCAAAGAAATTCCAGAGCATCAACCCAATTTACGCTCGTTACGTCAAAAAATCGAAGAAAACATCACTCGTTTTCATGACTCTGTCTTCACTTTTGTAGAACAAGAAAATACGATTCCTTCTCACATCATAGACCTTTCACATGCAGCCCACGATATTGTGCACTTAGTCAGTGAACTTGACCACAAAATTCAAACGATAGAATCTGCTCGTGCGCTTTCTTGGGCTAAATGCCTTATCGATACCTGTAACGCTTATCATCATGATGCGACTGCTCATTGTGATACTGAAAAATTACGTAAAAAACTAAACAGGTTGGCGATAGTGGCACGGCAAATAGCCTTTGATATGAAATTTGACTTTTTAGAACAGCCTAAACGGCATCTCTTATCCATTGGATATCGTGTTCAAGAAAACAAACTCGATGAAAATTGTTATGATCTACTTGCTTCAGAAGCACGTCTTGCAAGTTTTTTTGCTATCGCAAAAGGAGACATAAAACTTAAACATTGGTTTCGTCTTGGTCGACTCCTCGTACCCATAGGTTGGAAAGGTGCGCTCCTATCATGGTCTGGATCGATGTTCGAATATCTTATGCCATCTCTCGTAATGCATGAACCTTTAGGATCTCTCCTAGATCAAACAAATCGATTGATTGTTCGTTGTCAAATACAATATGCCCATAAACGGGAATTACCATGGGGTATTTCAGAGGCCGCATTTAACGCTCGCGATCATTTAATGAATTACCAATACGCTCATTTTGGTGTTCCAAATCTCGGACTCCAACGTGGTCTTTCACGCAATGCTGTCATTGCTCCCTATGCCAGCCTTCTAGCGGCACAATATGCTCCTGCTTGCGCTGTCGCTAATTTAAAACGACTCCGTGATCTTGGAGCTTTAGGAACATATGGTTATTATGACTCTGTCGATTTTACCCCTTCACGCGTGAAAACAGGGGAAAAATACGCTGTTGTACGCAATTATTATGCGCACCATCATGGCATGTCTATCCTTGCTCTTAACAATGTTATCTTTCAAGGGCGAATGCGTGATCGTTTTCATCGTGATCCCGTTATTGAAGCAACGCAATTTCTGTTACAGGAAAGGGCGCCCCATCTCATTCCTATTATCCATACCAAAGCTGTTAATCGCATGCGCAATAAGTCTCAAGCATTTGACGCTGCTCCGTTGCGCATTATTACAAACCCGTTGCTCAAACCACGAGCAACGTTACTTTTGTCTAATGGCTTTTATTTTACCATGTTAACAGCGAATGGTTCTGGTTACAGTCGGTGGCACGATTATGCGATTACGCGCTTTATTCCTGATGCAACAGAAGATCAACAAGGTACTTTATTCTTCTTACGCGATACGCATAGTGGACGGTGGTGGTCTGTTACTAGTGAGCCAACACGTGTTATTGAAGAAGAAGCTGTCAGCATTTTTACAGATGAAAAGGCTGAATATACAAAAATGGTTGACGGTATAAAATCAACACTTGAGTGTCTTATTACATCTGAAGGATGTGGCGAAGGTAGACGTATTCAACTGATGAATACGACAAATAAAGATCGCCTCATTGAAGTGACTTCTTATGGTGAATTAGCGCTTGCCACAATGGATACAGACCAAGCTCATCCTGTTTTTTCCCGTATGTTTATAGAGACAGAAATTGCTGAGGAAGGTAAAACAATTTTTGCCCAAAGGCGCAAACGCTCACCTAGCGATCCTGAAATCTATGTTACTCATTTTGTCTCCAGTACAACAGATATTCTCCAAGAGACAGAAGCTGAAACGGATCGTTCTCTGTTTATTGGGCGGGGTCGATCCATTCATCGTCCCGCTGCATTTGACCAAAATGCTCGTTTTAGTAATAGTCAAGGTTGTGTTCTTGATCCTATTATGTCATTGCGATGCCGTATAAAAATTTCAGCATATGGAAAAGCAGAACTTATTTTTTGGACTTTTGCTGCTCATACAAAAGAAGCGCTGTATAATCATATTAAACATTATCGACAACCCGATATGTTTCAAAAAGAACTTTCAAGAGCATGGACACGCTCACAAGTTGCACTATATCAAAGTGGAACCCAGCCTAAAGAAGCTATTGTCTATCAAAAATATGCCACATCGCTTATCTACCTTGATCGAATATGGCGTCTTTCTCCTGAAATATTAGCAAAAACGCTTGGAAAACAGTCTGATCTTTGGCCTATGTCCATTTCAGGGGACAATCCACTTTGTCTCCTTAGATTAAATAATGAGGGAAATATCTCTGTACTGCGTGAGCTCCTTAAAGCACACGAATATTGGCGTATGCGCGGACTCATCGTTGATTTGGTGATTCTCAATGAACAAGCATTTTCCTATATACAAAATACACAACGGGCTCTTGAATGGGTCTGTGAATCTTATCGACACCACGCACAAGAAGCAGATGAACGCCAACATATTTTCATGCTTCAGCGTGACAAAATAAATGAACAAAGTTTTAAAACGCTTCTTGCATCAGCGCGCATCGTTCTTGATGCCCAAAATGGCTCTTTATCTGAACAGCTTAAACGGCTTGATAAGAGTGATTTTGATCTTACAATTCATAAAAATTATCATGAATTTCATGATCAATTAGATTTTCAAAAATATAACGAAGGAAGGCAAGTTACAACACAAACTGAACAAAATTTTTTTGCTTTCATTGGTCTTATTAGCCAACAAAAACCATCCTCTTTTCCCATAAATGGAGAAGATCTAAAATATTGGAATGGTTACGGTGGTTTTAACCAGTATAACCATTATGTAATACGTCTTCATGGACGTACAACTACACCGCGCCCGTGGATTAATGTCATCGCTAATCACAAATTTGGTTTTCATGTCTCTGCTGAAGGTGCAATTTTTACTTGGGTTAACAATAGCCGCGATTATAAATTAACTCCTTGGACAAATGATCCAACGTCTAACCGGCCAGGAGAAGCGCTTTATCTGGTTGATCGCCAGTCTTTAAAACGTTTTTCACCCGTTTCTGCTGTAGAGTGTGATGAAAATGTTGTCTATGAGGCTTGTCATGGTTTTGGATTTTCAACTTTTAAATCGACACATTCAGAAATTGCATTAGAACTGACTCATACACTCGATCCGGAAAAACCAGTTCGCTTTTCACGTCTTACCCTCACAAACGAAGGGAAAAAACCACGCAGTTTACGCCTTTATAATTACGTTGAATGGGTTTTGGGAAATACCCGTACAAAATATGTCCCCTTCATTATTTCCTCTTATGAGGACAAAAGGGGAGTACATTTTATTCAAAATCCTTATCACATTGAAAAATTTCAACAAGTCACATTTTTATCGGCATCTGAAATGCCAACCAGCACCACAACCGATCGTGCTGAATTTATTGGTGCAACGGGAACCGTAACACATCCAACTGCGATCCGTAAAGCCGGTGCTCTTTCGAATACCATTGAAGCAGGATGTGATCCTTGTTCAGCATTCGCCTATGATGTTGATCTTCAACCAGGGCAAACAAGAGAAATCATCTTCTATCTTGGCAGTGCTGAAAATAGACAAGAAGCTGAAAAATTACTCAATCAAGTACGTGCAAGTGATTTTGAAATTCTGCTCACAAAACAAAAACAGCAATGGAGTAATTTTGTTTCTCCTTTTCAAGTTAAAACACCGGATCCCTCTTTTGATATTATGGTCAATCATTGGCTCCCTTATCAGACCTATGCATGCCGTATCATGGCACGCGCAGGATTTTACCAAGCGAGTGGTGCATTTGGCTTCCGTGACCAGTTACAAGATAGCTTATCTTTATTATTGCTGGAACCACAACTGGCACGTGAACAACTGTTAAACGCCGCTGCGCACCAATTTCTTGAAGGGGATGTGCAACATTGGTGGTTACCCGATACAAATGCTGGTATTCGCACATACATTTCTGATGATATCGTTTGGCTTGCATATGCAACAGCTTTTTATGTCAATACCACTGGCGATGACGCCTTTCTTGATACGCTCATTCCTTTTATTGAAGGCGATGTTCTCAAAAGTGGGCAACAGGATGCTTATTTTCAACCCACTCAATCCTCAAAGGTTGCAACAATTTATGAACATTGTGCTTTAGCTTTAGACCTTGCCATTGAACGTTGTGGACCCCATGGGCTCCCTCTTATTTTAGGTGGGGATTGGAATGATGGTATGAATTTAGTAGGTGTAGAAGGAAAAGGTGAAAGCACTTGGTTAGGATGGTTTCTTGGGAGCACGCTACAAGCATTTATTCCTTTGGCCAAAAAACGTGGTGATAACAGCCATATGCAAATATGGAGTGCATACCTTGAACGCTTAACAAAATCCCTAGAAGAAAACGGTTGGGATGGTGCTTGGTATCGACGTGGTTATTTTGATGATGGAACACCTCTAGGCTCTAAAATCAATGATGAATGCCAAATTGATACCATTGCTCAATCTTGGGCTGTCATTTCTCAAATGGCATCGCCTGAACGTCAAAAGCAAGCAATGACATCAATGTTGGAACGTCTCTATGATAAAAAAGGCGGACTCGTTCGCCTTTTTTGGCCACCTTTTGATAAAAGTACACTCGAGCCCGGTTATATAAAAGGTTATCCTCCAGGAATCCGAGAAAATGGTGGTCAATATACGCATGGTGCTATTTGGAGTATTTTAGCATTGGCAAAAATGGGGCAAAACGATAAAGCTTATGCTTTATTTTCTATGATAAATCCCATTACTCATGGACAAGATCCTGAAACTTATCGTGTCGAACCTTATGTGATGGCCGCAGATATTTATTCTGTTGAACCACGATGTGGTCAAGGTGGTTGGACATGGTATACCGGCTCAGCCGGTTGGTTTTATAGTGCCGCAACACAAGCTATTCTTGGAATACAGCGTCAAGGAGATCTGTTGTTTTTACAGCCATATTTACCCTCTATTTGGCCAAAATATGAAGTAACAATGAAATTTTATGATGCTGTTTATATCATTAAAGTAAAATGGGGGCCTAAAAATATGCTCCATGTTAATGGCAAAGAATATGCCGAAGTTCATACAGGGATAAAGCTAAAAAAAACAGGTCAGCATGAAATTATACGTATTGTCAAATTTTAAAGATGAAAGATGAAAAAAGAGAGCAGAATTTTTTATTCTTGCCCAAAACGGTAAAGTTGTTATAGTCCTTGCACCGCCTATATTGTCCGTGTTGGTGCATAATATTTTAGATTTTATGAAACTGAAAGAAAAAGGTTATGAATCATCCGGATATTGCTCGACGTGTTTACAATCATACCTGGAAACTTGATCCCATTATTCGTTCACTTCTCGATACGGATTTCTATAAGCTTCTTATGGTACAGATGATTTGGGGGTTGTATCCTAATGTTAATGTTACTTTTTCCCTCATAAATCGCTCTAAAACAATACGTCTTGCCGATGATATTGATGAGAGTGAATTACGTGCTCAACTTGACCATGCTCTTAGTTTGCGCTTTACAAAAAAAGAAATGATCTGGCTTGCTGGTAATACATTTTATGGACGCAAACAAATTTTTGAACCGGATTTTCTTCAGTGGCTTGAGAATTTTCAACTTCCAGAATATGAACTAACCTGTAAAGATGGCCAGTATATTCTTCATTTTTATGGTTCGTGGGCTCATAGCTCTATGTGGGAAATTCCAGCCCTTGCTATCATCAGTGAATTACGTTCACGTGCAGCTCTCAAAAAACTAGATCGTTTTGCTCTTGATGTCCTTTATGCGCGTGCTAAAGCAAAAGTGTGGAATAAGGTTGAACGTCTCAAAAAATTGCCTGATATTAAAATATCTGACTTTGGGACAAGGCGTCGCCATTCTTTTTTATGGCAGCGCTGGTGTGTGGAAGCATTAAAAGAAGGCATTGGTAATTCTTTTACGGGAACTTCTAATGTCCTTCTTGCCATGGATACAGATTTAGAAGCTCTTGGGACCAATGCACATGAATTGCCCATGGTCATTGCTGCTCTTAGCAACAACGACGATGAATTACGCAGAGCTCCATATCAAGTCTTGCAAGACTGGAATCGTTATTATGGTGGAAATCTTCTTATTGTTTTACCTGATACCTTTGGTACAGAAACATTTTTATGCAATGCTCCAGATTGGGTCGCTGATTGGACGGGTTTTAGACCTGATAGTGCACCTCCTATTGAAGGTGGTGAACGTATTATTCAATGGTGGAAAGAAAAAGGAAAAGATCCGCGCGAAAAACTCTTAATTTTTTCTGATGCTCTTGATGTCAATACAATTGAAAAAACCTATAATCATTTCCATGGTAGAGTGCGCATGAGTTTTGGATGGGGCACGGATCTTACCAATGACTTTACAGGTTGTGCACCTCAGGAAATCGAAACCCTTGATGCTCTTTCCCTTGTTTGTAAGGTGACCTATGCCAATGGTCGACCAGCCGTAAAACTTTCAGATAATCCTGAAAAAACGATTGGTGATTCAAAAGAGGTACAACGTTATCTCGATTTTTTTGGTAATAAAAAGCGAATTGCTAGACCCATAAAGATGTAGTTTCAGGTTCTTTAAAATAAGTATATTGACTCATCATATTGTTTATAAGATTGATTTTTGTTCTACTCTAAGGATGAGGATTCTGAACCTTTGCTGATCTGTAAATAGTTCGGCTGTTTTTTTAAGCAGATTCTACTTGGCCTACCATGCATACGCTTCACTTACATAAGGATCGACAGATAAGACTTAAAAATATTTATTACGCATTAAAAAAATACTTAACGTGCTAGGGAAGTTTAGCCAAGGAGGCTTCCTTATTATATCATTGTCATAAATAACGGTGTTATACGGCATAACAAGATACTATCATTTTTCATGTTGAATGAGTGCGCACGAATATCATAAACTTTTCTCATTTCAACCCTATTAAATCAAGCATACTCATCTCCTTGCATGTATGAAGGTTTTTAAGTTTTAAAGGTTATTGTTGTAGTTTGACAGTAGGTTTTGTACTAAGTGGGAAGAGGTGGGATTAAGTAGGAATACGTGGTAATTTGTTGTTTTTATGTACAGTTTTTACCATTAAATGCGCGTTCTGTTAAAATAGATTTTGGCACCTAAAATTGCAAAAATTACTGAAAATCAGAAAAAAGTGCGTTTTCATAGTAAAAATGAGAAAAGGCTTTGAAAACCTTTTGAGAACACCTTTAAAACTCTTTGAAAAAAATAAATAGGTACAAAACCTAGTATCAAAGTATAAAAAACCAGATGACAAGCTACAATTGCAACATTAGGCCTTGGTAAGGCAACATTGGAGGATGACAAATAGCATGGTGGCTATTGGTGTGCATTTTGCAAGGCAAGGATAATGGTGCTCAAATAGATTTTATACACTTTACAGGAGATTTTACTTTATACCATGTATGGTCTTCTATCATGAAATGAGTAAAACGTTGAGAAATGTTTCATTAAAATAAATGTGTAGATAACATGATTTGGGAGACCTTTTGTTTTACGTGAGGGGCATGACCTCATTAAAAACAGAGAATGCAATAATATTTTTATTTCGAATAAGTTTTATACAAAGACAGAGAATTTACTTATTCGCATATTATAATAAGAATGCGTGTATGCATAAAACCATTTGAAAAACTCTGTTGTTTCTTATGAATTATTCTTAAGCTAAGAACAGATGTAACATTAAAAATTGATATAATAGACCGGCTTCTTAATTGTATAAGTATAAAAATGATAGTGTTTAGTAAGCTTTGTATTATATCCTCATTAAAAAATATGAAAACAAACGAAATGTTTTTTAGAAAGAAATAGCTATCATATCAATGATTTCTCAATGATGTATATATATAGAGATTCATACAAATATACCTTACAAAAATAATGACTTTTTTCCATGAATGTGATTTATCATTGTTTACCAAATGAGAACATTTTAAGTGTTTGTAAACAGTCTTCTTTGTTCATAAAAATTATTTCACAAACATATTATTAATTAATTGCCTTCAAAAAGCTTGCTATTTCATATGCATTTTGAATATAGAGAGCTTATACTCACAACTTAAAAGTCCTCATAGTTTTTACAAATAAGTCGAAGCTAAAAAGAGTGTCGCATATAGCCTTTTCTATCATTATGAAGATGGACGTGTTACAATATAAATAGCAATCAGCAATAATATAACCGCAACAAGTAAGGAAATCCATAAAGGGGGGTGTACCATTACGAAAAAGGATAAAAATCCTCCTATCATACTCACCACTGCAAAAACTTTAATGAATGGAGAGATTGCTTTTTTTTCTTCCCATCGCTTAATAGGGGGGCCAAAAATACGATGATTATTCAACCATTGATGAAAACGTGGAGAAGAACGTGTAAAACACCATGAGGCAACCAACAAAAAAGGCACAGTTGGCATAATAGGCAATACGACACCGATAATACCTAATATAACCATCGCCCATCCTGCTATATAATAGCAGATACGCAAAGGGTGAGATATCTTCAAACCTTTTTTCATTCTCTCGTACTATTTTCCTCTACGCAAAATCTTATACAAAACATTGTATCTGTTTTTTCTGTTTACATGTTTGAGTGCACAATAACGCTCTACCCCTTCATGCGTAAGCGTCTTTGCTGTTATAAGTTCCTCGAAAATACCGAATAGCTTACGCAATATGATAATCAGTTTAAATGATTTCAAGAAAAAAGAAGAGATTTTAAAAAACAAAAAAATAAAAAGGCTGCAGAATAAATCAATGCAGCCTCTTAATTAAGAATGCAGCGTTGGGGGGGGGGGAGAAGATATACTGCATTCACCTGCTAGACATTAGGAGGAAAAATAACCTAGCACTTCAAACTCTAATTAAAATAAACATGAGAAACAATATATAAAAATGCATGGCTGATATGCATGAATTCTAATACCTTCAAACTTCTTGAGCTGTGTTTCGACGAAAGAAAATCATCATTAAAATAGCCATAAAAATCAACGTCAAGATCAACACAATTGTGGAAGCAGAATCAGAGCCGAGAAATAAGCTGAGATAAATCCCTAAAAAACCAGAAAAAGCTGCAACAAGTATCGCGATTATTAACATAAAAGAAAACCGCTTTGTAACAAGATAGGCAATTGCTCCTGGTGCTATCAGTAAAGAAATAACGAGCACGATACCTACAGCTTTCAAAGCCGCAACAATTGTAAGAGAAATCATCGTTAGAAGGGTGTAGTGGAGTAGAGATATTGGTAACCCCATTGCATGTCCTTGAACTGTATCAAAAATATACAGCATAAAGTCGCGCCATTTTGCTGCTAAAATAAAAGTGACAACAGCAGAAATGATCGCCGTCTGCGTGATGTCAAGCCAATTAACACCCAAGAGATTACCAAATAGAATATGATTCAAATCTAAGCTACTATAAATAGACGTGGCTAAAACAAGTCCCAAACCAAACATCGAAGAAAAGACTACCCCCATCACCGTGTCCTGCTTGATACGGCTATTGCTCCCTAAAAAACCCGTTAATAGTGCACACACCATTCCTGCAACAAAAGCACCGCAAGTAATCAAAGTCATTGTAATATTCTCTGGACGCATATGCTGAAACCAAGCAAATGGCAAAGAAGTTAAAAATGCGATTACCCATGGTGTTGTCATATAACCAACAACAACACCTGGAAAAACTGCATGAGAAATGGCATCGCCTAACAGTGCCCATCCTTTCAAAATGAGAAAACAGGAAAGCATCGCCATGGGAATAGAAAGAATCATGACAATAAGCATACCTTTAAGCATAAAAGAAAACTGAAACGGAAGCAGTAATTGATCAATCATGATAATATTACATCCTTTTTTGCTGCATTTATGCGTAAGCGCGCAGCAATATACCCATGTTTAGGAGCAAAAATAAAAGCCAAAACAAATAAAGATGCTTGAAAAAGCACAACAACCCCCCCCGTTTGTGCATTCAAAAAATAACTCACATAAACACCCAAGACACTCGTGAATGTTCCAATTACAACTGCAATAACCAAGATGTTCACGAAACGATCACTTAAAAGATAGGCTGTTGCCCCAGGTGTCACAACAAGACAAATGACCAAGAACGCTCCAACAGTTTGCATAGCAGCAACAGTACAAGCGGCAAGCAATGTGAAAAAGAGAATTTTTAAAAACTTTACGTTTAATCCAATGGCATGCGCATGCGTTTCATCAAATAACGAAACAAGAAGATCTTTCCATTTCAAAAGCAATATAAGCAAAGAAAAAAAGCCGATAAAAGCCAATTGTAGAATATCTGTTGAACTAACTGCTAAAATATTTCCCAAAACAATCGTATCAATATTAACAGCCATTGGTTTTAATGATTTGAGAAACAATCCAAAGGCAAAAAAGGAAGAAAAAATGAGCCCAATAATAGTATCTTCTTTAAGCTTTGTCCGGTGGTTAAAAAAGAGCATTGCTGCTGCTGCAAGACCACCAGAAAAAAAAGCGCCGAGTGAAAAAGGTAACCCTAAAAGGTAAGCTCCTGCTACACCAGGAACAATCGAATGGGAAAGAGCATCACCAATCAATGACCAACCTTTTAACATCAAAAAAGCCGAAAGAAAGGCACAAACACACCCAACTAACCCAGAAACCCACATTGCATTCACCATATATTGATAGCTCAGTGGTTCAAGCAACCAAGAAATCATGCAACGTGCTCCACTTTTTCAATATCTTCACAAACTGCAGATTGCTTTCTTCTCATGAAAACATCATTTTTTTTTGTGCTTTGAAGATCAAAAATATGGTGGTGCAAAGACCCTCCAAAAGTTTTCTCCAGATTTTCCTTTGTAAAGATTTTTTCTGTTAACCCAGAAGCTAAAACGGTTCCTTTTATTAAAACTGTATGATCACAAAATTCGCGAACAGACCCCAAATTGTGAGTTGAAACCAAGATCACTGCTCCTTCGTTACGAAGATCTTGTAACAAAGCAATGATTTTATCTTCTGTTGTAACGTCAACCCCTGTAAACGGTTCATCTAATAAAATAGCTTTTGCTTTCTGTGCAAGAGCGCGCGCTAGGAAAACACGCTTTTTCTGTCCACCAGAAAGTTCTCCAATCTGGCGCTTGGCAAAAGCCAACATATCAACGCGTTCTAAGGCAATACGAACGGCTTCATAATCTTGTGTACGGGCATAGCGAAAGAAATTCATGTGACCATACCGCCCCATCAATACAACATCTTCAACCAAGACAGGAAAATTCCAATCAACATCTTCACTTTGAGGAACATAAGCAATGAGGTTTTTTTTCAAAGCTATATCAACGGGCAAATCAAACATGCGAATTTTCCCCTTTGAGGGGCGTACAAACCCCATAATCGCTTTAAATAACGTTGACTTACCGGATCCATTAACACCAACTAATGCCGTAATAGAACCCTTTGGACTTTCAAAATTCACTTCGCGTAAAGCTGTATGTCCATTACGATAAGTTACCGTTACTCCTTGGGCAAATATTCCACATTCCGTCATTGGCTTTTTACTCCCTCTAATAAAGCATTGCTAATACGCCCACTCGTGACACGTAATAAATCAATATAAGTAGGTACCTCACCATTTTTCTCACTTAAAGAATCAACATAAAGAACACCACCGTATTTAGCCCCTGTTTCTCTGGCAACCTGCTTAGCAGGCGCAGGGGAAATAGTGCTTTCAGAAAAAACTGCATGAATGTTGTATTTGCGAACCATGTCAATAACATGCTTGACCTGCTGTGGTGTTCCTTGTTGGTCAGCATTAATGGGCCATAAATAAAGTTCTTTTAGACCAAAATCACGCGCCAAATAGCTAAAAGCCCCTTCACTGGTTACAAGCCAACGTTTATCTTGCGGTACGGCTTCTAATTCAGCCTTAATTGGATCAATCGTTGCACGAATTTTCTGTTTATAAATTTCAGCATTCTCTTTATAAATAGCAGCATGTTCAGGATCATATTTTACAAATGCATCGCAAATATTATCAACGTAAATCAAAGCAGAGGTCGGTGACATCCACGCATGAGGATTGGGTTTACCGCTAAAGGGGCCATCACCAATTTTAATGGGTACAATACCTTTTGAAACAACAACACTTGGAACATCCTTGATATTTTGAAAAAACTTTTCAAACCAAAGCTCTAACTCTAATCCATTCCACAATACAAGGTTAGCTCCCTGAGCACGCATAAGGTCGCGAGGGGTGGGTTGATATTCATGAATTTCCGCACCTGGTTTTGTAATGGATTCAACATCAGCGGCATCACCTGCTACATTGCGCGCCATATCAGCAATGATAGTGAATGTCGTAACAGCTTTAAATTTACCAGCACACAAAGCAAAATTGGGTGTAAAAAAAATAACACTTCCAAAAACTATGGTGAAAAACGTTCTTAAGTTCATTGATTCTCTCTTTCCTTTATATGCCTTCTTTTATTGCAAATAATTTGCATTATCATTTAGCAATAACAGTTATTTTTTACGTTTGCAATGAAGGATTAAGAGAAAAAATAACTTTTCAAGATGTTTAAAACAGCTTTTTTCATTTTGAAAAAATTGATGATTTAAGCAGCCTGTTTTTTTGTAAGGAAACCCTCTTTCAAGAAGCTCTTTAGCTCTTGAACGCCAAACAAAAAGGGAGCACTCAAAAATGCTTCCATTTCATGTAAAATATCTCATAAAAAATGAGAATACTCAGCTGCGCAAATATGCACCTGTCATTTTAGTAACATTCTCTACGATCTTTAAGGCAAGTTTTTCTAAGTCTTCATCTGTTAGAGTCCGTTCTATGGGCTGAATAGTTACTTCAATCGCAACAGATTTTTTATCTTCACCAAAGCTTGAATCTTCAAAAATATCAAAAATCTGCACTGAATGAATAAGTTTTTTATCGGCTCCACTTGCTGCACGAATAATAAGAGAAGAGGCAACAGTTTTATCCGCTATAAAGGCAAAATCACGCCGCACCATTTGCAAAGGTGAGAGTTTCAAAGGAGGACGGCTTTTGGTCGTTTTTTTCTTTGATTCTGGAATTTGATCTAGAAAAATTTCAAAGCCGCATAAAGGGCCACTGACATCTAACTTTTCTAATGTGGCAGGATGAAAAACACCAAAAAAACCAAGAATAATCTTTGATCCAAGTTTTATGACACCTGAACGACCAGGATGATACCAATCAGGCGCCCCAGCTTCAATCTGCACCTTTCCGACATCCATATCACATGATTCTAAAACAGCTAAAGCATCTGCTTTGGCATCAAAAACATCAACAATGGTTGCATTTCCATTCCAAAAACGCCCAGCTCCTTTAAATTGCTCTGTTCCGCGACGGATCCCGCTAACAACACGGTGCTGTTTATCAGGGGTATCACCTTCATAAATACTGGAAACTTCAAACAAAGCAAGATCGGAAAAACCACGATCAGCATTTCTCTGTGCCGCCATAATCAAACCAGGTAAAAGAGAAGGACGCATCACTGACATATCAGCAGCAATAGGATTGACCAATTTAAGCTCTTCTTGACCTCCTCCAAAAGCAAGAGCTTGATTTTCAGAAATAAAAGACCACGTTATCGCTTCTTTCATACCACGTTGAACTAAAGCCAAACGTGTAGCACGTGAACGGATTTGTGCGTATTTTAAAATTTGATCTTTTCCTTCTGCGAAGTTTTCCAAAGGAATAGGTTTAATTTTATCTAACCCATAAATCCTCATGACTTCTTCCACCAAATCGGCTTTACCCATAATATCAGGGCGCCATGATGGTACTTTTACCGTAACGACATCTCTTTTTCCTTCAACGAAAAATCCAAGTTTTGTTAAAATAGAGATGACTTTTTCAGGCTCTATTTCCAAATTTGTTAAACGTTTAATTTCAGAAAAAGGAAAAGCGATCTGTTTGGTTTCTTGCGGCTGATAGCCAACCCTCCTCTTTTTAGATACTTCACCACCACAAAAACGTAAGACCAATTCTGTTGCTATTTCAAGCCCTGTTTCTATAAAAGCCGGATCAACACCTCGTTCAAATCGATAACGTGCATCACTGATAAGACCTAATGCTCTTCCTGTTTGTGCAATGCTTTGTGCATCCCAAAGCGCCGATTCAATAATAACGCGATGTGTTGTTTCATCACAACTTGTTCTTTCACCGCCCATGATACCGGCAATCGAAACAACCCCCTCTTCATCTGCAATGACACAATTCTTAGCGCCCAAATGATAGATTTTTCCGTTCAGTGCTTGAAGCTGTTCTCCCTCACGAGCACAACGTACACACAAATTACCTTTAATTTTATCTGCATCAAAAACATGGAGTGGACGGCCAAGGTCAAAACTTATGTAATTGGTCATATCAACAAGCGCATTAATCGGTCTCAAACCAATTGCATTCAAACGCTGTTGCATCCACTGTGGTGATGCACCATTTTGAACATTGCGCACTTCGCGCCAAGCAAAACCTAAACATAATGATGAATCTTGCGAAAAATCTAATGAAACATCGATAGGTGTTTCAAAGGAAGGTTCAAATTTTGACAAGGATAATTCTTTTAATTTTCCCATTCCAGCGGCAGCAAGATCACGGGCAATACCGCGAACACCTGTACAATCAGAGCGATTGGGGGTCAAACCAATATCAATGATCGGATCATCTAAACCAGCATAAGCTGCAAATGAATCTCCAATAGGTGCATCTTCTGGAAGCTCGATAATTCCGTCATGTTCATTTGATAATTCAAGCTCCGCTTGCGAACACATCATCCCAAAACTTTCAACACCGCGGATTTTTCCTACAGATAATGTCACATCGAGTCCTGAAATATAAGTGCCTGGTAACGCAAGAACACCAACAAGGCCTGCACGCGCATTTGGTGCTCCACAGACAACTTGAACGGGTATAGAAGTTCCCGTATCGACTGACAGAATCTGGAGTTTATCTGCATCAGGATGCTTTATTGCTGTTAAAACTTTTGCAATCACAAACCCTTTTAAAGAAGACCGATCATCAACGTGATCAACTTCAAGACCTATAGCTGTTAGTTTCTCACAAATTTCATCCAAAGATGCATTTGTCTCTAAATGATCTTTTAACCACGATAATGTAAATTTCATTTTAAAACCTCATATGAAAGCCATGATTAAGCTCACACATTTCTATTAGGAAAAAAAGCAGGCATATCAAAGCAACGAAAGCCGTAATGGTCTAACCAACGCAGATCAGCATCAAAAAAAGCTCGTAAATCAGGCATGCCGTATTTCAACATGGCAATACGATCAATGCCCATTCCCCATGCAAAGCCTTGATATTCATCGGGATCTAAACCAACATTTTTCAACACATGAGGATGCACCATTCCGCATCCTAAAATTTCCAACCAATCCTTTCCTTCTCCGAACTTTACTTCTGAACCAGAACGATCACATTGAATATCCACTTCCATAGATGGTTCGGTAAAAGGAAAAAAAGAGGGACGAAAACGCATTTTTACAGAGGGAACTTCAAAAAATTCTTTGCAAAAGGTTTCATGTAGCCACATCATATGGGCAATGGTGGAGGTTTTATCAATGACAAGACCTTCTAGCTGATGGAACATAGGTGAATGCGTCGCATCCGAATCCATGCGATAAGTTTTTCCAGGAATAATGATCCGTATCGGTGCTTGTTGTTTTTCCAGTGTGCGAATTTGCACAGGTGATGTATGGGTTCGCAATAATTTGCGTTCTCCCATTTTATCGACATCAAAAAAGAAGGTATCATGCATTTCGCGTGCTGGATGCCCTTCAGGAAAGTTCAATGCCGTAAAATTATAATAATCTGTTTCAATATCAGGCCCTTCTGCAAGAGAAAAACCCAACTTCGTATAAATGGCAATAATTTCCTCAATCACTTGTGAAATAGGATGAATACGTCCCCGTTCTATAGGTGAAGAGCGAACAGGCAAGGTAATATCAACCGTTTCACGAGAAAGACGGGCATCCATTGCCTGTCTTTTCAGAAGATCACGCTTTTGCGCCCATAATTCTAAAATACGACTTTTTAATCCATTAAGAACTGGTCCAACTTTATGACGCTCGCTAGCATCCATCTTTCCTAATGCTTTTAATTTTTCAGAGATGCTACCTTTTTTACCCAATGCTGCAATACGCACTGTTTCAAGTGCCTGTTCATCATCCGCTGCCTCTAAGGCTAAACAAATCTCTTGTTCCAGACGCTCAATATCGTTCATATTTTTGCCTATTTTTAATAAAAAAACCCGTACTCGCAACAGCCAGCACGGGACCTCGAATAAATAAATGCTTTAAGAGAACACGACTGGCTTACTTGACAGCACTTTCCAAAGCATTAGGTGTTGTATCTTTTAAATATTCCAAAGCCTTTTTTGCCGAAGCTACTAAAGTAGAAAATGCTTCTGCTTCATGGATTGCTATATCTGAAAGAACCTTACGATCAACTTCAATACCGGCTTTTGATAGGCCATCAATAAAACGTCCATAAGTTAAACCTTCTGCGCGAACAGCGGCATTAATTCTCTGAATCCACAAAGCACGGAAAGTACGTTTCCTATTTTTGCGATCACGATAAGCGTATTGCTTTGAACGATCAACTGCTGCTTTAGCCGCACGAATGGTATTTTTACGACGACCGTAAAAACCTTCAGCCTGTTTAAGAACTTTTTTGTGCTTAGCGTGTGCTGTCACACCTCTTTTCACACGTGCCATGTTATAATCTCCTCAAAATCAAAAGCGCAAGGTTTAAATACCATTCGGCAAATAATGCTGAATGACTTTTTTAGCATCTTGTTCACACAAAACCATTGTTCCACGTGCATCGCGAATAAATTTATTCGAACGCTTAATCATGCCGTGGCGCTTACCGGCAGCTGCTGCTTTAATTTTGCCTGACGCAGTGATTTTAAACCGCTTTTTAGCGGATGATTTGGTCTTCATCTTGGGCATTTTGCTACTCCATACATTAATTTATTCAATCAAACATCTTATTCACTCAAGCGGACCAACGCTTGAACAAGCATTTAAACAGCCACGGCATGCCCTGCCGGGCGGCTTCGAAAGCGTTTTCATAAGCTAGTATACACAAAATAGCAAGACTGTATTACAAAAAAATCGGCGCTCCATTGCCTTAAACTTCAATCAAAGGTGCTGGAATTGCATTTGTTTTGCTTGCGGCTTTACATAAATCGGCAATAATGCATTGCGTACATTGTGCTTTACGCGCTTGACAAATATAGCGTCCATGTAAAATCAGCCAATGATGCGCATGACGAAGATAATGGGTTGGTATAATCTTTAATAATTTTTTCTCAACAATCTCTGGTGTTTTGCCAGGCGCTAAACCAAGACGATTGCTTAAGCGAAAAATATGTGTATCTACTGCCAATGTAGGCTGACCAAAAGCAACATTCAAAACAACATTAGCCGTTTTGCGTCCCACTCCAGGAAGGCTCATAAGTGCTTCACGCGTATCAGGTACTTGACCGCCATAATGATCAATTAAACAGTTGCAAAGTGCATAAACATTGCGTGCTTTTGCTCGCCAAAGACCAATTGAACGGATATGATGTGCTATTCCTTCTTCTCCTAATGCAACCATTTTTTCCGGTTGATTAGCAAGGCGAAATAATTCTTTTGTCGCTTTATTAACGCTTACATCTGTCGCTTGAGCCGAAAGCACAACGGCAACCAAAAGCGTAAAAATATTTGTATAGATAAGATCACTCTTAGGCGCTGGACGTTGCACAGAAAAACGGCGAAATATTTCTGCAATTTCATTTTCATTATATAATATACCAGATAAATTTCGCGCTTTTGACAATTTTATGGTACTTTGAGGCATTGAACTCTCTTAAATCTTTTCTCTTGAAGTTATCATTCATGCTCGCCATATGAGAGGAATGCAGCGAACACTTTGTATAGAGTTTGGTCAAGTAAAGCCGTTTTAAAGAGGATACTCATGAATGACACATGTGACGCCTTTCTCCAATCCCTTTCTTTTAGGGTTTGAAACTGTAGAAAAAATATTGCAACGTATCGGTAAAGCTGATGAGGCTTACCCAGCCTATAACATTGAACGTTTGCATAAAAATGATGATGCAAATCATATCCGGATAACTTTGGCTGTTGCTGGATTTAAGATTAACCATCTTAATATTTTGCTTGATGATAATCAATTGGTTATTCATGGTAAACAAACAGACAATCAAAATCATCAATATTTATATCGCGGTATAGCTGCGCGACAATTCCAGCGAACCTTTGTTCTCGCGGAAGGGATGCATGTTACAAATGCCGAGTTGAAAAATGGTCTTTTATCAATTAATCTGTTTCAACCAAAATTAAAAAAAGAAATAAAACAGATTCCAATTAAAGTCAGTAGTGGTGAGTCATAAAAGTTAAGGCATAAAGGAACAGTGAAATGGGAGAACATAAACAAAATTTGTCGTTTCAGAATACATCCTACTCTGATGCGGGACAGATTGCCTATTTAAAAAAAGTTTGTACAGATGATCTGGCTAAAAACTTTCCTGATCTTCCACCAATGACCCCAGGCATTACGATATGGGCTCTCTTTGGTGAAACAGGTTATCCTATCATTTTATCCGATGAGCGCTCTATCGCCCTTGCTGGAGCCAATGAGCATGAACTGCAAATTGTAACTCTGCACTAGATTACCTTACGAGAAAAAGCTGTACTATTTATAAATTCTATCTGTTTTTTCGTAAAAGGTATAATGTGAGTTATAATTAGATAAGTGTTGGTTTATATTCATAATTAATTTTTTACAACTGAAATGAGAGACCCGAATATCATAAGGTTCTCTCATTTCAAGTCCTCTTATATTGAAACAATTTAAAGTCACTTGCTTGTATGTCATAAGCAGGCAGAGTCGTGTGGATAAAAAACACTTGAAGAAAGGAATAAAAATATCTCTTGTGAATTGTCTTAATTACCAAGGATGTTTGCACTATTGGGGATGAGAAAAATATACGATGGTGTCAGTTTACTTCTTCATAAGTGTGAAGATGTCCTCTATAGATTTATATTATTCACGGGGGCTGTTATACCATTCATGGGTGCTATCGTAAAATGGGCTCGAGCGCATTGAAAAATGTTTCTGTAAAATGAGTACATGAATTGGCTATACAAGCGTATTTTGTTTGGGGTATTTTGTTCTTCCTGAGGGGAGTAACTCCATTGAAAAGTGTAAAAATAAAAGTATGAGATAATGCATCATCATTATTTAAAAGATATTGCTATGAATGCTTTTGAAAGGTGTAAAGCTGAATTGTAAGGAGATGAGAGATTTTTACCATGATGCCTTTATATTCTTTCCAAATTAGGCTGTTTTCTTGTTCCATAAATTACGCAAACAGCTAGATGCAATATACTAACAAAATCTGGCATACAAAAATCTGGAACAATTCGTGCTACACTGAAGCGTTTTGATATTTATCTCAAACGTGGAATTGCACAGGGATTAGATGTTGATTAACAGGTAATAAAAAACAAAGGCTTTATGAAAAAGGTTACGCAGAGTTTTTAATTTTGTGCTTCAAATGCCTCAGTATAAGGTATTTTTCTCTTTTGAATATTAAAGCTCTTGTTTTTATAATGAAGTTACAGCACAACAAGCAAAATGGAATTATTTGAGGGGAAAAAAATAATGCCTTCTTACCGTTCAAGAATATCGACCCACGGGCGTAATATGGCAGGAGCCCGCGGGCTTTGGCGTGCAACAGGAATGAAAGATACTGATTTTGGTAAACCCATTATTGCGATTGCGAATTCTTTTACACAATTTGTACCAGGGCATGTCCATTTAAAAGATCTTGGGCAATTAGTCGCACAACAGATAGTAGTTGCCGGTGGTGTTGCGAAAGAATTTAATACCATTGCTGTAGATGATGGAATTGCTATGGGGCACGATGGAATGCTCTATTCTTTGCCCTCACGTGAAATCATTGCTGATTCTGTAGAGTATATGGTTAATGCACATTGTGCGGATGCACTTGTCTGTATTTCTAATTGTGACAAAATTACGCCTGGTATGTTAATGGCTGCTTTACGGTTGAATATTCCGACAATCTTTGTTTCAGGCGGTCCTATGGAAGCAGGTAAGATTAAATGGAAGGATCAAGACCTAACGGTTGATTTAGTTGATGCCATGGTCGCAGCAGCTTCAGAACAGAATTCAGAAGAAGAAGTTGCTGCAATGGAGCGCGCTGCTTGTCCTACATGTGGCTCTTGTTCAGGAATGTTTACGGCCAACTCCATGAATTGCTTAACGGAAGCATTAGGGCTTTCGCTTCCCGGAAATGGATCAATGTTAGCAACACATGCAGATCGACGGATGCTTTTTGAAAAAGCTGGAAAACAGATTGTTTCATTGGTTAAACGTTATTATGAAAAAGGTGATGAAACAGTTTTGCCGCGCTCTATTGCTTCACGCAAGGCTTTTGAAAATGCAATGACAGTTGATATTGCCATGGGGGGATCAACCAATACAGTACTGCATCTTTTAGCCGCGGCGCAAGAGGGTGAGGTGGATTTTACTATGACGGATATTGATCATCTTTCACGTCGTGTTCCTGTTTTATGTAAGGTTGCTCCTGCTGTTGCGAATGTACATATGGAAGATGTTCATCGCGCTGGTGGTATTATGGGGCTTTTAGGCGAACTCGATGCGGCGGGCCTCATTGATACGTCAACTTATACGGTTCACGCAAAAACGATGCAAGAAGCTCTTTACCATTGGAATGTGAGACAAACTAATGAACCAACAGTTCTTGCATTTTATCGTGCTGCTCCTGGTGGTATTCCAACACAGACAGCTTTTAGCCAATCTTGTCGCTATGAGACCCTTGATCTTGATCGTGAAAAAGGTGTGATTCGCGATAGGAAACATGCATATTCACAAGATGGAGGATTGGCAGTTCTTTATGGAAATCTTGCAAAAGATGGCTGCATTGTAAAAACAGCAGGCGTTGATCAATCAATTTTAACTTTTAAAGGTCCGGCAAGAATTTTTGAAAGCCAAGATTCAGCGGTTTCAGCTATATTAACTGATAAGATTAAAACAGGTGAAATTGTTTTAATCCGTTATGAAGGTCCACGTGGTGGACCTGGAATGCAAGAAATGCTTTATCCAACAAGTTATCTCAAATCTAAAGGATTGGGCAAGGTTTGTGCACTTGTTACGGATGGACGTTTTTCAGGAGGAAGTTCAGGGCTTTCGATAGGACACGTTTCCCCAGAAGCTGCTGAAGGAGGAGAAATTGCGTTGGTGGAAGAAGGGGATATCATAGAAATTGATATTCCAAATCGTAGCATTCATATGTTGGTGGATGAAGTTGAGATGAAGCAGCGCCGTGCTAAAATGGAAGCAAAAGGAAAAGAAGCTTGGCAACCGATTGAGAAGCGTCAGCGTAAAGTTTCAAAGGCTCTCAAAGCTTATGCAGCGATGAGTACATCTGCAGCAAAGGGAGCAGTACGTAATATTTGATGAGATGAATGACGCGTTTTATAAAAGAGAGATAGTATTCTGATTTTTTGCATCTTTTGCACGATATTCTAAGCTAATTATTTTATGCGTTTATGAACTTAACAGAACATTTCGAGTCATAATAAGTATGGTTAAAAAGCTATTAATACAACTAAAAGCTGCTGCGGATTGCTTATTTTAGCAGCTATGTAAGACAGATAAAGATAAATATGGTATGATTACTTTTCATATCATATTCCAATTTTATACGAAATTACGATTTCCTGTTCTCATATTTATGAAAGATATTTATCGTACTGGTGGCATTATCTTGTTGTATCGTAAAACACTGTCATGCAGGGCTGTGATATACGGCATCCTCCTTAATATATTAAGTGTTTTTAGTGCGTGGTGAATATTCTTAGATTTGCTTGTCAAGCCTTGAGTTTAAGGGATCACATGACTAGGAAGTCAAGGTAAATCCGTTAGAATCTAGGCTGTTTGCAGACTTGATTCGAATGAAAATCTTTATCCTTTGAGGTGCAGGAAGGAGTTCAAAGGATTTTTAGGAAAATAAAATGCTGCTGTGATATATCTGATTATATGTTTCATATAAAAACGGTAAAAGAGCTCTTTATAACTTAAAATGTGATGAAAATGCGAAACCCATTATCCATGAATTTACTATGAAAAATGGGGTGATATCCCAACACCGACAGCTTTAAACTAAAACTGTTGCTATGATAACAATGAACTTGATCGTGAAAAAGTATGATTCATTAAATATTGCGTATTTACAAGGTGGAGGAGATTTCATGACAATCTTTACAAAAAATGACTATCTTGTAAAAATAGTCGATATTGACCAATTTTGTGTATAAGAGCCAATATTGATCTAAGGAAGTACGAAATATAATGCATAGGATTTTGCCTCTATATGCATTACACTTATCAAAATGTATTATGTAGAAAAGCGATGGGAATACGGTAAACAAAAGTTTGTGCTGTTGCATATCAAAAAGGGATACTTTCTCCTATTAAGAAGGCTTTTTAATAAAAAATAACATCTGTTTTCTATAAAGAGTTACTCTTTTCAAGCTGTTTGAGGTGGTAAATTGCTTCTAAAGCTTGTTTAGGAGAGAGTTCATCAGGATGGATATTTTTTAAAGCTTCGTGAAGTACACAAGGTTTGTTTCTTGTTTCATTGACGGGAGATGTTGCTTTAAGAGAAAAGAGCGGTAAATCATCAATGAGTTTAAGTCCTTTCCCAGCCATTTCACCTTGTTCTAATTGATGGAGTACATCTGTTGCTCGTGTAATAACGGCTGGGGGAAGTCCAGCAAGCTTTGCGACTTGTACACCATAGGAACGATCAGCAGCTCCTGGTGTGACCTCATGAAGAAAAACTACATCACCATCCCAATTTTTGACTTTCATGGTGACATTATGCAGTCTGTCAAGTTTTTCGGTAAGTGCAGTCATTTCATGAAAATGGGTAGCCAGAATAGCACGACAATGGTTAACTTCATGGAGATATTCAACAGCAGCCCAAGCAATAGAAAGTCCATCAAAGGTTGATGTCCCACGTCCTATTTCATCAAGAATAACAAGAGAATGGGGGCTAGCATGATTGAGAATCGTTGCTGTTTCAACCATTTCCATCATAAAGGTTGAACGTCCCCGTGCAAGGTCATCGGAAGCTCCGACACGACTAAATAGGCGATCAACGACACCAATATGTGCTGAAGTTGCTGGAACGAAGGACCCCATTTGCGCCATAATAGCAATGAGAGCATTTTGTCGCAAAAAAGTTGATTTTCCTCCCATATTAGGCCCTGTCAACAGCCAGATTGCTGCATATTGCTGATTTTCTTGCACAGAGAGATCACAATTATTGGCAATAAAAGGTTCTGCTGCTTGTTTGCGGAGTGCTTGTTCGACGACAGGATGGCGTCCTGCTGTGATATGAAAGGTAAGTGAAAGATCAATTTTAGGGCGGCAATATCCTTGTTCTTCAGCAAGATATGCTAAAGCAACAGAGACGTCTAAAATAGCAAGTGCTTCAGAAGCTTTACGAATAAAATCAACTTGTTCGGTAATTTCCTGAACGAGAATATCAAAAATCTCTAGTTCAAGTGTCAATGCATGATTGGCAGCATGGGCAATACGGCTTTCAAGGTCAGCAAGCTCTGTTGTGGTAAAACGCATAGCGTTTGCCATTGTTTGCCGATGAATAAAACGTGCTTTAGCTTGTGGATTCTTTGTAAGAGCAGATGCTTGTGTACTGGTTACTTCAATGAAATAACCTAGAATATTATTATGCTTTATTTTAAGCGTCTTAATATCTGTTTCTTGGGCATATTGCGCTTGAAGTTCAGCAATGACACGGCGCGATTCATCACGTAAAGCACGCATTTCATCGAGCTCTTTATGATAATTGGAACGAATAAAACCACCATCACGTTTAAGGAGTGGGAGATCATCAGCTAATGCTTGTTCTAAATGAAAGTATAATGCTGTGGGTAAGTTTGAGAACACTTGTTGTACATCGCTTATTTCTTGAGGCAAAAGCTCATTATTAAGAAGTTGATGCAATTCACGAATGATTTCAAAGCCGCGCTGGATTGTAGCCATATCACGGGGACCTCCTCGTCCAAGAGCCAAACGTGAAACGGCGCGGGGCATATCGGGTCCCCCTTTTAAAATAAGCTTTATCGCTTTTGCAAGAGAAGTATTACGTAGAAAAAAATCGATAGAATCCAAACGCGTATCAATAGCTGAAGGAGTGGTGAGGGGAGCAATAAGGCGATCGATGAGAAGGCGTGATCCTCCTCCTGTTACGGTGCGATCAATAGCTTTTAATAAACTTCCATCCCGTTGACCTGATGTCGTACGAATAAGTTCAAGGTTTAATCTGGTTGCAGCATCAATAAAAAGAGTCGCACTTTCATTTTGGCGCTCAGGCCGCATGAGGGGAGGACGATGCGTGATTTGTGTTTTTTCGATATAACGAATAGCAGCTACAATTGCAGAGAGTTCGGAACGTGAATAATCGGCAACGCCTTCAAGAGTTGAGAGTTTAAAATAATTGCAAATATCACGTTCAGCAGTGAGTGTCTCAAAGAGACAAGCAGGTTGAGGTGAAACAATACGATCAAGAACATTAAAAAGTGATTTATGAGATTTATCATGAAAAAATGAATCAGCAACAATAATTTCCTGTGGATCCACACGCATAATATTTGTCAAAAGTTTTTCTTGGTGGCTTTCTGTTACACGAAATATGCCTGTTGAGATATCAATCCAAGAAAGAGCAAATTCCTCTCCATCGCTAGTTTTTATACGGGAAAGAGTCATCAAATAATTTGCGCGTGTTGGATCAAGGAGTTTTTCTTCTGTTATCGTTCCAGGTGTTACAAGGCGAACAACATCACGCCGAACAACAGATTTTGAGCCACGTTTTTTTGCTTCAGCAGGATCTTCTATTTGTTCACAAACAGCAACTCGGTAACCACAAGCAATCAGTTTTTGTAAATAATCATCAGCAGCATGAACAGGAACACCGCACATAGGAATATCTTGTCCTAAATGTTTTCCGCGTGCTGTGAGTGTGATTCCTAAAGCCTGAGCAGCTTCAATCGCATCATTAAAAAATAATTCATAAAAATCCCCCATTCGGTAAAAGAGAAGGGAATCATGATGGACGGCTTTGATTTCTATGTATTGCTCCATCATAGGTGTCAAACGTTCTTGAGAGGAAGCAGATGAGGAAGCAGACTGTGGAATTAAATTATTTTTATGATTGTTTTTTTTATCCATTTGTACGAGGCCTGTTTCCTTTAAGTGAAGTTTTTACTCTTTTTTGTTTACTTCAATATCTATTTATCTCTAAATTGCAACGCATCATCAGACTTGCTAAGGCAAGAATAGCAATTTCTAATATATGAATCAAATTAATGACTATACGCATTATCAAGCAAAATTTACACTGTTTTTGGAGAAAATAAAGTGAGATGAAAGAGAGCGAGCAGGATCAGAAAATGTCTCAAACTGTTTACAGTACGAGCGAAAGAGAGGCTCTAGATTTTCATAGTCGTGGTCGACCAGGAAAGCTTGAGATTGTTGCAACAAAGTCTATGGCAACACAGCATGATTTAGCACTTGCTTATTCACCAGGTGTTGCCGTTCCAGTTAAGGCAATTGCTCAAAATCCAGCACTGGCTTATGATTATACAGCAAAAGGAAATCTTGTTGCTGTTATTTCAAATGGAACCGCTATCTTAGGGTTAGGCAATTTAGGGGCCCTTGCCTCTAAGCCGGTCATGGAAGGCAAAGCAGTGCTGTTTAAGCGTTTTGCGGATATTGATTCCATTGATTTAGAAATTGATATAAACGATACGGAAAGTTTTATCAATTTGGTGCGCCATTTAGAACCTTCTTTTGGTGGAATTAATCTTGAAGACATTAAGGCGCCTGAGTGCTTTATGATTGAAAGTCGTCTACGCGAAGTGATGAATATTCCTGTTTTTCACGACGATCAACATGGTACAGCAATTATTGTAGCTGCTGGTGTTCTCAATGCTTTGACTTTAACAGGGCGCGATATGCAAAATACGCGGTTAGTCTGTAATGGTGCTGGTTCTGCAGGGATTGCTTGTATTGAACTGATCAAAGCGATGGGCTTTCGTTCCGAAAATATCATATTATGTGATACAAAGGGTGTGGTTTATGAAGGCCGCAAACAGGGAATGAATCAGTGGAAATCTGCGCATGCTATTCAAACAGATAAACGTACGCTTATGGAAGCAATGGAAGGTGCAGATATATTTTTTGGAGTTTCTGCTAAAGGTGCTCTTACTCCTGAAATGGTAAGATCCATGGCACCCCAGCCGATTATTTTTGCTATGGCTAATCCCGATCCAGAAATTACGCCGGAAGAGGTTATGCAAGTGCGTCATGATGCTATTGTCGCAACTGGGCGTTCCGATTATCCAAATCAGATTAATAATGTTCTCTGCTTTCCTTATATATTTCGTGGTGCACTTGATGTGCGTGCAAGAGTTATTAATGAAGATATGAAGATTGCTGCGGCAAAGGCTCTTGCCAATTTAGCGCATGAAGAAGTGCCTGACAGCGTTGCAGAAGCTTATCGTGGAAAACGATTAAAATTTGGTCCTAATTATATCATCCCTGTTCCTTTTGATCCGCGTTTATTGACGGTTGTTTCAATAGCGGTAGCAAAAGCAGCAATGGAAAGCGGTGTTGCGCAAAAGAACATAGATGATTTAGAGGCCTATGAGCGCGATTTGAATGCGAGACGTGATCCTACTTCCTCGGTGATGCGTGGGGTTTATAACCATGTTCGTCAAGCGCCAAAACAAATTGTCTTTGCAGAAGGTGAAGAAGAGCAAGTTATGCGGGCAGCCGTTTCCTATGTTCATCAAAAATTAGGACAAGCGATTTTGGTTGGTCGTGAAGAGCAAGTAAGAGAAGCGGCTGTTATCGCTGGAATTGATCTGGAGCGTGAAGGTATTTCTATTATGAATGCTAAGCTTTCCTGTCGTACAGATGCTTATGCGAATTATCTTTATAAAAAGATGCAGCGTCAAGGCTGGCTGTTACGTGATTGTCATCGTCGTATTAATAATGATCGCAATTATTTTGCTGCATGTATGGTGGCACTAGGAGATGCTGATGCAATGGTTACAGGGGTGACACGCAATTATGAAACAGCGCTGATCGATATACGTCGGGCAATTGATGAAAAACCAAAAGAACGATTGATTGGTATCTCAATGGCCATTTGCCGTGGACGAACTGTGTTTATTACGGATACAGCTGTTTATGAAAATCCTAATGCTGAAGAACTTGCGGATATAGCGGAACAAACCGCTTCGTTTGTACGTGGATTTGGGTATCAACCACGGGTAGCATTTTTAGCATTTTCTACGTTTGGCTATATGAAAGGGCAGGTCACACAGCAAATTCAGGATGCGATTAATATTTTGCATGAACGCAAGGTTGACTTTGAGTTTGATGGAGAAATGAGCGCCGATGTGGCACTCAATTCCAAATTGATGCAGCAATATCCATTTATGGGATTAACAGAGCCCGCTAACATTTTGGTTATGCCTGGATATCACGCGTCTTCCATTGCAAGTAAAATGTTACAAGAACTTGGTGAAGCAACCATTATTGGTCCTATTTTAATTGGATTGGAAAAATCTGTCCAAATTGTACCGTTCAGTGGAAGCGATACAGATGTTGTCAATATTGCAATGCTTGCGGCTTATCATGCCGAAAGAGTCGTCTAAAGGAAAAAAAGCCCCTAACATACCAATAATATATCAAGGGGCTTTATGGTAGCAAAAGAACAAATTTTTTAAGAGGGCTGTATTTGATTGTCTTTTTGTTCTTCAGCAAGACGCTTTTGGAAGAGGGCTGCAAAATCAATAGGATCAATCCATAAAGGTGGAAAACCACCATTTTGAGTAGCATCAGATATAATTTGGCGAGCAAATGGGAATAAAAGACGGGGACATTCAATAAAGACCAATGGCATAACATGTTCTTGTGGAATATTTTGAAGGTGGAAAACACCACCGTAAATCAATTCTACATGAAATAAGATTTCAGTGTTATCATTGGCTTTAACGGAGAGAGACAAAACGACATCATAATTGTCATCACCAATTGGGTTAGCATTGACGTTAATATTGATATCAATTTGTGGTGATTTTTCATGCGCACGCAATGAGCGAGGTGCACCTGGGTTTTCGAATGATAAATCTTTTAAATATTGAGTTAATACAGCAAAAACCGGTTCTCCACCACTGTTATTCATTTCACCTTCGGCCATACGACGAACCTCTCTCATTATAATATGTATATTTATTTTAGATCTAAAGACCGAACTGGTTATCACGCCTTGCAAAAGGTTGCAAGAAATGCGCTCTTTATCTTGAATATTTTTTTAGTTTGTTACAGATTTTTTAGGCATTTCAATGGTTATCATCATTTTTGCGCCATGGAGATTCTGTTGTATCATGAATTGTGTAATCGTCTGCATTAAGATCAATTATTTTTTCAGAGTCATTTTTTCTTTTAGCATTGGGATTCATTTTATTTTTTAATGATACAAAGAAATACCAAGCAACAGAGCGAATTGGTTTAATAAGAAGTAATATTCCCAAAAGATCACTTACAAAGCCAGGAAGAATAAGTAAAATTGCACCAAACATAATGAAAGCATCATTAATAGTATTACTCTCTAATGTGCGTCCTTGGATAAGTTCGGTTTGTATGTTTTTTAAAAGACTAATCCCTTGAATTCGCAATAAAACAACCCCAACTATGGTTGTGAAAATAACTAAACTTAAAGTTGCCAAAATACCAATTTCTTGACCAACAAAGATAAAACCAGCAATCTCGATTAAAAGAATGCAAAGAAAGATAACAACAAAAAAACGAGGATTTATAGAATAAAGTTTTATCACATGAAAATTTCCTTCTGGATGAGTAGGGGAGAAATTTTTAAGAGCACTCCGTTTAATATAAAATCTATAAAAATATTTGAATGATAAGATTCCTTATTTTACATATTTATTGATAAATGGTATTGACTGCAATGTTTATTACAGACTTAAGCTTTGGAGATTGACAGCGCCTATGGAATTTGACGTTATACTTGTCATAGCTCTTGTTGTTATGGTTGTTATTTTTGTGCAACTCCGTAATGTATTAGGGAAACGAATTGGGTTTGAAAAGCCTCCCTTTGATCCTTATTCACGTCGTTCTAAAAAACAGGTCGAAGCAGAAACGGCTGATAATATTGTTTCGTTCCCTCATCAGAAAAATTCACAAAAAGACGACTTTAGTGAAATTGATAAAATTTCACCAGAGGGAAGTATTTTGAATAAAAATTTGCGGGAATTGCATAGAATTGATCCTCATTTTTCTCCTCAATTTTTTATAAAAGGTGCACAAATTGCTTATGAAATGATTGTAACAGCTTTTGCCAAAGGTGATCGCAATCAACTTAAAAGCTTGCTTTGTCAGGATGTTTTTGAGAGCTTTTGTACAGCTATTGAGCAACGAGAAAAAAATAAAGAGAGAATAGAGTTTACTTTTGTTGGAATTAATAAGATCGAATTTATTGCTGCGGCAATACAAGAAAAGGATGAACTTTTAACGATACGTATTATCAGTGAGATGATTTCTGTTACTTATAATGAACAGGGCGAGCGTATAGACGGTGATCCTGATGCTATTGTAGAAATCAGGGATATTTGGACTTTTGTTCGCAATAGCTTATCGTCAGATCCAAACTGGAAGCTTTTTGCTACAGAAAATGAAAATTAAAATACTTTTTGTTTTTTTCATAAGCGTTCAATGATTTATGAGATATTAAAATGTCCTCAAGTAAATGGAGACAAAAAAGAGATTTATTGGCTTCACAAGATCGCCTTTTATGGGAGATGGTTTGTCGTACGATAACACCGCTTCACGGTAAGATGCTCTCTTCTACTTCAGAAACTATTGCAAATATTAATGATAAAAAACAGCCTGTAACTCAAATCTCCTCATTGTCTCAGGAAAATCAACAGCCCTCGATAATTATTAAAAGAGAAAAGAGGGCGGTTACACAAGCACAAAAGATTCATTTCTTTGATCATGTTGTACGTCGTAAAATTTCCCAAGGTCGTTATCCTCTTGAGGCGCGTCTTGATCTCCACGGTTATATGCAGGAAGAAGCTTATTTTTTCTTAAAAAAATTTTTACAATCCTCTCAGCAGAGAGGATTGCGTTATGTCCTTGTGATTACAGGAAAAGGACGATCCGTTGGGAGCGATGGAGCTTTGTATAGATTTGTTCCGTATTGGTTATCAACACCAGATTTTCGATATTATGTTCATGCGTTTGAGCAAGCAGCGCGTCAGCATGGTGGAGAAGGTGCGCTTTATGTTTGGTTGCGCCGTTTTGTGTCGGGAAAAGGAAAGTGATGTTATTGTAGTCGTTCTAGATTTAATATTAATGTATACTTATAATTTATTGTTTTCGTATATTGCGTAAAAGCCTTGAATAGAATATTCTCCTATTTTTAATTTTCTTTGCACGGGGGATAGCACACGCTTTTGGTCGTGCTTTTGAGGCTGTCATGCGCTTTTTGGGTGCTGATACCACCACCATCACCAAATGGAAAAATATCATTGCTGCTGCTTTTGATTTCTCTCAAACTTGGCAAAAGTTTAAACAAGGGCTTGGCGCTGTTGTTCAAAGCTTTGAAGGTTTGTGGGAGGGCGTTAAGCAAAGCCTTTCCAACTTTTGGGGCTGGTTGGGAAGCTTTTTTGTCCGGGAAAAGCTCTCGGAGGGTGCCAAGGCAAGTATGGAACAAGCAGGGGAAGATTTAGCGAGTTGGATTGTCGATGGTTTTATGGGCACCATCTCACAATTGACAGATTTTTGTAAATCTTTGCCAAGCCGCATTAAGGGGTGGTTTGGGTCCATTAATTTAAGAGAGTTTTTGCCAAGTTTTTTAGGAGGCACAACAGCCATTCAACCGATTGCACAATTTGCGGGGGCGGGGTATGCAAGTTCCCCTTTCACAGAAGCAAAAGGCAAAGAGCGCTCCCCCACCACGCACACTCAAAATGTCACAGTGCATGTCAATGGCGCCCGTGATCCTGTTGCCACTGGTCAAACGGTTGCCCACGCCATTCAACGGGCACGCGCTAATGCCCTGCATGGGGGAACAGAATGAGGGGAGGGACACACAAACTTATGTATCGCACTCAAAATGTCACAGTGCATGTCAATGGTGCGCGTGATCCTGTTGCCACTGATCAAACGGTTGCCCACGTCATTCAACGGGCACGCGCTAATGTTCTGCACGGGGGAACAGAATGAGGGGGGACACACAAACTTATGTATCGCACTCAAAATGTCATGGTGCATGTCAATGGTGCGCGTGACCCTGTTACCACTGATCAAACGGTTGCCCACGTCATTCAACGCGCACGCGCCAATGCCTTGCATGGGGGAACAGAATGAGGGGAGGGACACACAAACTTATGTATCGCACTCAAAATGTCATGGTGCATGTCAATGGTGCGCGTGATCCTGTTGCCACTGATCAAACGGTTGCCCACGTCATTCAACGGGCACGCGCCAATGTTCTGCATGGGGAACAGAATGAGGGGGGACACACAAACTTATGTATCGCACTCAAAATGTCACAGTGCATGTCAATGGCGCGCGTGATCCTGTTGCCACTGATCAAACGGTTGCTCACGTCATTCAACGGGCACGCGCCAATGCCCTGCATGGGGGAACAGAATGAGGGGGGGAAGGCAATGAGGGGAGAGGCATAATGGTGTAGGAGAGAGGCAATGATAAGTTTTGAAAGAGACAACAGGCTGGAAGGGATACAATAATGGGAGGGGAGGGAGCCTATGAGAGATCCTTTGATGATGTTAGGTCCGCATCAATTTTATGTGGATTGGCTGAATTTCCAATCCTTTGAAGAAGAGTTTTCTGCCTCATGGGTTTGTATGGAGCGTTTTGGCAGGTCCCCCAGTTTGCAATTTACCGGCTATGGCAATGATCCCAAAACCATTCATGGGGTTTGGTTTCCAGAAGAATTTGGTGATCGGGTAGCCATTGATGCCATCACCACAACGATCAAAAGAGCAAAGCCGGTCCAGATGCTTCGTTGGATCAATGATACCACCTATAGTGTCCTTCTCCATGGACCCGTGGTGATCACCACGATCAACAAAGACCACGACTATATCAGTCGCTCTGGTCACTCACAGCGCATCCGCTATTCCATTACGCTCTTGCCCTTTTTAAATGGCGGAAAACCGCAAGGACAAATTCAGATGGGACAATACCAGGTGGGACAATACCAGGTGGGACAATACCAAGAGGGACAAACCCAAGAGGGGCAAATTCCATGAAGATACCAGCAAAGCGTGTTGTTGTAGAGCTAGAGGACATGAGTCTCGATCTCATCTGCTTTCACCATGCCATGGCTGTGTTAGGGGACCGGAGGCAAGCAGGTTTACTCAAAGGCTATTTAGAAGCCACCTTGGAAGCCAATCCAGAGATTGCCAAATATGGTATGCTTTTACCGCGAGGCTTAAAAGTCTTTTTACCTGAATTTGTGTTGTCTAATCCCCAAAGCACGGTGACACGGCTATGGGATTAATGCGTACACACCCTTTTATTGTGGTCAAGGTGGGAGACAAACCTGTTCACGCGGTTTTTTACCAGCGTCTTTTAACCGCAACCATTACAGACCATGCCGGGAATGAAGCCGATACATTTGAAGCAGAGTTTGATGATAGTGGCAATGATTTAGAGGTTCCCTCAAGCAATAGTGCGCTCCAGGTGATCTTTGGCTATGAGAACAGCATCAGTGCTTTTATGGGGTGTTTTGTTATCGAATCGGTTGTAAGCTCAGGGGGCAGTGATGGAGAGATCTTGCGTCTTTGCGGCAAAAGTGCCTCGATGCGTAAAGAACTCAAAGAACAGGTGAGTGAACATTTTGACCATAAAACCATTGGCGAGATTGTCGAGACACTCGCCAAACGCCACGGCTATCAAGCAAAGGTCAGTCCCCAGTTCACCAAACAAACTTTGCCTTATGTGGTGCGTACAGATCAATCGGCTGTTGATTTTTTAACCCGCCTTGCTGACCGCATGCGGGCACGTTTTTTAATCAAGGACAATAAGTTTTTGTTTTTAAGCGGAGATAATTTACCCGTATTCAAACTTCATAAATACGACTGTTCCAACTGGGAATTCACCCTCGAGCCACGCACGCAATATGGCACCATTGAAGCTGCTTATTTTGATCGCTCAAAAGGGCAGCAATGCCAAGTCAAGCATCAGACAGGGTTTAGCGGTCCCGTGCGTCGTCTGCGCACTTGTTACACCTGTAAGGAAGAAGCACAAGCTGCTGCTGCATCAGAATCAGACCGACTTTGCCGTGCTGTGGGCAGTGGTTCTTTGACCCTTGCGGGGCGACCAGAAATCATGGCGGATCAACCGCTTCTCTTGCAAGGGTTTCGCGGCGAAATCAATGGTCCATGGAAAGCCGCAACCGTCACCCACCGCTATGAAAAACAAAGCGGGTTACACCACAGAAATTACCTTAGAGGCACCAGACAAAGGAAAAGAAAACAGCGAAGAAATAGAGGCTGGGCTGGTTGCCCAGCCAACGGGGATAGTTTAGCGACCAAACCCGTCCGATGTAAGATAACACAACATCGCAGCCACTTCTTATCACTTAAAGCAATGAGAAGATGGCTAATATAGATGAAAGAGTGTTAAAAAATTATGGATACACTTTGTAAAGAAACATTAAAATCTGTTGATCCTACGGAACCAGCTGCTGCTTATGTTGGTGGCAAAATCAAGTTGGCGAAGACTATGTAGTAGCGGTTTCGATATTTTAGCATATAGCAATAAGCGAGTAAAAACATATAAAAAGATAGAGCACGCCGTGAACGGAAGCATCACAAACTCTTGTTGACATATTCTCTAATAGGTATAGAGTATCGGAAAATCACGATTAAAATAGGAGGAATTCGTGAGTAATATCCCTACTTATCCTGTTACCCCAAACCTACAGTTGGTATACGTATCAAATGTAGAGCATTCTACCGCTTTTTACAAATTCATCTTCAAGAAAGAGCCTGTATTCATCTCGCCACGCTATGTTGCATTTTCTTCTTCTGGTGATGCACTCTTTGCTATCTGGTCTGGGGGCGATGCACCTGAGGAAAATGTACCTCGTTTTTCAGAAATCGGCATTATGTTGCCTACTGGAGAGGACGTAGATAAGCTATATGCGGAATGGCAAGAGCAAACCACCGTTGAGATAAATGTCTTAAAGGAACCGTATACTGATATCTTTGGACGTACCTTTCTGATCAAAGATCCTGACGGGCATATTATTCGTGTTTGTCCACTGGATTAAAAAGTTTTAAACCCAATCTTTAATCGCCTGAATTATAATAATTGTCTGTTTCCTGAACCTATAAGCTATGTACATTAGAGGCTTATTTACAACGCGTGGCTTATCCGTTCGGCATGGTTCAATTACTTTCAGCCCCACAACCTGCCTATTCCTATAGAAAGCAGTGAGAAATAGAAGCTGCTAGGAACAGAAAGTCAAAGGGGTAACTTGTTGCACCTTTGATCGGTTGTGATGCTTCCTGAAATCAAAATGCAATGTTTGCACTTGGGGTGGAAGAGAACAATGGGGACAAGTTGATCCAATTGCATCAATGACGAGTAATACTGTAAACATGACCGAATTGTTTTAGTTAAGCAGTTGGGTAATGTTTACAGTATTGCTGAAGAAAAGGGCAAATACTTCTCTTTTTGAATAGAGGTTGGGTTGACCACACACATTAAAGGGTCTTTAAATAACCTTTGAAAGACCTTTGAAGACCCTTTGAGAACACCTTTAAAATTCTTTGAAAAAAAATAAATTGATACAAAACCTAGTGTCAAAATATACAAAACCCGCTGGCAAGTTGTAAGCACTCCATCTTTATACTTAATAAAAGAGCAAGCTGGCATCATCACACACTTTGCCAACTCCCAATGTTGCGACAACCCCTTGAAGCTCTTGGCACTCGAAAGCATTTATAAGAGGCCATGCTTTTCTTTAAGTGTTTTTACTCTCCACAGCTCTCATCTCGCTCGTGACGTCCAAACGAAAGATTGTGATTGATTCAATAAAGAGAGTTTAAAATGGAAGAGATATTGTTGAATCTCATTCAGGCGGTAAAGCGATAAATTATTTTTATAATACTGCATTACTCTATATAAATACACGAAGAATAAAAACATAAGAAAGTAGAAACAATATTATTCAAAAGATATCGCTATGGATAGTTTTAAAAGCAGTACAACGAAATTAAAGAGAATGGTGAAAATAAACAGGAATATAACTTTACAACACATAGCTGCGTAATAGCACCAAAAGATACAATTTCGTTGAATAATTTCATGAAGAAACCTTTTCATTCATTAAAAGCTTCATCAATTTTTCTCTCATAATAATTCAAGCATTGAAATTTAATAATGAGGCATATCGTATAAGGCATAGAATATGAGATTCAATCGGGAATATTACACTCTTATCCGACGTCTTTCAGATATTGGTTGAAATGCTAGCTTAGCATGAAAGGCACAATAGGGGCTATTCTCATCAGAGTCTGCACCACAAAAATGAAAATCTGCTGATAATGGATCGCCAACTGGCCATCTACATGTATTTTCACTCAATTGTAGAAGATTAAGTTGACGTGATATAGGCACAACTACATTAGATTTTGTGGACATATCAACTTCTTTTACATCTTCCACTACAAATTCTGTCTTTAAAGCTGTTTCTTCAATATTTATAGATGATGTGTTCATTGGCGATACCGTAGATGTATTGCGACGCACACGTGGAGATGATGGGCTGTTTCCCACGGGAGTTTTTTGTGCACGCGCGCTTCCTTGTGTTGTCTTACCACGCCCTGGCAACTTTAATCGATGTACTTTGCCGATAACTGCATTTCTACTGACCCCGCCTAATTGAGCAGCAATTTGACTTGCACTTAACCCTTCACTCCAAAGCTTTTTAAGAAGCTCAACGCGTTCATGTGTCCAACCCATACCAGCACTCCATTCCGATTACGTCACCAAGATGCTCTCCCCCTTTGCACCTTCAAATGTTTTAATAATGTTTTCATTACGCTGAATGAAAGAATTTTACACTCTAAGCGAGCATAAGAAAATCATCCAACCTGTGGACTTACAAATCAACACACATCATTTTGCTTATTGCATTGTAAATACAATATGCACTCACTCTATGACAAGAGTCTTTACGTCTTGAAGAGTTTATTTAGAATGTTTTCCCCAACTTGCAAATCAATCATAGGTTAAACTGTTACTTTTGTTTAAGGCATTTTTCCCAAAATGCTTATTGGTAGAATCTTCATTGACTTTTTTTCAATTGGTGTAATGATCTATTCCATAGGCGTAATCATTAATCGTAATGAAATGTTGAAAGCACCGTAACAAAATGTACCGTGTTGTTTTATTTGTAGTTTTACTTTGTATATATATTGAAAAAGTTAAAATATAAAGGAAGTTATGATGGATGCCATCTCTATACAACCACTTTATGAATGTTTCGCACGACGAAATTTGCGTTTTGAACAGGGGCACGGTGTATGGCTTATTTCCGATAAGGGAGAACATTATCTTGATTTCACATCTGGCATTGCTGTTAATGCATTAGGGTATTCACATCCAAAATTAGTTGATACGCTCAAAATACAAGCTGAAAAACTTTGGCATGTTTCTAATCTTTTTCAATCTCCTGAACAAGCAGCTTTTGCTACGCGGCTTTGTGCAAATAGTTTTGCGGATAAGGTTTTTTTCTGCAATTCAGGTACTGAAGCATTAGAATGTGCATTCAAAACGGCACGCCATTATTACTATGCGGCTGGTCATTCAGAACGCATTGAAATAATTACTTTTGAAGGGGCATTTCATGGACGTACACTTGCAGCACTTGCTGCGACTGGGCATGAAAAATATCTTGAAGGTTTTGGACCTAAAGCTGGTGGATTTATGCAAGTACCTTTTTGTGATGAAATTGCTTTGCGTAACGCTATTAATAAAAATACTGCCGCTATTCTTATTGAACCTATTCAAGGAGAAGGAGGAATACGAACGGTTTCTCATGAATATTTAAGATTTTTGCGCAAAATATGCGATGATAATGGTCTGTTATTGATTTTGGATGAAGTTCAAACGGGTATAGGACGAACAGGAAAGCTTTTTGCTTATGAATGGAGTGATGTCACGCCTGATATTCTTACCCTCGCAAAAGGATTAGGAGGGGGATTTCCATTAGGCGCTTGCCTTGCAACGGATAAAGTTGCAAAAAGCATGACATTTGGGACCCATGGTTCAACCTTTGGAGGAAATCTTCTTGGAATGGCTGTAGGCAATAGTGTTCTTGATATTTTGTTAGAGCCAAGTTTTCTCAAACATGTTCAGCGCATGGGGAATAAACTAAAAAGTGGACTTTTGCACATTCTCAATATCTATCCTGATATTATCTGCGCAGTTCAGGGGATGGGTCTAATGGTGGGTATTCAGTGTGTTGTGTCTTCAAATCTTGTCGTTAATGCCTTAGAAAATGAATATCTCTTAAGTGTTGCTGCCAACAACAACGTTGTGCGCTTATTGCCGCCTCTTATCATTAGGGAAGAAGAAATAGATGAAAGTTTGCATCGTATTGAAAAAGCAATAGCTTATCTTTCACAAGTAAACAAAGAAAGACAAATATTATATACATGACAAATGCTCTTCGTCATTTCACGGACTTATCCATTTTAACGCCAGCAATAGCACGTGCACTGATCGATTATGCAAAAATCCTTAAAGCATCTTTTAAAGCAGGGAAAGTTTCAAAACCTTTTATGGGTAAAACACTTGCGATGATTTTTGAAAAACCATCCACACGAACCCGTATTTCATTCGATATCAGTATGCGCCAGCTTGGGGGAGATACAATCATGCTCACGGGTTCAGAGATGCAGCTTGGTCATAGTGAAACTATAGCTGACACAGCTCGTGTTTTATCCCGTTTTGTGGATATCGTGATATTACGAACAACAAAACATCAACGTATGCTCGAATTGGCACAATATGCACAAATTCCTGTCATTAATGCCCTTACAGATGATACACATCCTTGCCAAATTCTAGCAGATATATTAACCTATGAAGAGCATCGGGGGCCAATTTCTGGCAAAATATTTGCGTGGATGGGGGATGGTAATAATGTGCTCCATTCCTTAATTGAAGCTGCAGCTCTTTTTGATTTTCATTTGCGTATTGCTACTCCAAAGGGCAGTGAACCACAAGAAAAATTCATACACTGGGCACGTGAACGAGGAGCACACCTTACACTAACCCATAATCCCCAAAAAGCAGCTCAAGATGCTGATTGTATTATGACCGATACATGGGTCTCCATGGGACAAGAATTTCGTGCTCGCAGTCATTCTATTTTTCAGCCTTATCAAGTCAATGAAGTTCTCATGAAATTAGCAAAGTCTGATGCTCTTTTTATGCATTGTCTTCCTGCTCATCGTGGTGAAGAAGTTGTTGATTCTGTGATTGATGGACCGCACTCCGTTGTTTTCGATGAGGCTGAAAATCGTCTTCATATTCAAAAAGCAATTCTTTCTTGGTGTTTACAAGATGCGTTTTTCTCTCCACAATAGTCTCTCTACAAAAAGTTATATAAAAAAGGCAAAGCTATGAGTGAACAAGCTAAAGATGAAGCCTCTCTCAACAATAACTTCTTGCATGAAGATGATACTGTTATTCCCTTTCAAGTCGAAGAACTTGATATTCGTGGACGTGCCGTACAACTTGGGGAAACTTTAAATTCTATTCTTAACAGACATCAATACCCTGAACCGGTTTCTTATCTTCTAGCAGAAGCTTTACTTTTAACTGTTCTGCTTGGAACTTCTCTAAAACTTACGGGAAAATTTATTTTACAAACCCATACCGATGGACCGGTTAATATGTTGGTGTGCGATTTTTCGCCTCCTTCCAGTTTACGTGGATACGCTCGTTTTGATAAAGAACAGCTTAAACAAGCCATAGACAATAATCAAATTTCTTCAGAAACACTTTTAGGAAAAGGCACGTTAGCCTTCACAATTGATCAAGGTCCCCATATGCAACCCTATCAAGGGATAGTTGCATTAGAAGGATCAAATTTACAAGAAGCTTCTCGTATTTATTTTGATCAATCAGAACAAATTCCTACCGATATCCGTTTGGCTGTTGCTATATTAATTAATCGTGACCAACAAGGAAAACCGCAGAAAAGCTGGCGAGCTGGAGGTGTTTTGATCCAACTTTTACCCCAAGAATCGTCTCATCATAAAATAGATGCCCCTCATCAAAAGCGAGAAGAAAGGAAACCCGATACCCAATTGGATAACCAATGGCAGGAAGCTAAAATACTCATGGCAACGATTGAAAGTTCAGAATTAACAGATCCCCAAGTCGGTAGTAAACAGCTCTTGTTCCGTCTTTTTCATGAACAAGGTGTTAGAATTTTCAATCCTTTTTCTCTTGTCGATCAATGTTCTTGTTCACACGAAAAAATTAAAGGAATCCTAGAAGGCTTTTCTATTGATGAACGCAATAAAATGGTTAAAAATAAATATATTTCAGTCACATGTGAATTTTGCTCAAAAACGTACTGTTTTACACCGCAAGAATTTTTAGAAGAAAAAACATAATCAAATATTTTTCATAAAAAAAGATAATTGCAACAAAAGCCTATTTTATTTGCGTCATAAAAGTTTGCGTATAAGCTCGTATGAACTTCTAGAATATTTCTTGTCTTAGAGTTTTTTAATGTATACGAGTGATCTTTCTGTTGAAATCAGTAATTACGTCATAGAGTGCTTAAAAAAGAGTTCTCTATAAAGTATATTTTTTCCTTTCGAAAAAGCTTCTTGTTTACTTTTTACATCTCAAAAGTTTATTTCTTACAATGAATTCTTTTATGATATTCATGATAGAGTGATTATGTACTCATAACGTATATTCTCTGTTAAATGAGATTTTTTGATTGTAGTCATATTTTCTTACTCGAATTTATCTTATTAAGAGTCAAAAAAGCCCATTTAGTTATAATCATAAGAGAAATTATCGAGAGAATAAGAATGTATAGACTCAATATGGACTTTATGGAGTCTATTACGAACAGATAGTGTAATGGGAATAAATATAACAATGAAGCTGCGAAGGAATGGATGTGTTATTTTATAAAGATGAAAATAGTGGTGAAATCCCCTCATAGCAATGTGCATTTTAGATAAAAAAGTGGAGACAGAACACTATATTATTTTGAAAATAATAGTTGGTTACTTTCACTAATCTAACGATGTTTCTATAGCAATATTGTTTTGTCCAAATAATCAAAAATAAAGCTGCTAAACAGATATTAATTGTTAAAGAAAAACGAAAACTACTTAAATTTTTGTCATATTTGGGAGGTTTGCTTTACAGGTATTTCTTTACACATGTTTTTGAATCAACAATGGTAATGTTCTTGTCAGATTTTGCTAAGAAGAATGAGGGTCCGTATAAATAAAATAGCATATATAGCATGATAAAACGTTATGTTTTTACAAATCTGCATTATTATATTTTTCAACTTAAAATATTGCCAATTATTTTCACGTTTAGACAATTCATAAAAGGTATTTTTAGTCTTTATCTTAAATGTTTTTTTGATTCAACATATAGAAATTTTAAAAAATCTCATAGTGTACGGTATTTTCATTTAATAAAGTTATTATTTATAAACCAATATGTTGATATTTTATTTTTCTTCTGTCATGATCGCTTGTTCAATTTTTGGTAGAATTTTTTTTTGATAAATTTGCCATGTTAAGGGACCAACATGTTTGGCAATAATGATGCTCTCTTTATTCAAAAGAAAGGTTTCTGGGGGTCCATATATTCCCCAATTAATGGCTGTATATCCTGAAACGTCAAAGCCAATAAATTTAAAAGGATTACCAAAACTGTTTAAAAAGCGCAGGGCGTTTGTTTTGTTATCTTTATAATTAATGCCAATCAGATCAAAACGTTTATCTTGTGCAATTTTCATAAGAATAGGATGCTCTTCGCGACAGGGCAAACACCAAGAGCCCCAAAAATTGACCAATGTGACACGTCCTTTAAACTGTTTTGAATTGAGATAATTTTCTTTATCAAGAAGAGGAAGATGAATATTGGGAGCAGATTTTTCAGCTAATGCATTTGGGAGAAGAGGAGAATCTTGAAGGTGTTTTTTATCCATAAAGCTGAAAAAAAGCAGCATGAGAAGAAGAAAAAGTACCAATGGTCCAAAAAGAACAAGCAGAACAGGCAAAGATATATTTTTTTTAAGTTTGGGAGGGGTATTTTTCATTACACTTTTCTTTTTGTGATAGCTCTTTTTTGTTTAGCTGTTGGAGAATTTTCTTTTGGTATAGGGCTTTACAAAGAATATATCCAATAAGACATAAGAGGGATATTGCAGAAAGCACATAGCTTAAAACAACAATTTGCTGGTGTTTAAGGATGCTAAGGAAAAAATCAATTTTCTGAGATAGATTTCCTAAAAGTCCGCCCTGGATGCCATTTAGGTCGAGCATGATGAAGAGTCCTGTTGTTGTGCACGACGGGATTTTTTAATCTGTAGTATTCGGATGTAATAACTATTGATTGCATTTCGCATAGCCATCAAATAGAGCGCAATAAACATAAAGATGAAACAAAATAGCATTGTTATAAGGGGCCATAACATAGCATTGTCGATTGTTGATCCGCCAGCACGTAACAATGATGCTGGTTGATGCAATGTATTCCACCAATTAACGGAAAATTTAATAACAGGGATATTAACAAATCCAACAAGTGTAAGAATTGCAGTAGCGCGAGCGGCTTTTACTTGGTTGTCAAAAGCACGTCCAAGCAGGATAATAGAAAGATAGATAAAAAGCAGAATTAAAACTGATGTTAACCGCGCATCCCAGACCCACCATGTTCCCCATGTAGGTTGCCCCCAAAGTGCTCCTGTCATGAGAGCCAAAGCGGTAAAAATTGCCCCAATAGGCGCCCCACATTTGAGTGCTACATCAGCAAGATGATATTTCCAAATCAGATTTCCTAATGCCGCTGCACTCATCGTTACATAACAGAATGTAGACAACCACGCAAAGGGTACATGAAGGTACATAATCTTAACAGTAATGCCTTGTTGATAGTCATCAGGGGAATGCATCACTAGAATAAGCCCTAAGATAAGGAAACACAATGTTATGCCGGCCAACCAAGGTAAAACGATACTGCTTATTTTCATGAAAATAGTGAAACTTGCAGGGAGTGGGCTCATTTTATATATACGAGATAGTTCATTCATGAAATTCATAATAGGCAGAGTTTTGCTATGCGGCAATCATCTTTTTATTATTCTGATAAAAGTTTAAGCGTTATCGCAGCAACAAAAGAGCTAAAGAGACTCAAAAGAAGTGAAAAAGCGCTGAGAAGAGCCAAGGACGTGAGAAAAGAAATATTTGGATTTATTGGGGCTGTAGCAGCCGAAACACCAAAAATCATAATTGGAATGATCCATGGCAAGATAATGATAAAAATAAGCAGAGCACTGTGCAACAATGAGGTTGCGAGTGCAGCGCCTATGGCACCAATAAAAATAATGGCTGGTGTTCCGCATAAAAGGGTAAGCATTGTTGTAAAAGTTATTGTTACATCTAAATGGAGCATGAGAGCTAAAATAGGTGTAGCAAAAATAAGAGGAAGCATTGTTCCTACCCAGTGGGCAAGACATTTGGTAAAGACAATTAGTGTAAAACTTTGTCTTTTTCCTGAAAGGATAAATTGGTCGAGATTACCATCATCGCGATCGATTTGGAAAAGTTTGTTCAGATTGAGGATTCCTGCAAGAAGGGCTCCAAACCACAATATACCTGGCCCTATTTGTGCAAGAATTTTAGGATCTGGCCCAATGACAAAGGGGGTTATGACAACAACAGCGATAAAAAACAATAGTCCTGTTAGTGAAGAGGCTTGTGGCGCTAATAATAGTTTAAGATCACGCCAGAACAGTGCTTTCATTTGATTCTCTCCTAGAGAGGTAAAAATTTTTCCAGAGCGATTTTATAGTTTTCTGGAATACCTAGGGAATTATGAGTTGCAGCGATAATCATACCACCTTGATTGAGATGACGCTGGAAAATACGAGCCAGGAGTTTCTGAGCATGGTTATCAAGCCCAGATATTGGTTCATCTAAAATCCAAAGAGGACGATAGGAGAGCAAAAGGCGAGCAATAGCTACGCGTTTTTGTTGCCCAGTTGACAGAGCGTTAAAGGGTAAATGTTCAAGGTTAGAAAGACCAATATCGGCAAGAGCTTCATGCACAAAGCGTAAATGTTGACCGTAAAATTTTGCCCAAAATTGCAAATTGTCCATGACAGATAAGAGAGGTTTCATAGCATTTTGAGGACCAAGATAATGACACGCAGTTGCAACAGGGTATATTTGATCATGGTCTTTAAGTATTATATGACCTTCAGCAGCTTCAAGAAGACCGACAATGATTCGGAGTAATGTAGACTTTCCGATACCATTAGGGCCGGTTATTGTCATCAGTTGCTGTGAAAATAAACAAAAAGAAAGACCTTTAAACAGAATTTCCTCGTTTCTGTAAGCGGCTAAACCTTTGCCTGATAACATCATGTGATTGCCTATTTTGTTTTTATTTTCATACTCTTTATTGCATTATAGAATAAAAAACACATTTTTTATGCAATTGTACCTAGAATAGTTCTAGAAATAGTTCTATAAGGGACACCTTACATCAATATCTGGTGTAGAATGGTTTCTGGCGCTGATTTCCGCATTTGCCTATGAGAGGGTGGAGGGGGAAATGGATAGTGGAGGTAATTCCGTTTGCGCTCAAGCTGCGATCTTGATTCGTAGTTTGTGTTGTTCATTCCTGGAAATTGGGCGGTTATAGTATGAGGGTGGACAGTCATGACTCAAATTGATAGCTTTAATTGTCGCAGAGTATTAAATGTTGGTGGCAAAGAATATATTTATTATAGCTTGATCGAAGCGGAGAAGAAAGGACTTGAAGGTGTTTCTCGTTTACCGTTTTCGATGAAAGTTATTCTCGAAAATTTATTGCGATTTGAAGATGGCCGCACAGTTAAAAAAGAAGATATCTTCAATGTTGCTAAGTGGTTAAACGACAAAGGGAGCGCCGGGGCAGAAATTGCTTACCGTCCTGCGCGTGTTCTTATGCAGGATTTTACAGGTGTTCCAGCAGTTGTTGATCTTTCTGCAATGCGTGATGCTATGGTTAAACTTGGCGGTAACGCAGAAAAAATAAATCCTCTCATTCCTGTTGATCTCATCATTGATCACTCAGTTATTGTTGATGCTTTTGGTAATTCCATGGCTTTTAAGGAAAACGTTGAGCATGAATATGAACGCAATGGTGAACGCTATCGTTTCCTTAAATGGGGCCAGCAAGCCTTTCAAAATTTTCGCGTTGTTCCTCCAGGAACAGGGATTTGTCATCAGGTTAACCTAGAATATTTAGCACAATGTGTATGGATGAAGAATGAAGAGGGGTGTGAGACGGTTTATCCTGACACCTGTGTAGGAACTGATTCGCATACGACTATGGTAAATGGTTTAGGGGTTTTAGGTTGGGGTGTTGGTGGTATTGAAGCAGAAGCAGCAATGTTAGGCCAACCTGTTTCTATGTTGTTACCTGAAGTGATTGGTTTTCGTCTAACAGGTAAACTTAAAGAAGGTGTAACAGCTACTGATCTCGTATTGACGGTGACTCAAATGCTACGCCAGAAGGGTGTTGTCGGTAAATTTGTTGAGTTTTTTGGTCCTGGTTTGGAGCAGATGACGCTTGCTGACCGGGCAACGATTGGAAATATGGCACCTGAATATGGAGCAACGTGTGGTTTTTTCCCAATTGATAAGGAGACAGTGCGTTATCTCAATATGACAGGACGTGATGAAAATCGGATTGCCTTAGTAGAGGCTTACACCAAAGCACAAGGGATGTGGCATGACGAGATGGTGGCTCATCCCATTTTCAGTGATACAATTGAATTAGATATGGGAACTATTGTCCCTTCTATGGCTGGTCCTAAACGTCCTGAAGGACGTATTGCATTGGAAAATGTTGGGCAGGGTTTTGAGAAGGCATTGGTCGAAGACTATAAGAAGACTTCTGGACAAGATAAGCGTTATCAGGTCGAGGGTGAAGAATATACGCTTGGTCACGGTGATGTAGTGATCGCTGCGATTACGTCGTGTACGAATACATCGAATCCAAGTGTTCTTATTGCGGCGGGTCTTTTGGCACGAAATGCTGTGGCAAAAGGTCTCAAGAGCAAACCATGGGTAAAAACTTCTCTTGCACCTGGTTCACAAGTCGTTGAAGCTTATCTTCAAAATTCGGGTCTGCAAAAAGATTTAGATGCATTAGGATTTAATTTAGTAGGATTTGGGTGCACAACATGTATTGGGAATTCTGGTCCTTTGCATCCAGCTATTTCCAAAACGATTAATGACAATGGTATAATTGCATCTGCAGTTCTTTCAGGAAATCGTAATTTTGAAGGACGTGTTTCCCCTGATGTGCAAGCGAATTATTTAGCTTCACCACCGTTAGTTGTTGCACATGCGCTCATGGGGACGGTGTGTAAAGATTTAACCAAGGAGCCTCTTGGTGAAGATTTAAATGGTCAACCTATTTATTTGAGAGATATTTGGCCAACTTCTCAAGAGATACAGGAGGTTATCGAAAAAAATGTCACGCGTAAGGTTTTTGCCGAAAAGTATGCAGATGTTTTTAAGGGAGATGAAAATTGGCAAAAAGTTCAGATTCCTACGGGTTCTACCTATTCTTGGGATGAGCAATCCACCTATGTCCGCAATCCACCTTATTTCGATGATATGCAAAAAACACCTGATATCTTACCAGATATTAAAGATGCACGGATTTTAGGTTTATTTGGTGATAAAATCACGACGGATCATATTTCTCCTGCTGGTTCTATTAAAGCAGCTTCTCCTGCCGGAAAATATTTAATGGATCATGGTGTTAAAGTGACCGATTTTAATCAGTATGGAACGCGTCGTGGGAATCATGAAGTTATGGTCCGTGGGACCTTCGCCAATATTCGCATTCGTAATTTCATGTTAGGGGAAAATGGTCGAGAAGGAGGTTATACGGTTCATTATCCGTCAGCGGTAGAACAAGCCATTTACGATGCAGCAATGGCGTATAAACAAGAAGGTATTCCACTCGTTGTTTTTGCTGGTATTGAATATGGCAATGGATCATCTCGCGATTGGGCAGCCAAAGGTACCAATCTTCTTGGTATAAAAGCAGTGATTGTGCAGTCTTTTGAAAGGATTCATCGCTCTAATCTTGTTGGTATGGGCATTGTTCCCTTTGTCTTTGAGGAGGGTGTAAGTTGGAAATCTTTAGGCTTAAAGGGAGATGAAAAGGTGACAATTGAAGGAATTCATAACTTGAAGCCTCGTCAAAAGACAGTAGCGATAATTACTTTTTCTGATGGTACGATAAAAACCGTTCCGTTATTATGCCGTATTGATACTGAAGATGAGCTAGATTATTTGCATCATGGGGGAATTTTGCAATATGTCTTGCGTAAGTTAGCCGTTTAAATTCTTTTGTTTGTTGAGGAATATCTATTATTAAGCTATAAAGTTGCGGATCAAAGAGTTTGGCTTCGTTTTTTTATGACTATCTTTGAAAATCTAATTGACGTTAGCTTTGGGATTGCGCTATAAGCTACATGAGTTATAGGCAGCTTTATAGTTTTGCTTGGGTTGGGTTTATTTATATTGGTAGAATTGTTTTTTAGACTCATTTTACCAAGGTGTTGAAAGAGAGATTATATTTATGGCGAATACACCTTCTGCTCGAAAAGCAGTGCGCAAGGTTGCGGCGCGCACACAGGTTAATAGGGCCCGCCGTTCACGCGTTCGTACCTTTATACGTAAGTTTGATGATGCTTTAGCGGGTGGCGATAAGGCATCTGCGGAGGTTGCATTTAAGAATTTTGAGCCTGAAATTATGCGTGCGGTATCTAAAGGGGTTTTTCATAAAAATGCTGCTGCGAGGAAAGTATCGCGTTTAGCTAAACGTTTGAAGGCTCTCAGCGTTTAAGATTTTTCTCCTTTATTGAGAATAAAGCCAGTATCCATGAGGATGCTGGCTTTTTGTTTATTATTTCAAAAAGTTTCTATTGAAAATAAGAATCGATAATGATTCTCCTCTTGAAAAAGGAGAGAAAGTTTATAGGGGGAGTATGGTTATCCACAAGCTTTGTGGATTTTTACAGAGTCTTTTTTGTCAAGCATTTTATTTTTTTTTTTTAATCTGAAGAGATTCTTTAATTATTGGTAAATTTAGAGAAAAAAAATGAATTGAATCAATATTGTTGTCAGTTCTCATTGATATAAGCATTTTTTTCGGTTTTTTTTGATTTTATTTTGACCTCTTGCATTTTACCTCTGCTGTTTTGTATGGTTCTTATGAAGACTAAAAAGCATGAAGGGGTCACATCGGCGTATTATTCTATATTTTGTTGAATACAAGATGTTTTGATTTGGGCTTTTCGAAGCTTTTGGGTTGGAGAGGTTTTCTGAGGGTTTTTTAGTTTTCTTAATGGATATGTTTACCATTTTAGAAGAGTGGGCCATATCATGAGTGCAAGTAAATCTTATTGGTCATCTTTGTTAGTGGGGTTGTTATGAGGCTATCCTAGGGGAGGGTGAGTAATCTTATTTGGGGTAGGGCGTTTTGCCTTCGCTAGATTTATTTTAGCTGTTCGGCAGGGCAAAATTTTATTTTTATCAGGATGGAAGATGGTGGATAAATTGAACTCTAAAGCTAGTTCCTTTAAAAGGGTTTCGGTGAATATCCTGTCAGCAGAGAACATAATAAAGAATAGGATGACGAAGAGTGATGAGGACGTTTGTAGAAATGCTTCTGTAGGGCATTCTATTGTTTCAGAGGAGGAGAGTGCGGCGGCTTTTATACGTGTTATGGCGCAATTAAAGGTACAGGTTGGTGTTGAGGCTTATACCAGTTGGTTTGGACGTGTGAAGCTTGCTGAATATAGTCATACTCTTGTAAAGCTTTCTGTTCCTACAGCTTTTTTACGTTCATGGATTAATAATCACTATGGTTCTCTTTTGACTCATTTATGGAAACAAGAGAATTCAGCAATTCTTCGTGTTGAAGTTATTGTTCGTGGTATGGAACGCGTTTCAAGAGATGTCGTTTGTAAAAGAAGTGTTTCTTCTGCTGTGCTAGAGGAGCAGGCGACTTCATCTTTTGTTGAAAGTTGTGTAGAGCATTCAGTTAAGAGTTCTCAAACAGGAGTTTTTGGATCTCCACTTGATTCTCGCTATACTTTTGAAAGTTTTGTTGAGGGGGCTTCTAATCGTGTTGCTTTAGCAGCTGCGCGTTCAATTGCGGAGAGGCATAAAAGTGCTTTGCGTTTTAATCCTCTTTTTATTCACGCATCTGTTGGTTTAGGAAAAACACATTTGCTTCAAGCGATTGCTGCTTCTGCATTGAAGCGTTTAACGTCTGCGCGCGTTATTTATTTAACTGCTGAATATTTTATGTGGCGTTTTGCAACAGCTATTCGTGATAATGATGCTCTTTCTTTTAAAGAACAGCTTCGTGATATCGACCTTTTGATTATTGATGATATGCAGTTTTTGCAGGGTAAGTCGATACAACATGAATTTTGCCATTTGCTTAATATGTTACTTGATAGTGCAAAACAAGTTGTTGTCGCTGCAGATCGTCCACCAGCAGAATTAGAATCGCTTGATCTTCGCGTTCGCTCTCGTCTTCAGGGAGGGGTAGCCCTTGAAATTGAGGCACCAGACTATGAAATGCGTTTGCAAATGTTGCGCCAGCGATTGAAGGTGGCGCAACAAGATGATGGCATGGTATCAATTTCTGATGATATCTTGGAATATATTGCGAAAACGGTTTTAGGGTCGGGGCGTGATATTGAAGGTGCATTTAATCAGCTCTTGTTTCGTCAATCTTTTGAGTCTGATTTATCTTTAGAGCGGATTGATGAGTTATTAGGTCATTTGACACGTCCTGGTGAACCTAAGCGCATCCGGATTGAAGAAATTCAGCGTACGGTAGCACGCCATTATAATGTTTCTAAACAGGACCTGTTATCTAATCGTCGAACGCGTACGGTTGTGAAGCCACGGCAAGTTGCGATGTATTTAGCAAAAGTATTAACTCCTCGCTCATTGCCAGAAATTGGGCGCCGTTTTGGTGGGCGTGATCATACAACAGTTTTACACGCTGTGCGTAAAATTGAAGATTTGGTTTGTGGCGATCAGACCTTAGCTAAGGAACTTGAATTGCTTAAGCGATTGATTGGAGAACAGGCTGTATAGTGTTTATCGTTTCTTTCTTTGGAGAAACTTTAAAGAATTTAATGAGAAGATTGGTTTTTTCTTATGCAGGAGTGACTTGCCATTTTAAGAGAGGTTTAATAAACTCTAGCAGGCGATTCTTTAAAGAGGATCTGTTTTTAATTCTAAGGAATTCTTATAGTTTTTAGTAAATCATATGGGGCTTTTATGCGTATTACAGTTGATCGCAGTCAATTTCTCAAGTCTCTTGGTCGGGTTCATCGTGTGGTAGAGCGCCGCAATACAGTTCCTATTTTATCGAATGTACTGATTGATGCAGAAAATGATCGTGTGCAGTTAAAAGCAACAGATCTTGATTTAGAGGTTACGGAATCTTTTGCAGTTAATGTTAAACAAGCTGGAGCAACAACTGTTCCGGCACATTTGCTCTATGATATCATTCGAAAACTTCCTGATAGCAATGAAGTTGTATTATCCGTCGATGAGAATCAAGAAGGCAGAATGTCCGTTGTTTCGGGTTGTGCACATTTTCAGCTTCAATGTCTTCCGAAGGCAGATTTTCCAGAGTCGCTTCCTGGGCAGTTTGGTTATCGTTTTTCTCTATCGGCATCAAGCTTAAAACGTTTACTTGATTGTACGCAATTTGCTATTTCTACTGAAGAAACCCGTTATTACCTTAATGGTATTTATTTACATGTTATTAATGATGGTGTTTTGAAATTGCGTTTGGTTGCAACTGATGGTCATCGTTTGGCACAAGTTGAGATGGAAGCTCCTTCAGGAGTTGAGGGAATGCCCGGTGTTATTGTTCCCCGTAAAGCTGTAGGAGAATTGCAAAAACTTCTTTCAGAAGAAAATGATAGCGATGTATGTGTAGAGCTTTCAGAGACAAAGATTCGTTTTTCTGTAGGTTCTGTGATTTTTACATCAAAATTAATTGATGGAACATTTCCAGATTATCAACGTGTTATCCCTCTCGGAAATGATAAAGAATTAATTGTTAATAGGCAGGACTTTTCTTCTGCAGTTGATCGTGTTTCAACAATTTCAAGTGATCGGGGGCGTGCAGTTAAATTAACGATTGAGCATGGACAGTTAAGGCTTGTTGTTAATAGCCCAGATTCGGGAAGTGCAGAAGATAAATTATCAGTAACTTATACATCTGAACCGCTTGAGATAGGGTTTAATTCACGTTATCTTTTGGATATTGCTGGGCAGCTTTCAAGCGATGAGATGGTTTTTATGTTGGCTGAGGCTGGAGCACCAGCTCTGATTCGTGATAATGATGATGCGGATGTACTCTATGTACTGATGCCTATTCGCGTTTAGGGGCAATTGTTTTGCAATGCATGGCCAGTCATGTACACAAAGTGGCAGTGAGGCAGCTGAAGCTTTTACGTTATCGCAATTATTCTTTTTTCAATATTCATTTTTCTGGTCAGCATGTGGTTTTTACTGGCCATAACGGTGCTGGTAAGACGAATCTTTTAGAGGCGTTATCTTTTCTTTCTCCTGGTCGTGGTTTGCGACGTGCTGCTTATTCTGACGTTAGCTTTGTAGATGGTGGCGGTGGAGGATTTGTTGTATTTGCGCATCTTGAATGCGCTCTTTATGGTGAAGTAAAGATTGGTACAGCTTTGGAGGTTAGCGATAACAGCCGAAAGGTCCATATTAATGGTGTGAATGAGTCTGGTGATTGCCTAACAGATTATTGTCATATTAGTGTCCTAACACCGTCTATGGATGGTCTTTTTACAGGTCCTTCGCTTGAGCGCCGTAGTTTTTTGGATCGTATGGTTTTGGCGATTGATCCCTTGCATAGGCGTCGCATAGCCGATTATGATAGAGCTATGCGCGCACGTAATCGTTTGTTTTTAGATGGAAATGAAGATTGCGCTTGGTTTGATGCTTTAGAAAAGCAGATGGCAGAATTGGCGACAGCTATTTCTGCGGCGCGTGTTGATGTTATTCGTCTTTTAAATGACATGTTTACACAAATGCCATCACAAATACCTTTTCCACGAGCTTTTTTGCAAATTGATGGTTTTTTGGAAACAGCTCTTAGTGAAATATCAGCAACTGAAGTTGAAGAGCAATTTTGTGATCGCTTACGGCGTAATCGCGCAATGGACCGTGCTGCTGGTCGGACGTTAGAAGGACCACATCGTGCAGATTTGCAGGTTTTTTATGCTGATAAAAATATAGAAGCAACATCTTGTTCAACAGGTGAACAAAAAGCGCTGTTGACAGGTTTAGTTTTGTGTCATGCACGTCTAACAGGTATGATGTCGGAAAAAGCCCCCATTCTTCTTCTTGATGAAATGGCTGCTCATCTTGATTCGCATCGGCGTGCTGCTTTATTTGATATTCTTGATGATTTAGCTGTACAAACATTTATGACAGGAACAGATCGTCTTTTATTTGATGACTTAAAAGGACGCGCAGAATTCTTTGAGATTAAGGATGGAGCTTTATTGCCGTAAAAACATGCTAAATATTTTTTTAATAAGTGATAGGTCTGAAAGAAAAGGCTTGCTATGTCTGAGATGATAACGATTTTAAATGGTCCTAATTTAAATTTTCTAGGTCAACGTGAGCCAGAAATTTATGGAACTGAAACTCTAGAAGATATTGAAAAAAGATGCAGAGAATGGGCAAAAAAAAATGATATTATAATAAATTTTTATCAAAGTAACTGTGAAGGGCAATTAGTAGCATGGATACAAGAAGCAATAGAGGTAAGTTCTGGATTGATCATTAACCCAGCGGCTTACAGTCATACATCTGTTGCACTTCTTGATGCCCTAAAAATGTTTGCAGGGCCGAAAGTAGAAGTTCATTTATCTCATATTTATCAGCGTGAAGCTTTTCGCCACCATTCTTATACATCTGCAGGTGTAGACGCTATCATAATTGGGTGTGGAGGTGATGGATATTGGTTTGCACTTGAATATATTGCAAAACAATTCAGCAAAACAATTAAATTATGATAGGTTAAAGAGTAAGCGTTTGATAAGAGTAATATAGGCATTGAATTCACTTGATAATTATTTTCAAATCTGTACAATGTAAGGTATATATTTATGACAATTTTTAGTGCATATGACGGGGGTAAATAAAGATGAAAAGCTTTGTTAGACAATTAGAAATGCTTGTGATTTTAGGGGGAGCACTGCTTTTGTCTGGCTGTAAAATTGATGTTATACAGCCATCAGGTTATGTTGCACGTCAACAGCTCATTTTGATAGTTATTTGTGTAGTGGTGATGCTTTGTGTTGTCATCCCAGTTATGGTGAGTGTGGTATTTTTAGCCATAAAATATCGTGCATCGAATATGAAAGCGGACTATTCTCCTGATTGGGCGCATTCAAATAAAATTGAAGCATTGATGTGGGGTATTCCGGTTGTAATTGTAATGGTTTTAGGTTCATTAACAGCTTATTATACTTATAAGCTGGAGCCTACAAATCCTCTTCCAGTGGAAGTTGTAGGTGAAGGAAAACCATTACAGATTGATGCTGTTTCTCTTGATTGGAAATGGCTTTTTATTTATCCTGAATATGGTGTTGCATCGATTAATGAGATTTATGCGCCTGAAGGACGTCAAGTTTTATTGCAATTGACGTCAGAGAATTCTGTCAACGCTTTTTGGGTCCCCAAATTGGGTACAGTTCTTTACGCTATGCCGCAGATGAATGCTAAGTTGCATTTGGTCGCTGAAGAGCAAGGAGTATTCAAAGGAACCTCAGCAAATTACAGCGGTGATGGTTTTTCGAGTATGCGGTTTAAGTGGCATTCTGTGTCTTTGCAGGACTTTGAGGATTGGATTGTAAAAGCTCGGGCTAATGGTCGAGTACTTGATCGTGCATCTTATCGTCAACTTTCTATTGCGCCTCGTATGGGTGATATTGCTGCGAAGGAAAAAGATGCTGAAGTTCGTTATTTTGCACCTGTTGAGAAGCGGCTTTACTATCGTGTTGTTAATCGATGTGTCGATGAAAATACGGTATGTAATGAGGATTTAATGAAGCGTGCTGCTGCTCAGACACTATGGGGTGCATTATGTTCAGTATTTGATCCTGATGTTATTTAAAGGGTCAGTAAAGAAAGAGCCCTTTTAATATAAGGTTTCTTTTAAACTTGAATTTCATTTGAAATGGGTTGAGAAATGTTTGGAAGACTTACAGATCCTACGGCAGGTGCTTTTCACGCACTTGCACATGAGCCGATCGTTTTATATACGTGTATTGCGATTGTTTTGGTTGGTTTAATTGCTGTTGTTGCTCTAACAGCACTTGGGTGGTGGGGGATTTTATGGCGAAATTGGATTACAACTGTTGACCATAAACGCATAGGCATTATGTACATCGTTCTTGGAATTATTATGCTTGTTCGCGGTTTTGCGGACGCACTTATGATGCGAACACATCAAGCGTTAGCTCTTGGGAGTGAAACTGCAGGTTATTTGCCCCCTGACCATTTTGATCAAATTTTTTCGGCGCATGGCACTATCATGATTTTTTTCATGGCGACGCCTATTTTATTTGGTCTTTTTAATTATCTTATACCGCTTCAAATTGGTGCGCGTGATGTTGCTTTTCCCTTTGCAAATAATCTAGGTTTTTGGATTACGGCTGCAGGGGCAATATTGATTAACATATCCCTAGGTGTTGGGAATTTTGGTCGTGGTGGTTGGTTGATGTATCCACCTTTTACAGAATTGCAAACGAGTCCAGATACAGGGGTAGACTATTATTTATGGTCGCTTCAACTTTCTGGTATAGCGACAACAATGGGGGCGGTCAATTTCGTTGCGACTTTGATTAAAATGCGTGCTCCTGGGATGACGATGATGAGAATGCCTGTTTTTTGTTGGAGCGCTTTTGTTAGCAATGTTCTTATTTTAGTTATTTACCCTGTCTTAACTGTAGCATTTGCACTCTTGGCATGCGATCGTTATTTGGGCATGAATTTCTTTTCTAATGTTGGTGGCGGAAATCCAATGGTATGGATTAACTATGTTTGGGTTTTTGGTCATCCTGAGGTTTATGTTTTGGTTGTTCCTGCTTTTGGAATTGTTTCTGAGGTTGTATCAACTTTTTCTTCAAAACGCCTCTTTGGTTACACTTCGATGATATGGGCCATGTTGGTTATTTTGATTCTTTCGCTTCTTGTTTGGGGACATCATTTCTTCACAATGGGTGGCGGTGAAGCTGTGAATACTTTCTTTGGTATTGCGACAATGATTATTGCCGTTCCAACAGGTGTAAAAGTCTTTAATTGGCTGCTAACTATGTATAAGGGGCGGATTCGCTTTGAGCCTCCAATGCTTTGGTGCATGGGAATGATTTTTACATTTGTTGGTGGTGGGTTAACCGGGGTTTTATTATCTATTGTGCCTGCTGATTGGCAGTTTCATAATTCGTTGTTTTTGGTGGCGCATTTCCATCATACAATTATTGGGGGTGTCGTTTTTGCGTACTTAGCAGGGATTGCATTTTGGTTTCCAAAAGTTTTTGGTTATAAACCAAATCGGGCATTGGGTATTGCATCTTTTTGGTGTTGGTTCATTGGTTTTTACCTTGCCTTTTTCCCAGTGTATGCACTTGGTTTAATGGGTGGGACGCGTCGTCTCCAGCATTACATGGAACCTAGTTGGCAACCGATGTTTATGATTGCTGCATTGGGTGCTTTTATTATTTTGCTTGGTATCCTTTGTTTTGTACTGCAAGTTGTTTTGGCGATTTGGTACGGTATCAAACATAAGGGACGTTTACCTGTAACATTAAATGATTCTTGGGGTGATGCACGGACCCTTGAATGGTCTATCTCTTCACCGCCTCCTTCTTACAACTTTGCAATAGTTCCGAAAATACAGTCTGATGACGCTTATTGGAATATGAAGAAAAGTGATTATCAACGTCCTACCAGTGGATTTACAAAAATTCATATGCCATCGAATACATCGGCTGGAATTATTGCGGGATTCTTCTCATTAGTTGTTGGTTTTGCGCTTGTCTGGCATATTTGGTGGCTTGTTGCGGTCGGCTTGATTGGTTTTATTGCAACGCTTGTGTGTCATTCATTAACAGGTGACCATCATGGTTATTATATTCCAGTTGAAGAAGTACAAAAAACTGAAGATGCCTTTACAGCTGTTCTTAAAGAACAAGGAGTGACAGTATGAGTGCAGTAACAATGAATAATGTGAGTGCTGTGGATGAACATCACCATGATAATAGTTCGGTAATGACGTTTGGTTTTTGGATCTATATTCTTTCAGATTTGATCCTGTTTTCGACACTTTTTTCAAGTTTTGCTGTTTTTTCTGCTTCTTATGGTGGTGGTAAGGCGGGCAATGAGTTTATTGATTTAAAATTTGTTTTGGTTGAGACCGCTTTCTTGTTGTTTTCATCCGTCACTTATGGTTTTACAATGGTGCAAGCACATAAAAATAACATCAGTGGTGTGCGTTTATGGATGGCTATTACCTTTGTATTTGGGTGTTGCTTCATTGGGATGGAACTTTACGAATTTCATGAACTTTTGGGTGAGGTCTTTTATTACGATCCAAATGCTTATGCTGGTATTGATCCTGCAACAGGTTTACAGCTTTTTGGACGGGAGATTCTCTCTGCTTATTGGTCAGCATTTTTTGCTTTGGTTGGCACCCATGGACTTCACGTAAGTGTTGGTCTTCTTTGGATGGTTGTGATGTTTTTTCATCTTCGTCGTAATGGCTTGGATCAGAACAATAAAACACGTTTAGCATGCCTTTCCATTTTTTGGCATTTACTTGATATTGTATGGGTTGGTGTTTTCACCATGGTTTATCTATTAGGAGCGTTGTGATGAGCGTGCAAAATGAAACACATGGTCCCAGTACTGGTTCCTATTTGGTTGGCTTTATTCTGGCTGTATTTTTCACTTTGGGTTCTTTTATTCCTGTGATGTATGGGATGATGGAGAGTTGGGCAGTTAGTACAAAGGTTGCGTATCTTATTGGGATGGCGATTATTCAAATTATAGTACAAATTGTTTTCTTTTTGCACTTGAATTCTGGTCCAGATGCCAAGTGGAATTTAAGCGCGTTGTGGTTTGCTGCTATTTGCGTTTTTGTTATTATTGGGGGAACTTGGTGGGCTATTTCTCATTTGAATTATAATATGATGGGTGGCTCAGGACGTGTTATTGAACCGGAAGTATCAAGTAGAGATAATTCTTCAATATCTGAGCAGTTATCAAACAAAGATATATCCGTAAGAAAACAGTCAGAAAAGATACAGAGCTCAGAAATGCCCATGGGGCAGGGGCTAAGTACGCAAACTTCTGTAGATCAAGTTCCTGGTTCGGAAATGCCCATGGGGCAAGACCAAAATGCGCAGTCTCCTATGGAGTAGTTATTAGAAATATCTGTGGAGCTGATGCGGCATGTATCAGCTCTTACAAGGAATTCGTAGGATATTAAAGAGGGGGTAAGTACAAGACATCAGTGAAATGAGTATCATGATTTTGAATGTACTTTTATTTTAAAAGAGAAATCCAGGGGTATTAAGTCAAGCTTTAATTTTTGAGACAAATAGCTCTTTGTAGAATATACAAAAAGTGATATTTATACAATTTACTACAAGAAAGAGAATGTGAAAAACAAGTTTTTATGTTGTGTGAGATAAAAGCTACGAAGCAGTAATGTTTTTATGATTTACAGGATTTATATTAAAGATAGCATTAAAGTTATTTATAAATAATAATATGCATTTGAAATCAAAAACTTAAAGAATAATCAGAAAACTTAATGAAAACCGTTGCAATGACAATTATTGGTGCTGGTTCTTTTGGTACTGCATTAGCCATTGCTCTTGCTCGTAATGGTCATAATGTTTTACTTTGGGGATATAATCCTCAACATATCAAAGAATTACAGGAACAACGTTGTAATCAAGTATATTTACCCGATATTCAATTCCCTGAAAATTTATTACTTGAAGCTTCGCTTGAAACTGCAATAGCAGCAAGTCACAATATATTAATCGCTGTTCCAAGCCATGTATTTCATCAAGTTTTGTATAATATTCAGCCTTATTTAGATCAGCATTCACGCGTTATTTGGGCAACAAAAGGTTTAGAACATGGTACCGGACGTTTTTTACAAGAGGTTGCACGTGAGATTTTAGGTGAAAAAATTCCTTTAGCTGTTTTTTCTGGACCAACTTTTGCTCAAGAACTAGCTATTGGTTGGCCTACTGCAATGACGATAGCAGCTTCTGATGTTGAGTTTGGTAAAGAATTGCAGCAACTTTTTCATTGTGACAAAAGTTTTAGAGTTTATAAAAGTTCAGATATGATTGGTGTTCAATTAGGGGGAGCCGTTAAAAATGTTATTGCTATTGGTGCAGGAATATCAGATGGCATGGGGTTTGGGGCAAATGCACGAATAGCTCTCATAACACGAGGACTGGCTGAAATCAGTCGTTTAGGGGGGGCTATGGGTGCTGAGATTTCCACATTTATGGGAATGACAGGCTTAGGTGATCTGGTTTTGACATGTACTGATAATCAGTCGCGTAATCGCCGTTTTGGAATACTTCTTGGTAAAGGAATAGATATAAAAGAAGCGGAAAAACAAATTGGTCAGGTTGTAGAAGGATACTTAAATACCAAGGAAGTGCATACGTTGGCGCAACGTATTGGAGTAGAAATGCCCATCGTAGAACAAGTTTATCAAATTCTCTATTGTGGTAAAAACATAACTGAAGCGGCGAACACATTACTAAGCCGTACCCTCAAGGATGAAGTACAATGATATCCTGTGTTTTTAAATAATTCCAATTGTAAAAAATAGAAACATGCTATGATAGAAATATAAAATAGATTGTATTGATGCTTGTATAAGACAGTCATATTCCAGCAAATTATAGATTTACATAATGTAATTCTTTATGAAACATAGCTAAATATGAAAGTTTTGGCTTTTGTCTAAGAGCTGTCTCTTTGAAAGTAAATTATCGATTCCATTTACACATGTTTATGTAATGTAATGAACAAGATAGTTTGATTTTCTCTTAAACTCATCTCATAATAATATTTGCAAACAGAATAATACAAGACTCATTAGATAGAAGTATCTTATTTATGTAACTATAAGCTAGAAATATCATTGCTATTATCCAATTTCCAATATTATTTGCCGCGTGTAGCAGCTTTTGTATTTAGATAGGGGCAGGGATATTGCATATCTCTGTTTGTGTAATTCTTTAAAACAAGAAGACAATCTAATTTGAGAAGAAGATGAAATTTTAAAGATGAAAACAAGTTCCCGTCTCTACCATTATTTTTAAATTCAGCCTTACGCCTTTTAAAGGCATCTAAAGCAATATCTTTTAAATAATGGAGATTACCTCACATCTTTATTTTTCTCATTTTTTAACGAAAGCATTTCTCTGATGTATCAGGTAAAATAGAACACCTAAAACAAAACACTACTGCTGTTGTATATTTACTTGCTTGTTTTAAAAAGACCGCTCTTATAAACTCCCAAGCCCAATTCGCAACGGTGATCGTAAATAGTGTAACGATAAAGCCATTGTGTACATCCCCATCTTTACGTTTATAAAAGAAGAAGCCGAGCATCATCATACATCCTTACCAGCCCCCAATGTTGAGACAGCTTTTGGTGCTTGAGGCTGTTCAGTAGAGATATTTACGCTTTTTATTTTCTCACATGTCGATACTGTTTTTTATATGCAAGAAATAATTTTTGGAATTATAAATTTGAAAGTCTAAAATTAAAAAATGTTATTGTACTTGTTTGTGACTGTCATTTAAACTAAAAAATAATGTGATTATGAAGATAAAAAATTGATTTATATGAATAATTCATTTTATTTTTGTATTGAATTAATTAAAAATGTGCGTTTACTTGTCACAAGCGGATTAGTAGGTGGATAAAAATTATTAAAAATACTTCTAATGAATCATCTCAAGCATCAAGGCCTGTTTCAACATTAGAACATGGCAAGTAAAATGATGGTGTTGATTTGTCATTTGTTTAAGCATTCACATAGTGGCGCAAAAAGGATTTTATGTACTTCACAGGGATTTTTTATACGTTCTACAGGGCAACATTGTGAAATAGAATTGTGTGCATTGAGAGATATCTTTTTTAAAAAATGCTATGAAGGAGCAACAGCCATAGTGTTTTTGGGCGTTCTATTTTACCTGATACATCAATGGTATGCTTTCATTAAAGAATAATGGTAGATTAATGATTGATTTCTTTATGCTTTGATATTCTTCCTAAATTAGATTGTATTTGCGTTTCAAGAATAAATCAAACATTAGGTAATATTTTTTCTAATTTGGTATACAAAAGCTGAAGCTAAGGATTTTAATAGCCCTCTAATCTCTGTTTCAAATTGCGATGGCATGAGGGGTGGATATTGCTTTTATAAGCAACAGCAAAAGCGTATGCTTTAGTGAGGTAAATAACCTCATAAAATACAAAATTTATCAACCATGGATTGAAGAAATATTCTGGCTTTTTATAAAATACTTTGCGAAGCAACGCATCATACATCTGGTTTCGTATTCACTTATTCTTACAAACACTTGTACAACGTGCCTTACGTCATATTATTATAAGTCAATACACCGTTATATATTTGAGAAAATACTCAATATCCGACTAAATCACTATGCACATGATTGTTTTTATCCTTCTTGAGCATCGTCACTTTTTTTCAGTTCTTCAAGTATTGGCATAGCCATGATGTTATAGCCTGAATCAACATAATGGATTTCACCTGTAACACCAGATGATAAGTCAGAGAGTAGATAAAGAGCAGATTTTCCAATTTCATGAATCTTTACGGTACGCCGTAAAGGGGCATTACGGCGTTGATGTGAAAATATTGCACGTGCAGCTGCAATACCATTACCTGCTAAAGTTCTAACAGGGCCAGCGGAAATCGCATTAACACGGATATTTTGAGGACCAAAGTCCGCTGCTAAATAACGGACCATAGCTTCTAAAGCTGCTTTAGCAACACCCATGATGTTATAATTAGGCACAACTTGCTGTGAAGCACCATAGGTAAGAGTTAAAAGTGTTCCTCCATTAGGCATAAGCTTACCCGCGCGCTGGGCAATTTCAGTAAAGGAATACGCTGAAATAACCATCGTACGTTGAAAGTTTTCACGTGTTGTAACATCAACGTAACGCCCTTTTAGCTGAGTTTTATCTGAAAAACCAATGGCATGGACAATAAAATCAATAGTTTTCCATTCTTTTTCAAGTTGCTCAAAGACGTAGTCAATATTTTTAATTTTTTCAACATCACACTCTAGCACTAATTTGCAGCCAAGTTTATCTGCTAGAGGCTGAACACGTTTTCCAAAAGCATTTCCTTGATAAGTCAATGCTAATTCAGCTCCTGCTTGTGCGAGCTGACAGGCAATGCCCCAAGCAATTGAATGGTCATTCGCAATTCCCATAATAAGGCCACGTTTGCCCTCCATCAAACCTTTCATATTATTCTCCGTAAGACCTGTACTTTTTTCAATTACTAAGAACTTTTGTTTATATATAGCGTTGGAAAACAAGCGTTGCATTGGTCCCGCCAAAGCCAAAAGTATTTGACAATACGGTATTCAGTTGTTGATGATCACGTCGTTCACGAACGATTGGCATATCAGCAAAAGCTGGATCAAGTTCTTCAATATGAGCACTTTCACAAATAAAATTATGATTCATCATTAACAATGTATAGATTGCTTCGTGAACACCTGCTGCTCCCAAGGAATGTCCTGTTAGAGATTTGGTAGCAGAAATAGGGGGGCATTGATCACCTACTCCAAAGACACGACGGATAGCTTCTATTTCAGGAGGATCACCAACAGGAGTTGCTGTAGCATGGGGATTGATATAATCAATTTTATTATTGACTGTTACAAGGGCCATGCGCATGCACCGTTCCGCTCCCTCTCCTGATGGGGCAACCATATCATGTCCATCGGATGTCGCACCGTATCCAACAATTTCTCCGTAGATTTTTGCACCACGTGCTTTAGCAAGTTCTAAATCTTCAAGGACTAAAACGCCAGCTCCTCCAGCAATGACAAAACCATCACGATTAACATCATAAGCACGTGAAGCTTTGTGAGGGATGTCATTATATCTGCTGGACATAGCGCCCATAGCATCGAATAAAACAGAGAGTGTCCAATCCAAATCTTCGCAGCCACCCGCAAAAACGCGCTTCTGTTTACCATATTGAATCATTTCGTAAGCATTACCAATACAATGATTGGAGGTAGCACAAGCTGAAGAGATTGAATAATTGATTCCCTTTATTTTAAAGAAAGTTGCTAATGTTGCAGATGCTGTAGAGCTCATCGCTTTAGGGACAATAAAAGGTCCAACACGTTTTGGACCTTTTTGGCGTGTAATATCAGCAGCCTCAACGATTGACTGAGTTGAAGCACCTCCAGAGCCCATAATAATACCCGTGTGTTCATTCGATACTTCATGCGGCTCTAGACCCGCATCAGCAATTGCCTGATCCATGGCGATGTGATTCCATGCTGTTCCACGCCCATGAAAACGTAGAGCACGGCGATCTATGAGTTCTTCTATATTAATATCGGGTTTGCCGTAAACTCTGCTACGAAAGCCTAATTCGGCATATTGAGGTGCGTAAGAAATTCCGGATTTTGCTTCACGTAAACTGGCTAAAACAGCTCCAGGGTTATTTCCGATCGCGGAGACAATTCCCATTCCGGTTACAACAACTCGACGCATTCACACCTCCTCGTTCCATACAGAATAGTAAAAAGTTCTTTCTGATGGAAATAACGTTCAATCTTCTTTGAATAAAGCAACGCGTAAATCATTTGCCTTATAAATAGTCTCTCCATCTGCTTTTAGCCACCCATCAGCTATTCCTAAGACTAAATTTCCACGTCGAATACGCTTAAAATCTATTTCATATTCAAGAATTTTTGTTTGTGGAGTTACCATCCCTGATAACTTTACTTCACCTGTTGATATCGCTCTACCTTTTCCTGGTTCGCCTAGCCAACCAAGAAAAAAACCTGTTAATTGCCACATACCATCCAATCCGAGACATCCTGGCATGACGGGATCACCTATAAAGTGACAATTAAAGAACCACAGATCTGGTGTAATGTCAAATTCGGCGCGAACCATTCCTTTATCGTATTTACCATCAGTTTCACTAATTTGAGTGATTCGATGAATCATCAACATTGGTGGTGCTGGCAATTGCGCATTACCTCTACCAAACATTTCGCCGCGAGCGCAGCTTAGAAGCTCTTCATAAGTGTAGCGAGACTTTTGTTCAGCCATTGTTACTCCATTTATTTGCATATATCTTTATTTCTGCGCTTTTCCCAACCTACTTTTAGAGCAAATTTTAAAGAGAGGGAAATGATTTTATATCATTTTTAATGACAAAAGCCCTTTTTTATGTATTCTACATAGGTAATTATTTAAAAATCAAATACAAGATTACACCATACTATTCCCATTTTTTCGTATTTTGGTCTTATTTAGCGGGAATATATTTGGGTTTGTAATATGTCAGTGAGTGCAGACAATTTAGATATGAATGAAGAGCAACAGTTCACAAAAGAGTGTGGAAAAATTGAGCAGTATTATTCCATTTCTATGTTAGAAAAACGTTTGCGTCAAAATGGTCTGCGTCCAACACGTCAGCGGTTGGAACTTGCACATATGATTTTTTCTCAAGGAAATCGTCATATTACTGCTGAAGAGCTCTATGAGGAAGCGGTGAGGGCAGGTGTACCTGTATCTTTAGCAACGGTTTATAATACGCTTCATCAATTTACGGAAGCAGGATTGTTACGGATTATTGCCGTAGAAGGATCAAAAACTTGGTTTGATACCAATACCTCTGATCACTACCATTTTTATATAGAAGGCGAAAATCGTATTCTTGATATTCCTTACAATTTGGAAGAAGCTCCCATTATTAGAAATTTGCCCAAGCCACCAGAAGGTATGGAAATTTCACATGTTGATTTGATCGTGCGATTGAAACCAAAAAATCAATCTTGTGATAGGCAATGAGGAATAAAAATTAAACTTGAAAAGTTTGAGCGTTCACCAGCTTTTTACTTTTTCATCAGGATAGACCCCCCATAACTGGGGTTGCTGAAGCCATCCGCGCGTATTATTAATGTTTAGTTCGCACCATTGTCCATCGCATTGGCGGATATTACCAATGACATTAGGTTCTACTTCCGCCACAAGTTCTGCGTTGTCGGTGGGCTGTTTTCGTAGCATCAGCCTTTTTGTTTTATCTTTTTGCCACGGAATAGTTATAGCGGTTCGCTTTCCCGATAAAAGCGATTGAAACACCCACCCCTCATCACCTTCTGCATCACGAATTTTGCGCCATTGATCATATTCTTGGATGATTTCAATAGGCAAGCCCTTCTTTTTGTAGATAAAAATGATAGAATAATTGCTTCCTGGTCCGACGCGTACATTAACGCTGGTGGGTTTAATCGAAGCAAATCGCGGAAGTGGTAAACCACTGGGCCCTAAATTGTTATTAAATGTTTGTGCGTGCAACAAATGAGGTGAACCCAATACAATGACTGTTGCTATTAAGATACATGATGCACGTATTGAAACGCGAAACCAACGAGAATTTTGCACACTGAACTCCTTTATTTCGTCATATATTGGAAATTTAAAATCTGAAAGAGAAGACTAGAAACAGATAAAAATTATGACATATCGCTCGTTAAAGAGATCTAAACAATGAAAAAATTGTTACGAGAATAGCAAAATAAGGAAAACAAAACTTTGTATTTCTTAGTGCTTAGCTTGTTTATGAGGGGATATATATAAATAAACATTGGATTTTTGTGTAGCTGTACGCGTGATAAAACAGTAAAGTATGCTGGGCCATAGCAGTTTTTGTACAGAAAATTAGGGTTAAAGTATTGTGCACCTCTTTTCTGAGTTTGTATTTCGAAGTAAAAGTACATGTATACATATTATGAACAAAGAGCTGTTCAGTAAAGGGTTATCGTGTGGATTGAAAAGAAGTTTTGAATGGACAAAATAATACGATAAATAAAACATTTAAACGCAAAAATATGAGAAACATTAGAGAGTAGATTGATTTATGAAGGGCTAATTTTAACAGGACAGTTTTTCGTAATGATCCATTTTATAAAATTTGCTATACTATAATCTTATGCCATGATAATGCATATCCATATCCATATCCATATCCATATGGTAGATAAGCTGGCTCCAGCATTCTATTTACCAACTCTCAATGTTATGCAGTTCTTATTATCTATGGCGTTCATAGGAAGCATTTTTATTTTTTCCTTAAATAGCTTTTATTCTATTTGCATATTAACCCTACTTATTATGTACAAGAAAATAATCTTGATTGATTCAATATAAGAAGGTGTTGAGAAACTTTACGTTATTCAGAATTATTACTTAGTATGAAAAACGATTACTTATGATGATAAATCAAGGCGTTAAAAACTTTAATTCGTTATTTAAATTGTAAAAATATTTTCCTCAAAAATGGTAATAAAAGGTACATTCATCCATATTAAAATACAGTGTTTTCTCTGTTTATTGTCAATTTTTTTCTCTAACTCAGTATAGAAGAAATTTGTTAAAAAAAAGAATCTGTAGTGCAGTGGTTGAAATTCGTCATCCTTTAGAGAGATAGAGTCAAAAGATATAAAAAGTTATAAAATTATATCATTTTGTTACATAACTGAAGGGAAAGAGGATTATGCATTTGATATCATATTTTTACACACAATCGCATATTGTGATAGTTATTTTTGTTTTGTAATCTGACCTAGGATGTTCGAAAGATGTAGAATATTTAATGAAAAAAAGAAAATCATCAGAAATTTGTACATAAGAAACAGTTATTTAAGAGATATCAAGAAAGAGAAAAATTATAGCGAAAGGTGATAATAAAACACCTTACACTCAATTCACATAGGAACAAGTCGCTTAAATATCTTAAAGTGTAATTTGTTATCTGTTTTTTGAAATATAAGAATGAAACAAAACCATTCTATGACAAAAACCTTATTATTCAGATAACTAACATCGCACACGAAAACCATACACAAACAATTTATTGCAATCGCCTATGAGGATGAAATTTTCCGGAAGCTTGTTTCTATTGCTTATGTAATTACATAATAAAGTATATTACTTCACTGCAACAGCTCGTCCGTTACTAACAAAACCTTCTCTTTGCGCACGCTTACGAGCAAGCTTACGTGTACGCCGAATAGCCTCAGCTTTCTCACGAGCACGCCTCTCAGATGGCTTCTCATAATAAGTACGCATTTTCATTTCACGGAAGATACCTTCACGCTGCATCTTTTTTTTCAACGCACGGAGCGCTTGGTCAACATTATTATCACGAACGAGTACTTGCACTATCTATCCTGCTCTTTTCAGTGTCATAAATGATAGGAAAAACCTACGTCCTTTTAAAGGCATATCCAAAAGGACAAGCACTTATATCATATAAATAAGATATTTGTCTATATCGCTTTTTAAAATTCTATTCTTTTTGCAATAAAACGCTTTTTATAATGAATGATAGAGTTTACAGTTATAAATTTATGAAAGTCCTTGTATTTGATCATTTTTATCAAGCTGAATTTTTTCAGCCGTGGGATAATGGGGTAGTCCCGGCATGGTCATAACATCTCCACAAATGACAACAATAAAGCCGGCTCCCGCACAGAGACGAACTTCTCGTACGGGAATTTCAAAATCAACAGGAGCACCATATTGCTTGGGATCAGAAGAAAAAGAATAAGGTGTTTTTGCCATACAAATAGGGTAGGCGCCAAAACCTTCTTTTTCCCAAGATTCAAGTTGTTTGAGAATAGGAGCTGAGATGATGGCGCTACGTCCACCGTATAGCTTTGTTATAATACAATTAATTTTTTGAACGAGTGGAATATTATCTTGATATAAAACTTTAAAATGAGAATGTTTTTCTTCAATCAAGGTAACGAGTTCTTGTGCAAGTTCTATGGCGCCTTTTCCACCTTGTTCCCAATGTTTACAGATAATAGCTTTATGCCCAGTTGTTGCAACTATTTTTTGTAATGTTTTTATTTCAGCATCGCTATCGCTGTCAAAATGATTGATAGCCACAACACAAGGGATATCGTAGTGCTCCATGTTTTTAATATGTCGTAAAAGATTGGCAGCTCCCTTTTGTAAAGCGGTAATATTCTCTTCTTTGAGATTATTTTTATCCACACCACCATTCATTTTTAATGCGCGAATTGTTGCGACAATCACTGTAGCATTTGGTGCAATGCCTGCTTGTCGACATTTAATGTTGAAGAATTTCTCTGCTCCAAGATCTGCTCCAAATCCTGCTTCTGTGACAACATAATCGGCGAGTTTTAAGGCAGTTTTTGTTGCTACAACTGAATTACAGCCGTGAGCAATGTTGGCAAAAGGTCCTCCGTGGACAAGAACAGGGTTATTTTCAATTGTTTGTACAAGATTAGGTTGCATAGCATCTTTAAGAAGAACTGTCATTGCACCTTCTGCGTTGAGATCAGCAGCTGTCACGGGCGTTTTATCATAACGATAGGCAATAATAATTTTTTTGAGTCTTTGCGTAAGATTTTCTAGATTTTCGGCAAGACAAAAAATAGCCATAATTTCTGATGCAACAGTAATATCAAAACCTGTTTGACGTGGAAAACCATTGGTTATCCCGCCCAATGAAATGACGATATCGCGCAATGCACGGTCATTCATGTCAAGGACTCGTTTCCAAACGATGCGGCGTGAATCAATATTTAGAGCATTACCCCAGTAAATATGGTTATCTATCATTGCAGCAAGAAGATTATGAGCGGCAGTAATGGCATGGAAATCGCCAGTAAAATGTAAGTTAAGGTCATCCATCGGTACGATTTGGGCATAACCACCTCCAGCAGCACCACCTTTTATACCAAAACAGGGGCCTAAAGATGGTTCTCTCAAGGCAGCTATTGTTTTTTTTCCAATGAGATTGAGTGCATCATTTAGTCCAACAGTTGTCGTTGTTTTTCCTTCTCCAGCAGGCGTTGGATTGATTGCGGTGACGAGGATAAGTTTACCATCTGGATTTTTATTCAGTGATTTTATATATGCAGAAGAAATTTTAGCTTTGTCATTTCCATAAGGAATGAGATTTTCATGTGCAATACCAATTTTTTGCGCAATTTCAGTGATGTGTTTTTTTTGAGCAGTGCGAGCAATTTCAATATCTGTTTTAGGCATAGAAAAATTCTTTAAACTGAGCTTTTATTAATGTTTGGGATCTGTACCCCATGGATTAATTAGAAGAATTCATAGAGAACAGAAAGTATTAAGATATCATAGAAGTCGATGATATGTTGTGCAAGAGCTAATGTTAAAGAAGCACAAGAAGAGTTTTATTGTTTTTTAGGAAAAAGAATCTCTTTTCTTTTAAGCAGTAAAAATATGTTTAATTCAATTAAAAACATTTCGAAAAAAGCTTTGGTTTGCAACAAAATGCTGATGATATTAATGGATATCATAAGTGTTATGGTGGTACGTTTGAGAAGTAGTTTATTTGTTATTTTCCAATAACACTTTGAAAAAGTTTTACATGGTGGTAAACCAGAATTTATGATGGGACATTTGAAGTCCCTCTTAAGATGAAACTGTCAGAAATAAAATATTCAGAAGCATCCAGTTGTGGAAAAGTTAGAAATAAGCACATAAAAATTATCTAACTGATTAAAGCGTATAATCTGGAAGAGACCAAAAACAAGCGCATAGATTGAAAAAAGAAAATCAAGAGCACACGCTACTCATGCAATCGCTACGATTATTAGCTAATAAAAGCGCCTTGGGGCTGAATTGAAGGACTTATAACATCTCATTCTAGCAAAATGGTTAAAGAAACGACTCACAACAGAACGAAATAACAAAATACAAAAAAATCAAAGATGGGTAAAAATATCAGAAAATAAAGAATTTAAAGCGCCTGAATTTAATAAGGAAGGTATTATATTGATAGATGGCGCACCCGAAGAGATTCGAACTCCTGACCCCCAGATTCGTAGTCTGGTGCTCTATCCAGCTGAGCTACGGGTGCAAAAATTTTTAAATTGTCTAAGACAAAGGGTTCCTAATCGTTTCATTAAAGAAATGCAAGTGAAACTTGGGGTGTCATAAAAAAAATCTCTCTTTTTTATAAGATATTTTAAAAAAGGATATAATATATTATGGTTTCAGTTGGTTTTGATATGATCATTTTTTTGTTGTGATCGTACAAAGCAATATGAACGATAGTTAACTTGACGTTTTAATCTATGAAAGATAGTCAAGCAGAGATGAGATGTGTTTTTTGCGGTGGGGGGTGAGATATGTGCACCCACTGTTTGTTTTTTGTGTAAAACGCCGATATTACTGTTGAAAACTATTTCAGATGAACATGACACAGCAAGGGTGGATGTATGGTGTTATTAAAAAAGAGCTTTCCATTGGTGTTTTTAATCGTCGTTTTAACGGTTACTTATTGGACTGGAAAAAAGAGTGTAGAACATCCCATTTCTATGGTGGATAAAACAAGAGTATCGTATAAAGCTTCAAAGGAAAAAATGGGAAGACCACCGGTGAATGTTGTCGTTGATCTTGTAAAAAATCAAGATTTTTATGAACAGCTTAACGTTCTTGGGAGTGGAAAAGCTCTTGCAGAAGTCGAGCTTACCCCTTTATCCTCAGGTGTCATTGATAAGCTTTTTGTATCAGCTGGTACAAAAGTACAAGTCGATGATGTGATTGCAAAGCTTGATTCTAAAAAAGAGGAAGTAGCGGTTGCAAAAGCAAAAGTACAACGTGATAATAATGCGTTAACGCTTTCGCGCATTCTTAAATTACGGGACAGCAATACAGCAACGGAAGTTCAAGAAATTACGGCACGCTTAGAGTTGGATAACGCAAATTTAGTTTTGCGTAATGCTGAATTAGATCTCGATCGGCGAACAATTCGTGCACCGATTTCTGGAGTTGTTGGTATTTTGCCCGTTGATGTGGGGAATAATGTGACTCTTAATACTGTAATAGGCCGTATTGAGAATAGAGAACGTATTTTGGTCGATATATGGGCCCCTGAACGGTATGTGTCGCGCATCCATAAAGGAGATGAGGTAACGGCAACATTAACCGCGCAGCCAGATAAATCTTTTGTTGGTCATATTTATGCGGTTGATAATATTGTTGATCCAGAAAGTCGTACGCTTCATACTCAGGTTGAAATCAATAATGAAAAAGATACGCTCATGTCTGGTATGTCTTTTTCTGTTGTATTGCAATTTCATGGTGGTTCTTTTCCTGTCGTTAATCCTCTTGCGGTTCAATGGAATAGTAAAGGGTCATTCGTTTGGCGTGTGAGAGAAGGAAAAGTAGAGTCTATTCCCGTATCAATTATTCAGCATAAAGCGGATCAGGTTTTCGTGAAAGCTCCCCTAGAAAATGGTGATCAAGTTGTCATTCAAGGGGTGCAAATGCTTTATCCAGGAAGTAAAGTAACTATTGATGATCCAAAGTTCCATCAACAGCAATTATCAGCAGTTTATGGAACGGATATACAATGAGCCAAGAATTAAGCACAAAACAGCCTATGTCAAAGGTGGAGCAAGGTGGTCTCATTGCCTTATTTATTCGCAGACCAGTTTTTACTTTTGTTTTAAATGCTATGATCATCATTGCAGGATTTGCAGCATGGTTGAATGTTGATGTAAGAGAATTACCCGATGTTGATACTCCAGTAACAACGATTGTGACGATGTTTTCTGGTGCGTCAGCAGAAACCATTGATCGTGAAGTAACAAAAGTTATAGAAGATGCTGTTTCTCGTGTTTCAGGTGTTAAGACGATTTCTTCAACATCTTCTTTTGGACGCTCTCGTGTGCAGATTAATTTTAATGTCGGAGTTGATTTGAATGTAGCGGCATCTGATATTCGTGATGCTCTGTCTCGTATTGCTTATTCTTTACCAAAAAATGCAGATTCTCCTTTGATCATTAAAGCAGATTCGAATGCTGCTGCCATGATGTATTTGGTTGTGACATCACCAACAATGAGTATTGATGATTTAACAACGATTGTAAACGATCAGATTGTTGATGCAATTTCTGCTGTTGATGGTGTAGGTGATGTACAGGTTGATAGTGCTCGCACAAAGATTTTTCAGATTGATATAGATCAAGCAAAACTTGCAAGTTATGGATTAACTGTAGCAGATATTTCACGTGTTCTTGCTGATATGACAACGGATGTGCCAGTAGGATCATTTCGCAATTCTAAGCAAACTTTAGTTGTCCGTGCTACTGCACGTTTAACAACACCAGAATCTTTTGAACAAGTTGTTTTAAAGCCTCATGTGCATCTTGGTGATGTTGCGCATGTTACTTTATCGCCGGATATAGAAACGGTTATTCTTCGTATCAATGGAAAGACAGGTATTGGATTAGGTATTGTGCGTAAAGCGCAGTCCAATACTCTTAATATTTCTCAAGGTGTAAGAGCCGTTGTTGATAATCTCAAAAGTACTGTTCCTTCTTCTGTGCATATAGACGTTATTAATGACGATGCAATTTTTATTAAAAGTGCCCTTCATGAGGTTGAGGTTGCGTTGGTCATTGCTATTTTGAGTGTTATCTTAGTCATTTTTCTTTTTCTCAGAGACATTCGTGTAACACTGATACCTGCTTTATCTCTTCCTGTTGCTTTGATTGGTACCATTGCAGCTATTTATCTTGTAGGGTTTTCATTGAATATTCTCACATTTTTAGGACTTGTTTTAGCAACAGGGCTTGTTGTGGATGATGCCATTGTTGTTCTGGAAAATATTGTTCGATGGCGCAATATGGGGTTAGGTTCTAGAGCTGCAGCGGTGATAGGAACACGTGAAGTTTTTTTTGCTGTTGTTGCAACAACATTGACTTTAGTGGCTGTATTTGTTCCTATTTCCTTTCTTCCTGGGCAAGTTGGAGGGCTTTTTAGAGAATTTGGTTTTGTTTTGGCAATTTCTATTTTGCTTTCTTCAATTGTTGCTTTAACGCTTTGTCCCATGTTGGCTTCACGTTTTCTCAAAGAACATATTGAGGAGAAAGAAGAAAAGGCCCATCATTTTACTTTTTTATATAAATTAGGTACTTTTTTTCATAAGGCATATACTTACAGTTTGCATAAGTGTTTAGAAAAGCCTTGGTCTGTTGTTTTTGCTTCACTTATTTTTGCGTGTCTTTGTGTTGGAGGCTATATGAAGCTGCAACAGGAATTAACCCCAGCAGAAGATAGAGCTCTTATCTTTTTGGTCATTAATGGACCACAAGGTATTTCAACACAATATTTGAACGAGCAGGTAGAGAAAATTGAAGCAAGTCTACAGCCATTACGTGATGCAGGGGAGATTGCTAACAGTTACTCTATCGCGGGTATTGGTGGTTCACCCAATACTGCTTTTTTAGTTTTATTGCTTTCATCTTGGGATGAACGTTTACGTAGTCAGCAAGAAATTGTGAAGGATGTTAATGCAAAGGTTAGACAGTTTCCGGCAGTTTTTGTGTTTGCTGCGCAGGGAAATTCTCTAGGAGTGAGAGGAACTGGGCAAGGGTTACAGTTTGCAATTCTTGGTAATGATTACGCAACACTACAACCCATTGCTGATAAGCTGGTGAGTGCTTTACAAGATGATCGGCGTTTTATTCGTCCACGTCTTACTGTTGACGCAACACAACCACAGTTTTTTATTGAAATCAATCGAAAAAAAGCCTCCGATTTAGGGATTGATATCACCAATTTGGGCGATACATTACAAGCAATGTTGGATGGTAAAAAGATTGGTTCCATTAACGTGGATGATCATTCTTACGATGTTAAATTGATATCGCGTAAAAATCCTATGAAGAGTCCTAGTGATTTAGAAAATATTTTCTTAAAGACTAAAGACAATCGATATGTCCCTTTATCGGTTATCGCGCATTTACATGAAAAAGCTATCGCTCCCCAATTAAAACGGGAGAAACACATGAGCGCTGTTATTTTAAGCGCAAATCTTGCTCCAGGTATCGCTTTAGGGGAAGCTTACCAAACTGTACAGAAAATTTCTTCTCCTTTGTTATCGAAAGGAATCTACGTAGTTCCCTTAGGGGAAGCTGAAACGCTTAATGAAACATCTTCTAATTTTATGATTGTTTTTGGCATTGCCTTTTTGATTATTTTATTGATTTTGGCTGCTCAGTTTGAAAGCTTTATTTCAGGGTTTATTATCATGGCCACGGTTCCATTAGGGATTGGTTGTGCTGTAATTGCTATGTTATTAAGTGGTGTGAGTCTTAATATTTACAGCCAAATTGGATTAATTTTATTAATTGGTGTTATGGCAAAAAATGGTATTCTCATTGTTGAATTTGCAGATCAATTACGGGATCAGGGAAGAAACGTGCGTGAAGCCGTAGAAGAAGCAGCAAATATTCGACTTCGTCCAGTTTGTATGACAATGATTTGTGCCATTTTAGGAGGTATTCCTTTGGTTTTAGCCAAAGGTGCTGGTGCAGAAGCTCGTATAGCTTTAGGTTGGGTTATCGTTGGTGGTTTAGGTTTAGCAACTATTTTTACGCTTTATGTCACACCGGTTGTTTATCTTTTTTTGGGGCGTTTTATAAGACCAAAAGCAGAAGAAGATTTACGCTTAACAAAAGAACTCAATCAAGTTAAATGATGTATCTGATAGAAAAGATTTGAAAGTTTATTCTTGTAAAAATATCATTTTCGGATCTTATCCTTTTATTTTGTATATTCCTTTATTTTTATGTGAGCAGTGAAAATAGCGAGCAATAAAGGAGGTGCTTTCTGCTTTGTTATTGTTTGAGCATAGATTTCATTATCAATAATCGTATAGGATAAGCTTATGGGAGATAGCTTTTCGATTCGAAATGAAAGGGCTTTTGAAGCCACATTAAAGGCTTTAAGAAACCATGCCGCAAAGGATGGGGTCTATGATATTCGTCGGCATTTTGTAGAAGATGAACAGCGGTTTTCCCATTTTTCCCTCAGACTTGATGATTTTCTTTTTGATTTTTCAAAATGTGGTGTGACATTTAAAACATTGCAACTTCTAGATGAGTTAGCTGTCGCAGCAGATGTGTTAGGCTGGCGTGATGCAATGTTTTCTGGTAAGGCGATTAATACAACTGAAAAACGCTCAGTTCTTCATATTGCATTACGTTTACCTGCTGATGAAATTTTCATGTTAGATGGTCATAATCTTATTCGTGATATTCAAGACGTTCTTGAAGATATGGAAAGATTTTCTGAAAAGGTGCGGGATGGTAGCTATAAGGGAAACAGTGGTGAGAGAATAAGTGATATTGTCAATATTGGTATTGGTGGTTCTGATCTTGGCCCTGCAATGGTCACATATGCTTTAAAACCTTATCATGATGGTCCACAGTGTCATTTTGTTTCTAACGCTGACAGTGCCCATATTTCTGATACTCTCTCTATTTTGAATCCAGCCACAACGCTTTTTATCATTGCTTCTAAAACCTTTACAACGGCTGAAACAATGGTAAATGCTCAAGTTGCACGTCAGTGGATTTGTTCACATTTAGGAGAAGAAGCCGTTTGTAGGCATTTTGTTGCCGTTTCAAGTGCGCTTGATAAAGTGGCAGAATTTGGCATAGATTCCACAAGAGTTTTTAAATTTTGGAATTGGGTTGGAGGACGTTATTCAATTTGGTCAGCTATTGGACTTGTTGTTATGTTTGCAATAGGTTGTGGAAATTTTCGCCAATTTCTCAATGGTGCTTTGCAAATGGACCAGCATTTTAAAACTATGCCTTTACATAAAAATATTCCTATTCGTTTTGCTCTTTTAGGATTCTGGCATCGTGTTATTTGTGGTTATTCATCACGTTCTATTATTCCTTATGCACAGCGTTTAATACATTTTCCAGCTTATTTACAACAGCTTGATATGGAATCAAATGGTAAGCAAGTTTCGCTGGATGGAAAACCATTAAGTTTTTCAAGTGGTCCGATTGTTTGGGGGGATTCAGGAACAAATAGTCAACATGCTTTTTTTCAGCTTCTGCATCAAGGAACAGATATTATTCCTGTAGAATTTATTTTATTTACAAAAGGGCATGAGAAAAATTTACATTCTATGTATGAGATGTTGCTAGCAAACGGTTTAGCACAATCAAAAGCCTTGATGAAGGGGCGTAGTATTGAAGATGCACGGCATATCTTGATAAAAAATGGAGTTGATGAGGCTGAAGCAGATCATTTAGCACTTCATAAAAGTTTTAAAGGAAACCGTCCCAGCATTACGCTGGTTCAAGATTTATTAACACCTTTTGCACTTGGTCGTCTTATTGCGCTTTATGAACATCGTATTTTTGTTGAAGGGATTTTAATGAATATTAATTCATTTGATCAATGGGGCGTTGAACTTGGTAAAGAGTTAGCAAACGAGTTACTACCAATTCTTCGTGGAGAAAGTAAAGCGGATAATCGCGATAGTTCAACATTAGGGTTGCTAGCACATATTCAAGCAAGACGTGCAAAATAAATATAGCTTGTCAGTAGGTTTTGTACTAACTAAGCAAAAGTAGAATGAAAGAGAAATATGAGATAATTCTTCAATTTTACTATGCATTCTTTTATTATCTGAACTAGATTTATGTAACAGAAAATCAAAAAAGTGCAAAAAATGTAAAAATGAGAATTTATTCGCAAAAACGATAACGATAAAGAGCTTTGAATGGGTTTAAGGACCTTTTGAAAATGGATTGGTACAAAACCTACTGACAAGCTATACTAAGAAAAATATACAGAATCCATCGGCAAGTTACGATTAAAGACACTTTAATAATATCGCTTTATAAATTTTGGCGGAGAGAGAGGGATTTGAACCCTCGATAGAGTTACCCCTATGCCGCATTTCGAGTGCGGTGCTTTCAACCACTCAGCCATCTCTCCATAATAAAGTGAAACAAAAATTAGCACTATTTGAGTGTATAAGGGGTAGATAACCTTCAATTGTTTTTGGTACAACCTTTTTTTCTTTTTTATGGGACTTTATTGACAGAGAATAGAAATTCCTTCATATATACAGAATATGAGCGTGGGGAAATCTGCGCATATTTGTGTTGAAGAAGGTTTTATCCTTCTTTAAAATCTATTACGACTGATAAAAAGCAGCCTATTTTCCCTTATTTCAAGGCAGAAATTAAATAAGAGCTGGAGTGAACGGAAGGATAAAAAATGTTCGCAGTCATTAAAACTGGTGGTAAGCAATACCGCATTGTTGCTAATCAAGTGGTTAAAGTTGAAAAAGTTAGTGGAAATGCGGGTGATGTTGTTGAATTCAATGACATATTGATGGTTGGGCAAGAAGGTAATGCGGTTATTGGTACCCCTGTCGTTGCTGATGCATTAGTGACAGCTGAGATTATAGAACAGGCACGTGGGCGCAAGGTTATCGCATTTAAGAAGCGCCGTCGTCAAAATTCTAAACGCACACGTGGTCATCGTCAAGAATTTACGAAGCTGCGTGTTTTAGAAATTTTAATGGGTGGTTCAAAACCTAAAAAAGCAGCTGCGAAACCGATAAAAGAAGAAGCAACTGCACCAAAAGAAACAAAAGCTGCTGCTTCTGCTGAGAAGGCGGCTAAAAAAACAGCTGAAAAAAAGACTGCGTTGCAGAAGAAAGCGTCTGTAGCATCAAAGAGTAAGAAAGATTAAAGGAGAGCGTCTATGGCACATAAAAAAGCTGGTGGTTCCTCGCGTAATGGTCGCGATTCAGAATCGAAACGTCTAGGCGTTAAAAAATTTGGTGGTGAAACCGTTATTGCCGGAAATATTATTATTCGCCAGCGTGGTACACGTTGGCATCCTGGCAACAATGTCGGCATTGGAAAAGACCATACGCTTTTTGCATTATCAAATGGAAAGGTTTCTTTTCAACGCAAAGCGGGTAATCGTTCCTATGTTTCAGTCATTCCTATGGTAGAGGCAGCAGAGTAATCTATAACACTCTCTAGAAATCAACAGGATTTCATTGAGTTGTAGTTGTTTTTATAAGTATTAAAAGGGAAAGATAGAATCTGATCTTTCCCTTTTTGCGTTGATACTATAATAAATGTAGAAGATATACAAAAAAGGTAGAATTGGGGAAATGGCTTTTCTCAATGAAGGAAGAAGTTTGTGCGGTGCTACATTAGTATTGAGTACTGAACGTATTGATATTATGATAGAATTTGTTGATAGATTTCTGTATAATAATAGTGAGAAGAGACTTTCTTTTTATACATGAAAAAGTGTCGAGTAATTTCTTTATAAGAGAAGCAGTTTGTTTTCAGGAAATTATGAGAAATTTAATGAAAGCATTATTTATGTAATCATTTTGATAAAGATAGATCTTTTTATCAGCATTGTGGTATTGATGAGTTGTCATACCGTTTTTAGGTGGTGGTGTGGATAGGTGAGGCTATTCATTTAAAAGGACATAGGGTCGGGATAAAAAATCCATAAGATGGCAGTTAAAATTACTTTGAAAGTGGCTTGCATTAAGGAATTTTAGGTAAATCAAGAGTGAAATTATATTTTTAAGGAGGGCGGTATTTAAAGATATAAAAATAACCAACGTGCAATCAGCGCCCTTCAAGAATATTTTTTCTAATTTCACTATTATTGTACATTGCTGAAAATCATAAGAGCTAGGATTAAGGCAATAATTGCTTTTCATTTTTTACTTTATTTATCTTAGATGTTCATACTTTGTAAATGTGCGACAGAGAGCATTATGTGTTTGCGATATTGATTGAAGTAAAGGAGTAGCTTAAAATATATAAATGTTATATTAAATTATATATTGAGGGGTTGGTATCATAGGATGAGCTGCACGAAATTTTAAAAATGATACGTTGCATAGAGCAACTTGTAATTATGGAATGAATTTATAAAGGGGATAATAGGTTAAATAAACTTTGAGGAATCAGTTAAAATATTAGCTGAAGTTACAGATAATTGGGAAGGATGCTTTCTTGTAGGGAGAATAATGAAAAGTTATGTTGAATAACTTGGGATAATGAGAGCGTTTTTAAAACATAGTTTTTCAGGTGATTGGTGCTGTAAAAATCAGGGTTTTGTCTTTGTAAAGTAAAAGAGTAAGAGGCAGACTTGCGTGTGATGGTTTTAAGCACCTCTTTAGATGGTAATATCCAATTGTATTATCGGTTATATTGAGGTATTTAAGCACCTCACTTAGCTATATTCCGTAAAATATAAAGAGAGCTGTGGTGGTATTTATAGCTTGTATTTTTGGAAATACAGCTTTGAAGAGGAATTTATCAGAGATATTTGTGTTCAAATGTGAGGCAATTTGAATTTATGACGAGATGTGAGAAAGCAGAAGCAATGAATGTAGATTTTACCGAGGGTGAAATCTTGTCTATAAGATCTGTACAACTTGCAGCTGCGTTTGATCATAAAAATGATGCAATTTATGCTGCTGCTGAATTGCTTGTGCAGGTTGGTGCAGTTGATAAGTGTTATCTGGCAAGCATGCTCGCACGTGAAGAAACGACCAATACTTGGCTTGGAAATGGTATAGCCATTCCTCATGGTATGGTTGAAAACCGTGATTTAATTATCAAGGACGCTGTTGCTGTTATACAGGTTCCTGCTGGTGTTGAGTGGCAGGATGGTAAGAAAGCGCATTTGATTATTGCCATTGCAGCGTGTCCAGATCGTTATAGAGAAATTTGTAAAAAATTGACGTCTCTTTTATTTGATAAAAAACAGCTTGAAGTACTTGCAACGACTATGGACAAACAGCAAATTGTTACAACTTTGTTTGATCAAGATATGAAGATAGAAAAAACTTTTATTGGTGATCTTTCGGTGTGTCAGGAATGGACTTTAGATTATCCAAGTGGTCTTCATGCACGACCAGCTTCTCTTTGGGTTGATTTTGCAAAAAAGGCTCAAAATTCTATCAGGGTTCGCCATGGTCAATATACCGTTGAAATGAAAAATTTGGTTGGTTTATTGCAATTAGGAGCAAAAAACGGTGATGTTCTAATTTTTTCTACAGATGCTGCAGAAGGAGCAAAACTTCTCAATGATGCCATTGCTATTGCAAAAAAAGTGAGTATTAGTGAAAAATGCTTGATGAGAGCAATGGAATCTCAAACAAAGGCTTTTCATGGTTGGTATCCACGTTCTATGCAAAAAGGCATTTCTGGTGTTGGGACAAGTTCAGGATTAGCATTTGGTAAGATTTTTGTTTTAAGAGAAAATGATATTTCCATAATAGACCAACCAATTGATTTTGCAGCTGGTGCAGCATGTCTTGAAAATGCTCTTACAAGAACAAAACATAAAATGGCATCTGTGATTTCTGATATTACAGTGCGTATGGGAGCAGATTCTGCCGCGATTTTTTCTGCGCAAATGGTTTTGCTTGAAGATGAAAATTTAATAGCTCAAGCTTGTCGTTTTATAGCAGAAGGTCATGGTGTCGCTTGGTCTTGGGATAGAGCGGTTCGTCAATTTTCAGATATGTTTTTTAAGGTAGATAATCCTTTGTTAGCAGCACGTGCTGTTAATTTAGTTGATGTTGGTCGACGTGTTTTAGCTGAAATAAATCCATCTTATAGATCGTTCTTTTTAAATGATATTCCACATGGTGTAATTCTGGTTACAAATGACCTTTCTCCTTCTGATGTAGCACAACTTGATTGTACAAGGGTAAAAGGATTAGCAACAGCATGGGGAGGTCCATTATCTCATACAGCTATTTTGGCGCGTACTCTTGGTATTCCAATGATTGTTGCAGCAGGTGATGATATTTTAGCGATCCAGTCTGATATTCAGGCTATTATTGATGGTGATAACGGGTTTATTTACCTTGATCCTGCGCTTGAAGACGTTGAAGATGCTCAAAAGCATATTGATACTGTTGCGCAAAAACGTGTCAGTGAAATAAATGTGTGTAGATTACCAGCGCAAACGACAGATGGTCAAAGAATTCGTATCATGGCTAATGTCAACTACGCAAATCAGATTCCTATTGCGCTTGATTTGGGGGCTGAAGGTGTTGGACTCATGCGTACGGAATTTTTGTTTTTAGAGAATCCACATATTCCGGATGAAGAGCTACAATTTAATATATATCGGGCGATGATTACAGCTGTAGGAGATAAGCCATTAATTATTCGAGCGCTCGATATTGGTGGGGATAAACAGGTTACGCATTTACATTTATCTAAAGAGGACAATCCTTTTTTAGGTGTTCGAGGAACGCGGCTTTTGTTACGTCGACGTGATCTTTTGGTGCCTCAATTACGTGCTTTGTATCGAGCGGCAAAAGAGGGCGGAGATCTATGGATTGTGTTCCCGATGGTAATGTCTGTTTCAGAGATTGTCACTATAAAAAAGATTGCAGAAGAAATCCGCAATGATATTGATGCACCAAAATTAAAACTTGGTATTATGATCGAAGTTCCAGCAGCCGCCATTATGGCAGATGTGTTGAGCGCCCATGTTGATTTTTTCTCAATTGGAACCAATGACCTAACGCAGTATACAATGGCTGTTGATCGGCAAAATCCGTACCTTGTGTCTGAAGCTGATAGCCTTGATCCAGCAGTTTTGCGTATGATTTATCAGACTATTCAGGGAGCTGCACAACATAAGTGTTGGGTTAGTGTATGTGGTGGTATGGCTGGAGATCCTTTTGGTGCAATGATTTTGACTGGGTTGGGAATTAATGAGCTTTCTATGATATCTTGCGATATTTCTCCAGTAAAGGCGTGTTTACAGACTCATAGTTTTGAAGATATGAAAATTTTAGCACAAAAAGCATTACAATGTGAAACTGCACGAGCTGTACGCGCTCTAAGCAAGGATATAAGGTGATAAAGAACCTTAAGGGAACGATCTAGCTCATTTTGCAGAGTAATCAGATCTTTAGTACTGTAAAACATTATCCTTTAGGACGATTATAGGCGCATATTAATTTATAATAATAATTTATCGTTTTACATAATGAAAACCCTGAATATCCTAAGGTTTTCTCGTTTTAAATTTCTCTATAGTGAATTAATAAAATTATTTTTTTATACGTTACAAGGAGGAGCAATCTGTGGATAAAAACACTTTAAGCAAGAATAAAAGCCTTTTATGCATTCTCTTAAATAGCAAGGGATGTTGCAACATTAGGGGATAAATAGCGTGATGGTACTTGGCTTATACTTTTTATTTAAGGAAAGATGAAGCTATCCAATAGATTTTATACTATTCATAGACACCGTATGAAATAGATGTGACAAGCTTTAAGAGATGTTTTTTAAAACAAACGTGTAGATGAGAAAGAAAATAGTATTCTTAGAGTATTCTGTTTTGTTATGAGAACATATCCCACTTAAAGAATGCAATAATCAAAACTATGAAGTAATACGTAATATCTTTTAAATAATAGAGATTACTTTAGATATTTTGAAAACGGTAAAGCTGAATTTAAAAGTATATGGTCAAAATGAAAACAGGTTTGCATCTTTATGATTTTGTATTTGATCAACATTGAGACTATTTTTTCATTTCAGAAAATAAGATATATTCATACATATTAAATTAAAAATGCAAAGGTCTTTTTTGTCTGAATTTTATTTTCTTTAGTATCAACTAAATATAAAAGTGTGAAATTGAATAAAAGATTTAGAGTAGGGCTTATTCTGTAATCCTATGAAGGAGAAAATTGACACCATCACACTATTTTACAGCCCTCAATGTTGCAAAAATTCATGCTATTTAAGAAAATGCATAAGAGGCACTTATCCTCTCTCAAAATGTTCTTTCCCCACACACCATCCCCGCTTATGGCGTATAAGCAAGTGATTTTAATTAATTCAATATGAAAGGAGTTATGATGAGAAAAATTTACAATATTCGAAGGTTTTTATGATGTATAAACGATAATTTATTATTATAAATTAATATCTTGCATATTATCTAAAACATAAAAGTGATTAGCAGGTAGATCTCATTTCAAGAGAGAGTTGTTTGTAATCAAAGTTATAGTGATTAAGTATTTTCATCCTTGGAGGTAAGAAGGAGATTGAAAATGATTTTTATTGAAATGAAATTTATTATTTGGATAAACAATTTTAATATTAGGGATATAAGAAGTTTATATCGTTATTATCCTATTTATTATTAGGGTAATCAATAGTGTTAAGCGAGAGATATTTAATTATTTGGTTGTGTAAAACCATGGACTGTATGCCAATTTTAAGAGAAGTATTTTTTTGTGAAGCAAAAAGTACGTAAATGAGCATGAAAGTTTATAACTGGTGACAATCTTTTTATTTCCATTATTGTATTATACAAATCTATCCACGGAAAAGTTTTTTCTTAAAAAGAAAGGATGTGCTTGTTATTCAACAGATATAAGCTCTTACTTTCATAAATGAGTTTGTTTTTTGAATTTTGAATGTATAATTTAAGCTTGCACGTTATTTCTTTCTGGGTATAGTGCGAGACTTCTGGAGAGGTGGCCGAGTGGTTGAAGGCGCACGCCTGGAACGCGTGTATATGGGAAACCATATCGAGGGTTCGAATCCCTCTCTCTCCGCCATTAATTTAAAACGAACTTTCATATGCTTGATATAAAATAGCTTAAAAAGCTCAGTATTTTCAGGATTTTTTGCTGTTTGCGATTGACCAGTTCGCGTTAGTCTATGCCTGTCATTATATATACCTAGAAATTGCAGTTGGATTTCCATGAGTTTTATAATTTCTAAGCTTCTCTCCTTTCGATCTTTAGATAACCTGATCTAGCATAAACGATCTCTTCAAATATCGTTGAAGGATCTTTACCACTATAACCAACTTCGGATAAAGTCTTGGAATCAATGGTTACCATAGTTTTATTTGCAATTTCGTTGATTAAACGGACTAAGTATGTTTTCCCAACGCCAGAAGCACCTGATATTAACAGACATCTAGGTTTTTTCCATGAAATATGCTCATTTAAAATTAATGTGATGAGTATTTGTACAAACTTTTTATCTATACCATAATCAAAAAAAGATTGACGTAGTAATTGAATATCATTCATGAGGCACTCTTTTTTATTTCTAAACCTTTTAAGTAAATAGATAGTCCATGTAAAATAAATAAAGGGGCGCAAAAACCTATAAATATACAGAGGCCGTATAATGTAGGAAATGAAAAAAAGTTTGCTGCATATAAAAGCACAATAGAAAATAAAGCTGTTATAATGCGCACGCTGGCATCACCTACCAAAATTACCTCAGCCAAATTGTCACTAGGTGTAACGGCTTGACCAATTGTTATCCCAGATACCCTAAAATAAAATTGCCCAATTCCTAATAAAAAACCCATGATATAGAGAGAGTATTGGGTAAAGTTTAAATATAAAACAAAAGAGATAGCAATTATTGCGAAAGCTGGTGCACCCCATACGAAAAAACGAACTAAAGATGGAAATTTCCGTAAATAATAGGATGAAACGAAGCCATTGATTACAAAACCCAGTGCTGACAAAGCAAAAACAGAATTTTGAATGGCTGTAAATTTTATATTATCTGATGTTATCGATGCAAGAACAAGTGGCAATAAAACGATAGCGCCTGTATAGAGAAAATTATTCAAGATACGATTAATCGTCAAAAACCGCAAAGCAGAAATTTGCCAAAGGCACCTAAAACCAACACCATAAGATCTTTGAATTGTTCTTTTTGATGGTTCTTTTATCCTATTTATTTTCTGTATAGACTTCATATAAAACCATAAGCTGGCATTTAAAAGATAAAAAAAGACAACAAAGGCTATAGCTATTTTGTGCCCCAAATGCGCAATTATAAAATATATAAGTAATGGAGACACAATAATAAAAAACTGACAGCAACTCGTATAAAATGCAAAAATACTAGCTTTTTGTTTTGGGTCTGAAATTAATTGATTTAAAGCAGTGTTATTATTTGGGTTATCAGCTCCCATCAATAGAGCAAGTAAAAAAAACACAAATAAAATAAGTACTGAGTTGTTTATAAATAATAAGGAAGATAGCAAGGCAGCACAAATAATTTGACTATAAAATCCAATTATAAAGCCTTGGTAGTGCGACAACACGTTTCCCAAACATAAGCCTGCAATTCCAATTGCAATTAAATTAACAACATTTAGAGTAGCAGATGCTTCTCCTGTTGTATCTTGCAATTGTAATAAAGAAAGGCCAATAGATAATATACTACCAGCACAAAAACTTGTTAAACATCCAATCAAAATCATAAGAAAAACAGAATTACGCAACACTTTTCTTATTTCCAGATAAAGCGTTAAGCCATTTTGTAATTTCTTCTGTTGTTAAATGTGGTTCGGCACTAAATCCTAGTTTTTCATAAAATTTGCATTCAAATGCATTACGGGTACTCATTTTTTGCAAGCCATCTATTAGCATGAATTCTATACCAGGCAATATTGTGCTCATAGATTGAGACAAATAATAAGAAACTGCTCTCCAATATATATGGCTACGATCTCTTGCTAAATAATTTTCTAAAGCATATTTCGGGTAACAACCATCTAAAATACGTTTTGGACAACGATATAATGGATAACAAATACGAATAGCATCTACTTCACGCACAGGAAAAGGAGAAATATTCTTTCCTCTCATGATATTATAAAAACTTTCAGCAAGCAGATCTTCTAAATTCAGCCCAACCACAACAAGATTGGTTTCTAATTTTCTAGCAACATGAGATAAAGCTAGCCGAACTGCTAAAGTTCCAATGACCTCTAAGTCAGATTCTGGATAAGCTTTTCTAAAATTTCCCGCCCAATCTGTCTCTGTGACCCCCAATAATTGTCCAACTTCATTTGAATGAACAAGGTGCAATTCTAAACCAATATCAGTACAAAGTTTTTGAGCTCTTGAAACTCCTGTATCCCAATCTGGTATTCCTAACATCATTACAGGAACTAAAGAATCTTTAGGTATTCCAACTTCTATTAAACTTTGTAATAATGTATTAGAATCTCCACCTCCGCTGACTCCGACAATTACTTTCTCACCACTATAAAAACTAAAAAAGTTATCTTTGAATTTACTCACTTCTAGTGAGACAAAGGAACGACATTCCTCCTTACTAAAAAAAACATGTTCTTTGTTTTTTCCTTTATGATTATCAAAAATATATTCCGCTACAATTTGATCATCAACTTTAGAATAAATATTTCTCCTTCGGTCTAATAAACTGTTATAATCAATATTTCTATCTGTTCTAAAAATAAGCTCTTCTTCTCCAAGATCTGCTAGTAGTTGCTGTACAGTTTTTCCAAGAAATGGCAATACTTCAACATTGCCATCCTGAAAAACTTTATATGCACACACTGCATTATATGGAATACCATGTATTTTTAAAACTTGTTCAACTAATAACTCTTCTGATGGGCAAAATAAATCACGAAACTCATGTGCTGTCACAACTCGAAAAACAATCATTTGTCTCCCCCTAACGATATAAGATATCATTAGGACAAGCCCTAATGATATCTATATAATAAATGAATTAACCAGAAAAAACTGAAGAGCTTATAGAACAAATTTTATCCTCGCCTTGTAATCCCATCCTTGCTTCAGCCATTTTTGTTAAAAGTTCTAGTGCTACTTTTTCTTCATTTAGTACTATTTCTTCATTTACTTGTAACAATGGATAAATAGCTAAATTTGCCTGTGTCATAATAGTTCTTCTTTTGGTCAAATAGGGCTGCTTCAATCTCAATATATAAATATTTTAATTCTTTAGTATATTCTTTCCATATGCTTTAGATTAACAACACACAAAAACCAAAAAAATATTTATTTTGCTTAAGTTATTGAATATTATTTAAAAAGTATGAAAATAAAGTGATGAAAGAGTTAAAAAAATTATCTAAAAGTTCAAATTCATCTACATTTTAGAGTCACCACGCATGGTAATAGCAGTTGCCGGTATACTAAATACGTACGCTTGTTAACTTTTCCGCTTCATGGTTGTAGGGAGTTCCATATAGAGATAATATCAGAATCCATTCGTGAAGGCTCGATAATAAAACTGTAAACAAAATTATTTCCTTATTGTTTAATCAGTTAAGCTTGATCCATTATTATTCCTAAAGAATAACGCTCTTGACGATTTATTGTTAGGAAGAAGCTTAACTGATATAGATTGTTTTTAGTTTTGTAAAAAGCGAATTCATATTTACCAAGATGTATCACTAATTGATGGTTCGCTTAATACCTATGCCCCCTTTATCTATAAGTTTGAATGCAAATACCCTCCAACGTTCTATTTTGTGCTGTAAAATGCGGTTTCTAAAAAGTTTCTACGTTGGTTTAGGGTAGAGTCCGTAAATTTCATAGCCTTATCTTCCGCAGAATCTAGGGGCACATTATGGGAAGCAGGAGTAAAAGAATAAAATCCTGTATGAGAAAGAATCCATTAAAGAGCGTGCGGTTACCCATCTCTAATATTTCCAATAGTGAGATTTTCTGTAGCAATTGCATATATGCATCCTACATCTGCTGCAATTGATTTATGTCTTGTATTAGCAGGTAGATGTATAATATCTCCTGGTGTACAGGTTATACGTTTTTCGCTATAGAAAAAATCTAACTCTCCCTCTATAATTAAGAGAGTTTCATCGACCTTGTGAATATGCCAATCGTGTTTTTTTGGAAAAGTCTCTTTGTATCTCTATTGATCCTTGTTTTGGCATCATCATTTTTAATATATCATAGATATCTTTATTTAATTTAATTTTAGAAAATTTAGCCATTATCGTGCTCCATTATATGATATGGGCAAGGTGGGCATTCAATATTATTATCTTGCAAGAAATATTGCATCCACTCTCTATTCTGAGGATCGCCATATTTTCCTAAAAAGGGGGATTTTGTGATAATGTCAAAAGGTTCAAGTCTTTTTCCTACAGCGGAGAATGCATTTTTTGCTTTTTGTTCTGTATCGAGCAGATCAGAAAAATCCATCTTGGCTGGAAAGTTAACATAAATGTAGAACTTTTTCTACTTATTCTGTTTATATGGGATGGGGTATTGCAAACTATAAACATAGGCTCGCCATGAAAGCAGAACTCCCATAGAGGGTCGTCCATATTTTTTGGTATATGCTTAGGCCATTCTCGGTCATCAAGCATTCTCAAATCTTTAAGTATAGACCAGAATTTTTCTCTATAAACTTCGATACTTTGTATGGGGGCAGGTTCCTCGAATGCAACAAAAGATGTGTTCTTTCCAAAATTTTTATAGTTATCGCAATAATTTATCAGGTCTTCCATCATATTTTTTGCGGTCAACTTATTGTAGAATCCAAATCTAAGCATATTTTTTGATTATCCATTTACACCGAATAGGCAGGGAAAAGGCCTAATGGCGTTATTCATGGTTGCATCGAATTCTTTGAAAATGACCTGCTTCCATTTTTCATATTTGTCTATATTTTCAATTATTTGCGCTGCTGAATCCATGTTTTCCTCCCACTTGTTGTATTTTATAAGAAATTGCTACGAATGATCCTTTCCAAAGCTGATAGTTCATCATCACTGTGTCCCCAAATTGCTATAATGGCCGGGCAGGTATTTAAATCGATGGTTAGGGGGAGGGGCTCGTTTTCTTTAAAAAAGAGCATAAAATGAACCATATTTTCCCAAGAATGAAGTTTTTGTCGCCATACGTTAACATCTTTTATGATATGACCGTCGATTTTGTTGATAAGAAAGATAATACGCCCTTTTTTCTTAAGGCGACTTGGTGTTTGCGAAAACACGCCCGCAATAAGGTTAACGGAGCTTTCAAGTAAATCATCTTCATAGCAATGCGCGAATAAAGTTGGCGCAATTCCTCCGTGGAGGCGGGCTCCTACTTCGATCATCACTGGACCACGAGCTGTTTGCATGATTTCCATATGCGCGGGTCCATATTCAATCCCCAGCGCGCGAATGCATTGTTTTGCATAAGAGATAAGAGGGGCATAAGAGGGATCTTGAGCATCAAGTACATCAAGCGATTCATAAACAAAGGCACTTCCATTATGAATACCTTTTTTATATCGTGATAAAGCACATATCTTTATAGCCTCTCCATTTACAACGGCGTCGATGATGTATTCCTCTCCCTCCAATCTTTCTTGGAGCAAATAAGTCTCGTTAGGTGTGCCAAAAATATTTTTCTGCGTCCAGTCAATCTCAGAAATCCACGCTGCTACTTCGTCACGGCTAGAGAAAAACAAAACACCATCGCTTCCAGCAGAATCGTTTGGCTTTACCACATAGCCGCTGGGACTTTCAAAACCATCGAGAGTACAATTGTCTTTTGTAAGAATTTTTGATCGGATGTAAGATAAACCATTTTCACAAAGGCGCTTTTGCATTGCTGCCTTTTTCCGTCGCCAATCGGTGGTTGAGGGATTATTCCCAGGGCAATTATAATAAGCCGCCAATTGATCTGCACAATAAATACTTACCTCGGCGCCTGCTACCACAGACTCTATTGCGCCGATAGGAAAGCGTGTCTTTATCTCATCTACATTATGAAGTTTCGCTTCTGCCATGCCCTCTCCCTGATAAGAAAGCATATAGTGTGAAAAAGGAGCTTGTTGAGAGACAACCCCATAACAAGCATAGCCTAATTTTTGCAAAGCAGGACCATAGAGGGCGCCCGTGGAGAAAGGGTCGACAATAAGAATAGTTTTTCTCATACTTTGTTCCGCTGCGATAAAAGGAAAAGAACATAAATAAAGATTATTAAGCCTATAAGGGGTAGAAGATAAACAGCTGCTTGAGGACCCATAAGGGCAGAGCTTGTAAGAAGACCAAGGATAACATAACCTGCCGATTGGGAGAGAGTATAAAGCATGCCGCTATAGCTTCCCACCAGCTCTGCTTGAGCCTCTGTTTTAGTCGCTTCAATTGTATGTTTGCGGGCATTAATTCGCATGGTATTCATTGAAAAGCCAATAAAAAAGCAAAAGACCACAGCCAAATAGGGCGATTGTGTGGTGCTAAAAATAAGATCAGCCACGCTCAACATAAGGGCTGGGAGAATAAATTCAAAGCGAGGGATTTTGATAAAAGCAGCCAAAAAAGCGCCCATGCCCGCAACCGCACTGCAAAGCCCATAATATTCAGAGCCAAAATTTTTCACACTCTGAAAAAGAATGGTTGCCAGCGTATTATAAGCGCAAATATGAAAGCCAATAAGTCCTATGCAGACGCATAAAAGTTTAAGCTCACGGGAGAGGCCATCCGCTTGCGGTGTCGGTGCTGCCTTCTTATCAGTTGCAGGTGCTGTGGTATCTGTAGCGTTATATTCATCGTATTCATCGCAAAAGATAATATATCCGGCTATAAGGCTTATAATGATGTCAAACAAACAAAGTGCCACAATCAAACCATTATAGCCAATTTCAGCTGCTGCCCCTCGTGGGCTGGTCGCTTCTAAGAGATAACCACTCAATGCTGCTCCCAAAAAGGCGCCAATTTGCACCACTGTTTGCATAATGCGGGAAGCCTTTTGGGCGCTAATATAACCACCAAGCGCGAGTTTAGTATTATAAGTCTCGAGAGTGCTTAAGGTAATCAAAGAGAGATAGCCGATAGAGATAGAGACAGCGATAAAACCAAAGGGGGAATCAGCGTAATGGAAAAGTGCAATCAATAAAAGAAGGCTATAGATAATGATCCGCCTTTTGTATAAATCGACCAACCGCAGTGAGGCTTTAATGCGCACAAGTCCGCTTTTTTTCAAAAGATAGGGCATAAGGGTGCCCAAAGCCATGGTTATGCCTAGGAAAACCGATGAGGATGTTATGCGATAAGCATTCCAAAGATTACTTAAGAACAGAACCATATCAGAGAGATAAAGCAGGACAACAAGCCCATAAAACCGAAACATCCGTTGTTTGCACACATCCCCCCCATTTCGGAATCTCTTAAAACACGCAGTATTATAAATCAGCACACATTTTTACAAATAATGAATACACACACATTACTGAGCATGTCAAGTTTTTTGATCGGGAAAAATTGAACGCTGATGTTTATGGTAGTGATAGCTTATTTTCATGAGAATGAGTAGCGATGGAGGCTGGTATTTTCACTGCGTCTCTTGGCAGGTGGCTTGCCAATAAGGGGAAAGCCAGATAACGAACATAACTATGTCCTAGAGATATATTTTGCGCTTTCAAGTTGATTTTGTTTATACTCAAGGTTGAGGTTTTTCTATTGATCGTTGTTAGATGTTGTTGTGACAACAAACTTCGTTATCTAACAGAAACATTTATGGCATTAGCGCTAAGGTATGCGGTTGTATTAAAGCCTTTACATGGTAATCTTTTTCATAGCAAGGTATTATTGGCTCAGTTTTAGGAGGCTTTGTTACGGCTGATTTGGACGTTGTGATTTGAGGGCTTATTATAATATTCTTAGTTTCAGTTTATGAATATATTGAAAATATAGTGAAACATTTGATTCAAACGCTTTTGCAAGGCATATTTCAATATTTCAGCGATGTTTTCCGAGAATTGCTCTGCTGCTTTTTGACGGAATCGAATATCAAATGCGTATAGCGTGGGCAGTGGTTTGAGAAAAGATTGAGTTGATTTCATTAGATTCCTATGTAGTTCAATCTAGTATCAGCTCTTAGGAGGAAGTTTATACTTAGATTGAACTCATTTCTATGCGCTTACACGACGTTATAGGAGTAATCCTCAGAAACTCTACTAGAATTCGTTAAAAAATGGCATAATGTGAACAAAAAATATATTTTTAAAAAATACTTAATCTCATTTTAAGTTGTCTAAAATATAAACTTATCTTAAAAATAAGTCTATATACTGCTATTTATCATTAAGTTATACAAATGCGGGAATATTGTGGTTTTCTGTTTAGAGACGAGTTAAAAAACACCTTATAAAACATTAAGAGATTTCAGACATAAAACAATTTAACTTATGGAAAGTATATAGACAAAATGTATCTTGATAAAAAAGTTTATAATTCCATGTGGTCTCCAAAGAAATTTTCTGGTTCTTTTATTGTCTTATGCGGGTTTGATGGGAGTGGAAAGACAACACAAACAAAAGAAATTGCTCGCCATTACTCAACAGAAAAACATATAAGACACACTTTTCAACCCAGTTATTGGTATAGAAATAATCCAGAAATTAGAGATTAATGAGATAATGGAAAAGCAATTGATCCGTTGCTTTTAGCACTCTTATCAGCGACAGATAGACGCAAACATACGCTTGAAATTATTGAACCTTCTTAATGTCATCATAAAACTTATTAATCAGTGATCGATATGTTTATTCTAGTCTTGCTTGTTTTTATGCTCGGGGGCTTTCTGTTGAAAGTGTAGTTAAATTAAATCAATCTATTCCAAGACCTCATATTATATTTTATCTTTATTTACCGCCCACTACTATACTGGAAGGGTTGTAGAAAAGGGGTGGTTTAAACTTAAAATACGAAGAAAAACTCTCGTTTATTGAAAAAGTTTATGAAGTATACCAAGTTTTATCAGAAATAGATGAGCGGTTTATAACACTTGATGGAACTTCTTCTGTTTCTTTAACTCATCATCAAATACGACATCATATAGATGAAGTTTGTTTTTAATTATGAATAAAATAATTTATTAATCAATTTATCCACGATAAATCCTTCTTTATGTATTCGTACTCTAAATCTGAAACTTTAGGGATGTAATTACAGTAATTTAAACGTTCAAGAAAAATATTACGTTATATATTTTAATTGGAAAACTAACTGTAATGGGCTTATTTTAAAAGATTTAGAGAAGGGGAGTAGAAAAGTTAGCAATATTTATCGTGAGGATAATAGTATGTTTATTCTTTTAGAGACGAAGTGTGGTAATAGAAGAATGACATGGATAGATATACTCGAGCATATTTTAGTGCACGGAATAATAAGGACAATGATGTGCGTGAAGCTTCCATACCGTAAAATTGTTCTACATATGTATAAAGGTGTAGCTTCTGAATAAAATGCACATAAGATATTAATTTTATTGTTTTTTGTGCATAAATGTTTTGTTTTCATAGAAGAATTAATCATACCCCAGCACAAAGATTTTAAAAGCCTCAAAAAAGGAATTTCGCTTTCTTAAATTTAATGATCTAAAATGAAAATTTTAAGAATGCATGTTTTTAAACAGAATATATCGATGCATATCGACAGGTATTTATTTTAGAGGATAATTTATGTTCACTTCAAATTTGAAGGAATGCGTTGCTTTATTTGAAAATAGAACTTTTCTCTATTTTACTTTGAGCGGCTTATTTGCTACATTTGGAAATGGACTAAATTATATTGCATTATCATGGCTTGCTTACAATCAGACGAGTTCAATCCGTGGTGTAACGTTGATGGTGCTTTTTCTTTGGACACCTAGCATTATTTTTGCGCCTATTTTTGGCATATTAGCAGATAAATATAATCGTAAAACGCAGATTATTATTTCAAATCTTGTGAGAGGTTTGGTAATTGTGGGCTGGGTAATACTTTGGCATTTTGGTATAGAAATTGAATTGATAGTCTTATCTGCTCTTTTGGGTATTTTTATCTCTTTTTATATGCCATCAGCTGTTTCTTTAATTCAAAGTATTGTGCTGAAGGAACAGCTCATCAATGCAAATACGATCATCGATATGATTTATGAACTTGGCACTATTATCCGTATGGGGTTAAGTGGATTTATACTTGCCTATACAGGAACAAAAGGAACTCTTCTAATAGGTGGTATATTCTTTATTATTGCTGGTTTATTTAATTTTGCAATGAAGGTACCTAAAAACTGAAGATCTAAAAATCAAAATCAGCAAAATTGGTGGGAAAATTATACAGCGTCCCTTCATTATCTTAAGCAGAATCCAGTTCTTTTTATGCCTTATATAAGCCAGATGATTATTATGACGCTTTTGATGACTATTCCTGTTATTCTCGTTCCTTATATACAGGAAGTTTTAAAAGCGGATAGCAGGATCTTTGCAATATTTGAGGTGCTTTATTCTATGGGCGTATTGACAGGTGCGTTTTTTTCACCATTTCTTTGTAAAATTTTATCCATAAGGAAAACATTAGCCATTTTATTAGCTTTTATGGCTATTTGCCTCGCTATTCTATCTGTTAATACACACAATTTTGTTGTTTTTCCTGTTTATTTTATGATTGGATTTGGACTTTCGAGTTGGGCTCTTGTGATTTCTTTATCGCAACTCTCTTGTGATCCTGAATACCAAGGAAGATTGCAGGCAAGCTTTAATGGTATCTCTGGATGCTTTATCCTCGGAGTCTATCTCATTATGGCAAACGATAGCAGTAGTATATCACCTCAATCGATATATTTTTTTCAAAGCATTTTTGCGCCTGTTGGAATACTCATAGTGCTGTTTTATAGACGAAAAACAATAAATTACATTTAAGTGTGGTAAATATACGCTATTTTATAGACATTTACGCTGCAGCATATTTCATATTTTGCTTTAAAAGGGGAGTGAGAAAATGTAAAAGTTGGTGCTTAATGAATAAAGTATAAATTGATGTATGTTAAAGAATACTCTCTATTTTTTAAAAATGACCCAAAAGAATTGCTGCGTTTCTTTAATCCATCTCACTCTTGTTAAGAAGACGAAAACGCAACACTTTAAATCTTCTTGAAAGTTTTTTTGTTTAAGTGCAGTAAAAAGTAAAGCGATGAGGTAATATCTATCATACGGGGAGAGTGTTACATTATTTTTGTTTTTCAAAATTCATATGAAAAATTGCATCAATTTCATCCTCATTGGAATGGGCATTTCTACGACGATGCAAAGTTTGCACAATCTCTTTTTTAAAAACAGCATCTGTTTCACTTAAACGGTAAATACTAAGTTCCAATTCAAGAGATAACGCCAAATCCACGCACAATTTAAGCTCTTCTCCAATGTCGCAACCGCGTTGATAGTCGTCATAAAGACCGACCAGTGTATCAGATAATTCTTTATCGCATAAAGAGGTCATGCTTAATTCCTCCGCGTTGCGGTTTTCCATGTAGCTTTTTTAAGTATCACTCCACTATCATCACTTAGAATTGCCATGTATACGAACCTCATGGTTTTGTCAATTTTCTGCAAAATACGTGTTTTTAAATCAATGTCTATTAAAGACTTTATTACGCCAAGATTTTTAAGCGCCCACTTGTAAATATGGATGGCAATATGTTTACTGTAGAACTTATAGCATTTAAAATACATTGCCAAAAGGCTTTTAATGTGCATAGAGGAGAAGTATTCTGATGATAAACCAAACACCCTGAAATCTCTATTGCTAATTACAGCTAAATTAGTGCCATTAACATATAAAATAAGCAAACATGGTTTGTAAACGTCTGATTTTTTAATAACGAATGATGATCTCATTTTTTGTAGAATACCAATTACTTTGCCACTTTTATATTGATTTTTAGACATTGATAAACTTTTTACCTTATAAAAACCTATGGGAAATGCATTTGCATATTTTTGTAATAAGATTTCAGTGGTATATTGTACAGCATGGAATGAAGAGAATCGTATTAGGCTTTTTGTTTCTGAAAGAATATGACTGCGACTTTTGAGAAAGCAGTTGGCAAGAATTGGCTTGGCGTGCAACTCTGATAGAGTTGGCAGTGGCGCATTTAGTTTTTTCATTGGGCTGTGTCCAAATGTTTTTGACTCTGGAAAATAACCTCTGATAGGCTAGAGTTTTTCCAAGGTTATATTACAAGGGCGCAGATCAGCAAAATACTATGGCGATTGCATTTTTTGTGTAATTGTCATCATTTTCGCTCCTGCTTAAATGGATGCTGTAATCTCCGTTTTTGTGGGGTTATGTATGTAGATCTTTGCCCAACATAAGGGGCAGTAACGATAGATATAAATCAATATAATTATTTAATCAGCAATTATATTGATTTTGAAGTGTTTTTTTGGCTCGTCCGGAAGCAAAACCTAAAACTGAGTTGGCAAAACGTTTTCGTGAAGTGCGTCACGTTCTTGGTTTTACAGAGCGTAAGCAGTTTGCTGAACATCTTGGTATCACTGCTGGTTCTATAGGAACTTATGAAACTGGTATAAGTGAGCCTACAGCCTCTGCGCTCTCCAAATATCAAGAAATTTGTGGCGTTTCATTAGATTGGCTTGTAACGGGCGATGGCGAGATGTTTTCAGATAGGGCAAAGGCGAAAGCAGTTGGTTTTAAACCGCAAGCAATTCCTGTTGGACTGATGAAAAAGCTTGGACATTTAGCTTATACGACCTATCATAATGCAAAAATAGATCTTTCTTCTGAAGATGTTGCGGAATTAGCAGCAGAACTTTATGGAAAATTGCAAGAGCTTATTCAAAATCTCAATGATATGGAAGAAGTTGAAGCCACTTTGCCACTTTTAAAATTACATTTAAAGCGTAAAATCGAAACTGAAAAGCACATCTAGAAAATTCATAAGATACAAACGAACAGCCTTTTTAAAAAATAAAACTTTTTTGGTCTCTTATTCAACGTGAAAAATGACAAATTATCATTATAATTAATGTATTGCTCTAATAAAGATAAAACTGTTTATAAAAAGAATTACAGTTAGTAATACAAAAAAATTATTCAAAAAGAAGCTGATATAGCATCTATAATACCATTCCTGAAATATTTATTGATGAAAAAGGATATTGATAACATTGAAAATATAATGGCTTATGTGGAAGAAAAGCTAAAAATAGCTTCTTTTCGATTTGTGATATTTAAAAAATTTATACAACAGTGAAAGTACAATGACGATGTTTTGTTCCTATAAAAGGTTTCTAGACATATAAGAGAGAAGAACGAAAGACTTATTTATAGGCGCGCTTTTGTCTTTTTATGAAGATGATGAGATGAGCACGTTGAAACTTTTTACAGAGCGTGCATCATTATATTAAGAAAGATTTCGTTCAAAGATATGTATCATATATTGAAATAGCTTACCTCGCAGAAAAGAATGGGGTTATTATGATAATCGTCATCCATTACATTATGCTATAAGTTAAAAAAATCATAAATTTGTACTTATAAGAACAGCTATTTTATTGAGAAGTATTTTGACAAATTTATAAAAAATTATTTTTACACTCTTGCCATTCTTCTGATGCGCTTTATTTGAAAAGTAGAATTACTCTTTAGTGAAACTATTTTTGTTAAGAGATAAATCACAGTGTTTTTGAATGGAGATAACGGTATATTTTCAAAGTCTTGTGTTTTTATTTATTTTTTTAGCTTGAATCCCTCTAGCTAAAAGGGTTGGGGACCTTTCTGGATTCGATGTTGTTGCAAAGATTTTAGGGCGATGCCGTAATAAATAGCGGTGTCGATGGGAGGGTTTTGTCTTGATTTATTGGTTTTTGAGGTGCGCAAACTAAGGGTTTTGCCATGTGTGTTTTTGCGCGTTGTAATGTTGTGATGATGTTGAACTCTGTTGGAGGAGGTTCCTATGAAAAAAAAATATTCCACACCAAATTTAATTAAAGCTGTCTCGCTTAGCGCGGCGATGGCCACACTCTTATCGAGTGTTTCTCCTGTTTTTGCTGCTAATTTTGCCTTCGTAGGAGGGAATAATAATAGTACAAGTGGTGCCGGTGTTTATTATACACACGGTAGTCATGGGAGTGTTGTTTTATCTGGTGATGATGATTTCTGTGGTGCAGACAACGTTATCGGTCGTGGTGGCAAACAACAGCAGGGAATTTCTGGTAATCAACAAATAACCGCAGAGCAGCAATATGAGAGATTTATTGATGAGAAAGTTTTTAGTAGTCGTAGTCCTTACGGTACAACCACTGAACAGGTTACTTGGCAGAGTGCTGGGATTCTGACCAAAAATGCTACTTATATGGGAACAAACACTGGGGGATCTGAGAATATTATGCCTGAAGCTTATGGTGTTTATTCTTTTGCTACTGGTTGTGGATCTGCTGCGACAGGTAATTATTCAACCGTATTTGGTGCAGGCGCAACCGCAAAGGCTGGTGGTGCGCAAGCCTTTGGTGTTTCCGCACTTGCAAGTGGTAAAGCAAGTGTTGCTATGGGTGTGGGCTCAGAAGCATCGGAGATATCTACGGTTGCTATCGGTGGGCTTGCGACCGCTTCTGGTAAAAATAGCATTTCTATAGGTGTGCGTTCCAAAGCTACGCTGGACGATGCGATTGCGGTTGGTTCAGATGCAACAGCGAGCGGTATAAATAGTGTTGCGATTGGTAAGGTGGCATCTGCATCTGGTTACAATAGTATTGCATTAGGGTTGAAGACACAGGCAACTAAGGAGTACGCGGTTGCTATAGGCACGAAGGCTGAAGCTCAAGCTCTTGGGTCTATTGCAATAGGTGGTGGGGAACCTGCAGACAACGGGCAGGAAAGAAAAGTAATAGCAAAAGGTAAAAATTCGATTGCCATAGGTTCCCATACTTATGCTGATACGGCTCATTCAGTTGCAATTGGTATAAATGCACAAGTACATGTTATAGATGGTGTTGCTGTGGGGGGAGGATCTGTCTCTCGTGTTGATGGGAAAGTTTTTGGTTATGATCCTGTAACAAATAATGAAACAGAAAAGAGTGATCTTGCGTGGAAAAGCACAGGAGGTGATTTTAGTGTTGGTAATACTAACCAGAATTTAACGCGACAGATTACAAATGTTGCAGCTGGGAGTAAAGACACTGATGCTGTGAATGTTGCACAGTTGAAAGCTTTGAGAAACGTCATAGCAGGGGGAGGAGCTTGGCAGCTTTCTGCTAATGATAAAGATCCTACAGATGTGAATTCAGGCAATATCGTAGATTTTTCAGTGAAAGATACAGAAGTAGGAAGAGACAACTTAAAGATTGCAAAAAACACTACAGATAATAAGCATAAAATTGAATTTACTTTGAGTGATACTCTTACACTTACAAAAGTCACGACAGGGCAAAGCTCTATGAATGATAATGGCTTTTTTATTAATGATAATGGTCCACGTATGACTGTGGATGGTATTGATGCCGGCGATAAAAAGATCACAAACGTAGCAGAGGGGACTGAAGATAGCGATGCAGTGAATTATAAACAACTAAAAGCTATAGAAAAAGCAACCAAAACGAGTTGGCAGCTTGCTGTTAATGGTGAAGATGCTACAGCTATTGGACCAAATGGCACAGTAAATCTCCAAGCAGCCGGCAATGAAAACAAAAAGAATATTAAGATTGAAAAAGACGAAAATCACAATGTTACATTTGATCTAGCTGATGATATTGAGGTAATGACTGTCACAGCAGGAGAAAGCATTATGAGTGCTGCTGGCTTTATGTTTACTGATGGTACTGGGCCGAGCATAACTGTTAATGGCATTCATGCTGGTGATAAAACGATTAAAGGAGTAGCAGCGGGAGAGCAAGATACCGATGCTGTGAATTATAAACAGTTAAAAGATTTTACAGCAGGGATGAAAACGGGCTGGAAGCTTTCTGTTGATGGTAACAATGCGACAGATGTTAAAGCTGGAAATACAGTAGATCTTGTTGCGAGTGAGAATGAAGGCGGTAACAAGAATATTAAAATTGAAAAAGACAAAAAAAATAAAGTTACATTTGCTTTGAATAATAATCTTAAGTTGACAAGTGTCACGACAGGCAACAGCATTATGAGTGATGAGGGCTTTAAGTTTATTGATGGTAATGGACCAAGCATAACTTTGAATGGTATTGATGCTGGCGATAAAAAGATTACAAAAGTGGCAGCGGGAGAGCAAGAGACTGATGCTGTAAATTATAAACAGTTGAAAGATGTAAAAACACTTGCAGAAAATGGTTGGAAGCTTTCTGTTGATGGTAACAATGCTACAGATGTTAAAGCTGGGAGTACAGTAGATTTTGTTGCGAGTGAGAATGAAGGCGGTAACAAGAATATTAAAATTGAAAAAGACAAAAAAAATAAAGTTACATTTGCTTTGAATAATAATCTTAAGTTGACAAGTGTCACGACAGGCAACAGTATTATGAGTGCTGATGGTTTTTCATTTGTTGATGGTGGTCCAAAAATAACAGCGAATGGTATTGATGCTGACGATAAAAAAATTACAGGAGTACAAAAGGGTACTCATGAGAATGATGCCGTAAATGTTTCTCAGTTGAACAAAGTAAAAGATCAAATAACAAAAAACACTCTTGTTAAATGGCATGAAGAACAGAAACTTATCACCATTGGTAAGGAAAAAGGTGGTATCGAAATCGATATTACAAACGATGAAAACAGAAATCGAATTATTTCTGGTGTTGCAGTTGGAAAAGTCAGTTCCGATTCAACAGAAGCAATAAATGGTCATCAGTTATTTAGTTATATTACTAATATAGTGGATTTTTTTGGTGGTGAGGAGACAGATGTACTTAATGGTATCAAACCAACTTTTACGGTTCAGAAAACGAAGCATAATAATGTAACTGATGCTTTTGCTGCTGTCGATAGTTCTATCACAGATATCTATAATCAGATTAATAATGTGACAGAAAATAGTCTTGTGAAATGGGATGAGGGCGAAAAGCTTATTACCATTGGTAAGGAAAAAGGTGGTACTGAAATCAGCATTGTAAATAAAAGTGGTATGGACCGTACACTTTCCGGTGTGAAAGATGGAACACTTTCTCGAACATCAACGGAAGCGGTAAATGGTTCACAGCTCTTTAAGACAAATGAAAATGTTACTACTGTTACCAATGATCTCAAAAAAGTTGCTCAAAATACATCACAATATTTTGGTGGCAGTACAGATGTACTTGAAGGTATCAAACCATCTTTCCTTATTCAGGATAAAGAATATCATAATGTTGTTGATGCGTTTACTGGTGTGAATGTTTCTATCACAAATATTGATAAGAAGATTTCCGATGTTGTAAAAAATAGTCTTGTTAAACAAGAGGGAGGTGTGTCATCGCCTATTACCATAGGTAAGGATACAGCTGGGACTGAGATCAATATCGCAGGTTCTGGCGGTTCGGGGCGCAAGATTTCTGGTGTTAGGGCAGCAGAGAAAGGCGATGAAGCTGTTAACAAAGATCAACTTGATAAAAGCATACAGAATATTACTAAAGATATTGAGACAGCAACTGCTGCTGCGGTTCTCTATGATAAAGAAAATGGTGCCGTTAATTATGGTAGTGTCACTTTGGGCGGCGATAAGAACAACGGTCCCGTTGCTCTTCATAATGTCAATGATGGCACAATTGCGCAAGGATCCAACGATGCAATCAATGGTAGTCAGATTAGTAAAATATCAGCAGATATTGCAAAGTTTTTTGGCGGTGGTGCAAAGTTCATTAACGGTGCTTTTGAAGGGCTGAAATATACTTTATCGGCTATTGTAGATGGTAAGGTAGGGAAGGCTAATTTTTATGATGTTGGTTCAGCTTTAACAGGTCTTGATAAAAATGTTCAAGATGTGAATCAACGTTTAACAAATGTATCCAATGAGTTTAATCAACAAATTGAAGGTATCTCTAAAGATGCTTTACTGTGGGATGATGAAGAAGAAGCATTTGTTGCACGTCATGAAAAAGATGGCAAGAAGACAAAGAGCAAATTGAAGTATCTTTTGGATGGTGAGATTGCTAAAGGTTCAACAGATGCCATTACGGGTAACCAGCTTTATTCCATGAGTAACCAGCTTGCTAATTATTTCGGTGGCGGTGCTAAATATGAGAATGGCAAATGGACAGATCCTACTTTTAAGATTGTTCAAGTCAATGCTGATGGTACGACTGTTGAGAAAGAGCACCATAATGTCGCTGATGCTTTTGGTGATATTAATAATGGAATGTCAAATATTAATAACCGTATTGATGATGTCATCAACAAGGTCGATTCAGATGCTTTGAAGTGGAATGATAAAGAGAAAGCCTATGATGCTGGTCGCGACGGTAAGCCGAATAAGATTATCAATGTCGCTGATGGTAAAATTGAAAAAGGTTCGAAAGAAGCTGTAAATGGTGGACAACTTTGGGAGACTAATGAACGTGTCACTGGTGTTGAAAAAGATGTGAAGCATCTTACAAATAGAGTTGATAACATTTCTAATACGATTGCTGATATTGGTGATACAGTTCTCAATATTGATGCCAAAGTTGATAATATTGATAATAAAGTTAACGATATTGCTGAGGACGCTGTTCGTTATGATAGAGATGAAAATGGCAAAAAAACCAATAAAATCACATTAGCGGGTGGCGATCCTGGTGAACCTGTTATGATTGATAATGTCGCTGATGGTAAAATTGAAAAAGGTTCGAAAGAAGCTGTAAATGGTGGACAACTCCATGACTATACTCAAGAACAGATGAATATTATTCTTGATCAATCCAAGCACTATACAGATCAACGGGTTAATAATATTGTGATTGATGCGATTGATGATGCCGTTGATCAGGCTAAGCACTATACTGATATGAAGTTTGATGTTTTAAACTATAGTATTGAGAGTGTGAAAAAGAGGCAAGACAAGCAGCTGCGATTGGTTTAGCAGTATCTAATTTACGCTACAATGATACACCTGGAAAATTAAGCGTTGGATTTGGTACTGGTTTATGGCGTAGTCAGTCTGCATTTGCCTTTGGTGCAGGTTACACCTCAGAAAATGGAAAATACCGCTCTAACATATCCGCAACAACTTCTGGAGGACACTGGGGTGTAGGTGCGGGATTCAATATGACATTGAATTGATAATAAACAAAATACATAAAAACTTTTTTTCACCCCTGTCTCATGAGTCAGGGGTGAATTTTTTACGTATGTAAAAAATATATACAAATTGATAAGCGCTAAATGATAAATACAGGTTTAAAAAAACAAAAAAACCACACACGTTTAACAAAGTGAACGCCTTATTTCAAAATAAGATAATGAGTTTTTTCATAAATTATAAGTTCATTATTTTCTGCTTTAATCTTTAAATATAAAAAATCTATAGTACTACACAGATAGAAAAAACCCTCTCACTCTCTAGAAATCTATTAAAAAACTTTCTAGTAAGGCAGAAGTATATATTTAAACGCATTTCAATTCTACTGGAGGAAGTTATAAAAACAATATACTAAACTAACTCTACCCCTTGCAAAAAATAACCAATAAGTTTAAAGGTTAAAAAACCAATCACCACAAAAAATCCACCTTCTTAGGGGATATAAAAGAGCAAAACACGTTAACCATAAACCTAAAAACGCAACTTCTCTATCTTTATCAACCGGATACTAAATTTTTATACATTTAGAAAAAACTTAGAGAGCTTCATAGCATTTAAATGTGTCTTTTTTGTGTTTATAGTTATTTTTTCATTGGGGAGTTCATTATGAAAAAATTATATACAAAATTAGCAGGAAGCGATTTAAAATTTTCCCATTTTCCTTTGATTAAAGTTCTAACCTTGACTTCAATAGCGGCACTTTTATCCAGTATTTCTCCTGCTCTTTCGAAAGATCGTGATTCAAGAGAAGGAATTTCTGCAAACATAAGAAACACTGCTGGGATATATCCACAAAGTGTTATCTCTGTTTACGATGAATCTAGAAGTAATTTGGGTTCTTTCAATGGATCAAAAAATGATTATATAAGAATGTTGAATACAGCACTGACATCACAAGTTAATGCTTTAAGCGACTACAAAAATTTCTTAACCAGAACCCTTACTGGGGTAGGTAACAATAATTCTATTGCGAATACCTTAAAAATCGATGGCAATGAGTTATCAAAAAACACATTAAGTTCAGAAGACCAATATAAGAAATTTATCGTCGATCCACAGTTTTTTATAGACAGTAGCTCTGTAACTCAATCTTTCACTCAAAATGGACAGGATACAGTAACTATTGATGCATCTGATTTCTCACGAAAAGATCACATCGAAAGCATGACACGTAGTGGAGAAGTAGAGCGTGATGTATCGGGAAGTAATGTCATTTTTGGTGAAGACGTTGAAGCGAAAACCACGGACAGTGTTGTTATTGGTTCTAAAGCAAAGGCGGTATTAGCTGAAGGAGATAAAAAACTAGCGGCATCTGTTATCATAGGTTCTAAATCGGAGATCCATAGAGGTGGATCCGTTGCTGTTGGTGCAGATATAGTGGCACTAAAGAATGACGCGGTTGCTGTTGGTCGTTTTGTACGGGTGGAGGAGGGTGACGGTACAGCTTTAGGCTTTAAAACGCAGGTGAAGGTGGCAGGGGGGGTTGCTCTAGGAAGCAATTCTGTAGCTGATAGGGCTGCTGGTGAGTTTGGTTATGCTCCTTCGGTAAAGAGTGAGGTTGCAGCAAGTGATAAAGCTCAGTGGAAAAGTACGGAAGGTGCAGTGAGTGTTGGTGATCTTAATAAAGGATTAACACGACAAATTGTCGGAGTAGCAGCTGGGAAGGGTGCTACCGATGCAGTGAATGTTACGCAGTTGGTAGACATGAAAAGATTCGTAACAGAGAACGGTTGGAAATTGTCTGTTGGCGGTGAAAATGGCAAGACCGTTCTTATAGACGATGAAGTAGATTTTTCTGCTGGAAGTAAGAACTTTCAAATTACCAAAAGTGATAAAGATAATAATGTAAAATTTGATTTGGCTCAAGATGTTACATTAACGAGCTTAAAGGCAGGAACAAATACCTTCGATGCCACTGGCTTAGTCATTACTGATGGTCCGAAAATAACAACGGGTGGCATTGATGCTGGAAATAAAAAGATAACGGGGATTGCGCCTGGTGATCTTAGTGCAGATTCACAAGACGCGGTAAATGGTAGTCAGTTGAATGTTGTAGCTACCCATATAGCTCGATATTTAGGTGGTGGTGTTAAATTTACAAATGGCCAATGGGATGATCCAACGTTCAAAATTAAAACTTTTAATCCTGAGAAGAATGAGATTGAAGAAGAAAGTTTTCCAGATGTAGCAAAAGCCTTTGAGGGCGTGGGTAAGTCTTATGTAAACCTTCACAATGAGATTAAAAAAGCCGCCGATGGGAGTGTCTTTAAATGGCATGCCGAAACGGAGAGCATTACTATTGCTGCTAGTGAGGAAAAAGGTGGGCAAGGAAGTATTGCTATAGGTAAGCTTTCAAGTGCCTTTGGTAAAAATAGTATTGCCTTAGGTGGCTTTTCAGCGGCATCTGCCGAAAATAGTATGGCATTAGGTGGCTTTTCAGCGGCATCTGGTGAAAATAGTATAGCATTAGGTGGACTTTCAAATGCATCTGGTGAAAATAGTATAGCATTGGGCTCAAATGCACAAGTACAAGCTGGTATTACTGGTGGTGTGGCGGTGGGCTATAAATCTTTTTCTCGTAACTCAGTGTCCACTGTTGGCTATGATCCTTTCATAGGGAGCAAGTCAACAGATGATGGTGTGATATGGAAAAGCACCCAAGGTGCTTTTAGTATTGGTGATACTCCGAATAAGATAACGCGACAGCTCACAGGTGTGGCAGCGGGTTATGCAGACACTGATGCCGTCAACGTTGCGCAGCTGAAAAAATTACGAGAATTTGTAGCACAAGGGTGGACGCTTTCTCTTAATGATGAGGCTGTTTCAGATTTTCAGCCGGGTGATAAGTTAAACTTGGCTTCTGGAAGTGATAATTTAAAGATTAAAAGTAGCGATAAAAAAGACAGTATAAGCAAAGAAATAACATTTGATTTGGCGCAAGATGTCACATTAAACAGTGTAAAATTAAAGGATGTCACTTTAGATACAACGGGCTTAACCATTGAAAATGGCCCCAAAATAGCAGCGAACGGTATTGAGGCTGGGAATAAAAAAATAACAGGTCTTGCGGGTGGAGATCTTAACGCAAATTCGACAGATGCTGTAAGTGGCTCTCAGCTTTTTGAGACAAATGATAAGGTTGCTACCTATTTAGGTGGTGGTGCTAGCTATGAAGGTGGCGCTTGGACAGGTCCAAATTTCACGCTTAAAACCTTCACAGCTGATGGTAAAGAAGGTGGTTCAAAAGACTATCCCGATGTAGCACAAGCTTTTGCAGGCATTAATGATAATTTCCAAAATGTGAATACTAATGTGCAGAACATCGTTAAAGACTTTAATGAAAAAGTCACGAATATCACGCAAGAAGTTCAAGGTGATGCCTTGTTGTGGGACAAGACTACAGGCGCTTTTGTGGCAACGCATGGAGAAGAAAATAGCAAAACAAAGAGCAAGATTACATCGCTGGCTGATGGTTCTGTTGTAGTAGGTTCGAGCGATGCGGTTACGGGTGGTCAGATTAATACCATAGCTGTGAGTTTAGCAAAAATTTTAGGAGGAAAAACATCGTTTAGTGCTGATGGCACTTTTACAGTTCCCAGCTATGACTTATCGATAGTTTCTAAAGAGGGTAATGTAACAGATAAATCGTATGAAGGTGTTGAAACAGCCTTTAAAGGACTTGATGACAACATCAAGAATGTGAATGCTCGCATTAAGGAAGTCTCAGAAGGCGTTGCACAAGATTCTTTATCATGGAGCAAGGCTGAAGGTGCGTTTGTAGCGCAGCATGAGAAAGAAGGTAAAAAGGAAAACAGCAAGATAAAATTTCTTGCCGCAGGAGATATTACGAAAGAATCGACAGATGCGGTTAATGGCTCTCAGCTTCATACATTAGGCACCGAGGTTGCGAAGTATTTAGGTGGTGGTGCTAGCTATGAGAATGGTCAATGGACAGCTCCTACATTCAAGGTTAAAATCGTTAATGAGGATGGTACTAAAGTTGAAGATAAGGACTATAGTAGTGTTTCAGCTGCCTTTGAAGGTGTAGGTGCCTCTTTTACGAATATTCATAATGAGATTACGAAAAACACTACGGAAGTTACTGAAAACATTAAGCAGAATGCGTTGATGTGGAACGAAAAAGAAGGGGCGTTTGTAGCGACGCATGGAAAAGAAGATGCAAAAAGCAACAGCAAAATTAAGTATCTTGCGAACGGTGACATTTCTGTAGACTCAGCTGATGCTGTAAGTGGTGGTCAGCTTCGTACTATCACAGATGATTTATCAAAGATTTTAGGTGGTGAAGTATCTTTTGATGGCAAAAACTTTCAAGGACCAAAGTATGACTTATCGCACATTGCTGAAGATGGTGCTGTAACAGAGAAATTGCATACCGATGTTGGTTCTGCCTTTAAAGGACTTGATGACAACATCAAGAATGTGAATGCTCGCATTAAGGAAGTTTCAGAGGGCGTTGCACAAGATTCTTTATCATGGAGCAAAGATGCCGGTGCGTTTGTAGCGCAGCATGGAGAAAAAGACGGAGAGAAGACAAACAGCAAGATCACATCACTTGCGGATGGCACTATAGCATCAGGCTCGAGTGATGCAGTTACAGGAGGTCAGATTTATTCATTAGGCGATAAGGTTGCAAAATATTTTTCTGATGACGCTGAATATAAGGATGGGGAATTGAGAGTTCCTGATTTTAAGCTCAAAACTATCAATGATGATGGCACTGAAGCTGAATCAAGCTATAAGAATGTATCAGATGCATTTTCAGGTGTGGGTGAACTTTTCACAAAGGTTCAAAATGCGATCAGCGATGTAATCAGTAATCTTCTTGTTACGAAAAATGAAGATGTTATCAACGTTGGTAAAGGAGTAGAAGGTAGTGAAATCAATATCGCAAACAAGAGCGGTAAGGATCGAACCCTTTCTGGTGTAAAAGCGGCAGAAAAAGACAATGAAGCTGTGAACAAAGAACAATTTGATAAAGGCTTAAAGGATCTTTCTGATACCCTTCTGTCTGATAGTTCTTCTGTTGTTCTTTACGATAAAACAAAAGATGATCAAATTGATTATACAAATGTAACTTTTGGTAAAGGGAAGGATGCTGCACCTGTTGCACTGCATAATGTAGCTGCAGGATCGATTGCGGAAAACTCAACGGATGTTATTAATGGAGGACAGGTTCACATCCTTTCAACGGATGTAGCAAAATTTTTGGGTGGAGATGCTGAATTTAAGGATGGTGCTTTTAAAGGTCCAACTTATAATTTATCGAGTATTGATAAAGATGGTGCTGTAGAAGATAAACCGCATACCGATGTTGGTTCTGCCTTTAAAGGACTTGATGACAACATCAAGAATGTGAATGCTCGCATTAAGGAAGTTTCAGAGGGCGTTGCACAAGATTCTTTATCATGGAGCAAAGATGCCGGTGCGTTTGTAGCGCAGCATGGAGAAAAAGACGGAGAGAAGACAAACAGCAAGATCACATCACTTGCGGATGGCACTATAGCATCAGGCTCGAGTGATGCGGTTAATGGCGGACAGATTTATTCATTGAATCAGACGCTAGCGAAGTATTTTGGTGGTGAGACGAAGTATGAAAATGACGAATGGAGCGAACCCACTTTCACGCTTAAAACCTACAATGCGGATGGTACGGAAGGTGATCCACAGGAACATCATAATGTAACGGAAGCCTTTGCAGGAATTGATAAGAATGTGCAGAACATCGTTAAAGACTTTAATGAAAAAGTCACAAACATCACGGAATCTGTGCAAGGCGATGCGTTGTTGTGGAGTGATGATGCCGGTGCGTTTGTAGCCAAGCATGGAGACAAAGACGGAGAGAAGACAAACAGCAAGATCACATCACTTGCGGATGGCACTATAGCATCAGGCTCGAGTGATGCGGTTAATGGCGGACAGATTTATTCATTGAATCAGTCGCTAGCAAAGTATTTTGGTGGTGATGCTAAGTATGCTGATGGGGAATGGAGCCTCCCAGGTTTCAAGATAATGACTTTCCAAGAAGATGGAAGCTTTGAAGAGGAGGATTATGATAGCATTGCAGCGGCGTTTGCTGGTGTCAATAAGGTCTTCAAGAATCTTCATAATGAGATTTCAGACAACATTGAGCAAAATGCGTTGTTGTGGAGTGATGATGCCGGTGCGTTTGTAGCCTTGCATGGAGAAAAAGACGGAGAGAAGACAAACAGCAAGATCACGTTCCTTTCGGAAGGAAAGATATCAGAAGATTCAACGGATGCAATTAATGGTGGTCAGATTTATACTCTTAAGCAGACATTTGCCTCATATTTTGGTGGAGGAGCTGGTTATGATAAGGAAGGAAACTGGCAAGCCCCCAAATTCTATGTTCAATCATTCAACGATGATGGTACGAAAGGTGATAAAGAAGAGCGTGAGAGTGTCTCTGAAGCATTTGATGTTGTTAATGACAGCATGAGCACTATCAACGATCGAATAAAAGAGGTTGAAAAGGATGTTGCTTCGAATGGTCTGAATTGGAATGAAGAAGAAGGAAGCTATGATGCCTCTCACGCTGATGATCAGGGCGTTAAGCGTCCCAGTAAGATTGTCAATGTAGAAGATGGTAAGGTAGACAAAGATTCCAAAGATGCTGTTAATGGAGGTCAGCTTTGGGAAACTCAGCAGATGATTACAGATCAGGTCAAGGATATTGAAACTAAAGTTACGGAGGGTTCTGTACAATATGATAAAGATGAAACAGGTAAAAAGACCAATAAAGTTACGTTGGTTGGTGGGGATGAAAGTTCTCCAGTATTAATAAACAATGTAGCGGATGGAAAGATAGAGAATGGTTCGAAAGAAGCTGTTAATGGCGGTCAGTTACATGATTATACAGAGCAGCAGATGAAGACGGTTCTTGAAGATGCGAAAAAGTATACAGATGAGCAAGTTTCTCATCTTGTTAAAGATGGAGTTAGTGAGGCTAATTCGTATACAGATATGAAGTTTGAGACGTTAAATTATGCTGTTGAGGATGTTCGCAAGGAAGCAAGACAAGCAGCAGCGATTGGTTTGGCGGTATCCAACTTACGTTACTATGATATACCAGGATCTTTAAGTGTTTCATTTGGTACGGGTTTATGGCGTAGTCAATCCGCATTTGCTATTGGGGCTGGTTATACATCTGAAGATGGAAATATTCGCTCAAATGTATCTATTACGAGTGCTGGAGGTCACTGGGGGGTAGGTGCTGGAATTACTCTGAGGTTGAGATGATAATAGAAAAAGCGGCTATTATTATAAAAAAGAGAAGCATATTAGTGAAGGTTCTGTTCGTTCTTGCCTTAATAGGCAAGAGCGAAAGCTTTGCTAACGAGAATAATAATATTTATACAGTGCATCCACCGCACTTATCGATACCTAAGGGAAAACCTGGCGAAACACGTCGAATTATTATGCAGTTTTATGACTGGACTTTGATTTGTGACGAAAAACAAAAGCTTAAACATAAGCAAGGTATATGTAATGTGACACAGACTGTTCATGATCAAGAAGGAAACACCGTTTTTAGTTGGTCTCTTGTCTCTACGACAAATGGTCAAGCAGTGATGCTTTTTCGAACATTGCCAAATTCTGATATAAATGTTCCGATTCAAATGTTTATAAAAGGTGTAAAAAAACCTGTTCTTATTCATTATACGCAATGTAATGAAACCGTTTGTTTGGCACAATCGCCTGTAGGGCCGCTTTTGACTAAACAAATAGAGCAGGACAATAAAGTACGTATTTCCTATAAAATTAAAGAAGGAAAAGTATTTTCTTTTACTGTACCATTTAAAGGGTTAAATGCGGCACTTAATTCTTTACATCCTTAGAATCCATCGAGTATTTTTAACAAGAGTCATTTTTTCATAAATCATTGTATTATATTTTTTGAGTGTAAATTATAAGGTCAAATAAGTAAGAAGTTTTATATAATATGATATCGAGGGGATTTATTAGAAAAAGTGAGAATTTTATGAATGTAAAGTCACAGTAAGTTCTTTATATGTAATAGAAAAGCAAGTTAATATTTTTTAATTAGTTATAATAATAGATAAATTATAATCTTAGAGAATTTTTTGAACGATAGTTTTTATTAGTATTCACAAAATAACAGCTATTGTAATTGCATTTTGTAGTACTACGGAATTTTTATTTCAGCATAAACAAAGCCATTTCATTGCATACAACAAACGAGGCTTGTGTGTGGATAACGAAATTGAAAAAAAGAAAAATTTTTTCTTATAAACTGTACTAATGTATAGGTTGTTGTGACCTTAAGAGACAGCAAATAGTACGATAGTGTAGGTTTATTACAATAGAGGTGTGCTTCGTTTAAATGATATACGGAAAAGAGCATAATTTATAAAAATTGATGTGAACATAAACGATTAATTTATCGTTTTAAGTTCATAAAGAGAAGAATGATTTCTTGTATTTATCATTTATTGCTACATTATTGCTTTATTTAGGAATAAGCAGAAAAGTTTTTGCGTTTGTTTATTGGGGGGAACGCTCAAGGGATAAGAGAAATGACCCCGTTAAATTATGGTTCAAAAGAGTTAAAGCGAGGAGAAATATACGATACAAAAGCAGATCAGTTGTATGATCAGTGCGGTAGTAATACAAATAATCGTTCTGCATTGTCACGAACAGAGGCATCTTCTGTCCTTGTTGATATAAAGAGACAACAGAGCAAAAAACATTATGAACAGAAACAGGCTTTTGTTCAATCTGAGACAGCTTTTGAGTTTCATAGTCAGATAATGACAGGTACTCAAAAAACAAAAAAACTCAAAGCACCTTTTCTTCGACGGTTCCTTCCAGTAAAATCTCCACCTCTTTATGCGGCACTTGATCTCGGAACGAACAATTGTCGTCTTCTTATCGCATCTCCCAGTAAACCTGGATATTTTCGTGTTGTTGATGCTTTTTCTCGTATTGTACGATTGGGAGAAGGTTTAATAAATAACGGTTTTCTTAATACACAAGCTATGGATCGTGCGATTGAAGCATTAAAGATTTGTCATGTAAAGCTAAAACAAAGGCATATTAAGCGTTATCGCTTGATTGCAACGGAAGCTTGTCGGTCTGCAGAAAATGGTAGATATTTTATTCAGCGTGTTTTGGAGGAGACAGGTCTTGAATTGGAAATTGTTGATCGGCAAACAGAAGCGCGTTTTGCTGTTACAGGGTGTAGTACACTTGTTGAACCAAATACTGACGCAATTGTGCTTTTTGATATTGGAGGAGGATCATCAGAAATTGTGCTACTTGATGTTTCTCAAAAACGTTCTTTTCGTTTAGCTAGACAAATTATCGCCTGGACTTCTCTTCCTGTTGGTGTTGTTACGCTTGCTGAACGTTTTGGAGGGAATGATGTTAGCTTAGACGATTTTGAAAAAATGAAAAGCTATGTGCGAGAGTTATTAAATAATTTTTCAGATCGTCATAAATTAGGAGAGTTAGCGCAAGGTTCGAAGTTTCATCTTTTGGGAACCTCCGGTACAGTTACGACTTTAGCAGGAATGTATCTTAATTTAGAGCGTTATGATAGGAAAAAAGTGGATGGCATTTGGATGAATGATGCAGACATTACTCTTATGACACAACGCCTATTATCATGGGATATAGAAAAACGTGTAATAAATCCTTTTATTGGGCGCGAGAGAGCAGATTTAGTTTTAGCTGGTTGTGCAATTTTAGATGTTATTCGCGAAGTTTGGCCAAGTCAGCGTTTAAGAGTTGCTGATCGTGGATTAAGGGAAGGAATTTTGATAGAGCTGATGTTACGCGATGGGGTATGGTGCCGTCATAGAAAGAGTAAAGACTTCAAGCGTTAGAGAATTAAATATGGAGCCAATGAATAACGATGAAAAAAACAACAAAAACACCGAGGGGTGGCTATGGCGGTTCAGGATCACATGAATTATATCAGCACGTAAAAAAGAAAGCAGGAACCATTAAAGCTTCATCACGACGATGGTTAGAGAGGCATCTGAATGATCCTTATGTCCATCAATCAAAAGTAGATGGTTATCGTTCGCGTGCAGCTTATAAACTCATTGAAATTAATGAGCGTTATAGGTTTTTGAAAAAAGGTCAAAAGGTTATTGATCTAGGAGCAGCACCTGGGGGGTGGTGCCAGGTGGCTGAGCGTATAGTAGGGTCAAGCAATGAAGACCCTAGCGTTGTTGGTATTGATTATTTACATGTTGATCCATTGCCTAGAGTTGCCATGTTGGAAATGGATTTTTTGCATACAGATGCACCGCAGAAATTAATTGAAACTTTAGGGACAAAACCGGATGTGGTTCTTTCTGATATGGCAGCGCCAACAACAGGTCATCGTCAGACGGATCATTTAAGAACGATTTATTTATGTGAAGTTGCGGCTGATTTTGCTCTTTCGGTTCTTAAGCCTAGGGGACATTTTTTAGCCAAGGCTTTTCAAGGAGGAGCAGAAAACACTCTTCTCATGATACTAAAACAGCATTTTAAAAAAGTCTATCATGTTAAACCACCCGCAAGCCGATCAGAATCAGTAGAGCTTTATCTTCTAGCACTTGAATTTAAGGGAAAAACAAAAATACAAGAATAGCGCCTTCTTTTAAGAAGACTTAACTTTAGTTAATCTATTTAGATGTGATGATTTTTTCTCAAAGAGTTATCGGCGATATTGACAGTTTTTCTGTTATCAATGATGAAAAACTGGTAAAACTGATGTATTACCTATAGAGGTAGAGAGATTGATTCCTCAGTGAGTGCTTCCAATGAAATTTCTTGATCAAGCTAAAGTTTATATTCGTTCTGGTAATGGAGGTTCTGGAGCAGTATCATTTCGTCGTGAAAAATTTATAGAATTTGGGGGACCTGATGGGGGGAATGGAGGACGGGGTGGTGATGTTTGGGCTCTTGTTGTTGATGGGCTTAATACGTTGATTGATTATCGCTACCAACAGCATTTTAAAGCAAAGACAGGGGGGCATGGCAAGGGGCGTAATATGACGGGTGAAAAGGGTGATGATGTCATCCTTAAAGTTCCGGTTGGGACGCAAATTTTTGAAGAAGATAATACAACGTTAATCTGTGATTTAACGAAAGTGGGACAGCACTATCGTCTTGCAAAAGGAGGGAATGGCGGTTTTGGGAATCTTCATTTTACAACATCGACAAATCGGGCACCGCGTCATGCAAATCCAGGTTTGGCTGGAGAAGAGCGCGCAATATGGCTTCGTTTGAAGTTAATTGCTGATGCCGGGCTTGTTGGTTTACCCAATGCTGGAAAATCAACTTTTTTAGCTTCTGTAACGGCTGCAAAACCAAAAGTTGCAGATTATCCTTTTACCACTCTGCATCCTCATCTTGGTGTTGTACGTATTGATGGTCGTGAATTTGTTTTGGCTGATATTCCAGGATTAATTGAAGGAGCGCATGAAGGTGTGGGAATTGGAGATCGTTTTTTAGGACATGTGGAACGTTGTCGCGTACTGCTTCATCTGATTTCTTCTCAAGAAGAAGATGTAGCAAAAGCATACCGAATTGTGCGTCATGAACTTGAGGCATATGGAAATAATCTAAGTGATAAAACTGAAATTGTTGCTTTAAGCCAGATAGATACTCTGACAACTGAAGAGCGTGAAGCTAAACGGGAAGCTTTGCAAAGAGTAGCGGATCAACCTGTTATGATGTTTTCTGCGGTTAGCCGCGAAGGTTTAGAAAATGTGCTGCGTGCTGGTGCACGTATTATTGAAATGTCACGCAAAGAGGAGATTAGTGAGGATAGCAAGGTTGATTGAGATGGCTGTTGGATCGCAAAAACTTACACACTATAAACGTATCGTGGTCAAGATTGGATCTGCACTTTTGGTTGATCCACAGACGGGTTTACGCGTTGAATGGCTTAAAAGCTTGATCAATGATGTTGTTGAATTACACAAAGGAGGTGTAGAGATATTATTGGTGTCTTCAGGCGCTATTGCTTTAGGAAGGACATTGTTACAGCTTCCTAAGGGCGCTTTGAAATTGGAAGAAAGTCAGGCATGTGCTGCTTTGGGGCAAATTGAGTTAGCAAAAACCTATGGTGATGCGCTTGCTCAACATGGGCTCAAAACAGGACAAATTTTGCTCACTTTATTTGATACGGAGGAGAGAAGGCGTTATCTCAATGCACGTGCAACGATTGAGATGCTTTTATATTTGGGAGCTGTGCCTGTTATTAATGAGAATGATACTGTTGCAACAACTGAAATTCGTTATGGTGATAATGATCGTTTAGCTGCACGTGTGGCAACAATGGTGAGGGCAGATCTTTTAATACTTTTATCCGATATTGATGGTCTTTATACAAAGTCTCCCCATAGTGATCCTACGGCTGAATTTATACCTTTTGTTGCATCTATTACGCATGATATCGAAAAAATGGCAGATGTTGCTGCTTCAGAATTTTCACGGGGAGGAATGAAGACTAAGCTTGATGCCGGAAAAATAGCTAATGCTGCTGGAACGGCGATGATTATCACCTCAGGCAAGCGTATGAATCCCCTTGCTGCAATTGACAAAGGTGAACGCAAGAGTTTTTTTGCGGCAAGTAAGAAATCTGTCAATGCTTGGAAAACATGGATTTCTGGTCATTTAGATCCATCTGGTGTTTTGACGATTGATCAAGGAGCCATTAGGGCTCTTGAAACAGGAAAATCGTTATTAGCAGCAGGGGTTATTGGCGTTGAGGGAAATTTCCAGCGTGGGGATACGGTTGCAATTGTTGGTACAGATGGAGTTGAGATTGCACGTGGACTTGTAAGCTATGACAAAGATGAGGCTGTACGCATTATAGGACATAAAAGTGAAGAAATTGAAGCTATTCTTGGGTACGAGGCACGCTCCGCTATGGTGCATCGTAATGATATGATTGTACGTTGCTTGACCAATTCTGTTTAAAAAAGTTACTTTTGTTTTTATTGTTTTGGCAGAGTGGATGATACGATGACTTTAGAAGAACAAATGAAAGATATGGGGCAAAAAGCACGCTATGCCGCTGCAGCGTTGGCTGTTGCCCCTTCTGAGCAAAAGAACAATGCATTGGAAATGATTGCTTTAAGTCTAGCGGCTCACTCAGATGAAATTTTACGGGCGAATTGTCTGGATTTAGAGAAGGCTTCTCAGAATAATTTGAAAGCTGCAATGGTCGATCGGCTCAAATTAGATGAATTGCGTTTGGGTGCAATGATAGATAGCGTTCGCAAAGTTGCTCGTTTATCTGATCCTGTTGGGCAGGTCACGAGTGCGTGGACACGTCCCAATGGGCTTCATATAAGTCGTGTACGGACACCTCTTGGTGTGATTGGTATTATTTATGAAAGTCGCCCGAATGTTACAGTTGATGCAAGTGCTCTGTGCTTAAAATCGGGCAATGCTGCGATCTTGCGAGGTGGTTCGGATAGTTTTCATTCTTCACATGCTCTTCATTGTGCGTTGGTACAAGGTTTAGAACGCTCTGGTTTACCTAAAGATGCTATCCAAATGGTTGGAACGACAGATCGCGCTGCTGTTGGGGAAATGCTCAAAGGATTGGATGGAGCGATTGATGTGATCATACCACGTGGTGGAAAGAGCCTTGTTGCCCGCGTTCAGTCTGATGCACGTGTTCCAATTTTTGCTCATCTGGAGGGACTTTGTCATATTTATATTGATAAATCGGCAGATTTAGATATGGCACGCAATATTGTTTTAAATGCAAAGTTGCGGCGGACAGGGATATGCGGTGCTGTTGAGACAGTTCTCATTGACAGCCAGGCATTAAAAAAGTTTCTTCCTGTTTTAACTGCTTTACAGGAGAAGGGGTGTGAAATTCGTGCTACAGAAGATATTGTTTTTCTTATGCCAGATGTCAAATTAGCTTCTGAAGAAGATTGGTCGCATGAATATCTTGATGCTATTCTTTCTGTTAAAACGGTTGAGGGTGTTGAGGGAGCCATTTCTCATATCAAGCGTTATTCATCAGGACATACGGAATCGGTTATTGCTGAGGATTTGGAAGTGGTAAAGAAATTTTTTAATCATTTAGATTCAGCTATTTTGCTGCACAATGCGTCCACACAATTTGCTGATGGAGGTGAATTTGGTTTTGGAATGGAAATTGGTATCGCAACAGGAAAAATGCATGCACGTGGCCCGATAGGTGTTGAACAGCTAACTTCATTTCAATATCATGTTAAAGGAAATGGTCAGGTTAGAGCTTGAAAACGCCATTTTTTCCATGGAAAAATTGTATGCCACATGTTGAAAGATCCAATGTTGTGGGTCTTTTTGGTGGTTCCTTTAATCCACCGCATGCAGGGCATCTTCTTGTTGCAAAAATTGCCATTCGGCGTTTGGGTCTCAATCAGTTATGGTGGATGGTCACTCCAGGGAATCCTTTAAAGGATTGTACACAGTTGCTCTCTTTAGAGGAGAGAATGCAATTAAGTTTTAAACTTATTGACCATCCAAAAATTCGCTTAACAGGTTTTGAACAGGCTATAGGAAGCAAAGTATCCATAGATACGATTTTTCATATTCTTACTCATCACAGTGGCGTAAATTTTGTATGGATTATGGGTGCAGATAGTTTTACGACAATACATCATTGGTATCGATGGCATGATATCGTCTCCATGCTTCCTATTGCGATTATTAATCGTCCTTTAGGCAATCGGTCGGCACTTTTTTCTCCTATGGCACATATTTATCGCCGTTTTCGTTTGGATGAGAGAGAAAGTAAGCGATTACCTTTTATCAAGCCACCAGTTTGGACTTATTTGCATGGACCTTTATCTTTTCAATCTTCAACAAACCTTCGTTTGAAGAAGAATGATTTTTCTTGAACATTTCATAAGATTCTGCTTCTCTTTAGAGAAATTTCTTTTTTGCATTCCACAACGATAAGAAAGGATATTGATCTGAAAAACGTGGCACACAAACACTCTTACGATATTATGTCCTTAACAGAAAAAAAAGTTTTTTCTGTTAAGGACAGTCTTGAGGTTATTCTCAAGAGTTTAGAAGATACAAAAGCAGAAGATATTGTTGCTATTGATATTAAAGGGAAGTCATCTTTGGCTGATTATATGGTCATAGCTTCAGCAAATTCGCAGCGTCATGTATCTTCAATTGCCGATCATTTATTACATACTTGGAAAGATAGTGGGCAAGGTCTTGCGCGTGTAGAAGGGCTTGCTGGGGGTGATTGGGTATTGATTGATACAGGTGATGTTATCATTCATCTTTTTCGTCCAGAAATTCGTCTTTTTTATAATTTAGAAAAGATATGGATGACTCCAGATTTAAACGATACAGCTTCAGTTCTCTTCGGAGATCATTAAAATGCAAATTTCTATTTTTGCGGTTGGTCGTATGAAAAGTGGAGCGGAGCAAAAATTAGTTCAGCATTATTTGGATCGTTTTTCTAAAATTTCTGGAGCTGTAGGCTTTCATTTAAAAAAGTTACAGGAGATACCAGAAAGTCGTGCTCCAACAGCGTGTCAGCGTATAGAGGAAGAGGGTAGGAGACTTATTGAATTTTTACCTGAAAAATGTCGATTAATTGTGTTGGATGAGCGTGGAGAAACGATTTCTTCAACTGCTTTTTCTGAAAAATTGGGGTGTTACCGTGATGAAGGCATTCGAGATGTTGTCATTGCTTTAGGAGGACCTGATGGGCATAGTGAACAAATAAGGAATCGTGCTGACTTTCTTTTATCTTTTGGTTTTATGACGTGGCCACATCAGATTGCACGTATTCTTCTTGCAGAACAACTTTATCGCGCTGTAACAATTGAAAATAATCATCCATATCATCGTTTTTAATATTTTTGTGCAATTTTTAGCACTTATTTATATATTTATTAATATTGTTTTAGCTGACACCATTTAAAGCATCTCTAATATATACAATAATGTGTCATGGTTGGGCAAATGAAAAAGCTTCTTCATAGAAAGATGCGATATTTATATGAGGAATGCGTGATATTTGTCATCCTGTTCTTGAGTATATTTTTTTGCTTTTCTGTATCGCATGCGGAAGATACAATGAGTAGTACGCAAGCACATAAAGAATTGGGAGAAATTCGCCAAAATATTTCACTTTCGCGTGAACGTGTTGCTTTTCTTACGCGTCAAGTTGAGCATTTAAAAAAAGATCAACGTGTTTTGAGTGATGCACTCATAAAGGCGGCTAAAGAAGAGCGTATAATAGCAGATGATATTGCTAAAAGGGAAGAAAAACTAAAAAAAATGATAGAAAAGCGGGTACAAGTCTATCAAAGTTTAAAAAATCGTCGTGCTGAATTTGCGGAAGTTCTTGCAATTTTGGAACGTATGGGATTGAATCCGCCTCCTGCTCTTATGATACAGCCAGAGGACGCGTTGGCTTCTATACGTAGTTCTGTTTTATTAGGTACTGTTATTCCTCAGATGCAAGATAGAACACGAGATTTAACAGAGAAACTCAAGGAGTTGACCAATTTAAGTAATTCCATTACTATGGAGTATGCGGCATTAAAGACAAAACTGCAAAATCAAGCAGAACAGCGAAAACGTCTAGAACTTTTATTAGACAAAAAAAACAAACTACAAAAAAAATCAGAAAAAGAACTTACAGAACAGCAACAAAAAAATATTGCTCTTTCTAAAAAAGCACAGTCTTTGGAAGAGTTGATTTTAGAGCTTGACCGTCAGTCAAAACTTAGCTCTGATGTATCAGTACAGGTACGGAAAAGTTTGCAATTGTTAGAACAGTCCAATTTTGAAAGCCGAAAAGGTTCTTTACTTTTTCCTGTTTCAGGAAAAAGAATACGTCACTCTAACAAAAATTCGCAAATTACGCGCTTTGGTGAAGCGATAGAAACAGAGTCAGGAGCTGTTGTTATCTCACCTGTGGATGCTTTTGTTGCTTTTGCTGGGCCATTTCGTTCTTACGGACAGTTAATTATTCTTAATGTTGGAAATGGTTATCATATCATTCTGACTGGAATGTCGAGAATTAATGTAAAACAGGGGCAGTTTGTTCTTTCAGGTGAGCCTCTGGGTATAATGGAGATGCAATTTATTTCAAACAGTGTTGCATTGGATATAGGAAAAACTTCTCCAATGCTTTACATTGAGTTTAGAAAGCAGGGGAAACCTGTAAATCCAACTCCTTGGTGGCAGACTGAAAAAAATAAGAAGGAGCCAAAATGATTCGTAAAGTTATTTTTTTGGTCGCTGGGGTATTTCTCGGCGCCTGTTCAATGATTATGGTGCAGTCTGTTGCTGCGAATAGTGAAGATAATGCTTATAAAAAGCTAGCTATATTTGGCGATGTTTTTGAGCGTGTGCGTATGCAATACGTTACAGTTCCAGATGATAAAAAGCTTATTGAAAATGCTATCAATGGCATGCTCACTTCACTGGATCCTCATTCATCTTATTTGAATGCTGAAGAAGCCAAGGATATGCGGGATTCTACGAAAGGAGAGTTTGGCGGTCTTGGTATTGAGGTGACTATGGAAAAAAACTTAATTAAAGTTGTTTCACCAATGGATGATACTCCCGCTTCAAAAGCAGGTATTCTAGCAGGAGATTTGATTTCAAAAATTGATGATGTAGAAACGAATGGTCAAACATTGAATGAAGCTGTTAATAAGATGCGAGGTGCTCCTGGAACACCAATTACCTTAACAATTATTCGTTCTGGCGTTGATAAGCCGTTTGAAGTTAAGATTGTTCGTGATATTATCAAGGTAAAAGCGGTGAAATATCGGGTTGAGGGCGATATTGGGTATGTGAGAGTTATCCAGTTTTCTGAACAGACATTGGGTAATCTTCTGGCGGCGATTAAAGATATCCAATCTAAAATTCCTGAAGATAAGCTAAAAGGTTACGTCCTTGATTTGCGGCTTAATCCTGGTGGGCTTTTAGATCAAGCTGTTAATGTTTCGAGTGCTTTTCTCAATAAAGGTGAAATTGTGTCGACCCGTGGACGCAAAAAGAGTGATGTGACAAGATTTGATGCGAAACCAGGTGATGTCATCAATGGAAAACCGCTCATTGTCCTTATTAATGGTGGTTCGGCAAGTGCTTCTGAAATTGTTGCGGGTGCATTACAAGATCATCGTCGTGCAACAATTTTAGGGACGCAGTCTTTTGGTAAGGGATCTGTTCAAACAATTATTCCTTTGGGTGAAAATGGAGCTTTACGCTTAACAACAGCACTTTATTACACGCCATCTGGCACTTCTATTCAAGGAACAGGAATCACGCCTGATATTATTGTAGAACAACCACTCCCTGAAAAATATAAGGGTTATGATGTAAAAGTTGGTGAATCAGCATTAAAAGGACATATCAAAGGAAAACGAGAGAATAATAAAGGATCTGGTTCAGCTGCTTTTGTTCCGAAAGATCCTAAAGATGATATTCAATTGAATGAGGCTTATAAACTGTTACGAGGTGAAATGGCAAATGCAGCATTTCCACCAGATCCCAATAAGGATGTGTTAAAGTGAGAAATGATATCTATAGCTTGCGATTTTGAGGAATATTAAATGGGTGCAGGTATTAATTTGAAGATTCTTCCATATCGCAAATGTGTTGGGATTGTTGTCTTTAATCATGAGGGTAAAGTTTGGGTTGGACGTCGTTTAATGACGCCTATTCATGCAGATATTGAAATATCTCATCGTTGGCAGCTTCCTCAAGGAGGGATTGATGAAGATGAAAAACCATTAGATGCAGCATATCGTGAACTTTATGAAGAAACAGGTATTCGATCTGTAAAGTTGATTAAAGAAGCACAAAATTGGTTCCACTACGATTTTCCACAAGAACTTATTGGGTGCACATTAAGCAATAAATATCGTGGGCAAATACAAAAGTGGTTTGCTTTCCAGTTTACGGGAAAGCTTTCCGAAATTGCGATTAATCCGCCACCAGATGGCAATAAAGCGGAATTTGATCAATGGAAATGGATTGATCTAGAAACCCTTCCGTTGATTGCTGTTTCCTTTAAAAAGCATGTTTATATGAAAGTTGTCAGCGAATTTCGAGGTAGCCTTAGATCACTATAAAAGCTATATGATTATGAGAAAGCTTTTTTTATTAAGATGCTTTATATCATTTATAAATAATAAACATGTTTCTCTTTTATGTAAAGAACAGGAATATAAAATGAAAAAGTTATTTAATTTACTTATAGTTTTTACTCTCTTGAGTATTTCATCTGTTGCTTTTGCAACAAGTGCCAAGCCTCCTGCGTCAAAAGATGCGGCAGCGACGTTGCCAAATGGAGCTTCTTCTTTGACTGAAACCTACGGTTTGTGGACTATTAACTGTGGTATACAAGAAGGGAAAAGAATTTGTTTTATGCACCGTCAAGAAGTGAATGAGCAGGGGCGTGTTGTTGTGGCTATGAGCCTTATTCTCAATGCTGAGGGTGTTGTATCTGGTAATTTAACAGTTCCTTTTGGCATTTTGGTTTCTAAGCCTGTTCGTTTACAAGTTGATGAGGGAAAAGCTATTATCGAAACCGGTATTCGGACTTGTGTACCAGCAGGCTGCATGGTTCCTGTCGTTTTTGACAAAAATCACGTAGCAGCTTTACGTTCTGGAAAACAGTTAAAGCTGGCAATGACAATTGCTGCTGCAGGTGAACCAGCTTTGAATGATTTATTTGTTCAGCTCGATGGTTTTAGCAATGCTCTTAACCGTTTGACCGCTTTGCAGAAATAGTTTTAAAACTAAAAGCGGCCTTTAAAAGGCCGTTTTTAATTTGTTCGGTATTATTAATAATTAAAATGATGAGATCTAAGATTAATCCTATAAGGAATATTCAGAGTTTTGTTTAATCTCTCAGATTCTTTACTGTTTCTTCTATTCTCACGTACTATTTTTAATTTTTATATTTGTTTTTTAGCAGCATCGTCATTAGATAGAGAAATGAAGAATTCAAATGTCTGGTTTTTATTCAAGAAAAAAGAGTATTGGGAATATAAAGCCATTTTTTGATACATAGACCTGCTTTAATGAAGGTTTTCTATACGCTCTTCTGTTTCTTTGATTGAAAGGGATGACGCATGATTTATGCATTGCTTCGAACGATTGATTTGATTTTTGATATTTATATTGATATTTTAATCGCTAGTGTCATTTTTTCTTGGCTTTATGTCTTTAATATCATAAATTCGCGCAATCGCTTTGTTGTTTTGATAGGAAGCTTTCTGTATCGTCTTACAAATCCCGTTCTAAGCCGTATCCGGCAAATTTTACCAAATTTTGGAACAATTGATATTTCACCTATTGTGGTGTTCATTATTATTTATTTTATTCGTACTTTTATGTGGCACGCTTACGAAAACATGTACTTATAAAATATTATTTGAGGCAAATACATGTTTTATCAAGTTGATAAAAATAGCTTGGTTTTGTTTGTATATCTCATTCCCAAATCATCTGTTGACAAAATAATAGGAGTTGAATGTAGGGATGGTGAAAAACAATATCTGGTTATACGCCTTCGTGCTGTTCCTGAAGATGGAAAAGCGAATAAAGCTCTCATTAAATTTCTTGCGAAGCAGTGGAGAATACCATCTTCTTCTATTTCTCTGAAAAGCGGCGCAATATCTCGCTACAAACAACTTTTCTTTTCAACACATTTAGAAGAGCTAAAGCAGTTATGGCAATCCTTTAGAGATCGCATTTCGTAGAAAAATAAATAATAAAGCCTATTAAAAAACAGGCTTTATTTATTAAAATCGTTATATTTCTTTATTGCGCTCAACAGCTTGCCTAATTAATTCATAAGCAAAGTTTTTATCACGCCATCCTTCAATTTTAGCCCATTTCCCAGGTTCCAGATCTTTGTAATGCTTGAAGAAATGTTCAATTTGTTTGAGCGTAATCTCGGGCAAGTCTGTATAGTTATGAATATTGATATAGCGTTTTGTTAATTTTAGAGTGGGAATGGCAATAATTTTTTCATCTTTACCACCATCATCTTCCATCATCAGAGCCCCGATGGGGTGAACATTGATAACACAACCAGGCAAAAGTGGACGGGTATTACAGATAAGGACATCAATAGGGTCACCATCATCTGAAAGCGTATGAGGGATAAAACCGTAATTTCCAGGATAAACCATTGATGTATGAAGAAAACGGTCAACAAATAATGCGCCCGACTTTTTATCCATCTCATATTTTATTGGTTGACCACCAAGGGAGACTTCCACAATAACATTAATATCTTCTGGTGGATTTTTACCTACGGGTATTTCCTTAACATTCATAGAGACATCCTTTCTGGGATAGAGTGAGGCTCAATACAATTAAATATTTTATAAATATTTTACCAAAGAGATTATGAAATTAACTTGAAATTGATGCACGTGTTTTTTCAAAACGTTTACGTTCATTAGGATCAAGATAGAGTTTGCGGAGACGAATATTTTTAGGGGTTACCTCCACAAGTTCATCATCTTGTATCCACGATAAGGCACGTTCTAATGTCATTTTAATGGGAGGTGTTAGCTTTACAGCCTCATCTTTTCCGGAAGCGCGCATATTGGTGAGTTTTTTTCCTTTTAACACATTAACTTCTAAGTCATTATCCCGTGAGTGAATGCCAATAATCATACCTTGATAGACTTTCACACCCGCATCGATGATCATAGGCCCACGATCTTCAAGATTAAAAAGAGCATAAGCGACAGATTCACCGTTGTCATTTGAAATCATAACACCATTAACACGACCAGCAATGTCTCCTTTATAAGGTTCATAAGCATGGAAAAGGCGATTCATAATTGCTGTACCTCGTGTGTCCGTTAAAAGTTCAGATTGATAACCGATGAGTCCTCTGGTTGGCGCATAAAAAACAAGTCGGACACGATTACCCCCAGAAGGACGTAATTCCACCATTTCGCCCTTACGTTCAGACATTTTTTGTACAACAGTACCGGAATATTCTTCATCAACATCGATAACAACTTCTTCGATTGGCTCAAGAGTTATTCCATTTTCATCCTTTTGCATAACAACACGTGGACGTGAAACACTAAGCTCAAATCCTTCACGGCGCATATTTTCAATGAGAACTGCAAGCTGTAATTCTCCTCGTCCTGAAACGTAAAAAGAATCTTTATCGGCAGATTCTTCAATTTTAAGAGCGACATTCCCTTCTGCTTCTTTTAATAATCGGTCACGAATGACACGACTTGTTACTTTATCGCCTTCAGTTCCAGCAAGGGGACTATCGTTGACAAGAAAACTCATCGTGACAGTAGGAGGATCAATTGGTTGGGCAGTAAGGGGTTCATTAACAGTAGGATCACAGAAAGTATCAGCAACGGTACCTTTTTGTAGACCTGCAATCGCAACAATATCACCGGCACTTCCTTCTTCAATAGGTTGTCGTTCTAGTCCACGAAATGCTAAAATTTTTGAAATACGCCCCGTTTCTAAAAGTTTTCCATCTTGTCCAAGAACCTTAACATTTTGATTAGGTTTTAGAGAGCCAGAATGAATCCGCCCTGTAATAATTCGTCCCAAAAACGGATCTGCTTCAAGAATAGTTCCAATCATGCGAAACGGTCCTTCTGCTACACTAGGAGAAGGGACATGCTGCGTCACAAGATCAAATAAAGGACCTAATCCCTGATCTTTTGGTCCCTCGGGGGCTTCAGCCATCCATCCATCGCGTCCAGATCCATAAAGAATAGGAAAATCAAGCTGTTCATCGGTTGCATCAAGAGCAGCAAAAAGATCAAAAACCTCATTAATGACTTCATCAACGCGTGCATCAGGTCGGTCAATTTTATTAATAGCAACAATAGGGCGCAAACCCACTTTCAATGCTTTACCAACGACAAATTTTGTTTGTGGCATTGGTCCTTCAGCAGCATCAACAAGTACAATGGCTCCATCAACCATATTTAGAATGCGTTCAACTTCTCCACCAAAGTCGGCATGTCCTGGTGTATCAACAATATTAATTCGAGTATCTTTCCAAACAACAGATGTCACTTTCGCTAGGATTGTAATTCCACGTTCTTTTTCAATATCGTTTGAATCCATCATACGTTCGCTTGTACGCTGATTATCACGGAAATTTCCGGATTGCTTGAGAAGTCCGTCTACAAGCGTTGTTTTCCCATGATCAACGTGGGCAATGATGGCAATGTTACGCAATTGCATAAATTTTCTTCTTTTCGTTTAATGAAATTTCATTTGAGGCTAAGTCTTTACATTCTTTGCCTGATTATTACAAAACCTTTTACATGTTTTTTTATAATTTTGGAAGATGGAGGCAATATTTTTATGGCAAAACTATTCATCCAAGTCTTTAAGGCTCTATAAAGCTTCAATTGCTGGAGCTTCGTAAAAGTATTTTTATAGTACGTATGTTCTATTCTCGAGCTAAGAATTGTCCATAAAAATCACCGTCAATTTGATTTTTATCAATATGACGCAAGGAATTTATATAAACGTTTGTAAGAATAAGTAAGTATAAAGCTAGCTTGTATTATTGTTATTGTTTTGCAAAAAAGATTGTAAAAATCTGGAACACCTCTCAATTCATAGCCAATTGATTGACAGCTGTACAATATTTTTATTCTAATAAATCTTTTGCTTATTCTATAACTTGCCAATCAAAATCCAGATCTAATGCAACCGTGTATTTGAGGCAAATATTGTGACGATTAAGAATTTTATAAAAAGTTCTAGCTTTTTTATGCCAGATTGCGACAAAAGTTATATCTGTTTGATTTATTTATGAAACCGGAATACAGTCTTATTTAGAAAGAATATGAAGGCATCAAAAGAAAATTCCCATCTTTGCCATTAAGCCAATTTATGATTTCAAAAGCATCTAAGCAATATTTTTTAAACCATGGAGATAGTGCGCATTGCTTCACACTTTTATTTATCGCATTCTCTAATAAGAGTATGCTTTTCATGCCAAACAGAGCACTTTAAACAGAATACACTTGCATACTCATGTATTTAAGAGAGATTTCTTAACGTACACTACATCCATTCCATGATAGGGCTCATAAATGATATAATATACGCGAATAGTATACTATCAACGCCTTTGTGAAGAAATATAACGCCTATTGAGCATCATCATTATTATTCTTTCTGAGCTGTCAATATTGCGACAGATTTTGATACGAGAAAGAAGATATAAGAAGTATTTAATTTTTTTTGAATAGCTTTTAGCCATACACCAATCTCGTTTGTGATAGGCAAGAAGATGACTTTAATTGATCTAATGTGGGATGCTTTATGATGAGGTAAATTTACGATATTCGAAGCTGTTATTCAATAAAAAATAATAAATTATCTATGGAGCGGTGTGCTAGAAAACAAAGTAATAGAGCTTATTCTCTTATGGAAAGATCTTAGGTTACATGACAAGATCTTTCCAGAAGAAAGAGTTTTTACTTTACATGTTTAAAGAAGAGTTCCTGACAAAATGAGGGAAGCTACAGAAAAATAGATTATAATGCCCATGACATCTACTAAAGTTGCTACAAAAGGAGCAGAAGCACTTGCTGGATCAAATTTTAAACCTTTAAGAATAAAAGGCAGCATAGATCCAGAAAGAGAACCAAAGGTAACGATTCCGACTAAAGCTGTACCTACTGTTGTCGAAACAGCAATCCAATGTTGCCCATAGTCGTAGATACCGAATTGTTGCCAAAGAGCAATGCGCGTAATGCCAATAATTCCGAGTAAGAGACCAAGGGAGAGTCCGGTTGGAATTTCACGAATGAACACTTTCCACCAGTCTTTCAACGTGAGTTCACGTAAAGCCAATGCACGGATAATAAGGGATGTAGCCTGCGAGCCGGAATTTCCTCCTGAGCTCATAATGAGAGGTATGAACAGTGTAAGAATAATCGCTTTTTCGAGTTCTGTTTCGAAATGTTGCATAGCGCTTGCTGTCAGCATTTCACCGATAAAAAGTAAAGCGAGCCATCCGCCACGTTTTTTCATCATTTCGGGAAACTTAATTTGCATATAGGGCTTATTAAGCGCTTCCATACCCCCAAATTTATAGGCATCTTCATTCATCTCATCAACCATAGTATCAAGCACGTCATCGACGGTTACAATGCCAATGACATGGTTACTTTCATCGACTACAGGCACAGAGAGAAGATCATGGCGCTGGAAAAGGCGTGCGATATCTTCATGATGTGTGAAGGGCGATATTGTAATGGGCGAGTCATGGGTAGGGACATTAAGAATTTGTTCATCAGGTGAGGCAAGAATAAGATTACGCAGTGAAACAGCTTTGAGAAGAGTACCTGTTTTAGGGTCAATGACATAGCTGGTATAAACTGTTTCACGTGTTCGTTCGACCTCGCGAATGTGATCCAAAGTTTTTTGTATGGTCCAGTTTGAAGGAACGGCTATAAACTCTGTTGTCATCAGTGCCCCTGCTGTATGATCAGGATAACTGGTGAGTTTTCTAAGTTCAGTGCGCGTTAAGGGTTTAAGCAAGGCATAAAGTCGTGTGCGGGTTTCTTTATCCATTTCTTGAAAAACGTCTGCAGCAGCATCGGCAGACATGCCATCAAGAATTTCAACAGCACGATTTATAGGGAGAAGTTCTAGGATGGCAGCAGGTTGCTCAAGTTCTGGTTTATCAAAAAGTTCGATAACATAATCAAGAGGCAGAAGACTAAGAATAGTTACACGTTCTATGATATCGAGGTCATTAATGATATCAATAGAGTCTGCAAAATGCTGGTTCTTTAACTTTTCAGCGAGAACTTCAGGAGAAAAATTTTTGAAGTCGAAGGCCGTTTTGATTTCAGTCATGATAAAGTACCTCCTGAAGAGTTGGAGAGTTGTAAATCTAGATAATAGATGAGATAAAAGCAAAAGTTTATGGAAGATTTGAAAAAACCTCCCCAACTATAATTCCCAATTGTTAACATTTGAAGTAAAGTCAAGGATAAATTATAAGTTATAAACAAGTTTCTGAATCACTAAAACAAGAATACAGATTAATTTGAGGATAATATAAAGGCGCAAATGTAAAAATCAGTTTTGATTTTTACCATCATTTCTTTAATGCAGTTTTATGATTTTCGGATTTTTTATTCAATAGCATTTTGAAACTCACGAAATAGTTTTAGTATATTATCAATTTGTGTCGTAAAGATAATTGTTAAAGCTTAAATTTATAATGGAGACATAAAGTATTATGACAAAAGCAGCAGTGCTGGACTGGAAGGGATTTTCAGGTCTTCCTGATTTTTCTTCTATCAATGATGAAGATTTTAAGCCCGCTTTTGAACAGGCACTTCAAGAAGCCGAAGAAGAACTAGAGGCGATTGCGATGGTGCAAGAACCACCAACGCTTGAGAATTTTTTACAGCCTTTTGAGCTATGTGGCAAAGCGCTTGATCGTGTCTGTTCAATATTTTTCTTGCGCACCAATGCTCATACGAATGTATTAATCCAACAGCTTGAGCAAGAGTTCGTTGTAAAACTTTCTCGTTATTCTTCAAAAATGATGATGGATGCGCGGATATTTGCGAAAATAGATGTGCTTTATAAACAGTCGCAGCTGGGCATATTTGAGAGTGAAACAACGCGTGTTCTTGAATTATGGTGGAAAAAGTTCGTTTGTCATGGGGCAAAACTCGATGAAAAAGCTAAGAAACGGCTTTTGGAAATTAATGAAAGACTTGCTTTTTTAAATGCTACTTTTGGACAAAATGTCTTAAATGATGAAGCTGAATGGATTCTATTTTTAAAACAAACGGATTTATCTGGTTTACCGGAAGATCTTATTGCTTCAATGAAGGAAATTGCGTGTGAAAGAGGCAATGAAGAAGCCTATGCATTAACACTAGCACGTTCGATTGTTGAACCTTTTTTAAAATTCTCAGATCGTCGTGACTTGCGTGAGGTTGCATTCCAAGCTTGGGCTAAACGTGGTGAAAATAATAACAAGAATGATAATAAAACAATTATTGTAGAGATTGTTGCGCTTCGAGATGAGCAGGCTAAATTATTGGGATATAAATCTTTCGCAGATTTGAAACTCGATAACACCATGGCTAAAAGTGTTGATTCCGTTATGGATTTGCTTATGCCTGTATGGGAGCGCGCAAGAGCGAAGGCTTCTATTGAGCAAATTGAATTACAAAATTTTTCCAACAAACAGGGCAGCAATGAATCTTTAGCTGCTTGGGATTGGCGTTATTATGCTGAAAAACTCCGCACTGAAAAACTTTCTTTCGATAGCGCCGAGATTAAATATTATTTTCAGCTTGATCGTATGATTAAGGCGGCTTTTGGAGTAGCAGAAAAACTCTTTGGCATTACATTTGAAGAAAAAAACACTGTTGCACTTTGGCATCCTGATGCACGTTTGTGGGAAGTAAAGAAATCTGATGGAAGTCTACTTGGGCATTTCATTGGTGATTATTTTGCACGTTCTTCAAAATGCTCCGGTGCGTGGATGAGCCAATTGCAATCACAACATAAATTGGATGGCGGACAAAAGCCTATTATCTACAATGTTGGTAATTTTGCTAAACCACCCAAAGGGGAGGTTGCATTTTTATCACTTGATGATGCGCGTACGCTTTTCCACGAATTTGGGCATGCATTGCATGGTTTGCTTTCTGATGTCACATGGCCATCTGTCTCGGGAACATCGGTTTCGCGTGATTTTGTTGAGCTGCCTTCTCAACTTTACGAACATTGGTTAACTGTACCAGAGATTTTACAGACTTATGCTACGCATGCAAAAACGGGACATCCTATGCCGCAAGCATTAATGGATAAGGTTTTGTCAGCACAGACATTTAATGCTGGCTTTGCTGCAGTTGAATTTACTTCATCAGCTCTCGTAGATATGGCTTTTCATAAAGGACAAAAGGTAACTGATCCAACAGTGTTTGAACGCCAAGAATTAGAAAAGCTGCAAATGCCTGATACAATTATTATGCGCCATCGTCCTCCACATTTTACGCATATATTTTCAGGTGATGGTTACGCCGCTGGTTATTATTCTTATATGTGGTCGGAAGTCCTTGATGCCGATGCTTTTCAGGCTTTTGAAGAAACGGGAGATGTTTTTAATTCAGAGCTTGCTGATAAGTTGAAACGTTTTATTTACTCTGCTGGGGGAAGTCGTGATCCAGAGGAACTGTATAAAGCTTTTCGGGGACGGATGCCTTTACCAGAGGCAATGATTAACAAACGTGGATTATAAGATATAACGGTATGGTTAGCACCATGCCGTTTTCATATTATTTGCAAGATGCAGTTGCGATTTATGCAAAATTTCTTTTCATTAGCTCTGTAAACAGAGCTCTTTTACCTTATTCGCTTTTTGTTTAAGGAGGAAATTAGATTTTATATTTTAAATAGACCTCATAGGAAAGAAAAATTATCAGCTCGGTCTTTTTGATACCCATTTGGTGGAGACCATGATTTTTTTATAAAACTTGACTTTCTTTTGCCTAAAAGATGAGTGTTTTGTTGTGCCATATCATCGAGGCTCATTGGAGGCTGACGCATAATATTACTCCGCTCTTGATTCCCTGATTCTTGTATAAGTTTTTGAATAGCTTGATCGGTTGAGTAAGGATTTTCATGAGAAAAGGCATAAAATTTTAAAATATTTTTCAATGGTTTTTCTAAATAAGAGGCAAGTTTTTTCTTCCCTTCAGGGGTGAAATGCATACCATTATTGGTGCGTAATTTGGTTATTTTTCCATTAATATCATAGCCTGAAAAAGAAAAATTTCCTTCTTCATCACTAAAGCCGCTCCAGATATCGAGAAAATGTCCTCCTGCTGCTTCTGTTTCTTGTTTGTAGAGCGCATTAAAAATTTTCATTTTTTGTGTCAAAAGGTCATTTCTAAAGGCAGGTTGGCTTATCCATATCCATGATTTTCCAGAGGCATGAAGACTTTCAGCAATTTCGATAATTCTTTGTTTGTAGATGTGCATCCATTTTGATTGATCTGTGTTAATTGTGTTATAAGAGTCTGTGATTGGTTGATTATCATTTGCACCGATCATCATGATAATAACATCGGGGTTGTTTTGATCAATGAGTTTAGAAATATTGCTTTGCCAAGAATAATAATCCGTTCGAACTAAGCCGGAAGCTGGTATTGTATTGTTCATGATCACGATATCACTATTATTTATAAAAAACTTCTTCAGTGCATCGGCAACAGCAGAAGCTGTAAAATCCCCTATAACAAGAATGCGCTTTGCATTCTCATTTTTTAGCTTTTGTATGTTTTTTTGTGTTACGATTTTTTTTTGAGACTTGTTTATTTTTTGTTCTATAATTTGCGGTGGTTGTTGCGTCTGTTTGTTATGCTGTGATAGCCATTTGAAGAAGTTCGTTGCTTTGCTTGGGGATGGTTGTATGATCCCCGCAATAGAAAGTGAAAATAGAAATAATATCAAATATATAAGGCGAAAAGAGGACAAAACCTTAGTTTCCATTATTGTTTGCGAAGGAGAAAAAGCACTTGAGATGATGGATATCCATTTGCTTTTAGACCGTGACGCAGTTGAAAAGCTTTAATTGCTTTGCGAGAAGCTGTTCCGATTTTTCCATCAACATTCCCTTTATAATAGCCCAGTGCACTTAAGCGAGATTGCAGTTCTTTACATTCTTGGAAAGTAAGAGGTTGAAAAGGTCTTTGCCAATCATGCACCAATCCAGGATGTCCAGCGATGCGATCAGCAAGAAGGGCAACAGCAAACGCATAACGATCTGCATTATTATAATGTTTCAGAACAAAGAAATTTTTTGTGACTAAAAATATAGGTCCTTTTGCTCCATCTGGATATTTTAATATTGCTTGTTCAGCTGATGTAGGAAGAGGATGCCCATTTGCGTGTTTTACACCTAATTTATTCCATTGTTCAAAGGAATAGAAGCCTTCAGGAAGGTTTTTCCCCTGCGGCACTTTTACCTCTACTCCCCAAATAAGATTAGGTTGCCAGCCATTTTTGTGGAGAAGATTAGCAGCAGTAGCCAGAGCATCTGGAACAGAGTTCCAGATATCACGCCGTCCATCTTGATCCATATCAACTGCATAGGCGAGATAACTGCTTGGAATAAATTGTGTATGCCCTAATGCACCGGCCCAAGATCCAGTGAGTTGAGAGCGTTTAATTTCGCCACTTTGTAGAATTTTCATAGCAGAAATCAGCTGTGTATATGCATATTTTGCACGTTTTTTATCAGCATAGGCTAGAGTTGCAAGAGAGCGGATGGTATCACGCATTACACTTTTATTGGCTAAAATTTTCCCATAATTGCTTTCCATTGACCAAATAGCAAGTAGAATATTGCGGTCAACACCAAAACGTTTTTCAATTTGAAGAAGCCATTTGTTCCATTTTTGAGTTTGGCGCCGTCCTTCCACAATTGCAATATCATGGACACGATTATCGAAATAGTTCCATGAAGGAGCAACAAATTCCGGTTGGTATGCGGCGCTTTTTAGAACTTCTGGATCAATGGCATTAACACCTTTAAATGCCATATGAAACGTAGAAGAGGTAATATTGTGAGCAATAGCTATTTTTTTAAATTCTTTAATCCAGTGTTTAAATCCGCTATCACCATATGAAAGGGATGCAAAAAACATTAAAAAAACAGAAAAAATAACGGCAGAGCCAGTGAGAAGAGTTCTCCAAGTTATTGTTATTGACTTCTCTAAAAAAGAGAAAGTCTTCAATTCTGTTTTTTGCATTTTGAAATCCCCATTAATATTCAATTTATTAGATGTGCAATAACTTTATTTTGTATTTAGTTTAATCGATAATATGATCAAGAAGAGGAGAAAGCTAAAATAAATAATTCGTTTTAATTCTTTCAATAAATTCTCATATTCTCTTTCACATTTTTGAATGCCCATTATAATGATAATCAAAACAATAAGATATCTTTTTTACCATTTCGTAAAAACATATGATAAATAAAACAAAAAAGACATATGAATTCATTGAGGAGGATGAGTGTGCGTAAAATCCGGAAAGCAGTATTTCCAGTAGCAGGTCTTGGTACGCGTTTTCTTCCTGCGACAAAAACGATTCCTAAGGAAATGCTAACAGTTGTTGATAAGCCTGTTATTCAATATGTTGTGGATGAAGCGCGGGAGGCTGGGGTTGAGCATTTTATTTTTGTGACTGGACGTAACAAAGCAGTCATTGAGGATTATTTTGATGCACAAGTTGAATTATACACGACACTTGCTGAATGTGGAAAGAAAGAAGATCTTGCACATTTATACCGTTTACAACCATTACCAGGGTCAACTTCTTTCACTCGGCAACAGCAACCTTTGGGATTAGGGCATGCTCTTTGGTGTGCGCGTGAATTAGTTGCAGGGGAACCTTTTGCATTGTTATTACCCGATATGCTGATTCAAGCCAAAAAGGGATGTCTTTCTGAGATGATTAGTCTTTATGAAAAGGTGGGTGGGGGAAATATTATTTCAGTTCAGGAATGCGATCTTGAGGAAGCACATAAATACGGTATAGTTGGTAAAGGTAAACAGATTGCAAATGGTTTTAAAATCACAAAAATGGTAGAGAAACCAGTGCTAGGAACGGCACCATCAAATTTGTACATCAATGGACGTTATATTTTGCAGCCAGAAATTTTTAATATTCTTTCCACTCAAGAACGAGGAACAGGAAATGAAATTCAATTAACAGATGCTATGATACGGCTTTCAAATGAACAAGATTTTTGGGGTTTGCAAGTGGAAGGGCGCACTTTTGATTGCGGTTCTAAAGCTGGTTTTATTGAAGCCAACGTCGCATTTTCTTTGGCACGCGCTGATATGCATAGCCACGTTTCTGCCTCATTGAAAAATTTACTGGAAACCATTAATGTTGAAAAATGATTATAGATCTCTCATTTAATTTTATTGATCGAATTTGATTATGATAATACCGTCTCCTCATATGGCTTTGCAAGGTGCTGTTGCATCAGCGCTTAAAACACTTGCCAGTGAAAAGCAGGGGCTTGAAGCCCTTGAAAAATCTATTCTGGGAACTCTTTCTTCTTCTTTTGAAGCGGCTGTTCAAACTATTAGAAATGCTCGTGGACATGTAGTCATTACTGGTCTTGGAAAAAGTGGTCATATAGGGACAAAAATTGCAGCAACTTTAGCCTCAACTGGAACGCCTGCCTTTTTTGTTCACGCTGCAGAAGCCAATCATGGTGATCTTGGTATGATTGGATCTGATGATGTTATTCTTGCTTTATCATGGTCTGGTGAAACTCAAGAGTTAAGTGGCATTATGAGTTATGCAGCGCGTTTTCGTATCCCCCTTATTGCGATGACATCAAATGAGCACTCTGTATTAGGACGACAAGCTAATATTGTTTTATTATTACCAAAGATAGAAGAGGCTTGTCCCCATGGTTTAGCTCCTACGACTTCAACAATTATGCAATTGGCAATGGGAGATGCATTAGCGGTTTCTCTTTTAGAAATGCGTGGTTTTACTGCAACGGATTTCAAAATATATCATCCTGGTGGTTCTCTTGGTGCAAGCCTTAAATACGTGTGTGATATTATGCATGAGGGTGATAATATTCCTTTGGTTATGCAGGGAACATCTATGGCTGAAGCGATGAATGTTTTGGTGAAAAAACATTTTGGTTGTGTTGGTGTTGTGAATCAAGAAGGTGAACTAATCGGAATTGTAACCGATGGCGATCTTGCACGTAACATTCATTTTAATTTATCAAAATTTAATGTTGACGAGGTGATGACCACAGCTCCTAAAGTTGTAAAGCCAAATACACTTGTTGGTGCAGCAACAGCTTTTATTAATGATCATCATATTGGTGCATTTTTCGTGGTTGAAGATAAAAAGCCGATAGGAATTGTTCATTTTCATGATCTTTTGCGCATTGGCGCTGCTTAGATTAAAGTCTCCTATCAAATAAAATGTTATTTTAGGTTAAAATATATTGAATGATACAAAGTCACAATTTTATTGTGAGGTGGCATTACTGATGTTTTTTGGAAAAAAATGATTATTTTACGCATTTCATAATGTTTAGAAAATTCTCAGGATAAAGGTTATATCAGTTTTGTTGCATATTTTTAGAGAGGATTTTCTATCAGGAGGAGAAAGGATCGCCTCCTGCTTAATGTATGTGCTCCCTCTGTTCTTAAGAGGGACTTCCCTTGTACTGTGTTTAAGATTTCCGCTTAAGGAAAAACTGTGATCCTGTATGTGAAGTGCAGAGAAGTTGTGTGGCGTCATATGACACTGTACAATTAACTCTAGAAATTGTTCCACGGAGAATAGAGCGTATTTCAATTTCTATATTTTGGGCATTAAGATAATTATACGCCCCTTCTGATAATTTTTCTTCTGTATCTGCTGCACGTGTTTCAAAAACACCATTGTGGAAAGAAGAAATAATACCATTCTCATCAACCCATTTTCCATCAATTCCAGTTGGCATACTTGAGTTATAATATTGCGAAAAGCTACAGGCACTTAACAGCAAGGTGGTGATTGTAAGACATAAAATATGATAGGTATGTTTCATTTATTGCACTCTATTTAGATTATTTTGCTCTCTAGTTTCTATAACATTATTAAATTACCTCATGAGTCAATATGAAAAATTTGATGAAAATCAATGAAAAAGCAAAAAAATGGAAAAAAATGCCTTAATGTTGTATTTAATTAACAGCTTGATGAAGTTCGTAAGTGAAACACAAGAGGTGAAATATTTCTTATGGTTTACAACAATTTTTATATTAAGCTTCTGGGTAGTCTCAAAGGAGATTATTGACATTATGGTTGGTCCTATTCTTGTTGCGAGTGAAGATTATGGAAGACGTGTAGAACTTTCTGCTATGCTGCGAGGTTTTGGTTATCGTGTCATTGAAGCAGAAAATGGTCTCCGTACGATTGATCTTTTACATAGGCGTAAAAACATTGTGCTTGCACTCCTTGATGTCGTTATGAGTGATTTGAGTGTGAACGATTTGATTAAAATGATTAGAGTTGCTGGTGTTTCTGTTCCTATTGTCGTTATAGCACAACAAGAGAATCAGAATTTACTCCAGAAAGCTTTAACAGCTGGAGCTATTGATTATTGGATCCATCCAGTAACATTATTACGCGTAAGAGTTACTTTGGATATTCTTGCTCTTATTTCTGCCTTGGAGCATGAGGTTCGAGATATTCGGCGAAAAAAAGAGAATCATTTACGGTTTTCTGATCTTTGCATAAAAAGTAGAGCTATGCAGATAGTATTAGAACAATCGAGACAAGCAGCAACTTCCTCACAGAATCTTTTGATAGAGGGGGAAGTTGGAACAGGACGTGAGACATTAGCTCGGATTATTCATCATGAGGGTTTATTCTCGGAGGGCGTTTTTATTCGCTTTCAATGCTCAGCCATCGTTGAGCCAGAAGAAGAAAATCAGCAGTGGTTTAAAGAATTTCTCCCATTGGTTTCTTCGCTTGAAAAAGGGACACTTTGTCTTTGTGATATTGACCGACTTGAGCCCATACAGCAAAAACGGCTTGCTCATTATCTTAAAGAAAGGGAAAGGAATACAAAAGAAAAACTTTTTCCTTTTCGGATCGTTGCTATTTCAACATCGCGTTTAAAGGACTTAGTTAAAGAGAACTTTTTTTTGGATAGTTTGTTTGAACAATTTTCTCATTTGTCTATTAACGTTCCTGCTTTAAGAGAATTAAGGGATGATTTTCCAGAGATAACACAACGTTTGATTGATCGCATTATCACAGAAACAGGGCGATCACATGTCCATGGTTTAGCAGGATCGGCTCTTTCCTTGCTTATGCAGTATGATTGGCCTGGCAATAGAAATGAACTTGAAAACTTTTTATTTCGTGCGATTTTACTCAGTGAAGGACCGTTATTAACTGTTCGAGATTTTCCGCAATTAATGGGAAATGCATTAATGAGTGTTCCAAATATCATTGAGTGTAATATGCAAGAAGATAATGAACAAGAATCGATACAATTTTTGAATACTGATGGCCATGTGCGTACTTTTGCGGAGATGGAACATGATATTATCGAGAAAGCGGTTAAACATTATAAAGGACATATGAGTGAGATTGCGCGCCGCCTTCATATTGGTCGCTCTACACTTTATAGAAAAATGGAAGAATTGAGAGCAATAAGAAATCAAGAACGAAAGTAAAATTCATAACAAGTCTCTCTTCATGACAAGCACGAATTTCAAAAAATAGAGTGGCTTTTGATAAAGGCCGTGGGGGGAGGAGGCTTAAGAAAACAATCATTTATTGTAAAATTTATCTATAGAGAATAATTTTATAGATTTAAATCAAATATAAATTTTATGTGACTATCTTAATTTTTTGTTTCAATTTATACAATTTTAGTAGTTTACATTTATTAAAGCAGAGAGGCCTTTTAAAAAACTTTTAAATACTACCGCTAAAATTTTTGTATCATCAATATTAAATTTATACTCTCTTAAGCAAAAAGTGGCATTTTATCTGCTACACGATTAAGATAAAGTGATTAGTATTATCGTTTACATTACTGATGATGCGATAGCTTAAAATAGAAAGTTTATCCTCTTTGACTCTTTTACAGATTATTATTGGTTTTGTCCTCTTTTTTTTTATTGCATCTATGTTGGCAATTTACACCTATGGGCGTTTTGTAAAAAGTGCTAGGGGGCAATGTTCTTATGCGTTGCCTATTCAGGAAGATGAAACCAAGCTTGATCGTATCGTCAGTCAATTAGCTGAGGAAGAAAATGGATTGGGGATTGATAAAGATGCCCTTTCCCTCATTATCAGCAATTTGGATGCGTTTTGTGTTCGTGCAATAGGAGCTGCAGAGGCTGGGCGTAGCCTTGATCTGATGTATTATATTTGGGATGATGATTTAACGGGGCGTCTATTATTAAGTGAAATAGTTAAGGCAGCTGATCGGGGTGTTCGGGTACGGCTTCTTTTGGATGATATTAATGCTCAAGCACGTGATCCAGCTTATATTGCGCTAGATAAACATCCTCATATTGAGGTGAGAATGTTTAATCCAGGGCGATCGCGTAAAGGTGGATTACGCCGTGGTTTAGAGATTATATTACGGGCAATTACTGTTACACGTAGAATGCATAATAAAGCTTTTATTGTTGATGGTAGGATCGCTTTTGTAGGGGGGCGTAATCTTGCAGATTCTTATTTTGATGCTGGTGAAGAATCCCATTTTCGAGATTTGGATTTAATGTTAATCGGACCTTCTGTTAAAAAGGTGGAAAGTATTTTTGATGATTTTTGGAATAGTGCTGTTGTTTTGCCAATTCATACTTTGGTTGTTCCTAAAAGCGCAAGTGATCTTAGCTATTGGAAGGATAAATTACAAAAATTTCGGGATTCCAAGGTTGCAAAAGTTTACTTAGATTATGTCAAAGAGCACATTAATTTTGATTGTTTTATCCAAACAGGAAAGCGGTTATTTTTAGCAGACAAAGTTGTTGTTCTTTCTGACCCTCCAGAAAAAGCATTGCGTAAAAAATCAAGCAATTGGCTTATGAAGGCACTTTCAAAGGTTATTGGAAATGCCCAAAAAACGGTTCAGATTACGTCACCTTATTTTGTTCCTGGTAAGGCTGGTACGCAGAATTTTAGTAATTTGGTTTCAAAGGGTGTTGATGTCAAAATTCTAACGAATTCTTTAGCAGCTACTGATGTAGCATTGGTGCATGGTGGTTATGTACCATATCGTAAGGCGCTGTTGAAAAGTGGTGTTAAGCTTTATGAATTAAAAGCGGAGGGCAACACCCATGGGTTACGATTGTTTAGATCGAGTAAGGCAAGTTTACATGCCAAAGCTTTTTTAATTGATCGTAAAACAGCTTTTATTGGATCTTTAAATTTTGATCCCAGATCAGCAGCGTTAAATACAGAAATGGGTATTCTTTTTGAATGTGCTCCCATTACAGCAAGATTAGATTTGTTGTTTTCTGAAGAAACCACGGGGGAAATGAGTTATCATCTGCGTCTTGGTGATAATAATCGTATTTATTGGGATTTTATTGAAAATGAAAAAAAATATAGCATTGACTCTGAGCCAGAAAGCAATTTTTGGCGTCGCGCATTTGCAAAAATAATAAGTTGGTTACCTATTGAATCACAATTGTAAATTTTTATAAACCACACTTTAAAAAATGTTTATTTTTCTTTTCATTTTGTTTGTAGCGTGGCATAATTTCTCGCCAATCTACCATGTATGAGAACCGCAGTTGTATTTTAAAGCTCTTTGCGGTGTTTTATTATAATATTTTGTTATAAAAGGAATTTTGCTATGGCAAAGATTGTTGAAACGGGGACGGGTGCATTGGCACTGACTTTTGATGATGTACTTTTACAGCCCGGTCATTCTCTTGTTATGCCTAGCCAAGTGGATCTCAGTACGCGCATTGCAGCGGATATTAAGCTTAATTTGCCATTGCTTTCTGCCGCAATGGATACGGTAACAGAATCGCGTTTGGCAATTGCTATGGCACAGGCTGGAGGACTTGGGGTTATTCATCGTAATATGTTTCCTGCAGAGCAAGCAGAAGAAGTCCGCCAAGTAAAAAAGTTTGAATCTGGTATGGTTGTTAATCCAGTTACAATTGGACCGGATGCAACACTTGAAGAAGCTAAATCTTTGATGCGCTCTCATGGCATTTCAGGTATTCCGGTTGTTGAAAATAGTGTTGAAGGTGGTACAGCGGGACGACTTGTTGGCATTTTGACTAATAGAGACGTCCGTTTTGCATCAGATCCAAAACAAAAAATTTATGAATTAATGACGCATAAAAATTTGATCACAGTGCGTGAAAATGTCCAACTTAATGAAGCAAAATATCTTTTACATCACCATCGTATTGAAAAATTATTAGTTGTGGATGAACAAAATCGTTGTGTAGGACTGATAACAGTTAAAGATATTGAAAAAGCAAAATTAAATCCAAATGCTGCTAAAGATTCTCAAGGGCGCTTGCGTGTTGCAGCGGCCAGTAGTGTTGGGGATGATGGGATTGAGCGTGCTGAACGCCTCATCGACGCAGGTGTTGATGTGTTGGTCATTGATACAGCGCATGGACATTCTCAACGTGTACTAGAAACTGTTGAACGAATTAAAAAAATGACTTCCTCTCCAGCTGTTATTGCTGGGAACGTAGCAACCGCTCAAGCAACGCAAGCATTGATTGACAGTGGTGCAGATGCAGTAAAAGTTGGTATTGGTCCTGGCTCTATTTGCACAACGCGTATTGTCGCTGGTGTCGGTGTTCCTCAACTTGCAGCCATTATGAATGCTGCAGAAGTTGCTGAAAAAGCAGGCATTCCCATCATTGCAGATGGTGGAATCAAAGCATCGGGTGATTTTGCTAAAGCTTTAGCTGGTGGGGCTTGTGCAGCAATGATTGGATCTCTTTTAGCAGGTACAGAAGAAAGTCCTGGTGAAGTTTATCTTTATCAAGGTCGATCTTTTAAAGCCTATCGCGGTATGGGATCTGTTGGTGCTATGGCACGAGGATCGGCAGATCGCTATTTTCAAGATGATGTTCGGGATGAACTTAAGTTGGTTCCTGAAGGTGTGGAGGGGCAGGTGGCTTACAAAGGTCCTATAGCATCAGTTTTGCATCAGCTTGCTGGTGGACTTCGTGCTTCGATGGGGTATGTTGGAGCAAAAGACCTCGTAGAGTTTCGTAAAAAAGCAACGTTTGTACGTATTACTAATGCGGGGCTCCATGAGAGTCATACGCATGATGTTTCTATCACACGGGAGAGTCCAAACTACCGTGGGCCAGTTTAAAGATATAAGAGCCTAATGTCATATCGCATAAATATAAATCTTCCGAGAAGAAGCAAAGAGAGATTGCGCTCTTTTCTGTTTGTGATTTGGTATAATAATCCAAAAAAGGAAAGAATTAGAGGTCAAAACTCTAATTCTTTCTGTGACTATGTGAAATAAGTTATATAAAATTAGAATTAACTTTTTGTTGTCTTCCGTCCTGTCTTTGACGCACGTTGGCGAGAGTTTGTCTGATCACTTTGGACGGATTTCTTTCCGTTGTTTGAGGGCATTGTGTTATGACGGCTTTTAGATAAAGTTGTTTTTCCATTATTATAAGTCATTATTTTCTCCTTTTAAATTGTCTGGCAGTTGCCAGTAGAGTAAAAACGGTCATGCCAAATAGTGGTTCCAAGCATTTTCTAAAAAGTTAATTTTTTGTTGAATATACGATGAACTTGTTTAATTTTATGAGAAGATTTTTTCTATTTTTTTTCAGAATGACAGCCATCAAAAGATGGGAGATATTTTATTTTTTCTGTTATTCAGATAATCCCCGTAAATTTTATTTTACGCAATAATTAAAGAGTTTGATTTTTTGTAATTCATGGCGGAAATAAGTTCTTTATGGATGGCTGTGTATCTTTTAGTACAAGAGATAGAAGGATAGAAAGCGAATGGGCAGAAGATGAAAGGAAAGATCTAGATACACTAAATTGGATCTTATAAAAGAGTATGATCAGATCATTTTAATATTGAATGTAAATTTTTTATGGCTTTGAGAAAGTTTCATTGGCAAGAAGAAGATAATATTATTTTTTTAGATGATTTAAAGTTTTATTATTTTAATGGGAGAAATGAATGCGGTTAGGTGGGCGTTTGCAAGCAGCAATAGATGTTCTCAAAGAGATAGAAATGAAGCATCGCCCAGTAGGAGAAGCTTTAAAGGATTGGGGTCTTTCTCATCGCTTTGCTGGAGCAGGTGATCGCGCAGCTATTGGTACAATCGTTTATGATGTTTTAAGACGACGTTATTCTTTACAATGGCGTATGGAGAGTGATGATATCAAAGATATCGTTTTTGGTGCTTTATTAGATTCTGGAAAAATGACGCTGGAGCAAATTGACGGTGAGTTGGCAGAAGATCGGTTTGCGCCGCAGTTATTAGGGGCTAAACAGCGCAAATCGTGGCAAGATCAGCAATTAGCGGATGCTCCAGACTATATACGTGGTGATATTCCGCAATGGTGTCAAGCGCATCTACGTCCTTTATTTGGTGATAATTGGATTGTGGAAGCGGCTGCGTTAGCAACGCGTCCTTCTTTAGACCTACGGGTAAATAAACTAAAAGCAACATCAGAAAAGGTGCTGAAAGAATTAGCAAAGACCAAACTTAAATCTTTGCCATGGTTTGGGCAAGCTTTAAGAATTGCACCGATTGAAAAGTTTAACCGTCATCCCAATGTTCAAGTGGAACCAGCTTTTCAAAAAGGACACTTTGAAATACAGGATTTAGGATCTCAAATTGTTGCTCGCCTTGTGGAAGCGCAAGAAAGCATGCAGGTATTAGATTATTGCGCAGGTGCGGGTGGGAAGACATTAGCTTTAGCTGCCGATATGAACAACCGTGGGCAAATTTACGCTTATGATTTTGATAAAGTGCGCCTAGCTCCTATTTTTGATCGTCTTAGACGCGCTGGTGTTCGTAATGCACAAATACGAGTGCACAAAGAAGAATTAAAACCATTAATAGGTCAGATGGATAGAGTTCTACTAGATGCACCATGTAGTGGGACAGGAACATGGCGTCGTCGTCCAGATGCAAAATGGCGTTTAACATTAGAACAGGTGAACCAACGCCAAACAGAACAGAGGGCTATTTTGAATGAAGCAATAGCTTATCTTAAGCCAAATGGGCGCCTAGTCTATATTACCTGTTCTCTTTTTACAGATGAAAATGAGGAACAAATTTCCCATTTCCTTCAACAACATTCTCATTTTTCTCCAATAGATATGCCAGCGCTTTGGCAGAAACATTTTAGCTTTTCTCCTGTGCAACCAGTTTTTTCAAATTATGGGCTTACTTTGTCTCCGGCCACAACACAAACAGATGGGTTCTTTTTGTCTGTGTTACAAAAAAAACATTGATCCATATTTTTGCATTTTTTATCATAAATTTTACGAGAATAATCTTTTTCTTAAGAAAACAGGCTTGTGAAAAGAGAAAGATTGAATCATAACTCTCATGAGTTTTCTTTTATAATTGTTGATTGGTTTTCTATGAGCATATCACATCCAGACACTGTTCTTATTATTGACTTTGGTTCACAAGTTACACAACTTATTGCACGACGGGTACGAGCAATGGGGGTATATTGTGAAATTGCTCCTTTTCAATTGGCTTTAGAAGCTGTGCGCCGCATAAACCCTAAAGCTATTATTTTATCAGGGAGTCCTTATTCCGTTATTGATGAGGGTTCTCCGCGTGCTCCAATGGAAATTTTTGAGGTGGGTATTCCGATTCTGGGTATTTGCTATGGTGAACAAGTTATGTGTGTTCAGCTTGGAGGAAAGGTTGAAGCTGGACATGAGCGTGAATTTGGGCGTGCTTTTTTGGAAGTGCAAGAAGAGAGTGCCTTTTTTGATGGAGTGTGGGAAAAAGGTTCTCGTTATCAAGTATGGATGAGCCATGGTGACCGTGTGGCATCTTTACCAGAAGGTTTTCGTGTCATAGGGACCTCAAACGGAGCTCCCTATGCGGCTATTGCTGATGAAAAAAGACATTTTTATGCGGTACAGTTTCATCCTGAAGTTATCCATACACCAGATGGTACAAAACTTTTGCAAAATTTTATTCATAAGATCTCTGCTATCAAAGGTAGTTGGTCAATGGCTTCTTATCGTGAGCAGGCAATTGCTACGATACGACAAAAAGTTGGGGAAAGTCGTGTGATTTGTGGTCTTTCAGGGGGAGTGGATTCATCTGTTGTAGCGGTACTCCTTCATGAAGCTATAGGAGATCAACTGACATGCATTTTGGTAGACCATGGGCTGATGCGCAAGAATGAAGCAGAAGAAGTTCTAACGCTCTTTCGTGATCATTATAATATAGAGCTTATTCACGTTAATGCTGCCGATATATTTCTTAATGCTTTAGAAGGTGAGACAGATCCAGAAAAAAAGCGCAAAACGATTGGTCGCCTTTTTATTGAAGTTTTTGAAGAAGAAACTAAAAAAATAGGAGGTGCAGAATTTTTAGCACAAGGAACACTTTATCCAGATGTTATTGAGAGTGTGTCTGCTATTGGTGAAACGGTAACCATTAAAAGCCATCATAATGTGGGTGGGCTACCAGAACAGATGAATATGAAACTTGTAGAACCGTTGCGTGAGCTCTTTAAGGATGAGGTTCGCTTGCTAGGGCGAGAGTTAGGATTACCAGAGCAGTTTATTGGTCGCCATCCTTTTCCAGGTCCCGGTCTTGCAATTCGTTGTCCGGGTACTGTGACCCGTGAAAAATTAGAAATTTTACGTGAAGCAGATGCTATCTATCTTGAGGAAATCCGTAAAGCCGGTCTTTATGACGAAATTTGGCAAGCCTTTGCTGTTCTTCTTCCTGTTCAAACTGTTGGCGTGATGGGGGATGGTCGCACTTATGAATTTGTTTGTGCTCTTCGCGCCGTCACATCTGTAGATGGAATGACTGCTGATTTTTATCCCTATGATATGGCGTTTTTAAGTAAGACGGCAGCACGTATTATTAACGAAGTTAGAGGGATTAATCGTGTTGTATATGATGTAACCTCAAAGCCTCCTAGTACTATTGAATGGGAATAATTATAATGAAGGATAAGTCTTTTTAAAAATAAAATATGACTAAGGGGTTGATATTCGAAAGGTTTAGAAAAAATCATTTAAAAATGATTGTGTATTTTCATATGATACAAGCCTTTATCTGGCAATCTGTACGTTAATGTCGTTTAAAATTGAGAAGTGTGGAATTTTGCATGTCTGAGAAAAAAATTGTTGCACACCGTGGTGGAGCTCATCTTTATCCTGAAAATACCCTTTCGGCATTTAATAATGCTATAGCGTTAGGTGTTGATGAAGTTGAATGCGACGTTCATTTGCTGAAAAGTGGTGAAGTGGTTGTCTTTCACGATTTCCGTCTAGACCAATTGGTTGGAAAAAAAGGGTATATTCACGACATTGATAATGAAATACGCAAACAACTCTGTGTAAAAGGAAGCCAAGAAGCACCTCCCTTATTAGAAGAGGTGCTTGATCTTTTAGCACCAACTAATGTTGGTTTGCATCTTGAAATCAAGACATGTGGTGAAGTGGAGCGTGAAACAATATTATCCCAAAAAGCGCTTGCGTTAATAAAAAGCCGAAATTTATCAGAACGGGTTTCTGCAATTAGTTTTGATCCTTCGGTCCTTCGCCCTTTTATTGAAGCAGGAATACCATCTGGTCCATGTGTTGATAATTTTGAAGGTGATATGTACTGTCATTTTTCTGAATGGAAGCGATTAGGTTATTCTGATCTAAGTTTAGATGGCTCTATTGTTTCACAGGACTTTATTGAATCAGCTCTTGAGGCTGGTTTTACTGTAGGGGTATGGACAATTAATGGAAAAGCTCGGTTATCATATTGGCTTGATATGCCTGTACATTATATTACGACAGATCAACCTGATCTCGCATTGCAATTGTGTGCACAAAGGTAAAAAATACATCAACGCAAAAGGAACTATATATCCTCATAAAGCTAGCGTAATGGAAAAAAGAAAAATTATCTAATATATAACAATAATACCCTGATTTATAATAATACTTAATAGTGTATTTATGTGAATAAGAGACCTTAATACGTAAGATTCTCTTAATTTCAAGTCTTTTTACAATGAATCAATCAAAATCATTCATTTGCACATTACAAGCAGGGTTGGTGTGTGGGTAAAAAATTATTGAGAAAAGAGTAAAAATATTCATTTAACGTATTTCATTCAAATGCAGGACTTGTTGAAGCATTAGGGTCTCATATGATGGTGCTGTTTGCACTTTTTGAAGTGTAAAAATGATGGCATACAAAAAGTCTTATATACTTTAGTGGAGAGGTTTTATGGCTTATTTTATAGGAGCTATCATGAAATGTAGATGTATTGAAAGATTTTTTAACAGCATGGAAATTTCTCATACAATGTCATTTTATTTTGCGTGAGGGGCGTGATTTCATTACAAGGAAGAAAACTATTAAGCGCCTCAAAATGATTTTCTCAATTTTCAGGAAAATTTAATTTGTCTCTTCGTTAAATTCAATAGCAAGATCATGTTAAAGTTATAAGCCGAAAATTATAAGACAATAACAAAAAAATAAACAATTTTTTTAAAAAGTAAATACAGATATTAAAATAGTCTCCAATATTAAAATAGTCCCCAATATTAAAATAGTCATTGAATGACATTTACGATCTATATCTTTTTACCAATTGACTTTGCTTATTTAAGCCATCTTACTTTTTCAGATAGTTACAAACGTGTATCTCGTTAATACATAAGAAAGCTTATAAAAGAAAACGAATAAATCGGAACAAATTCATTTGACCTTTTGGTGGTTCCTGTTTAAATGAGAGAATATATTTCTGAAATAAAACTGTCACAGCATGTTTATGTGTGATACTATAAATTCAGGGGTAGTTTGTATTCCATCACTTCAGAAAGGGTGAGCCATGAGTCGTTTTTATCTTTCCATAGCGGCTGCGTTTGCTATCATAATGTCTACAGCGGGAATAACAACGAGTTTCGCACAGACGAAAATCAGCTTTTGGCATTCTATGAGTGGTGAATTAGGAAAGCAAACTGAAAATCTTATTAACGATTTTAATGCAAGTCAATCTGAGTATAAAGTTGTTCCTTCATTTCGCGGCGAATATGAAGAGGGGTTGATTTCACTCATTGCAGCGTTTCGTGGAAAGAAACAGCCAGTGCTTGCCCAAATTTATGACGTTGGTACTGGAACTATGATGGCTGCAAAAGGTGCAATCTATCCATTTTATCAACTTATGGCTGATACAAAACAAGAATTTGATCCTACAGATTATTTCCCTGCTATTAGTGGTTATTACTCCGATGAGCAGGGTCGTATCGTTTCTATGCCATTCAATATTTCAACTCCCATTCTTTATTATAACAAAGATATCTTTAAAAAAGCAGGGCTTGATCCAGAACAGCCCCCTAAAACGTGGCAAGATATAGAAGACTTTTCCAAAAAAATTCTTGAGACTAAAGCGGCAACTTGTGGTTTTACGATGGCTTATGCTGCTCAATGGATTGGTATAGAGAATTTTTCAGCGCTGCATAATGTCCCTTTTGGAACGAAGGAAAATGGCTTTAAAGGACTTGATTCAGAACTTACATTTAATGGACCTTTACAAGTGCGTATGTGGACTGACCTGAAAAAATGGTCTGATCAAGGTATTTTTCGTTATGGTGGTCCAGCAGGCGCGTTAGATTCAACACCAATGTTTATGGCACAAAATTGTGCAATTTTTATGCAATCTTCAGGATCACATGCTGGAATTGTTTCTGAAGCTCAGTTTAATGTGGGAGTTGGTATGTTACCTTACTATAAGGATGCAGAAGGAACACCACAAAATTCAGTTGTTGGGGGAGCTTCTATTTGGGCATTTAAGGGCCATACTCCAAAGGAATATGCAGGGGCAGCCGCTTTTCTTAAATTTCTTTCAAAAACAGAAAATCAAGCAAGATGGCACCAGGAAACAGGCTATCTTCCAACCACAAAAACGACTTATGAATTGAGCAAAAGACAGAATTTTTATGAAAAAACGCCAGGTGCGGATATAGCTATCAAACAGATTAATCTTAATCCACCAACAGTTAACTCGAAAGGCATAAGATTTGGTAATTTACCACAAATCCGTGCCATTCTTGATCAAGAGTTGGAAGCTGTTCTTAGTGGTTCAAAAACACCGAAAGATGGTTTAGATGAGACCGTTGAACGTGGAAATAAACTCTTGCGTGAATTTGAAAAATCTAATCATTAATTTCGTTTTATTGTTAAACACTAAAGACTCAACAAAAACAGTTGAGTCCTTTTTGTTTATCTTTTTAAAGTCTCTACATTTAAAGAGCCCTACGAATGCAAGAAAAACATGCATATTTTAAAAATAGTCTACTTTCTTACGGACTGCTTTTTCCTCAGCTTCTTGTGACTTTTTTGTTTTTCTTTTGGCCTGCTGCTCAAGCGATAAAATCATCTTTTGAGCGTGAAGACCCTTTTGGCTTTACAACAACCTTTGTTGGTTTTGAAAATTATCTAACCATTCTTTCTGATCCTACTTATCTGCAATCACTTCTTACAACCGCAATATTTTCCATCTCAGTTACTGTTGCTTCAATGACAATATCACTTCTCTTAGCTGTCTGTGTTGATCGTGTCATCTGTGCAAAAAAGGCTTATACAATGCTTTTGCTCTGGCCCTATGCTGTTGCTCCAGTATTGGCAGGTATATTATGGCTGTTTATCTTTCATCCCACCATCGGAATTATCCCCTTTCTTCTCGAGAAAATAGGGGTGCTATGGAATTATCGTATTAATGGCACTCAAGCAATGATTCTTATTGTCATTGCGGCTAGTTGGAAACAAATTTCTTACAATTTTCTCTTTTTTCTTACAGGTCTTCAGTCTGTTCCGCGTTCTCAAATAGAAGCAGCCGCCATTGATGGTGCTGGTCCCTTTAAACGATTTTGGACCGTGGTCTTTCCGCAAATTTCACCAACGACGTTTTTCCTTCTTATTGTCAATGTCAATTATGTTATGTTTGATACTTTTGGTATTATTGATAATACAACTTTTGGAGGTCCTGCGCGTGCAACGAGCATCCTCGTCTATAAAGTATATGATGATGGCTTTAGAAATCAAATAATCGGTGTATCAGCAGCACAATCAACAATATTGATGTTGATGGTTATTGTCTTAACCTTTATCCAGTTTCGCTGGATTGAGCGTCGTGTACAATATTAGGAAGTAAATTATGGTTGAAAATCGCCCTGTTTTGAAATTTCTAACCCATATTACTCTCATTGTTGGCATTATCATTATTTGCTTTCCAGTTTATGTTGCTATCATTGCATCAACCCATAGTTCAGCAACATTCAACTCAGGAACACTTCCTCTTTTACCTGGTAAATATGCTTTGGAAAATTATAAAACAATCTTTGGTGATGGCCTTGCACAACTCGGTCTGCCCAACCTCTGGCCACTCTTAATGAATTCACTCATTATGGCTCTTGGGATTAGTATTGGAAAAATTATTATTTCACTTTTGTCTGCTTATGCAATTGTTTACATGCGTTTTCCCTTCCGAAAAACTGCTTTTGTTCTTATTTTTGTTACACTGATGCTCCCTGTCGAAGTTCGTATTCTTCCAACCTATGAGGTTGTTGCAAAATTGGGGATGATCGACACCTATAGTGGAATGATTATTCCACTTATTGCATCTGCAACCGCTACATTTTTATTTCGCCAGTTTTTTTTGACTATTCCAGATGAGCTCTTAGAGGCTGCACGTGTTGATGGTGCTGGTCCGGTTAAATTTTTTAAGGATATTCTTCTTCCTCTTAGTAAAAGCAATATCGCTGCTTTATTTATCATTATGTTCATTTATGGATGGATACAATATCTCTGGCCTCTTATCATCACAACGGACCAAAATCATCAAACGATCCTTATTATCTTAAAGCAGCTTATTGTCGAATCACTTCAACATGATCCTCAATGGAATATACTCATGGCAGTATCGGTCGTTGCCATGGTTCCTCCTGTTCTTGTTGTTATCTTCATGCAGCGGCTTTTTATCAAAGGCCTTATTGAAACGGAGAAGTAATTATGGCCATAATCCAGTTATCAAATATAAAAAAACGGTATGACAACGGCATTTTGGTCATTGATGATTTAAACTTAACTGTTGCTGATAAAGAACTTCTTGTTCTTGTCGGCCCTTCAGGGTGTGGAAAATCAACCTTATTACGTATTATAGCAGGACTTGAACAAGTTACCTCAGGTGAATTATGTATTGATAACGAACGTATTAATGATCGTGAACCAGCTGATCGTGATATTGCTATGGTTTTTCAAAATTATGCTCTTTATCCCCATATGACAGTTCGTGGAAACTTAGAATATGGTCTCAAAAATCGTAAAACTCCTAAAGAAGAAATTAAAAAACGCATTGCACATGCTGCAAAACTTTTGGAGATAGAAGCATTTCTTGATCGTAAGCCACGACAATTATCAGGAGGACAACGTCAGCGTGTTGCAATGGGGCGTGTGATTGTACGTCAACCCCGTGTTTTTCTCTTTGATGAACCTCTTTCAAATCTTGATGCAAAATTACGGGCGCAAATGTGTATTGAAATAAAAACACTACAGCGTTCATTAGGAACAACTAGTCTCTATGTTACCCATGATCAACTAGAAGCTATGACACTAGCTGATAGAATAGTTGTTTTGAATAAAGGAGCTATCGAGCAAATTGGAACACCAATGGAAATTTACGACATTCCAGCAACAACATTTGTTGCTGATTTTATTGGTTCTCCTCCTATGAATTTTCTTGATCGCCATGCCTTAGAACAACATTTAGGGCATTCATTTTCTTATGGCGAAGAAACTGATCTTTTAGCATTCAGACCTGAAATAATCTTATTGGGTGAACATCCAGATAAAGGACCTGTTTTTCACACAAAAATTGAGCTTATCAAGCCTATAGGAACAGGTTGCCATGTTTTAACGTGTTGGAATGGTATTATCTTTACGATTGAAATAAAAGAACGCTTGACACACGACTATGGTCAAAAACTAAGTTTCACTGTCGCTCATCAGAATTTTCATACTTTTAACAAAAACACTGGAAAGCGCACAAATAATAAGTAAGCATTAATTGATATGACACGACTTCCTTTTATTCTGCGTCATGATAACGCTGTGTTTTGACTTTCTCAATTACATTTACAAAATCAGGTTCTAACCAATGAGATTAAAAACAAAATTTTAAAAATTTTGGTAATGATCCATTGTCCCCTGACACCAAGAATCACTTATATGAAGAAATTCTGCACTCTCACGGTCTGTAAGAAGAATATTATTTTCAAACATAGTAAAATCATTTTCATTATAAAAAAATATCAATATAGAATAACCATTTATTAATCATATTTTTGCTCATTTAGAAATTTTTCATAAAAAACAATATATTATCACATGTTTCTTGATGTAATAGTTTATTTATCTTATAAAAAGTAAATGAGAAAAATAGAGAAAAAATGATCCACAGATGAGGGGGGATGCGTCCCATATCTTAGCTTTGATTCCTAACATAAGAAGTCTATTTTATCCACAAAATACGACGCTGTTCTAAATAGTCTGTACAAGAATAGGCACATTCTATTTTACCGCTGACCATATGATCTAAAATGGTTTCAGAGCTCCTATAAGAAGCATTTGTTTTTTCTACCAATCACATAAATTAGAGAGAAACCTGTGCACGTATGCTGCAAGTTTATTTTTTCTCATGTAAATCACTGTGCAATTCTCAGCGAGGGTATCCGATCAGTTGTAAAAGAAATCACTGAGAGATAGAAGGCGCGCTTGTTTTACAATTTTCATTACTTTTAATGATAAAAGCAGATGAAACACATCTGTAATATTCCATCGATCTTTCTATATTCTTGAGTTAAAAATTGCCTATAGATTATCCTCAAAGAGATCTTTATGAATATGACATAAGGGATTGGTGCAAACACCTATAAGAATCAGCAGGAACAAAGACAATTATATTGTTGTTTTGCAAAGCATTTTATAAAAGCTGGTATATTTTTTCAATATATTGCCAGTCTATTAATGGTTTTATGATATTGCCTTCTTATAAAGCGCGTGCTTTTTTGTTGCTTATAAATCAACCTAAACTTTATACAGCAGTATGTTTGAGACAAATATGAAGACGGTTCAGTGCTATATTTAGTTTTTGTATATCAGAGTGGAATAAACTTATCGTCTTATGTAATTTCTAAAATGAGGAGATAGCTTAATTTAGGGGGAATATGAAAGCATAAAGATAAAAAATAGTTTCTATCTTTAGTATCATCTTTTAATTTAGTATTGCGATTTTCAAAAACATCTGAGCCAATGTCTCTTACATAATGGAGATTACGCATTGCCGAACACATCTTTTTATTATGTTCTTTGAATAGAATTGCATCTTTCATACAAAACAGAATACCTAAACAGAAGGCTATTAGGTTGCCAATTCACGCACTCGTTTTAAAAAATGTCTTGCAAGGTTGTTCCAATTATTTTTTCACGCAGTCGTTTGTAAGTAGTATAACATAAAATCCATTGTGTATCACCATCTTTATGTTTATAAAAATGCAAGCAGGGGCCATTATTATACTCTCTGCCAGTCTCCAACATTGCTTGTAATGTATTGCCCAAATTGGTGATATCAATCCCTAAATCGGAGGCATTTTTTCTTCAAGTGGTTTTTATTCATACACTAATTCTACTTGCATGTTATAAATGGAGTTGGGTAGATAAAAATACTTTAAGAAAGAGACGCCAAATGCTTCTTATGAATCGTTTCAAATGTCGAGAGTTATTGTAAAAAGAAGCGTTGCAAAATAGAATGATGCTGCTGATGGTTTGGGTACCATGAGGCAATAAATCCACTTAAATTATCTATCCTAGCATTTATTGAGTATAAATCTCTCTGTAAAAGTAACTTTATTTCATGTCAATGTTATCAATTATAGATGTTGGGTATCATTAGTAACATAATCACAGACTTATGATTTTATGAACGCTTTTTTATCTCTTCTATAGAGGATCTTAATGTTTTGTGATGGCGTCAATGATGGTATTCACATTATGTTCCATCATATCGAGATAAGTTGCTGCAGGGCCATTTTTGTTTGACAATGCATCAGAATAAAGTGTCCCACCAATTTCTAAACCTGTTTCTTTTGCAATCTGTTTTATGAGACGGGGATTGGAGATGTTTTCAACGAATAATGCAGCTGCTTTATTTGCTTTAATTTGTTTGATAAGTTTAGCAACATCGGCTGCGGTTGCTTCAGCTTCTGTTGAAGCACTTTGAGGGGCAAGGATAGTAAAACCATATTCTTTGGCAAAATAGCCAAAGGCGTCATGAGATGTGATAATGATACGTTTATCTTTAGGGATGGTAGCAATTTTTGTTTTTAGGGCATCTTGTGCTATTTTAAGTTTTTGGATGTAGGTTTCAGCATTTTTTTTGTAGCTGGTGCAGGATTGTGGATCTATTTTACAAAAAGCAGCAGCGATATTCTTCACATAGATTTTGACATTGGGAATTGTTTGCCAAGCGTGTGGATCAATAACGCCGTGGTGGTGATGGGCATTATGTTCTTGATTTTTCATTTTGAGGGAGGGAATGTTAGCGCTAACTTCGACAAGAAGTGCTTTTGTACCGCTTGCTGTAATGAGGCGATCCATGAAGCCCTCTAAATGAAGTCCGTTGATGAAAATAATTTGAGCATTTCTAAGAGCTTGAGCATCGCGGGGGGTAGGTTCATAAGTGTGGGTATTCGCATTGGGACCTACAAAAGTGGTCATAGAGATATGGTTGTCTCCTACATTTTTTACGAGATCTGCGAGAATAGAAAAGCTCGCAACAACTTTGATTTTATTGTGTGCAGAAGCAGAAAATGGAGAAAGGGCAAGCAATAAAATTCCAAGAAGAACAAATTTTTGAGTAAACTTAGGCACATTTTTTTCCTTAAAGTGAGGAGGTATAAAAGAGGTGGGGAAACCATGTTACAATAAAGCCACGTGGACTTATCAAGCAGGAAACAAGATAAATAAATCCTGCGGCAATGATAATAGCAGGGCCGGAGGGAAGTGAGAGATGAAAAGAAAGCAGGAGACCACATGCGCTAGAAATGATTCCAAAAAGAGTGGAAAGCGCGCAAATAGGGCCTAGCCGTGAAAACCAAAAACGGGCTGTAATAGCTGGAATCATCATAATACCAACGGAAAGTAATGTTCCTAGTGATTGAAAGCCTCCAACCAGATTCAACACCACAAGTCCAAGCAATGAAATATGAATATATTTACTCAATGGAGAGAGTGATTTAAAAAAGAGGGGGTCAAAGCTTTCTAAAACGAGTGCACGCCAAAAAATACAAAGGCTGCATAGTGTAATCAGCATTATAGTAGTGATTAACCAAAGGGCTTGTGCATCAAGTGCAAGAACCGATCCGAATAAGAGATGAAGCAGCTCAATTGTTGAGTCTTTCAGTGAGATAATAACGACACCTGCTGCGAGTGCAATAAGATAAAAGACAGTCATGGATGCATCTTCTTTCTGAAAGCTATTTCGTGAAATTAAAATGGTTGCTAAAGCAACAATAACACCAGCAAAGATGCCACCAAGTGTCATAGATATGAGGGAAAAGCCACAAATCAGAAAAGCAGTTGCAACACCAGGAAGAATGGCATGAGAGATAGCATCTCCTGTCAAGCTCATTCCACGGAGCATCAAAAACACACCAACAGGACAAGCGCTAATAGACAGGAAAATAGAACCGATAAGGGCGTTTTGCATAAATTGGAAATCAACAAAGGGGGCAAGAAAGAATGCATACACGTCTTATAACCTAAGAAAGAGAGGGTCATTGATGGGAAGATTTTGTTTTTGTGCGCTAATAGGAAAAGAATTGGATGTGAGAGGTGGCATAACGTGATGAATGGTGTTGTTTAAAAACTGTGTTGTTTCTCCATAAAAGGCGTTTTGTTGATTAATTTGAATCATTTGGGGGAAAAATTCTTGCACGATGAGAGGGTTATGGAGTGCGGTGAGAACTGTGCGTCCTTGCTGTTGCCAGTATGTGATCAGTGCAAGAAGGTCTTTTTGGGTATTATGATCTACACCATTGAAAGGTTCATCAAGCAAAATAACATTGGCATCTTGCACAATGATACGTGCAAAAAGAGCGCGTTGTAATTGCCCGCCTGATAATGTTTCAAGCGAACAGGGTGCGAGTTCTGTAAGCCCAACCATTTCAAGTGCATTTTGAATCTTAGAATCATAAGGGCGCTGGTTTTTCCATAATCCACAAAAAGACCACAGTCCTGTTTTTACAAGCGTTTTCACATCAATTGGAAATGTTTGATCTACATCACATTGCTGAGCAAGATAAGCAATGTGGCTTTTTTTTGGTTTTGTAATTTTTCCCTTAAGAGGTTTAATCAATCCGGCGATGGCTTTTAGCAGTGTCGATTTTCCAGCGCCATTATCACCTGTTATTGCGACCAATGAACCAGCTTTTAACTTTGCTGAAAAGTTCTTTATGGCTATTCTATTTCTATAGCCTAATGTTATCTTATTGAAGTGCAGATCCATATTTTTCACCATCGTTGCTTATTATTTCAGAAACTATGTAATAATATAACGTTTGTCAATAAAACGTTATATTATTACATAGTTTTGAGGGCTGAAAGTTTTAGTGGGAAGATCGTGGAAAATTAAAAATAATAATTGAATTCACCTTGACGAAAGAGAGAGAGTATATACTATATATAGTATCAAAATGATTGGTGATTCTAAATAAGCACAAGAGAGGGTGTTAGTGTGTTTCGTTTGGTATCTAAGTTATTTCCATTATTGTAAAGAGTTTATTGACCAAAGGTATAGCAGTATTTTTGCTGAAGGATCTCTTTTGGAAGGATTCCCTTTCGTTTTTGTAATTGATTTTTGCCGTAAAAGAGTAAAACAGAGCTCTTGAAAAGCGGTAGTTTAGAACGTTAGTTTTTTTAGACAGCAGGAGGGAATTGTAATGCAAGCAAAAGATTGTTTATAACTGGGGGGGCTTAGCCATTTAAGTTATAGAATAATCGCTTATTCTCATCATAGTCTTTGAAGTTATTTGATGAGAAATTCTGTTATGTTCAGGAAGCTGTGTACTGTTTGAAAATAACCACATGTTTTGCGTACAATTTCTGTTTTTTGTTATTCTTGAGTACCTATAAAATTATTAGATTGACCTTTTAGGGTTGATTGTTTGGAATTGTGAAAGTTGAAGAAAATGTCGATCACTATTTATAGCAAACCATCTTGTGTTCAATGTGATGCTACACGTCGCGCTTTTGATGCAAAAGGCATTCATTATCGTGTTGTTGATATTTCTTGTGATGAACAAGCATACAGTTTTGTTCAATCTCTGGGGTATCGTCAGGTTCCTGTCGTTGTTTGTGGTGAAAATCATTGGTCTGGTTTTAGACCAGATATGATTAGTGGTCTTTGTGCTTAATGGGGCTTATTGTTTATTATTCGAGTGCAACGGGTAATACAGAGCATTTTGTCTCGCAGCTTGGTCAACGACTTTTCAAAATTGATAAAAGAAAGCCTTCTGCATTGGTTGATGAACCTTATGTACTGGTTGTTCCTACATATGCAGATGGTGAAGGAAGAGGAGCAGTGCCGAAAGCCGTTATCCATTTTCTTAATGAAGCAAAGAACCGAAAATTAATTCGTGGTGTCATTGGCGGTGGGAATCGTAATTTTGGTTGCTATTATAATTTAGCAAGTAAAATCATTGCTGAAAAATGTTGTGTACCTTGCCTTTATCGTTTTGAGCTGCGTGGAACTGATGAAGACGTTATTTATGTAAAAAAGGGATTGGAAAGATTTTGGAAACAATTGGTATAGGACAATCGCAGAAATCGGATCAGATTACTGATTATCATGCGCTGAATGCAATGCTTAATCTTTATGATGAAAATGGCCATATTCAATTTGATATGGATCGGCTTGCCGCACGGCAATATTTTCTTCAGCATGTTAATCAAAATACAGTTTTTTTTCATAACCTGAAGGAAAAAATAGATTACTTAATAGAAGAAGGTTATTATGAAAAAGCTTTATTTGAGCTTTATGATTTTTCTTTTATTAAAAAGCTTTTTAAACGTGCTTATGCATTTAAGTTTCGTTTTCCTACCTTTTTAGGCGCATTTAAGTACTATACCAGCTATACGTTAAAGACTTTTGATGGAAAACGTTATCTTGAACGTTATGAAGATCGTGTCTGTCTTGTAGCTTTATATTTGGCACAAGGGAATAAAGCTCTTGCTGAAAGTTTTGTGGATGAAATTATTACAGGACGTTTTCAACCGGCAACACCGACATTTTTAAATGCTGGGAAAAAACAACGTGGTGAATTGGTTTCGTGTTTTTTGCTACGTGTTGAAGATAATATGGAATCGATAGGTCGTGCGGTTAATTCGGCTTTGCAGCTTTCAAAACGTGGTGGGGGTGTGGCGCTTTGTTTAACGAATTTGCGGGAAGCTGGGGCACCAATTAAGCAAATAGAAAATCAATCCTCAGGAGTCTTACCGGTGATGAAACTCTTGGAAGATTCTTTTTCTTACGCCAATCAGCTGGGGGCACGACAGGGGGCTGGAGCTGTTTATTTGCATGCTCATCATTTAGATATTATGAAGTTTTTGGATACAAAGCGTGAAAATGCTGATGAAAAGGTTAGAATCAAAACGCTTTCGCTTGGGGTGGTTATTCCTGATATTACTTTTGAGCTTGCACGGAATAATGAGGATATGTATCTCTTCTCGTCTTATGATATCGAGCGTGTGATAGGTAAGCCCTTTAGCGATATTTCTTTAACGGAGCATTATCGTTCTTTTGTTGATAATGCAAAGATTCGTAAAAAGAAAATAAGTGCGCGCGTTTTTTTCCAGACATTAGCAGAAATTCAATTTGAGTCGGGTTATCCCTATATTTTATTTGAAGACACGGCTAATCGATCAAATCCGATAGCTGGGCGCATAAGTATGAGCAATTTATGTTCAGAAATTTTGCAGGTGAGTGAGGCGAGTGAACTGGAGACAGATTTAACTTATCGCACGATTGGAAGTGATATATCTTGTAATCTTGGATCCATGAATATTGCCAAAGCAATGGAAAGTCCTGATTTCGGACAGACTGTAGAATCTGCTGTTCGCGCTCTTACTGCAGTTTCGGATATGAGTAATATTGCTTGTGTGCCTTCCATTGCGAAAGGCAATGCTGAAAGTCATGCGATTGGTTTGGGACAAATGAATTTGCATGGGTTTCTAGCGCGTGAGCAGATCTATTATGGGGCTCCAGAAGCGATTGATTTTACCAATATCTATTTTTATATTGTGACATATCACGCTATACGGGCTTCCAATTTAATTGCGCGCGAACGTCAAGAAATGTTCGCAGGGTTTGAAAAATCAGCTTATGCCGATGGACGTTTTTTTGAAAAATATATTGAAAAAGAATGGAAACCGCAATTTGCGCTTGTACAAGAGCTTTTTGCACGGAATAATATTATTATTCCAGATCAAAAGGATTGGCAGGAACTCAAGAAATTAGTTATTGAGTATGGTCTTTATAACCGCAATTTGCAGGCAGTTCCACCTACGGGATCTATTTCCTATATTAATCATGCCACTTCTTCTATTCATCCAATTGCTTCAAAAATTGAAATTCGCAAAGAGGGAAAAATTGGGCGGGTTTATTATCCCGCTCCTTATATGGATAATACGAATTTGAATTTTTACCAAGATGCTTATGAGATTGGTCCTGAAAAAATTATAGATACCTATGCTGCTGCAACACAGCATGTTGATCAAGGTCTTTCATTAACATTATTTTTTCCTGATACCGCTACCACACGTGATATTAACCGCGCACAAATTTATGCCTGGAAAAAGGGTATAAAGAGTATTTACTATATACGATTACGGCAAGTAGCATTAAGTGGAACAGAAGTTGATGGCTGTGTTTCGTGTAGTTTATAGGAGATCATCATATGACAAAGATTACAACCAAAAATCCTGTTGTGTGCGCTGTTAATTGGAATAGATTACATGATGAGAAGGATCTTGAAGTATGGAACCGCTTAACTGGGAATTTTTGGTTACCTGAGAAGGTTCCACTTTCCAATGATATTCCTTCATGGTCAAGCTTAACGGATGAAGAACGTAAACTGACAATTCGTGTTTTTACAGGATTAACGCTTCTAGATACAATTCAAAACACTGTCGGAGCCATTTCACTTCTGGCTGATGCGATAACAGAGCATGAGGAGGCTGTTTTGACGAATATTGCCTTCATGGAAGCGGTTCATGCACGTTCTTATTCCTCTATTTTTTCAACCCTTTGTTCGACAGTAGAAGTTGATGATGCGTTTAGATGGTCAGAAGAAAATATTCATTTGCAGAAAAAGGCTAGATTAGTACTTGAGCGTTATGAAGCAAATGATCCACTTAAGAAAAAAATTGCTTCGACGTTGCTGGAAAGCTTTTTATTTTATTCTGGTTTTTATTTGCCCATGTATTGGGCCAGTCGCGCTAAGTTGACCAATACAGCAGATCTCATTCGATTAATCATTCGTGATGAAGCAGTCCATGGTTATTATATAGGTTATAAATTTCAATTGGGTTTTGCAAAGCTTGATGAAGCCAAAAGACAAGAAATTAAAGATTTTGCTTTTAACTTGCTCTTTGACCTTTATAACATCGAATGCAAATATACTGAAGATCTTTATGATACACTTGGATTGACAGAAGATGTTAAAATTTTTCTTCATTATAATGCTAACAAGGCTTTAATGAATTTAGGTTTTGAAGCTCTTTTTCCCCCTGAGGTTTGTCGTGTTAATCCTGCTATTTTGGCAGCTTTATCACCAAACTCTGATGAAAATCATGACTTTTTTTCAGGGGCAGGTTCTTCTTATGTTATTGGCAAGGCAGTTGCGACCACGGATGATGATTGGGAATTTTAATGCTTGCATGTAAACAGAAGTGCGCGGGGTATTCCACACAGGTCTTTGCGTATTTCTAAACATTGAAAACCATTTTTTTCAAATAAATCGCAGACGTCTTTTTCTTGAGAGTAACCAATTTCAACAGCGACATAGCCGTTTTCTTTTAAGTGGTTGGCTGCTTCATGAGCGAGTTTTCGATAAAAATCAAGTCCATCTTCCCCCCCTATCAGAGCGCGTAAAGGGTCATGTAGGCGCACTTCTTTTGAAAGTTTTTTGATATCTTTTGCAGGAATATAAGGTGGATTGGAAATAATGAAATCAAAGCGATCTGTGACAGAATCAAACCAGTCGCTAAGAAGAGGTGTGAAGCGATGTGCTACTTCAGCATTTTTTGCATTTTTTTTCGCTGTTTTAAGGGCATCTTCAGAAATATCGACCGCCACCGCATAGGATTGGGGGATTTGTTTAAGGAGTGCAATGGCAATGGCGCCACTTCCTGTTCCCATATCAAGGAATATTGTTCTTCTCGAATTTTCGACCTGTTTTTGGAGAAAAGGAAGGACAAGATCTATCAGCGTTTCTGTATCAGGACGAGGTTCTAACGTCTCTTGAGACAATGTAAAGGGTATACCATAAAATTCTCGTGTTCCTATAATACGGTAGATGGGTTCGCCTGCAATACGCCGCCGTACAGCCTGTTCTATTTGTATAATATGCTCAGAAGATAGATGCATATCTGGTTTAGAAATTCTTTTAGCAGCATTTATCCCTGTTATCCATTCAACGAGTATTTTCGCATCGAGAGCAGCTTCCAAAATTCCTTTCGTGCGCAATTTTTCTTGCGTTTGTTGGATGACATTCTTGAAAGAATATTGGCTCAATTATTATCATCCATTTCCATTAGAAGTGTTGTTTGATGATCTGAGATAAGAGCATGAATAAGCTCATCAAGATCTCCCTCTAGAATGCGATCAAGCTTATACAAGGTTAGATTAATACGGTGATCCGTGACACGTCCTTGTGGAAAGTTATAGGTACGAATACGTTCTGAACGATCACCAGAGCCAACTTGACTTTTACGAGAAGCTGAACGTTCACTTTCCGCTTTTTGTCGTTCGATATCGAATAAGCGTGCTCGTAAGATTTGAAGTGCTCGTGCTCGGTTTTGGTGTTGTGATTTTTCTGCTTGTACGACCATAATTCCCGTTGGAATGTGCGTGATACGAACAGCTGAATCTGTTGTATTGACATGCTGTCCTCCTGCTCCAGATGCACGCATTGTATCGATACGAATATCTTCAGGACGAATATCAATATCAATTTCTTCAGCCTCTGGAAGTACTGCAACGGTAGCAGCAGATGTATGGATACGTCCACCGGTTTCTGTTTCAGGGATACGTTGTACACGATGGACACCTGATTCATATTTCAATTTAGAAAAGACACCTTTTCCTGAAATGGTAGCAATAATCTCTTTATATCCGCCAACTTCTCCTTCACTGAGTGAAATAACTTCTACTTTCCAATGGTGAGCATGGGCATAACGTTCATACATGCGGAAAAGATCACCGGAAAAAAGTGCTGCTTCTGATCCACCTGTTCCTGCTCGAATTTCAACAATAGCGCTCTTTTCATCAGCAACATCTTTAGGTAAAAGCAGAATTTGCAGTTCTTTTTCAAATTGTTCTACTTTTTTATATAATGATGGTAGTTCTTCTTGGGCAAGGTTACGCATCTCTATATCTGTTTGTTTATCGTTGAGAATCATTTCTAATTCTGTAATCTCTCCATAAAGAGTATTTAATGCGCGTATAGAGGCAATAACGGGTTGTAGTTCTGCATATTCAGAAGCTAATTTGACATATGTTTCAGCATTTGGATTAGTCGTCATTTGGCTTTCAATTATTTCAAAGCGCTTTTCAAGCTGTCTCATACGATCCTGTGGCAAAGAAACCATGATAATATTGGCCTAATTATTTCATAATACAATTTTTTATAATATTTTGTTGCAACGATTTTTTATTATAATACTGATAATAAATTACCATATAGCATCATACAAAAGGGGTAATAAAGCAAAAGAAAATTTTTGCCAATGAGAACTATTACATTTTAAAGGTAAATTTTTATAAAACTTGATTTGTCCGAGGTATTTTATCTAATGATAGATAATCACTTTTCTAAGAGTTTTTTTTTGCCGTAAAGTTCAAGGCGATGATGAATAATATCATAGCCAAGGGATTTTGCAATTTCCTCTTGCAGCTTTTCAATAACATCAGAATGAAACTCGATAACTTGTCCTGTTTCTATATCAATGAGATGATCATGATGTTGTCCATCTGCTTGCTCGAAACGAGATGGACCACCACTAAAGCTATGGCGATGAATTGTTCCATTTTCTTCTAATGTTTTCATGGTTCGGTAAACCGTTGAGAGTGAAATACTCGAATCTATTTTGTTTGCACGCTGAAAAATTTCAAATGCATTGGGATGATCATTTGTATCAGCCAAAATATCAAGAATAACTCGTCGTTGACGTGTTACTCTTAAACCAGCTGTACGCAATTCTTGCTCATAATTTCGCTTTTTATTCATTTTTATAGTTTGCTTTTCAAACAAAGGCTCCATGACAGTGTTTGTATTTTTTCTCTGAACCGCAAGGACAACGCTCATTACGTCCAATTTTTCCCCATGTGGTTATATCGTTAGGGTCACGATCTTGTGGATTAACAAATCTATTTTCTTGTGATCGTGCCCATAAGGTGGGAGCATTTTTTTGACTTTGATCATTAAAGACAGAAGAATCAGCATCAGTTTGCTCAGGCATGGTTTCTTCTGTGGGGTGTTGAATAATTTCAAAACGCATAAGCTTAGAAGTGACAATCCGACGCAAATTTCTCAACATACTTTGAAAAAGTTCAAATGATTCTGTTTTATACTCATTGAGCGGGTCCCGCTGCGCATAACCACGAAAACCAACAACAGAACGCAAATGGTCTAAACTTACCAGATGTTCACGCCATAACGTGTCAATAGTTTCGAGCAATACTGCTTTGTGAAAATAAGCCATAACTTCTGGAGAATAGCGTTCAGTACGCTCATTTTCAAGTTTCGTAACAGCATCTGATACACGCTCTAAAATTTGCTCCTCGGCAATTCCATCTTCTTTTGCCCATTCCTCCACTGGAAGCTCAAGATTAAAGAGTTTTTGCAGTTCCTCTTCGAGAGTTTTTACATCCCATTTTTCAGAATACGTTCCTGATGGAATATAAGCCTCTACGAGATCTTCTACGACTTCATTACGCATTTCAAGGATCATTTCTGATAAATCATCTGCGTTCATGACCTCCATACGCTGTTCAAAAATGACCTTGCGTTGATCATTCATGACATCATCATATTTTAGCAGATTTTTACGAATTTCAAAGTTTCGCGCTTCGACCTTTTTTTGTGCTTTTTCAAGGGCTTTATTAATCCATGGATGGATAATAGCTTCATTTTCTTTCAATCCAAGTTTTTGTAGCATGCCATCCATACGGTTGGAGCCAAAGATACGCATAAGATCATCTTGAAGAGAGAGAAAGAATTTTGAGCGACCAGGATCGCCTTGGCGACCAGAACGTCCACGAAGCTGGTTATCAATACGACGGCTTTCATGACGCTCAGTAGCGATAACGTAAAGCCCTCCAGCCGCTAAAGCTCTTTCTTTAAGTTTTTGAACATCTTTTTTTATTTCTTCAATTTTAGCTGTCCGCTCTGGACCTTCGGGGATATCCTGTAATTCTTGTCGGATGCGCATTTCAACATTACCACCAAGCTGTATATCCGTACCGCGTCCTGCCATGTTGGTTGCGATGGTGAGCGCTCTAGGAACTCCTGCTTGCGCAATGATGTATGCTTCTTGTTCGTGATAGCGAGCATTTAAGACTCTAAAATCGGTAATGCCTTCTTTTCGCAAACGCTCTGCCAATTGTTCAGACTTCTCAATAGAGGTTGTTCCAACAAGAATAGGCTGTTCTTTTTCGTGTGCTTGACGGATATCACGCACAATTGCCCGATACTTCTCTTCTGCTGTTCGATAAATTTCATCATCTTCATCAATACGTTGTATTGGCAAATTTGTAGGGACTTCGACAACGTCAAGACCATAAATATTTCTGAATTCTTCGGCTTCTGTTGTTGCAGTTCCAGTCATTCCAGATAATTTTCTATACATACGGAAGTAATTTTGGAAAGTGATGGAGGCAAGTGTCTGATTTTCTGGTTGAATAGCAACATGCTCTTTAGCTTCTAACGCTTGATGAAGTCCTTCAGAATAACGCCGTCCAGGCATCATTCGCCCTGTAAATTCATCAATGATAACGATTTCATCATTGCGAACAATATAATCTTTATCGCGAGCAAATAGTTTATGAGCTTTTAGAGCATTATTGACATGATGAACGATAGCGACATTTTCTATGTCATAAAGACTTTCACCTTTAAGATGCCCAGCTTGTTCGAGCATTTTTTCAATTTTTTCAGTACCAACTTCGGTAAAGGTCGTTGTTTTTTGTTTTTCGTCTATTTCATAGTCTTCTGGAGTTAAGGCAGGAATAAATGTATCAATAAAGTTATAGAAGTCAGTACGATCTTCTAGAGGACCAGAAATAATAAGGGGTGTACGGGCCTCGTCAATGAGAATCGAATCAACTTCATCAACAATTGCATAATGATGTCCACGTTGGACCATTTGACTACGATCGAAGGCCATATTATCACGCAAATAATCAAAACCTAGTTCATTATTTGTGGCATAGGTGATGTCGCATGCATAGGCCTCTCGGCGGGCATCACTATCAAGATCGTGAAGAATCACGCCCGTTGTAAGCCCTAGAAAACTAAAAATTTTTCCCATTGTTTCAGCATCACGACTGGCGAGATAATCGTTTACTGTTACAACATGAACGCCTTTACCTTCCAATGCATTGAGATAAATTGGTAGAGTTGCCATTAATGTTTTACCTTCACCAGTACGCATTTCAGCTATGCCACAGTCGTGAAGGACCATTCCACCAATAAGTTGTACGTCAAAAGGACGCATGTCATAAACACGTTTTGCGGCTTCACGAACAGTTGCAAAAGCCTCTGGTAAGAGCAAATCAACACTTTCACCTTCACTAAGACGTTTACGAAAGGCATCTGTTTTTTGGCAAAGCTGCTCATCACTTAATTTTACGAATTGTTCTTCTAAAGCATTAATTTGTGCAACTTTTTGGCGGAGTGCTTTGAGACGTCGCTCATGAGCTGAACCAAAAAACTTACGGGCAAAAACACCTAAACTGACCATCTCTGGCTCTTTCTTTTAATTGTTGTCACTCTTGTTGGGTAATTCATATGCTCTCCCCATTCTCTACACTTTTTTCAAGTTATTTGATATCATTAGAGACATCACGAAATGCAGATGGTACCATTATACTTGTTGGTGTGCAATTTCTCACTTTAATTGTAAAGTAGAGATAAGAGGCTAAGCGCTCTATGTCAACTTTAGGTATGCTATTTAACTGATACAATACAAAGTAATTTAAGATACAATATGTCATTTTTCTCTATTATCATGTTCTTCATCCGCATTAGATAGGATTGGAGAAGCTAAGTTAAAAGGACAAATTTATACTTTTTAAAATAAAATTACTAATTTATTTCTCTATGTTTAAAGATTAAAGTGTTATGGTAAAGAAAATTGGAATCTTGAACCTGCCTTCATTTTTAAGGAGTATATTTATGAAATTTAACTTTATCACGCTTTTTTTAGCATCAACTTTATTGGCAAGTACAAGTTTAGGGGTGAGAGCCCAAGAAGGTTTGAATTCACCGTCGAATGATTTAAAGACCTTGGAAAAAGCTTCTGAAAAAGCCGTTTCTCCTTCTCATGTTATGGCCGTTATTGATGGGAAAAATATTACAGCAGGCCAATTGGATGATTTAGCGCTTGAAATAAATCCTAATTTAGCACGTTTTCCTGATGAACAACGCCGTATGATGGTCCTAAAAGCTTATTTGGATATGCAGGCACTTGCAAAAGAAGCAAGAAGTAAAGGTCTTGATAAGACAGAAGCTTACGATAAACGTATGGTAGTCATGCGTGACAATGTTCTTCAACAGCTTTATTTTAAACAGGCAGTTGTCGACAAAATCTCGGACAGTGATTTGGAAGCTCTTTATAAGCAAGAAGTTGCTGCTTTACCTAAAGAGGATGAGGTTAAAGCGCGTCATATTTTGGTTAAAACGAGAAAAGAAGCAGAAGCTATCATTAAGCATTTAAATAAAGGCGAAAATTTTGAAGAAATTGCAAAGAAAAGTTCAACAGATGGTTCTGCTGCCGTTGGGGGTGATCTTGGTTATTTTAGCCATGGTCAAATGGTCAAGTCTTTTGAAGATGCGGCATTTGGTTTGAAAGTTGGCGAATACACTAAACAGCCCGTTGAAAGCCCTTTTGGTTGGCATATTATTAAATTAGAAGATCGTCGTGTAAAACAACCGCCTGCATTTGATGATGTTAAAGAGATGTTGCGTACACAGCTGATAAAAAAGCGCTATCAAGAACTAATTGTTGATTTGCGTAGCAAGATAGATGTGAAATACCCTGATCCTAATGTTGCAAAAATCATGGAATCGCTTCATCAAAATGGGACGCTACTTCCCGATGAGACATCCGATGAAGAAGATACGGAATAGCGAGTAAAAATAAGTGGATAGCCCCTTTAATAGATAATTTTCTAGGTTAGTTTTGTTCAAAAAGCCTAGCAGTTTGCTATGAGGGGTTATTAATCAGCAATTATTTCATTTGTTTTATAGAAAGCATATTGTGGTTTTGAAAATATCTCCTTTGTTGCCTCAAAAGATCCAGGAGCTTTCTCCCTTATCTGGTGTGCGGATAGCAACAGCTGAAGCTGGGATTAAATATAAAGATCGTACAGATCTTCTTTTCATCATATTCGATAAGCCAGTGAGTGTGGCCGGTGTTTTTACCCGTTCAAAATGTCCATCTGCCCCTGTAGAGCATTGTCGTGCATCGCTTTCTCATGGGGTTGCGAGGGGTGTTGTTGTGAGTTCTGGAAATGCAAACGCTTTTACAGGAAGCAAAGGAAAGCACACAACTAATGAAATCGTCTGTGCAGCAGCGAACGCTTTAAAGGTTAGAGAAGATGAAATTTTTATAGCTTCTACGGGTGTTATTGGTGAGCCAATGGATGCATCGGGTATTGTCAATCTTTTACCAAATATGGCAGAGACAGCAGAAGAGGGAAATTGGTTGGAAGCTGCAAAAGCCATAATGACAACGGACACATTTCCAAAACTTGCGACGCGCACTTTTGACTGTGGGGGAGAGAGTGTTACCATTAATGGGATTGCAAAAGGTGCTGGTATGATTGCTCCCGATATGGCGACAATGCTGTCATTTGTGGTTAGTGATGCTACTATTTCTTCGGATGCACTCCAATCTATGTTATCAGAGTCAGTTGAGGGGTCTTTCAATTCAATTACTGTTGATAGCGATACCTCAACTTCAGATACGCTTATGTTGTTTGCGACAGGAAAAGAACATTTTCCATGTATTACAAGTAAATCTGATCCGCGTTATGGGGTTTTTGTGAAACAATTGAGTGCACTTCTGCATGAACTTGCACTACAAGTTGTTTGTGATGGTGAAGGTGCTCGTCATTTAATTGAGGTTAATGTGATAGGTGCTACAACAAACAATGCAGCGAAGACGATTGCTTTATCAATTGCAAATTCACCGCTTGTAAAAACGGCTATTGCCGGTGAAGATGCGAATTGGGGGCGTGTCGTTATGGCAGTTGGGAAGGCCGGTGTTGAAGTCGATCGTGATCGATTGGCGATATGGTTTGGTGAGCATCGTGTGGCTGTAAATGGCGCACGAGATCCTGAGTATTGTGAAGAGACAGTAGGTTCTTATATGCAAGGTGAACACATCACTATTCGTGTTGATATCGGTTTGGGTAAAAGCACAGCGACGGTTTGGTCTTGCGATTTAACAAAAGAGTACGTTATGATCAATAGCGATTACAGAAGTTAATGGATGCACTCTCTATATTTAACTATCTATTATTTTTTTAAAGAGAATGAGATATGTGAGTTCTTTTTGAGGTAAGGGAATATACTAGAAAGAGATAGTTATCTTTATATTCTTATTGGAGAGTGATATGTGTATAAAAAGTCCCCTTCTTCTTGTTGTTGCATGTGCATTGTTAGATCAAAATAATCGTGTTTTGCTTACTAAGCGTCCTGAAGGAAAATCGTTGGCTGGTTTATGGGAGTTTCCTGGTGGAAAGATTGAGCAAGGGGAAACTCCAGAGATCTCATTGATTCGTGAATTAGAAGAAGAGCTTGGTGTGTATGTTCAGGCAAATAATTTACACCCTTTAACGTTTGCGAGCCATAGCTATGCAACATTTCATCTCTTGATGCCGTTGTATCTTTGTTACCATTATGAGGGAGTTGCGCAAGGACGAGAGGGGCAGAGTTTAGAATGGGTTTTTATGAATGATCTTGATAAATACCCTATGCCTGATGCTGATAAACCATTAGTTCAGGTATTGAAAAATCATCTTCTTTAATGTGTTATAAGAAGGAAATATTGTTTAAATATAATTCAATATATTGATTTAAAATCATAATTTATAATTTTTATGTTGAATGAGAAAGTCCAGATTCGTAAAGAATTTTCTCATTTCAAATCTGTTTTATGTTAAATTAATCAAAACCATTCTTTTGCACGTTCCAAGCAGGGAGAGTCATGTGGATAAAAATTATTTAAGAACGAAATAAAGTATGTGCTGAAAGAACACTCTCCAATAGTCAAGGGTTATCGCAACATTGAGAATTGGCAAAGTGTATAATGATGCCTTTGCACGATTCATAAATATAAAGATGGTGGTAGACAATGTATGTTATACTTTTCATGCGTATCGTTGTGAGATGAGATTGGATGCACTGAGAGATATCAGGGGTATTCATTTTATGAGATATAGATAATAGAAAAAATTTCAAAAAATTCTTAAAAAAACGCTTTGTGTTTATTATTAGGGATTGTTTTACATGACCAAAAGCTTAATTATCCTTGTAATACATGATTATATAATAACATATTGTTTTTATAGTTATAAATTTTCTTGATGTTATACGATTTCTCAATCAAAAAAATGTTCAATAACGTACGAATAAAAAGAGTGGTATGTAATTTTAAAACAAATAAAACATATGGTTAATGATATTAAATATAAAAGAAAAACATGAACAGGAGACTTCTTAGAGGATTATGTATTATACATTCTATGGTATGAGAGATGAGGAAAAAAGCTCCCTAGGTAAGTATATAAATGAGAAATATAAATAAGATGAGAAAGATATTATTTTTGCATATTAAAAAAATATAAAACTGCTGGTTTGTAATAAAGGTATTTGAAACAGTGAAATATGATAATATGAAGAAGTCTGATTAAAGTTATGTAATGCGATTTATGATTGACTATATGATATTTTAATGAATGTTATTCAGTAAGCCTGTTGATGAGTTTTCACAGTATTTAAAGATAGGCAAATATTAATAAAGACTTCTAAATGAATATGAATTTTAAAAAAAGATCAAAAGATGTCGCTTTTGATTAAGAGGGGCACACGTTCTTTACGTAATACAGAACGGCATTGTGTTGCATATTCACGAGCCTGTTTAAAGAGGCATCTCGCAACGCTCCAAAACCCATTTTGTGCTGGCACTAGTGAATAGTATAACGTTAAAGCCCCCCATAGAAATAATGTAAAATCTATAGAGCGCCACTATCTTTACGCTTATGAAGGAGTAAGCTGGTCCCAATGTTTACGATAGTTCTTGGTATTTGAGAGCCTTCAGAAGGGATATTTTTTTCGTAATCATTTTTACTTATACATCAATTCTATTTGTGATGAACAAGTAAATGATTTTGATTGCTTCAACATAAAAACAGATTTGCAATGAGAGAATTTTACGACATTTAGAATTCTTAATACAGAATGAATGACGGATAATTATCATTATAAATCAATTCATTGCTGTATTATTGCAAGCTGCTTTGTGTGTTCTATTTTGCTTGAAGAGCTTAACTCAATTAAAAAACAAAAGGCATAAGGTGCGGCAATGTTATAAATCAATTCATTATATAGCAAAAAACATTCAATTAATTATTTTTTATAGGAGGCATGTATTAAGTTTCTTGCATTGGACGACGTTTTGCGATGGGATATTTATCTTTTTTAGCGATACGCGTAATTGCCTCTTCCAATGGCTCGATTATAACGTCCATAGAAAAACCATTTGCATGAATAATATTTTCATGATCGACCATAATAGCAACATGACCTTTCCAAAAAATTAAATCGCCTCGTTGAAGTGTATCAATATCGGTAAGAGGATTGCCTATAGTTTCTTGCTGCATATCGGTGTCACGTAAAACTATTTGATTGGTCATCATCATAGAGAGCTGAACGAGTCCTGAACAATCAATTCCAAAACCGCTGACACCACCCCAAAGGTAAGGTGTACGGATAAAGGTTTCTGCAACAGTGACATAATCTTCATATACGCGTCCAATGGGGCTGAGATGGCTCGTAATGATTGTTTTTCCATTTTCAAGAATAGAATACATTGTGTCACGGACTTCAATTTCATCAACAACACTGACTTTGCTTCCCATAGATAAAGGAGACACTATTGGTCCACGTAAGTCAGCGTGTAAATATTTAAATGTACGTGGTACTGAAACAATATGTGTTTGTTTTATAGTTGATGTACAAAGAGCTGTTGTATCAATATAACCAACATAACCATCTTTGAGTGATTGCCCCCATGACATCGTTTCCCCTTCTTCAAAAATGAGAAGTTCTTCTCCCAATAAGCATTCTGTTTGTCTTTCACTTTTTTTGCTATTTTCTTTAAAAAGTCCAGCGACCGCTTTATTAACACGTCTTTTTTCACCTTGAACAAAGCGCTGAGCTGTAATTTCTGTTTCAAGGCGTTGGTCCGCTAGATCATCTCTGAATGCATAAAGCCTTGGGTCTTTAAAGATCATCTTTTTTCTTTCCATTTTGTTACTTCTTACCTTTAACTAAACTTATGAAAACTGTATTGGTAAGGTTTTTTATCCTCAAATAAAACTAAGAACACAATTTAAGGCGATAGCAATTATTCTTTAAGCTGCAAAATTGTCTATCTTTGTGGATCTTTTGTGTCAAATTTCATTTTTAAAAATATTATAAAGAGCACGAATAGTTTGTGCTGATCCACCAATAGGGTATCCTGGTTTTTCTTTTGGAACCCATCCATAAAGGTCAAAATGCGCAAAATGTTCAGCTTTTTCAACAAAAGAATTAAGAAATAAAGCTGCCGTTATAGAGCCAGCAAAGCTATTTCCAGTTACATTATTAAGATCAGCAATTGGTGATGATAACATTTCTTGGTAAGGTTTCCAAAGGGGCATTTGCCAAAGAGGATCAAAAACGGCGTGAGCAGATTCAGAAATTTGTTGTGCCCATATTGAATCATTACAATAAAATGCGGGAAGATCTGGTCCTAATGCTATACGTGCTGCCCCCGTTAAAGTAGCCATACAAAGCATGAATTGTGGACTTTCTTCATCACCATAGGCGAGCGCATCGGCAAGAACAAGTCGCCCTTCAGCATCTGTATTACCTACTTCAATACTTAAGCCTTTACGACTTTTGAGAATATCACTTGGTCGGTAAGCATTCGCAGAAATTGCATTTTCTACAGCTGGAATCAAAACACGTAGACGGAAAGGCAATTTGGCATCCATGATAAGTTTAGCCAATCCCAAAACATTTGCCCCACCCCCCATGTCTTTTTTCATAAGCAACATGTTATTGGCAGATTTAATATCGAGTCCTCCCGTATCAAAAGTTACCCCTTTGCCCACCAACGTTATTTTAGGATGATGTTCTTGCCCCCAGTGTAACTCAATCAGTCGCGGTGCAATACTGCCTGCTCGGCCTACGGCATGAATCATCGGAAAGTTATGAGTTAAGAGATCATCTCCACAAATACTTTGGACATGAGCACCGTAGGTTTTTCCTAGTTTTCGTGCTTCTTTTTCGAGAGCATTAGGGGTCATATCATTGGCTGGAATATTGATGAGATCACGGACGAAAAAGACAGCTTCATAAATTCGTTGGAGTTCATTAAGATCAACGGCTTCATTGACATGGATGGACAATGATTTGAAAGAAGAATTTTGACGATAGCGATTAAATTGATAGCTACCAAATGCTAATCCAAGATAGGCATTTATTTCATCAGAGGTTGTACCTTCTAAATGCCATTGACCAGCAGGAAGCTTTTGAGCAAGCAGTCCTGTGATAAAGGGATCGTTCCCATTGCCAATTCCAAATAAAACTTTTTTTAAATGCCCCGTTTCGTGAGGAACAAAGAGTATTTGTCCTGCTTTGCCTGTAAAGTCATTAACTTTTATCCATGCTGTTGTTGACGCATCAAGTGATAAGTTGGTAAGACTTCTTTGGTTTACCAAGATGATAGGGCAACTGTTATCGATACGCGTTGAGGTAAAATGAATGTGATAGTGCTGCATAGTTATGAGATCCTTATAGTCGTCTAAGTGCGACATACTCGACCAAATGATTTTTTCCTTTTCGTAGAATGAGATTGGATCGTGGTCGTGTTGGCAATATATTTTCTTGTAAATTTTTTAAATTAATTGTTTGCCAAAGATCCTCAGCGATTTTTGAGGCTTCTTTTTCACTGAGTAGGGCATAACGATGAAAATAGGATTCAGGATTTTGAAAAGCTGTTTTACGCAAACGTTTAAAGCGCTCCAAATACCAGTGGCGAATGACTTCTGTTTCAGCATCGACATAGATTGAAAAATCAAAAAAATCTGATACGAAAGGAATAGCTTTCCCATCTTTAGGAAGATCACTGACCTGTAATACATTAATACCTTCAACAATTAAAATATCAGGACGATCAATGGTAATTGTCTGATTTTCTAGAACATCATAGGTCATATGTGAGTAAAGCGGCGCACGGACATTTCCGATACCTGCTTTTATAGCCGAAAGAAAGCACAGCAATTTTTTAATATCATAGGAATCAGGGAATCCTTTACGTTTCATACGATTTTTTTGCTGTAAGATTGCGTTAGGATAGAGAAAACCATCCGTTGTGATCAGATCAACTTTAAGGCTAGATGTCCATCGTTTCAACAGTTCTTGAAGAATGCGAGCTGTGGTTGATTTTCCTACTGCTACAGAACCAGCAATTCCAATAATAAAGGGCGTTTTTCTAGTCTCTTCTTGATGAAGAAACTGCCGACGTTTGTGAAAAAGTTCCTGTACTGCTTCGACATGGCATGATAACAGACGCGATAAAGAAAGATAAATGCGTTGGACTTCTTTAAGATCGATAGGATCATCAATAGAGCGTAGACGCTTAATTTCATCAAAAGTCAAAGTAAGAGGTGTGTCTGCACGAAACTCTGACCATTCTTGTGCAGTAAAAACACGATAGGGTGAATATCGGTCAGAAACGGATTTGACCAGATTATCTTCCTGATTAATTTTTTGTATAGTCGTATCAATCATTTTATTGGTCGAGAATTTTTTGCTGCAGCAATCGATTAAGAGTGAACAGATGAGCAGCTTGATTTTTAAATAAGTTTTGTTTTGCTTGCTCTCTTCTTTAAGATAATAGATCATTTTTCATTAACTTATCGTCCAGTCATTCCAGTTTGCACGGATTTGTGCTAGTGAGTGCCCTTGCGCCAAAAAAGCCCATAAAAGTAGACGCGCTTTTACGGCTGATAAATAACCAGACATGAGAGCACCAGAAGCAATCATATCGATTTCTGAGCCTTTATAGCCATAAGTTATACGAGTTGTTGAGCCATTACAACAACGACTAGCAATAATGATTGGTATTTTTTGTGCATATTGTTGTACAAGGTCTGCTTCTTGAAAACTGCAGTGTCCTGCACCAAAACCAGCAATAACAACTCCAGCATAATATCCACTTTCAAGGCATAGTTTCATTAATTGTGCATCAGATGATAAAGAGGAATAGAGGAGTGCAATTTGATAATCGTGGTTTTGGGGAAGATCAAACGTTGTCGGAAAAAATTTTTGATCATTGAAATAAATAAGTTTTCCCTCTAGAATAGTTCCTAAAATACCCGCAAGACCTGATTGAAATGTTTCGACTTTGACGGTATGGCTTTTATAGAGCCAATAAGGTGAATGAATTGTATCATTTATGACAACGAGTACGCCCCTGTTACGACTTTGTGGGGCGACTGCAACACGAGTGGCTGCTAAAAGGTTGGCGGGGCCGTCTGCGCCCGCTTCATGAGGCATGCGCATAGCGCCGGTTATGATGAGTGGTTCAGCTTCCTTCCAATAAAGAGAAAGAAAAAAAGCTGTTTCTTCCAGAGTATCAGTCCCTTGTGTTAAAACAATACCTTTTGCACCAGCATTTATTTGTTGTTTTGCCCACTCGATTATTTCAAAAAGAATTTGAAACGATAAAGATCCACTTGGTATTTGCATTAATGTTTGTGCATGAATATCAGCAACGTTATTTAAATTAGGAACACTTTTTATGAGGTTATCTGAAGTTAAAGTCGGTTGCATGTGACCAAAACTATCAGCAGTCATTGCAATTGTTCCACCTAAGGTTCCTATGGCTATTTTTTTCATAATTTTCCTCTAAAAGGCACAAACTGTTCATATAAAGCTATTTAGCAGTAATTTACATTGACAACAATGATATCATTTTTTCAATTTCAACAAATTGAGTTATGCTGAATCATTGTGTTTTGCTGTATATGTTCTTAAATAGGGTAATAGTAATTGAGTTTTACATTTTATGAAAAGAAATCCAATATTAAAAAGCAAAGTTAATATTAAGGAGTCTCCTTATGACAGAACATAAGCCAGACATAATGTATGGTACAACAATTATTACGGTACGAAAAGGTGGCAAAGCCGTGATGGCCGGTGATGGTCAGGTCTCTCTTGGACAGACAATTATGAAAGGTAATGCACGTAAAGTGCGTCGTCTTGGAAAGAACGGAGTGGTTATTGCTGGTTTTGCAGGTGCTACGGCAGATGCTTTCACATTACTGGAAAGATTGGAAATAAAGCTTGAGCAATATCCTGATCAGCTTATGCGTGCATGTGTAGAACTTGCAAAAGATTGGCGAACAGATCGCTATTTGCGTCGTCTCGAAGCAATGATGCTCGTGGCTGATAAGAAAGTGACTTTGGCTCTAACAGGGCTTGGTGATGTCTTAGAACCAGAAGATGGGGTTATGGCAATTGGCTCTGGAGGAAATTTTGCTCTTTCAGCAGCGCGTGCACTCATGGACTTGGATTTGGATGCAGAAACTATTGCTCGTAAAGCTATGGCTATTGCCGCTAAAATTTGTGTTTACACCAATGATCATTTTACGATTGAAACATTGGATGCAGAATTATCTTCTTTAGAGAAAGCTATTTAAATGTGTGTTGTATTTTCCCCTCGTGAGACTGTTTCTGAACTTGATCGTTTTATTATTGGCCAAAATGATGCCAAACGCTCTGTAGCTATTGCACTGCGCAATCGGTGGCGTCGACAACAGCTTGATGAGCCGATGCGTGAAGAAGTTATGCCAAAAAATATTTTAATGATAGGGCCAACAGGTGTTGGTAAAACTGGTATTGCACGTCGATTAGCAAAACTTTCTGGAGCTCCCTTCGTGAAAGTAGAAGCGACTAAATTTACTGAAGTTGGTTATGTGGGACGTGATGTTGAGCAAATTATTCGAGATCTTGTTGAAATTGCTATTTCTCTTGTGCGTGAAAAGAAACGGGATGAAATAAAAGAAAAGGCTCACGTGAATGCTGAAGAGCGCGTTTTAGACGCCCTTGTTGGTAAAACAGCCAGTCCCGTTACCCGTGATAGTTTTCGCAAAAAATTGCGTGAAGGTGAATTGGATGAGAAAGAGATTGAAATTGAAGTCGCCGATAATAATAGCAATAGTGCTTCAACCTTTGATATTCCTGGTATGCCTGGGGCACAAATGGGTATTATGAATTTATCAGATATTTTGGGCAAAATGGGTAGTCGTACAAAGGTCCGTAAGACGACAGTAAAGGATGCTTTTAAGCCGCTCATTGATGATGAATCTGAAAAACTCCTTGATCAGGAGCAAATTATTCAAGAAGCGCTTCGTGTTGCTGAAAATGATGGTATTGTTTTTATTGACGAGATTGATAAAATTGCAACCAGGGATGGTGGAGTCAGTGCTGCGGTTTCGCGTGAGGGGGTTCAACGTGATCTTTTGCCTTTGGTTGAAGGAACAACAATTGCTACAAAATATGGGCAAATTAAAACAGATCATATTCTTTTTATTGCCTCAGGCGCGTTTCATGTTTCCAAGCCATCTGATTTATTACCGGAACTTCAAGGACGTTTGCCCATCCGTGTGGAGCTCAACCCTTTAACAAGGGAAGATTTACGGCGCATTCTAACGGAACCAGAAGCTAGTTTGATTAAACAATATATTGCTCTTATGGCAACAGAAGAAGTTCATTTGGAAATTACTGATGATGCAATTGATGCTTTAGCAGATATTGCTGTAGATTTAAATGCAAGGATTGAAAATATAGGGGCACGTCGTTTGCAAACAGTGATGGAGCGCGTTTTGGATGAAATTTCTTTCACGGCACCTGATAAAGTAGGAACATCGTTTACAATTGATGCCGCTTATGTGAGAAAATCTATTGGCGAGCTTGCTGCTGATATCGATCTTTCACGTTTTATTCTTTAGAGTTATCACTTGTTTTCTTTATCTGCGCGCTTCGATAATTTTGAAACCATGGGCTTGTTCATGTATCAACACTGTGTGGAAAATATTTTTTAATAACCTTTCATAAGGCAGGTGGCGGTTTGCAACAAAAAGCAGACTGCCGCCTGGTTTTAGACACTTTGCAGCATTTATAATAAAATTTTTTCCTAATGAAACATCTGTCGTTTGTTGCGTGTGAAACGGTGGATTTGAAATGATTGTGTCATACAGATTTGTGATAGGTTCATGCACAAGGTCATGCCAATAAAAATGAATTGGAAAAAGAGTTGTTATGGATTTAAGGTGCTGTTTTGCTGCTCTCAAAGCGTTGTAGTCTGCTTCATAGAGATCAAGAGACGTAAGTTTTACATTGCTTTCAAGTGCAACGTGAGAAAGATAGCCCCATCCAGCACCAAAATCAGCCGTTTTTCCAGAAATAACTTGGAGCATATAAGAAGCAAGCGCAGCAGATCCTGGATCAATACGTCCGTGCGAGAACATACCAGAAGTGGTTTGAAATTTACCAAAAGTGAGCGGTGGTGAGCGCAATTGTGCAATGTTATGTCTCTCAATTTGTTGAGGAACTTGCAACCAAAATACAAGGCCATGATTTTTAGACAATTTATTGGTGATGGGAACAATTGTTTTAACCCATTTCATCATTGAAGCAGCACCAGCAGTTTTATTCCCACTGATTACGATCCATCCATTTGGTTTAACGCATTCTAATAAATCAAGAAAACAATTTTGGTTAAAACCACGATATTTGCTCAAACGTAAAAATGCACCATCATAGCTGAAGGTTTTATCTATTTGAGGAGAGCAGTGAAATTGAGTATCGACAAATTTTAAAAAATCTGGTCGCCAAGGCGTAATAACTTTTAAATTTTGTGCCCATTCAGGAGCTGGGATTTCTGTTAAACCGAAACTTAGCCAACATTGGTTTGGATCAGGATATGGAAGTTCATGATTTTCAAAAGGCAAAAATAATAACACATATGACTCTTTCAAAGAAAAATGCCACTCCAATGTTGGGATGGCATTTCATGATACGATAAGAGGAAAAACTTACTCTTCTTTTTTCTTACGGCGGCGCTTATTTTCAGGTTGTTTTTTTTCATCAACGCACTTTTCTTCATTCATCGCTTTATCACCGGTGATTTCCTTTCCGGTTTTTTGATCAACGACCTTCATTGATAATCGAACTTTTCCACGCTCATCAAAGCCCATTAATTTAACCCAAACTTTGTCACCTTCCTTTACAATATCAGTTGTTTTGGTGACGCGTTCTGATGCAAGCTGAGAAATATGAACGAGTCCATCACGAGAACCAAAGAAGTTTATAAATGCACCAAATTCTGCAGTTTTTACAACTGTTCCTTGGTAGATAGCACCAACTTCAGGCTCATCAACAATAGAATGGATCCAGCGTTTTGCTGCTTCAATGGTTTTAGCATCAGCAGAAGCAATTTTAATGGTACCATCATCTTCAATATTAATTTTTGCTCCAGTTTGTTCCACGATTTCCCGAATAACTTTACCACCAGAGCCGATCACATCACGGATTTTATCGACAGAAATATTCATAACTTCGATTCGTGGAGAAAATTCACTCAGCTCAGCACGTGCACTGGTTAAAGCTTTCGCCATCTCATTAAGGATATGGATTCGGCCATCTTTGGCTTGTTCAAGCGCGATTTTCATAATTTCTTCGGTAATACCATCAATTTTGATATCCATTTGCAAGGCAGTAATACCATTTTCTGTTCCTGCGACTTTAAAATCCATATCTCCAAGATGATCTTCATCCCCTAAAATATCAGAAAGAACAGCAAAGCGTTCTCCTTCTTTAATCAAGCCCATAGCAATACCGGCAACAGGGCGTGCTAGAGGAACACCAGCATCCATGAGAGCAAGTGAGGTCCCACAAACCGTTGCCATAGAAGAAGATCCATTGGATTCTGTGATTTCTGAGACAGCACGAATGGTATAAGGAAAAGATTCTTTCGTTGGTAACATGGGGTGAATTGCCCGCCATGCCAATTTACCATGTCCAATTTCACGACGACCAGGAGAACCAAGGCGCCCCGTTTCCCCCACTGAAAATGGTGGGAAATTGTAATGGAGAAGAAATGTTTCCTTATACATTCCCGTTAAGGAATCAACATATTGTTCATCTTCACCAGTTCCTAGTGTTGCAACGACAATAGCTTGTGTTTCTCCACGGGTAAAGAGTGCTGATCCATGTGTGCGGGGTAAAATACTCACTTCTGATTGGATAGGGCGCACAGTAGAAAGATTGCGTCCATCAATCCGCTTTTGGGTCTCAAGAATGTTCCCGCGAACAATTTTTGCTTGCAATTGTTTAAATACGGTTGCAACTTGATCAGCACTAAACTTACAGTCTTCTTCTGTTTCTGGCATAAATTTATTGAGGATTTCTGTCTTTAGTGCATCAATTGCAGCATAACGTTCTTGCTTATCAGTAATTGTATAAGCCTTTCGTATATCCTGTTCTGCCATTTTCTGCATTGCTTTTTCAAGTTCAGAAAGATCTTCAGGAACAAAATCACGAGGATCTTTTGCCGCAACTTCAGCAAGCTTTATAATGGCATCAAGGACAGGTTGAAAGCCTTTGTGACCAAACATTACGGCACCCAACATGATATCTTCCGGTAATTCTTGTGCTTCTGATTCAACCATCAAAACAGCACTGTCTGTTCCAGCAACAACAAGATCAAGTTTTGATTCAGGCATTTCATCGATATGAGGATTGAGAACATATTGCCCATTACAATAGCCAACGCGGGCACCAGCTATAGGCCCCATGAAAGGAACACCTGACAGGGTCAATGCGGCAGAAGATGCAATCATCGCAAGGATATCGGGATTATTTTCGAGATCATGCTGTATAACGGAAACAATAACTTGTGTATCATTTTTATATCCCTCAACGAAAAGGGGACGAATTGGGCGATCAATCAAACGTGAAACCAAAGTTTCATTTTCACTTGGTCGACTTTCACGTTTTAAATAGCCCCCAGGTATTCTACCAACAGCATAGGATTTTTCTTGATAATTAACGGTTAGCGGAAAAAAATCCTGGTCTGGTTTTGGGCTTTTGGCTGATACAACGGTTGCTAAGACAATAGTTTCTCCATAGGTAGCAATCACTGCGCCATCGGCTTGACGTGCTATTTTCCCTGTCTCAAGGGTGAGCGGACGCCCGGCCCATTCAATTTCTATCTTGTGCGTTTTGAACATTTTTTATCCTTAATGACCAGTGTTTAAATTTTTGATTGCTCACATTCTGGCTTTGCGTAGCATATTTCCAAGCTCTGGGGTGGCCAACATACTTTTTATCTTTGTTGCGAGAAGAAAGAAGTAAGCTGCCTTAAGTGCGCAACGATGAGCAGTCCTACCCCATAATAACTTGTCAGTTTTTAAAATTTTTAATTAAAAGCAACACGTTGAAAAAATGGGTGTTTTTTTTAAACACCACCTCCATTTTTCTTTTAGCGACGCAAACCTAACTTCTTGATAAGTGTCTGATAACGATTTTGGTCAACTCCTTTAAGATAATCAAGAAGGCGCCGGCGTTGAGATACCATCTTCAAAAGACCACGACGAGAATGATTATCCTTTTTGTGAGATTTAAAGTGGTTTGTTAAATTAGAAATACGTTCAGAAAGCACAGCAACCTGCACTTCTGGTGATCCTGTATCACCAACTTTGTTTGCGTATTCTGCGACAAGAGCTTGTTTACGTTCAGCTGTAATCGACATCGTATTATCCTTTCCAAAAACGAAGAAACATAAAGTCACCCATAGCCGAGATGTCGTTCAGCAAGGGTCTGTGAGAAAACAAGAAAAGTCTGAGACTCTTACCTATTTTCGTCCTTATATAGGAAAGAAGGTTAAAATACTAGTCCTTGACAGAAATTTGAAGTCTTTCTTTAAATAAAAGCTTTTATTTTGAAATATTGATTTAAATAGGGTTTTATGAGAAGTTTTTTAAAGAATTGTGCATCCTTTTGATACAAAAATTATGGGCGCGTGTGCGGTAACAAAAGTGATAAATACCGATTTGGAGGAAAAAGATGCAGAGCATTTCAACATTAAAACTTTTTCGTAATTCGGTATTTCGAAATTTATGGTCATCTACTCTTATTTCTAATTTAGGGGGGCTGATACAGGCTGTTGGAGCAGGGTGGTTAATGGCGTTGATTAGTTCTTCGCATTCCATGGTTGGGCTTGTTCAAAGTGCCACAACATTACCACTTGTTATGTTTTCTTTGATGGCAGGGGCATTAGCTGATAATTTTAATCGGCGTCAAATTATGTTGTGTGCGCAGATTATGATGATGGTCATATCCATGGGTTTATCTATCTTAGCCTATATGGGATTTCTAACACCTTGGCTTTTGTTATATTTTACGTTTTTGATTGGATGTGGCACAGCTTTTTATAATCCTTCTTGGCAAGCAACGATAGGAGATATTGTGAGCAGGGAAAATATTCCTGCTGCTGTTAGTTTGAATAGTGTCGGCTTTAATTTGATGCGGAGTGTTGGTCCTGCTATTGGTGGTGCCATCATTGCAACTTTGGGGGCATCTGCTGCTTTTTTGTTTAATGCTATAAGCTATATTCCTCTTATTGGTGCGTTATTTTTCTGGAAATCGAATTATGAAAACAATCCATTGCCACGAGAAAAGCTGTTAGGAGCTGTCTCAGATGGTTTGCGTTATGTTGCGATGTCACCTAATCTACTGAGTATTATGGTTCGAGCGTTCCTTTTTGGTATAGGAGCAATTTCGATTTTAGCACTTTTGCCAATTGTTGCGCATAAAGTTCTTGGAGGAAGTGCCCTTCTTTATGGTACATTGCTCGGTTGTTTTGGGTTAGGTGCCATGACAGCAGGTATTATTAATGCAGTTGTACGGCATCATTTTCGTTCAGAAACAATTATTGCAAGTGCATTTATTGGTTTCGCCTTTTCTTGCTTTTTATTGGGAATCAGCCGTTCACTGATTATAAGCCATATTGCTTTATTTCCTGCAGGTTTATGTTGGGTTTTGGCATTATCATTGTTTAATACATCTGTACAACTCTCTACACCACGCTGGGTTGTTGCACGTTCTTTAGCACTTTATCAAACAGCATCTTATGGGGGGATGGCTATTGGAAGTGCAATCTGGGGCGGTTTAGCTGATGGTTATTCTCCAACAATTGCTTTGAGTATTTGTTCTCTATTCTTGACTTTTGGTGCTCTTGCGGGGGTGAAATTTAGAATTCAAGAAATTCCTCAAATAGATTTAAATCCTCTTGATCATTTTAGAGAGCCGGAACTATTACTCGACCTCAAAGCAAGAAGTGGCCCGATCATGATAATGATTGATTATCAAATTCATGAAAATGATCTCGAAGAGTTTCTCAAAGTGATGACGCGTCGACGCCATATTCGGTTACGTGATGGTGCGCGTCAGTGGGTCCTTTTACGAGATCTTGAAAGACCTGAATATTGGACAGAGGCTTATCATATGCCAACATGGGTAGATTATTTACGCCATAATCATCGTCGTACAAAAGCGGATGCAGAAGTCAATAAGCGTTTGCGTCATTTAAATTGTTCTCCTAATGGTATAAGAGTACACCGTATGATTGAACGCCAAACAATACCTCAAGCTAATGAGATGCTTTTAAAAGTCTCCTCTGATCATCTCCCTTAGGGTCAAAACAGTTTTTGTAAAATATTAAATATGTTAATATTATTTCGATCGATTTGTTAGCATAATCATAACAAAAAATTGCTGCTTTAATAGTTAATAAGTTGATTTATAAATGATTATTTTCATGTTGAATGATAGTCCTGAAAATTTTAAGCTTTTCTCGTTTCAAATCTATTTAGAGTAAATCAGTTCAGATCTTCGCTTGCACATTACAAACGAGGGCTAACGTATGAGTAAACATGATTGAAAAAGAAATAAAAAGCCTCTTATGTATCCTTTTAAATACAAGGATTGTTGCAACATTAGGGAGAAAAGTGTGTGGTGGTGTTAGCTTATAGCACTGACTTAAATTTTGATGTGAATACGATGAATGTAAACAATAAAAAGCACTATATTTTTCTTAATTGATAAAGGAAAATATCTTTCCGCAAAAGGTGGTTGTGGAAAAGAAACGATTAAATTGTGAAAATCCGCTTCGGTTTAAATAAACTTTTATCGAGGGTGCCAATGGCAAGAAGTTGTTCCTTATAGAGGACAAAAATCTCATTTTCATCAAGAGGTGCTTTGTGATGATTCAAGAGGATAGAATAACCCTTTATAATTTTCTGTGCTTGAGTTTCATTAAGGATGTAGTGAGGGAGGCAATCCAATGCGGCGCTTGTTTCAATTAAGAGCCCATCGAGTGTTGAGAAGTTTTTTTCAAAAGAACGATTATTTTCATCTGTAGTGTTTTTATTTGGCGGAATGGCCGCTTTTAGTTCGTCCCATGTAATGAGATCTTCTTCATCAAAAGGTGCGACGGAAATACGTCTTAAATCAGCAATATGCCCATAGCAACCTAGATCACGCCCCATATCGCGGGCTAAAGAGCGCACATAAGTTCCTTTTCCGCAGGTTATTTCAAAGACAGAGTACTCTTTGGTAGGCATTTCTAATAACTTGAAAGTTTCTATTTCGACTTCACGGGACGGAATTTCAACAACTTCCCCTTCACGTGCTAAATCATAGGCACGATTTCCAGCAATTTTTATTGCTGAAAATTGTGGAGGTATTTGCAAAATAACACCTGTATATTGAGGAAGAAGAGCAAGTATTTCTTCTTGTGTTGGACGTTTGAGAGAAGTTTTCGTTATTTTCCCCTCTAGATCATCTGTTGAACGTTCTTGTCCCCAAGCAATATGAAAACGGTAAGTTTTTTTGCCTTGCATCACGTAAGGGACGGTTTTGGTTGCTTCGCCCAATGCAATGGGAAGAAGACCAGAAGCAAGAGGATCAAGCGTACCAGCATGTCCTGCCTTTTGTGCATGAAAGAGTCTCTTGATTTGTGAAACAGCTTCTGTTGATTTCATTCCTTTTGGTTTGTCAAATATAACCCAGCCAGAAACAGGACGCCCTTTTTTTTTGTGTTGCCGCGCCATATCTTTAATCCTCATCTTTATCACTATGGTGAAGATCGCGTGCAACCTCAGGCGAGCGAAGGAGAGCATCAATTTTTGAAAAATTATCAAAACTATTATCACGTCGGAAACGCAGTTCTGGTATATATTTCATTTGTCGTAACGCATGACTGATTTCTCCACGGAGAAAACGACTATGTTTATTGAGGATATCAACAACATCGGTATGAGAAGCATTTTTAAGAGTGCTGAGAGGTGATACAAAGCAAGTAGCAATTTTTAAATCTGGTGACATGCGTACTTCAGAGACAGAAATAACAATATCTTTCAAGATATCATCAAGCAAAATATCACGCTGTAATATATGTGCTATTGCATGACGTACTTGCTCTGCTACTCTAAGTTGCCGTTGTGATGGACTTGCATTTTTCATCAAAGTTTTATCCTTGCTACAAGATCTCTTTTTTTGACCATTTAGATAAGGAAAAAGAGATATTGTGTATAAAACCTAATAACTTTCCTCATTTTACAACAGAGTAAAGTTATTGGATTATTTTATAATGTGCGATTAATATGTTCGATACGGAAGGTCTCAATGATGTCTCCTGTGCGCATATCTTCATAATTTTCAAAGGCTATTCCACATTCTTGACCACTTTGCACTTCGTTGACTTCATCCTTAAAGCGTTTGAGTGTTTTCAGCTTTCCTTCGTGAATAACGATATTATCGCGGATAAGGCGAACACCAGCTCCCCGTTCTATTTTACCTTCTGTAACACGACATCCTGCAACTTTTCCAATTTTTGTAATGTTAAAGACTTCTAGAATTTCAGCATTACCAAGGAAAGTTTCACGCTGTTCTGGTGAGAGTAATCCAGACATGGCAGCCTTGATATCGTCAACAAGATCATAAATGATGTTGTAATAACGAATTTCAATTCCTTGTGTTTTAGCAAAATCACGTGCTTGCTTATTGGCTCGAACATTAAAACCAATTACAGCAGAGTTAGAAGCTTCCGCAAGAGAAATATCACTTTCGGTAATTCCTCCAGCACCAGAATGTACTATACGCGCACGAACTTCATCATTTCCGAGTTTTTCCAATGCTGAAGCGATTGCTTCAATTGATCCTTGCACATCCCCTTTTATAATAAGAGAAAATTCCTTAACACCAGTCGTTTGCAATTTTGTCATCATCTGTTCAAGAGAACCACGCGAACCAGTTTGCCGCGCAACAGCTTTATCACGTGCTAATCGTTGACGGTATTCAGAAATTTCACGTGCTTTTGCTTCATGTGTGACAACAGCAAAACGGTCTCCGGCTTGTGGCGTTCCTTGCATGCCTAAAATTTCAATCGGTGTAGAGGGAACAGCTTCTTTGACATGGCGGCCATGGTCGTCAATCAAAGCACGCACACGACCCCATTCATTTCCGGCAACTATAATATCGGAAGGATGTAATGTACCTTTTTGAACAAGAACTGTTGCAACAGATCCACGTCCGCGATCCAATTTGGCTTCAATGATAACGCCCTCTGCAGTTCGTTGAGAATCTGCTTTCAGATCAAGCATTTCAGCTTGAAGAAGGATAGCTTCAAGAAGTTTATTAAGGTTTTGACCAGTTTTAGCAGAAACTTCAACGTCCAAAGTTTCTCCGCCCATGGTTTCAACAAACACTTCATGTTGTAGAAGTTCTGTACGCACCTTTTGTGCATTTGCAGCTGGTTTATCAATTTTGTTGATAGCAACAATGATAGGTACACCAGCGGCTTTCGCATGATTGATTGATTCAATTGTTTGGGGCATAACACTATCATCAGCAGCTACAACGAGAACAGCAATATCGGTAACACGAGCTCCCCGGGCACGCATAGCCGTAAATGCAGCATGTCCTGGTGTATCAATAAAGGTAATTTTTTGACCGTTTTGTTCTACTTGATAGGCACCAATATGTTGCGTAATACCTCCTGCTTCGCTAGAAACAACATTTGCTTTACGAATAGCATCCAAAAGAGAAGTTTTTCCGTGGTCAACATGGCCCATAATGGTTACAACAGGGGGGCGTTGCTGCATGTTTTGAGGATTATCTGTTATATTAAAGATACCTTCCTCTACGTCAGATTCTAAAACACGTTTAACGGTATGGCCAAATTCAACAGCGATGAGTTCGGCAACATCGGCATCAATAACATCGCCAGGTTTCATCATTTGTCCTTGTTTCATCAAGAATTTAATCACATCAACAGAACGCTCAGTCATACGTTGTGCGAGCTCTTGAATGGTAATCGTTTCAGGAAGAACAACTTCGCGAGAAATTTTTTCTCTTGGTTCTTGATTTTGTGCACGCTTAAATTTTTCCTGTCTACGCCGCATTGCAGCCATTGAGCGCCCACGTGCGCTTCCTTCTTCATCCAAAGCACTATTCAGAGTTAGCTTTCCGCGTCGCCGCTCATCAGCTCCTTTGACAACTTTTGGTACACGTATTTCTGATTTAGCAGGATTAGCACGTCGACTATGCCGTTCTTCCTCTTTATTTTCATCTATTTTGCGTTTTTCAACCACGGTTGTATTTTTAGGCACAATAGGAATATCTGTCTGTTCAATGAGAGGAGGAGCAGGTGGAGTCTGCACTGGTGATATTTCTTCTTCTTGTTGAAGAAGTATTTCTTTTTCTTTAATTTCTTGCTGTAAAATTTCTTCACGCTCTTTAATGCGTCTTGCTTCTTCTTCGGCTTGTTCTCGTATTATTCTTTCTTGGATATGTGCTTCTTCTAACGCGCGAAGTCTCGCTTCCATTTCAGTCGATGAAAGATTGCTTTTGGCTACAGATTCTTGAGGCTTTTTTCCCTCAAAACGCGGTTTAGAGCGCTGGAGGGCCACATGCGGCTTTGTAATGGGCTGTAGGGTTTCAGCTTTTTCATCAGGTCGCGTAATTTTACGCCGTTTGGTTTCGACAACGACAGCCTTCGTACGGCCATGGCTAAAATTTTGTTTGACCGTGCTCGTTTCCAAGACAGACCGCTTGAGAGTTAGTGTCTTCTTGACTGTTGTTTTGTCGTTGTTATTTTCACTCATTGTACTTCCTTCACGGCTTGTGCCGTCATCTCACTAGGCTTTTACTATGCTTGTCGTCACGATAGCTGATCAATTTATATGTCGTTTTGAGAAATCCTTTAGCAGCTTTTGTGTCCAATAAGGCCGCGTGCATTACAGGATTAGAGCCAAAAGCCACTCGCATTTCATCACTTGTAAATAAAGATATGGTTTTTATAGTCCGATTTGTTTGTTGTTGTATTGAATGGATGGCCTGTGCAATTTTTCGTTTCCCATCTTCTGTTGTTTCTTTAGCATGAAGTACAAGAATAACTTTACCAGAGCGGATGGCAGCATCAACCTTTGTGGCTCCCATAACAATTGCTCCCGCTTTTCGTGCCATGGAAAGGCCTGAAAGAGCGGCTTTTAGTAAAAGCGTATCAACAACATGCACAAGATTTGGTGCAACCTCAACATCTGTTTTAAAATTTCTATGAAAAGCTCTCTGTTTGATTGCTTTCTCAACAACAGCATGATGGGCAGAAATCCAAACGCCACGCCCTGGTAAATTCGCTTTAAGATCAGGAACAATTTGGTTATTGGGACCAATAACAAAACGGATCAGCGTTTGTGCTGAAGCATTTTTTCTAGTCACAATGCAAGTCCGTTCATTCATTTAAAGTGTATCCACATCCAAATCATCTGTTTTTTCATTTTCTGCAGAATTTTCATCTTCTACATGATTTTCTGTAACAAGATCAGCTTGGTCTATCCAGCCTGCTTGTACACGTGCGGCTAAAACCATAGCTTCTGCATCCGCGCGTGTAATATCAAAAGGGGTTAAAATACCAGCAAAATTCTGTGTTTTGCCTTCTTTACGTTCTCTCCAACCTGCTAAATCATCAACGGCATAGCCAGCAAAGTCTTCTATTGTTTTTACACCATCCTCACCTACAGCAACCAGCATAGCACTTGTCATTCCCGGAAGTGTTCGCAATTCGTCAGAAACTCCGAGCTTTTTGCGTTTTTCATCGAGTTCTTTTTCTTGATGATCGAGATATTCGCGGGCACGACTTTGGATTTCAGCAGCGGTATCATGGTCAAAACCGTCAATAGAAGCGATTTCCTCAAGATCAATATAGGCGATTTCTTCAATAGAAGAAAAACCCTCTGATGCCATAACCTGTCCGATCATTTCATCAACCTCTAAGGATTCCATAAATAATTTACTCCGTTCAGCAAATTCTTTTTGACGATTTTCAGATTCTTCTTTTTCCGTTAAAATATCAATGTTCCATCCTGTTAGTTGCGAAGCTAAACGAACATTTTGTCCACGTCGCCCAATAGCAAGGCTAAGTTGGTCATCCGGCACAATAACTTCAATACGTTCAGCATCTTCATCAAGGATAATTTTAGAAACTTCAGCAGGTTGAAGTGCATTAACGACAAATGTTGCTGCATCAGGCGACCAAGGAATAATATCAATTTTTTCGCCTTGTAATTCTGCGACAACAGCTTGCACACGGCTTCCTCGCATTCCAACGCATGCTCCAACAGGATCAATCGAACCATCGCGTGAAACAACGGCGATTTTAGCCCGTGAACCTGGGTCACGAGCAACAGATTTGATTTCTATAATACCATCATAAATTTCTGGCACTTCCATAGTGAAAAGTTTGACCATAAATTGAGGATGGGTGCGGGAAAGGAAAATTTGCGGTCCACGTGTTTCACGGTGTACATCATTGACAAAAGCACGAATACGATCTCCATAGCGAAAGGATTCACGAGGAATTAATTCGTCACGGCGCACAATAGCTTCACCGCGCCCTAGATCAACAATAACATTACCATATTCCACACGCTTGACTGTACCAGAAATAATTTCACCAACTTTATTTTTGAATTCTTCATATTGCTGATCACGCTCTGCGTCACGTACTTTTTGTACAATAACCTGTTTAGCAGATTGCGCTGCGATACGTCCAAAATCCATAGGAGGTAAAAGATCAGCAAAAAAATCACCAATTTTTGCTTCTGCTTGATGTTTGAGAGCATCAGACAAAGTAATTTCCGTTGTATAGTCTTCAACGACATCAACGATTTTAAGCAGGCGCTGTAATTTAATTTCACCTGTTTTAGAATTGATTTCAGCACGGATATTGGTTTCTTGACCATAACGAGAACGTGCTGCTTTTTGAATAGCATCAGCCATCGCAGAAATGACAATTCCACGGTCGATTGACTTTTCACGTGCAACAGCATCTGCAATTTGCAGAATCTCAAGCCTGTTAGCGCTTGTCGCCATCAATTTTCTCCTTCTTTGTGCCACACGATGGGTATTTCCCTGTGATCTTATTTTTTGAAATTGAGCGTCTTTATAGAGTCGTTAGCTTTTTCTTCGGCAATAAATTGTTGACTTAAGTCTTTATTTTTTTTCAATGCATCGCGAATAAGTTCATCGGTAAGCACTAAATGTGCATTTATGATATCACAAAAGGAAATAGGGGTATACATGGCTTCTCCATACGCAGTTTTATCAGTGTTTAAAATAAATCCATCTTGCGTGACATTTGTAAGTGTTCCACGAAATTTTCGGCGCCCGTCAATTGTTATGTTGGTTTCAATTTTTGTAAGATGTCCTTGCCAATGAAAAAAATCAGATTTTCTTACCAATGGACGATCAATTCCAGGTGATGAGATTTCTAAATGATATTTGCGTTCAATAACATTTTGTACATCAAGGAGGGGAGAAACAGTCCGACTAACAGTTTCACAATCTTCTATGGTCATAGAACCATCGGCACGTTCAACCATAATTTGAAGTGTTAAACCATTTTGACCAAGAAGTTTCACACGAACCAAACGAAAACCTAAAGGTTTAAGCAGTGGTATGACAAGAGCAGCAACCTGTGCTTCGACACCATCTTCTTCAAATAGGCGTGGCTCGCTAAGATTGCTTATTTTTTCAGCTTCGTTCATACATTTTATCCAAGTTGGTTTCATCAGTTTTATGATATTAAAAAAGAGCGGGTCCAACGGCCCACCCTTCATCATAAGACCAAGAATTTAACTATTGATACTCTTAAATTCAAAATTTTTCAAGTTGTTTATGAGAAAAGCGCTTGATCATTTATTTCTTGATAAAGGTAAGATAGGTAGGTGTTCGTCCTTCACGTAAAGCTTTTGCTTCATAGCGGGTTCCTTTCCATAGTGGATAAGGGAGTTTCCAGTCTTGAGGGCTTTCTGCTTTCCATTCAAAGTGATCATGTTGTGCACAATGATACAAAGTCCAGTTTACATAACTGTCTATATCGCTAGCAAAGCGAAAAATTTTCCCTATTTTAAGAACACGAGCAAAACGGTTAAGATTTTTTATGTTGATGAAACGTCGTTTCCAGTGTTTCTTTTTCGGCCAAGGATCAGGATAGAAGAGGTCTATTCCATCAAGAGAATTATCAGGGAGCCAATCAAGGAGGCGTGTAGCATCATCATTATAGAGGCGAAGATGATTTTGATGGTTTTGATGTTGTTCAAGAGACAATAATATTTTTGCCATGCCATTGATAAAGGGCTCGACGCCGATAAAACCGGTTTTTGGAAAACATTCCATTTCATGAAGTAAATGTTCACCTCCACCAAAGCCGATTTCAAGTCGAATTTCTCTTACTTTACTTAAAAATAAGGATGTAAGGTTTGAAGGAGGAGGGACATTTAAATCAATATTCAAATTGGGAAGAAGCATTTTTATACGTGCAAGCTGACAGTTTCGAAGTTGCTTTCCTTGTCGGCGTCCAAAAAATGCTTCACTTTTGCGTGTATTATGCTTAATCATGGGACTTGGATCATTGTTTGAAGCATTTTTACGAGATCAGTTTTTTCCCATGAAAACGAACCATCGTGTTTTGGTTTACGTCCAAAGTGACCATAGGCAGCTGTTTTTGCATAAATAGGTTTATTGAGGTCAAGATGTTTTCGAATGCCAGTCGGTGAAAGGTCCATTATTTTGCGAATGGCTTCTTCAATAACTTTTTCATCGACTTTTCCTGTTCCATGAAGATTAAGATAAATAGATAAAGGTTGTGCAACACCAATTGCATAAGAGAGTTGAATGGTGCATCGCTCTGCTAAATGAGCAGCAACAATATTTTTAGCCAGATAGCGTGCCGCATAAGCTGCAGAACGATCAACTTTTGTTGTATCTTTTCCTGAAAAAGCACCGCCTCCATGGGGCGCTGCGCCTCCATAAGTATCCACAATAATTTTGCGTCCTGTTAATCCGGCATCGCTTTGGGGACCACCAATGACAAATTTTCCTGTTGGGTTAATATACCAACTGCATTGAGCCGCAATGGGAATGTCATGTAAAGCTTGACGAATGTAAGGTTCAACCACTGTACGTACCTTGCTGGAATCCCAGCTTTCATCGAGGTGTTGCGTTGAAAGAACAATGGATGTGACCTCTATCGGTTTTCCATTTTTATAGCGTATGGTTATTTGGCTTTTAGCATCTGGTCCTAATTTTCCAGCCTCTCCCTCTCCTTTATGACGGGCTGCGGCAAGAAGTTTGAGAATTTTATGCGCATAATAAATTGGCGCAGGCATGAAATCAGGTGTTTCACGGCAAGCATATCCAAACATGATGCCTTGATCACCTGCTCCTTCTTCACCATGCCGATCCGTAGCATTATCAACCCCTCTTGCTATGTCAGCTGATTGAGGGCGCAAAAGAACATCAATTTTAACAGTTTTCCAATGGAATCCTGCTTGTTCATAGCCAATGGTACGAATAGCACGGCGCGCTGCTGTACGAAAACGTGTAGGGTTAATGAATGGAACGCCAGTTTCATCATAGATAAATTCTTTATTTTTATCTTTTTTTAATAGCGTGTCGGGAACACGCACTTCACCAGCGATAACAACACGGTTGACACTGACGAGAGTTTCACAAGCAACACGTATTAACCATGGATCAGTAGCAGTCTTTTCAGCTTCTTTATAGATCATATCAACGATTTCATCGGAAATACGATCACAAATTTTATCAGGATGTCCTTCCGATACCGATTCGCTCGTAAAAAGATAATCTTGATGCGGCATAGGAACTCCTTCAAAAAAGAAAACCAACGATTTAATTAATTGCTTACTAAAGTTGTCACGACTTGCGAATTCTACAGCAAATCGTCAATGCAAATTGATATGAATAAAAGAGAAAAGATATAATTTTAATTTATAGCTTATTTGTCAAATCTTCCTCAGAAAGTGCTTTTGCCAAGTCAATAATTTTTCGACGCACTTTAGCATCAGATATATTTGTAAAAGCACGCATGAGCTGAATCCCTTCGCTGCTAGAACAAAAGTCTATAAAATTGTGATCATTTTCAGCAAAACCCTCTACTTGTTGTGAGGTAATACCTTTATCAAAAAAGTAAGAAACAGGAACATCCATAATTTCTGCTATCGCTTGAAGACGACTGGCGCCAATACGGTTTGTTCCTTTTTCATATTTTTGGATTTGCTGAAAAGTAATTCCTAACTTTTCACCTAGTTTCTCTTGGGTGAGTCCTAAAATATTACGACGTAAACGGATACGAGTTCCAACATAGATATCTATAGGGTCAGGTTTTTTTCTAGTTTCGGTCATAATGCAACTCTTTATTTCCAGCACTTTTCTTCTAAACCAACATCATATTTATGCGAAGCTGATTTATCATATAATTAAAATAGTATGTAATATTTTGTCCCAATATTACTGGTACACGCAACATAATACCGTACAAGGGGCACTTGAATCATTTAAGCTGTTTTGTAGAACCAAAACCAATACGACACAATAGCATAAGGATAAATAAGATAAAAGTAGAGAAAGTTCTGTATTTACTGCTTCCTATAGGGGTAATGGATGATGGAACTTGTGAATCAATAATGCCCACAGCATTTTGTTGAAGAGCTACAACGATTCGTCCATAAGAATCAATAACAGCTGATATTCCATTATTCGCTGCCCGTATGAGGGGGATTCCCAGTTCAACTGCACGAAGCTGTGCTTGTTGAAGATGTTGATAGGGTCCCGGTGTTACACCAAACCATGCATCATTTGTAATATTAATAATTGCTTGAGGCGGGGAGCCTTTAAAAGTCATTTCATGGGGAAATATTGCTTCATAACAAATCAAGGGTAGATAAGAAAATCCGTTTGGCATTGTAACAATTTTGCGCACACTTGCAGCACTATATCCACCAATATTATCGGCAAGGGTACGCAATCCAATTTTTTTCAATAAATTTTGATAAGGAAGGTATTCACCAAAAGGAACCAAATGAAGTTTATCGGAAGTATTTAAAATATTACCTTGAGCATTAATGACTGCAATTGTATTAAAATACTGTGTTTGGGAATGAGGTAGATCATTGCTGGCGCGTATTGCTCCAATGATAGCCCATTGTTTAGGTTTTAAAAGAGAGGCAATACGCGTTGTGATAGATGAGTTATCATAGAGGAGGTAAGGAACGGAAGCTTCAGGCCATACGATAAAATCAGGTTCTGGATTTTTGCCGATTGTTGGTGTTGCACTTAGATTCATATGTGCTTCCAACATAGCTTCTCGTGTATTATCACGCAATTTTATATTTTGTTGAATAGAAGGTTGAACAATTCGCACCCAATAATTATTTTTCTGATTTTCAGCTATATTCTCTATCGTATGGAGACGATAAAACCCAAAACCACAGTGAATGAATATAAGTGATAGGCAAAGAGAAAGTGCTGCTTTCTTTTTTTCATCCGTTAATAAAACAGTTGGCAAACTGTAGGCTAAGACAGCAAGAATATTCATTCCATAAAGTCCCACAATTGCATCAGATTGCATGAACAGTGGGGTTGGCATGGCTGTATAGCCAAGAGCATTCCATGGAAATCCTGTGAATAAAAACGCACGCAACCACTCGGCTAATCCTAATGCAAAGGCTAAAACAAAAAAGCGTTCTATTCCTTTTGTCCATAATAAACCGACAATGAAACCAGAAAGAAACCAATAAAGAGAAAGGTAGAATGGAGGACCTAAAATGGCTAACGGGACAGCCCAACCAAAAGAATCTGGATCTGTTAACAAAGCATTGCATAGCCACCAAAGTCCGAAAATAAAATAACTAAAACCAAAGGTTCCACAGCTTAAAGCGTAAATAAAAAAATGTTTTTTATTGTTTGGGGAGGACCGTATTGAGTCAAGTAAAACAATAAAAATAGGAAAAGTGAGAAAGCAAAGAGGGGTTAAATAAAAGGGTGGAAGTGCAAAGGAGGTAAGAGCGCCACATAGAAATATCCATGCCTGCCGCTTCCAGCCGGTAACAGAGAACAAAAAAACGATGAAATTATTTAAAAACACTCGACTATTCTTTAGGGATGGCATTGTTGTCAAGATTCTCATTGTTTGGAATGCGAAAAATGCGCAACCGCTTAATTCGGCGTTTATCAGCTTCTAAAATACGGAATTTATAGCCAGGGACAGCTTCAACAACTTCACCTTTTGCAGGAATACGATCAAGAATAGAGACAATTAAACCACCAATAGTATCAACATCATCACCATATTCCCCTACGATAAAATCAGGACCAAGAGCTTTCTCTACATCTTCTAGTTCAGTTCTTGCATCAACGAGCCATTTATTGTTGTGTTCGCGTACGATAGCATTGTCGACATTATCATGTTCATCTTCGATATCACCAACGACCAATTCAACAATATCTTCCATTGAAACGAGGCCATCTGTTCCCCCATGTTCATCAATAACTAAAGCCATTTGAGTTCGTGTAGTTTGCATTCGTGTTAATAATTTGCTTGCAAGCATAGAACTAGGAACAAAGAGAACAGTTCGGATCAGATCTAATTCACCGATTGGGGTATGTAAGTCTGTATGGTTTAATTGAAGCAAATCGGATTTTGGTTCGTTTTTTGTAGGGTTGATAATAAAGCGAGTCATATAGTTAAGAATATCGCGGATATGGATCATGCCGCGTGGATCATCTAAAGTTTCAGCATAAACAGGTATGCGAGAATGACCAATTTTTGCGAAACATTGAAGGGTTTCTCCAAGTGAAGTGTTTATTTCTAATGCTTCGATTTCAGAACGTGGTATCATAACATCATCCACGCGTGCTTCACGCAAGCGTAAAATATTACGCAGCATAGTACGTTCTTCAGGTGAGAAGAGAGCGGTGTCTTTTTCATTGTCAGTCGTGAGTGCAACGGTAAGATCATCACGCAGTGATGTAGACACGCAATTACGTCCCCGTAAGAATGAAAACAAATGATTCATCAGAGAATATTTTTCTGTATGATTCGTTTGTTGAGAGGAATTTTTTTCATTATTAGAAGATGTTTGACTATTATTTTGTGCATTGGTTTTGTTTGTCATGGTTTTAAAATCTTCTAAACTTTTTTTTATAATTAGATGAATGAGAGGCTTTAAATGGTATGCTTGTAATATTGATTTTAAAAGTTAAATTTTATCATTTATAAACAATTCAGCATAAGGATCTTTTATGGAAAGCTTTTGAAGAATTTCTATTTCGAGCTTTTCCATTTGATATGCTTCATTATCAGTTTCATGGTCATAGCCAAGAAGATGCAAGATACCATGAACAATCATATGCGTTAAATGGTCTTGAAATGTTTTTCCTTGTTTTTCTGCTTCGAGAACAACAGTTTCTCGGGCAATAATAATATCACCGAGCATGGGACCAGGAGGATTTCCAGCTTTAAGTGGAAAAGCAGGAAAGGATAATACATTAGTAGATTTGTTTTTGTTGCGCCATTGTGCATTGATTTGTGCCATATGTTCATCATCCGTAAAAAGCAGGCTAATCTCGCTTACAACATTTGCTAATGAAACATGACGCATAGTTGTTATTAATGCTTTTTCAGTAATATTATAAAGCATTTTCTCATCATTCCACCCTGCGCTTTTAACCATTATATCAATAATAATCATGATGAATCAAATTCATTTTTTAATGCATCGCATGCGAATAATTTTTTTTTATTTTGTATTTTAAAATCACGATCATAAGCATGAACGATAGCAGCAACAAGTGGATGGCGTATAACATCTTTTTCATCAAAATGCACAATTGCAATATTTTCTATATTTGAAAGAATGCGAATTGCTTCAATGAGACCTGATTTTTGCCCTATAGGCAAATCAATTTGGCTTACGTCACCGGTAACAATCATACGTGTTCCTTCTCCAAGACGTGTGAGAAACATCTTCATTTGCATGGGCGTACTATTTTGTGCCTCATCAAGAATAACAGCAGCATGGGCAAGTGTTCGTCCACGCATAAAGGCAAGAGGAGCAATTTCTATAACACCAGAAGCTAAAATGCGCTCGACTTTTTCAGCGGGCATCATATCATAAAGAGCATCATAAAGTGGTCGTAAATATGGGTCGACTTTTTCTTTGAGATCACCGGGAAGAAAACCAAGATGTTCTCCAGCTTCAACAGCCGGACGTGAGAGAATAATTCGTTCAATGATACCACGTTCTAGAAGCATTGCAGCATGAGCAACAGCAAGATACGTTTTGCCTGTTCCTGCTGGTCCTACACCAAACACAAGTTCAGTATGCTCCATAGCGCGTATGTAAGCGTCTTGTGTTGGAGTTCTTGCATGAATTATTTTTTTATGGGTACTCAACCGTGCAGGTATACGTTTCGTTGTAGATTTGTGTGTTATTGTGTCTTCTTTCTGCTTCTTTGATATATTTGCCATAGCAAGCGCTCCTTTTATATCTGATAAAGTGAGCTCTTGCTGTGTTTTGGCACGTTCATAAAGCTGCTGCAATACATATTGCGCACGTTTTATAACAGAAATATTTCCACGGATTAAGATTTCATTACCACGCGGATGAATACTAAGTTCGAGTTTTTTTTCGATATAAGCGAGATTTTCATCAAATTTACCAAAAACTGCTTTTGCATATTTATTATTTTCGAAAATAAAAACAACTTGGCTCGGATCTGAAGAGCTTGTTTGTTTCAAGGTATCAGCCTTTTCAAAGGACATATTTACTTTTTCTTTAATACGCATTATTTTTTCGGTTGAAGCTTTCAGCCTATTCTCCATATCTACATAAATCTTGCATATTTTGTTGAGTAAATTTTATAAAAGACAAATTTTCTTTTACAAAACTGCACGCTTTAGATGTAATCATTTTCTTTTAAAATAAAAGAGTTTCCCAAAATATTTATTGTGAACAATGTTTTAGAGGCGTGTTTATCTATTTATCACTTCACCAACAAAACTGTTTGAGCTTGCATTTTTAATATAAATTTCTATCACGCTACCTGTAGGGGCTTCTGTGTCTATGACAACAGGTAAAAGCCAAGGGGAACGTCCTACCATTTGCCCTGAGTGACGTCCTGGTTTTTCGATGAGAACATTCGTTTTTTGACCAATTTTAGAACGCAAAAACGCATTTTGTTGCTCAAGGAGAAGGACTTGTAAATGCTGAAGGCGGGCATCTTTTACAGATTCATCAACATGATTTTTCATTGTGGCTCCCACTGTTCCAGGACGGGGGGAGTATTTAAAAGAATAAGCTGAACTGTACTGTACTTGTTGAATAAGTTTAATGGTTTCTTCAAAGTCTTCATCTGTTTCTCCTGGAAACCCTACAATAAAATCGCCTGAAAAGGCAATATCTGGCCGTGCGGTTCGAATTTTTTCGATAAGATGAAGATAATGAGAGCTTTTGTGTTGGCGGTTCATAGCTTTTAAGATGCGATCTGAACCTGATTGAACAGGAAGATGGAGGTAAGGCATTAACATATCAAGATCTCGATGCGCGGCAATAAGGCTATCATCCATATCACGTGGGTGGCTAGTTGTATAACGCAAACGCTTTAAACCATCGAGTTTTGCAAGATGATAAAGAAGATCGCCAAGTCGCCAAATTTTACCATCAGCACTTTGTCCATGCCAACCATTGACATTTTGTCCAAGCAGCGTAATTTCTTTGACGCCCGCTTCAATGAGTTGAAGGGCTTCTTCAGTAATTTGCTCAACGGATCGTGATATTTCGGCACCGCGTGTATAGGGTACAACACAAAAAGTGCAAAATTTATCGCAACCTTCTTGTACTGTTAAAAATGCGCTAACACCCCGTTTTCTTACTGCATGTTTATTATGGGGCGGCAAGTGAGCAAATTTATCTTCAACAGCATAGTCTGTTTCGATAATTTTTTTCCCTTGTTGGGCTTTTTCTAACAATTCTGGCAAGCGATGATACATTTGCGGACCAATAACAAGATCCACTGTTGGAGCACGGCGCAAGATTTCACTTCCCTCAGCTTGTGCAACACAACCCGTTACACCAACCACCAGGGGTTTATCAGGTGCGCGCTCTTGACGCATAATACGCAAACGACCGAGATCAGAATAAAGTTTTTCTGCTGCTTTTTCACGAATATGACAGGTATTAACAAGAATAAGATCGGCATCATTAGGAATTTGTGTTGTGACATAACCTTGCGAACTGAGACTATCAGTCATCCGTTGGCTATCATAAACATTCATTTGACACCCATAGGTTTTGATAAAAACCTTTTTAGGAGCAACAGAAGGCGTATTTTTAGGATTTACTTTATTCATGGCGCATGTGTAAATGTTTTTTACACAAATCTCAATCTATTTGCTTAAAAGTTTTTTGCATGACAATTGCATTACCACGATCATTTTTTGACGGGTAGTAGGCAAGACGTTCAGAAATTTTTTGAAATTCAAAGCGTTGATAAAGGTTCAAAGCAGAAAGGTTTGTGGCTTCTACTTCCAAGAATAATTTTATAGCGCCCTTGTCGTGAAGATGGCGGACTGTACGATCGATAAGAAAGGTAGCAATTCCTTGTTGACGATAATGAGGGTGAACAGCAATTGTGATGATTTCTGCTTCATCAAGGACGAGACGGCATACGCAAAATCCTAAAATTTCATCAGAGCGATCACTGAGAAAAACTTTGTATCCGAAGATAGAGTGATCTGTTAAAAAATTATCAAAAGCTTGTTTTCCCCAAGAAGGGGTAAAACAATGTTGATGAATTTGATGAAGAGGAGCACTATCATTAACTTGTAGCGGCGCAATTCCAAAATTCTTTTTTGTCAATGAAAATTTAGGCATTATTTTTTTGTGGTAAAGCAAAATTGGTTTGTTGTTTTGCGTCAGCGCTGCGTAGATAGAGTGGGCAAGGTGAATTTTTTGATTGTTTGTTTGCAGCAAGATAAGCATAGTTTACAATATCAGCTGCTTCGCAGGGGATTTTTTCTAGGAAAATTTTTTCGTTTATTTTATGGTTCTTTATATGCTCCACAATGGCATCAGCAGCTGGGCCAGTCAGTCGGGTTTTTTTTGGCAAATCTTCGAGGATATTTTCAATTGTTTTTACTCCCGGCGCTCCCAAAGGTGTGAGATCATTATAAAAATTTTGATGGTAGAACATCTCTCTCCCTGCTTCAATGACAACAGTAATTGCTGATGCTGTACTTTTACTGTTTATTACTTGTGCTGCTAACGCTTCAAGAGCACTCACTCCAACAGCTGGTATTTCAAGTGCTAATGCCAAAGCGCGCGCTGTTGCAACACCGACACGTACACCGGTAAATGATCCAGGTCCAATATTGACAGCAATACGTTCAACTTGATCAAGCGCCATATTGGCTTGTGTCATTATTTGTGTAATCTGCCCAATAAGTTTTTCAGCATGCCCTTTGTTCATGCGCTCATTGATACGCGCAATAACAGACTTATGACGAATGAGCGCAGCAGCACAATAAATTGAAGCAGTATCTATAGCAAGGATAAGCATAAAAATATATTAGTTGAATAAAACGATAAACAAAAGTCCTGCTGTATTTTTAATCTTTTTATTATCGTATATTTCATTTGTAAGAAAGTTACTAGTGCCAATAAGCAACAATATCTTTTTATGGGATAGAACGAGATGTTGATTTAATCCTTACTTGTTTTCACTCTTTGAATGAATACCTTGAGTATTGTAAGATTCTCTTATTTAAAATCTACGTATGGTGAAACAATTAAAGTTATTAGCTTGTATATTACAAGCGGAGTTAGCGTATGAATAAAAACTCCTTTCACGAATCGTTTAAATGTAAGAATTGTCACAACATTTTAAGCTATTAAATAGTACGATGACGCTACTTGTATTACATAGTAAGTAAAAGTAATTTAAAAGGAGGAAAGCCATGACCCTACATTTTTTCCAAATAAGAGCATATCCTATCAGCCTTTATATAAAAACTTCAGCGTAATGAGGGCAGATGAAAGAAAGGCATTGTTTCGTATGAGTTACGTATTTTGATACTACATCATTGCAAATCATTATAGACTGCAAAGCTAATTGAAAAAGCAATTTTGACAATTTTCACTCAAATATCACAGCTATTTCAATTTTTTAATAGAATAATGAGCAGTTGTTTAGAACTATTGCTGGTTTTATGAAAAAACTGCTTTTAATATTAGTGAACCTTTGGATTGATTGCATGCTTCGTTGAAAAATAAAAATGCATATTTCAAAATGTTATATGATTCAAATCATTCAATTGTATCATGATAAGGCTACAAATACCGAGAATAATTATGGAGCAAGTTGAAGCCAAAATAACGCGCCATCCTGCTTTTTTTAATGAGCGAATATCAACGCCTAATCCTAACGCTGCCATTGAAATGACAGTCAACAACTGAGCAATTAGGTTGATGGGATTAAGTGCTTTTTCAGGGATAAGACCACTTGAACGAATAAGCATCATAAGAATAAAGCCAATGATAAACCATGGGACAAGGGTGTGTAGACGCAGGCGTGTTTGTGCTGTTTGATGATAGATGAGTGACAGAGCAAAAATAATAGGGCCTAACATGAGAACACGTACCAATTTAACAACAGTTGCAATTTGAACGCTTACAAAAGAAACAGATGCAGTTGCTGCCAAAACTTGTGGTACGGCATAAACGACCATACCAGCAAGTACACCATATTGACTAAATGACAAATTCAAAAATAGATATAAAAAAGGGAGAAATAAAATAATAACAACTCCTAAAAGAGCAGTAAAAGCAATTGATGCAGCGACTTCTTCGTGTTTTGCTTTAATGACGGGTGAAACGGCAATGATGGCTGAGTTGCCACAAATAGCATTTCCGCAAGCAATGAGCATTGCTAAATGTTTAGAAAGCCCGCAAATTCGACCAATGGCAAAGCTAAGGATAATTGTTACGAATATAACGAATATGATGCTAGAAAGTAAATTCCAACCGGCTGAAAGCACTGCGTTAATGCTAATGCTTGCTCCTAGAAGTACGATAGCAATTTCAAGAAGTGTTTTAGCACAAAAAGTTATACCTTTTTGAAAATATGTTGGCAAAGTAAAGCAACTACGGGTAACAGATCCTAAGAAAATTGCTAAAACAAGATTTTCAAACCATGCTTGCCCAAAAAGCTGCCTTTCCACGACTTCTAAACTATACGCTAAAGCTGATATGAGTAAACATACTAAAATACCAGGACCAAGGTCGTTTAAAAATGAGAGTTTTTTTTTAGCATTTGCATATTCCCCCGTCATTAAAGAGCTAAAGGTTAAGAGGAAAAAGTTTTAAAGATTTGTTCGTGCTTGTACAGCTGCTGCTAAAGTTCCATCATCAAGATAATCAAGCTCGCCTCCTACAGGAACACCATGAGCAAGTCGCGTAATTTTAACTGAAAAATTGGAAAGTTGATCGGTGATATAGTGAGCAGTTGTTTGACCTTCAACAGTTGCATTGACAGCAAGAATAATCTCCGTAATAGGGTTTTGTACAACACGTTGTATTAAGGCGGCAATGTTGAGTTCATCAGGACCTATTCCATCTAAGGGGGAGAGTCGTCCACCCAATACATGGTAACGTGCGGCTAAAGTTTTTGCGCGCTCAAGAGCCCACAGATCAGCAATATCCTCAACAACGATGATTGTTGTATCATCGCGACGCAAATCTGTACAAATTGAACAAGGATCAATGGTATCGACATTTCCACAAACAGAACAAATGCCAACTTTTTCTATAGCTGCTTGTATAGCAGCTCCTAAAGGTTCCAGCAATGTCTCCTTTTTTTTGATAAGATGAAGTGCAGCACGACGCGCTGAACGTGGACCAAGACCTGGTATACGTGATAAAATTTGAATGAGACGTTCAATCTCAGGTCCTGCAATGTATTTAGACATATTTTTGTCCCACGGAAAAAATCCATTTCATTAAAATGGAAGCTTGAAACCTGATGGGAGTGGTAGTCCTGCCGTCATACTTTTGGTTTTTTCTTCTATTACTACTTCGATTTTTGTTCTTGCTTCATTATAAGCTGCCATAATGAGATCTTCAAGAATTTCAGCTTCCTCAGGTTTGAGTAATGAAGGATCAATTTGAATTTCTGTTATAATATTTTTGCCATTTAAAGTGATATTGACGAGACCACCCCCTGCAGTTCCAGTAGCTTGCAGATTAGCTATTTCTTCCTGAATCTTCTGCATTTTTTCTTGCATTTCTTTGGCTTTTTTCATCATGCTCATCATTTCACGCATAGGAATAGGTATCCTTATTCATCATTGATATCATTTTTATTTTTAAGAATATCAGTATTTTTAAAGGTATCGGGGAGTAAATCAAGATCATTTTCTTCTTTATTGAGTCGAATATCGACAATTTTTGCTTCTGGGAAATAGTTGAGGATTTTCGCGATATCAGGATCTGTTTCTGCATTGGAAAAAAGAGTCTTTTGAATCGCTATACTTTCCTCCTGTAAGGTTGGGCCACCTCCTTCATTAACAAAAGTTATTGTCCAGCGTTTTTCAGTCCATTGAAATATCTTTTTTTCTATATCATGAGCAAGAAATTGTGGGGTATTTTCAGAAAGTCTTAAGGTAATATGCCCAGCTTCAAAAGAAACAGGATGAACAAATTCTTTAATAAGGAGTTTGAAAGGAGTGTCATTATGCTGTTCGGCTAATTGAACAATATCGTGCAAAGAATTAATCACAAGAGTTTTAGGTTGAGTAATCTTTTCTGTTGTTTGCGTGACAGAATAAGATAAATTTGCACTCTTTTCAGAACGATCAATAGATTGAGAAGTTTCAAGGGGGTCTGTTACTTCTTGGGCGTTAATTTTGTCAGTAGTGTGATTTTTAACTAAATTTTCCGGTTGTAAGGAATGATCTAATTGGTTTTTCAAGGATGTTTTTAAATTTGATTGATCTGGTAATGTATTTGAAACTCTCGAGGAAGCATGGGCTCCGACCATTGTTTCTTTTGTTATACCATTTGCATTTATCGATTCTTGATGAGAAGAGTTTTTAACCAGTGTGAGAGGTGTTTTTTCTTGCGTAAGCTTTTTTAAAGCTTCATCAAGAGTTGGTAAGTCAGCCGTGTGAGCAAGACGAATTAAAAGCATTTCAGCGGCTTGAAGCGGACGTGCAGTTTGATTAACTTCCTGTAAACCTTTCAGTAACATTTGCCAGTTTCGAGATAAAACAGGAACGGAAAGCTTTTTTGAAAAGTCTAAACTTCTTAAACGTTGTTCTTCAGTCAGTGAGAAATCTTCCACTATTTCTGGTGTAAAACGTAAACGTGTGACCAGATGATTAAAGTCGGCTAATTCTGTCAATATAGTAAGAGGATCAGCGCCTGCCTCATATTGACTGCGTAATTCATGTAATGCATTGACAACATCGCCCTTCATGATAAATTCAAAAAGATCAATAATACGTGCTTGATCCGCTAATCCTAACATTGTACGCACAGCAATAGCATTAACATTGCCGTTGCTGTGGGCAATTGCTTGATCAAAAATGGATAATGCATCGCGTGCAGAGCCTTCAGCAGCACGGGCAATTATAGAGAGTGCTTGATCTTCTACTTCTACCTTTTCATATTTCGCAATTTGGCGCAAATGTGTACTCAAAACTTTTGATTCAATGCGTCGCAAATCAAAACGTTGGCAACGCGAAAGGATTGTAATGGGAACTTTGCGAATTTCTGTTGTGGCAAAAATAAATTTTACATGGGACGGTGGTTCTTCAAGCGTTTTCAATAAACCATTAAAGGCTTGTGTCGAGAGCATATGTACTTCATCGATAATATAAACCTTATAGCGTGCAGAAACAGGACGATAGCGTATTTGTTCAATAATTTCACGAATATCATCAATGCCCGTATGAGAAGCGGCATCCATTTCTATAACATCAATATGGTGTCCCTCGATAATTTGTGTACAGTGTTCACCAAGAGAGTCCAATACGGTTGTTGGTTGGTCAATATCTTTTGTTTTATAATTAAGCGCACGTGCCAAAATACGTGCTGTTGTGGTTTTACCTACGCCACGAATCCCTGTTAACATCCACGCTTGTGCAATACGACCTTTCTCAAAGGCGTTGGTGAGAGTACGCACCATAGCTTCCTGACCAATGAGGTCAGAGAAGTTTTGAGGCCGATATTTACGAGCAAGAACACGATAGGCTGTTTCTACCGGTACATTTTTCATGAATGTTTCCAACTTCGAAGTTCTTTATGCGTACATTTTGATAATACAAAAGCGTAGGTTAATATTATATTCTCATATAAAAGGATTTTTTCTTAATCAATTTATTTTTTACGGGAAAATTTGTTTAAAAACAACCAAATCCCTTTATTTGCTGCATACAAATGCCGTTCTGAAGATTAAAAATACCTCGCTAAAAAGACAGTACAAAAATAATTTCTTCAGAAAAATAGGAGGTCGGCACGATGACCCGTACCAGAACTCGTTGGGGCTGCTTCTTTCCAGACCTGACCCAGTTGGCGAGCAGTTCGTCCATCACCAACCTCCCAAATTCATATTGTCGATTTGGAATAAAAAATCAAGCTCAGAAACGAAAAATATCCTAAGAACGACGAAGAATTTTCCTTTGTGTTTAATTTATTGACATATAAACAACAAAGAGATTGTGGGTTTATCAGTTTTCATAGCAGTCGCTCTTCATATTTATTTGGTATAAAAATATTTTTTTGCTTAAGATAATCTGAATGTATAATTATTTTCATTCGCTGCAACATGTAAGAGTTTTAGGATAGAGGCATCTATTCTGAAACTATGAAATTGAATCATCAAAAATTTACAACAGTCAAAGAAGCAAATAAAGCAGATAGATCATGTAATTGGCTAACATTCGAAAGTTAGGAGGAGGAGTGCTATTTAAATAATTATAAAATATCACTTTAATGGTGTTGCTCATCCAAAAAACAGAACACTCTAAACTGAATACATTCAATGTTGTACATTCACATGCTTTATAAAGAAATATTCTTCAGGGCTTCTAACTCTATTTTACAACATCATTTGTAAATAGTATACATACTTCCCTTGAGGTATAAATCTATAGTGTACAACCCTTTTTATGATTAATAAAAGTATAAATTGGAGCCCTCATACTATTTAACAACCCCAAAAGTTGCAATCTCCTGCACTTGAGAGGTTTTATAAGAAACCTTTTTATTTATTTTTTCAATCGTTTTTACTCACATACCATTCTCATTTGTAACTTTCAAGGAAACGATTTTAATTGATTCAATATGAAGGTTTAAGGTGGGAGGATCTTACTTTATTCGTGGTTGTAAGTCAGTATAAAAATAAAAGTCCTATAATTATAAGTCAATATCTTAAACATTTTATAAGACTACTACAGCATTTCTATAGTGAATGAGAATATTGAATACGTAATATTTTTTATTTTAACATATATGAATATAAATATTTAAGTAGATGTTATCGCTCTTTTTTGAGTTTTTGTTCTTTTAATTAAAAAACATTGATGTTCATCATAAAATGGATCAATATATCTCATCATTTGAGAAAAGATTTCATATATCCTTTAAGAGACTGTACTCATGCAAGAGAAGATGCAATATTAAGCGCTATAGAATAAGGCGGTACTAATTTTATAAGCATAAAAATGGCATTTATATATAAGCGATATTTTATCGCTTTAAATAATAAGATTCTTATTAAAGAGAGAAAAGCGAGATAAATTGTTTCATAAGCTTGGATGAATATGATTTAAAATAGAATGTAGTTTCTAGCGCGAATAGCACTGAAAAATGTGCTGAAGGTTTTTCGTATGGATCGCAGTGACGCGGTTATATTTGGAATAGCTCTATTCATTTTTCTAATTTATTCTGTTAAGCAAAATGAGAAACACGCCTATAGACAAAAAATGTTACTTCTCTTCTTAATCTAAGTGATTTGTGTAAATGCATTTTATAACGCTTTAAGCTGAATCTATTGCGAAGGCAGAACTTGTGTTACTGATTTAAAAATGAGCCTGATGGTAGAGAATACAGAACAATTTAAATTGCTGAAAAAATTCTTTAAATATTTATTTTCTATATCTATAAAAAGCTCTCCCATCAATCCAGCTTTAATAATTCATCATGCCAGATTTTGACAAAAAACAAAAAATAGGATAATTTTACTGAAGTTTAGATGCTGATGAGAAATATTATTAAAAATCTCCTGCATCACAATCTATACCAGTAACTTTTTCCTTAGTAATATTTTTAAAAGTATAATATCCTGATGAAGGGAAACCTATATCGAGGGATTTTACATCTTTGAGCGTAAAGATCTTATGTTCTTTATCATGTATTATTTTCTTTTCATCATCTGCAACGATGTGTAGTCTGTCTACGTCAGAAGGAGATGAGTATGATAAAGTAAAAGATACTTTTTCAGGTTTAAATGCTTCGCACCCATATTCAGCACCGTGCTGTATTTCATCAGGTGCACCAATTGTAACAGTTTCATCCAGCGCAAAATTCCATTTTCTCTCACCAAAGCCAGCAAATGCAACACTAGAGTAGGCGAGAATATTTGCAGCTAATAATCCTTGCGTGAAGATTTTTTTCATTATCTTCTCCTTTTTTCTAAAGTGAGATGAATCATAAATCAGTTTTTATAAATAGGAAATACAAACGTAATTCAAAAAACAGGGTTAAACAGCATTTTCTAGCTTTATAAAAAGCACATTGAAAATTATCTAAATTCAAGAGATTTAAAGACCTGTTGTCTCAATATACTCTGATGATAAGTTAAATTGTTTTTATTTTTGGTTACTGCGTTTTTTACATTGGTTTTTATACAAGTTGAATTGCTTTTTATCATGATATAATTTGTGAAAAATATTATGAAAATAATTCATATATTCTGTTATCGAATGTTATTACTCTTTTTCTGTTTTAGCTTCATAATGAAGCGCGTTTTGCATAAAAAACTAGTTTCTCCAAGACAGATTGCATTATAGGATTTTAGGATATCCTTCGGTATCATCAAAAAATGATGGCAGCTTAATTGTTTTTATATATAGGGTGTTCGATCGTTTTGTGCTGGATAAGTACCGATAATACGTAATTCTGCAGAAAAGAAAGATAATTCTTCTAAGGCAAGTTTCATCATGGGATCTTCGGGATGGCCTTCAATATCAACAAAGAATTGTGTTGCATTGAAATTTCCACCAATTTGATAGCTTTCTAATTTTGTCATATTGATACCATTCGTTGCAAATCCTCCCATAGCTTTATAGAGAGCAGCGGGGACATTGCGCACTCGAAAAAGAAGACTGGTGATAATTTTTTCGCCATTTTTAGGTTTGGGGACATATCGTTTGGAGCGTGAAAGGATGACAAAACGGGTAATATTATGAGGGTTATCTTCAACATCTCTTTCTAGAATATCAAGTCCATAGAGTTCTGCTGCGATCAGAGGCGCTAAGGCTGCCTGTGAACGTTTAGCATTTTTTTTAATAAATTTTGCAGCTCCAGCAGTGTCAGCCGAAACAACAGGTTTCCAACCGTTGTTTCGTATGATTTTTCGGCATTGTGCAAGGGCATGTGTATGGCTATGGACGGTTTTAATTTCGTCATGTGTAACGCCGGGCAAAACCATTAATTGAAAATGGATAGGTAAAAAATATTCATCAATAATATAAAGGGATGATTGCGGTAAAAGATGATGAATGTCTGCAACGCGTCCCGCAAGAGTATTTTCAATAGGAATCATAGCAAGATCAGTTTTCCCACTTTCCACTAAATTAAGGGCATCTTCAAAAGTAGCAGAGGGAACAGCATCCATATTGGGGAACATATTGGAGCAAGCAATATGGGAATTAGCGCCGTATTCTCCTTGGAAAGAAATTTTATTGTTTTTTTTAAGTATTTTCATGCTAAAATCTTACGTACTCTATCGAGATCACGTTGTGTGTCTACGCCTAAGGGAATCGTATCGACTATTTCCACATCGATGCGCATATTATGTTCTAATGCGCGTAATTGTTCAAGTTTTTCACGTTGCTCGAGTGTAGAGGGTTTGAATGATATAAATTTTTCAAGTGCTTCGCGTCGATAAGCGTATATTCCAATATGATGATAAAGGGGACCATCTCCATAAGGTGCTGTGGTGCGCGTGAAATAAAGAGCACGAAGGCGATTTTGAGAAAGCGGTGTACCAATGATTTTGACGACATTGGGATCTTTTTTTTCATTTTCTTCAATGATTTTAGCACCCAAAGTTGCAATATCAGTAAAGCTATTTTCTAAAGGGCGTAGCGCATGAATGATTTCACGAGGCATTATTGTTGGTAAGTCACCTTGTATATTTAAAATGGCATTGTAACGTTGTTTAGGATCAATACGCATTAAAGCTTCATAAATACGATCAGAGCCAGACTTATGGTCACCTTGTGTTATGATACATTCATGCCCATAATCTGTAACAGCTTTAGCGATATCATTATGATCTGTTGCAACGATCGTACGTCCTATTGCAGCTTTTTTGGCTTGTTCTGCGACATGGACAATCATCGGCTTTCCGCCAATTTCAGCGAGAGCTTTTTGAGGAAGACGGGTTGAGCCTATACGGGCAGGAATAAGAATAATTGGTTCAAGAGCCATTGTAAGATTCCAAATGTCATCTGTGATGCATTTATGATGTTGTGTGTTATAAAGAAAAAGCTTAAACTAAAAATGGTAATGAAACCGTGAAAATTTGAGTTTTTATGAATCGCTCGAGATTTACCTATTTTATTGGTGCTTGTTTATGTGTGCTGGTCATTATTGTGGGGATTTCCACACTCAGCAATATACTTTACGATCATCCTACATCAGCCCAATATCACCATACAGTTGCCAAAAATGATACATTTAAAGAAAAACAAAAGGCCTCTGATGTTTCTCTATCACTAAATAGCCGCCTTCAACAAGGCAATTTTGAAAATGGGCGTAAAATTTTTCGCCAATGTGCCATATGCCATACTTCTGGACGCAATGAAGCAGGGCGTGTTGGTCCAGTTCTTTGGGAGATTGTTAACCGCCCTTTGGCATCAGCAGCAGGTTTTGCTTATTCACGGGCATTGCGTGCGCATTCTGATCAAAAATGGGATTTTATCACTTTGGATCGCTATCTACATTCTCCACGTGAAGCTTTTCCTGGGACCATTATGTCTTTTCGTGGAATTAAAAATGACCAAGATCGTGCCGATCTTTTGCTTTATTTACGCAGTTTATCCGATCATCCTGTTCCTTTACCAATGGATAATAATAAAGCGAACGAGCCCAATTAACTTATACCATAGATGTTAATTTTAGAAAGAAGTCTGATTTTTTTGTAATTTTAGTTTCACGGTTTTATCAAAAGAGCTCTTCTTGATGTTTTGTTAGGGGGAACGCCCCTCACGCAAAACAGAACACATTTAACATTGCATGTTTACTCGTTTGTTTTAAAGAGATCTTTTAAGAAAATGCACTCTTTACGCTGTCATCTGCAGATTGGTTTTCAAGATTCGTTTGCTTTACTTTTTCTACATATGCTTGTCTGTAAAATTATCGCTGAAGGATTATCAATTCATGAGCGGCAGCTTTCTGCTTATGAACGCAATAATTATGTAATTAAAGCTCTCCATGGGGTTTATCTTAATTCTTCTATACACATCAATCCTCATGTGTTTGTCTTATGGACAGAGAGAATTGATTGTTCTTATACGTGCAATAATCATAAGTTGCATTTTATGATGCTTGATGAATAGACATTTTCTCTTGAGGTTAGAGATGTAGGTACAGATCATTGACCTTTTATAGTATCGATAACTAAAATGTGACTTAGAATATTTATTTATGGGTTATGGTTTGAAATAAGTACTTTCACATGAAGCAATTTTTATGTGTGAAGAGTAAAATAGTTGAATAGAATTCTGCTGATTATATTTTTATCTACTTTGAAAATTTTTTACACAAGAATACTGATAGAAGCTACGTTTGCACAAGCCTCTGTCCATTTATAGACGATGACATGAAATTATGCTGATAATCCATTATAGAGAATTATTTTTTTACAAAAGGTCTTCCGTATTTGTGATAAGTCTAATAGTTCCCATTGGTTACAGTGTTTCGATGACATTCGATAAAATATTAGTATTTCAATACATATTGCGAGAGTGCTAAAAATTAGTAGGAAAGGAGACATAATTATGATTCTCCAAGCTTCTTAATAACTATGGCATTTTCTTTATAATTTGAGCGTTTATAAGTAATAATATTAAATTGCGCTAATAATCCATTATAGAGAAGAATCTTTCCTACTAATGGCTCTCCGATGTTTGTGATCATTTTAATAACTTCCATTGCTTGTAAGGTCCCAATAACGCCAGGCAAAACACCGATGATTCCAGTTTCAGCGCATGTTGGGATAGTTCCGTGAGTCGGAGGGGTGGAAAATAAATCGCGATAGTGAGGGTTATTGTCTTTATACGGCATAAGGACGGTTAATGAGCCATTAAAACGTTCTACAGCACCACTTATTAAAGGTTTTTTGCATTGGGCTGCGTGATCAGCAAGAAGATAGCGTGTGGTAAAATTATCACTTCCATCAACAATGATATGGTAGGCATTGAGCAGTTTATCCACATTACTTTTATCTAGGCGTAGGGTGTGTTTTTCAACGACAACATGAGGATTTATTGCTTTTATAGTGGTTTCAGCACTGTCTGTTTTTCTTTTGTTTATTGCATTTGTTTTATGAATAACTTGGCGTTGTAAATTGGAAAGTGAAACGATGTCGTTATCGACAATTCCAAGGGTTCCAACACCAGCGGCAGCCAAGTAAGTTAAGACAGGAGCGCCAAGACCACCAGCGCCCACAACAAGAACACGTGCTTTTTTTAGCTTTTGTTGCCCAGCACCACCAATCTCAGGCAAAATGATGTGGCGTGCATAGCGTTCGATTTCTTCGTTGTTTAATTTTGTATCTGTTTCTTGTGTCATAAATTTTCTCTTGTCATAGTTCTTTTATTGTTTACTAAGTTTATGGTGCATAGACCAGTCTGCTTTTAGGATAGGGAGGATTTATTTATGAAAATTGCCATTCAAATGGACCATATTTCAACAGTTCGGATTCAAGGAGATACGACATTTGCACTCGCTTTAGCAGCGCAAGAACGTGGGCACTCTCTCTTCCATTATACACCAGATCGTTTATCTCTGTACGATGGTTGTGTGATTGCACGACTAGAGCCATTGATTGTACATGATAAAGAGGGAAGTCATTATCAATTGGAAAAGCCTGTTCGCACGGAATTAACAGATATGGATGTGGTTCTTTTACGCCAAGATCCACCTTTTGATCTCAATTATATCACAACGACTCATTTGTTAGAACGTATTCATCCTAAAACACTCGTTGTGAATGATCCAGCATGGGTACGCAACAGTCCAGAAAAAATTTTTGTTACTGAATTTTCTGATCTGATGCCAGAAACTTTAATTACCAAAGATATTGAAGAAATAACAGCTTTTAGAGAGACATTTGGCGATATTATTGTTAAACCACTTTATGGAAATGGGGGCGCTGGTATTTTTTATTTAAAACAAGATGATCGCAATTTAGCATCATTGTTGGAAATGTTTACAGAAATTTATCACGAACCTTTTATTGTTCAGCGCTATTTAGAGGCAGTACGAAAAGGAGATAAAAGGATTATTTTGCTTGATGGTACACCTGTTGGAGCTATTAATCGAATTCCGACAGAAACAGATGTGCGCTCTAATATGCATGTTGGAGGTCGTGCGGAAAATGTTGAGTTAACAAAACGTGATTATGAGATTTGTGAACGCATTGGTCCAGCTTTAAAGGAACGTGGTCTTCTTTTTGTGGGGATTGATGTGATTGGAGATTATATAACAGAAATTAATGTGACGTCTCCTACGGGAATTCGTGAAATTAAACGCTTCTGCGGTACAGATGTTGCTCATTTGTTTTGGGATGTTATTGAGTTCAAGTGTTCAAATTAATTTATTTTACAGAGGGCAAAAACATGGTTTTTAAAAAATGATTCATGTTGTTTTTTTATATTTGTTATGTTGCAAATATGAATTAGAATGACTGTATGATATAAATTAAGAGGCTTTGTACTCAATTTTTAGGGAGTTTATAGATGAGCAGAGTATTATCAATTGGAGTGGGATTGATTTTTGCGCTACTGCTGTCAGCAAATGGGGGCAATGCGCGCGATCAAATACAGATTACTGGTTCATCTACAGTTTTACCTTATCAAAAGATTGTTGCAGAGACATTTGGAGAAATTTATCCTCATTTTAAGGTTCCTGTTATCGAATCGGGTGGAACAGGGGCTGGTATTAAGGAATTCTGCCGTGGTATTGGGGAGAACACCGTTGATATTGTTAATGCTTCGCGAGCAATGAAACCGAGTGAATTACAGTCTTGTTTTGATGCTGGTGTCAAAGATGTTGAGGAAATACGTATTGGGTATGATGGCATTGTTTTTGCAACAGATATTAAGGGGCCTGATTGGAAATTACAGCCAGTAGATGTTTATAAAGCCCTTGCTGCTCGAATTATTATAGACGGAAAGTTGCAACCGAATAATGTTTTGAAATGGAGTGCAGTTAATAGTGCTCTTCCTGATTGGACGATAGCAGCGTATATTCCTGGAGAGAAGCATGGGACGCGTGAAGTTTTTGAGGAAAAACTACTTACTGAGGGATGTAAAGAGAGTGGGGCAGTTGAGGTTATGAAGTCTTTAGGAATGGATGATAAGGAGATACACACTGCTTGTATTGCGGTACGTAAGGATGGAAAAGCGGTTGATATTGATGGTGATTATTCTGAAACATTTGCGCGTTTAACTTCTAATAAAACAGGAGTTGGTATTTTGGGTTTGTCTTTTTATCAAAATAATGCTGATAGACTAAAGGTTGCCGATATTAACGGTTTTGCGCCAACAGTTGAGACGATTTTTAGTGGACAATATCCAGTTTCTCGTCCGCTTTTTTTCTATATTAAGAAAGCACATTTAGGTACTGTTGCAGGTTTGCGAGAGTATGTTGACTTTTTTCTTTCTGATCAAATGATTGGTCCAGAGGGCCCTTTAGCTGAATATGGTTTAATTGTTTCTCCTGAAAAGGAGCGTCAAGCACAGCGTTCTGATTTTTCTGCTGGTCGAGTAATGACATTGAAATAATTTGCAGGGAATAATTTGTTGGATTTCTGGGATAGAAAATTTGGGTGCTATTTTTTATAAAAACTGAAAGATAAAATGCGCATTTCCTTCATTATTTTGCTATTATTGATTTTTGGATTTTGTGGATTTTGTATTTCTTATATGCGAGCACGCACTCTTGAATACAGACAACATAAAATGCATTCTCGTGCGTATTATTATGGCTGGTGGACATTTTTGATTACTGTTATTCCAGCTTTTATTTTTTTAATTTTTTGGGATGCTGGGAGTCTAATTTATTTAGAATATAATGCCTCTCGAGAGCTTGGGGCGTATAGTGCACATGTAACAGAGCCTGTAAATCATGATCTACTTTGGGAGACACTTCGGAGTCTTGTCAAAATGATTTATCGCTTTGAGGGGAATCTTTCTACCGCTTCCTATAAGGAAGTGCAGGCACAATTACTCGCGAAAGGGTTGATTTTACCTGGTGGAGCATCGGATGATGTATTTAAAATAGCACAGTCATGGGTATTCTCTTCTGAAAAACTTAAGTTTATAGGTAATGGTTTCCTTTTTGCTATTGCGTCCGTTGGTTTTATCTATGGAATAATGCAAATTGTGCCTCATCAGCGTGCGCGCAATAAGGTTGAATCTTTTATTATTATTGGATTGGTTTGTGCATCTATTGTTGCAGTCTTGACAACAATAGCCATTGCGCTTTCTATGCTTTTTCAGGCAATAAGCTTTTTTCAGTCTGTATCTTTTTCAAATTTCTTTTTAGGAACAGTTTGGGATCCGCGTTTTTCCGCGAGCGGTTCAAGCGATGAAGGTGGGCAATTTGGTTTAATACCGCTTCTTGCTGGTACACTTTATATTGCATTTGTCGCCATGCTTTTTTCTGTACCTATAGGCCTATTTTCAGCTCTTTATATGGCGGAGTATGCTTCTGCGCGATTGCGAGCAATTGTAAAACCATTGTTGGAAGTTCTTGCTGGCATCCCCACCATTGTTTATGGTTTTTTTGCTTTGAAGGTTGTAGGACCATTTTTACGTGATCTCTCTGTTTCTCTCTCAGATGGGGTCGGTTTTATTATGGCACAAAGTGTTTTGACCGCTGGAGTTGTGATGGGAATTATGTTGATACCGTTTGTTTCCTCTTTATCGGATGATGTTATTACGGCTGTTCCACGCATTTTACGTGAAGGTTCTTATGGTTTAGGCGCAACACAATCTGAAACAATTAAAAAAGTTGTTATACCAGCAGCGCTTCCAGGGGTTATGGGAGCTATTTTGTTGACGGCATCGCGTGCAATTGGAGAAACAATGATTGTGGTTTTGGCGGCAGGTGTTGCAGCAAACTTAACACTCAATCCTTTCGAAGCAATGACGACGATGACTGTTAAGATTGTTAATCAATTGACCGGTGATTTTGAGTTTAATTCTCCACAAACTCTGGTGGCTTTTGCCTTGGGGATGACACTCTTTGTTATGACACTTTTGATGAATATTCTGGCTCTTTATATTGTGCGTAAATATAGGGAACAATATGAATGAATGAAGATTTTTTCCCTCGTCGCAATATTAGTCTCAAGCGTCGGTATTGGGCTGAACGTCGTTTTCGTGCCTATGGTTTGATTGCCATTTTTATTGGTTTGTTTTTTTTATTTGCGCTTCTATGGTCTATCATTAGTCAGGGTTATACAGCTTTTTTTCAAAGTGAAATGATATTATCGATTTATTTGGACGAAAAGATCATTGATCCAAGTGGTCAACGTAAAACAAAACCCGGAGTACTCATGACGGCGAATTATCCACTTCTTGTACGCAATGCTTTAGCAAAGAAACTTAATATAGATCAAAATGATCGAGCTTCTCTGCGGGATGTTAACCGTATGTTTTCAAATGGTGTCCGTGTTCAACTGCGTGAAATGGTGATAAAGAATCCAAAACTGATTGGTACAATGCAAAAAGTTAAAGTTTTGGCATCTGCGGATATTGATTCTGCTTATAAGGGACAGATTGATCTGCGTGTAGCAGAAAAAAACCGTAAAGTTTCTAATCGACAAGTAGAATGGATAAAGCGTTTAGCGCATGATGGTACGCTTTATAAAACATTTAATGTTGGTTTTTTTACATTTGGCGCTTCAAGTCGTCCTGAGACTGCGGGGTTAGGTGTTGCGATCATTGGTTCTCTTTATATGATAAGCATCGTTTTATTAGTTTCACTTCCGATAGGCATAGCAACGGCTCTTTATTTGGAAGAATATGCACGCAAAAGTAAATTTACAGATTTTATAGAGGTTAATATCAATAATCTTGCAGCTGTTCCTTCAATTGTGTTTGGTCTTTTAGGACTCTCTTTTTTTGTTAATTTTTTAGGATTACCCCGTTCAGCCTCTTTTGTTGGTGGTCTTGTTTTAGCGCTCATGACTCTTCCCACGATTATTATTGCAACACGTTCTGCTCTGCGTGCTGTTCCTCTCTCTATTCGTGCAGCAGCTTTAGGACTGGGAGCATCAAAAACACAAATGATTTTTCATCATGTTGTTCCTTTGGCTGCGCCTGGTATTTTAACCGGCACAATTATTGGAGTCGCTCAGGCTTTGGGTGAAACAGCTCCTTTGCTTTTAATTGGAATGGTTGCTTTTGTTGTTAATATTCCTACGACCCCCATGGATCCAGCAACGGCTTTACCTGTTCAAATTTTTATGTGGGCGGGTGAAGCGGAGCGCGCTTTTGTTGAAAAGACGTCAGGTGCTATTATTGTATTAATGATTTTTCTTGCAATCATGAATATTTCTGCGTTTTTGTTACGTCAACGATTTGAACGCCGCCAGTAGTTTTAATAAAATAACAGCTTTGATAAGATTTTTGTAAGGTGAATTTTTGTAATGAAGATTAAAATGCGCGGTCAGGATGTGAAGGTTTCTTATGGAGGCAAAGAAGCACTCCATGGTATTACACTTGATATTCCTGAACATCAAGTAACTGCTTTGATTGGTCCATCAGGATGCGGAAAGTCGACTTTTTTGCGTTGTTTTAACCGTATGAATGATACGATTGAAGGCGCTAAAACAACCGGTCTTATTACCTTAGATGGAGAGAATATTTATGACCAGAGGATTGATGTTGTAGAATTGCGTGCCCGTGTTGGAATGGTTTTTCAAAAGCCCAGTCCTTTTCCAAAATCTATATTTGAGAATGTTGCGTATGGTCCGCGCATTCATGGTTTAGTTAAAACGCGCTCTGAATTGCATGATGTAGTTGAAAAGAGTTTGAGGCAGGCAGGTTTGTTTGAAGAAGTAAAAGACCGTCTTCATGATCTTGGAACAAGTTTATCAGGGGGACAACAACAGCGTTTGTGTATTGCACGTGCTATTGCGGTTAGTCCTGAAGTTATTTTGATGGATGAGCCCTGTTCAGCTCTTGATCCCATTGCGACGGCACGGATTGAAGAGCTTATCGATGCGTTACGGCAAAATTATACAATTGTTATCGTAACGCATTCCATGCAACAGGCCGCACGTGTTTCTCAATATACGGCTATGTTTCATTTAGGGCATTTGGTAGAAGTTGGTGCGACTGAAATGATCTTTACCTCACCAAAAGAGCAACGGACACAAGATTATATTACGGGGCGTTTTGGATAGGTGAATTGAGGAGTGTAAAATATGTCTACGAACCATACTGTCCGTTCTTATGATGCAGAGCTAAAATATTTAAAAGCAAGGATTAAAGAAATGGGGAGCCATGCAGAAAGGATGATTGAACGTTCTGTCGCATCGGTTGTATGTAGTGATCTTCAACTTGCAACGTCAGTGATTGCCGATGATGCGTTTTTAGATGAAGCAGAACGTGACATTGATGAAAAAGCGGTTGCTATTATTTGCAAACGCCAACCGATGGCTGTTGATTTGCGTGAAATTATTGGAGCCATTCGTATTTCTTCTGATCTTGAGCGGATTGGGGATATGGCCAAAAACATTGCTAAAAGGACTGTTGCACTTTCAGAAATACGTCAATCTGCTTCTGTTTATCATGGGCTTGAAACAATTACAGCTTTAGCACTCAATCAATTAAAAGAAGTCTTAAATGCTTATACGAGTCGTCTATTAGAGCGTGTTGACGCTGTGCGTGAGCGTGATGAGAAGATTGATGCTTTGTATACTTCTCTTTTTCGTGAATTTTTGACATATATGATGGAAGATATGCGAAATATTACGGTTTGTACGCACTTACTGTTTTGTTTAAAAAATATTGAACGAATTGGTGATCATGTTACTAATATTGCTGAAATGCTGCATTATATCATAACGGGTTACCATATGTCTTCTGATCGTCCTCGCGATGACCTTACTTATAAAGTTGGGGTAGGTGAGAAGAAAATAGATTAAAATTTTTCTTATATGTATAAAATAAGTTTGTAGATATATGAGCATTTTCTTATAGTGCAGCTATAGAAAGAATAAGATAACCATATTATGGAAAAGCACAAAGAAGCAACAAAGAGCTTTTTCAGAGAAGCATAGTAGATTGTTAACTCTTGGTTTGACATATTTGTATATTGGATGATATCATCACTCGTATTGTGGCCGGAGGGGAGTTTTCTAGGGGAATTTCCTTTCAGATCATTTTGTTAAAATTTTATATTAAAGGGGGTATCTGTGCTATTTTTTCAATATCAATGCAAAGAGTTTTGGTATCCAGATTTTTTCGTATGTAGAAGAGAAGAAGTGGATAGTGTTACTTTATTGTAATTGAAACGTGTGGGTTATTATGTCCTATATTGGACCATGAAGAATAACAATATTGATTTGGAAATTAAGGTTTTTTTATTTTTTATTTTGCATAGATATTTTTTGATTACTTCTTGTATTAAAATTTTACTGAGTGGTAACGATTAGCTATGTACTTTATTGAGAGATACATTTAAAGCTCATTTCAAAATTTGAATAGCTCAGAGATTATAGGAATGTGTTGCATAAGATGAAAAAAAATCGTTGGAATGTTTTTGTTACCTGTTGTGTAGCACCGTTAGTTGTTGTGGGATGTGCTTCAAATCATTTAGAGACTGGAAAAGTAAATAATAATAAGACAAGAACAGTTACATATCCATTAACAGAGCGTCAATGTCTTATGCGAGCGATGTATTTTGAATCAAATCGCACAAGCCGTGAAGGAATGATTGCTGTTGGGACGGTTGTTATGAATCGTGTTAATTCAACCGCCTATCCTAAGACGATTTGTGGTGTTGTTGGTCAATATAAGCAGTTTGCTCCCGGTGTTTTAACGCGTCCTATGACGGAGAAAGCATCTGTTGCTCGTGTAAGAGAGGCGGCTGATGCTGTTTTACGGGGTGAACGAGATAAGAAAGTTAAAAACGCTAAGTTTTTTCATACTGCTGGTTTGTCTTTTCCGTATAAAAACATGCATTATGTTCGGGTTGCAGGGGGGAATGCTTTTTATGAAAAACGATCACGTGATGGCGAACTTCAAGTTCCTACAAATAATCGCCCTTATGATGTTGCTTATGCTTTTGCTCAAGAACGTTCAGGTCATGCACCAAGCTTTATAGATGAAGGCTTAGAAAGTAGAGGAGTAAAGGCAGAGAAAAGAGCATCTCCTTCGACAGAAGTAGCACAGTCCAAGACGGCATATCCTGCGCCTTTTGCTATGGTACAGCTTGATAAAGTTCCTATTCCTACCTATGCACCTCAACATTTAGCTAGGAAAGAGGAAAATAAAACGATTATGACTTTTCCTTCATCAGATCAGTTAAATGCAATTGTTGCAATGTTAGAAAAACGACACAGAAACTGATAAGTTTTTCACGACCAAAGAAGGGTTATACACCCATTTCAGTTTATGAATTAAGTGAACTTTTTAGCGATAATGACACGCATAAATATACAATGACACGCATAAATATACGTAGAGAAAGTGAACTCAAAGGATCTGAAAAACAATTTATAATATGACGACGCAAAGAACGCATTTTATTTAAAGAAGGGTATTGGTAATGTACTTTGATATTCATGAGACAGTTTCGCCTGAAATGCTTAATCGTCTTGCAGAAATTACAGTAAAAGTGGGGTTGAATTTACAAGAGGGGCAGGATCTTGTTTTGACGGCTCCAGTTTCAGCATTACCTTTTGTTCGGCGTATTGCATATCATGCTTATAAGGTTGGTGCTGGTGTCATTACACCAATTTTTAGTGATGATATGTTATTGCTTACACGTTTTGAAAACGCCCATACAGATAGTTTTGATTGTGCCCCTTCTTGGCTCTATGAGGGAATGGCGAAGGCTTTTGAAAATGGGGCAGCACGTTTAGCGATTGTTGGTGATAATCCTTTGCTCCTTTCCAATCAAGATTTTGATAAGATTGCGCGTTTGAATAAGGCGACCTCACTAGCTTACCAGCCTGCTCTCAAAAAAATATCGAATTTTTCTATAAATTGGTCAATTGTTGCTTATCCAACAGCAGGATGGGCTGAGACGATGTTTCCTTCTTTGCCACTTAATGAAGCGATTAAAAAATTAGCCGATGCAATTTTTTCTGCTTCACGTGTTACAGAAGAAGATCCGATACATGTGTGGATTGTCCATAACGAAAATTTAAAGAAACGATCATCTTGGCTTAATGAGCAGCGTTTTTCTGCCTTACACTTTACAGGGCCAGGGACTGATTTAACTGTTGGTTTGGCAGATGATCATGAATGGCATGGTGGTGCATCCATTGCTCAAAATGGTGTTGTTTGTAATCCGAATATTCCGACAGAAGAAGTTTTCACGACTCCTCATGCTCATAAGGTGGAAGGCTTTGTTCGTTCAACAAAGCCACTTTCCTATCAAGGAACACTGATTGATAATATTGAAGTACGTTTTGAAGCAGGGCGTATTGTTGAGGCACGTGCATCAACGGGGCAGGAAGTTTTGCAACAGGTTTTGCAAAGTGATGAGGGGGCAAGCCGATTGGGCGAAGTTGCTCTTGTGCCCCATTCTTCACCAATTTCTAAGAGTGACCTCCTTTTTTATAATACCTTATTTGATGAAAATGCTGCATGTCATATTGCTTTAGGACAGTGTTATTCCAAATGCTTTTTAGATGGGGCATCATTGACGTCAGAAGAGATTGCAGCACGTGGTGGGAATAAAAGTGTCATTCATATTGACTGGATGATTGGTTCTGGTGAAATTGACATAGATGGCATTACCCAAGATGGCGTAAGAGTTCCTGTATTTCGTAGGGGTGAATGGGCTTAATTCTGTTTGGTGGGATGGGATGTAAGCCTCATTGATACGTTAAGTATTTTTAAGTGTGTGATATATATTCAAGGCAGGGCTTGACCATAAAGCCTTTAGTTAAGTGACTCACATGAGTAGGGAGCCAAGTGAAATCCACTCATCAAGAATTTGAGTTGTTTATAGAGCAGATGTAGAGGAAATCTTCGTTTTTTGAGGGGGAGGGGAAGAAGTCAATTTATCGGTGATATAATTGGAAAGTGTATAATTATTAAAGAAGAGAGATGCCAGAGCTTCCTGAAGTAGAGACAGTTCGTCGTGGGCTTGAGTCTGTTGTAACTGATGCACAGATAGTATCTGTCAGACTTAATCGTAGAGATTTACGCTTTCCTTTTCCTGAGGCTTTTTCTGAGCGCCTCATTGGCAGAACAATTATAGAACTTGGTCGGCGTGCGAAATATTTATTATTTCATCTTTCTCAGGATGAAACGATTTTAAGCCATTTAGGAATGTCTGGTTCATGGCGTATAGAGAATGATCTTTTAAGAACAGCTTTTTCAACGACAAATAAATCAGTTAAGCATGATCATTTTGTCATGGATATTCAGACAAGGGATGGTGAAGTTTATCATCTTATTTATAATGATGTGCGTCGCTTTGGGTTTATGCTTTTAGTTGATACGGATAAGCTTCATGAACATCCGCTTTTAAATAAGCTAGGGCTTGAACCTATGAGTAATTCTTTTTCTGGTCGTTATTTACAAGAGGCTTTTGTTAATAAAAAAATGTCTCTCAAGAGCGTTTTACTTGATCAGTCTATTGTTGCAGGTCTTGGGAATATTTATGTTTGCGAAGCACTTTGGCGGAGTCGTTTGTCTCCACAACGTGGTGCATTTACATTGGCATCAAAAACGGCACGTGCATGTGAATTGGTAGATTCTTTAGCACAGAATATACGCAATGTGATTTCTGAAGCCATTTTGTCTGGTGGCTCTTCTTTACGTGATTATATGCATATAGATGGTTCACTTGGTTATTTTCAGCATGCTTTTTCAGTTTATGGACGAGAAGGCAAGGAATGTTTGGAGTGTGGAACGCCTATTGTGCGCATTTTACAGGCTGGGCGTTCAAGTTTTTACTGCTCACAATGTCAAAAATGAATAAGGTGTCTTGCAAAATCTTACAAGAGGCTTAAAGTCGTCGTATCTATAATATAATTACGCAAGGCTTGAGAGGTTTTTTTATGCTGAATAAAGTACTAACACATCTTGACGGAAATATAGAAAAGAGCCTTGAACGCCTTTTTTCTCTTCTACGTTTTCAATCGATTTCTACAGATTCAGTTTACAAGGATGCATGTCGTAAAGCAGCTGATTGGTTAGTCGAGGATTTAAAAAGCATTGGTTTTGAGGCTTCACGCCGTGATACACTGGGTCATCCAATGGTTGTTGGGCATCATGCAGGTCCTTCAGATGATTGTTTGCATGTGTTGTTTTACGGACATTATGATGTTCAACCTGTTGATCCATTGAGTTTATGGGAGGATGATCCATTTACACCTTCTTTAAAAGAGAGAGATGGAGAAAAAGTTATTTGTGCTCGTGGAGCTTCAGATGACAAAGGTCAGCTGATGACTTTTATTGAAGCATGTCGTGCATTTAAGAAAGAAACAGGGCAGCTTCCTGTTAAAGTTACTATCTTATGTGAAGGTGAGGAAGAATGTGCTTCTCCTTCCCTTATTCCTTTTTTAAAAGCGAATAAAGATGAACTTAAGGCTGATTGCGCATTGGTTTGTGATACGTCGATGTGGGATGCGGATACACCGTCTATTGCTCTTTCTCTTCGAGGAATTATGGCAGAAGAGATTATTGTTACAGCAGCGAATCGTGATTTGCATTCTGGTTATTTTGGAGGAGTAGCAGCTAATCCCATTCATATTTTAACGAAAATCTTAGCAGGACTTCATAATGAAGATAATAAGGTGACGCTTCCTGGTTTTTATGATGGGGTTGAAGAAACACCTCCACATATTTTACAATCATGGAATGCGCTTAATTGTACTGCTGAAAGTTTTCTTGGTCCTATAGGGCTTTCCGTTCCAGCTGGTGAAAAAGGGCGGAGCATTTTAGAGCTTGTATGGGCACGTCCTACCATGGAAATTAATGGTATTAGCGGAGGTTATGAAGGGGAAGGGGTGAAAACGGTTATTGCTTCTCAAGCAAGTGCAAAAGTATCGTGTCGTTTAGTACATAAGCAAGATCCAGAGAAAATACGCCAAGCGTTGCGTGATTATGTACGTAGCTCAATTCCTGCTGATTGTAAGGTTGAATTTAAGAATCACGGTTCTTCTCCGGCACTTCAGATTTCAGATGATTCATCTTTTATCAAGGAGGCGAAGGATGCCTTATCACAAGAGTGGGAAGTTCCTGCTGTCTTGACAGCCATGGGGGGCTCGATTCCAATTGTAGCAGATTTTCGGTCAATTCTTGGTATGGAAACTCTTTTGGTTGGTTTTGGACTGGCTGATGACCGTATTCATTCTCCTAATGAAAAGTATAATTTAAAATCGTTTCATAAGGGGCAGCGGTCTTGGGCGCGTATTCTTGCTGCTTTAGCAAGTAGGAGGGTAAATGGCTGAGATTCGCGTTCATCAAGGTGATTTACCAAACTTAGACAATTATAAAACTGATGCCATTGCGATTGATACCGAAACTTTAGGATTACAACCACATCGTGATCGTTTATGTGTTGTTCAGCTTTCTTCTGGAGATGGTACTGCCGATATTATACAAATTGCTAAAGGACAAAAGAGTTCACCTAATTTGGTCAAGCTTCTTGGAGATAATGCAGTCACCAAAATATTCCATTTTGGGCGTTTTGATCTTGCTATTTTAGCGCATACATTTGGTGTTATGCCAGAGGCTATTTTTTGTACAAAGATTGCTTCGAAACTCACGCGTACTTATACGGATCGTCATGGCTTGAAAGAAATTTGTAATGAATTGCTGAATGTGAATATTTCTAAACAGCAACAATCTTCGGATTGGGCGGCAGAAACGTTATCACAGGCGCAAATTGAATATGCTGCGTCGGATGTGTTATATTTGCATCGTTTAAAGGTTATATTTGAAGAACGTTTAAGACGTGAAGAGCGAGAAAATGTTGCCAAAGCATGCTTTCAATTTTTGCCTATGAGAGCTAGGCTTGATCTTTTAGGATGGGCGGAAGTTGATATTTTTGCGCATAGCTAACTTTAAAATTGGCTTTTAATGGAGTCAATTATTGATACGAGAGGACAAAATGCTTGTACATTATGGGCATTTTATCCTCTCATCTTTTCTGGTAAGAGTTATAATAAATTCTTAAGAGCTATTTCATTTGAAGTTTAGGCAATAAAAGTACTTTTTCGAACTCGTATTTTTTATTTTTGTAACAGTTTTTATTTGAAAAAAAGCAATTTTGAGGAGAGGCTGGAAACATATGGTAGGTTGGAAGACTTAAATCTCTGAAGCCGGTATACAGCCTAAAGGGAGAGAATATGAAGGCGTAAATGTAAAAGCCAAATCTCATGCTTACCATCATTTTTAATTCTGCTTTACGACTTTCAAAAGTATCTAAAGCAATGTCTGTTAAGTAATAGAGATTGCGCATTGCCTTATGCTTGTGTTTCTCAGATTTTTAATGGATTTACGTTCTTTATGTAAAACAGGACGCCCTAAACGGAATATATTTGCGTTGCTAATTCATATGCTTTTTTTAAAAGAAACCGGTTCCCAAGCGCATTTTTACGCTTATGGAGCAACAAGCCGCTACCATCACACATTTTGCTAACTCCCAATGTTTTGTGTATAGCCCTTGGCACTTGAGACGGTCTATAAGAGGTATTTTTAGTCTTTTTTTAGTTTTTTTGTCTACACAGCTCTCCCCACTTATAACATGCAAACAAATAGTTTAATTGATTCAACATGAGAAAGATTTGGAATGAGAGAATCTTATGGTATTCAGAGTTCTCATTCAATATAAATAACGCTAAACGATCATTATAAATCAATATATTATATGATTAATGTATAAAGATAACCACGATTATACTGAACAATGCAAAGAACAATTCCTAGAAAAGTGTGCTAGAAACAAGTCAGTAAGAGCGCTTTTTACTAAGTCAAAATGCTGCAGTAACTTTTGCATTTAAACAGATTCGTAAGAATACCCCATTTTTTCAAGAGTTTTATCCATATACAAATCTCATTTATGATGTGTGAGCGAATAAATTTGCTTAATGCATCATGAACAAGTTTGAAATGAGAGAATATTCTGATATTCGAGGGGCTCGTTTTGTGTGAGGAAATATAAATTATAATTTATAAATCAATATGTTGATGTGAAATTCGTGTAGTTTATTGTTCTCAGACGATACTTCACGCCTTTATTTATTACTCAATAAGTGATTTCTATGTTGGCAGAACAGGGCAATTTGCTTTTATTTTAAAATCAAAATGCCCCAAAGTTTTATTTTTAAGGATTTTCACTTTTTATCTATAAACATATTATTTTTCTCTAGAAATTTGCAATGAAGGCACTAGGTAAAACCCATTATGGATATTTAATGAGGTTAAATTTATGAACATAAAATATTTTATTACAGCTTTTGCTACTTTTGCTTCAATCTCTATCGCTCAGGGTGCGAATTTTTTGGCGTCTCAAAAGTTAAAAGAGGGCATATCTGCTGCTGTTCCTTCTATAGATCTTTTTTCTGCTGAACAGCTTCGCAAAGTCTTATCTGAAGTTGTTCAAATGGAACTTTCTTGCACAAATAACAGCGAATGCATAACAGCAGCTAAGTTAGTACCTGTATCACATTCTGGTAAAAAAAAGTTTCAAAAGCCTAAAAAAGGACCAGGGAAAGGAAAACGGCCAAGCCTATCTGAACGAAATCCAATGAGTTTTTAAAAAGTCAGAAAACAACATAAAGAGGTATAATGATGCTCGAGAATTGAAGAGAAGGAAATATTTTTTATCACTTGAAAACAGGGGGGGCTGTGTGTTTAAAGGGTGTTATGATTGTGCAGGGTGAGGATGAAGAGTACTGTTCGGAAAAGATACGAGCAGGGAGATTTCGGTGAACGAATAACACTGTATAATAGCAATCAGTCATGACAAAATTCATGGGTTTAGACGAATATAGCCTAGAGATTTGGGGTGCTTTGTTATGCCATAAATATCGTCATTTTAAGTGTCATTATATAAGGCATGTAAAGCTCATTGGTTGAGTGTTTTTAGAGTACGTGGGGGAAAATCAGTGAAGGACTTGTCTTAAAGCCCTTGGTTAAGTGAATTATATGAATGGGAAGCTAAATGAAATCCACTCGACAAAAATCTGGACTATTTGCAGATAGGATCTTATAGAACGCTTCACCCAAACCAAGGAGAAAACCAAGTATTTATTTTAATGCTAAACTTTTGATCTTTTATAGTGTGTTTCAAAGAATAAAACGCCAGTAAGTTGTATACTTACGTGCGTTTGGTTTAAGAGAAGTACTTCTCAATGCTCCCAAGCCCATTTCGTGACGCCATTTATGAAGGGCATAATGGTAAATCCATTGAAGAGCACTATCTTTACGCTTATGAATGGGGCAGCCGGCATTTATCACACACTTTGCTAGCTCTCAATGTTGTGACAGCCTTTGGTCTGTGAGACGATTCATAAGAGGCGTTTTTAGTCCTTTCTTGTACAGTTTTTATCAAAACGGCTTTTCCTGCTTGTAATGTGCAAGAATGTTTTGATTGATTGCAATATGCAACCGGTTTGGAATGAGAGAATCTGACGATATTCGGCTTTCTTATTCAATATGCGAAATGATGAATTATATTTATAATCAATATATTGCTCGACTAGAGAATTTATAAAATATTTTTTATTTGTCTATGATTCAATATCAGATATTTTTTCTGCCAAATTGTTTACTCAATTAATGACTTTCAAAGCAAAGTTTGATGTGAAAACTTTAAGAAAGATCTTTCATCTTTTTTGTTTTAGGGAAGTTTTAATATAGATTTCAGCATTTATCATACTAGTTGTCTGTCTTGAGGTATTTTTTACAGTTTAGTTTATAAAAGAGTATGAAATAGATAGCCTACAAATAAAACTAAAACTCTGAAAAAACTTTCTATGAGGTTGAGATAAGCAAAAAATGGTAAATATTTAAAAACAATAAATGCCTAAAGTAAAAACAAAGAGCAGGCAAGTTGCATGTCTTGTTTCAATCCGTGAATTATTGGAAATCTTATTTATACGCGATACAAGTTTATGTATAATATAAGCATCCTTTTCATGAAAAAAAAACAAATACATAGCCTTCACATTTGATCATGCTAAGGATGAATGTAAAAACGTTATTTGTATAAATTTAAATAGAACGATTGCATTTGACTGTTCTCAATATCGTAATAATTCTCGCTGTTTTTGATATTGAGAACATTCATAAGTGACATTTTTAGTTTTTTTAACGGTTTCACATACTTGCTCGTTTGTGATGTATAGAGGGATGATTTTTGTTTCTTGAATATACAGTGGTTTAAGATGAGAGCATTTGAATATAAAAGGATAATTTTTCATTAGACAATAGCACATGCTTTCCATGGTGATAACGTAGATATTTTTGAAAAATTTATAAAGAAGAGCAAATGTGACGAGAGAAAATCATTTGTGCATTGGCATAGTTTAATTCTTATTTATTACAGATCAAGCAATTCATGATGCTTTCATTGGCTTTTTGTTTTTTTTATGAGTGTGCTATTTTTGCTACAGATATCTGAAGTTTGGGCTCTATATGACATGACGTGTTCAAATAAATATTCAGCTATGGAGAGAAAATATGAATATGAAATGGTTAATAACAGCTTCTGCTTTCGCTTTTGTTTCAGTTTCAGCGGCGCAAGCAGCAGATGTTATTGTTCCCCCCAGTCCAACACCTGTTGCTCCCGTTGTTGTTGCTCCAACTTTTTCTTGGACAGGTTTCTACCTTGGTGGGCAGCTTGGTGGTTTTTCGGGTAAAACGAAAATGGATATTCTTGCTAATGGAAAAAATATTCCGGTAGATGATGATTATTTGCCTAAACTATCTGGTTTCATGGGTGGTCTTTACGCAGGCTCCAATATTGATCTCGGCAATGGCCTTATTTTAGGTGTTGATACAGATATCATGTGGTCTAATAAAGATGACACGAAGACAGGAAAGACATATGTCATTGCTCAAAATCACATAAATTATATTAACAAGATATTACAAGAATCTGGAATTAATATTGGTAAAGATGCACTTAAACCCGGTGCTAAACGAACCCACAGTTTCGCCTTTAAAGAAAAGTGGGCTGGTGCGACACGTGTACGTATTGGTTTTGCTGCTGAACGTATTATGCCTTATGTTGCTGGTGGTATCGCCTATACACAGCTTCAAGATACTGCATCGATTTCAATAACAGATAAAGATTCAGATAAAGTCATAGCTTCTGGTACTTTGTCTGATGAAACAAAGACACTTGTTGGTTACACCCTTGGTGCTGGTGTTGATTTAGCAATGACCAATAACGTTATTGTTCGTGCAGAATATCGTTACTCTGATTTTGGTAAAAAGAAATTCTCAAATGATAAATATGAGACTTCTTACAAAACCAATGACTTCCGAGTTGGCGTTGCTTACAAATTTTAACAGATGGTAAGTTAAATAACAAAGGGGCTCTATCCTTGATAGAGTCCCTGTTATTCTTTGTTGCTATATTATCACACAATACATAATTTATTGTGGATTTAAAAAGATATTATTCAGATTTTATAAAAAGGCTTAATTCATAAGCTATAAACACTAATTACATTTAAAATCAATAAGTTATTTATATATATTTTTTAGGTTTTTCGTGCAAAACAAAGCTATGAAGCGATTTTATCTGGGATGTGTTCTCCATTTTCTGTGACTGTATCATTTTTACTACAGCTTTTCTTTCTGTAATCTTGTAGCACTGTGCCCATAAATAAATTAGGAGCAAAGTTTATGAATATAAAATCTTTAGTAACAACTTCTGTTATCGCTATGGCAGCAGCTTCTGCAGCACAAGCTGCTGATGTTATCATCCCTCGTGAAACAGCCCCAGCAGTTATCGCAGCAGCCCCTGCCTATTCTTGGACAGGTTTTTATCTTGGTGCTCAGATTGGTGGTCGTTCAATAAAATCTGATAACTTTTCAAACGGTTTTAAGTTTTCCGGTATGATCGGTGGTCTATACACAGGTTACAATATTGATCTCGGCAGTGGTGTAGTCTTTGGCTTGGATACAGATGTCTCTTTTGTTGGTAAAAAAGACACAGTTAATTACGGTGAACATACGGTTGGAGGACTATTAAATAAAACTGCTGAAGGTATTACTAAAATCCTTACAGACGCTAAGATTCCAGTGAAAGATGGTCTAAAAGTTGCAAACGGAGATGCATACACCGAAAGTGTTACTCTGAAAGAAAAGTGGTCTGGTGCTACACGCGTTCGCATTGGTTTTGCTGCTGATCGTATCATGCCTTATATCGCTGGTGGTGTTGCTTATACGCAGATGCAAGGCATCTCCGCAATTGAAGTGAAAAAAGGTAGCGCTGCTGGTGAAAATGCTAATAAGGTTGTTGCTTCTGGTAACGTATATGATGAAACAAAGACCCTTGTTGGTTTCACCCTTGGTGCTGGTGTTGACTTCGCAATGACAGACAATGTTCTGTTGCGTGCAGAATACCGTTACTCAGACTACGGTAAAAAGAAATACTTTAAAGATACAGCTGAACTTCAATACAGAGTCAATGATTTCCGTGTTGGCGTTGCATACAAATTCTAATTTCGTAAAAAAACGAAATAAACGTCCAAGAGGCTCTGTCAAAGACGGAGCCTCTATTATTTTCTGTTGTTATATATTACATACCCTATATTTGTCGGGGGTGGAAAAGATATTATTTAGACTTCCTTAAAAAGATTTTTATAAACGACAGGCAATAATTACGCGCTAAATCAATGACTGATACATACTTGTAACTTACAATTTCTTGTGAAACGTGAAGTTATGAAATGACTTTATCTTGCGTCTCTTTCATTTCCTATGATTGTATAATGTTGACTACAGCGTTTCTTTCTCTAATCCTATAACACCGTCCTCGTAAATAAATGAGAAGCAAAGTTTATGAATATAAAATCTTTAGTCATAACGTCTATTATCGCTATGGCTGGAGCTTCTGCGGCACAAGCTTCTGATATTATCATTCCTTCGTGAAACAGCCCCAGTAGTTATCACAGCCTCTTCGTTTTCTTGGATAGATTTTTATCTTGGTGCTCAAGTTAGCAACTTTTTAAGTCAAAGTTGATGTATTTGATTTAGAGACAAAAGAAAAAACTTCAGATAAAGATTTAACACCTAAGCCTTCCGGTTTCATAGGTGGTATCTATGTAGGTTCCAACGTAGATCTTGGAAATGGCCTCATTTTAGGTGTTGAAACCGATGCAGTCTAGGCAGACCGCGAAGAATCAAAAACGCATTCAGAAGTTATTGGGCAACAGGCCTTCAAACTTTCAAAGATAAGCTTATAGCTGCTAAAGCTACACCTGCTTCAGGAAAAGATATTGTTAATATCACGACGAATGATAAACGTGTAAAGAGCTCCTCTTTAAAAGAAAAATGGTCTGGTGCTACACGCGTTCGCATTGGTTTTGCAGCAGTTGACCGCATTATGCCTTATTTCGCTGGTGGTATTGCTTATACGCAGCTGCAAGTGGTCGATTCTCTTAAGGCGGAAGGAGCTAATGGTGCCGAAATCGCTTCTGCTAAAGTGTTTGATGAAACAAAAACAATGGTTGGTTTCACTGTAGGTGGTGGTATTGACTTTGCAATGACAGACAATGTTCTGTTGCGTGCAGAATACCGTTACTCAGACTACGGTAAAAAAGCATTTGTAAAGGACGGGAATAAAATAGCTTACAAAACCAATGATTTCCGTGTAGGTGTCGCTTACAAGTTCTAATTTCGTAAAAAACGAAATAAACTTCCAAGAGGCTCTGTTAAAGACGGAGCCTCTGTTATATTATTACACACCCCATATTTATTGGAGGTGTAAAAAGATTATCATAAACGACAGGCAATAATTACGAAGTAAAATCAATAAATTATACGTATTCATAACTTACAATTTCTTGTGAAACGTGAAGTTATGAAATGACTTTATCTTGCGTCTCTTTCATTTCCTATGATTGTATAATGTTGACTACAGCGTTTCTTTCTCTAATCCTATAACACCGTCCTCGTAAATAAATGAGAAGCAAAGTTTATGAATATAAAATCTTTAGTCATAACGTCTATTATCGCTATGGCTGGAGCTTCTGCGGCACAAGCTTCTGATATTATCATTCCTTCGTGAAACAGCCCCAGTAGTTATCACAGCCTCTTCGTTTTCTTGGATAGATTTTTATCTTGGTGCTCAAGTTAGCAACTTTTTAAGTCAAAGTTGATGTATTTGATTTAGAGACAAAAGAAAAAACTTCAGATAAAGATTTAACACCTAAGCCTTCCGGTTTCATAGGTGGTATCTATGTAGGTTCCAACGTAGATCTTGGAAATGGCCTCATTTTAGGTGTTGAAACCGATGCAGTCTAGGCAGACCGCGAAGAATCAAAAACGCATTCAGAAGTTATTGGGCAACAGGCCTTCAAACTTTCAAAGATAAGCTTATAGCTGCTAAAGCTACACCTGCTTCAGGAAAAGATATTGTTAATATCACGACGAATGATAAACGTGTAAAGAGCTCCTCTTTAAAAGAAAAATGGTCTGGTGCTACACGCGTTCGCATTGGTTTTGCAGCAGTTGACCGCATTATGCCTTATTTCGCTGGTGGTATTGCTTATACGCAGCTGCAAGTGGTCGATTCTCTTAAGGCGGAAGGAGCTAATGGTGCCGAAATCGCTTCTGCTAAAGTATTTGATAAAACAAAAACGATGATGGGTTTCACCCTTGGTGGTGGTATAGATTTCGCGATGACAGATCATATTCTGCTTCGTGCGGAATACTGTTACTCAGACTTTGGTAAGGAGGAATGTAAAAAGGATTACCTTAAACTAGGCTGCAAAACCAATGACTTTCGTGTAGGGTTGCTTACAAGTTCTAATTTCATCAAAAGTGCGATTATGAATAAAAAGTATTAATAAAAAATTAAATTTTCAAAAGATCTTGACTTTGACAAAAAACCTATTTTCTGGGTTTTTATTTGTATATATTGTGACATTTTTACTACAGCTTTTTTATCTATAATTTTGTAAGGTCATTTCATAGTTAATTTAGGAGCAAAATTATGAATACAAAATTTTTAATAGCAACTTCTGTTGCCGCTTTAATTTCTGCCTCTGCAGCACAAGCTGCTGACGTGGCAATCCCTCATGAAGTCGCGCCAGCAGTTGTTGCAGCCCCTTCGTTTTCTTGGACAGGTTTTTATCTTGGTGGTCAAGTTGGCAACTTTTCGAGTAAAACTAAAATAACTGCTCTAGGAGCAGATAAAGAACTTTTCAAAAAGGATAACACTCCTAGTCCTTCTGGTTTCATGGGGGGTATTTATGCTGGGTCTAACGTAGACCTTGGAAATGGTTTGATTTTGGGTGTTGAAACCGATGCAGTTTGGGCAGACCGTGAAGAATCAAAAAAAGCCCGTGAATTGACTCTTACTGAACAAGAGGCAACAGATTTTAATACTGCCCTTAAAAAAGCTAAGGTTGAACTAAAAGGTCAGCAACTGTTTCAAACAGGCGATAAGGCAACAGAAACGCATAGTTACAAAGAAAAATGGTCTGGTGCTACGCGCGTCCGTATCGGTTTTGCTGCTGTTGATCGTATTATGCCTTATGTTGCTGGTGGTATTGCCTATGCGCAGGTACAGGGTATTCAATCCGTTGCAGGAAAAGGAAAGAGAACTGTTGAACAGGAAACTCGAGGGGATGACACCCCACCAGTAGAAAATAAGCAAACCGTAGATTTGACTGGTGGTGCTTGGGCTGATGAAACAAAGACAATGGTTGGTTTCACTATTGGTGGTGGAGTTGACTTTGCAATGACAGACAACGTTCTTTTACGTGCAGAATACCGTTACTCCGATTTTGGTAAAAAGAAATTCGCAAACGATACACGTGAATTCAATTACAAAACCAATGACTTCCGTGTAGGTGTCGCTTACAAATTCTAATTTCATAAAAATAAAATTAAAAGCATAAAAAATACTAAGGCCTCGTTTAACGGGGCCTTTATTTTATTAGCTCTCTATTCTATCTCTCTTAATCCCTTCTATTTTTATTGTATCATTTTGTGCCATAAGACTTTAAAGAAAATTTTTATATTATAGAGGGCGAATTGGTGGGGTACATCAGTTTTATAGCTGCTGATTACATAAAATCTTATATCAGGCCTATCATTCTGCGCCTAAGTGAAAAGTATTCCAATTAATCTCAGAAATAGGGAAAGATCATAATCAGTGACTAAATTTACTCTGCATATGTTAGATTAGAGCGAGCGTATTGCATATATCTGTTTGAGTAATTTGGGAACTACAGTCTCATTGGGAAAGAATATGAAGATGTAAAAATAGAAATGAGTTTCCAACTTTACCATCTTCTTTTAATTTAGCTTTATGATTTTCAAAAGCATGTAGAGCAACGTCTTTTAAATAATGTCTTTTAAATAATGAAAATGAAGATGGTGCATTGTCTTATATTTTTGTTTATTGCATTCTTTTTATAGAATCTACCCTCAATCAGAGATGATTTCATAAGTCCAACCTTGGCTTGCATAATAAAGCTCGAGAGCCTGTTTTTATCGCTCTAATCGTCTTTTTGATCATGGCTCGATACACGAGCATAAGCAATATTTTTTTGTAACAGTTCTCTTGAATGGAAAAGCTCAGGTCTCAGCTTGGATAGGTCATAATGGTGGTGATTTACTACCGTATGCTCAGAAAGAATTTTGTCTTCACCTTTCCAACGGCGTAAAGTGCTAATCGAAACACCCAAAGCTTGAGATGCCTTACCTATCCCAATAAATCTACCCATAATACATATTATTACACACATATAAATAGATTACAAAAAAACTGTTAAAACTCCTCATGCAAAACAGAACACCCTAAACAGAATACACTTTTTATTGCGTATTACACATTTGTTTTTAAAGAAATATTTTTCAAAGTACATCAAGCCCACTTCATGTCAGTATCCGTGAGTGATATAAGACGGTATAACCTCCCAATGAAATAATATAAAATTTATAGGGCACCACTATCTTTACACGCTTAATAAAAAGAGCAAGCTAGCACCACCATACACTTTGCCAGCTACCAATGTTGTAGACAGACTTTGGCTGTTAAAAGCGTTCATAAGAGGCATTGAAAATTCTTTTAATGTTTTTTATCCACAGACTGTTTTCGCTATCGAGAGACATGGTTTTGATTAATACAATCTGGAACAGATTTTAAATGATAGAATCCTACAGTCTTAGTTTTTTCATTCAACATGAAAACAATAAGTTATCCTTATAAATCAAAGTGATATTACTAGATGAAGATGTTTATGCAAAGAATCTAAAAGTTTTTTTGCGAATGTTTGAATAAGTCCTTTGTTTTTCTGAATTTTAGATACAAAATACTAGTGCTAAAGCACCAAAAGTAGATCATACTGGTAAATAGATGAAACTTTAAAGGCGCTTGGTTTTAAAAAAGGCAATATTTGATTTCACTGTTTGCGCTGGCACTGATTTTGCAATAACAGATGATAGCTTATTGCATGCAGAATACTGTTATTCAGATTTCGGTAAAAAGAAATTTATAAAGAATATTATCATTAACAGTTAGTTATGCGAAAATTTAATGAAAATGAATCCAACTTTAAGACACATAATTTTAGTGTAATTTAGTTTACAAATTCTCATTGAATGCAAAATTAAAAGTTTAAGAAGTTTTATTTTCAAAAATTCTTTATTTTTTTGTGAGTGTGTCATTTTTGCTACAGATCTTTCAAAGAAGATACCCTATATACATTTCATTTTGGATATTTGGAGATATTTTATGAATACAAAACGTTTAATAACGGCATCTATTTTTTCTTTAATTTCAGCGTCTACAGCATTAGCTGCTGATGTTATGATTCCCCATCAGCCAGCATCATCGACTTCTTCTACCATTGTCGCGCCTACTTTTTCATGGACAGGTCTTTATTTAGGTGTCCAAGCTGGTGGTTTTTCGAGCAAAGCTGATCTGGCTCTTGTTGATCAAAAAAAGAGTTTTCCACTAGATAAAGAGTTCTCTCCTAAACTTTCAGGTTTTGTAGGTGGTTTTTATGCAGGTTCTAATATTGACCTCGGTGATAACTTTATTTTTGGTGTCGATACGGATTTAATGATATCTGGAAAAAAACACACAAAGACCATTCCCATAGGTGCGGTTGATAACACTACAGTAGAAAATGCAGTCGTAAGATCTCGCAGATCCGCAAACCCACAAGCGTCTACAAACCAAGCAACAGGAACACAAGCACGAGCCGCACAAGCAGCAACAGGAACAGGTGGAGGAACTACAGCAGTAGCTTCTGCGTCAGCAGAAACTGTTACAACGCGATCCAATCAAGCACAAACTGGACAAGAAAGGCCAGCTCAACAATCAAATGCAGGAGCAAGGCAATCAAGTCAATCCGCAACAGCTAGAAGTTCTGGCAATGTTAATACAACAGCAAGAACAACAGTGACGGGGGGGGCAAAAACACCAGGAGGATCAGCGCTACCGTCTGCAGGGTCGGCAGTATCATCAACCCCCTCAGGGACAGAGGGAAGATCAGTGCAATCATCATCGGTATCATTGGCAAGATCAGATGCAAGGCTACCAGCAGTAGTAGTAGGGGGAAATGGATCAAATCCAGCTTCACCTAAACCAGCATCCTCCAGCGCAGGTGCAGGAGCAGCAGGGCAGTCAGCATCGCTCGTATTGGGAAGATCAGATGAAGGAGATCAGTCATCAGGGGGAGGGACAAATGGAGCTGATGCGTCTGTAAAATCAGCAGCAACCGCATCAACATCACAACCATCAGCAGCAGACAGAACAGTACCGAGCGGAGGGAGACTTGTACTTGCGAGATCAGGATCATCTAATGGAACAAGCGGAGCTCATCATAGTGCATCTCACTCAGGTGGGCATGGCTCTGGTGCTCATTCACATGCTTCCCGTCCTCATGGAGCACAGAGTACACAAGCGGCGGATAAGGGCGATTCCAGTGTATATGGTATAGAACAAATGAAAAGGATGGCTTCTGAACTTGGTCTTGATCAAGAGGATGAAGTTGAAACTTTAAGTCATACTTTCAAACAAAATTGGAGTGGTGCTACACGGGTACGTATTGGTTTTGCTGTTGATCGCTTTATGCCTTATCTTGCTGGTGGTATTGCTTATGGGCAGTTCCATGACACTATATCAATATCCGTTAAGGATGAGGATGGAAGCGTCGTTTCTTCTAAGAACTTAGCTGATGAAACAAAAACCATGATTGGTTACACACTTGGTGGTGGCGTTGATTTCTCGCTTCTGGATAATGTGATTGTACGTGCAGAATATCGTTACTCTGATTTTGGTAAAAAGAAATTTGCAAAGGAAAAACTTGAAATTAGCTACAAAACCAATGATTTCCGTGTTGGTGTAGCTTATAAATTCTAATTTTTTAAAGAGTAAATTTCTAAGAGGCTCCACTGACAGTGGAGCCTTTATTTTTTTAAAGATCACTTTTTGGTTTCTTTTCTTGTGAATTTCATGATAAAGCCCATAGAGTGTGATGATATATTTTCCTGATCGCTGCTTAATACGAATAATAAGCTCGGCTTTCCCTATAGATAAAAACCAGAGTTGCAGGGTTCAGGGAAGTTATGCAAAAATGAAATCGTAAAAGTGGACAGGGATATTTCACAATGGCTGTGAAAAATGAAACAATAGATTATTCAAAAACTCTTTATCTCCCACAGACAAATTTTCCTATGCGTGCAGGGCTTCCGCAAAAAGAGCTTGAATTGATGGCGCGTTGGGAAAATATGGGGCTTTATGCGCAATTGCGCCAACAAGCAAAAGATCGTCCATTTTATATTCTTCATGATGGTCCACCTTATGCCAATGGTCATATTCATATCGGGCATGCTTTAAACAAAGTTCTAAAGGATGTGGTTGTCCGTTCATTCCAAATGCGCGGTTTCAATGCAAACTATGTACCTGGTTGGGATTGCCATGGGCTTCCAATTGAATGGAAAATTGAAGAAAAATATCGAGCACAAGGAAAAAATAAGGATGAAGTACCTCTTAACGAGTTTCGCAAAGAATGCCGTGAATTTGCACAGCATTGGGTAACCGTTCAAAGTGAAGAATTTAAACGCCTTGGTGTCGTGGGAGATTTTAACACGCCTTATGCTACAATGGCATTTCATGCAGAAGCACGCATTGCCAGTGAATTGATAAAATTTGCTATGTCAGATCAGATTTATCGTGGTTCCAAGCCGGTGATGTGGTCTGTTGTGGAGCGTACGGCTTTGGCAGAGGCTGAGATTGAATATCATGATCATGAATCAGAGGTGATTTGGGTTAAATTTCCTGTTTTTGAAGCAAATTCTGATGATTTATATGGTGCTTATGTCGTCATTTGGACAACAACACCGTGGACAATTCCAGCTAACCGTGCAGTGAGTTATTCTTCGCAGATTTCTTATGGTGTTTACGAAGTTGAAAGTGCTGAAAATGATTTTGGTCCTCAAGCTGGGGAAAAACTTCTCTTTGCAGACGCTTTAGCTATGAGTTGTGCAGAAAAAGCCAAACTTGTTTTGAAGCGTTTGCGTGTTATTTCTGCTGAAGAATTGAAGGCTCTTGTTCTTTCTCATCCACTCAAAGGTTTGGCTGGGGGGTATAACTTTAAAATTCCATTGCTTGATGGTTCGCACGTAACAGAGAGTGCTGGTACAGGTTTTGTTCATACAGCACCAAGCCATGGGCGTGAGGACTTTGAAATTTGGAATGATTATAAGTCCTTACTGGAGAAAGCGGGGATTGATTCATCTATACCGTTTCCTGTTGATGATGCGGGGTTCTATACGAAAGATGTTCCGGGTTTGGGGCCAGATCGTGAAGGGGGGCCTGCACGTATTATTGATGATAATGGAAAAATGGGTGATGCCAATAAAGAGGTCATTAATGCTTTAATCAAAGCAGATCGATTGTTTGCACGGGGGCGTTTAAAGCATTCCTATCCCCATAGTTGGCGTTCAAAAAAACCCGTTATTTTTCGCAATACACCGCAATGGTTTATTTCAATGGATAAAGATTTTGGGGATGGTTCAACTTTACGTAGTCGGGCTTTGGAAGCTGTTTCAAAAACGCGTTTTGTGCCATCCTCTGGGCAAAACCGCCTAGCTTCTATGATAGAAGATCGTCCTGATTGGGTTCTTTCTCGTCAGCGTTCTTGGGGTGTTCCTATTTGTATTTTTGCCAATGAGGATGGTGTTATTCTGAAAGATGAAGGTGTTAACGAGCGTATTTTACAAGCTTTTGAAGCAGAAGGGGCAGATGCATGGTTTGCTGAAGGAGCACGTGAACGTTTTTTAGGTGAGCGTGCCCATGAGCCTTGGGTACAGGTTTATGATATTTTGGATGTTTGGTTTGATTCTGGAGCAAGCCATAGCTTTGTGTTAGAAGATCGGGCTGATTTGAAATGGCCTGCTGATGTTTATTTTGAAGGTTCAGATCAACATCGCGGATGGTTCCAATCTTCTCTTTTGGAAAGCTGTGGTACGCGTGCTTGCTCTCCCTATAAGGCGGTGATCACACACGGTTTTACTTTGGATGAGAATGGTAAGAAAATGTCTAAATCTTTAGGCAATACAGTTGTTCCACAAGAGATCATTAAAACATCTGGAGCTGATATTTTTCGTCTCTGGGTTATGACAACTGATTATTGGGAAGATCAGCGTTTAGGCAAGAAAATCCTTCAAACAAATGTGGATTCATATCGTAAACTACGCAATGCAATTCGCTGGATGCTTGGAACTTTAGCACATGATGATGGAGAAGAAATATCTTATGGCGCACTGCCAGATCTTGAAAAATTTATATTGCATAGGCTTTTTGAACTTAATCAGTTGATTAATCGCGCTTATGATGAATTTGATTTTAAAAAGATTATGCGTGCATTATTGGATTTTTCAATCATTGAGTTATCGGCATTTTATTTTGATATCCGCAAGGATTCTCTTTATTGTGATGCGCCTTCATCAAAAAAACGTAAGGCTTCCTTGCATGTTGTCCGTGAGATTTTTGAGCGTATGGTAACATGGCTTGCTCCAATGTTGCCTTTTACTATGGAAGAAGCTTGGTTAGAGCGTTATCCAGAAAGCCAATCGGTGCATTTGGAACAATTTCGCTTTGTACCAAAAGAGTGGCAAAACCAATCTTTGTCTGAGCGTTGGAAAAAAATTCGGCAGGTCCGTAAAGTTGTTACAGGTGCTTTAGAGCTTGAACGCGTTGATAAGCGTATTGGATCCTCGTTAGAAGCCGCTCCTGTTGTTTTTATTCCCAATCCAGCTTTACGAGAAGCATTAGAAAATGTGGATATGGCGGAGATCTGTATTACCAGTGCACTCACAATTACGCAGAATACAATACCTTCCGATGCTTTTACTTTGAATGATGTTGAAGATGTTGGTGTATATCCAGAGAAAGCATTAGGAAAAAAATGTGCTCGATCATGGCGTTATACACAAGATGTTGGGAGTGATCCAGCTTATCCGGATGTTTCTGCTCGTGATGCAGCTGCTTTGCGGGAATTGCAGATTCTTGGTAAGATTTAAAATTTTAGATCAAAGGAAAGAAATGCAAGTAAATTTCTCATATTGATGAATATAGTTTTTTGTGGTACGAAAAAAATTCCGTTGTTTTATCTGCAGGGGGGAGATTTGTGTATGGACCGTTCTCTCATAAATAACGGGAATATTAATCAGCCATACACCTAGGAAATGGAATAGGCAGTGAGAAAACGTGAAATAAAAATATTTCCAATAGGAATTTTAGGGGTGTGCTTTGTTTTAACGGGATGCAATCTATCCGCTCCTACCTATGGTACCAATAAACCAGTTTCGATACAGTTTTTTGAAGATCTTGCTAATATTACTTCATTAACACCAACAAATAACAGCAGCCAGATTGTTATGAAACCTCATCCAAAACTTATAATACCAAGCCCTAGTTCGCGCAGATTTTTACCGATGCCACAACAAGATAGATCTGTCAATGAAATAGCAGCATCGAAGAAGCATCAAGGAAAGACTCCTTTTCCTCACAAAGGGTCATCAGTCAATAGCGCTGGTTCAGAAAACCCTTCACAGTTGAATGCGAAGCAACGACAGGAGTATTTACGTCGTCAGAGAGCACAAGTTGGAAGTTCAAAATACCGTCGCTATCTCACTGAACCACCTTTAAGTTATCGCCAACCGGCAAAAACCGCACCTATTGGTCGATAGGGAAGAGACGAAATATTTAAAGTAAATTATCCTTCCAATTACTTATGATACCAAGCTCTCATTCACGCACAGTTATAATGCTGCTGCAAGAGGGGTGTTATCCTCATGAAATAGCAATGTGACAACAGCATCGAGAGAGTCCTTATGCGTTTCCTAACAAGAAACATTTCTCAAGCTCATTTTACAACATTGCTCATGTGGATAGTATAACGTAAAATCTATAGTGTCCCACCATCTTTATGCTTAGGAAGGAGAAAGCTGATACCATCATTTTATTTTCCAGACTCCAATGTTGCGACAATTCTTGCATCTGAGAGCCTTCATAAGGGGCATTTTTAGTCTTTTCTAAAACGTTCTTTATCCAGACGATAATCCCGCTTATGATGTGCAAGAAAGTGATTTTTATTGATTCAGTGTAATTTGAAATGAGAGTATATCTACGATATTTGGGACTTTATATTTTATATACAAAATAATGAATTATTCTTATGAATGAAGGTATCATCTAATAGAAGTAATATGCAGCATTAAAAGAGAGAAAAAATGCTTTGAAATAGCTTTTGCTATATATATCAGAGGAATTAATAGTCTTTTTTGAGAAATAGGATAGTTTTTAAAGAGTGAAAGTTATGGAAGAAGAATTGTTTTTAGTATCGCTTTTGTACAAAAAAATCTTTAAGTAATTGAGCAGCTTCTTTTTCTTTAAAACCAGAATAAATCTCAGGTTTGTGATGACAGGTTGGTTGCTGATAAAAACGTGGACCATTTTCTATAGCCCCCCCTTTGGAATCATTTGTTGCATAATAGAGACGTCGTATGCGTGCAAATGAAATGGCAGCAGCACACATAGCACAAGGCTCAAGTGTTACATAAAGATCGCAATCAGGAAGCCTTTCGCTTTGCAATGTTTCGCAAGCCATACGGATTGCGCGCATTTCTGCGTGTCCTGTAGGGTCATATGCAGATTTTGTAAAGTTACCAGCGCGTGCAATGATAGCTTTTCCACGTGTAATGACAGCACCTACGGGAACTTCATCTTTTTTTGCAGCCCATTGCGCTTCTAAAAGGGCTATTTCCATGGGTGTCAAAGTCATAATATTCTTCCTACTGAAGGCATAGAAAATCTAAAGGTTATCTCGATAAGGAATGCGATGAAATGAATAATTTATTACGCTTCTATAATGAAAGGAATACCTCTATTTTTTTAAGTGTTTAAAACAAACTTGCAAGTTAACAGATACATTACTGTCGTTAAAGGATAGAAAATGATAAATGATTATGCTACTTCCTTTTTCAGGATAAGCGGTATGGTGCATGTGAATAATTTTCTGAACATACTGGCAAAGATTGGTTTGAAACGCAAATGAATGAAAATAATGAGAGTGAACGAATTGCTAAAAGGTTAGCGCGTGCTGGTGTTGCTTCGCGTCGAGATGCAGAAATGATGATTGTTGCAGGTCGTGTTTCTGTGAATGGTACAGTCGTGACAACGCCTGCTTTTAATGTTAGCCGCTCTGATGTTATTAAAGTTGATGGCAAACCTTTACCTCCTATAGAACGAACGCGTTTATGGCTTTACCATAAGCCAGCAGGCCTTGTCACAACGAACCGTGATCCTGAAGGCAGACCTACAGTATTTAGTAATTTACCAAAAGGAATGCCGCGTGTTCTTTCTGTTGGAAGGCTTGACATTAACACGGAAGGGCTTTTGCTTTTAACCAATGATGGAGGCTTAGCGCGTGTATTAGAGCTTCCTGTAACAGGATGGGTCCGCAAATATCGTGTCCGCGCTCATGGAAGAGTAAAGCAGAGTGCTCTGGATAACCTTAAAAATGGTATTGCTATTAATGGTATTTTTTATGGTTCGATTGAAGCATCAATTGAACGTGAAAAAGGGACTAATATATGGCTTTCTGTTGCTTTGCGTGAAGGAAAAAATCGTGAAATAAAGAATGTTTTAGGTGCATTGGGATTATCAGTTAATCGATTAATACGTGTATCTTATGGTCCATTTCATCTTTCTGATTTAAAAGAAGGAACCGTGCAAGAGTTAAAAGGGCGGATGTTACGTGATCAGTTGGGGGAGCGTTTGATTATGCAAGCCAATGCAGATTTTGATGCTCCTATTCTGAAACCCTTTTCAAATTCTGCAGTTGTTGCAGAAAAACAAAGCCAGAAAGATCTTTCTGTTGTAAATGATGGTTGGGTTTTCTCAAGTGAAAGGGCGATACGGCGCCGACCAAAAGATGGTTATGTTGAACATAGTCGTGCGCAATTAAGTACAAAGTCTCATGAGAATGTAAAGAAGGAGAAAAGTGAGGAAGGAAAAGCAGAGCGTTTTCTACCGCGTTCTCGCCGTGCTAATGTTTGGATGGCTCCTGGTGCACGTCCGCAGAGTTCACGTAGAAAGCCTTCCTATAGTGAGGAGAAACCCCATGATCATAGGAGCAATTTGGATGGTAGAAAATTCTTTCATCGAGGCAAGGAAAAACTAAAAGAAAGTCCGACACACAAAGAGAAGAAGGAAAGTTTTGTTCAAAAACGCGGCAAAACATCTTATGACGAGACGCATCCCTTTGGTAAGAAAGATCGCTTTTTAAAGGATAAAGAGAAAATGATAAAAGGTGGTCATGATGAGCATTCTTTCGAGAAAAAGAAAAAGGTAAAATCGTTTGGTGGTGCTATGAAAAAATCTAAATCACATAGGGATGGTGCAAAAACTTCGAAGCGATTTGGAGGTCTACGTGCGGATCATAGGCGGTAAATTTGCTGGACGTGTTTTGTTTTCGCCTGTTAATCAGTCGATTCGCCCAACGAGTGATCGTACACGTGAAAGCCTTTTTAATATTCTTTCTAGCCGTGAAGAACAATTTTGGACCAATAAACGCATCCTTGATCTGTTTGCTGGTACTGGTGCTTTAGGCATTGAAGCACTTTCACGTGGAGCAAAGGCGGCTGTTTTTGTTGAAAACTCGGTTGAGGGGCGTGGGGTGCTTCAAAAAAATATAGAAGCCTTTGAATTGCAGTCGATAGGACGGATTTTACGTCGTGATGCGACCAAACTTGGCAATATTGGTACAATGCTTCCATTTGATGTTATCTGCGCTGATCCTCCCTATAGCCGTTGTTTAGGTGAACGTGCTTTCGTAGAAGCTTTGCGAGGGGGGTGGGCAAAAGCTGATACACTCTTCATACTTGAAGAAAAGAAAGATACAATGATTCATTTACCTGACGCCTTTTATCTAGATGATGAGCGTTTTTATGGTGAGACAGCAATACGTCTTTACAAATTACGATCGCTTACATCTTGAGAAAGTTCTTGTTTTTATCCGGTAGGATAAAAATGCTTCTTTACAGTTTTCTTCATTTTATATGGTTTTTAAAAGGTTAAGCAGAAAGTAAATAAAAGATTCTAATGTTAAAGGCATTGATGAATTTTTATTTCATTATGTTTTTTGTCTCAATCTCTCATTTTTTGAAGCTTTTTTATAGCTCCAAGAGTGAATCTTTTACGATATACGCTTTTTAATATAAAGAAACCGTCTGTTCTTCTGTCTAGCAAAAAATGCTTTGAGGTGTAATGCTATCGGATCTAATTTAGCTTTACTACCGATGAATGTTCCTTCTCAATAGGAATATATATTTCACGACAACAATTATGATACCTATTTGTCTAATTTCTTTCGGCACACATTAATCATCAACATTTCATTAGAAGCGGAAAGCTTTAAACTATGTAGTCTGCATTTATATCCTAAATAGTACGCAGCTTTTATCTTTTTTATTGCATGAACTTAAAAAGATATTTTTTATTAAGGGAGACAATAGTGTTCATTTATACTGAACATTTGTGTATTTATTTTATTAATATTGCTTGTTGAGTTAATCATTATACACTAAGTAAATCTGAAAGTATTAAGTATGTTATCGTTGTGCATCTTTAAGGGTAATTTTATATTATTCTTTGGCAATAAAGCTAAATGATTTCTAAAACAGGGGAGATTATCATGTTTAATTGGATATATAGCGAAGAAATTAACACAGAAGCGAGTGCTGAGCAAATTTGGACTATATGGGAAGATGTGGCATCATGGCCTTGCTGGGATAGTGAACTTGAGTGGGTAGAACTTTCTGGTCCTTTCAAAGAAGGCGCTATAGGACGTATGAAACCTAGAAAAGGACCAAAAGTAATCTTTACAATTGACAAAGTTATTAAAAACGTTTGTTTTTCTGATTATGCTAAACTTCCTCTTACACGCATGAGTTTCAATCATGAATATATTTGTTCAAAAAAATCGGGTTCTTCAGATAACAAAATTCGCCATACTGTAACGATGTCTGGCTTACTTGCTCCCTTATTTGGGGTCATTATTGGGTCAAAAATTAAGTCACACCTTCGCGATGCAATGATTGAAATGAGCAGACGTGCTCTTACTGAAAACAAAATCATTTCTTAAGGATGTGCATTTATAAAGAAGTTAATACCTTTCAAAGATACAGAAAGCGTAGCCTTTTTAGAATGAAATCGGTTATAAGTATATAACAAATCGATGAGCTATGATCTGTTTTTTAGTTAGTCGTTGAAATCGAGACAAATCATCTGAGAAAATTAATTTTTCACCAAAGATCTTATAAAAGTCATTGAATTTTATTCAATATATAAAAGCTTATAAGGTGCGTATTTTTACTGAAAATAAAGAAAGTTCTAGAAGCTTATTTCTGCTCTTGTGAATCTGCAGGTCTATATTGTCATGGTATTTGCTAGTTTCTAATGTTGCGATAGTTTTTGATTTGAGAACATTCATAAGAGCCATTTTGATTTCTTCTTAAATAGTTTTACATTACCTCTATTCATGATGTGAGAGCGAATAGTTGTGATTTCTTCAACATAAATAAGTTTAAAATGGAAAAAATTTAATGATATTTGATTCTTCTATGCAAATTACAAAACGATCAATTATAATTATAAATTAAAGTATTTTTTGATTAAAAGATGATGACTTTCTAGAGAGTACAGCTTTAAAAGGTTCTAAAGGATAAAGATAAAATAAGCACACTCTTAATTCCCGTAAAATTAATTTCGTATTATTGTGTATATTTGGTTTAAATGTTTAAAAAAGCAATTTTTTAAAATGCGTAAAGATATCCCAGTTTCTGCAAATATTTTTGTATCTGTTAAAACAATTATGAGCAATAAACTTGCCAAAATTAATTGGAAAAATACGCTTATTGCAGATTGCAATTGAAAAATGGATACAACGTTGAATTTCATATAAAAGTTTTATTAATTATCGTTTTATGACAATATTACGCTTCTTTATTTTTTAGTGAAAGGGAAAGAGTATAGTTCTTAAATCAAACTCTTCCAGTATCTTATTTCGGTTCAGGAAAAAGGAGTCGGTTAAATTATGCCTGTTTAATAACAACATAACTAATTAAGGATGACGCACGAAAAAAGATGAGATGCTCTTGATTAGACGCATTAGAAACGAGAGAGAATGTTATGATTATAACTTATTTTAAATATAAAAAATGAGTTCTTTGTAATATCACGTCCATGAGGGTAAAGAAGTTTATGACTGCTCATTTTGTTGAAACCATAATGAAAGGAAAAATTTTTTATTCCGTTTATGTTTTTTTGTTTACAAGATTGCCATCTTATTAGGAGAGAGTTTATAGAAGTGAAGAAGTATATACAAATATAAGCCATTTTCTTGATTCTTGCTTGAAAATTAAAGAATGCTATAGGAATGAAGGAAGTTATTTAACTATCCAGAGGACATAAGGCTTGTGACTTAAGTCGTTTTATGCTTTTCGAATTTTTGTGGGTTTTGACTTAAATTCAAGTGTTATTGCTAGGTCTTTTGTTGATTGCCAAATTTTCAGTTAATTTGATTGTCAGTACAGATTGGGTTATCTAAAATGATAAGGGGCAATGAGAAATCTTGAAACTAAAGAAATTTTACGACATATTACGCCTTTTCATAAAGAAGCTAAAAAGGGAATTATTCGATGCATTAAAAGAAAAAAATGCACGAAATGTGCGTAATTTTATGAATGAACACACAAGAGTTATATTCTGATTTGTATAAATTTGTCAGAGTGCTTATCAATGTAAATAATAAAATATTTTAGGGAGTCTATGATGACTGACAAAAACCAGATTGAGACAGCTGCTTCGCTGGTTGAAGCAGCAAGGCGTTCTGGGGCGGATGCTGCTGATGCTGTTCTTATTCATGCACATTCCACCAGTGTATCTGTTCGTTTTGGGAAAGTCGAATCAACAGAAGCAGCAGAGAGCAATGATTTTACTCTAAGGGTTTTTGTTGGAAAAAAAGTAGCAAGTGTTTCTGCTAATTTAGCGTCTTATCCGCAAGAACTTGCGGAACGTGCTGTTGCGATGGCTAAAGCTTCTCCCGATAGTTTATTTGAAGGTTTAGCAGATAAAGAATGTTTGGTTAAGTATCCTAAAGATCTTGATCTTTTTGATGATTTTGTACCCAGCAGTCATTTTTTAACAGAAGATGCTTTAAAAACGGAGGCTGCAGCTCTTGATGTTAAAGGTGTAAGCAATTCTGGTGGCGCTGCAACAGCTTATGGCCGTAGTGGGTTTATTCTTGTGACCAGCGATGGTTTTTGTGGAGCCTATCGCTCCACTGGCTTTTCACGTTCTTGTAGTGCTCTTGCGGGGGAAGGGACACAGATGGAGCGGGATTATGATTATACAACAGCCTTACACTTTTCTGATTTAGAGGATGCAGAAACTGTAGGAAAAAATGCAGGGCTTGGTGCTGTTCGACGTTTGGGGGCAATTCGTGCAGCGACAGGAGGCGTTGATGTTATTTTTAATCCGCGTACGGCTCGCGGAATTGCAGGGCATATCGCATCTATGGTTAATGGAGCTTCTGTGGCTCGTAAAACAAGTCTTTTACAGAATTTACTGGGCAAGGCAGTTATGAAGCCTGATGTTAACGTAACCGATCAACCTTTGCGATTACGTGGAAATGCTTCTCATCCTTTTGATGGAGAAGGGGTAGAGGGGCAAACACTCAATATTATTGAAAATGGTATTTTAAAAAATTGGCTTCTTTCATCATCTACAGCACGTGAATTGGGACTTAAAACAAATGGACGCGGTATGCGTTCGGCATCATTGGTGCAGCCGACAAGTACAAATTTTGCTATTGAACCGGGTTTAGTATCGCCTTGCGATATGATAAAAGATTTACGAAGCGGATTTTATGTGACAGAATTATTCGGCCATGGCATTGATTTTATTACCGGTCAGTATAGTCGTGGGGCTTCTGGTTTTTGGATTGAAAATGGTGAAATTGCTTATCCGGTGAGTGAAGTAACGCTAGGTTCTGATTTGCTTCATATGTTAGCACATTTAACACCTGCCAATGATATTGATCGGCGTTATGGTACAACGGCTCCAACATTGTTAATTGAAGGGATGACACTTGCAGGAAAATAACACGCATCATTCTTCTGATTTAAATCTTTTGCGTGACGTTTGTCGAGAGGCAGGAGATTTAGCAATGCAGTATTTTGGATGCACGTTAGATGTTTGGATTAAAGAGGGTAACTCACCGGTCAGTGAGGCAGATTTTGCTGTTGATCATTTTTTGAAAGAGAAGCTTCTTGGAGCGCGTCCAAATTATGGATGGATTTCAGAAGAAACAAAAGATAATCGAAAACAACAAGGTTATGAACGCTTCTTTGTGATTGATCCTATTGATGGAACGCGAGGTTTTCTTTCTGGCAGTCCTTATTGGTGTATTTCGGTTGCCATTATTGAGGATGGGCGCCCTATTGTAGGCGTTTTACAATGTCCGGCTCAAGGAGATGTTTATGCAGCGGTAACGGGTGGAGGGGCTACATTAAATGGGATAAAACTTCCTCGTTTAGCCTTTCAGGTTCATCGAAAATATAAAATTTCGCTTGATAAATCGTTCGCACAAAAATTACCAGATGATTTTCTCAATCGAGTCAGTCTTTACCATTATCTTCCTTCTCTTGCTTATCGTATTGTTCTTGTTGCTCAAGATGAAATTGATATCGTATTAGTTCGTCCGAATTGTCATGAATGGGATATTGCCGCTGCTGATCTTATTTTGCAGGAGTGTGGAGGGTGTTTTTTATCGCTTGATTCCCCTTTACTATCTTATGGAATTGAACCTTACCAATATGGACTTTTAATTGCTGGTAAAAATAATTGCTGTCAAGATATGATAGATGTTGTTCGTCAAACAAAGTTAGTTTAATCACGTAAAAGCGCGCTAAAATAATCTAAATGATATGGAGGCACATATGGCTGAAACCAACGAAAAAAAACAATATTTACATCTTGTATTTGGTGGGGAATTAAAAAATCTTAACAGTAATAAATTTAAGAATCCTGATGATTTAGATGTGGTTGGTATTTTTTCAGATTATCAATCCGCTCAAGAAGCATGGCAGGCAAAAGCACAAAGCAGTGTAGATAATGCATTGCAACGTTATTACATTGTAGATTTACATCAGTTTCTTGATGCTGAGTTAGGCGATGCAGAATAAAGCTTGAATATTTGGTTATTATAGCCAGTAGATTGCTGCACGCTTTTGTTTAGTCGTCTTTTTCATAGGTACGTTCTTTGGGTAAAATAGAACGCCGTAAAAAAGAATAAGAATATGCTTATTGTTTAAAATTCATATGTTTTCTTAAGGAAACATCTCTCAAGGCACTCAAGCCCATTTCATAATGGTGCTCGTGCAAGGTATAAAATCCATTATTGTACCGCCATCTTTACGCTTAATAAAAATGCAAGACAGTCCTATCAACCTATTTACAACAGCAATATTATTATTCACTTGAAGTTTATGATTATATTGTGAATAGTCATTCTGCGCTTGAATGGGGTATAAGACATTAATGCGTTAAGATTAGTAAAAAGGGTAGCGTTATTAATGATACCAATTACTACTCTGTTAAGATTATTAGCACTCCCCACGTATCTATTGGGATTTTTTCAACAGGTTATTACTGTAAGCTTAGAAACTATGAAAATCGTTAGAAACTTACCAAAATTAGAAACTTAGAGAAACTGAATAGATTTATGAAGTTAACTTACCTCATAAGGGTTTCTTGAGCACTCCTTTAAAATTACAATCTATAAGTTAATCATTTTGTGTTGATTATATACAATCTTAAAAGGAATAATATACCATGCGATCTTCTGAAAAGAGAGAATTTAAAATTTTGAACACTCTTATTTAAATTGCTTTAAGACTTTTAAAAACTCTCTCTTAAAAAAGATTAGATTTTTCTGGATTACCTTTAAGAGATTATATCACAATTTAAAATGAGAATTCCATACCGTTCAAAAGTTTTTTAAAGATTAGTTTTACATATTCATTTTATTGAAATGAAGTCATAGAGATTGAACTTCCTATTAAACATATTTTAGTTGTTGTATTTATATAGATTGTAATGTCTATATGGATTATGTTTTGAAAAATTGACAATACCTAACATATGTAAAAATAAGTTTTTTCTCTAAAATACCAACGTGCAAAATTCAAAGTCTCACTAAAACCATAAGAAGTATTTATTCAGTGAGCTGAAAAAAATTGATACAACCTATGTCATAGGTTGTATGGTATTTATCATTTATATTTCCAAAATTATAATCGGCTGAAATATAGTCTTGTTATTTTTGAGTAAGATTTTTTATAGGGCGCAGAATGAAGTGATAAAATCGATATAAGTGACAAAATTTCATTAAAAGAGATTTTAATAATGTGTATATGCTATTTCTATAGGAAAATTTAAAAAATATGGCGATAAAATTGCGTTTTTTGTCCTTTATGTATTAAATTTTCTTAGTGGTTAAGCGTTTTTTATTCAAGAAATGGGTGATATTAAAAAAATATGGATGGAACCAATAGTGTTGATGAATTTTTTAACAAAATAAGCATATAGATATCTTAAAATAGCTGGATGAGGTGATTTTAAATGGTAGAATTAAAGGCACATACGGCTCTTTTAAGCTATCGGATGATTGGTTTTTGCTTATGGCCTGTTATTCCTTTTTATTTGTTCTTTCGTGCTATTCGTGGAAAAGAAGAGTGGTGTCGCAAAAAAGAGCGTTTAGGTAAAAGTTCTCATGTACGCCCCCAAGGTTCGTTAGTTTGGTTACATGCAGCAAGTGTTGGGGAAACACTTGCACTTCTTCCACTTATAAGTTATATTTTATCATTGAAAATCAATGTGTTAATTACAACTGGGACTGTGACGTCTTCTACTCTTGTTAAAAAACATTTTGGTAATAGGTTGATTCATCAATATGCTCCTTTGGATTTAGATTTTGCAGTGCGCCGTTTTATTCGTCATTGGAAGCCTGATCTCGTCTTGATTTGTGAATCAGAAATTTGGCCTCTTCGTATTAAAGAACTTGCAAAAATGCGTATTCCGCAGATTTTGGTTAATGCCCATATGTCTGAACGTTCTTTTAAAGCTTGGCAAAAACGACGCGTTTTTGCCAAACATATTTTTAAGGATATTGATTTGGCGATTGGTCAAAACGAAAGAGATGTAGCTTATTACCATACACTTGGCGTAAAATCTGTTACGTTTTCTGGTAATCTTAAGGCTGATGTTTTTTTGGTTGAAAATCAAGCATTGCTTGCACGTTATCGTAATGCTATCGGCAATCGCCCAGTTTGGGCAGCTGTGTCAACGCATGAAGGGGAAGAGGAGATAGCTTTTGAGGTCCATAAGATTGTTAAAAATTATTTGCCAGATTTATTAACAATTATTGTGCCTCGTCATCCTGAACGTTCAGAAGATCTTATCAGAAAATGTGACAATAAGGGCTTACGTTTTATTCGTAGGAGTAGAGATGCTGTTCCAAACATGAATACTGATATTTTATGGGGAGATACAATTGGAGAAATGGGACTTTTTCTTCGCTTATCGAAAGTTTCTTTCGTTGGTAAGTCGTTATGTGGAAATGGTGGACACAATCCATTGGAATTGGCTTTGCTTGGTTCCGCTATTTTGACAGGGCCCCATGTTTCAAATTTTCAAGAGATGTTCGAACAATTTTTAACGCATGATGCAGCATATATGGTTCAAGATACAAAACAGCTTGCTATTCAGGTGTATAAGCTTTTAACAAATGAAACATTGCGACAAGAAATGGTTGATAAGGCTTATGAAGTGGCAACAGGTATGGCAGGTGCACTTGAGCGCACATTAAAGATTTTAGATCCATTTTTACAACCCCTTGTAATACAAACAGGTTTACGTCAGCGTCAGGGTAGATATGCATATTAGCGCCCCCCATTTTTGGTGGAAAAATAAAAGCTTTTTGCGTTTTGTATTAGCTCCAGTTTCATGGGGGTATGGTTATTTTTCAAGTCGTTTTATGGCAAGACAGCCTCCTATGATTGATCTGCCAGTTTTGTGTATTGGAAATTTTACATGTGGCGGTGCGGGTAAAACGCCAGTTGTTATTGCTTTTACCAAAGTGGCTAAAGAACTTGGTTTCGTACCTGGTATTGTATCACGTGGTTATGGTGGATCAGTTAAAGGGGTACATCTTGTAAATGAGAAAAATGATACTCCACACAATGTTGGAGATGAGGCACTTTTACTTGCACGGCATACTTTTGTAGCTGTATCACCTAATCGTTATGCAGCGGCACAACGGCTGAAAAAAGAGGGATGTAATCTTATTTTAATGGATGACGGATTTCAAAGTCGCCGTCTTTATATGGATTATACGTTACTCGTTGTTGATGCGATGCGCGGTTTTGGTAATGGAGCTGTCTTTCCAGCAGGACCTTTGCGCGTACCATTAAAAACGCAGTTTTCTTTTATGGATAGTGTTTTATTGATTGGTCACTCCGATTTGTCTGATAATGTTGCTTTTCTTGTTTCTCGTACCGGAAAGCCTTTATATCGTGCTCATCTTAAGGCAAGTGCCTCTGATGAGGTTTCAGGAAAATCATTTTTGGCATTTGCCGGTATTGGCAATCCAGATAAATTTTTTAAATCTATTAAAGAATTGTCTGGTTATGTGGTACAAACTTACGTGTACCCAGACCACTATTTTTTCACAGATAAAAATTTAAAAAGCCTTATACAAAAGGCTAAAATGCACAATTTATGGCTAGCAACAACAGCTAAAGATTATATCCGTATACAGACAATTCACACGCAAAAAGATTTGAAAAATCTTATTGTCTTTGATGTGAATGTCGATTTTGTTCAAAAAGATTTCTGTCGTATGGTCCTTGAGGAGGTCATGACCCGCTTTAGAAAACGTTCCCTTGAATTTTCTTTTCTAAAAAACGGCAAAGGCTAAATTTATAGCTTTTGAGGGTTTATTTTTCTTTTGTTTTTAACAATTGCTTGAGATATGGGTTGCATTCAAGTTCGCGCTGATAGGAGATTTCACAACTGGCATATGCTTCTTGGCGGAGATGATTCCAATATTTTAAATCATCTATAGGAATTTTTTGTCCGCTAACAGCACAAATGGTGTAGGTCCCATATTCTATAATATCATATCCATTATTAGAATAATGAATTTTTGCTTCGCGTTGACGGTCGGAAAACATTGTAATTCCTTTTACTAATACAAGAGATTCAAGAAAAGTGCCATAAGATATATTATAAAGTCGAGAGTAAATTAAAAAATATTTTTCTTGTCAAAATGATTAAGAGTTTATTTTCTGCCAAAAAGCCGTTCTATATCTGCCAATTTGAGTTCAATATAAGTAGGGCGTCCATGATTACATGTACTTGTATTAGGTGTTGCCTCTATTTGTCGTAATAGTGTGTTCATTTCTTCGGGGCGTAAAAGGCGCCCTGACCGTATTGAACCGTGACAAGCCATAGTTGCTGCAACATAATCAAGCATCGCTTTTAAATTGTTTGTTGTATCATACTCAGCGGCCTCATCTGCGAGATCTTTAATAAGGGCTTGTACATTGATCTCTCCTAACATGGAAGGTGTTTCACGCACAACGATTGCTCCGGGTCCAAATGGCTCTATTCCTAATCCAAATTTTTGCAAAGCAGCTTTGTGCGTTAAAAGGCATGTTGCATCCTCTTCAGAGAGTTCTACAATTTCAGGAATAAGTAATAACTGTGAAGGAAGCGGTTTGGAATAAAGTGCATTTTTGAGTGCTTCATAAACCAATCGTTCGTGAGCTGCATGCTGATCGACAATGATCAAACTATCTTGAGTTTGGGCGATAATATAGTTTTTATGGATTTGTGCTTTAGCTGCTCCTAATGGGTAAGATAACTCTTCTGATGAAGGTGTCGTGCTTGGAATGTATGCATCCCCACTTGGTATATTTAAGCCCTCCATAATAGGAGTAGCATCTTCTTTTAAACCAAAAGAGCTGGTAATATCCAACGGTTTGTGAATCATTGAAGCGGCGGCAAAATGATGAGGCTGTGGGCTATAAGAAGAGGACTGGTGCGTGTTCTTAAAATTACCTAATGGTTGTTGTATTTGAAATGCAGCTAGCGTTGCTTCAGAACGGGTTGAAGTAGGGCGAATACCAGATTGCTGCAATGCTTCACGAATAGCTCCAACGATCAAACTACGAATTAACCCTGGATCACGGAATCGCACATCAGCTTTAGCTGGATGTACATTAACATCTACCTCAGCAGGTGGGAGATCAATAAAAAGAATAGCGACAGGATAACGATCTCGTGTTATGACATCAGCATAAGCGCCTCGGATAGCTCCCCATAGAAATTTATCACGCACGGGACGCCCATTAACATAAGCAAATTGATGAAGGCTGTTATTTCGGTTGAAAGATGGCAAACAGGCAAAACCCGTTAAGCGTACTGCTTCGCGTTCAGCATTCAGTGCGATGCTATTAGGCGCGAATTCTTTTCCCATAATTTGCGTAATACGTTGTAATTGTCCTTGAATATTATTTTCTGTAGCAGGTAGTTCCATAGATGTTCTGTCGAGTCCTGAAAGAGAAAAGCGGATATGTGGAAATGCGATAGCAATTCGCTTAATCATATCGCTAATAGCATTTGTTTCAGCTCGATCAGTTTTCATAAATTTTAATCGTGCCGGTGTGACAAAGAAAAGATCACGAACTTCAACAATTGTTCCAAGATTTGCAGCAGCTGGTTTGGGTCCTACAATTTTTCCTGCAGTAACGGAAATTTCAGCAGCGTTCTCAGCACTTTTTGTTCGTGAAATGAGTTTAAGTTTAGCAACAGAACCAATAGAGGGGAGGGCTTCTCCTCTAAACCCAAGGAAGCAGATATTGTGTACGTCATCGGTAATCTTTGAGGTACAATGGCGAGAAATTGCTAAAGTTAATTGATCTGCAGGAATTCCATAACCATTATCACTCACCTTTATAAAATTTTTTCCACCATTTGCTATAATAATTTCGATGCGTGTTGCACCAGCATCAATAGCGTTTTCAACAAGTTCTTTGACAACATTTGCAGGTCGTTCAATAACTTCACCAGCGGCGATTTGATTAATAATATTTTCGCTAAGATGGCGTATAATCATAATAAATTCTAACAGGAATCTTAAGGCTTTTTATAGAAAATTATGATAACATTATTTGCGCGACATTCAAGAATAAGAGAGTATGGAAGGCATTATTTTTACAATACCTCCTATTTTATTTTAAAAAGAAGAAAAGAGTTCCTCACCATTCGAAGTATTTTATTTTATGTTAACAAATCGGTTGGAAAAAACAGAAAAAATAGTTTTTATTACCTTAAAATAGCTTGCACCAATTTATCATCTAGGTCAAAAAAGAAACAATGAGAAAAGGGAAGGCAATATATGACGCGTATAAGCGGTATTTTAGCAGATAGTGATATACAAGCTTTGATTGAGAATAATTTTCTCAAGGCTCAATATCCGTTTGATAGATCTCAAATACAACCAGCAAGCCTTGATCTTCGTTTAGGGGAGAAAGCTTATCGTATACGTGCTTCTTTTATGCCGGGACCTGATACAAAAGTTTTGGATAAGCTTGAACGGTTAAAGTTGCATGAGTTTGATTTACGAGACGGGGCCGTTTTGGAAACGGGGTGTGTTTATATTGTTCCTCTTTTGGAAAGTTTGGCTTTACCAGAGTTTTTATCTGCTGTTGCCAATCCCAAAAGTTCAACAGGCAGATTAGATATTTTTACACGTGTCATTACGGATAATGCTCAGGAGTTTGATAAAATTTGTGCTGGTTATCATGGTCCACTTTATTTGGAAATTAGTCCACGTACATTTCCAATTTTGGTGCATAAAGGCTCACATTTATCACAGCTTCGGTTTAGAAAAGGGCAAAGTTATTTAAATGAAATTGAGTTGCACACTTTGCAAAAGCAAGAAATACTGATATCGGAGAATCTTCCTAATATTAGCGTTGGTGGTATTGGTCTTTCCATTAATTTAAAGGGAGACGAAAACGGGCTTATAGGTTATCGTGGTAAACATCATACAAGTGTTATTGATATTGATAAACGTGCTGTTGCCCACGTTTTAGATTTTTGGGAACCTCTTTTTGATCGTGGTCAAAGGGAGTTGGTTCTTGATCCTGATGAATTTTACATTTTAGTTTCACGAGAGTCTGTTCATGTGCCTCCACTTTATGCCGCAGAAATGACTCCTTTTGATCCTTTAGTGGGTGAGTTTAGGGTGCATTATGCAGGCTTTTTTGATCCAGGATTTGGGCATAAGGAGGCGGGTGGAAAAGGGGCAAGAGCGGTTTTAGAAGTGCGGAGCCATGAAGTTCCTTTTATCTTAGAGCATGGTCAAATGATTGGCCGTTTGGTCTATGAGCATATGCTGAATCGGCCTTCAACCCTTTATGGGCATGATGTTGGATCACATTATCAAGCACAGGGGTTAAAGTTGTCCAAGCATTTTAAATGAGTTGGAAACTACGAATTTTGATAACATGTATACAGAAAGTGTATTTTGGATAAAAGAAAATTTTTTTCTTCGCAAAACCAGCGCCATTCATTCTATTTTTAGTTTCCAAAGTTATTGCATCCCTTGCATTTGAGAAGATATGAGAGGCATTTTTACTTATTTTTTCAAGAGGTTGTATCTCTACGAACTCCGTTTATAATGTGCAAAAGAATAGTTTTGATTATTTCATCATGAAAGAATTTTACTATATTCACTATGTTATTCATATTTATTATTATAATAAATCAATAAGGTACTAAAATTCAATATAACAGTAGTGTATTCGCTTTTCAAAGTAAATATGCGAGATTAGATGCTGCTTATTGACTCCATTTTTCTAGGGCTCAAATGACCAGTATATTTTATTTCGTATAAAAATTATCCTTAAGGGCCAATAAATAAGTTTTGCACTACAGTTTAGTAACAATTTTTTCAATAAACATTGTTCTAATTTTAGTAACTCATTTATAGCCTCAAGATATAATATTGCTTGAAAATTATTCAATTAAATATGGAGAGCTTCTATTAGTATGAACATTAAAAGTTTTTTATGCTTTATGTGAATTAGGCACTGTATATTTTTATAAACTTTCATGAATAAGTAACAGGTCTCAGTTTTGAATATTGATATAAGAAGATTTCTGGATGTATGCGACAGCTTTATTTCCAGTATTAATAAAGGATTTTTTCATCTTTTGGGGAAGATTATGGTTTATACTTAATGACTATAGGCTCTATATTCTTATAACCGATACTGTAAGGACCTTTGGAGGGAGAAAAGACTTTAAATCATAACTAATTAAGCTGCGGAGCAATCGCTTTCAAAGAGGTATTCATTTAAAGAGAGTATAATATTTCAATTGCACATGAACAATATATGAGTAAATACGTTATGAATGATACCCCATACTGTGAGATTTTAAATTTGGACAAGAAAAATAAAGACATTGTTTTTATCAATTAGTTTTTTTAGAAAATTGCAATCTCTGTTGCTTCTATCTATTCAATAGAGCGTTTTGGGAGAATATAGAATAGGTAGTACACGGATTTGCCTTTATGCGTTTTAGGATGTCTTCTCTTTTCATTTAGGAACAATGGTGCCATCAATGATTATTTCTTCAACACTTGATTATCGTAAGGCAGCAAAGCGTCGTCTTCCTCCCTTTCTTTTTCATTATATTGATGGTGGGGCTTATGCTGAAGAAACGATGCGACATAATTGTACAGATCTTCAAGCACTTGCACTGCGTCAAAGGATTCTAAGGCAAGTTGGTGAAGTTGATCTTTCAATCAAGCTTTTTGATCAGACACTTGATTTACCGATTGTACTTGCACCTGTTGGGCTAACGGGCATGTATGCACGTCGTGGAGAGGTAAAAGCAGCGCGTGCCGCAGCGGCAAAAGGGATTCCTTTTACTTTATCCTCTGTTTCAGTTTGTCCCATTGCGGAAGTTCAAGAAGCGGTTGGAGGTGCATTTTGGTTTCAACTTTATGTTCTCAAAGATCGCGGTTTCATGCGTGATGTACTAGAACGGGCTTGGTTAGCTGGTGTACGCACGTTGGTGTTTACAGTTGATATGTCAGTTCCTGGTGCACGTTATCGTGATGCGCATTCAGGGATGTCTGGTCCTTATGCTGGATTACGTCGTTTTTTACAAGCTTTTACTCATCCATATTGGGCTTGGAACGTTGGTGTTATGGGGCGTCCCCATGATCTTGGAAATGTCTCCACTTATCTCAAAAAGAAAATTGCGTTGGATGATTACGTTGGTTGGCTTGGAACAAATTTTGATCCATCAATTGGTTGGCATGATCTACAATGGATTCGCAATTTTTGGAAAGGAAAAATGATTTTGAAAGGTATTCTTGATCCAGAAGATGCACGAGAAGCAGTAAAATTTGGTGCGGATGGTATTGTTGTTTCTAATCACGGCGGACGTCAGCTTGATGGTGTATTATCAACAACACGAGCGTTGCCTGCAATTGTGGATGCTGTAAAGGATCATTTGACTATTTTAGTGGACTCAGGTGTTCGTTCTGGTCTTGATGTTGTACGCATGATAGCACAAGGTGCGGATGCTGTTATGATTGGCCGTGCTTTTGTTTATGCGCTTGCAGCAGCAGGTAAGAAAGGTGTTATGCACCTCCTTGATCTTTTTGCCAATGAAATGCGGGTAGCTATGACACTGACCGGTACTCAGACAATTAAAGATATTACACGAAAAAGTTTAGTAAATATAGATGTTTTTAAGTAATGAAAGCAATATGTTATACTGCTTTTAGAAGAAGAAAGTCTTTTTATAGAGGAGCATAATTATATATTTTACAAATATATTGACAATTAAAGTTAAATAGAAAATATCAAAAAGCTCCTCTATAAAATCACAGAAAATACTCAATAACTACAATAATATTAAAGAAAAAATCTTAATAATAAATACAAAAAACACTAATAACATTGTATACATCTTTTATTTACTTTTAAAAGCTCATTCTATGGATAAAAAGGAACAAGCGCTGATATTAAAGGTAAAACAACTGTTGATATAGAAAAAATAATATAAATAATGCTGTGAGCATTTTAACCTCCAATGTATAAAAATTAAAATACAATATGTTAATTACACATTTCCCACATTAGCATAAAATATAAATTTATAAACTTCATTTAGTTTTATTTTAATATGGAATAATATTAATTATGACATATAAATAAAATCATTAAAAATGTCAATACGTATTTATTACAATATATAATTATAATAAAAACTAATCATAATAAGTAATATTTCTATAATCTATATATTATTTATATTAAGTTTATTGAATAATATATTATATGGATATGATGTTGTTTTTTATGGAGTACGTTTTTAAGCAATGAAAAAACCATACTATCTTTAAAAAAGCTCGTTTACTGAGAGCGAGACTGCGTGAATTAATGTGTTTTTCTTTCTTATTTTCTTGCATCCTCAATGATTTATGATGTTTTTGAACTGACAGGCATGTTAGGAAACAGTTGAATATTTTTTGTATAGCATGTCATTGCTAACACTATTTATGCTTTCTCGATTGATTTCATAATTTGTTAAACATCCAGTTTGTTTTTATTACAGATGGGGTCATCTGATATTCCTAATGATACAAATTGGCATAGAATGTTTTGTTCCATAAGCAATTTAACAATTGCATCTCCAAGCTTCTCCATTGATACTATGCTCTTCACAGACAACAACAGATTGGTTAGATTGGCATAACTCTAGCACAGATATATTATCTAAAGGTCGAATTGTTGGCATACTTGTAAGCGTTGGGTAACTTCATGTTTTTTGAAGCTCTTCAGCAGCATCAAGACAAATCTGAATAGTTTCTTTAATAGCAAGTAAGAGAACATCTTTTCCCTTTTATAAAAGAAGTTTTGCTGATATCAATTTTTGAAGCATTTTTATGAATATTCATAACAGCGCGCTTTCCTAAACATATATAAACGGGTATAGGATTACTCAGAGTAGAAAGAATTACAGTTTCCACTTGATCGAATTACTCTCATAAGTGATTGGATAATATTCACTTTATCGCTGAATAAAAAAGAAAAGTTTTTCTCTCTTTAAATAGAGGATGGGTTGTCATTTAGCCAATGGGAATAGTTTGCGAGCAATTTGTTCGATGCAAGACAACTTAACATTGCAGTCATTTTTATCACTTGAAGCTGTGAAAAGAAGGCTAAGATAGATGAAAGGATGTAAAAAATAATAGATACATTTTAGGATAAAAAATTATAATTCTGCTAATTCCACACCAGTTGCTGCTGATATTGGTGACAAAAGGAATTTGACCAAAAAATTATCAAAATTATTGAGAACATTTTTCATAGTATGCACACTGAACCTTTTGTCGGCATGGGTGGGATTTTCTTTGAGCAGAAATTGATTCTATTCGCTGAAATCAGCAATAATCTCTCAGGGAAGTCGTAAACTTTTTGGAGATGTTGCAACGCCACTATCGTCCTTTTATGAAAAATATTAGCGTTTCAGATGAGCAGCCGTGAAGAGTTTCAACGTTTAATACAGCAAAATCCAGAAACTCTCATGGATTTAGAATGGGCTTCAAGATTTTTATATTTACAGCGATTAAGTTTAGAGAGAAGATAATCGTACGGTGAGAGTTGAAAGCCTTCGTAGCGCGTGGGCTTAAAGCTTTCCAATTTGAAGGTGTGCTAAAACTTATTTGCCGCTGTTTAGCAGGTGTTAGCATTGAACATTTAAACTGGTCTGATTTTATTGTGCGTTATGATTGTCTAAAAACCTTGTTTTATCGTTCACCACTTTAATTGTGGTTCTGAAGGTTATTACAGAAAGGATTTTTATAAACGGGAAGATTATCAGCCGATGTCTAAGCTGCTTGCATAAATAAAAGGGAGGTTTCTTTTGTTTTTAAACAATATGCTAGAAAATTCAAAAAAACTCCAGTTAATTTCATAAAAGAGGTTATACCATCTTATACAGATGGCCCTTCAAATAACACAATTGCTGGTAAGAAATGGGGCATCACCAATTTTGATTTCTAAAAAAGAAACAATACGCATTAAAGAGTCTTTAACTTTGCAGACTTTTTGAGAATCCTTTCAGAATCTTTTGAAAAAAGTGAACTGATAGAAGATTTTCTATCAAAATAGAGAAATTTTTCTAGCAAGTTACGAATAAATCTAAAAATATATATTAAATATAAACAACAGTGCGATATGCGGGCAGACTGCGCTTTAGAAACAAGAATCAATTTGTATCAAGATGTGCAAGAGCATATTGATGTCTATAATCTTTTATGTTCCAATAAAAGAATTAAGAATTAAAGAAAAAATCTCAAATCAGAAATTAAAGGTGGTCTAAAAGGTGGACGAGAGGGGTGTTAAGAGAGGGCGATTCATCGGTTGTCAGCATCATTCGTAAAGAGGTCTCCGCAGGGTAAATATTGTGACGGGGCAGGGCTAGGGTTAAATGTTCGAAAAGACAATACACGCTCTTGGTTTTTTCGCTATACGCACCACAATAAGCGCCGTGAAATGGGGCTTGGTTCTGTTACGAAACTCTCTTTAAAAGAAGCGCGCGAGCTTGCAAGATATTATAGTGATATTCTTAAAGAAGGCAATGACCCTATTGTCTTTCGAGAACAGACCGTCTTAAAACAGCAAAGCAATATGTTTAAAGAAATTGCGCAGGCAGCTTTTGAAAGTAAAAAAGCAGAGTTGAAAAACGAAGGTAAAAACGGTCGCTGGTTTTCTCCACTAGAATTGCACGTTATTCCACACATAGGTAATTTACCTATAGAAAAATTAACAGCCAATATCATTCGCAATGTTCTCGCATCCCTTTGGCATGAAAAAGCAGACACAGCGCGAAAAGCACTTAACCGTATCAATATTTGTTTGAAATATGCAGCGGCTCTTGGTTTAGATGTTGATCTACAGGCTTGTATGAAGGCACGCGTGCTTTTAGGAAAACCACGTGCGACATCAACAAGTATTCCTGCTATGCCATGGCAAGAAGTGCCGGTTTTTTATCAGAGCTTGGATGATAAGATCCTTTCCAATTTAGCACTAAAGCTCCTTATTTTGACGGGAGCACGATCATATCCATTGCGATATTTGCGTCTTGAACAAATAGATAAAAATATATGGACGATACCAAAAGAAAATATGAAGGGTATTGTGGGAAAAGTTTCAGATTTTCGCGTGCCATTAAGTCATGAAGCTTTAAAAGTGATTGAAAAGTCTCTTCCCTTTGAAAAAAATGGTTTTTTATTTGCTGGTCTTAGAGGCAACCCCATTTCTGATGCAAGCATGGCAAAATATATGACAGTTTGTGGTTTGACTTATCGTCCCCATGGTTTTCGTTCAAGCTTACGGGATTGGATATCAGAGACAACGTCAACACCGTTTGAGATTGCCGAAACTGTTCTTGCGCATTCAGTTAGGAGTTCAGTGACAAAAGCTTATATGCGAACGGATTTTTTAGAACAGCGATATGTTCTCTTGGAACAGTGGGCTGCATTTATATCAGGAGAGGCTTGATAATATGTCTATTGTCGAGTCAGGTGCCTGAAAAACGCCTTAGATCGATAGCGGATAGATTGCCGACACAATCTCTTCTCCGCACATTAAAGACTTTGACTCATTATATGTTACACGCATATAATGGCTTTGTCGGGTGTAGTTATGCTATACAATACTCTTATGGGGAAAGCATAACGACGGACTATCGACCGTGTTTTTCAGAACCCGGCACTCTTTTATTGAGTGTCAGTGAAAAACATCTAATCGATAGGAGTTCATCATGAACACTCTTATAAAAATATCAGAACAAGTCATTGATCAGGAAACAGTCCAAACCGTTAATGCACGCGAATTGCATGCATTTTTGGCAAGCAAACAAGATTTCTCTACTTGGATAAAAAACGTATCATTGCTTACTCTTTTCTTGAAAGGCAAGATTTTATCCGCCTCCACAAAAAAATGGAAGCGAACAATGCTATAGCAGTAGAATATTATCTCACCCTAGATATGGCAAAAGAACTTTCCATGGTGGAGCGTAATAAAAAAGGGCGTCAAGCTCGTCGTTACTTTATTGAATGTGAGAAGAAACTAAGAAATCAATCTGTTGATTATGATCATGATACACGCTTTGATTTGCCAAGCTATTGGGAAGGTATGAACGCGCTGGTGAAAAAGTTTTGTATCTTTTAGGTCCAATTCATATGCGTCTTATTGATGCCTTCAGAGTAGATGAAGAGAACAGAAAATATAAAGCCTTAATTAAAGAAGCAAAGCAGGTTCTAGCAAGATCTGTTGTAAAAGCTGCCTAGTTAAAAAATTGATTTCATTTCCTCGTCTTTTCAGACGGGGAGGTGGTCAATATCACGCAGTCTCTAAAAACAAGATTGTAACAACCAAACAACCATTTTTCAAAACAAGCGTGATTCACGCCACGGGTGAATTGCGTACAACTGAAAGAAATAAACCATGGAAAAGAAATACGAACTGACTGATGAAATAAAAGAATTTTATGATGCAAGAGCCGATAAAAGTAAAAAACTTTATCGCATACGTGCATTAAGAGATTTTAGAAATATTAAAAAAGGTTACTTAGGCGGCTATATACAAAAAGAAGACAACCTATCGCATGAAGGCGATTGTTGGGTTTGGCATGATGCCGCGGTTTGTGATAACGCTAAGGTTTTTGGTAATGCACAGATATTCGAAAAATCAATAATTAGAGATAATGCCAAGGTTTATGATAATGCCAAGGTTTGTGGTGATGCTGGTGTTGAATACAATGCGCAAATTTACGGCAATGCACAAATTTATGGTGAGGCTCGAGTTTTGGGCCATGTTTATGGCAATGCCCGTGTCTATGGAGATGCTTATATAAGTGATAAAGCGCACATTTCCGGAAATATGAAAATTCTAGATGGAGTATATATTTTCGATAATGTAAATATTTCTGGTAATCTTGAAATTCGTGGACGCAATTCAATCATCTACGAAAGTGACTATTCAACAATCTACCCAAGCTACATAAGCCGTTTCTAACCACACAAACAACTTTTAAACACAAGCGTGATTCACGCCACGGGTGAATTGCGCTCCAATGGAGGAAATCAAGATGAGTGAACAAAACACTAACCTAACAGAAGTTGAAGAAACACATCACTTAGCCGTCGAACAAACTGCTATGGAACGCATTTTAAACAGAGCCTTAGAAAATGATATCGATATGGACCGTCTCGAGCGTCTCATTGCCTTACGAGAAAAAGAAATAGAACGACAAAACTACGAAAGATTTGTCACTGATCTTTCGAATATGCAAATAGAATATCAAAAAATACAAAAAAACTCTAAAAACACCCATACAAACAGCCAATATGCACCCCTTGACCAGTACATTGATGCTGTAAAGAAGCCTCTTGCAAAACACCGTTTTGCTTTGTTTTCTCGTATCAAAGAACAGAGTTCAGACAATATAATTATAGAAATGACTTTGACGCATCCGTCTGGGAATAAAATCTCAACAGAAGGAAAGTTTCCTTATGACACTAAAGGATGCAAATCAAATATACAATCGGTTGGTTCTGCAATCACATACGCACGCAGATATCTGTTAGGCATGCTTCTTAATCGCTTAATAATGAATGAGATCAGAGAATTAATGGAACAGACACAGTCTGAAGAAAGCAAACTTCTCTCTTTCATAGGAGTAAAAAAATTCACAGATATGTCTTATAAACAAGCCTAAACCGCTTTGTTTTCTTTGAAAAAAAGCAACGCTCGCAAATAAATAAAGAACAACAAACGGCGGGTGTGAGATGGAGCAACGAACAGCAGAATGGTTTCAAGCGCGGCTAGGAAAAGTCACGGCATCTAATGTTTACAACGTACTCAGTAAGACAGCAAAAGGTTTGCCTACAAGCAAATATGAAGATTACAAAATGAAACTCATGACAGAGCGCTTAACAGGGGAAATAAGCCAATCTTATACAACACCTGCTATGCAATGGGGCATTGAACATGAAGAGAATGCTTTGAAAGAATATGAATTCATTTATGACACAGAAGTCACAAGATGCGGGTTTATCCCACACCCCAAAATGGCAATGGCTGGTGCAAGTCCTGATGGGTTCATTGGAGAGGACGGTTTAATCGAAGTCAAATGTCCACAATCAACAACCCATCTTCGTTTTTTTATGTATGACGAAATCAAGCCTGAATATCTCGCGCAGATGCAATTCCAAATGGGCATGTACAGGACGAAAGTGGTGTCATTTCATGAGCTATAATCCGAACTTTGTAGGCAAATCTACTGGTTTGAGAATGAAAATCAAACGCATCAACCGTGATGAGAAACACATTGAAGAGATCAATAAAGCGGTCGAAATCTTTTTAGGGGAAATAGAATAAGAGATGCAAAAGATTTTGACAAAAGCCGCTTAAACCTATGGGGGTGCTCTCTCCTTCTCCTCTTTCCTAAGCACCCCCACCCATTTACTAAGGAAATTAAACGTGTGTAACATCAAACATATTATCATACAGCCTGCTAAAGATGAGGAATTTTGTTTTTTTACCATTGGCTATGAAGGGAAGTCCCTTGAGAATTATCTTAAGAGTCTCATAGAAAACAATATCAAAACTTTATGTGATGTTCGTAAAAATCCAATAAGTAGAAAACATGGATTTTCGAAAAGACAATTAGAGAAAGCTGTAAGCAATATTGATATTGAATATATGCATATGCCTGAACTTGGAATTGCTTCTGAAAAACGAAGAAATTTGAAAACACAACAAGATTATGACCGCCTTTTTGAAGATTATCAAGATACAACTCTCAAGAATAATTCTTGTGCAATAAACAAATTATATCAAATATTTTTAAACAAAAAGCGCGTTGCAATCACCTGTTTTGAAGCCAATGTATGCATGTGCCATAGAGGACAACTCGCATTAGCTCTTACTCAATTGCCTGATTGGAAATATGAAATTGAACACATCTAAAAAATAAACTTGCATATTTTTAAAAGTTGGAGTGCTTCACATGCCTTCCAGCCCCCCACCCATTTAATTAACATAAAAAAGAGAAAGGTAATGAGATGATATTTGATGATATGGAGATAGATATGTAACGACACGTGAGTGTGCACAGCTTTTTAGTGTATCGACAACCACGATTCGCAATTGGGTGCTTCAAGGGGTTGTTTCCGGAGCCATATAAGCTAGGGAGAGCAGTGAGATGGAGAAAAAAGAGATCTTAGCCTTCACTCCAAAGAAAAATAAGGAGCAAATAAGAACAAATTAGGTAGAATTATATAAACTGTAGAAGGTGGTCTAAAAGGTGGTCTGAAAATGGCTATTTAAAGAAAAAGATTATATATTTCAATATATTAAACACAAAAAGTGGTGCCGCATGCCGGATTCGAACCAGCGACCCCATCATTACGAATGATGTGCTCTACCAACTGAGCTAATGCGGCATAGGTTTTTAAGTCAATGAGACAAAACTGATTTGAGGGTAATAGCTAAAAGTATGTATAAAAGCAAGTATGCATTTTTTTCAATAATTTATAAGTATGATAATAATTTGAAGGAGAAGTATGTAAAAGTCAGAGGACAGTATTCTTTGATCTTAATGCTATAAAATGCTTTCTAATTTACGATAACACTCAAATCAAGAAACTGAGAACGTAGATCTTTAGGATGGAAAACGGTTTTAAGATAACTTAGTAAAGATAAAAACATTTTCTGATTCTTAAGAAAGGACGAGATTTGTTGAATAAGTGATTAGAAAAATAAAAATCATTATAAACCTTTATAATATAAAAATAAGATAAGTAGAGTTAGTTGAAAAGTTACTTCTCATTTTTATGGGAAGAAAAAGGGGAAGGATTAATAAAATTAATCACGTTTTTTTATTTGAGATGGAGTAGGAATTATGTCGGGTGAAGATCGGCTGATGGAACTAGAAATGAAGCTATCTTACCAAGAAAAATTCATTGAGGAGCTTTCTCGAGTGGTAACTAATTAATGGAAAAGTTTGGATGAGATATCTAAAAAAGTTGATATTTTAGCGAGACGATTTTCAGATTTAAAAGAACAGAGTGCTACTGAAGCTGTTATTTTACCATTTTCTCAATAGGGAGAAGGTACTTAAAAATTTTTCTAGTGATAGTCTCTTGGATTTTTTTAGATGTGATAGGGTGATATTACAATGGGGGAAAGATGCAAAATCTTCTTTATTGTAATTGCAATTATTTACAGATTGCTTTTTATTTAACGCATTATGTTAGGCAAGTAGAATAATTTTTATAATCTTCTTTATTAATTTCAAGAAGTTTTAATCTTATAAGGAGCGTTGATATTAGAAGACGTTTTTGTATGTGATTTCTAGTACTAAAATTAAGAAAGGTTTTTGTAGAGTATAAAGCAGAATCCATAGAAAACTCAATGTGTTAATTTTTTCTGTGCAAAGTTTTCTTATAGGCGAGAGTTAGATTCATTCGCTATTTTTTTGAATTGATGCAAATGAAGTGATGTTATCGTTATCTATAAAAATCATAAGTGAGTGTATATATTTATAATAAAGCGTTTTAATCCGTTCTGATGATCAAATGATTTTCAGTTGTTTTAATAGGATAAAGGACTCTAAGCGACATCGGTTGTGTATAGTACAGAGAGTTCTAGAAGTTTTTTCAAGATTAAATGTATTCTTTGCTTTGTTATATGTATATGATACTTTTTTAAAAGGCTTTTGTTTTTCGTAATTTAAAATACAAAATACTATTGCTAAAGCACCAAAGATAAACCATGCTGGTAAATAAGTGAGAGTAATACAAATCGAGGACAGAAAATCAGGCATTACCTTGCATAGAGATTGATTAAGGTGATAGACATCTGTTTGCAGAAGGTTTATTAAAATTTTATTAAAAGGGGTTATTGTCCAATGTGCTGTGATTACAGAGTGTGCGTTATCAATAACCAATGCTATAGTGGTTAGTGTAACGAAAATGAAGGACATTAATTTAAATAAAGGGCGGAGCATATTTTTTCTTAAAACTTCAACGGGACATGTGTATAATGCACAAAAAAATAAGGAGTTGCATTATGATAAGAAAATAAGTTTACGTTTGTTTTGTGTTTTTTGAAAAAGGTGCCTAATTTTCGATAAAAGTTGAGGTTAAGTTCAACAAAAGTAGTGAGGCATGATGTTTGAAAAAAAGCACGATGAATTAAAGCGTAACCTTCAAAATCGCCATATTCAAATGATTGCTTTGGGTGGTGTTATTGGGACAGGACTTTTTTATGGGTCAACCGAGGCAATTCAGTTAGCTGGTCCCTCAGTTGTTTTATCTTATCTTGTCGGCGGGCTTATTATGTATTTCATTATGCGAATGCTTGGTGAAATGTCAGTAGAAGAACCGTCTTCAGGAGCATTTAGTTTTTTTGCTTATAAATATTGGGGGAGATTAGCTGGTTTCATAACAGGTTGGAATTATTGGTTTCTTTATATTCTTGTGAGCATGGCTGAACTTACAGTGATAGGGTTTTATCTTGATCATTGGATTTTGATTGATCATTGGAAAGCATCTTTCATTGTTCTTTTATTTGTTACATTCGTTAACTTGTTTAATGTTCGTTTTTATGGAGAATTTGAATTTGCTTGTGCTTTGATCAAAGTGGCTGCTGTTATTGGTATGATTATTTTGGGAATTTTTCTCATTGTCACTGGACTAGGGGAAAATCAAGCGAATATTAACTATCTTTGGGACCATGGCGGTTTTTTTCCTTATGGAGCAGCAGGGGTTGTTTTAGCGACTTCTGTAGCAATGTTTTCTTTTGGAGGAACAGAGCTTATTGGTATTGCTGCTGGAGAGGCATCTAATCCACAAAAAACAATTCCAGCGGCTATCCATCAAGTTATGTGGAGGATTATAATTTTTTATATTGGTTCTATTAGCGTTATTATGATAATCAGCCCTTGGAATATGATTGGAAAAAATGGTAGTCCATTTGTTACAATTTTCGAGACTATAGGAATTCCTGCTGCTGGTCATATTTTGAATTTTGTGGTGATTATGGCTGCTATTTCTGTTTACAATAGTGGCATTTATTCTAATGGCCGTATGCTTTATAGTTTAGCTGTACAAAAAAATGCACCACATATTTTTAGTAAACTGAGTGCTGCGCGTGTTCCTTATATTGCTATCCTTTTTTCATCATTCTGTACGGTGTTGATTATCGTTGTTAATGCTCTTGTTCCTGATAATAGTTTCATGCGGATCATGGCTCTTGCAACTGCAGCAGCAGTGATTACTTGGGCCATTATTGTTATTGTTCATTTGAAGTTTCGCAATGCGCATAAGAACAGAAAAGGCGACTTTACTTATGGGTTTGGTTTATATCCTTACGCTAACTATCTTTGCCTCTGCTTTCTTGCTTTATTATTTTGCATCATGTTTATCAGTGGTTTTGGGCAAAATGGATTGATGACTCGGCTTTTTGATATAATAGGAATAAGCGTGCCTTTTCTTGAAACATATATTCCTGTACAGATGCCTGATATGAGTTTAGCAGTCATTATTATTCCTCTATGGTTCTTGTTATTACTTTTAGGTTATAAACTGAAAAGATAGAGAAAGAAGAGCTAATAAAAGAGATTGATTGGAATAGATCTTGGGGACTATAAAGTTTGATGAGGTAACACAAGTTTTTGGTGATTTGTGTGTTTTAAGAAATATTACTGTACAGCTTACCGAAAAACGAATTGCTGTTATAGGTGCGAATGGTTCTGGAAAAAGTACATTTGTTCGTCTTATTAACGGACTCCAATTACCATCTCATGGTTTTGTAAGCGTTGATGGGCTTGATACCAAACGCGATGCAAAAGCAGTAAAGCGTAAAGTTGGATTTGTTTTTCAGAATCCCGATAATCAGATTGTTTTACCATTAGTTGAAGAGGACTTATCCTTTGGTCTCAAAAATTTAAAGCTTAATAAAGATGAAATTGAGAAGCGTGTAGATGAAATTTTACAGCGCTATGAACTTCAAGATTTCAGAAATCACGCTGTCCACTTATTAAGTGGTGGGCAAAAACAACTCGTTGCTATTTCTGGTGTAGTTGCAATGAAACCAGACTACATTATTTTTGATGAGCCGACGACATTACTTGATTTGCGAAATAAGCATCGCGTTACGCAAGTGATAGAAGAATTACCACAAACGGCAATAGTTGTATCGCATGATTTGGAGTTTTTGAAAAAGTTTGATAGAGTGCTGGTTTTTGATAAGGGGGAGATAGCAATTGATGATGTACCTTTTGTTGCTATCAAGGAGTATATAAGAAGAATGTCATGATCGGTTTATATATTCCAAGGGATACATTTATTCATAGGTTAAGTCCTGGAGTTAAGTTATTATTTCTTACGGCGTGTGGAACTTTTATAATAATGGCTTCTTCCATAGCGCTTCTTGCGTTATTTTTGTTGTTGGTCATCTTATTCTATAGAGTCGCCAAGGTTCCTTTCAAAACTGCGATAAAGCAATTTAAATCGATGGGATTGCTTTTAGTTCTTCTATTTGTATTTCAAGCTATTTTTAGCGGTTGGCTTACGGGGGTTGAGGTTATATTACGTCTTGTTATCCTCTTTTCTTTATCATCACTTATTTCATTCACAACAAAAGTTTCAGATATGGTGGATGCAATTGAAGTCGGTCTTCAGCCTTTTTGTTGTTTTGGTATAAATCCATCAAAAGTGAGTATGGTTATCTCTATGGCGATCAGGTTTATTCCTCTTTTGAGTGAAAAGTTTAATGAGGTACATGAAGCACAGCAAGCACGGGGACTTAATACTAACATTGTCGCTCTTGCGATACCTTTAATTATACGAACCATAAGAATGGCTTCAGAAGTGGCTGAAGCATTGGAAGCGCGTTCTTATGATGCTGATACTATTGATGCAGCATCTCATAATAATCAAAATTTTTTATAGTGAAAGAAGAATCAAATGAATACAAAAGATTTGGTTTATATTGCTTTATTTGCCGCTATTTATGCTATTTTGGGACTTTTCCCTTCTATTTATCTTCCTTTTCTTCTAGGGGTACCTATTACAGCTCAATCGATGGGACCGATGCTAGCAGGGTCTATACTTGGGGCAAAAAGGGGTGCTTTAGCGTCACTTCTTTTTCTTGTTCTTGTTGCGATTGGATTACCTCTGTTGCCTGGTGGTCGTGGTGGAATCAGTGTCTTTTCAGGGATTGCAAGTGGTTATTTAATAGGTTTTCCATTTGCCGCATTTTTTATTGGCTTTATGGTAGAATTGTTTTGGCAGCGGTTAAATTTTATAATATTATTTGTGATAAATACTGTAGGTGGCATTGGGATAGTTTATTCTTTTGGTGTTCCATGGACAGCGTATATGACCAAAGTTTCTTTACTGAAGGTTTTAATGGCTTCATCAGGTTTTTTGATAGGCGATTGTTTAAAAGTGTTGATTGCATCCTTTGTTGCTCTCGCGATTAAAAGATCTGTTCCTCTCATTCATTCAAAGCATAATAAGAATAAGCTAAAATAAATGTATTATTTTGTTATGCTGTTATTATATAATATTCATATATCACAATAAGCTTATTGAATTTCACTATAGTAAGTTATGCTATAATTAAACATTGGAAAATCTAATATGATTTATATAAGTGATATTATTAAAATAAATTATTATAGTATTTTTCTCTATATCTAAGGAATTAAAAGTGTACTTTTATAAATCTAATACTTTTTATTAATTATACAACAATAACGAAAGCTTTTTATAGTGAAGGAATAATTCAGTGAATACAAAAGATTTAGTTTATATTGCGTTATTTGCCGCTATTTACGCTGTTTTGAGTCTTTTTCCTCCTATTTATCTTCCTTTTTTGCTGGGTGTCCCTATTACAGCTCAGTCTATGGCTCCGATGTTAGCAGGCTCTATACTTGGAGCGAAAAGGGGAGCTTTAGCATCACTTCTTTTCCTTGTTCTTATTGCGATTGGGTTACCTCTATTGCCTGGTGGTCGTGGTGGAATCAGTGTCTTTTCAGGAGTTACGAGTGGTTATCTGATTAGTTTTCCCTTTGCTGCATTTTTTATTGGCTTTATGGTAGAATTGTTTTGGCAGCGGTTAAATTTTATAATATTATTTGTGATAAATACTGTAGGTGGCATTGGGATAGTTTATTCTTTTGGTGTTCCATGGACAGCGTATATGACCAAAGTTTCTTTACTGAAGGTTTTAATGGCTTCATCAGGTTTTTTGATAGGCGATTGTTTAAAAGTGTTGATTGCATCCTTTGTTGCTCTCGCGATTAAAAGATCTGTTCCTCTCATTCATTCGGAAAAAGGGAGAGTTCTGTACTGAAGAACAGTTTTTGCCAAATGTATGTGGATTAAAAAGCACCACGGAATACCATTCTGTTTTGTTTACTTTTCATTGGTATTTTATCTGTACAGCTCTCAGAGTTAGCCATACGAAAATTGAATATTTCGGCACTAAAATTCATTTTTTTGCTTTCAGGAGCAACCCCTAAATAGCCAATTAATATCATTTATTCAAAATGCTTGTAAGTTTTATTTGATTTGCATATTATATGCATAACGCCTTAGGATGATTTATTATTTTTAATATTTTCAGTTATTTAATCACTAATTTTAAAGTATTAAATTATATTAATTGTACAAAAACATGGATAATTCAGTGTTCATTTAAAACTCTTGATGTACATAATACCCTTATAAATCTATTAATATAAGTATAAAAATAAGATTTGAATGGGATAAAGCTAAAACAAAAAGTAATCTTAGAAAGCACCGCTTAAGTTTTGAAATAGCTGCATGTGTTTTTTCAGCCTCATTCTCCATAGCTAAACAAAACTGTATTGAAAACAGAGAGTATGGTTAGCAAGCTTTAGGGTTCGTGGATGGCTTTTTACTGCTGCTCGTAGCGCATACTGTCTATGACGATAAAGATGGTATAGAAGTAATCCGTATTATTTCAGCACGGCGAGCCAACTCGAAAGAAAGGAAACGTTATTAAAGAAGAAAGTTCATTATGAAATTGATGTAGGTAACTTATCACCTTTGACAGATGAATAGAGAGTTGAAGTTTATAAGCTGGCTGCAATGCCGGACAGTGCAATTGATCATCGTGATATTCTGTCACTCAATGATGTATTCTGGAAAAACGCCGTTCACAATCCATTCTATAAACCAATGAAAACTGTCATAACTGTGCGTGTGGATTCAGATATGCTAGCGTGGCTTAAAAGTCAAGGGAAAGGATATCAAACGCGGATTAACGCCATTTTACGTGACGCCATGCTTCGTTCAATGCGATAAACTCATTTTCTCCTCGCCATAAAAGACGAGAAGAAAGGGGAGTTCTGTTTTTACTCAAGCAGCTTTTACGACAGATTTTGTTAACACCTGTTTGGCATCTTCAGTGAGTGTTTTATACTGTTTGCTTTCTTCTACTAATATAAAGGCTTTAACAAGATGCATATGGAGAGGTCCATAAATGTAAACAGCCTTTTTAGTTGGAGACATTTTATCCCAATCTTTTGGGAAATCAAAGCGCGTATCACGATCATAATCAACAGATTGGCTTTTTAGTTTCTTTTCACATTCAATAAAATAACGGCGTGCTTGACGCCCTTTCTCATTGCGTTCAACCATGGAAAGCTCTTTTGCCATATCTAAAGTGAGATGGTATTCTATTGCTGTAACAGCTCTAGATTTTGTGCTTCGCAATTTTGGGAACCGCAAATCTTGTGTTTCTATGAAGTCTTTACCTTCTTCAAATGTATATTGATTAATACGATCTGTAATCCAAGTAGCGAAACGTTTTCCTATTTCCATGAATGCGTGTAACTCACGCGCATCGACCGTTTACACAATTTCTTGTTCAATAATTTTTTCTAATATTTTAATAAGAGTGTTCACGATGAACTCCTTGGTAATAGAGGTTTTCTATTGGCACTCTTAAAAGAGTGCCGGGCGCTAGAAAACACGGTACCAAGTCCGTCGTTATGCTTTCCCCATAAGAGTATTGTATAGCATAACTACACCCGACAAGATTGTTATATGCTACAGCATATAATGAGTCAAAATCTTTAATGTTTAGAAGATTAGTTATTTCGGCAACTAATCCGCTTGGTATTGTAAGGTGTTTTCTAGGCACCTGATTCGAAAATACACATTACAGAAATAATGTCAAGCAGTCCACGATAGTTTTTTATCTCCTTGTTGATTTCATTTATGAACGTTGAGAAGAGACAACGCCATTTAATCTAAACAGTTTTATAAAATCGGAAATTTTACTATGGCTTTTTAACTGAGCACTGTAGTGTGTAAATAGATATGTTTATTAAACTGCGTGTACGTAACATAAGAAACAATACACAAACTAAAAAGGAATACCAAAGAGCAATATCTGAGTACCAAAGTACAGTATCCAATGGAAAAGAAAGCTTATACTCCACGTACTTAGAAAAAATAGGCGAAGAAACAGTTTCCTTATAACTATTTGGGAAAATTAAAACGACAAGCGCTAAACTTATTAGTTTTAAAAGTCTATGCATATATTGTTGTAAATCACGTGTTAGTTTCACCCAACCTGTTGTATTTCCGCATTTGTATTTTGGGTTGTTCTGCAATTCAGAAGGAATATTGGAATTGCATAAAATTGCAAAAACAGTTGTTACTATTACCAAAGAAACAGACGCGAATGTCAAAATACTCTGAATAAAGTAAAGATTTTTTTTAATTCCTAAAAAACATAAAAATATAAAAGTTATAATACCAAACAAGGCTTTTCACTGTTTATCTGTAAACATATTTACTTCCTGTGGAAAAATTATGATCTTAATTTCTTAAATTATTTTCTGATATAAAGATACAAACTATCGTTTAGTTTTTCAGCATTTGCTTTTCTTTTAATAGCAATGTCTTCTATTGCATCCAGTTGCTTTTAATATTTTAGTTAACCTCGTCTATGATTTATCTATAGTTGATGATAGCTTTAAACACAGAGCTCCATAACCCTGCACTTTCGCTTGCATTTTGATACCCAAAGCCACCTTTCAAAAAAGCCTATAGCACCGGCAATCCTTTCATAAAGATTAAAGAAAAGCTCTGTTATTTCAAAAATACACGAAAGGGACTCATAACTGCCGCAATATTTTTTGCACTGACGCTGGCTATTCATGTTTTAAAAAACAAATATTTTGAAATTCACGTATCCTAAAATCCTTAATTTGTATTAATGGATTTATTTACTTTATAAATTTGATACTATAGAGTCATTTTGGCTTCTAGGAATACATTGTACATTAAAAAACTTTTTAATTACTCTTTAGATGCATATCCAATCCAAAAATGATCAGCACTTTTCACTATTTTGCTATTTTTTAGAAATCTATTTTAAACTCTCCTACCGTTAATTCATGAAGAGTTTTGACTTGTGAAAGAAGATCTTTTCAATCTCTTCACAATACTTAGAAAAATCTGTTGCTCTTGGAATAATTTTTTTAGACATGCCTTCTACTTTGCTCTGCAAAATGCGTTTTAAGGATTCTTTCAAAATCAATAAGGAAATACCTTTGAGTTCATTTTGATAAGCTTGAGAAGAGATGTCATAATCCATATCTTTTCGCATGTGAAAGCCACCACAAGAGAACAAGCGAAAAGTATCAGAGATATCATCATTTGAAGCTTTTCTAGCAATAAACCTGTGACGCTATATGCAAGCTTCAAGTGCATTTTCTTTGTTTGCTCACATAAGTTTTTCTTCATTCGGTTTTTATTTTTAATTTTCCATACGACACACTGCTATTTCAGGTTATTGCTTTGGAGTGATTAAGATTTGTAAGGAAAGTTGATTGGCAAGCCGTTCAAGCTGAATTTAAAGACTGGGATTATAAAGCCCAAGGGCTGACAGAAGCCGGTGCGGCTCTCGTGGCATTGGCTGTCACGGCGGTTACGGGCGGAGCAGCCTCGAGCGCTGCCAGTGCCATTACCGGTGCTTTAGGGCTTGGCTCGAGCACCGCCATGAATGCGGCGATACAGGCAGGTGTCCAAGCACTGATTAACAAAAGCGCTGTGGCTCTTGTTAATAATCGCGGCAATATTGCCGGCGCCTTGCATGAGCTTGGCTCTTCAAAGAATATTCTCAGCATTGTCTCGTCGATGTTGACAGCAGGCTTAACCAGCCAAATAACGGAAATGGTTGGTGTTGGACAATCTTTGCCAAAAACCGCTCCTTTTGTCGATCGTATCACGCGTGAAGCGGAAAAGAACCTGATCAAAGCCGCTATTGGCGCGGGTGTGCAAACAGCTCTTGAGGGTGGCTCTCTTGACAAGAACTTTTTTAACAATCTGCGCATCGCTCTGTCTGATACGGTTGGCAAATCGTTGGCAGAAGAAATCGGTACCGCCAAGGCAGAAGGCAAAATAGATACGATCACACAAATCGTTGCCCACGCCGGTCTTGGCTGCTTAAAAGGCGCGGTTGCGAGTGGTGCTTGCTCTGCCGGTGCTATCGGCGGGGCTGTGGGCGAAGCCACTGCTATGCTCCAGTTTCAATTGTGGGTGCAAGGCATTGTGAAAGAGGAAATGGGGGATCTAAACGGTCGCACCCCTACTGCGGAAGAGGAAGCGCGTATAAATGCAAAGATTGATGCGCAGTTTGCTGACTTTAGAGACCACACCATTGATGTCGCACGAGCTGCTGGGGGCGTTGCTGCCGCGCTTGCTGGTGGCGATGTTGATGCCGGCGCCGATGCCGCTGGTAATGCCGCTGCAAATAACTTTTTGGGGAGTGCACAACGCGCTCAGAAGAAGAAAGAGTTAGAAGAGTGCCCTGATGATCAGTGTCGAAGAGAGGTTAACGAAAAATGGTTCGAGATTAGTGAAGAGCAAGATAGGATTTTTGAGATAGGTCTTGCGAAGGGTACGATTGTTGGTGCCGTAAAAGCAATAGGAAACGGAATATCTGAGACAGCTCATGACGTTAAAGAATTAGGATCGGCAATAGGAAACAGTTCAGTTGAGGAGATCTATCAAAATGCCCTTCAAGGCGTTGGAACAGCAAAAGCTTGGGCCACGAGTGGACATGTGATTAATGATGTCTGGGGAGGTGCAGGTCAACTCTGGGAAGGAGTTGGTCAATTCTGGGGAGGTGTTAAGGATTCCTTTAGAGGGCGTATAGATCACATAAAGGATTCCTTTAGAGGGCATATAGATCACATACATGAAACAATGGAGAAAGGGGGGGATGGAGCATTCAGTGCTGGTGCTGAATCTGGCGAAATGGCAGGTAAAGCATTAGGAAAAGCGGCTTATGAAGTGGGTTCTATCGTGCTTACTGACGGTGCTGCTGCAGTAGCCAAGGGAGGCGTAAAGCTTGCGGGCAAGCTTGTAGAAAAAGATCTCATCAAATTCGCTGCTAAGACTGAAGAAGCAGCTATAACAGGAGCAAAAGTTGGAGCAGCTAATTCTGAAGTAAATACTGCTCATGTGGGGAAAGAAATCGCACAATCGCTAGAAAAAATGAGCGATGAAGCTATTGCAACTCAATATTTGGGGCAAGAGAGAAAATTTTGGTCAAAACCTATTGAGGTTGGTCTTGAAATAACGAACAAGGGAGAAAAAATTACTCAGATAAACAAAGTCTATAAGAGCGAAAAACTGTTTGATCCTAACCAGATTGTTAGTTGGACAGTAAAAGGAAAAGAAGTAAAAGGTACAAATATTGAAAGGATGAAAACAGGAAGAGCTCCTATTGGCTTTGATAATAAACCTGTTGAATTGCATCATATGCTGCAAACACACGATGGTCCCATAGCAGAGGTTACAAATGCGTTTCATAATAAACATAATTCTGTTATTCATATTAATCCTAATACAATGGGATCAGCTATTGACAGAGACCTATTCGATAAATGGAGGACGAAATACTGGAAGGAACGTGCTAAAGATTATGAAAAGAAAGATATAGCAACTAAAAAATAATAATTTATGGAGAACAACCTATGAAAAATTATACTTTAGCTGATGTTGTACAATTAATTGATAAAGTAAATAAATATGATGATGAGATTATCAATTTTGGTACTGCAGAGGATGCAGTTAGTGATGTACGGATTAAAGAAGCAGAAAAAACTCTCGGTTTACAGTTTACAGCTTCTTATAAGGATTTTTTAAAAAATTATAAAGGAGGAGAAATTGGAGGTTATGAAATTTTTAGCATTTATAACGCAAGTTTTGAGGATTGTCCTGCTGGTGATATTGTTTACTATCACTTAACAGATATAAAAAATGGTTTAGCAAAACCACAGCAGCTTGTTGTGAGTAGAACTGATTTTGGTGAGACATTTTACTTTGATTATACTCAGTTTCAGGATGATGAATGCCCACTCTATGTCGAGATTCCATCTGGAGCGTCACATTATTATGCAAGTAATTTTTATGAATTTCTCTGTAAAAGAATTAAAGAGCACGCAGGGGAAGATTTATGAAAACCTATACCTTAGATGATGTTGTAGTACTAGTTGATAAATATAGCGATAGTATCGATTTTGGCACTACAGATGAAGCAGTTGATGATGTACTAATTGAAAAAGCAGAGGGGATTCTTAAATTGCAATTCACATCCTCCTACAAAAGTTTTTTGAAGAATTATGGAAGAGCGGAGATCTGTGGTGAGGAAATATTAAGTGTTTATAATACAAATTTTGAAATTGCTCGTAGTGATGATATTGTTTATTATCATATAACGGATATAGAAAATGGTTTGGCAAAACCACAGCAGCTTGTTGTGAGTAGAACTGATTTTGGTGAGACATTTTATTTTGATTATTCTCAATTCCAGAATGGTGAGTGCCCGCTCTATCTTAGATTTCCACCTAGCGATTCCCAGTATTACGCAAGTAACTTTTATGAATTCCTCTGTAAAAGAATTACAGATAACTTGAAGTAAATTTCTTTGTATGGTGGTTTTACTTTCAAATTGCAATGTTAAACCACCGTTATTTTTTTCTTTTCAAGAATGCAAGCGTCGTTAATATTTTTTAGGGGGGAAGGAGTTATGAAAACCTATACCTTAGATGATGTTGTAGAATTAGTTGATAAATATAATGATATTATCAATTTTCGTACTGAAGAAAATGCGGCTGATGATCTACGGATTGAAAAGGAGGAGAAAGCTCTCGGTTTGCAATTCACATCGTCTTATAAGAGTTTTTTAAAAAAATATGTAGGAGGAGAAATAGGGGGTGAAGAAATCTTTAGCCTTTATAAGGAGTGTGGAGCAGATATCCCTGGTGGTGATATTGTTTTCCAAAACTTAAATGATAGAAAAGATGGTTTTGCGACATTAGAACAGCTTGTTGTCAGTAGAACTGATTTTGGTGAAACCTTTTACTTTGATTATACTCAGTTTCGAGATGGAGAGTGTCCGCTCTATCTTAAGTTTCCACCTAGCGATCCCCTTTATTATGCAAGTAATTTTTATGAATTCCTCTGTAAAAGAATTAAAGAATACGTAAGCGATGAGATACTTGATGGTGATCAACCGATTGAAAAGATTGAGAACACTCCCACTCCGCAACCTATACCTTTTTACAAGTGTTTTTGGAAAAAACTATGGAAGAGGTGAAATTGATAGAGGAAATATGGAGCGTTTATAACGCAAGTTTTGAGGATCATCTATGAAAACCCATACTTTAGATGATGTTGCACAATTGGTTGATAAGTGAATAATTATGCGAACTAAAGACGTGACAGAGATTTTAAGAGAGATTAGCTGGGAGACGAAAGACTAGCTATTATTTACAGTTGTAGAACAGTATTAGCGTGAATAAGCTGCGACTTATGGAGAATAATCTATGAACTTTTCTTTTAAAAAAATACATCGCCCTGATATTATTTATGTGGAGAAAGGTGTATTAAAAGTTATTGATATAAAAACTGGTAGTTCTCAATTAACAGAATGTCAAAAAGATTTTGAAATAGCGTATAAAACAGGAGATGCAAAACCTTTTGGAAAAATTATGAAACGCTATCTAGGGGCAAATAAGGAACAGCTTAATAAATACCAAGAAGATTTGAAAAAATTTGAAGGAGATGCAGAGCTTCTGAAAGAGTTTAGAGACAATTGGAGTGAAAATCAAATAAACAAAGAGTGGAATAGAATAATTCCTTATACAGTTAGCTGTTATCCGGGGGTTGGAGAAGAGTGAAACATTATGCAAACTAAAGATGCAGCAGAAATATTAAAAAGTCTAGGCTGTGAGCCCTATCGTGATGAAGTAGGCGATACATTTGCCTATTATTATCTTCCGGATCGTATTGTGGATTTGAGCTATGGTGTGAAACACGAAAAGGATGGTGAGAAATTTTGGCTATTAGCTAGTATCACAACTGCTTCTTATAGTCTTGCTTGTGAATATTCTAGGGGACAAAAGTCGCGGTATGGATATATACTCTATCCAGAAATAGCTGATTTCGGGGTTACGGTACCGGATCTTTCAGAAAGTCATATTGAATCTTCTTTAAACAAAGCCATTACTTGGGCAAAAACACGAAATATTGAACAAAAATTACATGAAGAAGCTGCTAATCATTCTCTTGTCGCAAAGGCTTTGCTTGGCGATATAGAAGCTTTAAGGAGTTATGAGTCTACGCCCAAATTAAATGTATCAGAATTTTCTGATTATAAAATGATGACGTGGATTGATCGCCTTATTTTATTTGCACAGGCCTATAAGAATGGGGAGTTAGACGATATTCTAACGCGCAAAAAGCCCAAACAGCGCTCGATAAGCCTTACTGCAGCAAGCCGTATTCTCAAAACGCAAGGGTGGGTTTCTACGGAACTTGGAAAGATGTGGCTCTCTTTGCCAGATCGTTTTATTCAGTTTGATTTTGGTTTTGTACGCCTCCATGATCAGTACAATGTCCGTCTTGAAGCTGAGATCTCTAACGAAGAGATTTCTGTAGCTTGTCGTTATATTCACTATAGGAGAGAATATAATTGGATACGACCTACAGATATTTATCAGTCTTTTAATACGATTGGGGGAGGGATTTTTAGTGGTTTTGGTAAAGGGATTGATATTTGTGTAGAGACGTTGAATGAGCAAGAGTTAACACAAATCTCTGAGCGGATAATACAATGGGCACGCGCCCAAGACTTGCAAGCGTCGATCGAAAGCAAAACAGTTGTTCAAAAATATAGTTACGATACAGATATAGTTTGGCATTTGGCTTGTTTAGCGTTGAGAGGTCGAATTGATATCCTGAAATCTTATCAAAGTTTTCTAAAAGCAGGTACGATTTCTGAACATTTGGATGATGATGACGTAGAAAAATATGTTAACCATGCCGTTGAATTTTCTGAAAAACATCTGAAAATTCTTCATGAGAGAGAGGCTGCAGAAGCACATTTTGGTCCACAAGCTTTGATTACTTTCAATAAAGTTGCAGAGCAATTAAAACAAATGAGTTGGACAGTTTATCGGGATAAAAACTATGATCGTAATGCCTATTTTATCAGTAAAGACCGTATAATCAATATAATGTGCAGCCTTCAAAGTGATGAAGAAGAGCCAATTGTTGTATTTAAGGCTTCCCTTTCAACACTTGGCTTTTCCACTGCTCATAGAGAGATTTTCTATAATATGCCTCAATATATAGCCCTCAAAGAATCAGAAGAAGTTTATACAGTTTCTAGTACTGAATTGGATGAAGGCAAGCTAAAGCAGATTTGTACAGATATACTTGAATGGGCTGATCGGCAAAATGTCAATCAAATCATCTATGATTATGTAGCATTTCCCCCAGACAGTGAACTTGATCTTGTAGCGCGTCACCTTATTGCGCTTGTTTTGATTGGGGATGTTGAAAAGCTCAAATCTTATAAGGAGAATTTTAGAAAGGGAAACTCTTTAAGCTTTGTGAAAGGTATCACGAAATATACGATTGACAACGCTCTTACTCTTGCACGGGGTTATCGAGCGGGTTTTCCAAAAAATGCTCCGATTTTAAGCTTGGATGCGCAAACAGCATCTGTTGCTTCTAAAACAACTTCTGTTGAAGTGGCAGAGGAAGTGGATGAAGTGGATGAAGTGGATGACACTGATGATCGTCTCACTATGGAAAGTGCTCATGCACTTTTGAAAAGCTTAGGTTGGTCAACCGAAAAAATCAATGGGGATGATTATGTAGCAAGTTATCAATTGGCTGATCGTGAAGTAGATATTCTTTATAACGATGAAAGTGCTAAAGATTGTCCGCAATTTGATAGCGCCTTTTTGATTAGCACGGGCATTCTTTCTACCGCGTGCAAATTCATTGATCCTACCCACACGGAAGATATTCCAGATATACAGCTTCATTTTGAAGCCAAGGGGTTAGAAATCTTTGAACCAGAAGTTACTGCGGATCGTTTAACACAGGCGCTTGATGATGCGCTAGAATGGTCGGTAACAGACATTGACCTTTCTAAAAGACTTCGCTCTGATTATGGCACTTTTCCTTGGCAACGGGATGCAACGTCTAAAGCAGACAATAAGGATTATGCTTTACTTCATCTTGGCGCTCTTGCTTTGTTGGGCGATGTTGAGACCTTACAATCTTATCAGAAAAGCTTTACGGCAGGTGATCATCTAGGTTTTGACGAGAGCATCAACAAAACCCACCTTGAACGTGCATTAGCTTTAGCCAAAGAAGTAGCAAAGGTGAAGCAAGTGAGCTACGCTTTGATTGAATGGGTAGCAAAAGATTTTGATAATCACTCAGAGCTTTCTAGCGAGGAATAACCTCGCTCTTGGAAGGAGAGAAGTCTATTTAGAACACAGAATACATTGATTATTTTGAAAAAATCGAGGGGATTATGAAACATGAAATGGATAAAGAAAAAAATTATGGGAGCAGCTGAACCTGTGGAATTTAAAGGTCAAAAAGTTTATCAGGAAGATGAGCTGTTTGAGCCTGAAACAGTTTCTTCTTGGAAAGAAAAAGGACAGATAGTAACAGGTACAAATGTGGAAAGAATGGCATCAGGAAGAGCTCCTATTGGAGTCGATTTTAGGCCTATTATGTTACATCCTATGACACAAGAAGGTCCTATGGCTGAGGTTCTCTACTCATTTTATCAAGACAAGAGTTTTGTTGCTCCTATGAAGCCAAAGGCAAATTTTATCAGAAAAGTTATTTGTTGGATTTCAAACAAAATTCCTAAGTAGGAAAAAAAGAAAAAGTAATTATTGCAAATATTGAAATAATATCCCTAAAAGGCGCTCTCTAAATTTTAATGATCATTCCCTTTAATTACATCATATATTGTAAATGCGAGATGACTTTACAGAGACAGATGAGAAAAGAGCTCCGTCAAGAAAATATCTCTTATGATTTTATCAATCTCGTCCCAATTCCATTGGCTATAGTAGAAAAAGATTGATCAGTAGAAACACTCATTATGAGTAAAAACATACTGTTACTTATGGAGAATAAACTATGAAAATTTATACTTTAGCTGATGTTGCACAATTAGTTGATAAATATCAGGATGTTATCGATTTTGGCACTGCAGAGGATGCGCCTGATGATATATGGATAAAGAAAGCTGAGGAAAGTCTCGGCTTACAGTTCACAACTTCTTATAAAGATTTTTTGAAAAATTATGGAGGAGGAGAAATTGGAGGTGAAGAAATATTCAGTATTTATGAAATCTGTGCTGGTATTCCTGCTGGTGATATTGTTTACCGAAATTTGCTCGATAGAAGAGATGGCTTTACGAACCTCAAACAGCTTGTTATTAGCACAACTGATTTTGGTGAGACATTTTACTTTGATTATACTCAGTTTCAGGATGGTGAATGCCCACTCTACGTCAAGATTCCATCTGGAGCGTCACATTATTATGCAAGTAATTTTTATGAATTTCTCTGTAAAAGAATTAAAGAGCACGCAGGGGAAGATTTATGAAAACCTATACCTTAGATGATGTTATACAATTAGTTGATAAATATAATGGTGATATTGTTAATTTTGCTAGCAAAGATAGGGAGTTTGATGATCTGGTGATTGAAAAAGCTGAGGAAATTCTCGGTTTACAATTCACATCATCTTATCCTTTTAAGATTGTATGTAAGCAATTTAACAAGAGAGGTATAGATTATGGTTATAAGACTTTATACCCCTTTGTAAGGTTATCACACTCATTATGTGAGCATGCTTTAATAGGCTTATTCAGTTTCTCTTATTTCTAATTTTGGTAGTTTTTTCACGATTTTCATTGTTTCTAAACTTACGGTAATAACCCGTTGAAACAATTCCAATGGATAAGAAGGGTTGCCAACGGTCTCAACAGCATAGCGATTGGCATCATTCACAATGCCACTCTTTTTATCAGTCTTTACACATTGACGCCCCATAACCCATTCAAGAGCGGGTTTACCATTGACGATATACTCATAAGCTTCAAGAGGGATATCTGTCATGATGATATTGCTATTATAAATAACAGTGGTTTTATCCTTTTCTTTACTATCCTTAATTTTTGCGAATTTCATTTCCGTTACATAATAAAACTTTTCTGGATTAGAGATCTCTGTAACTTTTGGATTACCCTTTTTAAAGGTCACGGGATAAGGTTCTACAGTTTCATAATTCACGTGCAAATGACCCAATTCACGTCCTGCTGTCACAAATTTCCAAAAATCTTCAGCATTCTTTACACAAGGGATACGAGGCAATTCTTTAGAGAGGTTATCAGCATAACGAGTACGATAATCTTCCGAATGAAGTAGACCGTAAACATAATAGAATAGATCATCTTTAGTGATAGTTTCATTAGGATAAGCCGCTTTAAAATGGGCTAATCCTTCATCCGTAATGGCATCACGCCGTTGTAAACCAGCTATTTTGCTTTTTTCTGTAGAGATTGTAAATAAATGGGATTGTTGTTCATTTTTATTTTTTAAAGATGCAATATCTCCGTGAATATAGCGTGGAAAGCATTGACCTTTATCCACTACATCAAGATTAGGTAAACTTTCCGCCATAAGCACAGAAAACCCTGATTGAGTTCCGGTACCTGTAACTTGTATTACTTTATTTTCAACCGCTCTTCCCATTGGGAATATCCGCGGCATTTGATAGACTCTCTCATTAAAGGCGCGATTATAATAGAGCCATTGTTTTGTAAAAGGACGATAAAGGCTTTGCGTGAGGCATGTATCTTCAAGTTCAAAGATTTTTCCTCTTACTAATTCTTGCTTAACATTATGACTCCAACTTATCTTTCTCTCATCTGTATCAACGAAATTATTTACAGCTTTTGCACGTGTTTTACGGTCGGCATGTGTATAAGCATTATTAAATCGTTTCACTTCGCTATTATAGAAGTTAATCATGTTATTCATATTTTTTGATAAAGCATCACGGCTAGAGTTGTATGTCCAAGCATCACGATTGGTTACGACCCCAAGAGAAAACGTTTCAAAGAGCTTTTTATTATTTCCCTTCTTATCACCTATTGCTAAAAATGTCTTAAAGCTATCATCACGTTGATGTATCCAATCCCCATGTTCGTCTGGTGTAATTATTTGCCAACCGTCGTCACGTGTAATGCCACTAACACTACCAAAGTCTTGAAGCATTCCAAGTTTTTTTTCGGTAGAAAGATCATTCCCAATATCATGATAGTAAATCTTACAGAGTTGGCTATTGTTTGGATTGCGCACAAAAATCGTTATAGCTATTCCATTTTGGCTTCCAGAACCAAAAACATTGCCTCCTTCCTTTGATAGCTCTTTTGATTTTATATTTTTTCGAATATCACCACGAAGGTTAATAATATAAATAGAAGAATATTCATTCTGTAAGCATTTTCGCATGCCATCAGCAAATGTTTTATCTATCCATCCATTTCCAGAAATATAAGCTACAACACCACCTTGAGGACTCAAGCGATTACTTGCCCACTTAATTGCGCGTATATAGCTATCATAGAGATTTCTTTTTAATGTTGCTTGAGATCTAAGTGCATACGTATTTTGAATACTTCTATCAAGTATTTCATATTCTACATTTGCATTATTATCATTTTCACTTCTTTGACCTGTTGAATAAGGAGGGTTACCAAAAATAACTTCGATATTGAGTTTTTTCTGATGTTCCAAATACTCACTATTTTCTTTAAATAATTCTTGCAGCAAGTCTTTCTTTTCAAGCATCCGAAAGGTATCAGTTAAACCGATATGCTTGAAAGGTATATAGTCTCCTTTTTTCAAACTATGATAAGTCGATTCAATGTTAATGGCTGCTATGTAGTACGCTAGCAAGACAATCTCGTTGGCATGGATATCATAACGAAACTTATATTCCATATCCTCTGGTTTTATGAGCTTTGATTGTAAAAGCCTTGTGATAAAGGTACCCGTTCCAGTGAAAGGGTCAAGAATAGAAACTCCACGTGACCCCAAGCTTTTTCCAAACTCATTACGCAACACATCATCAACAGAATGAATGATAAAATCGACAACTTCAACGGGGGTATAAACAATCCCAAGCCTATCCGTTGTCTTCTTAAATGCCTTGGTAAAAAAATCTTCGTAAAGCTTGATAATAAGATTTTGTCTTGCCTGTGGTTCTGTAATGCCAGAGGCACGGAACTTTACGCTGTCATAAAACTCTTGTAATTCCTTGGATTCCTCTTCAATATTGGTTTTATCGAGTTCTGTTAAGATTTTTTCCATTGCTTGCGAAATGGCATTGTTTTGTACAAATTCATTGCCCTCAAACAAAGCTTCAAACACAGGACGCGTTACAAGATGTTGCGCTAACATCTCAACGGCTTCTTCTTGCTTTATCTCACTGTTTAAGTTGTTTTTTAATTCTTTATAAAACGTATCAAAGGCATGATAAGCTTCGCTTGTCTGATCAGAAAGCATAGTTTGAAGGCGTGTAATATGGTTTTGTGCAATCTCAGCAACATTGCCAGCCCAAATGCCCCAATAATCACTCATGGTAGATTTTTTAACAATCAGTGTTTTGAGAGCATTGGGAAACTCAACAAAAAAGGGTAATCTTCCTGTTACGCTATGACTATGTTGCGGTTCATGAGCTTGTGTCCCAATACGAAGTCCGGATTGTTCTGATTTTTCGTGGAGCGGGATTTCGTCAATAACCGTGGTGACATTCTCTAATTCGGTCTTTTTAGAAACTGTAACAATGTCGATGATAGAGCTTACGTCTTGTCCTAAGACCATCTGGTTAAGGGTTTTACTAAAATTCTCATCATGGGCAAGTAAAGCATTGAGAACTTGCCAGACAACACTGTATCTCTTATTGTTTTTTAATGCCTCTTCTGGTGAAACACCAGCAGGAACACCAACCGGCAAAATGATATAGCCCATCTTTTTGCCTTTTGCACGACGCATCACACGTCCCACTGCTTGTATCACATCCACTTGGCTTTTACGCGGGTGTAAAAACATAACCGCATCAAGGGAAGGAACATCAACACCTTCTGAAAGGCAGCGTACATTGGTTAATATACGGCAGACATTCTCACCAGCATCTTCTTTTAGCCAATCAAGTTTTATCGTACGGTCTTTGGCACCAGATTTTCCATCAATATGATCTGCTTGACAGTTAAGAGGGGGGATATTTTTATGGTTTTCATGAAGATCACGTAAATCTTTCTTAACTTCTTCATCGTTGAATGTTCTACATATGCGTTCAGAAGTTTTAATATCTTTACAAAAAGCCAAAGCTCGGCGCATGGGTTTTGTATCATCTCCAAGATCAATTTTCAGATCCATTTTGGTAAGGGCTTGATAACAACCCATGATCTTTGTTCTATCATCAAGAATAAGTTCATAATTCTCATCTGTCATCAGATGCTGGATAGATTTACTCACTTCTCCTTCATCAACACCTAAAACGATAATCTTGTAAGGCGTTAAAAGTCCATTTTTTACAGCATGGGAGAAACTATAAGAATAAAGGATTTTTCCATAAAGCTCTTCATCATCCATAGAAGCCAGAACGGCATCAATTTCATTAGCTTGTTTTTTGGCATTGTCACTAAAGATACGAGGTGTTGCTGTCATATACAGACGTTTCTTGCCCTGAATAAGGCTATTATTATGAACCTTGATAAACTCAGATTCACACTTGTCTGTTCCTAACACAGCTCCAGTGGTACGGTGTGCTTCATCACAAATGATCAGATCAAATTCTGGTAAAGCATATTTCTTTTGCGCATCCGAAATCACTTGGATCGAATGGTAAGTAGCAAAGACCACTGTCATTGCATCTGCTAAGACTTTATTTGCTTTTTCTCCAAGCTTTTGAGCATCTGTTGTTGCTGGTAGAGCGAGATCCGATACATCGAGTTCAGCAGCATCATCTTGGGCTTTACGACGCTTGCCCACTTGGGTATCAGAGCATACAGCAAAAGAACGCAAGGGGACTTGTGCATCGGCTGTCCATTCACGTATCGTTTGTGACATGAGAGAAAGAGAGGGAACAAGGAATAAAACACGTTTACCTTGACCAGCAAGAGCTTCTGCTATCTTCAAACTAGTAAAGGTTTTTCCCGTTCCACACGCCATAATCAGCTTGCCACGGTCTGCTTCTTGTAATCCTTCACAGACTTTCCCAAGGGCTTCTTTTTGATGATCTAAAAGCTTTTTCGGTTCTTTTTTCTTAAGAGTAGCTTCGCCTTTGCTTTCAAAGGTTGACCAATCTATTTGACTGTTTTCCAGATCAAAAAGATTAATCCGTTGAATGCGAATTTCTTGTCCTCCACAGGTGAGATCGGCATTGTTACTCCAATTACCTTCGGTGCTATCAATAAGAATACGGCGTGTGAAGATCTTTTTTCCCGAGGCAGCAATAAAGCTATCAATATCTTCTTTCTTGATCTGATGATTTGCACTATAAAACTTACATTGAATAGCGGCATATCCTTCTTCATCACGAATTTTAGCAACCAGATCAATGCCGATATCACGCCCATCTTCCCCATGCTCTTTTGCCCATTCACAATAGGTTTGTACCTTTTCATATTCCTGCTTTTGCAACGGGTCTTGCGTTAAATAGGCAATTACAAACTTTTCAAAAAAAGTTCCTCTATCGCGCGCATTTTCTGTATGATCACGGTAAGATTGTAACAGAGAGCGTAATGTCAGTGGTTTGTTATGAGATTGAAGCATTTATAATAAAACCCCACCACCTTATAAGCGTTGATCTACCGATGTCAAAAAAAAACTCTAAATGGAGTTTGCTAGATCTATTTAAAACAAATAGCAATAGTAAAATAAGAAAAGGGTGCTACAGACCCACAACCTGCTTAAAAAAAATTTTTATTAAAGGCTGTTTATCCACAGCCTATGACATGAGGTAAGATCAGCAAAATAGTGACATTTGCTATTCGTTTCACGGGTTAATCAAGACAAATGCACTATGTGCTTTTAAGATATCAGAATGAGTATTTTGATACATTTTACCACGCATTTTATAGATAGGTTTTGAAGGTTTCTACCCCCCAAAAACCCTCAAAACTCATAGATGAGGCGTCCTTTGAAGGTTCACTCTATGAATGCAAGGGGATATGGTTGAGCAAATTTATCCTTTATATTTATGGGGATATTGATGTATTAAACATTGACGAGCTAAACAGTTTTGGTTAGAAGTTTTTCATATAAATGTGGGGGGAGAGATTTCCAGCAATTAAAATAAAGCGTTTTTTGTAAAATAAAGCAGTTTTAGGTGTCCCTTTTCTTTGGTTACAAAGGCATGTGCTTTTGTTAAAAGCGTCATAGAGCAGTGGCTGTTTTGGGTGGTGTCATAGGGTCGTGGCTGTTTTGAGTGGTATTGTTAGAGATTCATGAAGTTCTTTTAAAGAGTGTTTCATGAATAGTGCAAAGCGGGGGCAATCTGTATTGTTATTGATATTTTTACGCCAAAGTTCTCTTTTGAGAATTTTTCGTGCTATTTTTGTTTTATTTGGCTTGTTTACAGGTGTAAGTGTTTATGCGCGCTCCTCAGCTATTTTTCATTCCCCAACAGATAATTTTTCTCGCGGGTATTCAGAAAAGCAGCAATTAGAAAGAATTGAGAATTTACGCGCTTTAACGCCTAAAGGCATTACAACGCCTTCAGAGAAAAATCCAGAAATGCTTTTGGGGGGGAAACAATGTTTTCCCATTCATGCTCTTGTTGTTGAGGGAGTGCATCATGTCAAAAAGCGCTCTATATCAGCCGTAACAGAGCCCTATGTTGGAAGATGTATCGGTCTTGTCGATATTCAGCTCTTAATCAAGAAGTTAACCAAAGTTTATTTGGATCAAGGCTATGTAACGGCGCGTTTTTACATTCCTGATCAAGATATCAAAAACAGCAAGACGCTCAAATTTGTTGTCGTTGAGGGCAAGCTCTCAGAGATTTACTATAATGGTTCACCGGCATCTCGTTATAACAATGTTGTATGGAGTGCTTTTCCTGGGCTTCAAGGTCATGTTCTGAACATGCGCGATATTGAACAGGGGCTTGATCAGATCAACCGTTTGAGTTCAGCGCACGCTCAAAGCGAACTTCTTCCAGGGCGTGAAGAAGGGAGCACCATTGTCAATATTAACAATCATCCCGATAAAACTTTCAAAATTACTGTTTCTCATGACAATATGGGACAATCTTCCACGGGTTATGCGCGTTATAGTGCGGGCTTGAGGGTAGAAAATATTTTAGGGATGAATGATGCGTGGGATTTTAACTATCAACGCAGTGAGCCCGATTATTGGGGTGGGAGCAAGCAAGAAGGACATAGCAATAACATTTCAGCGAGTGTGAGTATTCCGTACGGTTATTGGACTTTTGGATTGAATGGCACTGTTTATAATTACCAAAGCATTATCCCTGGTAACTTTACCGATATTGAGACGACGGGAGATTCCAGTGAGTTACACGCGAGTACAAGCAGGGTTCTTTACCGGGATAGTGTTTCCCTTACAACCTTGAATTTAGGTCTTTCTTATAAAAGAACCAACAATTACCTTCTTGGCAATAAGATTGAAGTGGGCAGCCGTCAATATAGTGTCGCCAATTTTGGGATTTCGCATTCTCGCCAGATGTTGGGTGGGACTTGGACCTTTGATGTGAGTTATTTGCAAGGGCTCCCCTTGTTTCATTCAGTCAAGAAACATGCGCCAGGAGCAGGGGATGCGGAGCCACAATTTGCCAAATTTACCGGTACGCTTAGTGTCATGACGCCTTTTAAGGTAGGGGGCTTGGACTTTATACTGAGCAATCTTTTGAGTGGTCAATATTCACCGCATAATTTATTGGGGGCTGAGCAGATTTCATTGGGAGGGGCTTCCAATGTTCGTGGCACGCGTGAGAGTTTGCTTTTTGGCAATAACGGTTTTTTTAGTCGGAATGATTTGTTGCTACGCACCATTCCATGGCGCAACCACGCGACCTTCAAAAAGGTTTTTGGTGAACTCCGCCCTTATGTTGGTTTGGATTATGGGCATGTGTTTTCGCAAGCTTTGTATGGGATTAAGAGTGACCAGCTTGCCGGTTGGACAGCAGGTGTCAAGCTTGCGGGGGGTATGGTCTCTCTTGATGCAAACTATTCCAGTATTTTTTGGAGCACAGTTAAGCACAAAAAATCAGGAACATTTTTTATGACATTAACAATGGAACTTTAAGCGTCTTTTATTGGGGAGTTAAAGTATGAAATATGAGAAGAGAGCAAACAGAGCAATTTTATTGGGCGTTTTAGTTTCCAGTACAATGCTCAAAAAGGTTTTGGTAAGCGGACTTGGTGTTTCTTTTTTATTAACACCTTCAGTGTTACAGGCACAAATTACTGTGGATCCTAACGCTAATGCCGCCCATCGCCCAGATATAGTCGCAGCACCCAATGGGGTTCCCTCGATTGATATTGTTACCCCTAATGGCAAGGGCTTATCACACAATAAATATTACGATTTTAATATTGGCAGCCCAGGTGTCATTTGGAACAATCATGCGCAGGAAGTGGGGCAATCGCAGTTGGGGGGCATTATGCCGGGCAATCCGCATTTGCGCTATTCTGGTTCAGCAAAAGTGATTTTAAATGAAGTGACCAGCAGCAAGCGCAGTGCGCTTCATGGTCCAGGAGAGGTTTTTGGGCGCCCAGCCGATGTGATTATAGCCAATCCCAATGGGATAAGCTGTGATGGCTGTGGCTTTATCAATACGCCCCATGCGACCTTAACCACAGGTGTACCCGAAATTGATGCGAGCGGTTTTCTGAAAGGTTTTGAGGTGAGAGGTGGGGACATCATCTTTGGCGCAAGAGGAGCCAATTTTTTCTCAGGCCAAGGGGCGGTTGATATTGTCGATATTGTCTCACGCACGGTGCATTTTGAAGGACCTGTTGCAGGCAAGGAGATAGGAGTGACAGCAGGGACGGGTCATTTTGATTACGCTTCTCGGCAGATGAAAGAACTGACTGATATTACCGGCAAGCCGGAATATGCGATAGATGGTTCTGCGTTAGGTGCTCTACAAGCGGACAGAATAAAACTTGTGGCGACAGAAAAAGGTGTTGGGGTTCGCATGCGCCATGATATGGCAGCCAATGCGGGGCAGTTGCGCCTTTCTGCGGATGGAAAAATATCGTTGAAGAATGTTTTTGGTCATAAGGGTGTTGTCCTCAAATCGAAAAGCCAGAGCGTATTGGCAAAACACATCACTTCAAAAAAGCATATTGATATTGCCGCACATAAGGATGTGACGTTAGAAACGGTTGGCGCTGATGGTCATCTGAAAATAGAAGCGCAGGATGGGCTTTTATCGATTGCGGGTAAGGCAACTTCTGGAGGCAATATGGAGCTGTCTTCACGCCAGACTTTTAAAGTTGCTGGGCTAGGGGCAGGCGCTGATATGGCTCTTGAAGCGGGCGGAGACTTGAAACTTGAGGGGATTGTTTTAGCACAAGGGAACCTCAAGGCGCATGCTGGTGGTGATATCAGGGCAGATCTTTTAGCCGGTGGGGTTGATATGGCGGCAACGGGTGCTACTGGTGTTGTTGTTCTTGGCACTCAAGGGGATGTTGAACTTCAGAGCAGTCAAGGTGTGATTGTCGCTGAAAATATTTATGGGGCAGGAGATATCACCCTGGTTTCTCATGATGGGCTTTCTGTTGCCCAAACAATTCTGTCGCATCAAAATATCGCCATTCATGCACAACCAGAAACAAATGCCCCCGTTCATTTTGGGCAACTTTTAGCCTATGGCAAGGCAAATATTGAGGGTGGGGCGGTTGATTTTTCTTCGCTGATGACGGGTGATGAAGCTGTTTTAAAGGGTGACAGCCTTGATGCAGGCACACTGATGACAGGGTTAGATTTTGTTCACTCGCAAGTAAGCCCTTCGAATCCTTCTGGTGATCTTGTTTTTTATGACAAAGGTTCTCTTTCTATCACGGCACAAACGGGCATAAAGGTTGGACATATTATTAGTGGTGGTAATATTGACCTTTTTGCTGGCAACGACATTTATTATGATCAGGTCATTGGCTATGGCACAGCCACATTGACATCGGTATCAGGCGGGATCAGTGTTGAGAATGTGCTGTCTGCTAAGGGGGATGTGAGATTGACAGCACCAACACTGGATTTAAGCAATAACCGTTCTCATATTTACACGCCGCAAACGCTGTATTTAATTGCGGATCATATTGATGTCTCGGGCAGCGAATTGACGTATGGTGGTTTAGATTTTCACAGCACCAATGCCCTTGATATTCACCATGCACGGCTCCAAGCCGTGACAGATCAGGGTGGGACTGGAGATATTCTCTTTGTTGCTCCAGGCGTTATGGTGGATCAGGCAACTTCTGTTTTAGCGGCACGAGATTTCGTGATCAAAACGGGGGAGCTTGGAAATAGCGGTCAATTGGCATCGGGGCAGGATTTAGTCTTTAGCGTGACGGGCAATGTGACCAACAGCAAAACGGGCTTAATTTATGTGAAGGGCAATGGTGCTTTACAAGTTGATGGGGCTTTGCTCAATGATTTTGGCGCCATAATGACAGAAGGTGATTTATCTTTCACCAATGCAGCTGGCAGCGGAAAAAGCCTTTCGCTTGTCAACAAAGCAGGCTTTATTCAAGCAGGTGGAAATTTAAATATCCAAACCAACACCCTGAAAAACGAAGCCGATAGCACGCCTGTCATCACGGAAAAAACGGAATATAGCGATATTTCATTCGAAAAACCAAAGGGTTCTGATCAGCTCAGTGATGGGATGTTATATCATGATGCGAAAGTTGGTCTTTGGGGAAAAGGGCACGAACATCAAAGTCATACCGGACCTTTTAACGGACACTTATACATTTACTTAGATAATCCACTTTGGAATAGTAAAGAAGAAACCTATGGCACCGCAATTTCAAGCGACGGAACAGTCTATAAGGCTTTTACTTGGAAATATATTGACAAAAGAAACTCTGTAGAACAGTATCGATGGAATGGTTCTTGGTGGGGAGGATGGTTTGGGAATAGTAACTGGTCACACATGACAGAAAAGACTGTCACGCAGGCGTTTTCGCATAAGCCTACCGTTCAAGGGATGATACAATCTCACGGCAATCTCATCATTAACGCTGATACCATTGACAACCATTATAGCATTATAGAAGCAGGGGGAAATGCCGATATTCGCGCCAATGTGCTGACCAATTTGGGGGCAACAGCTTATAAAAAAACCTATATATATTGTAATACCAATACGAATGCTTATTGTTATGGCTATAAAGCTGATGGAAGCCGCGATGTTTCTTTAGATATAGCCAATGGCAAGGATCGCCAGATTGGTTCAGAAGCTTTGGAGAGCGTTCCTGGTCTTGTCCAAGCGGGTGGCACTTTAAATCTGGTGGTCGATCAACTCCACAACACGGCAGCGGAAGGTTCGATTACAGGGGATGCGCATTTTGAAGCCAAAGCGGTTGGGGGTAATCCACTGGAGGCCTTAAGTGGTTTAACTGGGGCTGGTGCTCTCTTTACACCAAAAGTGGATCTCAATAATGCAGGGGAACTTTCTGAGGGGCTCCCTTTACCAAAGCCTCAATCGGGTGGGATTGGTGGCACGCTGCCCAAACAGAATTTCATTTATGAAACGCGGGCAGAATTCCTTGATGTCGGCAAGTTTTATGGCTCAGCCTATTATTTGAACAGAATTGGTTACAATCCTGACAGAGAGATTTTTTTCTTAGGCGATGCATATTTTGAAAAGCAGCTGATTGAGAAACAGATGCGTGATCTTGTTGGTCAAGGTTTGGGCAAAGGTTCCTTTATTCCCGGAAGTGATGCCATTGAACAAGTCAAAACCTTGCTGGATGGTGGGGCAGAATATGCAAAAGCACACAATCTCCCCTTTGGTGAGGCTTTGAGTGAAGAACAATTGGCGTCCCTAGAAGCGCCGATGGTGATTTATGTGCGCCAACAGGTTAAAGGCATGGATGTTTATGCACCGGTGCTTTATATCCCCGAAAAAGACAGAGCTTCCTTTGTCTCTGCTGGGGCTTTGATCATGGGGGATGATGTCAATATCACCAGCCAAAATACCAGCAATTCCACAATAACCAATTCAGGGCGGATTGCGGCAAATCACCAGTTGCATGTGCATGGCGGGGATATCTTTAGTCAAGGCGGGCATTTTGCGGCGGGTAACGATGCTATTTTAGTTGCAGAGAAGAATATTCGTTTGGATGCAGGGCGCACAACGGTTGACGGCGTGGAGACAGTATTAAACACCGAGGCGCTTTCTGCTGGGGGCAATGCGAGCGTGATTGCTAAACAGGACATTACCGCCTCAGGGGTGGCGATCACCACCGGAGGTGATCTTGCCATGGCTACAGAACAAGGCAACTTGACGATTGGTTCAGCAGAAACCCATTACCATGATGAACAGGGTGATGCCACCATGCACCATAAATCGGAAGTCAATTCTGGAGGCTCGACGACACTTCTCTCTGGAAAAGATTTGAATATTTTAGGCTCTGATGTTCAAGCGCATGATAATCTTCTCTTAAAAGCTGAGGGCAATGTTTCGATTGATGCCACGCGCAACAGTGCCAATGGCCATCACGGGGATCAAACCTCTCATGTTGCCGTGCACAATGGCTCTCATTTAAGTTCTGGAAAAGAGACCACGGTTCTATCTGGAAAAGATATCCATATGGCTGCTTCCGATATTGATGCCAAGGGCAATGTTGCTCTTGGCGCACAAGGGGAGATAACTATAGGGGTAAGAGAAGATGAGATGGAGTATCATCTTCGCACCAAAAACACGAAAGTGGACATGCAAGCCTCTCATGCGGTTGGCTCTTCGATACAATCTGGAGGTGACACCACTGTCATTGCAGGGCAAGATGGCAAGCCGCATGATCTTAGCATCACAGGTAGTTCCATTGCGGCTGAGGGCAAGGTAGGGCTGAAAGCCAGCAACGATATTCTCATCAACAATGCGGAGGATAGCTTACACTATGAGATGTCGTATCATAAAGACGGTGGGGTGTTTAGTAGCAGCAAATCCGAGCATAACAAGGTTGATGCGACAGAAGTTTCCGGTTCACTCATCTCTGGGGGCAAAGGCGTTGCCATTGTCTCCGGAAACAACACGGAAGTTGTCGCCTCGACGCTCATAGCCGGTAAGGCAGAGGAAACGTCAGGAGAGAAAGCACCAGGAGATCAGAAACAAGCGGATATTACCATTCACTCTGGGGGAAAGATTGTCATAAAAGGCGCCCAAGAACACTTGGATCAACAAGCACAATCGTCATCAAGTGGCTTTTTGCATGAGGAATCGTCCGATAGCTCTCAATCGCATACCACAACGGTCTCCTCTGTTCTGGGGGCAACGGGCAACATTATCACGCAATCAGACAAAGAGACCACAATCACTGCTTCTCATATGTTTGCAAATGAAGATATTCATGTGACGGGAGAAAATGTGACGATTGATGGCATGACGGACCACCATAGCAGCCATTCAGAGGAGCATGAAACAGGTTTTGGTGTGGGATCAGGTAAGGGCTTTGTGTCGATATATGGCAGTGAGGGAAAGACAGAGAATGAAGAGAGTTTTGAACATCAAGGCTCTTCTCTCAATGGGAAAAATATCACCATCACCGCCACGAAAAAAGATGTGAACGTGGTGGGCTCTGATTTTAACGCAGAGGAAAATATTAATGTTTCGGCAGCCCGTGATGTAAATGTGTCTGTTGGTCATAATCGTCATAGTGCAAGCTCAAAGGAAGAACGCACAGGTTTTGGGTTTCAGTTTGAAAAGAACCCTAGCGGTGCTTCTGTAGGTGTTGGAATTGCGAGCGCCAAAGACACAGGGGACCAATGGGAAAATACCAATACGCCATCTCATTTCAAGGCGGGCAAAGATGTGCAGATCAATGGTGGCAATGATGTGAATTTACAAGCAACCATTGTTTCGGCGGATCGTGATGTCAACATTGATGCTGGCAATAATATTACCCTATCGGAAAGCTATGATACCTCTAACGCAAAAGAAAAGCATGAAAAGTCTTTTGCGGGTGTGACAGGCTCTGTCAATGTGGGTATTCTTGGTACAGTAAAAGATGTAAAGGATGCAGCCAAACGTTTTGGTCATGGGGATACAAAACACAAAATCGGTAATGGTCTTATTGCTGGTCTAAAAGGCTATGATCTCTATAGCAAAGGCAAAGGTCTTTATAATGAGATGAAAGGTGGAAACAAACAGTCTATTCGTGATATTGCTGATGTTTCTGCTAATGTGACCGTGGGCTTTAAGACAGAGAAGGAGGAGGCATCTGTTCAGACATCTACTGCGGTAACAAATAGCATAGAAGGCAGACGCGCTGTTAACATGCATGCCCATGAAGGTAGCATCCATAGTATTGGCGCTGATATTATCGCTGGTACCAATCCAGTCTATGCAAATGATGAGCAGAGCGGGAATATCACCTTGGATGCAAGACAACATATCACCTTTGAAAGTGCGCAAAACACGCAAAGCACTCAAAACAGCAGTGAAAACGCTTCAATGAATGTTGGGTATAGTTATGGTACCGGTGGTACAGGGTGGATGGGGAATGCTTCCTTTGGTAAAGGCAAGGGTTCCAGTGAGGAAGTGCATCACAAAAACAGCCATATTATAGGCACCGGAACGGTTCATACCAACAGTGGAGGAAACACCACATTGGCAGGCGCTGTGGTTTCTGGAAATCAGGTCAAAGTGGATGTGGGAGGAAGCTTGACCATAAAAAGCCAGAGTGATACGGGACAAAGTTCTAGCAAACAAAATTCTCTTTCCATTGGCTTTAATGGTGGAAAAAAGGATGATGCAGCCACAACCAATATATCCTTGAACAAGGATAAATCCTCTAGCGATTATCACAGTGTTGTGGAACAATCAGGCATTAAAGCGGGTGATGGCGGCTTTAAGATCAACGTTAAAGACAAAACAACTCTGGCCGGAGGTATTATTGAAAGCACCGCGCCGGCAGGAAAAAACAGCCTGACCACAGGAAGCATTAGCACCAGTGACATCAACAACAGTGCGCATGCTAAAGCCAGCAGCCAAGGTTTAAGCCTTTCTGCGGGTGGTCCGATGTATCAAGGCAAATATGGTGTCGGGAAAAACATCGCTAAAAATGTCTTAGATCATTCAAAAGCTAAAGATTCAGAGGAAGGATACACAAAATCTGCCATTAGCGATGGCACCATCGTCTTGACCGATGAAGCAGGGCAGAAGGTATTGACAGGGCAAGATGTCGAGCAAGCCATAGCCTCTCTTAATCGTGATACCGCCACCGCCCATCAGGGTGTACAACCGCTCGATGTAGGCAAGCTGGAGCAAATCGTCCATGAAAACCGTGAAATGGCAACCCAACTCTTAGAAGAAGGGTTTAAATACAGCGATGAATCCTATAAAACCATGTTTATCAAAGAGCACCCCATCGCTGTGGTCGACCGTGATGAAAAGGGTAATATACTCTATGAAATAGATGCAAATGGACAGTATATCACAGACGCTCGTGGACAAAAAATACCTCACGCACATTATTTAACGGATGAGGAAAAGCAGCATTTGCAAGCCGGCTCTGATGGCAAGGTGCATGTGTCCTTTAATGGTATCTTTACTCCACCAGAGGAAGCCGCTGTTTATGCGGTTCAACATGCGAAGGATAAAAATGAACCGCTTTATTTTGTTGTGTTCCCCAAAGCCGATTCTGCTATCTCAGAACTATTGGTTGCGGGTTATCAGAAGTTTATGGAAAATAACTTTTGGGGTTTGACCAATTCCACACAAGAAGCAAAAGATTTGGTGTATAGCCATGGTATTACAGGGTTAGAACTTTACGGCCATAGCCGTGGGACGATGACATTGGGGAATATGCTGAATTCTTTCAAACAAGAAGGTGTTCACGGTATAGCCAACGAAAACACGAATATCAATTTCTATGGACCCGCCTTTAATGTTTTAGTTGCATCCGGTCTGTTAGGTTATGTGAGTGATGGCAAACAAACCACGATAGGCTTTGATGGTCATAGATATGACTTTGTAAGCAGAGTTATTGGTGGCAATGATTATACCTATGAGACACTCCCTGCTGGTAGTAACATGTTTAAAGAAACATGGAATATGTTTTCAAATCCTTACAATCCCCATACCTGTCTTGGAGATGCGGGTCCAAAATGTCGAGATATATATGGACTTTCCCATCGAGTACAATTCCCTTTAAGGAGTAAAAAATGAAACAAATCTTTAAATTATTGAGTTGTATAGCTTTATTAGTTATAATGGGATGCCAGTTTAATAAACCTCCTGCAGGATACTTCACTGTGTGGGAAAAATCAGGAGCAGATCGGTTTGAGGTAAAAAAAGCACTTTTAGAATGTGGAATGCCAACCCCTTATGATGTTGATCCAGAAAACAGAAATTTAAGCAATAATGCATGGGCAACCATAGAAGCTTGTATGATTCAAGCTGGTTTCCATGATAAATATGATAGGGGGGGGGGATGGTGTGGAAATCATAAAGCCGAAAACTTGCCTATTTGTCGTCCAGGTGCTGTGATTCCGAGGCGCAGTGTCAAGAAGCGCTTGAACAGCCCTTTTTGTAAAAAGCATCCAGAACAATATGAATGCTATCCTTAAGTCTTGCTTGTAATGACCGACAATCCGCCATCCTTGCCTTCGCTTGGAATGGCGGGATTGTTCTCTTTGTATCACTATTGAACGCCAGAAGACATGCATGCCCACAAAGGCAGCATCCATGGTGTTGGAGCCGATATTATTGCCAGCACAAATCCTTTGATCAACGATGAACAGAGCGGGAATATCACTTTGGAAGCAGGTAAAGATATCACCTTTGAAAGTGCGCAAAACACACAAACAATGCAAAATCATTCGCAAAGCGCTTCAATGAATGTTGGGTATAGTTATGGTACCGGTGGTACAGGGTGGATGGGGAATGCTTCCTTTGGTAAAGGCAAGGGTTCCAGTGAGGAAGTGCATTACAAAAACAGCCATATTATAGGCACCGGAACGGTTCATACCAACAGTGGAGGAAACACCACATTGGCAGGCGCCGTAATTTCTGGAAATCAAGTCAAAGTGGATGTGGGAGGAAGCTTGACCATAAAAAGCCAGAGTGATACGGGACAAAGTTCTAGCAAACAAAATTCTCTTTCCATTGGCTTTAATGGTGGAAAAAAGGATGATGCAGCCACAACCAATATTTCCTTGAACAAGGATAAATCCTCTAGCGATTATCACAGTGTTGTGGAACAATCAGGCATTAAAGCGGGTGATGGCGGCTTTAAGATCAACGTTAAAGACAAAACAACCCTGGCCGGAGGTATTATTGAAAGCACCGCGCCGGCAGGAAAAAACAGCCTGACCACAGGAAGCATTAGCACCAGTGACATCAACAACAGTGCGCATGCTAAAGCCAGCAGCCAAGGTTTAAGCCTTTCTGCGGGTGGTCCGATGTATCAAGGCAAATATGGTGTCGGGAAAAACATCGCTAAAAATGTCTTAGATCATTCAAAAGCTAAAGATTCAGAGGAAGGATACACAAAATCTGCCATTAGCGATGGCACCATCGTCTTGACCGATGAAGCAGGGCAGAAGGTATTGACAGGGCAAGATGTCGAGCAAGCCATAGCCTCTCTTAATCGTGATACCGCCACCGCCCATCAGGGTGTACAACCGCTTGATGTAGGCAAGCTGGAGCAAATCGTCCATGAAAACCGTGAAATGGTAACCCAACTCTTAGAAGAAGGGTTTAAATACAGCGATGAATCCTATAAAACCATGTTTATCAAAGAGCACCCCATCGCTGTGGTCGACCGTGATGAAAAGGGTAATATACTCTATGAAATAGATGCAAATGGAGAGCCTATAGAAGACGCTCGTGGACAACCTATCCCTAAGTTTCATTATTTAACGGATGAGGAAAAGCAGCATTTGCAAGCCGGCTCTGATGGCAAGGTGCATGTGTCCTTTAATGGCATTTTTACACCCCCCTATGAGGCGGCTGTTTATGCTGAGCAACATGCGAAGGATAAAAATGAACCGCTTTATTTTGTTGTGTTCCCCAAAGCCGATTCTGCTATCTCAGAACTACTGGTCGCGGGTTATCAGAAGTTTATGGAAAATAACTTTTGGGGTTTGACCAATTCCACACAAGAAGCAAAAGATTTGGTGTATAGCCATGGTATTACAGGGTTAGAACTTTACGGCCATAGCCGTGGGACGATGACATTGGGGAATATGCTGAATTCTTTCAAACAAGAAGGTGTGCACGGTATAGCCGACAACACGAATATCAATTTCTATGGACCCGCCTTTAATGTTTTAGTTGCATCCGGTCTGTTAGGTTATGTGAGTGATGGCAAACAAACCACGATAGGCTTTGATGGGCATAGATATGACTTTGTAAGCAGAGTTATTGGTGGCAATGATTATACCTACGAGACACTCCCTGCTGGCAGTAACTGGTGGAAAGAAACATGGAAAATGTTCTCAGATCCCATAAATCCTCATACCTGTCTTGGAGATGTGGGTTATAAATGCCAAAAGTTTTATGGCACATCTCATCGTGAACAATTTCCTTTAAGTAAATCACGGAGTAAAAAATGAAACAAACTCTAAAATTATTAAGCACTGTAACTTTGTTAATTATAACTGGATGTAATATCGATAAACCTCCTCCAGGAGAGATGGCTACGTGGGAGAAAAATGGTGTTACTGATTTTACTGAGATAGGAAAAGCCTTGTTAGAATGTGGCATGCCAACCCCTTATGATAAGGATCCAGAAAGCAGAAAGCTTAGCTACAATGCAATAGCAACCATAGAAGCTTGTATGCTCCAATCAGGTTTCCGTGATAAAGTGGGGGGGGGGACTTGGTGTGTAAATCATAAAGCCGAAAACCTTCCCATTTGTCGTCCAGGTGCTGTCATCCCACAGCGTAGTGTCACGAAGCGCTTGAACAGCCCGTTTTGTAAAAAGTATAAAAATAGTCGCAAATGCCAGCCTTAAGTCTTGCTGTTTGTGATGATCAACAATCCGCCATCCTTGCCTTCGCTTGGAATGGCGCGATTGTTCTCTTTGTATCACTATTGAACGCCAGAAGACATGCATGCCCACAAAGGCAGCATTCATGGTGTTGGAACTGATATTATTGCCAGCACAAATCCTTTGATCAACGATGAACAGAGCGGGAATATCACCTTGGATGCAAGACAACATATCACCTTTGAAAGTGCGCAAAACACGCAAAGCACTCAAAACAGCAGTGAAAACGCTTCAATGAATGTTGGGTATAGTTATGGTACCGGTGGTACAGGGTGGATGGGGAATGCTTCCTTTGGTAAAGGCAAGGGTTCCAGTGAGGAAGTGCATCACAAAAACAGCCATATTATAGGCACCGGAACGGTTCATACCAACAGTGGAGGAAACACCACATTGGCAGGCGCTGTGGTTTCTGGAAATCAGGTCAAAGTGGATGTGGGAGGAAGCTTGACCATAAAAAGCCAGAGTGATACGGGACAAAGTTCTAGCAAACAAAATTCTCTTTCCATTGGCTTTAATGGTGGAAAAAAGGATGATGCAGCCACAACCAATATTTCCTTGAACAAGGATAAATCCTCTAGCGATTATCACAGTGTTGTGGAACAATCAGGCATTAAAGCGGGTGATGGCGGCTTTAAGATCAACGTTAAAGACAAAACAACCCTGGCCGGAGGTATTATTGAAAGTACCGCGCCGGCAGGAAAAAACAGCCTGACCACAGGAAGCATTAGCACCAGTGACATCAACAACAGTGCGCATGCTAAAGCCAGCAGCCAAGGTTTAAGCCTTTCTGCGGGTGGTCCGATGTATCAAGGCAAATATGGTGTCGGGAAAAACATCGCTAAAAATGTCTTAGATCATTCAAAAGCTAAAGATTCAGAGGAAGGATACACAAAATCTGCCATTAGCGATGGCACCATCGTCTTGACCGATGAAGCAGGGCAGAAGGTATTGACAGGGCAAGATGTCGAGCAAGCCATAGCCTCTCTTAATCGTGATACCGCCACCGCCCATCAGGGTGTACAACCGCTTGATGTAGGCAAGCTGGAGCAAATCGTCCATGAAAACCGTGAAATGGCAACCCAACTCTTAGAAGAAGGGTTTAAATACAGCGATGAATCCTATAAAACCATGTTTATCAAAGAGCACCCCATCGCTGTGGTCGACCGTGATGAAAAGGGTAATATACTCTATGAAATAGATGCAAATGGAGTACCTATAAGAGACGCTCGTGGACAACCTATCCCTAAGTTTCATTATTTAACGGATGAGGAAAAGCAGCATTTGCAAGCCGGCTCTGATGGCAAGGTGCATGTGTCCCTCAATGGCATTTTTACACCCCCCTATGAGGCGGCTGTTTATGCAGAGCAACATGCGAAGGATAAAAATGAACCGCTTTATTTTGTTGTGTTCCCCAAAGCCGATTCTGCTATCTCAGAACTACTGGTCGCGGGTTATCAGAAGTTTATGGAAAATAACTTTTGGGGTTTGACCAATTCCACACAAGAAGCAAAAGATTTGGTGTATAGCCATGGTATTACAGGGTTAGAACTTTACGGCCATAGCCGTGGGACGATGACATTGGGGAATATGCTGAATTCTTTCAAACAAGAAGGTGTTCACGGTATAGCCGACAACACGAATATCAATTTCTATGGACCCGCCTTTAATGTTTTAGTTGCATCCGGTCTGTTAGGTTATGTGAGTGATGGCAAACAAACCACGATAGGCTTTGATGGGCATAGATATGACTTTGTAAGCAGAGTTATTGGTGGCAATGATTATACCTATGAGACACTCCCTGCTGGTAGTAACTGGTGGAAAGAAACATGGAAAATGTTCTCAGATCCCATAAATCCTCATACTTGCCTTGGAAATGCGAGCTCAGCATGTCGATATGTTTATGGCTCATCCAATCTAGTACAATTCCCTTTAAGGAGTAAAAAATGAAACAAATTTTAAAACTATTAGGTGTTGTAACTTTGCTGAATATAGCTGGATGTCAGTTTAATAAAACTCCCACATCATCTTTGGCGATGTGGGAAAAGTCTGGAGCAGACTTCACTGAGGTAGGCAAAGCCTTGTTAGAATGTGGAATGCCAACCCCTTATGATAAGGATCCAGAAAGCAGAAATTTAAGCAACAATGCATGGGCAACAATTCATGCTTGTATGGTTCAATCAGGTTTCCGCTATAAAGAAAGGGAGGGGGGATGGTGTTATACTTTTAGAGCCGAAAATTTGCCCATATGTCGTCCGGGTGCTGTGATCCCGAGGCGCAGTGTCAAGAAGCGCTTGAACAGCCCTTTTTGTAAAAAATATAAAAACGCACCTGAATGCAAACCTTAAGTTTTACTGTTTGTGCTGATCAACAATCCGCCATCCTTGCCTTCGCTTGGAATGGCGGGATTGTTTCCTCACTTTCATTATTTAACGGATGAGGAAAAGCAGCATTTGCAAGCCGGCTCTGATGGCAAGGTGCATGTGTCCCTCAATGGCATTTTTACACCCCCCTATGAGGCGGCTGTTTATGCAGAGCAACATGCGAAGGATAAAAATGAACCGCTTTATTTTGTTGTGTTCCCCAAAGCCGATTCTGCTATCTCAGAACTACTGGTCGCGGGTTATCAGAAGTTTATGGAAAATAACTTTTGGGGTTTGACCAATTCCACACAAGAAGCAAAAGATTTGGTGTATAGCCATGGTATTACAGGGTTAGAACTTTACGGCCATAGCCGTGGGACGATGACATTGGGGAATATGCTGAATTCTTTCAAACAAGAAGGTGTGCACGGTATAGCCGACAACACGAATATCAATTTCTATGGACCCGCCTTTAATGTTTTAGTTGCATCCGGTCTGTTAGGTTATGTGAGTGATGGCAAACAAACCACGATAGGCTTTGATGGGCATAGATATGACTTTGTAAGCAGAGTTATTGGTGGCAATGATTATACCTACGAGACACTCCCTGCTGGCAGTAACTGGTGGAAAGAATGGTGGAAAGTGGCTACAAATCCCATAAGCTCCCACACCTGTCTTGGAAATGCGAGTCCACAATGTAGATATGATTATGGTTTATCTCATCGTGAACAATTTCCTTTAAGTAAATCACGGAGTAAAAAATGAAACAAACTTTAAAGCTATTAGGTGCTGTAACTTTGTTCAGTATAGTCGGATGTCAATTTAACAAACCTCCTCTAGGAGAGGTGGCAGCGTGGAAGAAACCAGGAGCAGATTTTACAGAGGTAGGAAAAGCCTTGTTAGAATGTGGAATGCCAACACCTTATTATACCGATCCAGAAAGCAGAAAGCTTAGTATCAATGCATGGGCAACAATTCATGCGTGTATGGTTCAATCAGGTTTCCATTATGAAAATGAACATGAGGGTGGCTGGTGTTATACTTTTAGAGCCGAAAATTTGCCCATATGTCGTCCGGGCGCTGTGATCCCGAGGCGCAGTGTCAAGAAGCGCTTGAACAGCCCGTTTTGTAAAAAGTATAAAAATACTCGCAAATGCCAGCCTTAAGTCTTACTGTTTGTGATGATCAACAATCCGCCATCCTTGCCTTCGCTTGGAATGGCGCGATTGTTCCCTCAGTCTTCCTATTGAACGCCAGAAGACATGCATGCCCACAAAGGCAGCATCCATAGTATTGGCGCTGATATTATCGCTGGTACCAATCCAGTCTATGCAAATGATGAGCAGAGCGGGAATATCACCTTGGATGCAAGACAACATATCACCTTTGAAAGTGCGCAAAACACGCAAAGCACTCAAAACAGCAGTGAAAACGCTTCAATGAATGTTGGGTATAGTTATGGTACCGGTGGTACAGGGTGGATGGGGAATGCTTCCTTTGGTAAAGGCAAGGGTTCCAGTGAGGAAGTGCATCACAAAAACAGCCATATTATAGGCACCGGAACGGTTCATACCAACAGTGGAGGAAACACCACATTGGCAGGCGCTGTGGTTTCTGGAAATCAAGTCAAAGTGGATGTGGGAGGAAGCTTGACCATAAAAAGCCAGAGTGATACGGGACAAAGTTCTAGCAAACAAAATTCTCTTTCCATTGGCTTTAATGGTGGAAAAAAGGATGATGCAGCCACAACCAATATATCCTTGAACAAGGATAAATCCTCTAGCGATTATCACAGTGTTGTGGAACAATCAGGCATTAAAGCGGGTGATGGCGGCTTTAAGATCAACGTTAAAGACAAAACAACTCTGGCCGGAGGTATTATTGAAAGCACCGCGCCGGCAGGAAAAAACAGCCTGACCACAGGAAGCATTAGCACCAGTGATATCACCAACAGTACGCATGCTAAAGCCAGCAGTCAAGGGGTTAGCCTTTCTGGGAATGATATGATAAAAAATATTGCTAAAAATGCTTTAAGTCATGGAAAAGCCAAGGATGGAGCAGAAGGGGAAACCAAATCTGCTATCAGTGATGGGAGTATCATCCTAACCGATACAACTGGACAGAGGGCGATGGGGCAAGACGCTGGACAAATCATTGGCTCTCTCAACCGCAACACCGCTACAGCCCACCAGGCAGTAGGACAGCTAGATGTCGCACCGCTTGAGGGAGCAGTGCATAATCGCGTGGATATGATCAATGATTTATCGGATGAAGGATTTAATACCTTTGAACAGAGCTTTATAAACATGTTTATCAAAAAGCATTATCTGGCTACCGTGGATCACGATGAAAATGGCAATGTGATCTATGCAAAAGATGAAAATGGGAAATATATAAAAGACAGTCATGGAAATCCACAGCCGCAATATCATTATTTAACGCCTGAAGAACAACAGAATTTACAAAAAGGTTCTGATGGCAAGGTTCATGTTTTTCTCAATGGTATTTTTACAACACCAGATGAAGCAGCCCATAATGCGGTTCAGTTGGCTGATAACAAGAATGATCCACACTATTTTCTGATGTTTCCCCATAGCGATTCGCTCTTGGTAGAGGGGTTCATTGCAGGGTATCAGTATTTTCTAGAAGGTAAGTTGGGTGCTCTGACCAATTCGACGAAGAAGTACCAGAATCTGTTGTATAGCCTTGGCAATATAGGATTGCATGTTGATGCGCATAGCCGCGGCAGTATGACAGCGGGCAATGGATCGCATGATTTAGAAAAGCATGGTGTTCATGGTATAGCAAAGGAAACAACGATTAATTTCTTTGGACCAGCTTATAATACTCAAAACATGGCAGATACGTTATATATCTTAAGTGATGGAAAGCAGGATTACGTAAACTTGGAAAATCATAAATATGACTTTGTGGGTACAAAGATTGGAAAAAAGCTTGTACCAGTAGGAATGGAAGAAAAGATCATTGAACTCACTCTTTAGATCAAGAGGCAGCAGAAATTTTGAGAAGAGAGTCGGATGCTTGTCGCAAAAGTTTTACGATCAAGAGCTCCGATCCGTTAAGTCGTGAAGCTGTTGGCACGTTTGTTAGACTTTTAGATCTCTTTTCACAAAAGGATAATGATTTAGAAAAATTCAAAGAAATATTAGAAGCAATGCATGAAGCGAAAAGAAAGAAAAATGCTACTGTTGTAGAGGAATGTTAAAAAAACATTCCCCCATCTTTAAAAAATCAATAAAAAAAATAAGTTGCATGTAGTAAAGATAGAGTGTGGTGCTCAGACGCTGCAAGCAGGGGCTTAGCAACAAGAATCAATTTGTATCAAGATGTGTAAGAGCATATTGATGTCTATAATCTTTTATGTTCCAATAAAAGAATTAAGAATTAAAGAAAAAATCTCAAATCAGAAATTAAAGTTGGTCTAAAAGGTGGACCAAAAAAGGTGGACGAGCAATGCTTGAAAAGGTGGACGAGAGGGGACGTTAAGTGAGGGCTATTCATCGGTTATCAGCATTACTTGTAAAGTCCTCTCCACAAGGAAAATATTGTGACGGGGCAGGGCTAGGGTTAAATGTTCGAAAAGACAATATCCGCTCTTGGTTTTTTCGCTATACGCACCACAATAAGCGCCGTGAAATGGGGCTTGGTCCTGTTACGAAACTCTCTTTAAAAGAGGCGCGCGAGCTTGCAAGATACTATAGTGATATTCTCAAAGAAGGCAATGATCCTATTGTCTTTCGAGAACAGACCGTCTTAAAACAGCAAAGCAATATGTTTAAAGAAATTGCGCAGGCAGCTTTTGAAAGCAAAAAAGCAGAGTTGAAAAATGAAGGTAAAAACGGCCGCTGGTTTTCTCCACTAGAGTTGCACGTGATTCCACACATAGGTAATTTACCTATAGAAAAATTAACAGTCAATATCATTCGCAATGTTCTCGCATCCCTTTGGCATGAAAAAGCAGACACAGCGCGAAAAGCACTTAACCGTATCAATATTTGTTTGAAATATGCAGCGGCTCTTGGTTTAGATGTTGATCTACAGGCTTGTATGAAGGCACGCGCGCTTTTAGGAAAACCACGTGCGACATCAACAAGTATTCCTGCTATGCCATGGCAAGAAGTGCCGGTTTTTTTCAGAGCTTGGATGATAAGATCCTTTCCAATTTAGCACTAAAGCTCCTTATTTTGACGGGAGCACGATCATATCCATTGCGATATTTGCGTCTTGAACAAATAGATAAAAATATATGGACAATACCAAAAGAAAATATGAAGGGTATTGTGGGAAAAGTTTCAGATTTTCGCGTGCCATTAAGTCATGAAGCTTTGAGAGTTATTGAAAAAACTCTCCCCTTTGAAAAGAATGGTTTTTTATTTGCTGGTCTTAGAGGCAACCCCATTTCTGATGCCACCATGGCAAAATATATGACAGTTTGTGGTTTGACTTATCGTCCCCATGGTTTTCGTTCAAGCTTACGGGATTGGATAGCAGAGACAACGTCAACACCGTTTGAGATTGCCGAAACTGTTCTTGCGCATTCCGTTGGGAGTTCAGTGACAAAAGCTTATATGCGAACGGATTTTTTAGAACAGCGACATGTTCTTTTAGAGCAGTGGGCGTCTTTTATATCAGGAAAGGCTTGACATTATTTATGTAATGTGTATTTTCGAATCAGGTGCCTAAGAAACACCTTAAAACAACTAGCGGATTGGTTGCCGAAATAACTCGTTTTCCGCAATTTAAAAGCTTTGACTCATTGTATGCTACATGCATATAATGGATATTGTCGGGTGTGGTTATGCCATATAATACCCTTTCGGGGGAAAGCATAACGACGGGCTAGTTGCCGTGTTTCTTAGAGCCCGGCACTCTTTTAGAGTGTCATTAAGAAACCTCTAACAACTAGGAGTTCATTATGAACACTCTCATAGAAATTAAAGAACTAACAATTGATCAGGAAATTGTTCAAACGGTCAATGCACGTGAATTGCATACGTTTTTGGCAATAGGAAAACGTTTTGCTACTTGGATTACGAACCGCATTAATCAGTATGAATTTGAAGAGGGAAAAGACTATATTTTAACGCTTCCCAAAATTGGGAAACGTAAAAATGTTATCAGCAAAGAATATCACCTCACCTTAGACATGGCGAAAGAACTTTCCATGGTTGAACGTAACGAGAAAGGACGTCAAGCACGCCGTTATTTTATTGAGTGTGAAAAGAAACTGAGAAACCAAGCTGTTGATTATGATAATGATACACGCTTTGATTTGCCAAGCTATTGGGAAGGTATGAACGCTGGCGAAAAAGTTTTATATCTTTTAGGTCCTATTCATATGCGTCTTCTTGATGCCTTCAGAGTAGATGAAGAGAACAGAAAATACAAAGCTCTCATTAAAGAAGCAAAACAGGTTTTAGAAAAATCTGTTATGAAAGCCGCTTAGTTTAAAACACGATTCATCTCCCCGTTTCAAAAACGGGGAGGGGATAAAGCTTTCAGTTTTTGGTTAGCCACTGTTTTAAATGTGCGAAGATATTGTCTATCGCATCTAAAAATTAAACCTTTAATCTAGAAATAAATGCTTCATTCCTTAATTTTGCATCCTGCAATAAATCATTCCATTCTATTATTTCAACGGATCCTCGAAAATCACCTTGTAGAAGAGTAGTTCTCCCTCGCCCATTAGCTGTTTTCTGCCATGTCGACGTTTGCGTTTTAAGTTCACCTTCTATATCGGCAATAATATAACAATAAAAAACACACTGCTCTGAAATCTTTATTTTCTTATTATCAAATGTCTTTATACTTTTTCCTTTAAGTTCATTAAGGTATATGTTTATTTGTTCCATGGGGGTGTAACCCGTTTTATATGTTTTCTGACCTGGTCTTTTAAACTCCACCAACATTAACTTGTCCAGATCTGCATCAAGACGACCTTCAAGTCCTAGAGCATGCAATTTATCATAACATAATAAATCAGGACGAATTCTTTTTGTACTATTCTTCGCGATTTTTTTGATAGACACATCCGAAGCGAAGTATTTTGTAAATGTTAATCGCTCATCAATAATCCATAAATCATGCGTTAAATTTTCCTGAGATTCAGGATCATCGCCCCGAACACGCATTGGACAAATAAGTTCATGCAATGTTTTCTCTAGATGCGGGACTTCTTGACCATTAACATTTTTCTTAACCTCTATTATTAATTCTCCTAAAATATCAAGTATAACTTTACGACGTATAACATACTCTGCTAACTGTCTTGTTTCTTCATCTTTAACTTCTTTTGCAAGTTCAGAAATTTTTTGGGAAAAGCTGTATGTATTAGTATTCCCTTTAGTAATTTCACGGTATATGTTTTCAATTCTCAAATTTTGCTTTTTTTCTCTTCGAAGCTTATGAATAGCCAGTGTCTTAACAAAGTCTTCTGTATCCTTTGCAGATTTAGGAAGTTTTTCTAATAGTTTTTCATAACTATCAAAACAATAGGAAGGATGTGTTCTACAAAATTCTTTTAATTTATTTAAACGTTTTTCTTCGTATTCTTCATTTTCTGGAGCAAGAACGCTATCTACAATATTGTTAGCAACGGAACGTAAAATATTTTTCAATATTTTATTCTTAAAAGAAAAATGCGTTCTTTCTTGATTAACTCTATCATCTAAATACTGACCACTTATGCAACCATGATACACTAGCCCTTGGTCTCCAAATTTTCCGAAACCAATAAGGTTATCGATGCTTTCAGTAGTCACAGTACGATCATGTGCGAAAAGATGTAGATAGTGGTTCTTCCCTTTAAAGTTAAGGTTAGCATCCGCCATACAAATAAAATTACGAATTTTTAATAAACCAAAATCTGCGGTTTCAAGTGTAATCTCTCCCCTATTTTCTACTAAATATTTTTTAACTTTCTGCGCTAAATTGACAGACATCTGATCATCACGAAAAGTTATTTGAGGAAGTTGTTCTAAAATTAAATCTGAAAAAAAATGTGCCCCAATATGATCGATAATTGCTTCAGTTTCGCGTGGAAAATGTTTTTGGTACGCTACATCTCTTAAACCGGTAAAAATAATTTCTGTTCCGGTTACTTCTTGATTAATAAGAGGTATTTTTGAATGATCAAGAATCTGATTTTCCTCTTCCAAACAAAATGTAAAGCTTCTCTGGTAAAGCTGATCTTCTTCAAGGAATATACTTTTAACTCGTATTTTCTTAAAGGCATCCAACCATAGCAGCCGCCCAACTCCTTTTCCTTCTTTTTCTAATTTAAAATTAGTATCTACAGTGCAAAAAGCTTGAAAGTGCTCATCATCCAATCCTACACCATTGTCTTTAACTATAACTTCAAGTGTTTCATTTTTATCTATATCTTTGATTTCTATATCTATGTTACCCGCGCTTTTGTAATCTTCTTGCTTAGAATCTTCAAGCGCGTGAATAGCGTTGCTTACCGCTTCAAAAACAGGCTGCAAAGCTTCCATTTCAGTGGACGGTTTAGGAAAACGACGAACTCTTCCAGCAAGATTTTCTTTCATAGAAAACTTTTCAGTTTTATTCTTTTCTTGTTTTTGAACTGCGACGTTTTCCATAATTATTCCCACCTTTTTAGCCGATAATATTACGAAATATACCTATTAAACGCACGTATATTAACAATTTGTTATTATTATAGAACAAATTTTTAATTCTTTGAAATCCACTGTTTTAAATGTGTAAAGCTATTATTGATAGCCTCCATGAGACGAGCAAAATTAAGGATCCATTTTCTAAAGAGTTTCGCGCGTCTCAGAGTATGTTTAGAGTCGGATATTTGGTTTTTGTGTAAAAATACTTACTAATGCATCCATAATACGTGAAAAATCAAGTGCTAATAAGAGTATAATGAGTACAATCCATTTCGTATAACGCGACATCACTTTTACACTTTTATAGGTCATGATGATTTCTTGAAGGATTTCTTTTTCTGCTTCTGTAAGCTCTATATCGTCTTGTGTTTTTTTCTAGCCATGTTTCCACCCACACAAGCGTTGACCCTGCTTGTTATGCTTTAAGATCTCTCTTGCTAAATTGGAACTGATGGCGTTCAGATCTTTCTTGTCTAAATAAATTGGCAACCAGCCAACACAAGAAGAAACATATTTATTTGTCGCGCAACCAGTCAGAGAGAGCAGCCTGCACATCAGCATCACTTTTTTGATTAACTTCACTTTCCACCTCCAGACGTGTTGTGGCTGCTTTTAAAGCTTTTTCTGTTTGCTTTTGCTGTTCACTCTTTTTACCAAGAGTAAATGCTCTTGCTAATGCAATAAAAAAAGCGGCTAAAGCCGCACCTGTTATCATCAGATTTCTTTTCACCCATAAGATCATAGACGATGCTCCTGAAAGCGTTTAGCAACAAAGAAAATACCAGCACATGCGGCTAAAAGCATAATAGTCGCCAATGCCCATTGGATTGGTCCATTTCCTGCTAACAAACCACCAAGACCTGAAAAAGAGCCAATAATCGGTGCAAGGGCTTCTGCTTTGAAAACCCCCGTTGGTGCTTGCGTTTCGACTGTTTGATAATTGGAGGAAACATAAGCCCCTTTTGCCCATAAGCCTGTTTCTGCCGCACGTCGGTGTGCTAGACCTTGCAAACGCCTCCCGCCTGCTTTGGTCCATTTCTGTAGCTCTGCAGGGACAGCTTCATATTCACCTTGATTAAGCTTTTTTAACAGTGTCGAATTACAAAAGGCTCCTGTTCCTACATTATAGCAAAAAGATACTAACGCCGCGAATTGTTCATCCGTTAATGAAACTGTAACAGCGCGTTCAACGGCATTTTCAAATTGTCTTAAATCTTGGCAAAGAAGTTCTTCTGCTTGCTTTTCAGTGATTGTCATGCCTTTGTGAACAAAAGGTTTTCCAGCACTGTTTGTATGTCCATAGCCTATTGTCCACACCCCAATGGCATCTTTGTAGGCGTTCAAACGCAAACCTTCCCATTGTTTGATAAGTGCTAGTCCTTCTGATGATATTTTTCGCATATGTTGCTCCATAAAAAAAGCCCCGCAAAAAGCAGAGCTGGATTAAAAAATTGACATCTTTCCCATTCGAAAAGATAGCTTGTTAAAACTTATGTAGCTTTTTCATTGGAACAAAATAATGTATTTGACATTATCAACTTTGTAGCATATAAACTACAGATGTTTATTGTTAAAAAAACACTATATTTTACAGAGTGGTTAGACTCATTAAAAGACAAACAAGCGCAAAAGAAGGTTGCTGCACGTATTTTCCGCCTTGAATATGGGCTTCTAGGAGACGTGAAATATTTTCGTGGTATTGGTGAATTAAAGATAAATTATGGACCAGGCTATAGGATTTATTTTGTAAAACAAGGGCAAGAGATTATCTTATTACTGAATGCTGGTGATAAATCTACACAACAAAAGGATATCGAAAAAGCCCTTCAATTAGTAAAGGAAATAAAACATGGAAATTACTAAATTTGATGTAAGTGAATATTTTAACACGCCTGAAGACTTTAAGATTTTATTAGATGATGCTTTAGAAACTAAAAATAGTGGTTATATTGCACATGTATTAGGTATCATTGCACGTAAACAGGGAATGACAGCTGTTTCCCAAGAGACAGGTTTAAATCGCGAATCTCTTTATCGTTCTTTAAGTGATAAAGGTGACCCACGACTTTCTACTTTTCTCAGTGTTTTGAGTGCTTTAAATTTGCAGATTAGTTTAGCGCCTATCCAAAATAATTGTAAGGAACAAGCGGCTTTAGAAGAAGCATCTTGACCTTCTCCCTCTTGACAAATATTCGTTTATAAACGAATATACGTCATGTTTGAAATACGTCACTACCTTACTTCTGATGGCAAAGACTTGATAGCTGATTGGCTGCGAAAGCTCCGTGATATGCAGGCTAAAACTGCAATTATTCGCCGCCTTAATCGTTTAGAGCAGGGAAACTTTGGCGATTTCAAGCCGCTTCGTGAGGGTGTTCATGAATTGCGTATTAATGTTGGTCCTGGCTACCGAGTTTATTATGTCCAATCTGGAAAGACCGTATTGTTGCTATTATGCGGTGGCAGCAAAAAAACACAAGAGACTGATATCACTCGTGCATGTGCTTGCTGGCGTGATTGGCAAAACCGTGAAGATTAAAGGAGTGCAAAAATGAAAGACCGTAACCATGATGATGCAATGGCAGAAATATTCCGTGATGACCCTGAGTTGGCAGCGGCTACCCTTGATGCAATCCTAGCAGATGGTGATCAGGGTGAACTGCTTGTAACTCTACGCCAAATGGCCAAAGCTTATGGTGGTGTTCAAGCTGTAGCCAAAGCAGCCAACCTGAATCCAACACAACTTTACCGTACACTTTCAGAAAAAGGTAATCCAGAGTTCCGCAGCTTGAATGCTTTATTGCGTACCATGGGGTTTCGTTTGGCTGTACAGCCTCTTGAACGACCAGTTTCACACGTGTAACTTTAGTGTCCACTCCCCACCTTTAAAGATGGGGAAGGGAGATACTTAAGCAACCTTTTTAATAGGGCTCTCCAAAGTAGGAGCATAAGCTTGCAATAACGGATTCATGCTATGTGGTAGTTCTGAATCTCCAAAATCTGTTAGAACTGTTAAGATTTTAAGTATATTAGGCACCTCATCTTGAAGTTTTAAAATCAAAGCTTTTTCTATGACACTCATAGTGTCAACCAGAGCGGTACAATCTTTGTCACTCATATTTTCATGTCTAGAAAATTGAGATAATGCTATCCACAAATCACATAAAAAGTCGGCACTGCTATTCATTGTACACCTCCATGGATTTGTTCTCTTAAACATGCCAAACCTCTGGAGGTAATTTTTGTTGAAGGCAGCACCTTTTCTGTTCCGTCCGGTCTTTGAATAGTAATAGCAGGGCAATCCATAAAGCCTTTCTTTATTTTATCTTGATAAGGTAACAGAGGCGCTCCTGGAGCACGTCGATACACCCAATCATGTTTTCGCAAGTAATCCGTTAAATCTTTTGGTCGTACTTCAAGCATTTTTGCTGCTTCTATCAAACCAAACAAACCATCAGAGCGTTTTAAACCATCAAGTGCTTCTGCTTTTGGTGCTAATTCAGCAATAACATGATCTTTCTGCTCTATTTGGCTTTGTAAGTGATTTAAGACACCAAGTAAGGCTTCGGGTTTAGAGTAGTCAACTTGTGGTGTTGCTATCTGTGGGGTTGCTACTTGTTTCAAAAGCCGTTCACATTTGATAAAGTATAAACGCGCTTCTCTACCTTTCTTATTATTCTCAAGCATAGAAAGTTCTTTAGCTACGCTTAAAGTTAGATGATAATCTTTAGAGGGACGACCTCCTTGGAGGTTTTCCCCAAAGTTGGTGAAAACTAAATAATCCTGATTTTCTAATAAATTATATTTGTTGATGCGATATTTAATCCAAGTAGAGAAATCTTTACCTACTTCTAAAAACGCATGCAAATCACGAGCGTTAACAGTTTGAACAGTTTCCTGATCAATAACCTGTTCTCTAATTTCTATAAGAGTATTCATAATGAATTCCTTATGGTTAGACGTTTGTTAATGACACTCAAAAAGAGTGCCGGGCGCTAACAAACACGGCCATAAGTCCGTCGTTACACTTTCCCCGCAAGGGTATTGTATAGCGTAACCACACCCGACAGATATTATTATACGCATGTAGCATATAATGAGTCAAAGTCTTTAATGTATAGAAGACTGATTATTTCGGCAACCAATCCGCTTATGGTTCTAAGGTGTTTGTTAGGCACCTGATTCGATTATTCATATTGTCGCTACATTGTCAAGTGGCAATGTAATGTTTTTATAAATGAATACCAGTATAGACTTTTTATGTGATTTGTGGGTGGCATTGTTTCAATTTTCTGATCGTGATGATGTTGAAGATAAAGCTTTTAATGCTCTGATTGAAACCATGGATGCAATAGAAAAAGCTTTGATTTTAAAACTTCAAGATGAATCGCCAAATGCACTCAGGATTCTAGCAATGATTACAAATTTTGGAACTTTAAGGCCACCTCCGATTATAGAGTCTTTGTTGCGAGCCTATGCTCCTACTTTGGAGTGCCCTGTTGCAAAAGTAGCTTAAGTTAAAGACACGATTTATCTCCTCGTCTTTTAGGCGGGGAGGTGGTTAATGGCTCTGTTCCATTTGTATATCCACTTTTTTATTAACTTCTAGTGTTGGAATAGAAGAGACATCAATGTCTCTTAAGGCATGCCATGTATCATAATTGGCTTGAAGCTGTAGCCAGAGAGCTGGTCCATTTCCTAACAATTTACCAATGCGAGCCGCTGTTACGGCTGTGACTGGACGTTCTCCTTTAAGGATGCCGTGCAAGTGCTGGCGTGATATTTGAAGAATCCGAGCAATTTCGGTTTTGCTTACATTTAAATGTTCTAAGGATTCGGCTAAAATTTCTCCTGGATGAGAAGGACAACGATTAGGATTGCGTGTAGTCATGGATAGTTTCCTTTACAATTAATCTTAAAACCTTCAATGGTATTGCTCTAGATCAACATGGTAAACGTGTCTGTCTTTAAATTCAAAAGTGATACACCAAGGACCGTTGATATGAATTGTGTAGCGAGTTGGAGTAAAGCCTTTAAGCATATGAAAATTATAACCTGGTACATTGATATCACTAACTTGAGAAGCTGCGTCAAGAGTATCAAGACGGCGAATAATACGCTGTTGAAGCCTGCTATCAATCTTACTTTTTCCTGTTTCCCAGAGAGATTGTAGGTCTTTATTTTTAAATGTTTTGATCATAGCAAACTCAACAACTTTATTTTAAGTAAAATGTAATGTATTAAGTGACAATTGTCAACAAAAATGTTACAGTTAAATATTGTTAATGGAATACTGTAGAACTATAAGAAATGAATATCAAACCACTTCGCACTGAAAGAGATTATCAAGAAGCTTTAGAAATTGTGTCTGCAATGTTTGACAATCAACCTAAAGAGAATACTCCAGAATTTGATAGAATGAAAACTCTTGTTTTGTTAATTGAAGCTTATGAAACAGAACATTATCCTATTTCTCCACCTCATGCGTAAAGAGAAGAACAGGCTCGTTGAGGGGATAGATCTCTGCATCCGCATCAGGGGCTGTAACAACCGCCCCAATGGCGGTTTGATCAAATGTTGCTAAAGGACGGGAATCCTCACCAGCCTCTACAATGCGAATACCATGATTAAATTCTATTGCCATTTTGCTCTCCAAATCAATGGAGAGACAATAACAAGCATCACCATGCTCCATAAGCCTGACACTGTCAGTCAAAAAAAGCCCTTTAAAAGAGCTTTGAAAGAGCGATAAAAAGACTTTAAAAACATATAAAGCCTGCTTATAGAACAGCTATCCATTTGACTTGCGCTCTCTTTGGTTTTGTATTCATTCTTTCCATAATCTTATAAAAACAGCACCATCAGCCCCAGCACCACTTGAACAATCAGTCCCATGAGAACCTGCTCCACCACCCCCAAAGCCACGCCCCGCTTTTCCTGAACTATATGAGCCTTGTCCCGTTCCTCCAGAGCCCCCCCTTGATGTATCACCCCCAGCATCACCGCCATTACCGCTTGTTTTTCCATTGTTTCCACTCGTTCCAGCACAACCATTTCCACCTTTAGCAAGTCCTGGATGTTCGTTTGTTGCTAAACCAAAATTTCCTCCCACGCCTCCAGCACCACCAGAGCCTGAATAGAAGGAAGTCGTACTCCCAGTAATCGAGTGAGAGATACGGGCGTCAGCTCCCCCACCACCTTTTCCTCCTGTAGCGGTAATAAAATTCTTTCCAACAACTGTTGTTCCTCCAGGCTTACCGCTTACAAAATTCTTTGCAATAGAAGCCCCTCCTTTACCAATGATGATATCCTCGTGACCGTTTAAACTGACTTTATAGCCATACCAGACGGAACAACCACCACCACCTCCTCCTCCTCTCCTAATCCTATCCCAAACGCTCTACCACCACTACCCCCACCACCCCAAGCTTGGATCTCAACTTTAGTTTTATCAGTGACCCAGACGGGCCACTGAATTTTCCCATCCTGTGTATAGAGCAATTCAGCATCAGCAAGGGCCGGCCAATTGGTGATTTTATCAGTCAAATCTTTTTTAAGATTCTTTATTTGTGCCAGTATAGCTGCATCCACTTGTGATTTGGTATAAACAATATCACCATCGACTTTAAGCGGTCCTTTCAACATGCTGCCACTTGTGCTTAGACTGCTAACGACTTTGTTGTTATGGATAAGATTAAACGACGAATTACCTAACAGTTCCAAATCACCACCCATAGTGACTTTACTGGTAAATTTGTTATAACTTTGCCATTCATTGGGGCTGGCTAAACGACCATAGCTTGTGAGATCTTCATTGATCTTAGCTCTAAAATCATCAAGCCCCACAATATCTTCGGTTTTATGTTGGTGTGCGCCTAATAGGGAGATAGCACTGCCAAAGGTGAAGTTATTATTGCTTGATTTATAGAGAACATAATTGTTGGCGGCGTCCTTAGCGCCCTCGATATCGCTTAAATCGGCAAAAGTGAAGGTTTTATCGGCTGCCATTTTGGACTTAAGGGCTGCTTCAAGATCTGCAACATCACTTATTGTATGCATGTGTTTTGAAGGTGCTTTTCCCTCTACCTTTTCCTCAACCGTTATAAGAGCTTGATCAAGTTTATTGAGATTATCGCGCAAGATTGGAAATTCAGAACTGATAAAGCGTCCTTCTTTAGGCAATTCCATGTCGAGTTTTTTGGTTTTTGTCATCTCTCATTTTCCCTCATAATATGCCGGCGCCAAAATCACTCACCATGGAGCGCGCCGCCGGTCCACCGGTAAGGGTCAATTTCAAGCGTGCTTGTTTGGCGCCTTTGTCACCACTCACAAATTTGCGTTCTGTCCAAAGTGGTTCAGCGAGTTGTTCTGTTTCGTCTAATGTGAGAGGAACAAAAGCACCATCATCCAGCTGCATCTCGAGTGAGAAGGTTGCGCCACCTGGTAAAAAGGTTTTGATATAACTCGTTAACCTTGCCTTTTCCCCAAAGGCAAAAGCACGGGTAACATAAGTAGCTTCCTTATGAATCTTTCCCGCAATCAATTGCACAGGTGCAAACAAAACAGGTGAGAGCTTCTCTGTCCCTTTGAGAATGGCACGAAGTTTTATCTTTTCACTGATATATTCAGTAAGACTGAGTAATTGAAAGGGAAGCAGTTGATAAATTGTGCCATTGTTTCGTTCAATCTCAAAGATGACAGAACAATCGCTTGAAGGCAATTCAATCGCTGCACGCACTTGCAAATCAGAACAATCAACAAGATCATAAGTGCCAAGATCAATGGTTTTTTCTGTTTGTGTATAACGTGCGGCTAACACTCGAAAGGCTAAGGCCTCATCTTGGTGCGCTGTCCAGCTCTGCGCATTGACAGAAGAAAAGCGTGGACCGGTCACGTAAGGGTGGCTTGAGACGTATCTCTGGTGTTCTGCATCAAAATCCCCAAGCTTTGCCAGTGAGACAGAATGATCAGCATCATCGGTTTTAATGACAAAAGCCGTTAAGCGGTCATCGGGGACAAGGAGTGGTACATCATAGCGTGCTTCTGCCCAACCTCCCTTTGCGCCCTTCATGGAATAAAAGCTTTGTGCTTGAATATCGGCGGTCGGATAGCCATTTTCTGTGGTTACCAAATCAATCACCAGATCATGGTTTTGATTACCGATTTTGCAAAGATGAAAGTCAATTCCTGTGATTTGCCGTGTTTCATCGGGGGTAAAAACTTGCGCTTGTGGGTCAAATTGCGTCCATATCTTCACCGTGGTGGTGCGCCGCATCACTTTCACATCAATCACACCTTGACCAGTAAAAAGCCCCGTTGCAATGGTTCCACCTTTCCCCCGTGCCACAACATTTTTTGTGCCAGCAGTGATGTTTTGTGGAATCTTAAAAGTGCCCTCAACGGTGCCTTGTCTATCGGCAACAAGCTGGTTCTTTGGCAAGATATTCACACCATCAAAGGTAAGACTTTCCGAGATTTCGCTACTGCCAAAACCTTCAATTTTAAAGTGAAGGGTAATTTGTCTTAAGAAATCGATTTGCTCTTGAGTCTCATTGACCAAGTCATCATGCACTTCTGTGTTACGGATAGTTCTGCCACGGTTCCTGCCCATGATAATCTGATTGGTGACACCAGAGAGCCAATCGGTGCGCTGTTCATGCCAAAAGTCTGTCGCGGGGGTAAGGGTTACTGTACCAGGCAGGGGTGCAAAATTTTGATAAGGATTGATTTTTTCGCAAGCCGTTGTCAACTCTTGCGCAATGATCACTTCATTTGTCCAGTCAAGCGTAACAGGCGCTTTTAAAGGAGCAGTGTAGAATGTTGGGTCAATGGCAAGTTGCAAAATGCCATTGCCAACTGCGCCGGTTTGTTGAAAGCCTTCATCTCTGTAACTATCATCAAGAAAGGGATCAGCAAACATACCTTTTTTGGCAACAGGTTCTTTAGAGTCCACATTGCTTTTAATGCGCTCTAATTGCATGAGACGGTCAAGGGAGAGCACCCGTTGAAAATAGCGCCACATCTCATCATAGGGGGCAACACGTGTGCCATCATTGACCACAAGTGGTGTTTCAAGCCAATTGTTGGTGATCGTTGCAAGGGACAACACATCATCAGGGACACTGGGTGCCATGGGGTGATCTGCTGAGATACCTTTGATGTAAACCACATTGCCTCCTGTGTTCAGTCCTATACGGTCAATGCGGGGCAATTTATAAGTGTAACTGACGATAATATCACCACCTTGCGCCCCACCTGAGACAGTGATTTCCTGCGCTGTTACTTTATCAGCTGTGATTTTTGCGCGGTAACGGTAAGTCACCTTATAGCTGCTCCCTGCTAAAGGTTCGTCTCCTACGGGCGCCCAATCAATGGTGTCTCCGGTTTTTTTAAAATCTGTACCTTCTTTAAATTCCTTGCTTCCTTGAACAACTTTGATAAACGCGGTGATGCTTTTATCAGGAACACCATCACGCCCAGAAGCAACCGCACCACGGGTGACATTAACGGTTTTCTCTTTTGTCAACAAAAGAGACTGAATATCGGCAATAGGAAAATAATAGGGTTTAAAGGTAAAACTTGTTTTCCCTTTTGGAGGCGCAAAAATATGTGTTTCGCTAGGCACCAAACCGCTAGCAAAATCCTCGCGCTCTTCATGGCGCAAGGCGGCTAAGCGCTTACGTTTAAAGCCATTGATATTGGCTTCCCCTTCTTGAATGCTAAACACTTGGCAACCGTTATTGGCTCCCAATGCGCTCACACGGCAGCCCCTCACGATATAATGTCCATGGGCTCTGTCATAAGTCGCAATGGCTTGCATGGCGGGTTCAAGCAGTGAGGGGGATTTTTGATCAATCAGAACACCATCTTGTAAAATATAAACGGGAAAGAAAGTGCCACTTTGCGCATCCTCTTTCAGGGCCCAAACAAGCTTTGCTGTTTCGCGTGCAGCACCAGGCTCTCCTTCTGCCAAGGTGCCAGGGACTTGCCCCAACAGCTCTGGATCATCCTCATGGGTTACCCATTTTTTTTGCAGCTTCACACCAATTTCCAAGCGCCCAATCATGGAAACATTGTTGAGTACAGCGGGTGCAACGGGGAAAATATCACCTGCGATATAAATCTTGCCATCCGTTAATGTGACGGTCTTCGTCTCTTTGTTGACAAAAGCATCGGCGCGTTCAACGCGGTCTCCTTCTTGTGCAACAAGGCGCCCCAAGCGGTCATGCCGTCCCCTTATAATGGTTTGAACCTCATTCAGTTCACCCGCTTGAATAAAGGGACGCATGCCATAGAAGACAACGCTTTGTTGTTCCTCTTTGCCGCGAGATCTGTCAATTGCAAAGGGTAAACCACTTTCATGCTTCATGTTAAAACCTCAATAAAATCTTGAATTGTTCGCGAACATCGGCACGCAAAGGAATATTAATGGGCGTTTTGAGTATCTCCACACCACCATTTAGTTCATTGGCGTCACACCAAAGCTTGCCCAAAGGGATATCAAGAGGGATATCTTGTTTTGGAATGCCGTGAACGAGAATGGAAACAAAGGCTGCTTGTTTCCCGTCAACATCATGAAAATCTGTACGGGCAGCAAGAAACAACAGAGTGCCTGTTGTGGAAGGGTTAAATCTGTTACCACAATGGCTGTACACACCCTCCAAAGCCTGTTCGACAGGCGCTACAGCAGAGCATCTGCGATACCCAATCACGCCATCTTGGCTGTCTCTTAACACGAGATAAAGCGTGCGACCATGAAACCATTCTGCCATCAATATATCGCGTTCATGTTTTTTGACCGAACACCACGGAAAATTTGCCATGTCCCATGGGTAATCGATTTGGTCCCAGCTTAATTCTTCATCCCCATCATCTATCCAATTGCCAATGAGTTTGCCTTCTTCTTTTGTGAGAACGCACTCTATCTCTGTTGTGCGCCCAAAGGAAAACAAAGTATTCCCAGCTGTTAAGCGAACACCGCTTTCATACTCCAACATGCTGTCATCAAGGCGTGACATATTGCCTTCCAAGGCTTGCACATCATAACCATAGGTCCCACGGCGAAAATCAGAGCGCAAACTTTTGGAAAGGTCAGTGATGGCTTCAATGGCTTCAAGCTGTGTTTGTTCAGGCAACTGATCAAATTCAAGTTGAAAGGAATTCCACCAAGCACGCTCTGGCCATGCGGGCGTGAATTGTGCAGAAAGTCCAAGCCATTCAAGCCCCATATCGACGGCGGCTACAGAGCCACGTATCCTCTGCCATGCAAGACCCTGATCAATTAAATCATAGAGGTTTGGAACATAAGGCGTAAGCTCTCCAAGCCCGTATTCTTCAATCAACCATGGCAAGAAGCGGGGAGGGCGTGTGATTAGTTTTGCGCGTGAAATCCCCAAAACAGAACCATCAATATCTTGATGAAAATCGCAAGCATCGGCAAGGCGCTTTTCAAATTCTGTTGCGTTTGTGGGAAGAAGGGAACCAACCATTAGCGCGCACGCCCTTTAAAGTTTAAGGTGATTTTTCCAATCGATAAAACTTCTTCATCACAAACCGTACTGTCCCTTGTTGGGGTAATGGCGATCACTTTTTGGACACCAGCAATCATGAGTTTTGAAATCCACCACGACAAACTTAATTCACGACCAATGGCTTGTTCTTGTTGCCATGCTGCTCTTAAATTTGTTTCCATTGTTGTGAGAATTTTCAAAGATGTTTCTGGTAACAGCCAAACATCTGCTTCTAAATCCAGCACTTTTTTAACAGCAGCGTGAACAATGATTGTATCATTGGTCATGATGATATTTTTTCTGTGAAGAGCTTCTGAAACTGTTTGTATGAGATCTTCAGAGGCCGTTCCTTCTTCATTGTTGCCAAAAAGAGCAACATAGATGGTTGGGTCTTTGCCTTTCCGATAAACAATCGCATCCTTAACACGACTATCGGCTGTTAAGGCTATAAGCTTGTAATAGGGCTCTGTCCCGCTACCATTGCCACCACGGGCATGAAGCTCTATGCGTTCACGATATCTCTCGTCACTTTCACCCTCCATGCGGGCAAGACCATGCCAGTTTCCCAAAGCGTCAAGAGATTCACCGGTTGCAAAATCAAGAATGTTGTTGCGTGCCGCTTCGTTAATACGCTGTCTTAAAAGCAACTCTCGATAGCTAAAAGCCTCAATGACTTTTACAGCCGGATCACTTTCAAGAATGGTATATTCAGGCAAAAGCTCTTTTAAATGGGCAAGAGCAGCAGCGCGTATTTCCTCAAAAGAAAGTTCTGTGATGATTTCCGGTTTTGCAAGCACTCCATTCATTTTATCAGTAATCCTTCCATGGTAATGGGCTTGCCTGATGGCAAATAAATGCCTTCAAAGGACAAAGAAACTTGTCCAGCCTCAACCATTTTAAAATCAATTTTTTTCAGTTTAAAACGCGGTTCCCACTTGTCTAAAGCCTCAGCAACAGCGGCATAAAGAGCAACAGCAAAAGCATTATTCACTGGAGCATCAATGAGTTCTGCAACGCGTGAACCATAATCACGCCGCATGACACGCGAACCAATCCGCGTTGACAAAATGTCAAGGATTGATTGGCGCAAATGATCAATTCCGGTTAATGGCTTTCCTGTTGTACGGTCCATTCCACTGTTCAATTGGGACCTCCTGTCATCGAGCCACCAGGGAAAACACCGCCATGAACATGTGTTGCTCCTACATTGGTGCCGTTATGTCTTAATCCACTTGAGTGAATGGAAACATTACTCCCAGAATGAAGAGAGAGACTATCATTCGAATTCAGTGAAATGCCATCACCAGCCTTCAAAGAGATGCCGCCTTTTGCGTTTAAATTTATATCGCTTTCTGAAACAATCTTTATACCTTCCGGTGCTGTAAGCTCTAGCTTGCCACCATCACCTTTTAGTGACACACCATCAGCGATTGTCAGGATAAATTTTCCACCGGATTTGATGTGAATTCCATAAGTGTTTTGTTCATCATCATATTCAAGGCTGGTTCCATCAGGGTATATCGTTCGGTGAATGCTGCCCTTATCGGCGGCTTGATTAGCATCGGTATGAAGTGAACCAACAATCACCCCTTGTGATAAATCTCCAGATGACGCGATAACAATCACTTGCTCTCCAATATCACGCCCTTCATAAGAGCGTGTTTTACCGGCGCGGGCTTGGGTGTCTGGAATCCAGTCACTGACAAGATTGCCACTTTTTACCCGATAGCGTGCATTTTTATGGTCGACATGGCTAATTTTACCCACCACAACCATATTGGCCACACGTCTCTTTAGATCTGTGATTTCTTTATCGCGCCGCTCTAACATGTCCACCTTCAATTTTATGGTATTTGTCCTCGTTTCCCACGCCTGTTTCTGGTTCAAAGCTTAAGAAAGGTTCAACGATTCTTGCTGTTACACCGCCTTCTTCTTCATCTATGTTGGGGATATTTGTCACATAAATGACTTCAAAGGTTAAAATTGCACCATGGAGTGCTAGGGCGCCATTATCGCCAAAGGCAAAAGCAATATTTTGCAGGCGGCATGTCTCAACTGTGTTGTTGAGATTAGGATTAGCGTAGAAAACCTCCTCAACTTCCCATGCTAATTGGTCAACAAAACGCGCTCCATCTTCACATGTCGCATAACATTCAACATCTAGCGTTAAAACGCGCCGCCTTACTCCATAATCGTAGCCATCTTCAATTGTTTCGCTTTGTGTTGAGATATTAATTGCAGGCATTTTCTCAACGGAAAAGTTGAAATCACGCATATTGAAAACATTGTCACCAGCTGCCGTCTTTGCTGCTTTGATCAACGTAACAAATGTTTCTCTTATCGTCTCTCTCGGATGCATGGGGGCTCCTGTCCAATTAAGTGTATAAAATGATTGACTAGGATTAATAATGATACTATTATTGGTTATGAGTAATAAAGTTGAAAAAACAATCAGCTTGATGAAAGCATCACCAAAGAACATTAAGTTTTCAGATTTGTTGGCTGTGTGTGTACATTTTTTTGGAGAACCGCGGAACAATGGTACAAGCCACTTTGTTTTTAAAACCCCGTGGCTTGGTGACCCCCGTGTGAATATTCAAAAAGATTCTGGTAACAAAGCAAAAGCTTATCAAGTCAAACAAGTCTTACAAGCGATAGAAAGGATGAAACATGAACAATAATCATTATACATATCGTGTTTTGTGGTCGCAAGAAGATGAGGAATATGTCGGATTGTGTGCAGAATTCCCATCCCTTTCATGGTTAGATTCTCAAGCAGAGAAAGCTTTAAAAGGCATTATGGACCTTGTTTCAGAAGTTGTTGAGGACATGCAACATAATGGAGAAGAAGTTCCTGTACCTTTGTCACATGGTAAATACAGTGGTAAGTTTCAATTAAGAATACCACCAGAGCTCCATAGAAAACTCGCAATACAAGCCGCTGAAAATGGTGTGAGTTTAAACAGATACATTTCTTCTAAACTTTGAATCTTTTAAAAGTCTATACGTACTAAAAGAAAATTAATTCTTATGAAAACCTCTAAATTAAAACAAATGCCCGTTTTTAAGACGGATAAAGAAGCAGAAAACTTTGTTGATACTGCTGATCTTACAGATTATGACTTAACGGGTTTTAAGCCTGTTCATTTCGAATTTTTACCTAAAGAAGCCTCTTAACCACCTCCCCATTTTTGAGAACGGGGAGATAAAATTATGTTTTTAAAGTTAAGCAGCTTTTACAACAGGGCACTCCAAAGTAGGAGCATAGGCTCGCAACAAAGAATCCATACGATGTGGAAGTTCTGAAGCTCCAAAATCTGTCAAAATTGCTAAGATTTTTGTAATATTGGGCACGTCATCTTGAAGCTTTAAAACCAGAGCATCTACGACCGATTCCATTACCTCAACTATAGCATTGCAGTCCTCATCTCCAACGCTTTGATGATTGGAAAGCTTAAACAATGCCATCCATAAATCGCACAAAAAATCGACACTGCTATTCATTGCACACCTCCATGGATTTGTTCTCTTAAACATGCCAATCCTCTGGATGTGATTTTTGTTGAAGGCAGCATCTTTTCTGTACCATCCAGTCTTTGGATGGTAATAGCGGGACAATCCATGAATCCTTTCTTGATCTTATCCTGATAAGGTAACAGAGGCGCCCCTGGAGCACGTCGATACACCCAATCATGTTTACGCAAGTAATCTATTAAATCCTTAGGTCGTACTTCAAGCATCTTTGCTGCTTCTATCAAACCAAACAAACCATCAGAGCGTTTTAAGCCATCCAAAGCTTTTGCTTTTGGTGTCAATTCAGCAATAGTATGATCTTTCTGCTCGATTTGGCTTTGTAGATGATTCAAGAAACCTATCATTGCTTGAGGACTTGAGTAATCTATTTATAGTGTTGTGACTTGTTTCAAAAGTCGTTCACATTTGATAAAGTATTGACGTGCTTCATGCCCTTTATCATTACGCTCTATCATCGAAAGATGTTTAGCCATGTCTAATGTAATGTGGCATTCTTTTACCTTTCCACCGTTTTCTAAATTTTTAGAAAGCGTTATAAAGTTTATATTTTCCAGAAATTTACATTCTTTAATGCGATTTTTAATCCAGTCTGCAAACTTTGATGTAATTTCCAAAAATGCGTGCAACTCACGCGCATTAACAGTTTGAACAGTTTCCTGATCAATAACCTGTTCTGATATTTCTATAAGTGTGTTCATAATGAACTCCTAGTTGTTAGAGGTTTCTTAATGACACTCTAAAAGAGCGCCGGGCGCTAAGAAACACGGCAACTAGCCCGTCGTTACGCTTTCCCCGTGAAGGTATTTTATGGCATAACCACACCCGACACGATCATTATATGCATGTAGCATATAATGAGTCAAAGTCTTTACAATGTGCGGAAGACTAATTATTTCGGCAACCAATCCGCTAGTTGTTTTAAGGTGTTTCTTAGGCACCTGATTCGATTATTCATACTCCTGTCACAATGTCAAACAGTAATATCACTTTTTTTTAAAAATAAATAAGCGTATCTTTACTTTATTTATCGACTCACTTCAGATCTATTAGCTTTCTTTTTTATTTATAGTGGAGGGGAAAATAATGCTCGACATACTTGATACAATTGCGGTGATCGTATGTTTATTGTCGTTACCGGTAATGGTTGTCGGACTTGTTTTAGTGTGTATAAAAAAATGGCGTAAAAATGGATTGAAAACCCTTGGCATTGGAGTTTTATTATTTCTCAGCTCTGCAATATTAGGTGCTTTTTTTTTTCACAAAATCGATCCAGATCAAGTTGCGTACAATAATGAAATTTTTTCCTCATCTTCGACTTTATTAATAAATGTTGTGACTCAAAATGAAAGCGTAACACGGGCACTACCTGAGAATACTGATAAGCACAGTATCCATGTTCAAGACAAAAAATCAGACGAAAATGATGGGCTAGGCTTTTGGAGCTGGTTTTGGTTAATTTTCTTTGTATTTATTGCATTGTCTATTTTTGTTCATTGGCAAGATAAACGCAAAAAACTTTCTGAAGAAAAAGTTTCAGAGCAGGTTTTAATGCCTCCTCCCCATATCCATCCTTCCTCTGATTTATCAGTTGTTAATAAAATGTCGCCGGAACTTGAAAAAAAACGGTTAGAAAAGAGGGTACAGATCTTTCTTCTTTGTGCTTTACTGATTGGAGGTATTGTCGTAATAATAAGTATTACACTATGGTTATTAGTGCCAATACTTATCGTTTTACCTTTGATTATCTCTGCCTATATTGCAAGTAAAAAGGAAAAACGCTTTGAAGAAGAAGTTGCTCTGTGGCAATCAGATATTCCTCCCTCTAATTTTGAGGAAGCATGTAAAATGTTTCAAGAACTTGACGCAAGTGAATATGATTATCGTTTAGCGCGTAATGAAAAACTATTGGGAGTTCAAGAGCACGTTACCTTCGATATTGGCGAAAAGACTCCAATTTTAGGACGTCTTTTAGTAACAAATCAAGCTATTGTATTTGAAAGCCCTGAAGATAATGAAAGGACTACTTGGACACGAATTGCATCAGTAGCTATAACATACCAACGATGTCGCATCAGTCACCGTACCGGGGCACCATGGAATTACCAATTTAGTACGATTCCAAGTCCAAGATTTGCAGCAGTGGTTAGAGCTCTTGGAAAAGCTTATTGATTTTAAAGGTATACCATATAAACCTCCCTTACTTTATCTCTCGCAAGATAAGCTTATACATACCGGATTCAGAGGCTTGGACATCTGTGATCACGAAGTGCTCTTGAGAAGAGGGGCTTTGCTGTCTTCAGGGGAAATGATTACAACATTATCTTGAGGGTTTGGTGGTAAGCCGCCGATATCATTGATACAAAGATCAAGTTCTTTTCTTGCAATTGTGGTAGGGATTCTGCCACCGGCCTCCGATTCTGAATGTTTAATGGTGTAAATCGCTGTGATCTGAAACGATTGTTGATTGTCCTTTCGCGTGTAGATGATGGGCTGCCCAAAGGTATTGCGTACATCTTTAACCATTTGATTTAGCAGCCCGTGCCATCGCATGTTATTTCGCTCCAATCACGGCTTTAAACAGCATTTCAGGGCGTGTACAGATGTAAAGCGGATAGCTGTACACCACAAGTTCGGCCCATGTATTGTAATCAGGATCTGGAATAAGAATGGTGTAGAGAGGTTTTCCAATCGTATGAGAAAAATTCTCGGTTTCTGCTGGTGCAAAAGCTTTCAGGAATACACCAGGCGCATCAACAGGAAAGAATTGACATTCATCAGGCTTAATTCCTATGGCGCGCTTTGTTCCAGCCTTCGCACTCACATTATAGTTGTGAATACTCCGGTAATTAATGAAAGTGACACCTGCAAAGTCAAAACTGCCAAAACTTCCAGAACCAATTGCACTTGGTGTTGCAACACCTCCGGCGCTATTGAGGGTCTGTGCTAAAGCTGTGTTTAAATAGGTTTCACGAATTGTTTTATGGTTTTTCAATTTGGAAAAGAATTCATTCCCACAAAGCCCAATAATGCGTGAACGATCAGAAAACGCCCCGTTTGAAGCTTCAATCATCCTCATAATGACTTGATCAACATTGTCAGCAACATTGGTTGTCTCAACATTCAGTTTAAAGTCAATGGGCTTTGGTGGTGTAATTTCCCATTCCTTGTACCAGTCAACAATGACAGAGCCATCGGCATCAAGGACAACGCCTTGAACAGCGCCAAGCTGCATATTTTCCCATGTCAATTCGATTTCAGAAATCAGTTTCTTTTGTTTTCTGGCAATATATTTCATTGCTGTCTCGAGTTGATTTTTTGTGCCAAATTCACGCCGGTTCTGGATTTCCTCTGATTTTACGGTATCACTTTTGGCAATCCGTGTTGTTTGATAAAATTGAGGGCAATCAGTTTTGTCATCATTTGCAAAAGACATACCGCGTTCACTGGTTTGAATAAGTGATATGTCACTCCTTTTAATGCCAACGATTTCTGTACTCGTCTCGATTTCTTCAAAAAGATCGAGAGAACCGATAATACCAGGTTTAAACTCATAGTTTTCAATGGCTTTCATCATTGTGATGCTTGAGAAAGCATCATGTTTAAAAAAATTCATATCCATACGTATAATCTCCTATCGCATTGTAACATAATTTTGGTTATTGTCTTCTAAAGACTGAATGGCCGCGTTCTTTTGCTCATCTGTGATGGCATCTGGCCATAGCAGTTCAGAAGCTTTCACTGTGCATAAGCGTGCTGTAATCACAGCGCGTTGATCGGCGCCTGTTGCGTCAACAGTGGCAAAAGAAATCCCTGCCGGTGTTTGACTGCCATCTGATGCTGCTGGATTAAGGGGGATGTATTTTTCTGATGCTGTAATTTTCCCCATGACAGTTCCCGCTTCAATGAATGCTCCTGATGCAAAAACCACTTCCTCGTTTGACATATCAGGGTCATAGGGTCCAAGATAAGCCCCATTGCGTACGTCGTCATAAATAATATTCGTCATTTCACTGCCCTCCAAGCTGCTTCCCATTTTGCGTGAATCTTTGCCTTGCTCGTCCCATCACTATGAGGAGCATAAGGCGAGACTTTTAAAGACGCGCTTTGAGAGCTAGCAGCCGTCAACACACACTGGCGTGCTTTCTCGAGACTCATACCGTTTTGAATAGCTTTTGCTGCGTCAAAAGAAACGCCTAAGTGCTTTGCTTGCCTTTCAAGGTTGGTCAGTGCTTTGGCGCGCTTTCTTTCTTTTTCAAGCACGGCTTTCATATCTTCGCGCTTGTTTTCATGGTCCTCATTGTCTTCGTCCTCTTCGTCTTCTTCTTCGTCAAAGATTTCGGCGTTTTTGTCGACGTCACTATCGTCTTCGTCCTCTTCCTCGTCATTGATGATGTCGACAATTTTTTCATCATCATCTTCTTCAGCGCGGTATTGTGTACGTGCCATGTGTTTTGTCCTTCTTTTGTTGTTGCTGTTGGGTTTTGTGATATGGAATCCGTTAAGGATTCCAAAGCTTGCGCAAGGGTCCCTTGCGCATCTGCTAATCCAAGTTTGATAGCTTGGCTGCCTATAAAAGTTTCTGCCTTCGTGTCACGAATTGCATCAGCATTTAAGCGTCTGTTTTGCGCCACCAAATCGACAAACATCTCGTAGAGCAGGGCGCAATCTGCTTGCATTTTTATCTGTGCTGTATCAGCCAAGGGCTCGTGAGGATTGCCATGAACTTTGTGATCACCTTCAAAGACAAAGGTCCATTTATGCCCGTGTTTTTCATCTGCACGGGATTGGTCAAGATGGGCGCAAACAACCCCAATCGAGCCCACAACCCCTGTACGAGCAACCCATATTTGAGAAGCAGAACAGGCAATGGCATAAGCTGCAGAACAGGCAAATTCATTAGCATGCGCCCAAATGGGCTTGTCGTATTGTTTTGAGAGTGTTTGAAACTCTTCAACTAAATCAAACACACCGCCGGCTTCTCCACCGCCGCTGTCAATATCCAGTAAAACAGCGCGAACATCAGGTTGTGCAATGGCTTCACGAAAAGAAGCCCTTAAACCTTCATAAGAGGTTAATCCTGAGAGAGCCCCAAGCCATGCACCACGGCGCACAAGCGTGCCATGAACTGGTAGTATAGCAATATTGTTTTGTACTACATAAGTTTCAGGGGGTCTTAAAGCTTCCGTATCCCCTTGCGCAAAAGCCTTAAGGGGAAACTTTTCTCCTGCAAAAAGCCGTGGTGCAAGAGCATTCAAAATGATATCAAGCTTTGTGGAGGCAAGCATGAGGGGAACACCAAAAAGCCGTGATGCCAAAAACGGCATATCAAGATTATTCACCATTTGCATGTGCCTCACTGCCTTGGTTGCTTTCATAAGTCTCAGAAGGGTCTGAAATTGCGGTATCAATTACTTGATTGCTACCAGCCGGTGCCGCCATATCGGTGTCAAAAGATAAGCCGCGCGCACGAGCATCTGTGTGTTCTTCTTGCATTTCGGCATGAATGCTGTCGATATCAAAGCCGCGCTCGGCAAGTGCCATGCGTCGTGTTTTCAAGCCTGCACGGATTTCTTCTTTTTCCGCTGAGATATCCTTGTTTGGATCAATCATTTCAAGTGGGGGCGCAAAGCTTTCACATTGAAGCCATGGCAAGGGATTTTCTTCCCACCCTGGCAAATTGACGCATTTGACAAGCACTGCCATTTCAACAAAACGCTCCCATATAATGCGATTAAACTGAAAGGCAATGATATGTTCACGCCATTGTTTAACATGACGTCTAAACTGAATGATGGAGGTGCGCACATTTGAAAAATTCCCGCGCGTAACGTCTCCAGTCACAACGGCATAAGGCATATTAAGTGCTGCACAAATTTTCAAGATATTGCGAAATTGAAAAGCTTCATAAGAACCACCAACCTCAACAGGATTTGAGAATGTAACCTCTTTATTCTCTCCTAAATAAAGAGATGCACCGGGCGCAATGACAGGCGCTTTGTATTCTTCTTCAACGTTGTTTTTATCACGATTATCGGATAATTTTTCGACGTTTGGTGAATTGTCCTTGACAAACGCCGCGAAAAGAGCCGCCGTCCTTTTTCTATCGAGTTCTGCGTCATCATAGGATTCGAGTTGAAAGATTTTTGTCATACAGCGCGTTATTTTGGGAGAACCGCGCAATTGTCCGGCAATACGGCGCTCTTTGATATGAAGGACCATTTCAGCAGGAACACGCACGCGCTCTTGGCTCTTAAATGCACTGTTTGCAGGGCAATCATCATAGGGGTGATGTTCCCAGAAATGATAAGCAACACGCTTACCACTGGCGTTAAATTCAATCCCCATACGAATGTAATTGCCTTCAATCTCAGCCGGTCCATTGTAGGAAAGGTCCAACATTTCGGTGGGATAAACTTGCAATTGAAGAGGCACACCAGAGCGCCCGTAGAGATCAACATAATGCAATCTTACAAAGCACTCTCCGGTTAAAAAGACCTCTCGTGCAATGGTTGCTTGAAGTCCATAAAAGCTGGTATCTTCATCATAATCGGCTTCATCAACCCATTGCCACCATAAGTCTAAAAGCTTTTTCTTTTCTTCTTGAAAACCTTCAATACGAGGATAAGGTTTAATCCCATCACTGACAGCCGCAGAGACCCATTCCTCCGTTGCAGACCCATAAAGAGCTTCATTGTCATAAAGCCATCTTGAACGGGCAACAATGGTATCACCGCATTCCTCAATGGCTTTATTGATATGTTTTTTGGCGGGGTCAAAACCACCCATACGGCGGCTTTTGCTTGCCGCTTCAAAATGGGGATTGTGTTGACGAGAAATTGTAAAAAAGCCTGTGAGTTTATTGATAAAGCCAGCCATTAATAGCCTCGTGATATATTAAAATAGAAAACGCGTGAACGCTTGCGTCCTTCAAGGTCCGCTATTTGTGTGTTCAGCATCTCAAGCGCTCTGCGCAGTTCCTCAACAGAACGGTTGCTGACTTGCTTATCGCCATGGCGCACCGATTGTGCTCCCGAATAAAGAGCCTCTTCAATTTGTTCACGCCGCCTTTTTAAACTTTCCAGTCTGTCAGTTTTGCTGTTTACTTGGTTCAAGTCTGTACCCATAAATTACCTCCAATCCCCTTGCATATAAGGATTCATCACCGTTCTGGATTGTTTCCTTTGAGGTTGTGCTATCTGAGATCTTCTTGGAGAAGGAGAGGGCACATGTTCTGATGTTGGCTGCTCTAAAGAGCCCTCAATTTTAAATTTTTCCAAACGCTCTTCTAAGATATCGACTTCTCGATTAAGGTTTATTCCTGCCGAAATCAGACCTTGTAAAGCAGCATAAGCATAGACCCTACAGTCCAAGGCTTCATTTCTTGCCTTTTCGCTTTTTTGCCATTCAATGCGCTTAAAGCCTTTAAAATATTTGATGACTTTTCTTTCAGCGGTTAGCTGGTCAAAATATTCTCGATCAAGGTTTTTGTGAAAGTGTGTTGCACCAGCCCCCGATGCTTCAGGACCAGATTTTTTAAACCGTGCCGTGATAATATCTTTTGCTGCATCAACACCAACAATATAGAGATTGATCTGTCCTTTGTTGTTTCTGCTTGGGCGGCGCGGCCATACTGGACGCCATCCCGCTTGCCCCTTAATCCCCCAGATACGTCGTCCCTCACGCGGGCGCACATAATTATAAACCGCCTGTGTGTGTCCACCACCGGTATCAATACAAGCCGCCGTTATCTTGATGCCGTCTTTGTAACCTAGATGTGGCCAGCGTCTTGTAAGATATTCATCCAATTGGTCCCATACTTCAAAAGAAGAGGGATCACCAGGAATGACGTGATAATCAATATGCCAGCTTTCTTCACTGCGTCCCCATCCCACCACTTCAAGTTCTAAGCGGTCATTTTGCACATCAATGCCCGCTGTTAACAACACGGCTTGTTCTGGTGCAAGGGGATAATCTTCACGTTTTGCATAGAGGCTATCAGGGTCAACAACTTCACCTGTTCTGTCTTCCCACGGCTCTCCAAGCACTGTGTTGACAAAAGGCTGCAAAAGCGCTGGATCATCCTTGGCATCTAAAAACTCTCTTGCGCATTCCCCCCAAGTAAGCCAAGGTGAATAGAGTGCCGAAATATGGTAAGAACGCAAATTCGGTCTACTTGATTCACTCGTAGGCACCCAGCACGCACCTCTTTCCTCACTCATAAGATCTGTTTTTCTGTGCTCGGCATGTTCATGACCACAATGCGCACAAACAAAAACAGCTTTTTCGGGGGCACCTTTTGGCCACTTAATTTGTGACCAAACAATGGGCTGTAGAACACCACATGCATCACAAGGGACATTGTAATATCGCTGGTCTCCTAGCACGAAATCTTTGGCGATACGGCTTGTGTCACGGTGGGTTGGTGTAGACAATTTAAAAATCTTTCTCTGCACAAAGGTTGAGGTCCGCTTTTCGGCAATCATCACCGGATCACCTTCGTTATCCACACTGAGAGGATAAGCATCCACCTCATCCAAAATCAGATAACGAATAGGCATAGAACGCAGACCAGCTGCACTGTTTGCTCCTGTCAGCATCAATGCACCACCATCAAACTCTTTCGAAAACATTGTATTACCACTGTCGCGTGCCCGTGCTGGGGCAATGCGTTCGCTTAAAGCAGGGCTTGCCATAATCATTGGGTCAAGACGGGTTTTTGATAATTTCTTCGCTGTCTCAACTGTCGGCATCACATAAAGGGCAGGTCCCGGACTATAATGAATGGCATAACCACAAAAGTTCAGTCCTGCTTCAGACATACCAACCTGCGCCCCTTTCATGACAATTGTTGTTTCAATAGGTTTGTGAGAGGAAAGATTATCCATGATTTCGCGCAAATAGGGGGTGCGTTTTGTTCTCCAAAGCCCAGGTTCAGCACTTGCTACGGTGCTAAGGTACCTATTCTTATCCGCCCATTGCGAAACCGTGTACGGTGGGTCTGGTTGTCGTGCGTCATTGGCATTGGCAAAGAATTCTTCGACTGCATTGTCATCCATTATTCGTTTCTTGCAAGTTCTCTAACTCTGGAGAATGAGGATCATGAAAAGGCACTGGAATATTAACCGCCTCAAGCAAAGCGGTTCTCATGTAATAATCGATAGCACCGATAAGGCTAGCTGCATCACATCCAACTTGTGCAGCAATGCTTGCACCAAAACGATGAGGAAAATTCAACATAGCATCACGGTGTGCTCTTCCAAACTCACGAGCTGCTCTCTTTACTTCTTCACGGTCAACGGTTGTTTCGCGTAACTTTTCCAGAGCAATCTTTTCTTTTGCTAGCGCAACTTGCATTCGCTCCAGTTTTATCTTGTATTCATTGGCTCCATCTGTGGAGGCTTGTTTGATCTTTGTCCGCACCTTTCCATCAGGCGCTAAAAGGGAAGCAGGGCGCTTTATTTGATTCTCATTCCAGATAGCTGTTGCTAGAGTTTCATTGACAGAACCATCTTCAAAAAGAGCTGCATCAAATTTACCTGTCTTTATCCGAGAAACCACCGCATTATGTGAAACACCCATCTTTTTGGCAAAGGCACGAAGCGATATCCCCTCCCGATGCTTCTTATTCATAGTTGCTCCATTTTGAAGTAGGTATATGAATTATTGTACACTTTAATTATTGATGCGATTATATTTTTCGTGTACATAAAATATATGAAGATAGTGTGGGATGAACCAAAAAGAGCTGTAAACATTGTTAAACATAAGCTTGATTTTGCTGATGTTATTTACTTTGACTGGGAACATGCTTTTATTGATGCAACCCATTCAAACCGCATGAAGGCTATTGGACATTTTGCTGATGGTACAACAGTTGTTGTTTTTGCAAAGCTTGGCAATGAAGCGATATCCATTATCAGTTTTCGTCAAGCGAATAAAAAAGAAAGAGAGGTTTTCAATGACTATCAAAAAAACCTTTGAAACAGGATGTGGCTATACAAAAGAAGATTGGGACGCTGTGGATTCTCCACCACTAACAGATGAAGAACTTGCAGGCTTAAAGCCAGCTAAAGATGTTTTACCACCCTCCTTTTTTAAATATGTAACAGAAGAACGCCGTAAACGTGGGCGTCCACCAGTTGAATCTCCCAAACAAGCGGTTACTCTACGCCTTGACCCAAACGTTATTGCTTCTTTTAAAAAACAAGGAAAAGACTGGCGAACACGTATGGGTGAAGTCTTAAAAAAAGCAAGTGGTTGTTAAATCAAAGAGCTGTAAAAAAGCCAAGGTAGCATTAAAAGTTATTTTGGTATTTGTTTTGAGTAGTGTTTTAATGGTGCCTATAAAGTTGAAATAGTGGATTATCATTGATTTATAAGAGGTTGAGATGAAAAATTATATTGCTATTCATCCTGGAGAAATTTTACGAGAGGAATATTTAAAAGAATATGCTCTCTCTGCTTATGCCATTGCAAAAGCATTAAATGTTCCACGCACGAGAATAGAACGTATTGTTGCAGAAAACAGTCCAATAACTCCTGATACGGCTCTCAGATTAGCTTACTTTTTTGATACTACAGCTGAGTTTTGGCTCAACATGCAAGCTGCTTATGACGTTAGTGTATTACAAACTGAAAAAGCAGGTGAATTTGCCAAAATAGATAAAGGTAGCTTAAAAAAATTTAATTCTGTAGATGAACTATTTGATGATTTATATGCGAATGATTGAGTATACTACCACTTCCCCACTTTTGAAGGGGGGGAAGGGGCATATTTTTAAATCTAAGCCGCTTTCACAAGAGGGCTCTCCAAATTTGGTTCGTAAGCTCGCAACAAAGAATCCATGCTATGCGGTAATTCTGAATCTCCAAAATCTGTAAGAACTGTTAAGATTTTAAGAATACTTGGCATCAACCGATCATCTTGAAGTTTTAAAATCAAAGCTTTTTCCACTACACTCATAGTGTCAACCAGAGCGGTACAATCTTTGTTGCTCATATTTTCATGTCTAGAAAACTGATACAACGCCATCCATAAATTGCATAAGAAGTTGGTATCTACCTTCATTGCACACCCCCAAAGATTTTTTCTCTCAAACATGCTAATCCTCTGGATGTGATTTTCGTTGAAGGTAGTACCTTCTCTGTACCATCCAGTCTTTGAATGGTGATAGCAGGGCAATCCATAAAGCCTTTCTTGATCTTGTCCTGATAAGGTAACAGTGGCGCCCCTGGAGCCCGTCGATAGACCCAATCATGTTTACGCAAGTAATCAGTTAAGTCCTTAGGTCGTACTTCAAGCATTTTTGCTGCTTCTATCAAACCGAACAAACCATCAGAACGCTTTAAGCCATCCAAAGCTTTTGCTTTTGGTGCTAATTCAGAAATAACATGATCTTTCTGCTCTATTTGGCTTTGTAAGTGATTCAAAACACCAAGCAATGCTTCCGGTTTGGAATAATCAACTTGTGGTGCTGCTATCTGTGGGGTAGCTGCTTGTTTTGCAAGCTTTTCGCATTCAATGAAGTATAAACGCGCTTCTCTACCTTTCTTATTGTTCTCAAGCATAGAAAGCTCTTTTGCTACACTTAAAGTTAGATGATAATCTTTAGAGGGACGACCACCTTGGAGGTTTTCCCCAAAATTGGTGAAAACTAAATAATCCTGATTTTCTAATAAATTATATTTGTTGATGCGATATTTAATCCAAGTAGAGAAATCTTTACTTATTTCTAAAAACGCATGCAAATCACGAGCGTTAACAGTTTGAACAGTTTCCTGATCAATAAACCTGTTCTTTAATTTCTATAAGACTGTTCATAAAGAACTCCTTGCTACTTAGATGTTTCTTAATAACACTCTACAAGAGTGTCGGGTGTTAAGAAACACGGTAGCAAGTCCGCCGTTATGCTTTTCCCATAAGGGTATTGTATAGCGCAACTACACCCGACAATGCCATTATATGCGTGTAACATACAATGAGTCAAAGCCTTTAATGTGCGGAAGAAAAATTGTGTCGGCAATCTATCCGCTGTTCGTTTAAGGTGTTTTTGAGGCACCTGATTCGAAAATACCTATTACTATAGAATTGTCAAGTAACAAAAATTACTTTTTGCTAAGAAAACGTTTCACATACTGTACAGTGTACATATTGAAATTGTTATTTATCAATGAGTTAAGTGTACAATGTACAGTCAATTTGAAAATTCTGTCGCTAGCGATAGTTCGCGCTAGCCTGCCCCGCAACAGACCCAACCCGCTGGGAAGTACCTTTTGCATTGATTTTATTGTATTTTTTCTGGAAAAAAACAAAGCGCAAGTGATAATCTGCTTTAAAAATTACAATTAAAGTGAGTAGTGTGTTGATATAGCTTAAGAACATTATTTAGCTTTCTTATTGGCTGCATATTCTTGACGAGCAAGTTGGTACTGTATATTTTTGGTTAATCGTTCATTGGCATATTGTGCGATAGCACTTGCAATTTCTGGCTTGGACATCACCCCAGCAATTGAGGGTCCTTCTTGTTTTGCAATAGGGAATTGATCTCCATCCGCTCTTTGAAACACATTACCATTTAGCTTTTTTAATTCAACACGCTTTGGAAAACTCCCACCTTTGATAAAAGCATGGGGTAAGATTTCTTTTTTTCCGAACATTTTGTATGTTACGCCGCGTTTTGTTTCTTTTGCTTGAAAAAATTTAAGAGGTATCGGTGTTCCAGAACCAATGATATCTGTCTCGAGAAGCTTTGCTGTAGCCTTTCCTTTAATATAAACGCCTTTTTTGACACGCTTTGATTTGGCTGATGTAACATCAGCAATTTGTTTTTCTGCAAAGCGTTCGACTTGTTTTGCAGAGGTGTTTAGAGCATTACGCAAAGCCCAATTAAGGCGTGGTGCTTGAAGACTGGTGAAGGTATCCTTTACCTGTTGAAGATACCATTTTTGGTGGATGATTAACTTCAACTTCTAAGCCTTTTTGGGGGTAGGTGATTTGGAAGCTTTAGATGCCTTTGGCTGTTCGAGTGAGGTTTTCTCTGTCATTGGTTCAGACGATGTTTGTACGGCTTCTTGTTCTATCTGCTTAATTTGTTCAATTGCCTTGTCAGGTTTTGCTGTTGTCTTGACGTCAACAAAAGGTTTTGCAGCGTTTGCTCGTTTCAGTCGGGCGTAGACTTGATTAGAAACTTCAACAAATGGATTATTGGGTGTTGATGGTTCAAAGCGAACAGTGCTTTTATTGTCTCCAACAACACACATTGGCTTAGTGATGATTACTTTCATCATTGCTCCTTTTGAGTCATAATTAATGACATCATTAGTCAATAAATGTCATTTAATAGCTTTTGCTATTTGCAAAATAGATTAGTCAGAATTCCCCAGAAAACAGGGCTTTCTAGCCACGTTTCAAGTTCACATTTTACTGAATTTTTAGGGGATATTTTTGAATTTTAGGCACAATACGACCAGTGCAGTGCCATCATTAAATACGATTTTTTACATCATGTCAACAAAAAAATCATGATCTTGTATTTTTTTTATTTTTTTACCTAAATATGGTGTTTTTAGAAACAAAAAGGTACGTATTGACACAGCTAAAAAAGAAGAAAATCTAAATATTAAGCTCGTGACGCGCTGCTGTTGCCAAAAAAGCAGATCTTGTTAAACCTCTTTCTTGTGCACAATCATCAATTGCACGTAAGAGTCCTCTTTCAATAGATATATTCGTACGTACCACTTCTGCATCATTTTCAATAAAGGGGACTTGTATTAAAAAAGCTCCTTCTGACAAAGCTATTTTGACAGATTCCCGTTGTATGACTTCCTCAAATTTTGAAGGAATAGGCACTATATCTATATCTTCACAATAAAGTTGAAGTGCTTCTGTTGCGTTTGCGATTAAATTTTCTTCCTCATCAGCAGCAGAAAAAAGCCCCTCAAAATCAGGAAACTGAACACCAAAAGCAGAATCTTCATCTTTATGAACAAGGGCAAAAAATCTTTTCATTTTTCTTCTCCTTTTTTTAACCAACCTGCTTGTTGTGCGATAGAACGTGCTGTACCAATCGGAAGATTTTTTTTAAGATGTGGAACAATAACAACCTTACCATCTTTTTTTAATTTATGATGAGAGCCTTTTACTTTGACAAGTTCAAAGCCATCACGCTTTAATTTTGCAATGATTTTTCGGCTATCTTGTTCCATTCCCTAAACTCATAATGTGTAAATATATACACATTTTAGTGATTTTTCATCTGATGTCAATTCTTTTTTAACGGCTAAAGTGCTTATGAAGCACATTAAGAACAATACGCAAAGAACTAACAAGATGTGTTAGCGATTGATCTTCTATAACAAGATATTGTAATGCAGCATAAAGATTATACTGTCTATAGAGGTGTTGTGTTTCTTTGATAGCCTCTTTCGTCACTTCATAACAATGAGTTGCTCTTTCAATCCACCGTTTTTGTGCCTCCTCATTTGATGAAGGAGTAAAGTCATCATAAACAGCATTAGGCAATCCTTTTGCACATAGGTAATTGTTTTTCACTTCAAGATATTTTTGTGCAGCATCATATTGGTCTTGATTGATTTTGCCTTGCAAATAAAGCCGCCCGATATAGGTACCGGAAAGCGGATTTTTAGCCTCTTCTATGGTCAAACAGAAGCGTTTGGCACGCATTTCAATTGCCAATTTATCCATGGCTTCATGCGGTGTTTTTGCTCGTGAAATGCGTCCATTTGGTTCTCTGATACATCCTTAATCCGAGGACGTCCGCGTTTTGCACGTTTTTTTCTTTTTGTCATATTTTTTCAATCAAAATGGAATAGCATCATTAAGAGATATGCTATGATCAGCAGCCCCTGAAGCAACAGCATAACTTTGAGAAGTAATAGGTGAAGGGGTAGGGGATGCCGATTGATCTTTTTTGGCATCAAGCAAATACAACTCGCCTTTGAATTGTTTCAGTTTATTAATAACAGTTTTTTAAAGCATTACATTATAATTTATTAATAACAGTTTTTAATGTATTACATTATAATATTATTTGACAAATTATTTAAGAAAAAAGACATGTCACACAAATGGCACGGCTTTCTTATTTCTGCTCTTAACTTTTCAATAAATATCCTTTCATTAAGAGTCTGTATCAAACTTTTTTGTTCGATTTATTGTTGAATATCGAACCTTTTTGTGCGATATTCATTTTATTGAAGAAGGGGGAGGCTAAATGAAAAGAGAAGCACTGCTTAGGGAATTGTGTAAAGAAGCTAGAAAAAGAGGCATTCATTACAGTGAAGCTCCTGATGCAGGCAAAGGGTCACATTATTTAGTAACTTTTGGAGACAAGACAACCGTTATAAAATCTGGTGAATTGACCCCACTCTACATGAAAATAATAAAAAAGCAGTTGGGGGTATGAGTTACTCTCTGCAACGGCTTTAATTTTTCGTTTCAAAAACATTTTGATCATGGCGAGGAAACCTAAACATGGAATATACTTATCAAGCAAAACTGGAATCTGATCCAGATGGTGGTTTTATTGTAACCTTTCCAGATGTACCAGAAGCAATAACAGCTGGAGAAAATAGAACTGAGGCATTAGAGAATGCTGTTGAAGCTTTAGGGTTGGCATTACGGAGCTATCCTATACGTGGTCTGCCTTTACCAATGCCACAACAGTATAAAGACCTTGTAGAGGTTACGGTAGATGCGTGGAATGCTCTTAAACTTGCAGTGGTAGAAGCTTTTAATGAAGCGAATATCACAAAAACAGAATTGGCTAATCGTTTGGGTAAAAAAGAAACAGAAGCAAGACGCATTCTTGATCCAAATTATCCAACTAAGCTTCAAACACTAGAGCAAGCACTAAGTGTTCTTGGTAAGCAAGTCGTTATTACAATCAAAAACGCGGCTTGAAACGTCTTCCCCACCTTTGAAGATGGGGAAGGGGATGTTCTTACTTAAATCTAAGCAGCTTTTACGACAGATTTTGTTAAAACCTGTTTTGCTTCTTCAATGAGTGTTTTATACTGTTTGCTTTCTTCTACTAATGTAAAGGCTTTAACAAATTGTTGATGATCAATGGCAAAACGGAGTGTTGATATTGAAGAGTTTTATTATACCGTTGTTTTTACAAAACAAGAATGGAACAGACAGAAGATTTGTCCAAAATCTGAAATAGAAACAGATAAAACCGATAATCATTATTTCAAAATTCACGCAGCAAGGAAAATTGCTCAAGCAGAACGTCATAGAAACTATGGCAGAATATTATATCAAACCTTGTGTTTTTGTTAATTAAGACAGTGATGATGCAAAACTTTAGGAGTTCATCATGAATACTCTCATAGAGATTAAAAAACAAGCCATTGATAAGGAAATTGTTCAGACAGTAAATGCACGTGATCTGCATGCATTCTTAGAGGCAAAACGTGACTTTTCCAATTGGATTAAGGACCGTATTACCAGATACAATTTTATAGAAGGACAAGATTTTATAAAAACACAAGATTTGCGGTCACCAAATTTGGCGAGCGCAAAATCTAGAGCTGTTATCGCAATTAATTACCATCTCACTTTGGAAATGGCAAAAGAACTTTCCATGGTGGAGCGTAATGAAAAAGGTAAACAAGCCCGTCAATATTTTATTGAATGTGAACGGCGTGCAAAGAAACCTTTAGACTTTGCAAACGCGTTAGAAGACCCTCTCTTTGTAAAAAACTGCTTTTAGAAAGCGTCACACAATTAGAGACTTTAAAAAGTGAAGTGAGTACCCTTAAACCACAAGCAGCTGCTCTTGAAAGCTTACAGCGTCATAATGGACTCTTTGGTCTTACAGAAGCCGCTAAAATACTCGAGATGCAACCAAAACAGTTCATTCTCTTCTTACAGAAAAAAGGTTGGGTTTACCGGCGTGCAGCAGGTGAAAATTTGCTTCCTTATCAAGACAAAATCCAAAAGCAACTCATGGATTGTCCAACCATCACACTTCAAACCGCAAATGGAACAGAAAAAGTCATTCCTTCAGCAAAAATCACAGTAAAAGGCATTGGTGTGCTGTCTCAAGAGCTTAAAGGACAAAGCATGCATTAATTGAGGGACGCAATAATGGAAAAAAAATATGAACTTACTGATGAAACAATTAAAGTTGATAGAATAACGCTTTACCGTATCCGTGCATTAAAAGACTTTGGAGATGTTAAAAAAGGTGATCTTGGTGGCTGGGTAGAGAGTGAAAGAAATCTTAGCCATGATGACAATTGCTGGGTTGGTGCTGAGGCATGGGTTTATGAAAATGCCAAAGTTTATGAAAATGCTAAGGTTTATGATGATGCCAAAGTTTATAATAACGCAAAAGTTGGTGGTAATGCCATAGTAGCTGGCAAAACAGCATTTTATGGAAGTGATGCTATCTTAAGGTAGAGGCAATAAACCATGGAAAAAAATACGAATTGACTGATGAAACAACAGAGGTTGATGGCAAAACCTTTCACCGAATTAAAGCATTAAGAAGTTTTGGAGACGTCAAAAAAGGAGATCTTGGTGGCTTTATTGAAAAGGAATATAACTTAGGTCATGATGGCAATTGCTGGGTGTATGATGATGCCAAGGTGCTTGAAAGCGCTACCATTTTTCATAATGCCAAGATATTTGATGGCGCCTGTATTAGTGGAAATGCTTCAGTTTATTCTGATGCACAAGTTTACAGTCGTGCTGTTGTTTTTGGTAATGCCGAAGTTTCTGGTAGTGCACATGTTTTTGGTGATGCTGTTGTTCGCGACAAATCTCGTGTTTACGGTGATGCAGAAGTTTACAATGACGTACTCATTTATGGTGACGCAGCAGTTTTTGAGAATGCACGAATAAAGAATAGTGCCAACATTTACGACAATGCTCGTGTATATGGGAACGCAATAATTTGTGGTCCTGCTCTCATTTATAACAATGCTAAAGTTTATGGTGATGTCATTATATCATGCTCCAATTTCACGTATGGAAATGATGTTAATTATGGAAATGTTGAGATTTTTGGAGATGAAAAAGTTTATGATAGTGCTCGCATTTATGACGCAGTCAAGATTTTTAGAAATGCCAAAATTCGTGGATTAGCTAATATTCGCGGAAACACGAGAATTCCTCAAGACATAAAAATTTAACAACCAACCAGCCTTTTAACACCAGCGTGATTCACGCCACGGGTGAATTGCGCTCCAATGGAGGAAATCAAGATGAGTGAACAAAACACTAACCTAACAGAAGTTGAAAAAACACATCACTTAGCCGTCGAACAAACTGCTATGGAACGCATTTTAAACAGAGCCTTAGAAAATGATATCGATATGGACCGTCTCGAGCGTCTCATTGCCTTACGAGAAAAAGAAATAGAACGACAAAACTACGAAAGATTTGCCACTGATCTTTCGAATATGCAAATAGAATATCAAAAAATACAAAAAAACTCTACAAACACCCATACAAACAGCCAATATGCACCCCTTGACCAGTACATTGATGCTGTAAAGAAGCCTCTTGCAAAACACCGTTTTGCTTTGTTTTCTCGTATCAAAGAACAGAGTTCAGACAATATAATTATAGAAATGACTTTGACACATCCGTCTGGGAATAAAATCTCAACAGAAGGAACATTTCCTTTTGACGCTACAGGGAGCAAAAACAACATACAATCGGTTGGTTCTACTCTCACCTACGCACGTAGATATCTCTTAGGCATGCTTCTTAATCGCTTAATAATGAATGAGATCAGAGAATTAATGGAACAGACACAGTCTGAAGAAAGCAAACTTCTCTCTTTCATAGGAGTAAAAAAATTCACAGATATGTCTTATAAACAAGCCTAAACCGCTTTGTTTTCTTTGAAAAAAAGCAACGCTCGCAAATAAATAAAGAACAACAAACGGCGGGTGTGAGATGGAGCAACGAACAGCAGAATGGTTTCAAGCGCGGCTAGGAAAAGTCACGGCATCTAATGTTTACAACGTACTCAGTAAGACAGCAAAAGGTTTGCCTACAAGCAAATATGAAGATTACAAAATGAAACTCATGACAGAACGTTTAACAGGGGAAATAAGCCAATCTTATACAACACCTGCTATGCAATGGGGCATTGAACATGAAGAGAATGCTTTGAGAGAATATGAATTCATTTATGACACAGAAGTCACAAGATGCGGGTTTATCCCACACCCCAAAATGGCAATGGCTGGTGCAAGTCCTGATGGGTTCATTGGAGAGGACGGTTTAATCGAAGTCAAATGTCCACAATCAACAACCCATCTTCGTTTTTTTATGTATGACGAAATCAAGCCTGAATATCTCGCGCAGATGCAATTCCAAATGGGCATGTACAGGACGCAAATGGTGTCATTTCATTAGCTATAATCCAAACTTTGTAGGCAAATCTACTGGTTTGAGAATGAAAATCAAACGCATCAATCGTGATGAGAAACACATTGAAGAGATCAATAAAGCGGTCGAAATCTTTTTAGGGGAAATAGAATAAGAGATGCAAAAGATTTTGAGAAAAGCCGCTTAAACCTATGGGGGTGCTCTCTCCTTCTCCTCTTTCCTAAGCACCCCCACCCATTTACTAAGGAAATTAAACGTGTGTAACATCAAACATATTATCATACAGCCTGCTAAAGATGAGGAATTTTGTTTTTTTACCATTGGCTATGAAGGGAAGTCCCTTGAGAATTATCTTAAGAGTCTCATAGAAAACAATATCAAAACTTTATGTGATGTTCGTAAAAATCCAATAAGTAGAAAACACGGATTTTCAAAAAGACAATTAGAGAAAGCTGTAAGCAATATTGATATTGAATATATGCATATGCCTGAACTTGGAATTGCTTCTGAAAAACGAAGAAATTTGAAAACACAAAAAGATTATGACCGCCTTTTTGAAGATTATCAAGATACAACTCTCAAGAATAATTCTTGTGCAATAAACAAATTATATCAAATATTTTTAAACAAAAAGCGCGTTGCAATCACCTGTTTTGAAGCCAATGTATGCATGTGCCATAGAGGACAACTCGCATTAGCTCTTACTCAATTGCCTGATTGGAAATATGAAATTGAACACATCTAAAAAATAAACTTGCATATTTTTAAAAGTTGGAGTGCTTCACATGCCTTCCAGCCCCCCACCCATTTAATTAACATAAAAAAGAGAAAGGTAATGAGATGATATTTGATGATATGGAGATAGATATGTAACGACACGTGAGTGTGCACAGCTTTTTAGTGTATCGACAACCACGATTCGCAATTGGGTGCTTCAAGGGGTTATTTCCGGAGCCATATAAGCTAGGGAGAGCCGTAAGGTGGAGAAAAAAAGAGATCTTAGCCTTCACTCCAAAGAAAAATAAGGAGCAAATAAGAACAAATTAGGTAGAATTATATAAACTGTAGAAGGTGGTCTAAAAGGTGGTCTGAAAATGGTATATATTTCAATATATTAAACACAAAAAGTGGTGCCCAGACGCGGATTCGAACCACGGACACGCGGATTTTCAGTCCGCTGCTCTACCAACTGAGCTATCTGGGCATGCTTTATAAAAAATATAAAGCGCTTGCGGTTATAACATTAAAATTTTCTCTGTCCAGTCATCAAAAGAAAAATAATTGATTTTTTAATAAGTTTATCTCCCTATTCTAGAGAGTTATCAATGAATCTTTATCATAAAATAAATTTGATAGGTATATTGGACACGTTAGTGTATTGTTATTAGAATGCTATCTTATCGTGGTGATAAAACGAAAAAAAATTAAAAGAATCAATTGAGAGGTATAATTAAGAAAGATTTTTTTATAAAGTTTCTGTGAATTTTAAGTTTACGAAATAATAGAACATATTTTTGACTTTTTTCTAAAAAGACGCTTGATTAGTCTTTATAATAATTTGTTTTTCTTTATAAAGGAAGCAAAAACATCTAAAAGGGGAGAAATAATGATAATATCACAAAAACCAAGCAGTCGTCCCAATAATACTAATTTTTCTTCAGGTCCTTGTAGCAAACGACCTGGTTGGACTCTTGATGTTCTTAAAAATGCATTAGTTGGGCGTTCACATAGATCTAGAGAAGCAGAATTAAAACTTGCTGAAGTTGTTAATTTAACTCGTGAGATTCTTGAAGTTCCTTCCGATCATCGCATAGGCATTATGCCAGGTTCAGATACCGGTGCTGTTGAGGCTTCTCTATGGTCTTTATTAGGTGAGCGGGGCATTGATATGGCGGCGTGGGAAAGTTTTGGATTTGGGTGGAATAAAGATGTTGTTGAGCAATTAAAGCTTTCTGATGTGCGCCGTTTTGAAGCCCCTTATGGTGAAATACCAGATTTAACACAACTTGATTTTGATCGTGATGTTGTTTTTACATGGAATGGGACAACTTCTGGTGTGCGTATTCCTAATGCGGATTTTATCCCGGATAAGCGGGCAGGATTGACCATTTGTGATGCAACATCTGCAGCTTTTGCACAATATCTTGATTTTTCAAAATTAGATGTTGTTACTTTTTCGTGGCAAAAAGTTTTGGGAGGTGAAGCAACACATGGTATGGTGATTTTAAGTCCTCGTGCTGTTGAGAGGCTTGAGAATCATGTTCCAGCTTGGCCTATGCCTCAACTTTTCTGTATGACAAAAAATGGAAAGTTGAACGAAGATATTTTTAAAGGAAAGATAATCAATACACCTTCTATGCTTTGTGTTGAAGATTTTCTTGATGGGTTGAAGTGGGCAAAGTCTCTAGGAGGTGCAGCGGCATTAAGAGCACGGGTTGAGAAAAACTTTTCTGTACTTGATGCTTTTGTTCGCAAAACACCATGGTTAGAATATTTGGCAAAAGATCCTGAAGTGCGTTCTAACACCGCTATTTGTTTAGATATTGTGGATCCAGTGATTACTGCTTTGGATACGGAAAAGCGAGTATCTTTTATAAAAGCGGTTGTAAAACGTCTTGATGAGGAAGGGGTTGCTTATGATATCGGTTCGTATCGCGATGCTCCTCCTGGACTTCGAATTTGGGCAGGTATAACAATTGAGGCTTCCGATCTTGAAATTTTAACACAATGGCTTGAATGGGCGTTCCAAGTTGAAAAAGCACAGCTTTAAATTACTGGCAATTTTCACAACGCGTTTTTAAACAAAAAAGGATACGAGAGATTATGATGATCTTTCGTATTCTTGTATCAGACAAACATCTTCTAAATATTACATGAATTGTAAAAGATTAAGACAGGGAATGAATGCTCTGTCAGGTGTTGGGTCCGCACAAATTAAAATCTCTAATTTTTTTACTTTATTGTAGCAAAAATGACAGATTTAAAATATTTTGGTATTTACTTGTCTTTATTATCATAAATTTGAAAATTGAGAAAAATCTGAAATGAGGAGTCGCACTTGCTCTAAGGTTTCGTTATAAAGAAGTATTTGTTTTTGAATGCTGGTTTTTTTGACCAAACACGACGGAGAAAGTTATGGCCAATGTAGTTGTTGTCGGTACACAATGGGGTGATGAAGGCAAAGGTAAAATTGTAGATTGGTTGTCTGAGCGCGCAGATATCGTGGTGAGATATCAGGGGGGGCATAATGCTGGCCATACATTGGTTATTGATGGAGTTAGTTATAAATTATCACTTCTACCGTCTGGTTTAGTACGTGGAAAGCTATCAATTATTGGCAATGGTGTTGTTGTTGATCCTCATCATTTTGTTGCAGAATTAAAAAAATTATGTGATCAGGGTGTAAAAATTACACCAGAAATTTTACGGATTGCTGAAAATGCTCCCTTGATTCTTTCTTTGCATCGTGATCTTGATGCGATTCGAGAAAGTGGTTTATCGGATTTAAAGATTGGAACAACAAAGCGTGGTATCGGGCCGGCTTATGAAGATAAGGTGGGGCGCCGTGCTATCCGAGTGATGGATTTAGCAGAAAAAGATACGCTTATGGCTAAGATTGAGCGGCTTTTGAGACATCATAATGCTTTGCGTCGTGGGATGGGTGTTGCAGAGATTGATTCTCAAGCACTTTATGATGAATTAATGCAAGTCGCGGATAAAATTTTGCCCTTTATGGATTGTACGTGGCGTCTTTTAGATGAAGGTTATCGGAGGGGAAAACACATTCTTTTTGAAGGGGCGCAAGGTGCTTTACTCGATAATGATTTTGGAACTTATCCTTATGTGACATCATCCAATACAGTTGCTGGGCAGGCATGTACAGGGTCAGGGATGGGACCTGGCGCAATTCATTATGTTTTGGGTATTGCAAAAGCTTATACCACACGTGTTGGAGAAGGGCCGTTTCCGACAGAGCAGATAAATGATATTGGTGAATTTCTGGGAATACGTGGGCATGAATTTGGTGTTGTAACGGGTCGAAAGCGTCGATGTGGTTGGTTTGATTCTGTCTTAGTCCGTCAGATGGTAGTAGTTTGCGGTGTTCAAGGTATAGCATTGACAAAACTTGATGTTTTGGATGGTTTGGATGAAATAAAAGTTTGTATTGGTTATGAGCTTGATGGTAGAAGAATTGATTATTTACCTTCTTCTATGGGAGCCCAAGCCCGTGTGAAGCCTATTTATGAAACATTAGAGGGTTGGAAGGAAAAAACAGCCCATGTATTGAGGTGGGAAGATTTACCAATGCAGGCTGTTAAATATATACGCTATATTGAAGGACTGATTAACACAAAAGTGGCTTTATTATCTACGAGTCCGGAACGCGAAGATACTATTCTTATTACAGATCCCTTTGCAAATTGATTATTATTTTTAGGTTTCCATATAGATCTTTTGTTCATGTCTATATCTTTTAACAAAAAGAGTTTTTAAGAGCGCGTGAAAGAAAGGTGTAAAATAACATTGTTTATTTTTCATATTCATTTTACACTATGACGATAGTTGTACCAATATAAATGACAATAAATTTATGAACCTAAAATAAAGCTGTTTTGGCCTGAGTGCTAGGATTTCTTTGCTTAGTTTAAGAGAGATTATAGAGGAAATGGTAGATTTCGTTGAAATCTTAAAAAAGGCAATTAATGCACAAAATAATGTTACACCACAACTGCGTAAGCGGATTTATAAACGGGCTACTGAAACACTAGAATATCAATTTGTAACAGCAAAAATACCACAAGCAATAGCAGATGAACAAAGAAAGATTCTTCATGCTGCTATTGCAACTGTTGAAGAAGAATATTTAGCAGTTGAAAAGAAGTTGCTTTCTTCAGTTATTGGGTGGAATCCCACAAATGTAAATGAAGATAAGAAATATACAAAAAAAACTATATTACCAAAGAATAATGATTCCTCAGTAGTAGACATAAAAAGAAAGCAGGATTTTGTTACACGTCCAAAGGATAGCAAGTTATTTGATGAGTCTTGGGTATCAGATGTACCAGATGCAGAGCCTGTTAATATAGAGGCTGATGTGTTTTCTCAGCATATTAATAGCTGTGCGTTAAAGGTTTCTTCGTCGCAAGAAGATAATCCGCATATTGTTTCGCATATTTTTTCTCAGGCTTTACGTCGTGCTGATAAATCATTAGTGCAAAGGCGTATTGTGATAAGTGCTGTTTCTGTTGTTAGTTTTGCTGTTTTAACTATTGGTATTTTTTTTATTGGTGGTCGTGTATTTGTATCAAGTGATCATCAGGTGTTAGGAGAAAATCTTCAAGTTTCTCACGAAGTACCAAAGGTACTTTCGGTTAAGAGAAAGTTAACACAACGTTTATTAGAGGATGGGAGTGAAATTGATGTTGCTTTAAAACAAGCGACAGATTCTTCGAATGAAGAAGGAGTCTCAACAGTTGTTTCCAGCAATTTGCAATCGCTTGATAAATTAGGTGAAGCTGTTTTTTATCAAGCACGTACAAATTATGATGCAGAAAAGATAGCAACTGGAAGTGTTCGCTGGACGCTTATAAAGGAGTCTTATGTGAAGGGGGGGCCAGAAGAAACAGCCATACAAGGTGATATAACAATTCCCGATGAAGGGTTATCATTACGGTTAATTTTACGTCGCAATACCGATCGGTCATTTCCTGCTGCATATATTATGGACCTTATTTTTATTCTTTCTGATAAATTCTCAGGTAAAGCTATAAGCAGTGTTCAAGCATTAACCTTTAAAGCCAGTGAACAATCTATTGGGCAGACTTTAATAAGAACTATTTCTACAAAAATTAACGATGATTTTTTTCTTGTTGCATTGAGTGGTAATCATCCATTTCTTGACCGAAATTTACAATTGATGCGAGAATTAGATTGGATGCGTTTGGTGTTAACGGATAAAAACGGACGTACAAATGAATTAACCTTTGCAAAAGGACCAACGGGTGAGTCTATTTTCAATAAAGTTATTGGACAATGGCTTGCACAACAAGATAAGTTAACAGTTCTTGGTCAGAAAAATAAAACATAGATGCAAATAAAATAAAAGGTTATTTTTCGATATCGGTTTTTATTAGTTATATCAAACATGCTCAACAAAACCATACATCATAACTCAACGGATTCTACAGGCTAATTTACAAGGAAAAAGCCAATATATGCTTTTCTCATTTCTACTTTAAAAATGCGCAAATAATTGGCTTCATACCTAAATTCTAGAGTCTTATACTTGACTTTGAGATAAAGCAGAATCTCTAATAGAATTTTGCACTTTTTCAAATGCACGCATTTCAATTTGTCTTACTCGTTCTCGACTAATGTTAAATTCACCAGAGAGTTCTTCTAAAGTTAATGGTGTATCGTTTAAACGACGCGCTTTGAATATACGTTTTTCGCGTTCATTGAGATTGTCCATAGCATTTATAAGCATGGAACGACGATTCTCCAATTCACTTTTTTCAATTAAAACTTGTTCTTGATCGTTAGATTCATCCACCAACCAATCTTGTAACTCGCTGTTTTCTCCTTCTTTTGTACGAAGGGGTGCGTTGAGTGAAGTGTCGCCACCAAGTCGGCGATTCATTGATACAACTTCATCCTCTGAGACATTCAACTGGATTGCAATTTCTTTTACTTGTTCTGTATTGAGATCACCGCTATCAAGTGCTTGAAGTTTACTTTTTAATTTACGAAGGTTAAAAAACAAGCGCTTCTGATTAGCTGTTGTCCCCATCTTCACCAAACTCCAAGACCGCAATACATACTCTTGGATTGACGCTTTAATCCACCATATTGCGTAGGTTGCAAGACGAAAACCACGCTCTGGCTCAAAACGCTTAACAGCCTGCATAAGTCCAACATTGCCTTCTGAAATGACTTCCCCAATGGGAAGTCCATAGCCGCGATACCCCATTGCAATTTTAGCTACGAGACGCAAATGACTGGTTACTAGCCTATGCGCCGCTTTTAAATCATTATGCTCACGGTAACGTTGAGCTAACATATACTCTTCTTTTGGATCAAGCATTGGAAAACGACGTACTTCTTCCAAATAACGGTTTAATCCACCATCGCCTGTGGTTACTGATAACAAATTCATATGGGCCATAATAGCACCCTCCTTTTGTCTGAATTCCCTGATAAGGCAAATTCTATGTTTCAGATAATAATATCCGTGTACATTCACTTTAGCATATTTTTCAATTTTGTTCAAAAAAAGATATTTTATTGTGAAATCTTGAGAAGGAGAAAAGTTTCAATTCATTTTTTTAAAATGCTTAATAAGTTTAGCCATATCTTGAGGTAGTGATACGGAAAACGACATAACTTTACCAGTAGAAGGGTGTTCAAAAGTGAGACTTGCGGCATGGAGTGCCTGTCGATTGAAATGATCGATTGCATTTTTAATAGTGGGATTGAGTGTATTTGACTTTGTTTTAAAAGCGTTTCCATAAACTGTATCGCCTATGAGTGGATGCCCAATATGAGCCATATGAACACGGATTTGATGGGTGCGCCCAGTTTCCAAGCGACATTCCAGAAGGCTAGCAAAAGATGTTGAGTCTGCATGAGAGCCATATTTTTCTAGCAAAGAAAAATGTGTAACAGCATGACGGGCATAAGGGCTTTGGTTATGGATAACAGCTTGCTTTGTTCGGTTATGGGGTGAACGGCCAAGTGATGCATCAATTGTCCAAACATTGCGGTGAGGTGTCCCCCAAATCAGGGCATGATAGCGTCTGTCTAATGCACAGGTACGTCCATGATCAGAAAATTGAGCACTGAGCCTTTTATGAGCCAGATCATTTTTTGCAACAATCATAACACCACTTGTATTTTTATCGAGACGATGGACAATGCCAGGGCGTTTAACACCACCTATACCAGATAAACTATTACCGCAGTGATAAATAAGGGCATTCACCAACGTACCGGTCCAGTTGCCATTTCCAGGGTGAACAACAAGACCCGCTGGTTTGTTAATAACAATGATATGATCATCTTCAAAAAGGATGTCCAATGCAATAGCTTCAGCACTAGGTTCTGCATCACGAAGGTTAGGCATTGCCAATTCAATTATTTGCTTAGGTCTTAATTTTGTGTTTGGTTCCTTTATGAATTGACCATCAATTTTAAGATAGCCTTCACGGATGAGGGTTTGCAAACGTGAACGTGAGAACACATTATGATATTGTTTTGCTAGCCACTGATCAAGACGTTGCCCAAGAGCACCTTCATCCGTTATTTTTTGTATTACCATACGATTCCATTAGGTTTTTAATAAGATTTTACCAGTACGAAATTGCTTTACTATCGAGAAATTCTTTAATTCCCCAATGTCCCCCTTCACGGGCTCGTCCAGAAAATTTTACACCTCCAAAATAGCTTCCACTGGGTAATCCATGTCCGTTAACTTCTACCATACCCGAGCGTACTTGTGCCGCAATACGACGACATTTGTTGCGATCTTGTGATTGAATATAGTTTGTAAGACCATACTCAGTGTCATTCGTTAAAGCGACAGCTTCTTCTTCTGTATTAAAAGCAAGAATCGAGAGAACTGGACCAAAGATTTCTTCTTTGAAAATACGCATATGAGGTTTTACATCAGCAAAGACTGTTGGACGGACATAATAACCGCGTTCAATTCCTCTTGGTAAACCAGTTCCACCTGCAACAAGAGTTGCGCCTTCATCAATTCCCGATTGGATAAGATCTTGAATTTTATCATATTGTTTTTTTGAAACGACGGGCCCAATATGATTTCCTTCTTGGCAGTTTGGTCCTACTTTTGTTGTTTCTGCAATATCTTTGGCTATTTTTACGGCTTTGTCATAGATGCTCTGTTCCACAAGCATACGAGTCGGTGCATTACAACTTTGTCCACTATTATAAAAGCAATGTCGTGCCCCACGTTGAATAGCATCTGAGTCGGCATCAGCAAAGATAATATTCGCTCCTTTTCCCCCAAGTTCCAGACAGACTCTTTTTAAAGTAGCGCTAGCATTTTTAGAAATATCTTTTCCTGCTCTAGTTGAACCAGTAAAGCTAATCATTTCTAGATCTGGGTGTGCTGATAGGTAAGAACCGACAGTTGCACCATCGCCATTGATTAAATTAAAAACACCGGCAGGAAGAGCAGCTTCATCTAAAAATTCAGCAAAAAGCATAGCAGAAAGAGGCGCAATTTCAGAGGGCTTTAACACCATGGTACAGCCAGCCAAGAGAGCAGGGATAACTTTAAGAGTTACTTGATTCATAGGCCAATTCCATGGCGTAATTAATCCTACCACGCCGATAGGGTCGTAGTGAAGAATTGCTTGCTCATTTCCCTTTATTAAAGTTTCTTGGAATGAAAACTCTTTATAAGCTTCGATAAAATTGCGAATATGGGAACTGCCAGTTGCAGTTTGGGCATTAAGCGCCATATCAATCGGTGCTCCCATTTCCATTGAAATGGTTTTTGCCATGTCTTTAGAACGTTTTTCATAGATATTTAGAATTTTTTCAACGAACCCAAGACGCTCACTTGGTGACGTTGTTTTCCATTTTTGAAATGCCTCTTTAGCCGCGTTAATTGCTTTATCGGCATCTTTTGTACTTCCAAGGCTAATGACAGCACAAGCCTCTTCTGTTGATGGATTAATGACGTCAAAATCGTGAGGAGTGCTTGGATCATCCCATAGACCATTAATATAAAATTTCCGTTTATTAAACATAATTCACTCCCTTTTTTCTGTTTGTGTTTATGTAATTATGATCATCTTAGTCTAAGCTGTTTTAAACGAGGATAACAAGGGTAATCTTATAAAAATGCGAGAAATTAGATCGTATTATGATAATTGAGCATCGAGAATCCAATAGAGCAACGCTTATATACCCATTTGTATTATTAGGACTAATTGCTTTTGTAAAATGGGAGAGAAAGAGAGGTATAGACAATTCTCCTGAAGCTTTTTTATCATGAAGTTTTCTTCAAAACAAATGAAATACGAGCTCTATAACACCATAAACCAGACAATTTATATCGTAAATATGCAGAAGGGAGGTTATGAATATGCATTATGGCATTATTTTTTTTCATTAAAAAGTAACCATCAGCAAAAGGTTATTAACCTTCGTATGATAGTTTCTACGAATTCTTTTTGAAAAGGTTATTTTTCTCATTGCTATAAATTTGTTGGGTGCCATGCATAATTCGAAAACAAAATCTATTTCTACGTCTTCTTTTTCTGATGATAGTACAAAAGATGCATCAAGAGAAGATTTATCTATTAAGATTACTGAGATATTTCCTTATCCGGAAGTATGGAAAAAGGCATTTACCCTTGGAAAAAATGTTCGTTTCACGCGAACCCCAGAAGTTGAAATTTTGCGTCGTCGTATAGAAACAGATCCAGTTTTTGCAAAACAGTTTAAAATTTTTACGAAGCAAGATCAAAAAAAAATTACAGATACAGATATTGCACGTTGCAACAAGAAAACAACAAACGTTCCATCAACAAAAAAAGTCATTAATCCTCAATCAATAGAAAATAAAACGTCGGTTTGTCATTCAACAGTTTTGAAGCAGTTGTCACGACAAGCTACTCGTATGCCGTCAGCAGATATCCTACTTGAGGAGGATGAACAAGAGCATAAATTACAAGTGGAAAATGTGCTACAAAAAATGAATCCTGCTTTGCATCTTTCCGATGATGCATTTTTTGAATGCATATCTTTGATATTTGAACATATGGATACCCAAACTTCAAAAGAGGACGAAACATCGATTGACACGACAAATAAAATTACATCCAATATTTCTTCTGCCTTTGATGAGTCAATAACTGCTCTTTACCGTGTTCTTGAATACCGCTTTCCACAACTCTATGATTCAATTACATCAGAATCTCCAGCGGAGCGGATGCGAGGCGTTGAGCAAATTTCTGATTTAATGCATACGAATAATGATATTACTAAAGAGTGCCCCTCTAAGCTTTCTGTTGAAGATTCCGCTCATACGTTAAGTGATACAGAGGCGTTAAACGATACTGAGGCACTAAGCGATTTTGAGTCTAGTACAGAGACGAAAAATACCAGTGATCTTATCGCCAATAATACTATTGATTGCATAACAAAGAATGTCACACCATCTTCAAAAGATTTGTCTGTGATGCAAGCAAACGGTAAAACGAAAACATTGCAATCTACCCGCGTGCCATTAAGCACTTATGATTCTTCTTTTATGCAAAATATTCAATCTATTGACTATGATGTTTATGAGTTTCCTCCGATCAATTTATTACAGGAACCTGTTTTTCATGAAGGTACGATGATTCCTCAGGAAACATTGGAACGTGGTGCTGGACTTTTAGAAAGTGTTTTGGAAGATTTTGGCATTAAGGGTGAAGTTATCCATGTACATCCAGGGCCAGTGGTTACAATGTATGAATTTGAGCCTGCTGCGGGTGTAAAGTCATCGCGCGTTATTAATCTTTCTGATGATATTGCACGTTCTATGTCTGCTATTTCTACACGCGTTGCTGTCATTCCTGGACGGAATGTTATTGGGATTGAGTTACCCAATGCGGTTCGTGAAACCGTTTATTTACGGGAATTAATTCAAACACGTTCTTTTCGTGAAAGTGAATTTAAACTTGCTCTTGCTTTGGGGAAAGGGATTAATGGTGAACCGGTCATTGCAGAATTAGCAAAAATGCCTCATTTATTGGTCGCAGGAACAACAGGATCAGGCAAGTCTGTAGCAATCAATACAATGATTTTGTCGATTCTTTATCGTATGACACCAAAACAGTGTCGTTTGATCATGGTTGATCCTAAAATGCTAGAGCTCTCTGTTTACGATGGCATTCCACATCTTTTAACACCTGTTGTAACAGATCCTAAAAAAGCAGTAACAGCTTTAAAATGGGCGGTTCGTGAAATGGAAGAGCGTTATCGCAAAATGGCTAAGTTAGGTGTACGTAATATTGATGGTTTTAATGCACGCGTTGCACTTGCGGCTCAAAAAGGTGAAATGATCATGTGTACTGTACAGTCGGGGTTTGATAAGGAAACAGGAGAAATGCTTTATCATGAAGAAGCCATGGATCTTACGCAGCTTCCTTATATTGTTGTGATTGTTGATGAGATGGCTGATCTCATGATGGTGGCAGGGAAAGAAATAGAGAATGCCATTCAGCGCTTAGCACAAATGGCGCGTGCGGCTGGTATTCATCTTATTATGGCAACGCAGCGCCCTTCTGTTGATGTTATTACAGGGACAATTAAAGCAAACTTTCCTACCCGCATTTCTTTTCAAGTGACATCAAAAATTGACAGTCGTACGATCTTAGGTGAACAAGGTGCTGAAACGCTTCTAGGTCAAGGAGATATGCTTCATATGGCAGGTGGGGGACGTATTGTGCGTGTTCATGGACCTTTTGTCTCTGATGAAGAAGTTGAATCCATTGTTGCACATCTTAAACTGCAAGGAAAACCTGATTATTTAGCAACCGTCACGGATAATGAAGACGATAACAAAGAGGATTCTTCTACTGATTCGACAGTTGAAGTTTCTGAGGGGGAAAATTTTGATGAAGAGGGGGAGGAGCTTTATAATCAAGCTGTGAAGATTGTTATGCGTGATAAAAAATGTTCAACATCTTATATTCAGCGCCGACTTTCAATCGGCTATAATAAAGCAGCTTCTCTTGTTGAGCGGATGGAAGAAAAAGGCATTGTTGGAGCCGCTAATCATGTGGGAAAACGTGAAATTTTACTCAATGCAGGGAAATAAAAAAGCACATTTTAATGTGCGATTTTTAAAATGTTTAACAGTTATTATTTAAATAGCGAATGCTTGTTTTATTTTTCAAAGAAGATGTGGCCATGTATTTATTTTATAATAATATTAAAAAATTGAGTGGAGAGTAATAAAAGCAAAAGCGATCTTTTGACTGCTGATGAGGTAAGCAAGCTGATACCAAAGGGGAGATGTTTTTAACATTTCTAGATGATCTGGAATGTAAAGAAATTAAACAAATCTTTATACGAAAACAAATGTTTTTTATTCTCTTTTCTGATTGCAGAAAAATTCTTTGGTTAAATAATGCAGTGGTATATTTTTTGTTTTCTCTTCTATAGCGGTTCTGATGAAAGAAAGGTCTTTGGGGGATTATGGAGAGCATCATAAGAAGAGTATCCAATATGCAAATTTTGTTACATTGGGTGCTTTTAAAGTACTATGCTAAATTTGTTATCATTTGATATTATTGGCACAAGAAAGGTGTTCTTACGAGAAACTTTATTTGAAAAAGAAGTTTTTATTTCTATTTTTATAATGCAATATTATGCAATATATTGATTTATAATAATAATTTATTCATTATAAAAATTGAATGAAAAATTTAAATATCGTATGATTTTCTCATTTCAAATCTATTTTTGGTGAAACAACGAAAATCGTTTTCTTGCGTATCATAATAATGTAGGGGTAAAAAAGTTAAAAAAAGAAATAAAAAGGCTGCTTATAAATGCTTTTAAATGCCAATAACTATTGGTAACATTAGGGGCTGAAATTAGTATAATGATGGTTCTAACCAGCTCTTTTATAAGCATAAAAATGTAATGTATAATGCCTTGATATCTATTATAGGGACCTTTACATTACACCATTCATGGATGCCATCGTAAAATAAGCTTATTGGAAGATATCTTTTTAAAATAGCTACATGAATGCGTAAAATAAGTATATTCTTTTTGAGTACTATTTATGCGAGGGAGATGTTACCATTATTGTAACAAGATTTATTACAATAATGGGTGAATAAGCAACAGAAGTTGGAGGGTTCTTTTTATTCTTGTTTTGTTGATGAAACAGTCAAAATTTTGCTACAGACAATGGATATGAGATACCAAGTTATTTTAACCAGAACAGGTAATTGTAAACAAACTAGCGTTATTCATTTGAGAGTAAATCCAACACTTTTTAGTTTTAATTATGCCATTAAAAGCAGATGAGTTGAAGTTAAATACAAATGAATTAAAATATCAGCAAGAAGCTTTTCGTTTTACACCAGAGCTTTTGCCGCGACCTTTTACGTGGGAAATCGATCACAATGGTTTATTTTGTGAAGTCTCAAAAGAGCTAGCTGAAGTTGTTGGTCCTCTCTCTGCCTCTATTTTAGGATGTAGTTTTCATGAGCTTGCTCATCAATTTAATGATGATCGATATCTGGTTCTCAGTCGTTTTATTAAAGCAGCTATGCCTTGGAGTAAAGAGATTGTTCAATGGCCTGTTGATGGTTGCTTACAATGGCTTGATGTTGAATTGTCGGCTTTGCCAATTTTTGATGTTAAAAAGCAGCTTAAGGGGTTTCGTGGCTTTGGTGTTTTAAAAATACGAGAAAAAGTTCAAGAAAAAAGAGACAAAAAGCTGGAAACAGAAATGCCATGTCTTACGGAGATAGAACGATCAGCTTTTCATGAGATTGCAGAGCAATTGCGTGATGAATTGAATTCATCGGTAAAAGAAGAAAATTTAATTGAAGAAACAGCTATTCAGTTACCATATGCACAAATAACGCCGGTAAATGCTATAGAACAAGCTCTCGTAAAAGAGCCGGCTGTAGTTTTATCATTGTTGGATACAGCAACAGATGGTGTTTTATGGTTGGATGAAGATGGCTTTATTCAATCAGCAAGTAGGGCAGCTTTAGCATTAATGGGTTATGAAATAAATGAACTACGAGGACAGCCACTCTCTTCATTATTTACTTTGCAAAGCCAACTTTTGATTGAAAAATATTTTAAATCAATCCGTATGGAGCGGAAAAATCAGGTTTTAAATCACAGTGAAACAGCTGATTTAATGACGAGAGACCATAAAAATATAACCGTTTTGATAACGATTGTATTTTTGGCACAGCAAAGCAATTATGCTGTTATGTTGCGTGATAGGACACAAATAGTTTCATCAGGAGAAAAAAAAGTAGAAGAGGATAAAATCGCTGGGGTTGTTCATGAAATACGAACACCTTTGAATGCTCTTATTGGTTTTGCAGAAATTATGAGAGAAGGCCGTTTTGGTTCGATAGAAAATGAGCGCTATCATGGATATTTACGCGATATTATTTCCTCTGGAAAACATATATTATTGCTGATTAATCAATTACTAGAATGCTCGAAGATAAATTATTCTGGTTCCAATAACCAGATTGATTCTTCCCTTATTTCTGAAACATTTGATGTGATATCTTGTTTACGTGCGACGATAGCTTTTCTTGAAACTCAAGCCAATCAGAACGGCATTATCATGCGCATTGTTGCTCCACCTCATGTTCCATTTATTCCTGTATCACAACAAATGTTTCGCCAGATTATATGGAATCTTCTCTCCAATGCTATTCGTTTTACACCTTTGGGTGGACAGATTATTGTTCACGTTTCTTATAGAAAAGAACGTGTAAAAATTTCAGTGAGTGATAATGGTATAGGGATGAACGAAGAAGAGATTATACAGGCACTGCAACCTTATGGTCAAGTAGAGCGCAAAGATGGCCGATCTGGTGATAGCGTTTTTATAGGAACAGGTTTAGGCCTCCCAATGTGTAAGGCAATGGTGGAAGAAAGTGGGGGACAATTTTTATTGTTCTCAAAACCCAATCATGGAACAACTGTGGAAATGTTTTTTCCTCGTGTTCCATGATGTAAATCTTGCATAAAATTATTTTTTCTTAGCTAAAAGATCTCTAATTTCTGTTAAAAGTTGTTCTTCTGAAGACATTTTTTGGGGGCTTTCTTCTTCTTTTCTACGGATTTTATTCATAGCTTTAACGAATAGAAAAAGAACCCAAGCAATAATGAGAAAATTGATAAGTAAAGTAATAAAGTGCCCGTAGCTAATGGTTGCTCCAGTTGCTTTGGCGGCACTTAAAGTTGCTTGTTTTTCGCCAGCAAGTTGAATAAACATATTAGAAAAATCAATTCCACCTGTAATCAGCCCAATGATTGGCATAAAAATATCGTTGACAATTGAGTTAACCAAGCTACCAAAAGCACCCCCTATAATTACACCGATAGCAAGATCAATCATATTACCTTTTAGAGCAAATTCTTTGAATTCTTTAAGCATTGCGGTTTCCCCTTTATGTGAGCGATATACGGTAATCTACTTACCGCTTTTGATGAAAAAGGAAAGGGCAGATTTTATTTTTAGGATTATATTACAATATTAATATTATTTTCAAAGAACTTTATAAAGTTTAATAAAGAGTATTAGGGCTCTATTTGAATGTACATAGAATATTTCCTAGATAAAGAGCTTTTTTGATAAAAACTATATCTGCTTTTTCAACAGAAAGTAGAAAACTGTAGCTTCATTTATATAATTGCCTCAAGATTTTTATGATAACATTAACAAAGAGAGATTTTTACAGAATACCACAAATGAGCAGCATTGAAAGTTGAGCTATCAGAAAGTATCTCAAATGAAGTACATATATTGGCATAAAAGAGAATTTAGGAATAAAAAATATAAGCACCGATGGAAGAAATAGATAGATGAGGCAGGAGTAAAACTTATAATTTAATTCCCCTTAATTCAGTAAGCGATAATAGCAATTAGGAGGGCATTATGGCTGATCTAAAAGCTATTTGTACTGGGTTGCATGAGCTAAAATGGCGATAATTTCGAGGGAAGAAACACATTTTATCTGCTGGAAGATTGTATCAGTTTATAAATAGCAGAGCTCCAGGGTTTGCAAGATCATTTTGGTTGGGAAGTCGTTGGTATGATAGGTGTGAGTTCAATGATCAACTGTCATTACTTAAACTATATATTAGACAGAGCACTTATAGATACTAAATTGTATTTAGCGCATCAGAAATGGCAAAGAAAACAACGCAGATTCTTCAAAATTACATCAATAGAGTACAAATGATTGAATATCCTGTTGCTAATAAATGGCGCAACAATAGTATGGATTTAGATGATTTTATGAACCATGTATTCTATAAATGCTAGGAAAAAAATAGCTTTATAGAGCAAGCTCTGTTTTTATTGGAAATAATATTACACAAAGGAACTTTGGGAATAGGGATAATTTGCGTGCATTTTTAAGAGAATTATGAGCTTGCCTGCATGAGATGTCACAAAACCATGGCTTTTATGAAGAGCCATTGATGTTTCAATTCATGCTGCATTTTATAAGATTAGGATTCACATTTTAATCTTTAAAAAATGTCGAAAAAGAGAAACGTTTTTTTAAGAATAAAAAGTTTTTCACACAGTATACATCAATATAAACATGTATGGCTATTATGTGATAAATTTTCTTCTAGAAGGGAAATATTATTTGGATAATATGCTCTCTTTGATTGGTGATCTTTTGTGTTAAAAGATATAGGTGAGGTGCGATGGATCATTTTTATGTTGTGGAGAAGGATTGATGAGTTTTTTTCGTTGTATTGGCCGTTCTGCCTTATTTATGTTGGATCCAGAGCATGCACACTGTTTAGCAATTCTCGGGCTGAAAAGTGGATTAAATGGCTGTCAAAAGGTTATCGATAAACGTTTGTGTGTAGCTGTTGCTGGACTTGAGTTTGAAAATTTTATTGGTCTCGCAGCGGGGTTTGATAAAAATGCAGAGGTTATGGATGGTATTTTTCGTTTAGGATTTGGTTTTACTGAAATTGGGACAGTGACACCAAAGCCTCAGATTGGAAATCCTAAACCACGGCTTTTTCGTTTAAAAGAAGATGAAGCGATTATTAATAGAATGGGCTTTAATAATGATGGACATCAAGTTGTTTACAACAGATTACGTGCGTGTAAAAAAACGGGTGTTGTAGGAGTCAACATTGGAGCCAATAAGGATACGGTCGATAAGATTGATGATTATACTGTTGGTATTGCTCATTTTTATGATGTTGCTGATTATTTTACGGTTAATATCTCTTCTCCTAATACACCAGGTTTACGTGATTTACAGGCCCGTGACAGTTTGCATCTTTTGTTGAGTGCAATTTCGAAAGCGCGAAAAGAGCAAGAGAAAAAGCATGGATTCTCCATTCCCATTTTTTTAAAAATTGCTCCAGATTTATCAGAGAAAGAATTGGATGATATTGCAGAAGAAATAAAACTTTCTGATTTTGATGGACTGATTGTTTCTAATACAACTCTTTCACGTCAAGGTCTTAGCAATAGTCATTTCAGCAATGAAGAGGGGGGGCTTTCTGGACGTCCACTTTTTGAGCGCTCTACCATTGTGCTTGCAAAAATGCGTCAAAAATTAGGGAGGGAGATTGCAATTATTGGTGTTGGCGGTGTAAAGGACGCACAAACCGCTTTGGAAAAAGTAAAAGCTGGCGCAGATTTGGTACAATTGTATAGTGGGATGGTTTATGAAGGTCCAGATCTTGTAGTAACTATTCTGCAAGAGATTTTGCAGATGATGCAACAAGACGGTGTTGATAACATAAAAGATTATCGTGATCATAGTCTTGAGCATTGGGCAAAATTTCCTTTGTAAAAAACATTTTTCTTCACAAAAAATTGCGAGATTTTTTTAAAGGGACTTGCAAACTTTGTTGAACTTCCTTATGTCACATAAACAAATAATAAATGTTTACGAAATCGTGAATAGTTATGATAGACTTGCTTTTTATGCGGTTGTAGCTCAGTTGGTTAGAGCGCTGGTTTGTGGCACCAGAGGTCGTAGGTTCAAATCCCACCAACCGTACCATTTATCTTGTTACAACTTTTCTAATTCTTATTTAGTGCGATTTTTGCTGTGGTTAAAAGCCGTGCTTGGCGGGCTTTTTTGCGTGTGAGCCGTCACGGAGCAGAGATCTTGCGCGGATGATTTTTCTCAAATTTTGCCCAAAACGGAATGATACGATCAATAATCGCTTGAAATATAAATGGGTTAACTAAATCTATGATTCTGATTGCAATTGCAACAATAAATATCTCTATCAGTATATTTATATACTTTTAGTATATTTTGTAAACCAAGAGAATCTTATTTGCCTTTCATTATTATTGTTCATAATATAAACATTAAGCTTAAACACATAAAATAAGTAAGCATAAATTTACTAAAATATGCCATATTTTTGACACAATGTCCTTGATTTTGTCAACTATATATTATGAATATGAACTTGCATGAAAGTGCATTCATATCTCCAGGGGTGTTTCGGTGGTTGATTATGGGGAAGCCATTCTGGCGCGGGGACATAAGTAACCTTGGGGGATTTATTTATACACTAAATTGGAGAAAATAAATGGGAAGTTCAAGTGGTTCGCACGATTATTGCAGTGCCGATAATTTTAGTAGCAAATATAACTCTGGTACTGCGTTTGGTAGCAAGTATGGTGGTAAGGTTGGCCTTGCGAGTGGTATTGTCGTAGGATTGGTAACGCGTAATCCTATGACTGGCATGGCCGCAGCAAGCTTGGGGCTAAAAGTGTAGGCGATCGATTCGGAGGCACCATAGGCGGTTATGCTGGTTATGGTGTGGCTGCTGCCCAGTGTGGCACACAGTTTTTGGGTCAATCTATTGCTAATTCAGGTGGTGGGATGTTGACGCGCTTTTGATGTAGTTCTTTGGGTTATCCTAAAGCCTAGAACGGTGGTACTGTAAAAGGTGCCACCTTTATGTTTGGAATATTGCACAGGAGGAGCTATGGGCGCGTTTGGTTTAGTGCTCGCTTATTTTTGTCTGTGGTTTGGCATGTATCTATTCTTCAAAACTATTGCTATTAATGGAAAAAGCATGTTATACAAAGGGAGCATGGTTGCATTCATAGTGGCGGCATTGGTTGTTCCTCCCATCATATATATCTTTGAGTATATAGACGATGTGCCGATAACATCTTCTCATGTTGCTATAATTATGTTCTTTCTTTCTTTTTGCATTGAATTTATACCCAATATAGTAAACAATATAAAATGCTTTAGTTTGGCCATTATCGCAAGTTGCCCCATTTTTTTCATCGCAGCTGGTTTTATTGTTATGAGTGATGACGTTCTGTTAGATTTTTTTGATCTGCAGCTTTGGAGCTATATTTATCTGCTTTTCATTATTCCGTTGATGATAGGGGGGCTCGCTATGTCCTAATTACTAAAGCTTTGAAGGAAAAATCTATGTCAGTGCTAGATTTAAGCATTTGCATTGGCTGTGGGTTTGCCATAGGCGTCTTTTTTGTGTCATCACTGCTTTTATCAGACCTTCGAGAAATCTATCAACAGATAGGTTTTGCAAACAGGGAGGCAGTGAAAAAAATGTTTGATTATGCGGTGTTTGGTTTCGCTATTCTAACGGGCCAAGTTTTTTGACATTTTTGATGGTTCTCTTTGTTACTACAAAGAAATATTATTGGTTGCTCCTTGATGTTCTTGCAGAGCTGTTTTTTAGCCTCTTTGTTTCTTATTATGTAGCGTTTGTTCATACAGATGATGACTATGGAATGGTTAGAAATTGGATTTGTTTGATGTTTGTTGTTTATGTGTACGCGCATTACATTAAATCAAAGAATGTGAAGCTTAGCGTGATTAACCCGTTTAAAAAGAAAACTGAGTGAGAAGACAGGAAACTATAGTTCTTTGGGTTATCCTAAAGCCTAGAGCAGCCAACCCAGGAGGGGCAGTTTCTAGAGCAATAGTAGGCGGGGTCCCGTGGCGCAGCCGCGGATATTGCTAAAGCTGGTTGGGATTGTGCTCGCTCTAAGTGGTGAAATTGTTGTTTGATCTGGCTTTTTAACAAGGTAAAGTCCTTGCTAAGGGGTACGCTATCAGCCTCTTAGCAGGGAGTTTTTCTCCCGCAATAATATCTTGCTATGCTTGGGAGGGCAAGGCGCTTTAAGGAAATTATATGTCTGACTTAATTTTTAGAATGCTGCTTAGTTTTGGGATAAGTTCCAGCCCTCGTCTCCTTAAAAACAATGGCTTGTTGGGCGAGCGCGTCATTTTGGGGGGCTAGCTGGCCTTTCCTGCGCTATCATCTTCGCTTATCCACATAGTGAAAGTGGGCTTCCAGACTTATCTTTGCTTTTGGTATGTTATATTGGCATGCTTTTAATTCTGCACGAGCACTACTTATATAAATATTTAGTTCTTGGATTCTGTGGTGCAGTTGCTGCCTTGTGTATTGGGGCAGGTTTTGTATATTTGAGCTCTTTGTTGCCATTGCCTGCTTTGTCTGCTGCTAATAATAGCCAGCAGCAGGTGGTGCATTACATGAGTTTGGTTGCTGTAAACTATCCCTTTTTTATCCTTTTGATATCAGTTTTAACTGCGGAGCTTTTGCGTTTGTGGTTGCTTCGCGTATATAAGCCAGAATTAGCTGCGCGTGAGGTCCTTTATTTCGGGCTGGGCTGGGGTGTTCTAGACTTATGCTATAGACCCTCCAAGCTCTTTTTCTTTACTTGAATTACCGTGTTGATAGGGCGCCACAAATGGTGGGCTATGTCGCATTTGAATCTTGTCCACAAGCGATCAGCTATCTTATTGCCGCGGGCATGATTGTATTGATGCATGTTGTAAATACGCGCTTTATGTATCTTGGTTTCCAAGATAAGCGCAAGGCCTATTTCTATCTGCCTTTTGTAATTCATTTTGCGGTTGGTCTTTTGTCTATGTTTGACATTTCTTCAGGCTATGCAATATTAATAAATTCTATTTCTGAGGCTTACAATAATGCTTGACAAATTGACATTATCTGTTATCGGCGCCGTTTTTTGTCTGGTGCTGATTATTTTTCCTTTAATGAAGAAAAAAACATTGGTTGAACGTTTGGTTTTCTTGCTCGTTGTTTTGTGTCTTGTTTTTCTTTATGTTTATGGCGCTGTGAGTTATTTTCCTTATTATGTTTTGGCGCTTTCGCTTATATTGGGGTACCGCTGGTTACTCTCTTTGGTTAAAGCGTTTAAAGGTACGAAGGCGATTATTGGGTCAAGCGCTGGTTGTTATGTGCTTTTGATTTTTTTTCTACACGGCTTTATGCGTATGATAGGCAGTTTGATTTTAGATTTTTCTGCTTATAGTACGCCTAATATTGTTTTTGCTGTTGGTCTATTCCCTATAGGCATGGCGATTATGCAGTTTTTTTTGCTCTCTCATTGGGTGGCAGAAGATAATGGCAATGGTGTAGAGGCAGCACTGGGCGTGGGAATGGGGATTTGGGGGGCTGCTATAGGGCTTGCACTGCTTATATCTCTACCAGAAGCTGTGAAAATCCTAAAAGGGGCCTTTAGTCTTAATAGGGACGCCTTACTTTCTTTACTTGAGACGGTAATATATTATGCGTTTATTATCGGTCTGAATCTTTTATCAACTTTCTTAATGCTTGTGGTTTGCCTTGACAAGAAATGGCGTTTTTTTGTTCTTATCTTGCTTTTACAATGCTTGGCGGCTTGGGCGCGCTTTTCATGGCGGGCCGCTGAGCCAGAACTTCTTGCAATTGGGCATTATACAATCGCTACTATTCTTATGTTTGCTCTTATGCGGCAAATTTATGATTTTGTGCAAGACAGATTATCCATGAAGAAAAATAGCAGTTACGCTGTAGTAAATGAGGGGGCATAATAATGTTGGTTTTATTTATTACTTCGCTTCTCGCAGGCCTTATTTATGGCGCTGTCATTTATAATTTTTTTCGCTCTACATTTAGTTGGATAAATGTGCTGTTGAGCGGCATAGTTTTTGGGATGATTGTTCTGTTAGTATGGCGTTACTCGGAAACAGAACATAAACTTGATGCCTTACGTTTACTGCAAGTGCTTGGCGTTGTTTTTCTTCTATGTGTGTTTCATCATTTTCTGAAGTTCAAATTGGTTGTCGCTGGTGCTGTGGGATGGTTTGTTGCTAGCTGCATTGCTGGCGGGCTTATTGCTTTTTGGGAGCAATCTGTAATAAAAACGCTTTATATGATGAGTATTGTTGAAACCAAGAGTCGTGCAGAGCAGGGGCTGGCGCTTGTTTTTTTATTTTTAACATTTACGGTTTTTTTTGTTGTAGCAGAAGAAGCCATGCGTCGTTGGTTAGTTACTAAGTTTTATCGGTGCTCGCCTAGTTTTTTGTGGCGTTTGCCGCTGAATATTGGCATAGGCTGGGGTTTATGCGAATTATCTTATAAGGCGCTAGGGCCTTTCCTTGTTTATAATGGCTGGCCTATTCGATCTAGGTTATTAGCCAGTGAGTATGTAATTTTTTATTCCTGGACGCAAGCGAGTATTTTTTTGTGTGCTTTAATGAGCGTCATACTCATGCATATTTTCAATACATGCTTGGCGTATCGAGGTGTTGTTACGCGCTCTAAATTTTATGCGTGTGCGCCTTTTTTTGTCCACGCTATTGTTAACTGTTTCGGTGCAACAGTGCTGGTTACAGACAAGGTTTGGTTTAATGTTGGGGGCTGCTTGTTTATTCTACTTTGTGTGATGTTGTTCGTATATTTTGAAAGCAAAAATCCTTTAATACAAAACATAAAATTGCACGCTTAAAGTGTTGTAGAGTGATGAATAACTTTGCGTACTCTAAGTATGGCTAGAGAGCCTGATACGCGCTTTCTGTTCTGCAAAAAAATAGAGAAGGTTAGCACCGACGTAACGCGTCTAGTACCAAGAGCGACGTCATTTCTGCACTAATTGGGGGGAGGGTGTGCCACTGGCCACGCGCTATGGGAGCCTGCAAATATGCTATCATGCGACTTTCTAGTGTCCTCCATGAGATTGAAGCCGGGAATCTTGAGGCGTCGATAACGCATTATTGCAAAGACAAACTCTGGTCAGGGTTTGGTCATCCAATTATGCAACGGGATGTCCGGGTTGATTTCTTTTTTCACGCTTTCAGGCGCCTATGCGCCCCTTCAGTTCGCTTGCGCGATCTATTTCGGACAATACAGGACTGCAAGCCAATGTCGATTTTCTAATTGCAAGCATCATGAGCAAACATCGGGCTGCTCCTGAGCTGGGATTGTTGGCTTTTTTCGTTTGTCGTATGCTGATACTTCTCGCGCACTATCAAGCGCGGTTTAGCTCTCATTCCTTCGGTTTATTATCAAAGGATTTAAGAGAAAAATATAAAAAGGTCCCCTAATCATGGCTATAAAGCATCGCACCGAGCCAAATTTCTTGGGTATATGTCAGAGTATCACCTTAACCGCACCGATGCGTGCTTGCGAGAAAATCGATATTTCTCACTGGGATTTAGCCCATAACTATTTGAAACAGGGCTTGTTACTCGAAGCCTTGCATCAGTTTTCAGTTCGATTCGCCACCGTGGTGGCTAAAAACTCGGATCTTACGTATCGCTATCTCCCTGTTATGGTTGAACAGTTTTTCTCTACCACCCATTTTGATAGCGATCGGTTACGCGCTGAAGGACATATTGAACGCATTAATGAGGCCTACCGTATTCACTGTAAGGCCAGCCCATACGACAATGGCAAGGTCGTTATTGCGCAGACAATCATCATTGTCAGTATAAGGTCTGCTTCCCTGGCTCGTGTTCTGAGAAAGCCGCTCTTCCATTACTAGGCGATTTATGTAAGATTTCCTCCGTAACCGGAGATTCTTGTACTTTTTCCTTTAATGTGCATCACCCGCTTTTTGAGGAACATTTCCTCTCCCGCGTCGTATGTCCTGGTTCACTATTGATTGAGATGGTTCTGGCTTTGGCCACGCAGGGTAGGGCGAAAAATATCGCATCTGTTGCGCTGAAAAAGTAAAGTTCATTGAAGCAGTTTATTCGGGAGATACCTATCAGTTGACCATTAAACAGGATACAGAGTGTGAACCAGGTGGCGTTTTTTATATTCATACGGAAACTAAAAAACGAAGCACTTGCGGTAAGTTTTCTATCAAATATAAAAAGGAGGATGCACCATGTTTAACATAATAATCTCTTTTATTCCGTGGAGTATTTACTCCTGGGTTATCAATGGAAACGTTTTAACTCTGGTCGAACGCTCTCTCATCTTAACTGTGATTTTATTGTCTATTATTGTTGTGAATATTAAAATTGTCCGACAGGGAGAACCCGTGATGATTACTAACATTCTGACAGTTATTGTTCTGTTTGTTAATTATTTCGTTGGATGGTCTACACTTTTACTGAACTACCTTACAGTTTTTTGCTATCTGTCACTTGCTCTGGTTTCATTGATTAGCTTGCTGGTAAAGAAACCCTTTACCATTTTTTATGCTAGTGCTAGCCTCAACGCTGCTAAAAAACGCAAACATATCCTATTGTATCTCATCAATAAATATATTACATGTATCTGGGTAATCATCATGCGATATTTTTATCGCGTCAAACACCATGGTGCATAAGTCAAACACCATGGTGCATAATATGTCATTGTTTAACATTCTGACCGGAACCCCTTTATGGGTCTGGATTTTGCTTATTTTTCTCATTACGATGGGAATAAGCGCATTGAAAGATAGGGAAATGGGGGTTAACCGCCTTTTTCTATTGCCGTTAATCTTTCTTTTTTTGGGCGGAAGCGATGTGATTAACGAGCTGGCGTTCCCGCGCTGGGGAGCAATCTCAATGTTGGCGGGGCTTATGATCGGCGTTGGCGTTGGCTGGTTGCTCTGGCGTGCCGCTCCGCGTTTAAAAATCAAAGAGGGAACGGATTTAATTATTCGGCCTGGTACGCCGTTGCCACTGATATTTATTCTTATCACTTTTGTCATCAAATTCACATTGATTGTTTTTCTCAAGGTTGAACCTGATTTGAAATATGCATTTGATTTTAACCTTCTTTTTGGTCTTTTAAGTGGGTTCACTGGTGGTGTGTTTTGGGGCGGCACATTAAATTTATATATAACATTTCGAAAGAATCCAAATTAATCCCTATACCATTAGCTGTGGGTGTTTCCCATCAGAACTATCTCAATAGAAGCTTATTCCTAACAACAACGCTGCATACAAACGCAGCATTGCCTCATAGTTTCAGATTTTTTTGTCCCAGCGCGTGAATACGTGACGGAAGTGATATATCTGACTATGCCTCCCTTGGGGGCAGAGCGAGCCTAAAGGTTTAGAATGCTATGAGTTTAAGCTAGCTGGACTTTGAGCAGATGGTTGATCGCTAATGGTAAATCATTTTGTTTTACGATTCAAAAAGAGGATAGTGATGGTCTCATTGGCCTAGGTGGGCAAGAGAACTCTTAGCTTGGCAATGCGTCAACAGTTTGTAGAACTATATTATGGACCCCATACGCAAAGCGGTTGCTATGATGCCATGATGCTTTTGTCAAGCATTGTGATATGGTAAGAACCGGTGTTTAAGGGTGCAACTGCGGTCACTGCACGACCCAGTAGCATTACGTCTGAGTATTTAGGAGCGGTAAACTCCGTACAGGCTACGCGTACAATATGTGAAGCACGCTTGCGGGAATTAGTGTGTCATTATTGCGTTGTGCACGCAACCCTCTAGCTAGTACTTCATTGGTAAGGCTGTTTTTTGAAGTTGGTTGTAATTATCTGTGTGTTTTTAAAGAGAACGTTAGCACCGATGTATCGCGTGCAGTACCAAAAAATCTTCCAAAAATTTATTGAAAATACTGAAAATGGATGTGCAAGACGAACAAAGGCTTGCTAAGGATATTTTATCAACAATTGTAACTGCTTGGGGGCATAATATTGTACAAAAAAAATGCATGGCATGAAGTCCAAAAAACGAATAAAGGCGCATTGCGCTTCTCCTTTAAGAACTGGGTATCTCCTCTTAGCTTAATGAGTTCTCATTATGCATCTTTTACGCAAGATTTGCGATGGAAAGACTTGACAAAAAAAATCAATACGTTTTGTTTAAAAGATCCGGGTTTAATATGCCCTTCAATAGGGAAGGGTATTTCACAATGTTTGTTGTGATGAAGAAATTACTCCTTCTTGGTATGCCACTGGCTATTGGTTTTATCTCTCAGATGATGATTTCCTTCACAGATGCGGCACTTGTAGCGCATTTAGGCGTTCAAGCCTTGAGTGGTACAATGTTAGCTCTAAGTATGTTTAGTTTTGTTATGTTGTTGGGACTAGGGATTATTACCGCAGTTGCACCAAAACTTGCGGAAAGTTTTCGCAAACAAGATAGAGATGCATTGAAGGCATGGTTTGATCAAGGAATATGGCTTTCCCTTTTGATTGGAATAATAAGTGCAATCATTTTACTCAATACGAGGAATATTTTATGTCTTCTCGGCCAAAATGAGGCAATTGCCAATATAGCGCAGAAATATAATAGTGGCGCTGCTATAGGGGTAGTGTTTTTTTATCTTTATGTAAATAGCCGTGGATTACTGTCAGCAATTGGTCATCCAAAGCCCTTAACTTGGATTATGCTTGCCGCTATTCCTGTAAATTTTCTCATCTCTTGGCTGCTTATTTTTGGTATAGGTCCTGCAAGCGGATTTGGTGTCTTTGGTGCTGGAATTGCGAGTAGTTTGGTCCGTATTTTGATTGTTATGGCAGTAGCAATAATTCTGTCCCGCAATTCTACTTTTAGTTCCTTTCACTTTAATTATTTAAGACCAAAGTTAGAAATTTCACGAATAATACAATTACTGTTCATAGGACTTCCCATTGGTATCCGTATTCTTATTGCGGAGGGCTTTCCTTCTGTTATTGCCTTCATGATTACAGCTTTTGGGGTCGAAGCTTTGGCTGCGCATACGATTGGAATGCGTCTTGATATGCTTATTTCTGTGGTAGCTTTGGGGATTTCCAGCGCAGCTGCGACCATAGCAGCGTGGTATCAAGCCGATCGGAATCATATGGCTCTAAAACAGTTACGTATGAATGTCACAATTTTTGCTATAGCTTATGTCTTGTTTTTATCAGGGGGTGTTTATTTTTCTTATGAATTCATTCTTTCAATCATCTTTGACATTTCTTCAGTCCACGTTATTGTTTTCTCTTGGGAGTTGCTTCCGTTTATCTTATTGTCTTTTGCTTTTGGCACTTTAGGAGCCATGCTCAATGGCATACTTGTGGGTTTGCTTGATACGTTTTGGCCAACAATTGTTGTAACAATAAGCTATTGGGGGATAGGCTTATTTGGGGGAGCTCTCATGGCACATTTTTTTGAATATGGTTTTATGGGTTATTGGCTTGGCATGATTGGTGCCAGCTTAATCGTTTCTATCTTTAACTATATGCGCGTGGGTTATTTAATAAAACGCAATTCTATGTTTGGGGCGAAGTGAGTGTTATAAAAGCACTGTAAGCACGAGCTGTGAAAGCATAGCACCTCATCCCGTCCATAGGGGCTGTTTTGCTTCTATGGAGATAACAATATAGGTTACAAAATTGGCTTAATATGAAAAAGAAGTGCCTTTGTTTGTATCCTTAATATTATCTATTGAGTTTTAAGGTAATATGAGTTTATTAAAATCATTCGGATTCAATTTAAGAGTAAGTTTAGTAAATTGGAATGGTTTAATACCATAAAAAATGACTAGAAAAAACGTGCCTATATTTATACGCCGTTGAGGAGTCATTTAAAAAAGTTATTGTTTTTATAAGTCATTACAATCGCGGTGCTAAAATGCATGCGTTTGTTAAAACAATCGCTGCCGCTGACGATGTTATTCTTGCAAGTTCTGTTTATACGGGTCTTATTCAGAGGGATAAAGAATGCTCTTGATAATTTAGATTATCATTCTTTTGGGGATAAAGCTGTTGGTCTTTTCTCTCATGGCAGTACAGCCAAAAATGCGCTACTGTCATGTGAATATTTGGGAACAGTTGTGCATACGCTTTATGGACAAGCACTGCAATGTCAAGTTGCTTCAGCTAAAGATGATTTTGCGTCTGAGAATGAAAACCATACATGGAGACTTAGCAGCGAAGATGCACAAGCTCGCTGCACATATCTTGCTGATGAAACGTATTATAGATTTTTAAAAGTGACACCCCTATGGACGGGCTTGAAATATTGCATATTATGGGGGGCATTCGCCTGCACATGCATTTTCGTGTAGGTTGACTGAGCGGCGCGCTTGCCTTATTAGCGAAGCCGCTGCGTATTGTTCATGTTTTTGGCTCTAATGCAGAGGATAAAATAATCTCTGGATGTGCGCATCATAATAAGATTGACGCCACATCTGTAAAATTAGGTCGGAAAAGGCGACCAAATGGCTGGCGGTGATCAACGAGAAAAGTTTATGATCATGTGATTTGTGAGAGCCGTATTGAGAAAGAGTTTGCGCAAAATCTCGATAATGACCCGGATGTAAGATTATTTTTTTAATTGCCAAGGAGTTTTAAAATTGCAACGCTAATCGGCTCTTATACCAGATTAGGCGGTATTAGAGCGTGAGAGCGAACAAAAGCTTTATTTTGCGCATTTTGCGGCGCTTGAGATGAGTTTTGAGTGTAGTGCATAGCCGGTGACAAATTGGCGTGAATATAAGTGCACTTTGCCCGAAGCGGCGCATGATTTTCCAAGTGCTGCGGTGGTTGTTGCAGAATGATTGGTGCATGAAATACTTAATCTCGGCGCGGGGAGGAGAGCAAAGCTTTTTATATCAAAATAATAAATTGACAAAGCTAGCTATAAAGTAGCTATAATGTGTACTTCATGTGAAATTTAATTGTTTTCATTAGCATTGGTGCACGAAATACTTAACCTTGGCGCGGGGAGGACAGCCAAACTTTTTATATCAAAATAATAAATTGACAAAAGGTAGCTATAAAGTAGCTATAATGTGTACTTCATATTAAATTTAATTGTTTTCATTAGTATTGGTGCACGAAATACTTAATCTCGGCGCGGGGAGGACAGCCAAACTTTTTATATCAAAATAATAAATTGATAAAAGCTAGCTAAAAAGTAGCTATAATGTGTACTTTATGTGAAATTTAATTGTTTTCATTTAATACAGGAGGTAAAATTATGAAAACTAAAGATGTGTATAAACCACTGAAAAAAATTCAAATTAAGCGGGTTGATGTTACTTCGCTTAAAGCCCAAACAAGTGAGCAGAAAATGACTGCTCGACGCTCCCTTCTGAATTGAGGTTAAAAATATATAAAGCTGGCAGCAAAAAAAGCTGCCAGCTTTATAGCTTTTGGATATATTAATGACGATAGATTATGAAGTTAAAAAGTTGCTCTATGGCTGTGCGGCAATGAGCGGGGTTCGGCTGATTACAGGTTCATTCCATGCTTTTTTTTTCTTGTCTATGGGCGTTAGTATGACACAGTTAGCTTTATTGCAAATTGTGTTTAGCGTAGCTATTTGTATTTTTGAAGTGCCTTGTGGGATTTTAGGAGATAAAATCGGCGTTAAACAAAATGTTATCTTATCATGTTTCTTTTTTTCGCTCTTTTTCTTTTTATGTATCTACGCGCCTAATCTTTTTGTCTTAATTCCGGCAGAAATTATTTATGCTTTAGGCTTTGCTTTATGTTCTGGCGCTGATAGCACATGGATTAAAGGCTTAATTGATAGCGGTGGTTACAAGGGTAGTTTGATCTATCACCAAGTAAACGCCTATAAGCGGGAACTAACGGCATTCATGAATATGGTTGCTGGTGCGCTAGGTGTTCTTATTGTTTTGTGTATGGATAATTATCAGTCGGCATATTATTTTTGTTCTTTCGGGTTTCTCGTGCTTGTATTCTTGTTTAGTCGGGTGACGGGGATAGCTATTGCATCCGTTTCGGGCAGTAAGCCAATAAAATCGGGTTCTTTGTTGCATGCAACAGAAGCTTTTGCTTATTTAGTTACCTCAAAGATCGGGTTGTATTATATATTGATATGTGGTTTTATTGTTGCCGCATTGCAGCCTATATTTCATTTTTGGCAACCTTTTATTTTGGGACAAACAGGAGTATTAGACAATGCAACAGGAAAGACTAAAATTCTTATTCTTGGTCTATGCTTTGTGTCTTATACTCTCGTAAAATACTTATTTAATCGCTTTGTAATTAAATATCTTATGCAAAAATACGCTCCTATGGCGATAACTTTGTGCTCACTCGTCCTGAGTGCTGTTATTATGCTTGCTCTGCTCCTCGTTGCAAACAGTTGGGCCCCCCTTATTTTATTCACTGTATTTCACAGTTTTTTTTCTGTCCCTATGACGCAGTTTGAAGCAGAATTTTTTAAACATATTCAACAAAAGAATGCAAATACGGTTTTATCCATTGTTAGTTTTCTTGCGCGTATTTTTGGTATTTTAGCGCTTGTGCTGATTGGTTGGTTGGCGAATAATGTTTGTATAGAAGCAGCTTTTTGTTTCGCCTTGCTTTGTATATGTTTAGTTATTCCGCTTAATTTGGCCTGGCTTTATACTGATAAAAAGTTAATAAAAAACGAAGAGCTCTGAGAGAGAAAATACAATTGAATAGGGACTTGCCCGTGACTTACATAAAGACACAAGAAAAAATAGTGTGTGGGTCATCTTATATGGATTTAGTCGAAATTAATAGCTGTCCATCGTTTTAAGTAGAGATGCTTATCGATTTGAATACGCCAAATGATTGTACTGCTATTAGCCAGAAATATCGCGAACGAGCATACCAAGAGGCTTATGATATTGATGTTTTGCTAAATAGTGGGCACGTATTAGATTTTGCAAAAAAACGTAAGCTTTTTTAGAGTGCGCGGAGGAAATCCTCAATAAAGCGTATGTCAATCTTACTATTGCTGGTATTAAATATTTAACACTAGTTAGCCAAGACTATAGTGTGCAAGAATGTTTTGCAAGTAGCGAACTTTTGGCGAATTTAGAGCGTACAGCGCTGGTGAGTGAGAAGAGTGTATATGATCATGTGGTTTATAAGAGTAATATTGAGAAAGAATTTGCGCAAAATTAATGATAATGCCTCCGAAGTAAAATTATTTTTTAAATTGCCAAGGAGCTTTAAAATCGTGACGCTCATAGGCTCTTACACGCCGGATTTTTGCGTGTTTTAGAGTGAGATGGCGCGCAAAAGCTTGATTTTGTACTGGAAACAAAAGGAACGAATAGCGAGTTTGATTTGCGCCTTAAAGAAATGCTGAAGATTAAATGCGGCAAGGCGCATTTTACCGCCCTTAAGACTGGTGTGGTGTTTAACGAGGCACCGGTGATGAGTTGGCGCGATTCTAAAGCGGGGGGATGGCGGTAGAGAGAGGGGGGGGAGGAGTGGGCGGCACGAATGACGCTGTCTTTAGTTGCGTACCGCCAAGCTAATTTTGTGCTTTGCGAAATTTGCCAAGGCTTTTGGACGTACTGTGTTTACTGCGTAATAACATCTTATGAATACCATGTAGAAGGCGCGCAGAAATGGGTGATTGCGTGTCTAGCTTCCCAATGCCGTAATTAAGTACAGCCACATAATGAGATAGCTCTTCAATATCGTCAGTCGCACTGATATTTTTTCTTTATTTTCAAACAATAATAGGTCAGATGGTAACGATTATGTCCTTTCTATCTGAGAAAGAGTAGCACCGCTTGCGTATATGCACGAGTAAAAGTCAATCAACATTGGTCTGAGGTAAAAAACGCAAATTATTTCTAATACACCTAAGGATTTCATAGCTTGCTCTAACGGTTTATATAAAACCGCCCTTTTTAAAGGTGGATTGGGTGGCAAATTTATTGGGATATAGGCTTTATGAATCTCTCAAACTAAGCTTTCTACTATGCAGGTCCTAAGGCGTGATTGCATATATGGTCGTATCTGTTGCTGCGTTGTGTAGGTAGAGATCCTAAATTAGGAAAGGAGGACTGCTCTTTTAATTACAAAGGAAGAATACGGCGCGTAAGTGCAGCAAAATGTATTTTGAGGAGCAGTAAAGGGGTGAGGCATTTGATGTCCAGCGGATGACCGATTAACTGGAGTATAAGTGGGCATTGCTAGGGCGGATTTTAGTTAAGAATTGCGCTCCGTACGCCATAAGCTCTCTGCATCCTTCATATAGGCGTTGAGATCATCGCCCAATCAACGTAAAGGGGCTATTTTGCCTTTAACGCTTGTTTGGCTGCTTCCATTAGTGCCGCTGGCTCTATCAGCCATTACGGTTATAATTTCCTCGTCCAAAGAACAGATCAATTGATTGCGTAATAGGGTATGTGTGCCTTTTTTGACCGTGTCTTTTTTAAAAAGCAGCCGTTACCTCCTGGCAGGGTTGGGTGTTATATGATCAGCCTGCCAAAGAAATGGAAGCGTTATTGCGATAGCCACCAATAGTAGTCCAGCGATAAAGGCGGCAGCAAATTGCAATGATATAAAAGAACCAAGGACGCCGACCAAAAAGCTTCCGACTGGCATTCCAGCATAACCGATCACCCGAAAAGCAGAATTAGCTCGCCCGAGAAGTTGCTTTGGTGTGAGGCGCTGCCTGAAGGCGGTAACACCAATAAACCATAAGCTTGCTCCAACGCCAGCGATAAAGGTGACGCCCCATACGACGACAGCACTTTTTGAAAAGGCTGGAATCAGCAGCAAGACAACCGTTCCTAAACCGTCAGTGAGAACAGCTAGGCGCACCGGTGCATAGCGTATACGCGGCGCAAATAGGGCACCTGCCATTGTACCAAGCGCGTAGGCTGCAAACATCACGCCATATTGGCTGCTATGTAGGCCCAGATACCGATCGTCGGTAACGAAGAAGATGAACGAGGTTAGGAATGCTCCAAATACCACCGATAGAAAGAATGTGAGTAATGTAAGGGAGGTAAGATGCCGATTTGAAAAAATAAAACGAAAGCCGGCAATGATATAACGGAAAGAGATATTTTCTTTATCAGGTGTTGGCGATGTCGGAACAGCACGGCGAGCGGTAAAAATCAATGTGATAAAAAGCAGGATTAACAGGCCAAGAAATAGCAGTGTGCTATGCGCTAAAATGCTGCTTGTTATAACAGGGGCAAGAAAATATGAGACCCCGAAATCTAAAAACAAGACAATTGAGTAGAAGGTCATCAATCGCTCTCCCTCCATGATAAGTGGTGGAATCGTCATTATATAAGCTTCGGCAGAAACGACGATGAATCCAGCAATGGTTGCATAGAAGAAAATTTGTTCGGCTGGAGCAATCTGTATCATGAGCAGTACGAACAGTACAATATGCAGTAGCATGAAGATGAGGAGAGCCGAGGTGGCAAGTTTTATTTTGTCGCAGCGATCAAGTAAAGTGCCTGCAAGGATGCCGAAAATTGGCCACGCTAATGAGAAGAGACCTTGCGCCCAACTTACTCCGACTACGCCATATCCAGATTGTCTTGCTAATAGCGGGATGGCAGTGTGCAAAGCACCGCTGAGTAAGGCGAGCAGACTAACGGTTAGGCAAAAATAGCGTATGTTCTTATTGGCAAAAAGCGTGAACATTCTTTTCTCCTTAAGATGCCACACAGGTTTCCGCTGGTCCATCAAGTACGGCGGTTGTATTCAGCATGTTTGCGACATAGCCGTCCAAGATATTCCTATCTTCCTGAGGTAGAAGAAAATACATAAGGTTGGAATACCATTGCCAACCACGCTGAGTCAGCTGGAGATCGTTATCACTTTCTGCGATGAGACCTGCGCCTATAAGCTGTTGTAGGTTATTGTATACAAAAGAGGGGAGTGCGGTCCAGTCAATTCTTTCTTTTTGGACATAGCCGTTATAAGGTAGCCGCATACACAAAGCCTTGGAGGCTTGTTGCTCCGCTGATACCCAATTGTAGTATACTTTGGATTTGCCTTTAAGTTGTATGTCGGTAATGTATCCGCTTCTACTGGGATTGGCTCGTGTGACGAGTGAGCCGAGAAGCGACATTGCTGACGCCCCGAAGCCAACCACATAATCGTCATGATAATCATGCAAATATTTGTGATAGCGGAAATAATTAGCTGAACTCGTTTTAGCGAGCGTTAGAGGAGTGTTATTGGCAATTTTGATATAGGAATGTCCATTACACGGCGCATAGCCGCAGCTGCGCATAACGATGTCGCTAAATAAGCGAAGCATCTGTCGATGTTGTAGGCTGGATGGCTTTAGCCCTTTTTGTGTGTAAGACTTATGCAGTTGCGACGTGATAGCCAGATTGTTGATTGCATAGAGGTTGATGGTTTCAGGATGAAGCTCGCTGGCTTGCTTCAAATCGTATAATAGTTCTTCAGTTTGCTGGCTGTGCATGCCATATAGTAGGTCGAAACCGACATGTCCAATGATCTCTTGTGACCAAGCCACGGTATTGTTGATTTGTTCACGTGTTGAGGTGAGGTTAAACAATGATCGGAAACGCTCAATGAAACTCTGTATACCGAAGCTGATCCGGTTAACGCCGATCTCACGGGCAGCATAAAGTTTATCACGTGTGACGCTCTTCGGTTCGCTTTTCAGTGTAAACTCGGTTAAGGAAGAAAGCTCAAATTCGGCATGCAATACTTTTCCGATGTGTCGGATATTATCTGCGGACAAAAGCGACGGTGTGCCGCCCCCTATATAGATGCTGCGGATGGGCCCTCTAAGCGAGCGAATGAAATTTCCTTTGGTTCTGATCTCTGTGGTAAGCGCTGACATATAAGATTCGATTTGCTTAACGTGCTTGTAGGCCCCTTTCTGAAAGGGACAGAAGGAACAGATGGTTTCGCAAAAGGGAATATGCAAATAAAGAGAAATGGTACGCGCTTGTGGAATCTGCTTACTTTGCGCTAGTTTATTAAAGTCTAGGTAATCGTAAAATTCATTTGAAATAGTGCGAAATAGCGGATATATGAAGCTGTAAATCGGCTTGAGTTGATCGAACTTTTCAAAAGGATGATCCACGAGTTGCATAGCTTACCTCCCCCAACTTCTTAACTTGCACTATATTATTGACGGGCGACTGATTATCCTATCACCCGAGTGTATTACCAAAGATTTTCACGGAACATAATGAATCCTCCTTTTGTAGAAGTTATATGTATTATACATATAACTTATCATACGAACGGGCTAGCTTGTTTAAGAGGCAATGTAAAAATAAAAATATAAAAGAACTTTCTCTTGCAGCCTTATGGTCTGATATTGTAATTGGTATCCTGTTTTACGTGGTCGGGCTATGAATGCCTAGGGCGAGAAAAAGCAGGTATTTTAATGGACGTGCGGGGCATCATTGTTATGTTGCTGGGACTTTGGATTTGCGTCTGGTCATGAAATATCATTAGCGCAAAAAGATGGTTTTAAAGGTAGGTATATATTTTTAATATCCCTGTAAAACTATCGAGAAGAGATAGAATTATCTATTAGAAAACATATAAATGTCCAGTGTGATAATATTATTGAATTACATGACATCACCGCTCTTGCCCGCTATTTTGACATATTGCCTAAAATCTCATTGAGATTGTGCCATGTACTGGCAAACGGGGATAGATCGCGTTTTGGGATGACAGCGGCGGAGTTACATGCCGCATTATCTTTGCTAGAATCCAATAAGATTAGGCTTAATGGGGTGCCTTTGCATGTGGGCTCTAATTTGAATTCGACTGAGTTAATAGTATCCACCTTAAACTAAGGTTGGAAAGGATATTTACGCATTGAAGGATCAGATAAGTTTTATCAGTCTAGGCAAGGGATATCCGACTTCCACAGCGTTCTGCGGTGCCGTGACGGTCAATGACGAACACCCTCGTAAAATTTATGAGGCATTGTCACAATTGGGTTGTGATTTACATAAGCTTACGGTAATTATCAAACTTGGGCGTATTATATCTAAAGATTATGGTTATTTTTTTCAAATATTAGCTCTATAAAAGAGCAGAATGGTACGAACTTAATTACAATCTGCACAGTAACTAGATCATAAGTCAAAGTATGTGAAAGCAACTGATACAAAAAAGATTTTACGATGGTGGAAGATCAAGGATGAAGGATTTTAGTTCAAAGGAAATTGATATCATTGTGTTCTCATATCCTGATTTTTGGGATTTTTAGATATAAATAACACACCTCCTAGTGGGCTGGAGACTATCAAATATTGGATCACACATGACGCAATTAGCAAAAAATCTTATCTATTGGATTTAGCGTGCTCTACTGAATTCCCAGCTCTAAATATTGTGTGCAAAGTACAATGTCAAGCGGTGGGAGTTGATATAAGTGCAGAGTCTGTAGCATCCGCTCAGAACAAGGTTGATAGCTCTGTTATGCAGGGGATGGTTAAGTTTCATGTCGGAAATGCTAAACGTATGTCTTATCCTGAAAATACATTTATGCATATTACGGCGGGGTGAGTGTTTGTAAGCACTAGCTGTAAAGGCTACTTACCCTAGGTTGTTTACTTCTATGTGGATAACAGTAAAGTTTGCAAAACTTGCTTCATATTGAAAGAAAAGTTCCTTTTCTTTCAATTAAGCATTGTTACAGCCAAAAGGAAATTAAATATCTCGCCTTTATGATTCTTGCCAATGTTTGCTTATGTCTGATTATTTGAATCGGAATTAGGTTACGGTCCACTATAGTATTTCTTGCTGTTTTATATAAGGAGAAGGTTCGCACCGATGTATTGCGTGCAATATCAATTTTTTCACTATGGTTGATAGGATAGCTTGTTGAGCATAAGGTTCTTTTACCTTGATGGATCTTGTAGTATTCTTTAAAAATATCAGTTGAGGAATTTTTTTCGTGTCGTTTATGCAGGGGCTGATACAATAAGAATAGGGCTTGATTATTTTTAAAGTTGGTATGTTATGGCTGTAAAAAATGGTAAACAAACGAAAAGTAAGAATTTTAAACCTATTTCTCGTTTTCTCAAAAGTTTACGTGGTGTACACAATTGGGAACAGGTCTCACAATGGCTTGCTTTCCGTAAGGTAGAGGATATTGAATGTATTACACCCGATCAAGCAGGGGTACCACGGGGCAAGATGATGCTTTCTAAAAAATTTACATCAGAAACATCATTGGCATTGCCTTCAGCAGTTTTTATGGCAACAATTTCAGGGGATTATCCGGAAGATGGTCATGGTTTTGAATATCCTAAAGCAGATGGTGATTTACGCCTTGAGCCTGATCTTTCTACGTTAAGCATTGTTCCATGGGAAGATGCTCCTACGGCACAGGTGATTTGTGATCTTGTGTATCAAAATGGTCAGGTTGTGGATTACACACCACGCAATGTTTTACGAACGGTGGTCCATCTTTATACAAAAATGGGTTTAAGCCCTGTTGTTTCACCAGAAATTGAGTTTTATTTGGTACAAAAAAATCCCGATCCTGATTATCCATTAGTTCCACCGGTTGGTCGTTCTGGGCGTTCAATTGGTGGTGGACAGGGGTATTCCATTGCTGGTGTTAATGAATTTGATGATTTGATTGATGATATTTACCAATTTTCAGAGGCACAAGGATTGGAAATTGATACCCTCATTCATGAAGAAGGAGCAGGTCAGTTTGAAATTAATTTACGTCATGGTGATCCTATTGAATTAGCGGATCAAGTTTTTATGTTTAAACGAACAATTCGTGAAGCAGCTCTAAAACATAATATGTATGCAACTTTTATGGCAAAACCCATTCAAGGGCAGCCGGGTTCTGCTATGCATATTCACCAATCGGTTGTTGATAAGAAAACCGGTATGAATATTTTTACACAGGAAAATGGTGAAGAAAGTATCTGTTTTCGCCATTTTATTGGTGGATTGCAAAAACATATGCCAGGGGTACTCGTGATGCTTGCGCCTTATGTGAATTCTTATCGACGTCTTGTTCCTGATAATTCGGCGCCCGTTAATTTGCGATGGGGATATGATAATCGTACGACAGCTTTTCGTGTTCCCCGTTCTGCTCCTCAAGCGCGGCGTGTTGAGAATAGACTTCCTTCATCAGATGCGAATCCTTATTTAGCCTTAGCAGCTTCTTTAGCGTGTGGTCTCATTGGTTTGCAACAAAAAATTGAGCCGGATGAGCCTGCTACAAATAATGTAAACGCTGATAATATTGAGTTACCGCGTGGACTCATTGAGGCCGTCAATTTGTTTGAACAAGATACAGCAATACATGCTATTTTAGGGGATGTGTTTGTCAGTACTTATGCTGCAATTAAACGACAAGAGTTTGAAACTTTTATGGAAGTCATTAGTCCATGGGAGCGTGAATATCTCCTGCTGAATGTTTAGATTTTATGACGATGATTGATGATAATCCAATTTCTCCAGGGGTTTCTTGGTATGAAGATACTTTAAGAGAACGTCCCTCTTATCCTTCTTTTTGTGAAAACAGACAGTGTGATGTGGTCATTATTGGAGGCGGATTTACGGGTCTTTCGGCTGCTTATCACTTAGCCAAGTCTGGAGTAGATGTTATTTTATTAGAAGCATCACGTTTTGGTGATGGTGCTTCAGGGCGCAATGGTGGACAGCTGGGAACAGGACAACGGCAATGGGTAGAAACATTAGAAAAAAAGTATGGTTTTGAGCGAAGTAAGGCTCTGTTTGATTTAGCAGAAGAAGCTAAAAGAGATATTTTATCTTTATGCGCGATGCCTAATTGTCCGTGTGATTTGATAAGAGGACAGCTTTCTGTAACGCATAAAAGGCGTGAGCTTCTCTCTTATCAACGGCATATTGAGGTGATGGAGCGTTATGGCTATCACGCACTTACTTTTATGGATAGGGCTGAAACATCTAGACGACTTGGATCGTCTTTTTATTGTGGTGGTATTTATGATGCGGATACCGGCCATATAAATCCCTTAAAATTGATTATTGGGTTGGCAAAAAAAGCTAAAGATACTGGTGCTAAGCTTTATGAAAAGTCACAAGTAACGACCGTAAGGCGCAAGGGAGCCTATTGGAAAGTGATAACAGAAAAAGGCAGTGTAACAGCAGAGCATGTTTTACTTGCAACAAATGGGTATAAACTTGGTCTTGAGCGTTTTGTTGAAAAAAATATTGTTTCTATTCGCTCTTATATTGGAGCAACGGACCCATTACCAAAGCATAGTTCAATTCTCAAGGGGGGGGAAGCGGTCGATGATTCTCGTTTTATGGTTCGTTATTTTCGCAAAAGCATTGATAATCGTTTATTATTTGGTGGCGTAGAAAGTTATAATAATAAGTATCCTGTAAATTTAGATGAACGTATAAAACGGCAAATTGCTGAGATTTACCCTCAATTACACTCTATCAATTTAAGCCATCATTGGGGAGCAACGGTTGCTATCACAGTTGAGCGCATGCCTTATGTTCGACAACTTTTTTCAAAGATGACTTATTGTGGCGGCTATTCAGGGCATGGTGTTATGCTGGCTCCGTTCATGGGAAAATTATACGCAGAATGGTTGACTGGAAAATATGAACGTTTTTCCTATTTCCAGGACTTAAAGATTTCATGCTTTCCTGGGGGAAGAGCTTTGCGTTATCCGCTTATATTTTTAGCAATGCGTTGGTTTTCTTTAATGGATCGCCTTTAATGGAAACATTGCTTGAAATGAAGAAAATTAATGGCTTATTTAGTATCTGTCTGCTTTAATGATGGAAGCTTTTATAAGTGATATGGGATTTCATAATCGAATAGAAAAATAAACAAGTTCATGGTGCGTAAAATTATTCCAGTTTCTTCCTTTGATTGTATTGTTTTTGGTGGCAATGGTGATCTGGCGTCGCGCAAGCTTTTGCCGGCTTTGTATCATTGTCAGTGTGCTGGTCAATTCAGTGAGCCAACACGTATTATTGGAGTTTCGCGCACTTCTTTAAGTCATGAAGAATATCAAAATTTTGTCCGCATTTCTTTAGAAAAATATATCCATCCAAACGATCTCAATTCAACTGAACTCTATCGTTTTCTTGCACGTTTAAGCTATGTTTCTGTTGATGTTTCCTCAAATCGAGGGTGGGAGGATTTAGCTCTCCTTCTGTCACAAGATTCAGCGGATATTCGAGCTTTTTATTTGGCTGTTGGTTCGTCACTTTTTGCTGATATTGCAATGAAGTTGGGAAAAAATGAGTTGGTGACACCACAAACACGGATTATCATTGAAAAACCAATTGGTTGCGATGTAAAAACAGCTGTTTCACTTAATGATGCATTTGCAAGCGCCTTTAATGAAGAGCAGATCTTTCGTATTGATCATTATCTTGGGAAGGAAACTGTTCAAAATTTAATGGCATTGCGGTTTGTTAATACACTTTATGAACCGCTATGGAATTCCAATTATATTGATCATGTTCAGATAACCGTTGCTGAATCTCTAGGGTTAGAGGGGCGTACAGAATATTATGAAAGCACTGGTGCTTTACGCGATATGGTTCAAAACCATATGCTACAATTACTTTGTTTGGTTGCGATGGAAATACCATTTACCAACAGTGCTAATGCTGTGCGCGATGAAAAACTTAAAATTTTACATTCTTTAACACCGCTTGATGTACATAATGTAGGGCAGCATACTGTACGTGGGCAGTATCTTTCTGGTCTATCAAATGGTATATTTGTAGAGTCTTATTTTGATGATCTGGGAAGAGTGAGTAAGAGTGAAACATTTGTCGCGCTTAAGGTTAAGATTGATAACTGGCGTTGGGCTAATACGCCTTTTTATTTACGAACAGGTAAGCGCATGTTTACGCGAATGTCTGAAATTGTTGTGGTTTTTAAACCTATTCCTCATAATATCTTTAATGTGGATTTAGATGAAATTTTTTCTAATCGGCTTGTTATTCGTCTCCAACCTGATGAAGGTGTAAAACAATGGTTGATGATTAAGGATCCAAGTTATGGCGGTATGCGGTTTCGTCATATTCCATTAGACATGAGTTTTTCTTCCGCATTTTCTGAACGTAATCCGGATGCTTATGAACGTTTATTAATGGATGTTATTCGTGGAGATCAAACACTGTTTATGCGTCGTGATGAAGTTGAGGCTGCATGGCGTTGGATTGATCCAATCATTGAGGGATGGGAAGCAATAAAACAGCCGTTTCACAGTTATAACGCTGGTACGTGGGGGCCACCTGCTTCAACCATTCTCATGGAACGTGATGGGCGTATATGGAACAATTTAGTTTAGAGCAATAAGTATGTATAGAATGAATATTGACCGTTTAGATTTTGAAACCCCTCAGACTTTAGCCTTGGCATTAGCAGATCGAGTAGCCGCAGAGCTTAGTGTATCTGTTCTTGAGCGCAAGAGAGCAGTTTTAGCGGTGTCTGGTGGTAAAACACCAGAATTGTTTTTTCATTATTTGTCAAAAGCGGATATTGATTGGCAAAATATCATTATCACTTTGATCGATGAACGTTTTGTCCCTACACACGATGAACGTTCAAATGAACATATAGTACGGTGTCATTTGTTACAAAATTTTGCCGCAAAAGCGCGTTTTGTAGGGCTTTATCATAAAGCAATTACTGCTGAACTTGCTGCTTTTTCAGCGGCGAGTCGTATTAATACTTTGCCTAAACCCTTTGATGTTGTTGTTTTAGGAATGGGGGTTGATGGACATACGGCTTCTTTTTTTCCTGATGCTGATCGTTTAAAGCAAGCGCTTGATCTGCGAACACAAGCACTTGTTTTACCCCTTCATGCTAAGAGTGCTGTTGAGCCAAGACTCTCACTAACTTTGCCAGTTATTATGCAGTCTCGTTGTATTATTCTCCATATCGAAGGTTTTCAGAAACGCGATTGTTTTGAAAAAGCTTGTCAAGATGGATCTGAAATCGAAATGCCTATTCGGGCAATTTTACGTAATTCCCCTCATCTTGTGCAGGTTTATTGGTCGCCTGCAGAAAATGAAATAAGTGAATCAGAATATGAGAGACAAGGTGAATAAAAACGTAATCTCCCTCAATGAATGATGGGAAGCAACAATGAAAGGGGGAGGGGAATATGGCACTTTCCAAGACAATTTCCACAGTTACAAGAAGGATTTATGAACGTTCTCGATCAACACGAGAAATTTACTTAGATCGTATTGCGAAAGCACAAGCTCATCGCCCAAAACGGAGTTTTTTAGGATGTGCCAATCAGGCGCATGGTTTTGCTGCTTGTGGTGCAATAGATAAAGAGCGTTTGAAGGAAAATATTGTTGGGAATATTGGCATTATCACGGCATATAACGATTTACTTTCAGCTCATCAACCTTTTGAAAAATTTCCGCACTTAATTAAAGAGGCGGCCCGTATGGTTGGTGGTGTTGCACAGGTTGCCGGTGGTGTTCCCGCGATGTGTGATGGTGTTACGCAGGGAAATGCGGGGATGGAGCTTTCCCTTTTTTCGCGTGAAGTAATTGCAATGGCGACAGCTATAAGCTTATCACACGATGTTTTTGATGCAGCATTGTATCTTGGGGTGTGTGATAAAATTGTACCAGGTTTATTGATTGGTGCACTAACATTTGGTCATTTACCAGGAATTTTTATACCAGCTGGTCCCATGACAAGTGGTCAAGGTAATGATGAAAAAGTGAAGATACGTCAACTTTACGCGGAAAATAAAATAGATCGCCAAACACTTCTGGCATCAGAATCACGTTCTTATCATGGACCAGGAACATGTACATTTTATGGAACAGCTAACTCAAATCAGGTGATACTGGAGATGATGGGGCTTCATATGCCTGGAGCTTCTTTTATTAATGCGAATACACCGTTGCGTGATGCTTTAACAAAAGAAGCTACGAAACGTGTACTTGAAATGACAGATCTTGGTGATCATTATAGTCCACTTGGTATGATCATTGATGAACGTTCTTTTGTGAATGCCATTGTAGGATTAAATGCAACAGGAGGCTCTACCAATCATACGATTCATTTGATTGCTATGGCTGCTGCTTGCGGTATTAAATTGACATGGCATGATATTGCAGAAATTTCAAGCCATGTGCCTCTTTTAGCGCGCATTTATCCTAACGGTTTAGCGGATATCAATCATTTTTATGCTGCTGGGGGGATGGGATTTATTATTCGCGAGCTTATTGAAGCAGGTTTAGTACATGAAGATGTTTCAACGGTTTTTGGTAAAGATCTCAATGCTTATGCCATTGAAGCAAAGCTTTCTGCTGATGGTCATGTGGTGCGTGAAGCGGCTCTCAAGGAAAGTGGTGATCATAAGGTGTTAGCAGGGTGGAGAAAGCCATTTCAGCTTGATGGTGGTCTTCGTGTTTTATCGGGAGATTTGGGAACAGCTATTATAAAAGTTTCCTCTGTTAAATCAGAGTATTGGCAGATTAAAGCACCAGTCTTTGTTTTTAATGATCAAGAAGAACTACAAAAATCTTTTAAATCTGGAGTGTTACACGATAAAGATTTTATCGCTGTCATTCGCTATCAAGGACCAAAAGCTAATGGTATGCCAGAGCTTCATAAATTAACGACCATTTTAGGCGTTTTACAAGATCGCGGTCAAAAGGTAGCATTGATAACCGATGGGCGTATGTCAGGGGCGTCAGGAAAAATTCCTGCTGCCATCCATGTGACACCAGAAGCAGTGGATAATGGCCCCATTGCACGTTTGCAGGATGGTGATATTGTTTTTCTTGATGCTCATGAGGGTAAATTAACTCTTTTAGAGGATTTAGCAAAATTTAACGCGCGAAAAATCATATCTCCTGATCTTTCAAAAAACGAACATGGTGTTGGACGCGAACTTTTTCATGTTTTTCGTCAATCCGTTAATTGTGCAGATCAAGGGGCATCTGTTTTTATGGCATGAAAAATGCAAAAATAAACAAGCTGAATCATGTGCAATGAAACCATATACAAGGAATTGTTACAATTCTTAGAATTTTGGTATAGGCAGATTGTGTGATCGCGCGGCAGCTTTGAGGGTATTAACCATAAGCATGGCAATTGTCATTGGTCCAACGCCTCCTGGAACAGGGGTGATCGCAGCGGCTTTTTCTTTTACGTTTTCAAAATCGACATCACCAACAAGACGTGTTTCGCCTACACCTTTTTCTGGTGCAGCAACGCGGTTAATACCGACATCAATAACAATTGCACCATTTTTTATCCAGTCTTTTTTAATCATTTGTGGGCGGCCTACAGCTGCTACTAGAATATCAGCGCTTCGACACACATCATCAAGGTCACGGGTACGACTATGGGCAATTGTCACAGTGGCATTGGCTGCTGTTAAAAGGGCAGCCATAGGTTTTCCAACAATATTAGAGCGTCCAACAACGACAGCATCAAGTCCAGATAAATCTTGCCCACAGTGTTGTTCAATCATCATCATAGCACCAGCTGGTGTGCAGGGAATAATTGCATCTTCAAGTGCATTTGCCGTGAGTTTTCCTACATTAATATAATGGAAACCATCAACATCTTTTTGGAAAGAAACGGCTTGTGTTATGCGATTTGTATTCATATGAGCAGGGAGAGGTAGCTGTACCAAAATACCATGAATTTTGGGATCGGAATTTAATGTTGCAATAAGTTGAAGGAGCTCTTTTTCTTGCGTTTCTTTGGAAACAACGTGTTTGATTGAAAGAAACCCACATTCTTCAGCCTTTTTATTTTTTGAGGTGACATATATTTGACTTGCGGGATCATCTCCAACGATAATAACAGCGATACCAGGTTGTATATTATAGTGATGGCGGAGCTTTGTTGTTTCAGCCTTAACTTTCGCAATAATCTCTTCAGCAAGTTTTTTTCCGTCGATAATATTATTCATTCAGAGATCCTTTCGGTAAGGCTATTTGTTTTTTTGTAAAGCATTTTCTAATAATACGATAGAGTTTTATAGCAATATTCATATGAGAACAGTAAGAATGGTTTGATAATGTTGTGGATTTATAGTTTTGAAGACTTTTAAATAATTGCTTTATAAAGAAGCAACAACATTGCTGTTTGAATAAATTTTGGATAAAGAACAAAAATAATGAAGATACAAAGTGGATATAGTGAATTATAGGATTATCAAAACTTTTTATGATCATTTAAGTTTGTTTTAATCTGTTATAGGGGGATAAGTGTAGAGGGATATTGTGCGCATCAGAATAATAAAATTTTTGAGCGGAATTTTTATAACAATTATCTTTTTATTTGGAGTGGGGATTCTCGTTTTACCTTATCTTATCTCTACAGATGCGATTCGTATTCGTTTAGCGCAGGATTTGAGTGCATGGACCGGTTACAATGTGCAATTGCGTGATCCACCGCGGTTACATCTTTTTCCTTATCCTAAAGCATTTCTTTCTGGCGTTACTTTAACATCAAAAATGGATGATGTTGCGCCATTAATGGAAGCTGAATCAATAGAAGTTGATCTTTCTGTCGTCGATCTTCTTTGGGGACATGTTTCTTTTTCAGAGACGCGGATTATGCGTCCTCAATTTGTTATGGGAAAGCCTGTTAAAACAATAGCTGATTTTTTTGATCGGTTTTCTCGTTCACAAGGTGCATTAGGGTTAGCTATACGCAATGCGCGTGAAATATTAAAACATAATCCTGAACATCCAGAGATAGAGCACCTTTTAAAACAACCTTTTGGGCGGGTTGTTATTAAAAATGGTGCTCTTGTGTATCACGATAGTCTTTCAGGGATCGCAGAAAAAATAACAGGATTAAATGCGACTTTAGATTGGCCGGAATCGATTCAGGAAGTACGGTTACGTGCAGATGCGCGTTGGCGCGGAGAATTTACAAAATTATCAATTGATGCTTCTCAAGCATTGCTGCTTCTGGCAGGAGGCAAAAGCCATATTAGGGCAAGTCTTAACTCTGTGCGTGGGGGAATAACTTTTACAGGAAAGGTTCGGTTATCTGAATATTATATTTTTGATGGAAAGGTATCGATGCGTTCTCCGGGATGGAATCAGACATTGTCTTGGGTTGGTGGGAATCAGTTTTGGGGACATAAATTAAAAATACCCATTGTATGGGAATCTTATTTTCTAGCGCAACCAATGCATATCCAAATGGACAATGTTACATTTGCGATGGGGAAAACCAATGCGCGAGGAGCTTTAAAATTCGATTTTCAAGATTATGTACCAAATGTCATGGGCTCTTTAGCCTTTGATAACCTAGACCTTAGCCTCTTGGGCTCGATGTTTTTTTCAGGTAACTCGATGTTTTTTTCAGGTAAAAAGAAAAATGCCTTCTTTGATATGAAAATTTTTGATCGTATTGGAGTGGATATACGACTTTCTGCATCACAAGCTAAAATAGAAAATATTTCACTCACAAATTTAGCTGCTGCAATACAAATAAGAAATGGACATGGTATTTTTGATCTTGGACATGCAAATATTTTTGGTGGATCTGTGCAAAGTAATATTGAAGTTACGTCAGCTGGACAGAAAGCGCATATTGGAGGAAATATTTCAGGTGCTTCTATTGATATGCGGGAGATTTTAGAAACCTTGGGATTTATTCCATTTCTACAAAGCAAAACGAATTTCACTGCAACGGTACAAACACTTGCTGATTCTTGGCCAGAAATTTTTACGAAAATGCAGGGTGAATTAACACTGAAGATGTCTTCTGGTCGGCTCTTAGGGTATGATTTGAATGAATTACAAACAAGGCTTTTAAATAAACAACAATTTCTTTTAATGAAGAATGATACTTTTTCAACAACATTTGATCACTGGGATATTCAGACAAGCTTTTCAGAAGGTATGATGAAGGTGACAGAGTCATTAATGCATACAGCAGATTTGAGCTTATCTATTCAAGGAACTGTTGCAACTTCTACTGCGCAAGGGAAGCAGAATGAATTGATATTACAGGCACAACTACGTAAAAATTATAGATCAGAAACTTTATGTAAAGATGTCCAATGTCTTGCTAATAGCCTTACATGGCCTTTTAGATTTTCTCTAAGCTCTAAAGGACAAAATCATGGTAATTTTTGGGTTACAAAAGACATTGACGCAGATTGAGTATTATTTTTCATCTGTGTAACACTCTACCTTATAATAGTAATTCGTCTTTTTTGCAACTTAGAATTGTCTTTTAAATTTAAATCAGAGCTCCTACTATCGGAAGCTTCTCTCATTTTAAATCCGTTCGTGATGAAGCAATAAAAATCGTCTTCTCCGTCATAAATGTGGTTGATATAGATTAATGATTGAAAAGAGTAATAAAAATCCCTCTTATGAAATCTTTCAAATACAAGAGATTCATAATATCGGTGCAAATCTTATAAAAGTTGCTAAAAAACATTAAAATTTTAAGGGGGATGTCGGCCAGTGCTTATTGAATCCCAGAAGAAATACCATAGCCATCTTTGGTAATTGTATGCTTCCCGTCTGCTCCAACAGAACCAATACCCACTGTAATCAAAATAAAGGCTAAGAGGGTTGTAATCGTAATAATTGTAGCTTTTTTAGCAGACATATTTTTCCTCCACGGATGCATCAATGACTGAATGCAAAAATGAATGGTGCATTATTTAAACTTTTATGAAAGTAGAATCATTTAAAGATCTATAAGTTCCTATTATTATCTCATAAAGATAAAAAAACTCTATAATTCTTTAATATATTATAGTTCTATAGATATAATTTTTTCTTTGCTATATATTTTCTTTATTTTCTCGATGGCAATAGTGAGTATTGGCAAAATTTTTATGCGCATAAATTATAAACTTAAAAGATTATTTATCCGACAGACATTGGCTTTGAATGAAGAAATAAAGATAGAAGGGGCACAAGCTTCTTATCTTGTGCATGTTTTGCGTATGAAAGAAGGAGCAGAGATTTTACTTTTTAATGGACAGGATGGTGAGTGGCTTGCTAAACTCATCATTGTTAAGAAAAAATTTGTTGTGGTTCAGCTTATCCATCAAGAAAGATTACAAACGACGCATTCCAATCTTATTTATTGCTTTGCTCCACTCAAAAACGCGCGGTTAGATTATATGGTACAGAAAGCTGTTGAAATGGGGGTATCGATTTTGCAGCCTGTTATAACGGATCATACGCAGGTTACGCGTATCAATATGGCGCGTATGGAAGCCAATGTTATTGAAGCTTCTGAACAGTGTGGCATTTTATCTCTCCCTGAATGCGTATCTGCTCTATCATTAGCAGAACTTTTAGCACGGTGGGATGAAACACAGCCTTTATTCTTTTGTGATGAAGAGCATAAATTGCATAATCCATTACCTTCTTTTAAAAAGCGTGACGTTACAACACCTGGTATTCTTATTGGACCGGAAGGTGGCTTTAGTGAAGAAGAACGGAGCTTTTTAAAAGAACATCCTTTTGTGGTCCCAATATCATTAGGTCCGCGTATTCTACGCGCTGACACTGCCGCTGTTGCTGCTTTGGCTCTTCTTAATGCTACCGTGGGGGATTGGGCCCTGGATTGAGAAATCTGTAAAATCACTCTAAACAATTCATTTAAGATGATGATGATACCAATGATAGGATACGATAAGTTATGGCGCTTGATATAACTGATGAAAGTGAAATTTATAACTTAGATTCCTTGGTTAGCTATTTCCAAGGGGGGTATAAAGCAGAAGATGATTGGCGTATCGGTACAGAACATGAAAAGTTTCCGTTTTATAGAGATGGTTTTCACCCAGTTCCTTATGAAGGAGAGAGGGGAATCCGAGCGCTTTTAGAGAGGATGCAAAGCGCTTTAGGATGGAAACCTATTTTAGATGAAGAGAATATTATTGGGCTCGTAGGATCAGTTGATCAGGGAGCCATTTCTTTGGAACCTGGGGGACAATTTGAATTATCTGGTGCACCATTAAAAACAGTCGGTCATACATATCACGAGTTGATGGAGCATTTAACTCTTCTCAAGAAAATTGCAGAACCATTGGGTATTGGTTTTTTGGGAATGGGAGCTAGTCCAAAGTGGACTTTAGCTGAAACGCCGCGAATGCCTAAATCACGTTATCAGATTATGACTGATTATATGCCTAAAGTGGGGCATGATGGTCTTAATATGATGTATCGCACATCAACAGTTCAGGTTAATCTTGATTTCTCATCTGAAAGTGATATGCGGCGAAAAATGCAAGTATCTATGAAGTTACAGCCCATTGCAACAGCATTATTTGCAAGTTCACCTTTTACAGAAGGACACCCAAATGGCTTTTTGTCGTGGCGTTCTGAAATTTGGCGTAATACTGATAATCAGAGGACAGGCGTTCTTCCCTTTATATTTTCTGAGCGTTTTGGTTTTGCTGATTATGTTGAATGGGCCCTTGATGTTCCAATGTATTTTGTTGTGCGTGATGGTCGTTATTATGATTGTACACATATAACATTTCGTCAGTTTATGAATGGAGCATTAAAAGGACAAGTTGCAAATTCAATTCCAAACATGGGAGATTGGATTAATCACTTATCAACATTATTTCCTGAAGTCCGCTTAAAAAGATTTTTAGAAATGAGAGGAGCTGATTGCGGTTCTTGGAAGCGCATTTGTGCGTTGTCGGCTTTTTGGGTTGGGCTTCTTTATGATAGGGAAGCACTTAATGAGGCAGAGGCTTTGACAAAAGATTGGTGTTTTGAAGAAGTTTTAGATATGCGCCAACGTGTTCCTAAAGGAGGGTTAAGAACTCCTTTCCGTCAAACTATTCTTTTAGAGTTAGCACGCCAAGCTCTTGCTATTGCCCGCAAAGGCTTAAAAAATCGCAAACAGTATGATATGAATGGTTTTGATGAAACAAATTTTCTTAATCCTTTAGAAGAGGTTGTTGCAATGGGACAAACAGATGCTGAAAAATTTTTGTCCCATTACTATTCTATTTGGAATGAGTCTGTAGAACCTTTATTTTTAGAATGTGCCTATTAAATTTGAAGCAAAGATACTTCCTACTTTTTAAAAAATGCATATCACCGTGGTGGCTGATTCACTCATTTGCTCTAGAGAGTATATCCTACCTTCCTTTTAACATCTCTCATAAAGCACACAATACAAAAGTCTTTTGGACAAAAGCCTTTTGGGTAGTGTGATTTTTATACCCAATAATATCACGATATTTCCGTAATCTTAATGTTGTACCTTTGTTGCTAAAGATAGTTCATAAGAGATATACGATGCTTATATGAAAGAGCATTTTATTATACAAAAATTACGATATCAATACTTTCAGTAAGCTAAAAAGACAGTAGGAAAATACCGATAGATCTATGTATGTATAACTCGAATTTATTTTTATATAAAAGAAATATATTATGTAGATAGATAGAAATAGAGATTATAATATATAGAATTAATGTGTTAATTACATCATTAAATATTAATAAATAAAAGCTTTCATTGAGAGCAAAGAAAGAACGTATAAAAGGTATTTTCAATAAAATAATTATATTTGAAGTGCTGATCAAAACTGTTGAGAGGGCAGTTCATAAAATTAGCAAAAGTAGCTTGTTGGCGTATTTTCTAGAAAAATCATGAATGTTTGATTGTTAATTCATTCTTGCCTGGAAAGCTCGCTTCAGTTCAAATAACAAAAGAGAGTGGTAAGAGCATTTATAGGATAAGATATGCTGGAATTATTCAGTATTAAGATGCAATGAATGTTGTTTATATTTCTCTTTTTTAACTATTTTATGAGAGCGTAAATTTAAAGAATAGAAAAATAATTTTATTTATTTTCTTTAAACAGTTATTAGTAGATAAAAAATTCTCTTTTAATCTATAAATTAAAAAATAATGATTTTGTAAAAGCCTTGTAAGCTTTATGTTAATTTTAAATATCATGCATTGATTTTGTATTATGCAGATTATTGACCTCAATCATAACAATGGTAAGTGAGCATAGACAATGACATTTAATTTTTTCGTCAATTTATTTCTATTTGTTATTTTTTTATTGTTGGTTTCTCAAAGTAAGAGAATGCAATGGAGTCTTTCACTACGTGTTATGTTAGGGCTTATCCTTGGCTTGATTTTTGGAAGTGTTTTGCAGTTTATTTATGGAGAGGGTGAAAGCACTTTATTGAAATCCGTTGAATGGTTTAACATTGTCGGTGAGGGCTATATCTTATTGTTGCAAATGATTGTTATGCCACTAGTTTTTATCTCTATCGTTTCAGCAGTTGCTCATTTACATTCTGTTTATGCTGTTGGAAAGATGAGTATAATAGCAATTTCAATATTGCTCTTTACAACGGCTCTTTCAGCGTTGGTTGGCGTTTTGGTAGTGAATGCCTTTGGTTTAACTGCAAATGGTTTGGTACATGAAGGGCAAAATGTTTCTGCTGTTCTTGGAGATCGTATTTCTCAACTTGGAGATATGAATATACCAAAGATGATTTTATCTTTGATTCCTAAAAACCCCTTTGCTGAGTTAAGTGGAGTTAAGCGTACATCAATTATCAGTGTTGTTATTTTTGCGTCATTTTTAGGTGCATCGGTTCTTCTTTTAAAGAAAGATGAGCCAGAAAAAGGAGAAAAAGCGCTTTTATTTATTCAAGTGGGACAAGCTTGGATTCTGCGGTTAGTCCGTATTGTGATTGCTTTGACACCTTATGGTATTTTTGCACTTATGACGAAAGTAGGAGCAATATCGCGTATTGCAGATATTTTAAATTTACTGGTTTTTATCATTGCTTCTTATGTCGGTATTATTTTAATTTTTGGAATTCATGGTGTATTGCTTGGTATTTCTGGGGTGAATCCCCTTCGTTTTTTCAAAAAGGTTTTACCGGTTTTAACGTTTGCTTTTAGCAGTCGTTCAAGTGCTGCAAGTATTCCTTTGAATATTGAAGCGCAAACACAGTGGATAGGTGTACCACAACCCATTGCGAGTTTTGCAGCTTCTTTTGGGGCAACAATTGGACAAAATGGTTGTGCTGGTCTTTATCCAGCGATGCTTGCGACCATGATTGCACCGACCGTGGGGATTAATCCTCTTGATCCTACTTGGATTGCCACGCTTGTTGGGGTTGTGACGTTGAGTTCTATTGGTGTTGCTGGTGTAGGGGGAGGCGCTATTTTTGCTGCATTGATTGTGTTACCAATTATGGGGCTTCCTGTTACTTTGGTTGCTGTACTTATCTCTATTGAACCGCTAATTGATATGGGACGCACCGCTCTAAACGTGAGCGATTCAATGATAGCTGGAACGATCACCAGCCAAATGTTACAGGCAACAGATAAAAGTGTTTTAAAAAAATGATTTTAGGTTATGTTTTTTGAGGTTGCAAAACATCTGTAAGAGACATTTGCGCTGAACCAGGTTGTAAGGGTTTTTGTTGATTGGGATGAGGAGCCCAACCAGAAAGCCAGATGAAAGAAAAATGTGCACGAATACGTCCATCAGGATCACTAAATCGTTGTGCATAGATTTCAGCTGCGCGGAGAAAAAAACGTTTGGATACAGGGCGTCGTGAACGATTGATGAGTGCATTTTGCATTCCCATAGCTTTAAGATCGTGCATAAGGTCAAACATTGTATTATAACGTATTGTGATATCTTCAACGTCTACTACAGGCAGAGCAAAGCCAACATGCTGTAAAAGAGTGCCTGCATCATGAATGTCGGCAAAAGGATAGATTCTAGGGCTTGCTCCACCATAAATTTCACTTTCAGCTTGCAGCAGACTTTCGCGCAATTCTCTTAATGTACCAGCTCCTGTCATAACAGCAAGAAATAAGCCATCTGGTTTAAGGGTGTTTTTTATCTGGCTTAGAACACCAGGGGTATCATTGGTCAATTGTAATGAAAGAAGTGAAACAATAAGGTCACAGTAACTTTGAGGTAAATCAAGAAATTCTCGATGACGTAAATAAAATTTTTTATCATGGCTTTGATAAAGCGGATCGGTCTCAATACGTTCTATGGAACAAACTTTTCCAGATTTCATTAAAGCTTGCGCAGCAAGGTCTGTATGGCTGTGTAAATCGAGAGCTAATGTAAAGAGGCGATCAACAGTGCTAAGACGTTTATAGAGATCTTCTGCCATGTGAGAGAGTAAAAAGTCATATCCTTTTTTTGCTTTTTGAAAGGCACGTTTTCGGAATTGTTCAATGCGGTTATGATCAAAAATTAAAGGATGCGACATATTGTGGGACACTTTCGATCTATAAAAGAATATATTTTGAAAAGGTTCATTATTTGTGCAAGCTCTGTCAAGTTTATAATATGAAAGAAAAATAAATTTATAGAAGGTAAGAATTTTTAAAGGAATTAAAATTATAGATTGAGAAAATACAAAGGAACTTTTGTTCTGAGGGAAACTTGTAAAAGCCTAAATTTATAATGTTGTATTTTCGAGAAGCGGCGTTAAATAGCGGGGATATACTCAGTAAGTTCATTGAACGCTTGAAAGTGATGCTTTATCCACCAATTTGTCCTGGATGTAAGCAAAATGTTTCTACTTATGGCACAATTTGCCCGGAATGTTGGAAAGGCCTTCAATTTATCACGAAACCTTATTGTCCTGTTATGGGGACTCCTTTTGTTTGTGATATGGGTGATGGTTTTCTCAGTGGTGAAGCACTTCGTAATTCTCATCCTTTTTCACGTGTTCGCTCAGTCATTGTTCATAAAGGGCTTGCACGAACTTTAGTAACGCGCTTAAAATATGGTGATCATATAGAATTGGCATCATTTATGGCCAATTGGATGATGTTTGCTGGACGCGAGGTTATTGATGATTGTGATGTTATTATTCCCATTCCATTGCATTTTCGTCGTTTTTGGGAAAGGCGTTATAATCAATCTGCTGAGCTTGCGCGTTATATTGCAGCATCACAAAAAAAGCTTTTAAAACCGAGTTGGCTTGTTCGTTGTCGGCATACCCGTCCACAGGTTAGTCTTTCTTCGAGAGAGAGAAAACTTAACGTAAAAAATGCTTTTAAGGTTTCACATAAGGTTAAAAAATATCTCAAAGGATGTTCTATTTTGCTGATTGATGATGTATTTACAACGGGTGCAACAGTTACAGCAGCAGCTGCTGCATTAAAATATGCAGGTGCACGACAAGTTGATGTGCTAACATTTTCGCGTGTTCTCAAAGAAGATTCTATTTTTCCCTCTTCTTGAGAGGAATTTAAAGTGAACATTATAAAAAATATTGGAGGATAATACTATGAAAGAGATAATAATTTATACACGCCCTAACTGTCCTTATTGCACAAAAGCACGTGATTTGCTTGATAAAAAAGGCGTAAAGTATACGGATATTGATGCTTCCACATCCCTTCGCCAAGAAATGGTACAGCGCGCCAATGGGCGTAATACATTTCCACAAATTTTCATAGGTGATTATCACGTTGGCGGTTGTGATGATCTTTATGCTTTAGAGGCTGAGGGAAAGCTCAATTCTTTATTACAAGGCATATAATATTTGTAAATTACATATCCTTAAGATCGTTTTGCGAGAAGGAGATAGTTAACGCTCATGTCTTTTGAGCGATTCCAGCTGTCGTTTAATGGGTTATAAGTAATACCGATCTCATCAATGACGGTCAGAGCGTTTTTTGATAAGAAATTTTTAAGTTCTAGAGGTTTTAGGAATTTTTTATAATCATGTGTTCCTTTAGGTAGCCAACGGAGGATATATTCAGCGCCTACAATAGCAAGCCCCCATGCTTTCCATGTGCGGTTGAGTGTTGAGACAAACATTAACCCTTGTGGTTTCAACATTTTTGCTGTAGCTTCTATGAAGAGATTAACGTCAGCGACATGTTCAACAACTTCCATATTAAGGATGATATCAAATTTTTCTCCTTCATTGGCAAGTGCTTCTGCTGTCGTCGTGCGGTAATCAATGGAAAGATCATTTTGAGCTGCATGGGCTTTTGCGACTTCAATATTTGTTTGTGCAGCATCAACGCCTACGACCATAGCGCCAAGACGTGCCATTGGTTCACATAACAAGCCTCCTCCACAGCCAATATCAAGAATTTTTAAATTGTCAAAGGGCGTAAGTGAAGCAGGGTCACGATTAAACTCTAAACAGATTTTTTCTCTGATGTAAGCAAGGCGCGTTGGGTTAAATTGGTGAAGAGGCCGAAATTTTCCTTGTGGATTCCACCATTCTGTAGCAATACGTGAAAAGTAATCAATTTCACTTTGATCAATAGTTGTTTGTGTTTCATCTATCATGTTGCCTTCCTTTTATTTTTAATGATCAGGTCAAGTAGATTTTATACAAAGTCAAGAGAAATTGATATAATCATAATGAAACTTGCACAAATGATAGATATTCGCTATGTCGAGAAAATGGTTAGTTGATACAGCATCTAATTCTCATTACCGTTTGAGATAAGAGATGTAAAGGTAAGAGTGTTATTAATGGCGCGCATTGTCATGAAATTCGGTGGAACATCTGTAGCAAATATTGAATGTATATATAATGTTGCACGGCATGTCAAAAGAGAGATTGATGCAGGCAATGAGGTTGCAGTTGTCGTATCTGCGATGGCTGGTAAAACCAATGAGCTTGTTCAGTGGACGTGTGATGCTTCCTCCATGCATAGAGATGCTCGCGAATATGATGTTGTGGTTGCTTCTGGTGAACAGGTTACTTCAGGTTTGTTGGCTTTGACACTTCAAAAAATGGGGGTGAATGCACGTTCATGGCTTGGTTGGCAAATTCCTATTCATACAGACAATGCACATGGTCGTGCACGTATTACTAATATTGATGGATCTTGTTTAATCGAGTGTTTTCAGGAAGGTCAGGTTGCCGTTATTGCTGGTTTTCAGGGGTTAGCTCCGGATAACCGGATTTCTACCTTAGGGCGTGGAGGATCAGATACAAGTGCTGTTGCTATAGCCGCTGCTGTACAAGCTGATCGCTGTGATATTTATACGGATGTGGATGGTGTTTATACAACGGATCCACGTATAGAACCAAAAGCGCGTCGTTTACCAAAAGTAGCTTTTGAAGAAATGCTAGAAATGGCTTCTCTTGGTGCAAAGGTTTTACAGGTTCGTTCTGTTGAATTGGCAATGGTTCATAAGGTTCGTACCTTTGTACGTTCAAGTTTTGAGGATCCCGATGCGTTAGGCATGGAGGATCCAATGAGTTCTTCTGGAACACTTATTTGCGATGAGGATGAAATCGTGGAACAACAAAATGTTACTGGTATTGCTTTTGCTAAGGATGAAGCGCAAATTTCCCTTCGTCGACTTGCGGATCGTCCAGGGATTTCAGCAGCAATTTTTGGTCCCTTGGCTGAAGAACGCATTAATGTTGATATGATTGTGCAAAATATTTCTGAAGATGGCTCAAAAACTGATATGACTTTTACTGTACCATCATCAGATGTAGAAAAAGCCGTTACACTTCTTGAGAAGAATCGCAAAGAAATTGGATTTGATGTTCTCCAATTTGAAAGCGATCTTGCCAAGGTATCTGTGATTGGTATTGGAATGCGTAGCCATGCAGGTGTTGCTGCTACAGCCTTTAAAGCTTTGGCTGAAAAGGGTATTAATATTCAAGCAATTACGACCTCAGAAATTAAAATTTCTATTTTGATTGATAGTGCTTACACTGAACTTGCGGTTAGAACATTACATGCCGTTTATGCCCTTGATAAGGGATAAACATTTTTTAGTTTCAATAAAGTTTCAATAACATAAAGCTTTAATATATTAATAATTTTTGTTAAGGATAATTTATATTTTTAACTTAAATAGAATATTTGATACAGCAGAACTCTCACATTTTAAACTCGTTCATGGTGAATTTAAAATAGTTGCTTATACATTACAAGAGAAAGATGTTTGGTAAAAAACTGTTTAAGAAGGGATATAAAATATGCCGTCCATAAACGTTTTAGAGCCTATAGAGAGGGATGGAGAAGTCTTTAAGATAAGCCTTAATAGAATAAGGAACAATGCACTGCCTTTATTCAAAGGATGCATGTGACATGAGGGACAGCCTCGTGAATACAGATTTAATATTATAAATCTTAGAGAAATTGGAGCTCATTGGATTAGTGATGGAATTACAAAAAATAGAATTGAAGATGTATTTTCTAGAGATGTTTAGCTTGTCTCAAATGATTGTTTATGACTTTATATGTATCTTGTAAATTTAATTTTTTCCGTATTATGAGGCAATAAAAAAATCTATCTCTATAGACAATATTTATATTGCGCTATAATTTATAAAATTACTATATCTTATGCAGTGATGGCGTATAGCTCTTCAGAAGTATTTTTCATAAAATCATGTAACTACACATCAAAATTAATGATAATGTTATAGTGTGTTGCTTTATGATTTCATTACTTAAATTTTTTCTCATGTCTATTTATCTTTTTTTGAATTATGATTAAGATTTTCAGAGTTTTCGCTACCTTCATATGTTCTTTAGGTTAATTTTCTTTCCTTAACTACTCTATTACAAGTATTTTCTGTATCATGTTGCCAATCACGCATGAAATACATTCTTTCGTTTGTGCAGTATATCGTGCTATTTTTTTATCATATTTACATATTTTTCAAATGGTGGTCTTTGTAAGTAAAACTCTTCTTGTAAGAAATATAGCAATTTTTATTATTCTAATTTCGTTAAATATTTTTCCACAATGTGTTCATATTCAATATATGAATTCGAAACGTATTCTCTTATTTTTTAATTACTTTTTAATAGCATAATGCATTCGAATGGAGATGTTCATTTGAAGTTAATATAAGATATATTATCAAAGTGCGATAATTAATACACTTATTCCCAATAAAGATATTTTAATAAATATTATTTTCTATAGTCTTTTGTATTTTTTTAGTTTGTTCTTGTCTATTTTTTATTGCTTAATTATTTTATCTTGAATGTATAAATATGTTCCATTTTTTACATTGAGTATTAATAATCACTCCTTACGCACATAATTTTGAGCTTCAATTTTTGCTATATATCTCAGTTTTGCAGTATTCTGCAGGTAAAGTGACTCCTTCAACTTGTTTCTTTTATGCATCTTTGTGCGTTTTCTTACTGGAAATAGTTGCGATTCTATATTTTGTGTATCTAGGCAGAATAATTGGTTTTTCTATCAATCTTCCACTATATTATTTCAAATATCTAGACTATTAATTTAATATCAACTGCGATAATAGTAAGCATCTTGAGTACTACAACCTTTAATTTGTAAATATGCTATACCATTTCATTATATGCTTTCTCACCAGGGATAAGATAATACGCTTAAGCATTCAGTACATAGGGGGCGTTTAAAAGTTCTCTGTCATCATTAGTTGTATTAAATTGCCTACAATTAATTTGCTTCTTGAACAATTCAGAACTATGCACAATGAAAAAAGCATCTTGAGTAGTATAGCCTATAGTTTTTAGATAGTTTACGATTTTTTTATTTGTAAAGAGCTTTTTTGATATGCAGATGTCTTTGATTTTACAACTTTTGGTATCTGTACCTGTGTGGTATTATGTTCACAACCAGCAACAAATATTCCACTGGAGATTACAGCTGATAGAATAAGATTTTTAAATATGAGGTAGTTTACTAAATGTTCTCTATAATTTATTTTTATACAATGTGTATTAACTTTACGTGATTAATATATATAAAAATTTTAATGACAATATTATTTTACTCTTATTCTAGTTAATGTGGTGTTGTGTAATTCGAAAGTCTCGGCAATATTGTTTTTAAATTATCTGTAAAGAGTATTTTATGGTATCAAGAAATATAGAGCTAACTCTGTAAACAAAAAGAAAATAAATATCAACTAAGAGCGGGAAAAGGGGAGAGCAACGATATATATGCTCTATTTTTCTACTCCATTGTCAATCTAGTAGTGATTTTATGACGTTGTTATTCCAAATAAATCTTTTGTTTTTTGTTACCTGTACCAATATTTAATGTCAGCGCAGATGTATGTTTGACGATATATATTGAGACGGATAAGGGGTCTATGAGCAACTCCTGTTTTTGTATGCCAGATAGGAACAAGAATGTTGCGTATACCTGTTGGGGTAATTTCTGAAATGGAGATAAAACCTAATTGGGGGAGGATATGAAGCCATAAAAGTGAAAACCAGTTTCCATTTTACAACTTCCTTTTAATTCTACTTTATAACTTTCAAAGGTATTGACAGCAATATCTTTTAAATAATGGATATTACACATTGGTTCACGTTTTTGTTTGTTGCGTTATTTAAATCGTATATGACTTTCACGTAAAACAAAATGCTATTATATTGCCAATTTACGCGCTTGTTTTGAAAAAATATCTCTCTCCAAACCCATTACGGTGCCTGTGGATGGTGTAACGTAAAATTTATTGGGGGCCATCTCCTTTACTTAGATCAAAGGTGTCAGTTGGTCGTCATCATTTAATTTTTAGTTTTCGTGTTGAACAGCTCTTGTATTGATATGATGAAGCATTCTTATTTCTTTCTTCAAATAATTTTACTACATGCTCCTCCTCAGTTTGTGACGTGTAAGCGAATAATCTTGATTGATTCATCATGTACAGATTTGAAATGAGAAAATCTTATGATATTTGGGCTCCATTCAAGATTTATAATGATAAATTATCATTATAAATCAAATATTTTTACCAAAAAATAATGGACTTTTAAGAAGATAAAAATTAAAGTTGTTTAGAACACTAGCAATAAAATCAGTAACGAGGAGGGTGGTTTATTGGGAAAAATAAGCCATGGAGTTACTTAACTGATTATTGAATTTTGCTCATTCTTATCTGTTTGTTATAATTAAATATAAGATATTGATTTATAAGAATTGTTTTTATAGTGAATAATAGTCCCGACGAAAAGAAGCTTCTCTAAAGCCATGAAACTTTTTATATTGAAACAATTAAAATCATTCCTGTGCACATCACAAGTGGAGCTGGTGTATGAATAAAAGATTATTGAAGAAAGGAATAAAAATATCTATTATGAAGCTCCATAAGTGTAAAGATGAGACGAGACAACGGATTTTACATTAAATATTGCCCGAATTCAACAAAAGAGCAAAATCACTTTTTAAAAGTTTTGCATAAAAATGTATTTCCAGTTAATTTGTTAGGGACTATGAGAAATTCCTTTATTGCGCTTAATATAAATAAATCCGTATCCCAGACCGATAAGGGCAGATAAACCAGAGCCACAAAGGACCCCAATTTTTGCAGCGTCAAGCAGAATAATATCTTTAAAAGCGAGCATTGAAACAAAGATAGACATTGTAAAGCCAATTCCTGCTAAAAAACCAATGAGTAAAACACCTGTCCATGTCATACGAGGGGGTAGGCGGCATAGCCCTGATTTTACGGCGACATAACTGGCTGTGATAATACCAAGAGGCTTACCAACGAAAAGACCAATGATAACACCCAGAACAATCAAGAATGATTTGTCAGAAGAAAGATCAAAGTTTGCAAAACTTACTCCTGCATTTGCGAAGGCAAAAATTGGCATGATACCGTATGCAACCCATGGATGCAACGCTTTTTGAACACGTGTTACTGGGGCAATCATGGCTCGTTGTCCTTTGCGCATTTTTTTCAATGCGGTTGAAATATGATGCAGATCTGTTTTTGTATTTTTTTCTTGGAGAATTTGCATAGCGTTACTAAGCATAGTGAGTGGCGCTACAAGAGTACGGGTAGGAAGAACGGGAGTCATCATCCCTAAGATTACGCCAGCAAGTGATGGGTGAACGCCTGTTACCATTAAACCCCACCAGATGATTGTACCAGGTAAAATATAAAGCCATGCTGATGCAAGCCCGATCCACTGAAAAAATAGCACCAAAGTAATACCTGCCCCTGCAATCATTAAACCGCTAGGATCAATATTTGTTGAGTAGAAAAAAGCAATAATAAGAACAGCGATAATATCATCAATAATCGCTAATGATAGAAGAATGATATGAAGATTAGAAGGAATTTTTTTTCCAAGAAGAGCAAGAATACCTAGAGCAAAGGCAATATCTGTTGCTGTTGGCACCGCCCAACCGCGTATGTTCCCCTCGTTAAAGTTGAAGATAAAGTAAATAATTGCAGGAACACAAACGCCCCCTATTGCAGCAACAATTGGTAAGATTGCTTGTTTAAAATCGGCAAGAGCACCTTCATGAATTTCACGTCGAATTTCCATTCCTGCGACGAGAAAGAAAATAGTCATAAGAGCATCATTAACCCAGAAATGTAAATCCCATGAAAGAGTGAAATGACCCAAATTAAAGCCAAGAGGTGTATGCCAAAAAGATTCATAGGAAGCAGCATATTTAGAATTAGCAAAAATAAGTGCAGAAGCAGCAGCTAATAAAAGAACAATACCACTAAGAGCTTCAATATGGAGAAAACGCTCGATAGCAGAAAGCGCTTGATGGGTGACACGAGAAGCGCGATTAGGCAGGCGATTTGAAGATAAATCAGACATGAACAACTCCAAGCATCGACAATTTTAGATTTTATATCTCTGTATAAATGACTCTGTATGATACCTTCTGTATCATATAAAAGAAAAAAGCGGAATAAAGTTCTTAATTTATAGACAAGATCATCATGTTTAAAGCACAAAATGTTTAAGGTAATGCTTCATTTTTAATAGTGAGATGTACTTTGCTTAAAATCTTGGATAGATCATTTTGTAAAGCAGATTCGAGATCAACCATTGTGAGCCCTTTATTATCTTTTGCTTTAATTTTAACGATCAATGTTTGTGGATTTTTAGCAAATTCACCTAAGGATTTTGAAATTTTTTCTGCTTCGTCATGATTTTTTAGCAGCATTTTTGGGGTCTGCGTCATCATTAGATAGAAATCGTCATAGAGTTCCTTTTTAAGATCATGTTGGCTGTCATTAAGGTTTTGCGCAAGATAAGAAAAAAGCTTATCAATGAAACCTGCATCCCTATATTGCACATCAATTTCATTGATGCCAAAGTCTTGAGAAGCAGCAATCATTAAATTTTGCTGACCAGAAAAAAGCTTTTCATCAACATCAATAACCTTAGCTGATATATTCCCAGATCCAACGTCTTTCATATTGAAAGACATTGCATCAAGAAGGAGCATATGTTTTTTTTCATCATAAGAAATATCAATTTTTCCTGAAATGTCAAAGCGCTCAAAGTTCAGATTTTTGAAGAACTCTAAGTCTTTTTCATTCATTTTTTTAGGTGAAACGGAAAGGTTATTGAGAGAAAGAAAAAGCTTTTTGGGGATAGGTTGTTTCCACAAGCTTGGTTTAAATTGGAGTGATTCGAGCGTTGCTTTCAACTGAGGTATATCAACGGTGATATTATCAACTTTGGCATCCGCTGAGGTAATGGCAAGCAGTATGTTTAGAAGAAGACCATTTTGTGCTATTTTTTCAGCAACTTTATTATTCTCTTTTCTTGCATTAAGATAAGCTTTGATCAATTTTTCAGGAGTTTGTTCAAGCGGCTTCATTTTTAAACCAGATGTTTTAAACTGCCCGAGGAAGAAAGAACTGCTTTTTTCCGCTTTTTCAAAAACGTTGACACTTACATTATTCAGAGAAATGGGGCCAGTAACAGTTTTACCTTGGTTGAGAGCGCTGTTTTTTCCAAAAATGATAGAATAGGCGTAGTTAATGTCGATATCATGGGCTTTTATTGTATCACTTTTAGCCATAAGATGCATCTGTTTGGCACCATTTACTGCAACTGTTTTAAGATCCATATTTTTAATACTAACTGAACGGATATGGCCATTTTTAAAATCAGAAAGCTGAAAATTCTTGACTTCAACCGTTTCTATTCGGTTATTTTTGTTTTTTATAGAAAGTTGTATATTGGGTGCAATAATTGAAGAAAGCTCAATACGCATCATTGATTGTAAAAGACGTGATGTTATCGTTCTATCTTTTTCTTTTAAGGATACACTCCGAAGAGAAATTTGAGGAATTTGCACATGAATATTATTATGCTTTAAATCAACATTATAAAATGTAAAAGTTCCGGGAATAAAGGAAAGAGGAGGACGGGCAGAAATGGCACCAATTTTAAGTGATGTACCAGCTGGAACGGGTAATGTCACATTCTTCAAATTGACTTTACCTAGAATGCTTACTTCAGATTTTTCGGCTTTTATGGCACGACGGGCTATTTCTTGTCTTACAAAACTGTCAAGATAGGGTTTTGCGATATAAAATCCACCAACAATTATAATTGCTAAGATAGCAACAAACCCAATAATGCAAGTGAGCCAATATCTGAGGTTACTTTGATACCCACTATTAAGATTGACCATTCTTTCTTCTTTCATTTTATCACTCTTTGAATTGAGAGTGAAGATAAATTCTTTTAAGCAACGACAAAGGTTTAAATATAGCGTGTACCAGTTTCAACAATTATCTACTCTCTATATTAGAGTTATTCTTATCTTTTTTGCAATATAGCTTTATCAACTTTTATCAATTTTCTTTGGGTTCAGCACTTTATAGAAAAGCACGCGTAATAAGGAGAGGTAAGTTTATGCGCATCATAATTTTTTATCACTTTAAAATTATCCTAAAATATTCCGATGTCTACTTTTATCTTGCTGCTGTTTATAGGAATATTTAAAACATAAAAAATATGTTTTTATACATTATAATTTAATGGGGAGAGGTGAGTGTTATGACAGAAAATCAAATAATGGCTTTTTCGATCATTGGTCTCATGATGGTTGTTTTTATTTGGGATCGATTTCGTTATGATCTTGTTGCTATTTGTACGTTATTAATAGCCTGTGCTCTTGGTCTTGTCAGTCCGAAGGAAGCTTTTAGCGGTTTTAGTAATGATATTGTTATTATTGTGGGGAGTGTGTTTGTTGTCAGTACAGCCGTATCGCGCTCTGGTATAATGGAATTTATTATTCAACGGATATGGACAGACGTAAAATCGGTGCGTCTTCAATTAGCTTTTTTAGTTCTTTCTGTTGTCGTGTTATCAATGTTTGTTAAAAACATTGGTGCTTTGGCTATTATGCTTCCAATAGCTTTTCAGTTTGCACGTCGTTCTCAGATTTCTCCTTCTGTCTTTTTGATGCCTATGGCCTTTGGTTCTTTGTTGGGGGGGCTTATGACACAGATAGGAACATCTCCCAATGTTGTTATTTCAGCGATGCAAGAACGTTTAGCAGGAACACCTTTTACTATGTTTGATTTTACACCAGTTGGTGCGGTTGTTGCGGCGGCTGGTGTTATATATTTAGTCTTTTTTTATTGGCTTTTGCCTGTGCGTGTGCGCTCAGGTGTATCATTTGATGATGCCATTGATATTCGTAATTATGTTGCAGAAGTGCATATTCCAATAAATTCACCGATTATAGGGAAAAATATTGTTGATTTGGTTAAGCCATCAAGTGGTGACGTTATGGTGATTCAAATCATCAGAAATAAAGTATTTATTTCACCATTACCAGATTTTGTCTTGTCTGAAAATGATATTATCTTGCTGGAAGGATCGCATACAGGGTTAGATAGCGTGATGAACTCTGCTCGTTTAGAGTTTTCTAAGGGGCGAACTATTGCTGCAGGTGATAAGGACAGTGACATTGATATTATTGAAGCAGTCATCACCCATAATTCACCTCTCATTGGTATTAGTGCGAAAGAGTTTTCCCTATTTGATCGCTATAATGTAAATTTACTTGCGTTAAGTCGTCAACATGAAAGGGTGCGGGGAAGACTTGATGATACTATTTTCCATCTTGGAGATGTGATTGTTTTGCAAGGACAGGATGCAGTTATTCCAAATTTATTAAGAGAATTGAAATGCTTGCCCCTAGCAAAACGAAATATTGTGTTTGGAAATTTACGACATGGTTTCATCTCTTTAGCTGTTTTATTTATAGCAATTATTTTTACAGCTTTTCATATTGTTCCAGTTGCTTTTTCTTTTTTTTCTGCTGCTGCTGCAATGGTTATCTTTCGCGTTTTGCCCGCGCGTGATCTGTATCAGGCATTAGATGGCCCAATATTAGTACTATTAGCGGCTCTTATTCCAGTGAGTGAAGCGTTAGAGAAAACAGGATGTACGGATCTCATTGGTCAATGGCTGAGCCAATTGGCAATATTTTTCCCGCCATCAGGTGCCTTAGCGCTTATGTTGGTGACAGCTATGTTGGTCACGCCATTTTTGAATAATGCAGCAACAGTGATGATGGTAGCACCAATTGCGTCAAGTTTTGCTCATTCCCTTCATTATAAGCCTGAAGCTTTTTTGATGGCTGTTGCAATTGGTGCGGGCTGTGAGTTTCTTACACCCATTGGACATCAAAGTAATATGCTCGTGATGGCGCCAGGAGGATATCGTTTTAGTGATTATCCACGTTTGGGTGCTCCATTGGCGGTGTTGATCATTATTATTGCTGTTCCAATGCTTATGTGGGTTTGGCCCTTACAATAGGATATTTTTAGAAACTTTAAGGATCAATGACAAAAGATTGTTAATCGTATGAAGATAAGTTGAAGGGATACACTTTGTATAAAGAGCTTTAACTGAAGATTTGGAATTATACCACATTTTATCATGGCACTTTGGTATTTTTGATACAGATAAAAATTTATCTATTTGATTTTAATAAATATTCGCGGAAATTTACTTTTTGTTCAAGTTTTTTATAGAATTGTTTTTTCTATTATATTCTATAATCCAATACAATCAACGATTGCGTTAAAGACTTTAAAAGATCATTTCTCTCTGTAATGGGGAGAGAGTCTGCTTGAGATGATAGGCAATCATGATAAATATTAAAACAGTGAATTTTTTACAAGGTTTAATATGTAAAAGCTGTAATGTGAACAAACAATGCATTTACATCATTTTCGATTAAGACTATTGCAAAAATCCGATTGATTTGGCTACATGTTGATTTAAAACAAATAAACGAGCAATTTAAAGATTTTTAGTTAATTAGGACTACCATCTTTGTCCATTTATGCGTAAAAGCACAGATAAAGTAACTTTTTTCAAGGTATGATATATGTCGTATGATAGTTTTATTGCTGAAGTGAATGCAGAATTTCGTCAGGAAAAGGCGCTTGCTTTTTGGAGACGGTATGGTTTTTCAATTATTGGAGCAGCTATTCTTTTTATATTCATGATAGTTGCTTATCAAATTTACCATCATCAGCAAATAAAGAAAGCTGGTTATATTGGTGATGCATTTATAAAAAGTCTTGATTTTGCGGATACACGTCATTTTGATAAAGCGATAAAGCAATTAGAAATTGTTAAAACCTCTCATTTTGGGGGGTATCCTTTTCTTGCTCGTTTACGTGAGGCTTCTTTACTCGTGGAGAAAGGTGATATTATTAAGTCAGTGGAGATCTTTGATTCTGTTGCCGCGGATGAGAAAGCACCGCAGATTTTGCAGAAAGTTGCAAAAATTCGGGCGGCTTATATTCTGGTTGATACAGGGACATTAGCTGATGTTGAAAAGCGCATCAAAGATATGACAAGTGATACCGATCCTATGCGTATGTCTGCAAGAGAGGCTTTAGGCTTAGCTGCTTATAAGGCGGATAAAATGGACGAGGCGGTTTATTATTTTAAGAAAATTTCTGAAAATGGTGCTTTGGGTTCAAAAATAACAGATCGGGCTCGAATGATGCTTGAGCTTATACAAGCTGAGGGCAAGGCAAATAAGGAATAAATCGATGAGCCTTACCATTGCTATCGTTGGTCGTCCCAATGTTGGGAAGTCAACACTATTTAATCGTTTGGTTGGGCAAAAATTGGCTTTGGTTGATGATAAGCCTGGTGTAACACGTGATCGGCGTATTCATGCGGCAAAACTTCAAGATCTACGTTTTGATGTGATTGATACGGCTGGGCTGGAAGAAGCAGGTGATCATACACTTGAGGGGCGTATGCGTTCTCATACAAAAGCTGCGATTGATGAAGCTGATCTTATTTTATTTGTATTTGATGCAAAGGGCGGAATAACACCAAGTGATTTAAATTTTGCTTCATTGGTTCGCAAATCAGGAAAGCCAATAGTGCTTGTTGCCAATAAGTCTGAGTCAAGAGCGGCAACAGGAGGAGAGTATGAGGCATGGTCATTAGGTTTGGGGGAGCCGTGTCCAATATCGGCTGAACATGGTTTAGGGCTTAGTGATCTGCGTGATGCAATTATAGATGCTGTTGGGTCAGAGCATGCTTTTGGCAATAACAAAGAACAAGATATTACGATACAGCCTGCATCTGTTGGTGATGATGTAAACGGTTTGGAAGAAGAGGAGCTTATTTACGATGAAAATAAGCCCATTAGGATTGCAATTGCGGGGCGTCCCAATACAGGGAAATCCACTCTTATCAATAGTATGTTGAAACAAGAACGATTGTTAACAGGACCAGAAGCAGGACTCACGCGTGATTCTATTTCTGTAGATTGGGAATGGCGTGGTCGTCATATTAAACTTTTTGATACTGCAGGTTTACGTCGAAAATCGAAAATTCAAGAAAAATTAGAAAAACTATCTGTTGCAGATACTTTGCGTGCTATTCGTTTTGCAGAAGTGGTGGTCATTGTTTTTGATGCAACGATACCTTTTGAAAAACAGGATTTACAAATTGCTGATCTTGTGATTCGTGAAGGGCGTGTTCCAGTTATTGCTTTCAATAAGTGGGATCTTATTGAAAATAGTCAGACCACATTGAGTGATTTGCATGAAAAATGTGCGCGATTTCTTCCTCAAGTTCGTGGTTTGAGAGCTGTTCCTTTATCAGGACAATATGGTCAAGGGATTGATAAACTGATGGAAAATGTCACGATGATGCACCGTGTATGGAATCGTCGCATTTCAACGGCTAAATTGAACCAATGGCTTGGAACTGTTGTGGCACATCATCCACCTCCTGCGGTTTCTGGACGTCGACTTAAGGTTAAATACATCACACAGGTTAAGATACGTCCTCCTGGATTTATGATTTCTTGCTCGCGCCCCAAAAGTATGCCCCAGTCGTATTTGCGCTATATTGTCAATGGGTTACGTGAAACATTTGATATGTCTGGTATACCCATTCGCATATCATTACGAGCCTCTGATAATCCTTTTGCGACACGTTCCAAGAAGAAATGATAACTCTTTAAGTTTTTAAATGAATGAAATCTATACTTAAGAATCTTAAAAATAAGTTCTTTCAATGATCTCTCTTTTCATAAAATAAAAAGTGCAAGTTTATTTGAATAAAAGGAGCAAACCAACGCTCTCATACTTTTTTAGCTTTCTATGTTCTCTTTCAACACTAGAATTGATATAACATTGGGAGCTGGAAAATAAGAGGGTATCAGTTTACACCTTTTGTTAAGCGTAAAAATGACAGTTCTATGAATTTTATATTATTCGCGGGAACTTTTCATTATACATTCACGGGTACTGTCGTGAAATCGGTTTAAATGCTCAAAATATCTTTTTAAGAAAGAATATAAATTGAAAAATACGTTATTTATGAAATAAAATTTATACGATAACTTGTGATAGATTTCTTTTAGTATCTTGACGAATAAATTCGAGAACAATATGATGTGCACGGTTTTATGAAATGCATTCTTACTTTGCTTTTTAATTAAGGAGCCAATGATGGCGATGGGCGAGAAACCCGTTATAAGCCGTAAAGAGGCTGAAGAGAAAAAGCAAGAAGAGTGTCTTCACTCAGAGGATTTGGAATGTCGTAGTAGGAACTTAAGCGTAGCTTTAGGGCGCAAGCAAGCATTAAAAAAACAGGAGAATAAGAATAAGCGGGAGAAATCACAAGGAAGGATGGCAGATGCAATTAAGCTTTCCAGTGAGTTTCTGGCGAGTGTTATAGTTGGTGTTGTTTTGGGGTTAGGGTTTGACAAGTTAGCTGGTTCATGGCCTTGGGGATTGGTATTTTTTCTCTTCTTTGGATTTGCTGCTGGTGTAGTGAGTATTTTTCGGTCTGTGGGGTATATTTCCTCCAGTCAATTAGGAAAAAAAGGCGTATTGCGCCAAGATAAACAAGATAAAGGGGCCAATGAGAGGTCCGATAAATGAGGTTGAAGTGACAGCGTACGCTCCAGATCCTATTCATCAGTTTGAGGTTTCAAGGCTGATTAAGATTTCCATAGGAAATATGGATTTATCATTTACAAATGTATCATTATTTACAGTTTTCACGGTTGTTATAACTTCTATTTTTCTCTTTATTTCTTCATCAAGTCGTGGATTGGTTCCAACGCGGATGCAGTCTCTTTCGGAAATGGCATATGAGTTTGTAGCATCGACTCTGCGGGAAGCATCTGGTGTGCAGGGAATGCAGTTTTTTCCTTTAGTTTTTTCTCTGTTTACTTTTATTTTGGTTGCTAACTTTATTGGTCTTTTTCCTTATTTTTATACGATTACATCTCAGATCATGATCACGTTTTCGTTAGCAATGGTGGTAATTTTGACAGTGATTGGTTATGGCTTTTATAAGCATGGGGTCAGTTTTTTGAAACTATTCGTTCCCAGTGGAGTTCCTGTTGTGGTTTTGCCTCTGGTGACAATGATTGAGGTTATTTCTTTTCTCTCCCGTCCAATTAGTCTTTCTCTTCGTCTTTTTGCGAATATGCTTGCTGGTCATATTACGCTCAAAGTGTTTTCTGGGTTTGTTGTTTCAATGATTGGGGTAGGACTTGTAGGCGTGGGTGGTTCGGTTCTACCGCTTATTATGACTGTAGCGATTACTGCTCTTGAGTTTTTGGTCGCATTTCTTCAGGCTTACGTCTTTACGGTTTTAACTTGTATGTATCTTAATGATGCAATTCATCCAGGACATTAACAGAACTGGCGGTTTTCCGTCGAATAATGCAATTTCGCTTTAAAGGAGAATAACATGGAAATGGTGCTTGCAGCAAAATATATTGGCGCTGGTCTTGCTTGCTTTGGTATGGCTGGAACAGCTTTAGGACTTGGTAATATTTTTGGTAGCTATCTTTCTGGTGCATTACGAAATCCGTCAGCGGCAGATAGTCAGTTTGGTCGTCTCGTTTTTGGTTTTGCTGTGACAGAAGCTTTAGGAATTTTTTCATTGCTCATTGCTTTATTACTTCTTTTTGGGGTTTGATCATCATAAAAAGGGTATATCATCTGTTCTTGCATGAGGAAAGATTTACCCTTTAGCTCTTAACCAGAGAGATGTCAGTCAGTTATCATCGGTTATAGAGGGCTTAATAAGCTATTTAAAGGATGAGAGAAGATGTTTGTTTCAACCGTTTATGCACAGAACACTGAAACGTCGATAGAACATATTAAAAAGGTGGCAGAGCATGCAAATCGCGTGTTTCCGCCTTTTGAGTTTGTACATTTTGGTTCGCATTTTTTCTGGTTGGCAATTTCTTTCGGACTTTTTTATCTTTTTATCTCTCGTGTAATTGTATCACGTATTGGTGGTGTTATTGAAACACGACGAGATCGAATCGCATCTGATTTAGATCAGGCAATGCGCATGAAGCAGGAAGCAGACATTGTTGTTGAAACTTATGAGCGGAAATTAGCAGAAGCGCGTTTGAAAGCGCATGCTATAGCGCAGGTAGCTAGTGAAGAATTAAAAGAAAAAGCAGAGCTTGAACGCAAAGAAATTGAAGAGAGTTTAGAAAAAAAACTCGCAGGTGCTGAAAAACAGATAGCAGAAATTCGGGATAGAGCGATGCAAAATGTTGGTTCTATCGCTGAAGAAGTAGCCCTTGAAATTGTGAAAAAATTGATTGACGTTAATATCAGCAAAGAGGCTGTTCGTTCAGTTGTTAAAACTGTGGATTATTGAGGAAAACAAAGATGACTGATACTTTTTGGGCATTTGTTGGGTTAGTTCTTTTTTTGGCTCTTTTAGTCTATTTCCAAATTCCACAGAAGCTTATACACTATCTTGATGCGCGCGCGAAGCGTATCAAAGATGAACTGGATGAGGCTCTGCGTCTTCGTGAAGAAGCACAGGAAATATTGGCTGAATATCAACGCAAACATGCAGAAGCAGAAAAAGATGCGCAAGAAATTATTGCGGCAGCAAAGCATGAAGTTGAATCTGTTATTGCTGAGGCTCGTACAAAAGCAGAAGAATATGTAAAAAACCGCAATAAATTGGCAGAGCAAAAAATTGCTCAAGCAGAAGCGGATGCAATACGCATGGTTTCTTCATCGGCTATTGATTTGGCAATTTCTACAGCACGTATCCTTATTGCAAAGGAATTAGATTCTAACAATGCAGATGAACTTATTAAAGAGTCTCTTGAGAAAGAATCATTTATCAAAATGAAAACATATCTCAATTAATGATATTTGAGAGATAGAGATAAAGAACTGCTTCTTCGGTTTCATAATTTTTACCAGTTAATAAGGCCTTTTGATTTTAAATGACAAGTTTTGAGAAGTCCGCAACCGATTGTGTAACAATGTGAATACGTTTGAGAAGAGCAAGACGGTTAGCACGAACAGCAGGTTTTTTATCATTCACCAATACTTTTTCAAAAAATATATCAATCAACTTTCCAAGTGGTGCTAGCACACTGAGCGCAAATGATAAATTTGTTGCATTGATGGGAGCAAGAACCTTTTTTTCTACTTCACAGATTGCGTGATAGAGCTGCTTTTCTTCTTTCTCGACAAAGAGCTCAGGATTAATTTCATTTGCTATTGTTGTGCTTTTTTGAAATTCATTTTCAAGAATATTGGCAGTACGTTTTACAGAGGCTACAAAGTTCATTCCATCATGGGTATTGATAAAAGCGATAAGCGATTCGACACGACGTGCAATCAATAAAAAATCATCAGAATCTTTATTTAAAACGGCTTCAAGGGCATCGTAACGAGCACCTTCCTCTTTTAGATAGATTTTCAAACGGTCATGAAAAAAGAATAACAGGTCTGATAAAATATATTCTGTTTTTTCTGGAAGCAGATTCTGCAATTGTGAATTTTTTCTTTGAGAGACTTCATATTTATTTTTTTGTTGTAGGAAAAGATTCGTTGCTAACTGAAACAGTGGCATAAGATTGATTTTCCAGTCTCGCGAAAGTACAAGCCTAATAATTCCCAATGCTGCTCGTCTTAACGCATAGGGATCTTTTGAGCCCGTTGGTTTTTCATTAATGAGCCAAAAGCCAACAAGCATGTCAATTTTATCGGCGAGCATAACGGTTATAGCAAGTGGTTCTTGTGGAAGACGATCTGTTGGTCCTTGAGGTTTATAATGGTCCTCGATTGCTACAGCTACGCGAGGATCTTCCCCTTGAAGAAGAGCATATTTTTGCCCCATGACCCCTTGTAGTTCAGGAAACTCTCCAACAACTTCTGTTTGCAAATCAGCTTTTGCAAGGATTGCTGCACGTTTTGCTAAAAGAGGATCTGTTTTTATCAAAGGTGCAATTTCTTGTGCGAGTGTAGCAATGCGTTCTACTCTTGCACCTTGCGTACCTAATTTAGCATGAAAAGTTACATTCAAATGATCAAGTCGTGCCATTCTTTGATCAAAAGGTTTTTTTATATCAAGATCAAATTTTTTTATAGAAGATTCCAATTGTTGAATATCAGGCAAATTACGCTGATCGGTTTGCCAAAAATAAAGTGCATCAGAAAGACGGGCACGGACAACTTTACTATTTCCTTTTGAAATTTCTTTACCTTCATCATTTGCAAGAATATTAGAAACGAGAATAAAATGATGAGAAAGTTTTACTTTTTCTCCTTGTTTACGGGTGACAAAACATTTTTGATTGGTTCGAATGGTCAAACGAATAATTTCTGGAGGAATATCAAGGAATGATTTGTCAAAATCACCCATCAGGATAACAGGCCATTCAACAAGACCAGCAACTTCTTCTAGGAGGGGATTATCTTGAACCAATTCTAAACCGTTTGCAAAGCAGAGATTTTGGGCATCGGCTAAAATAATATTCTTTCGTCTCTCGGCATCCAGAATGACTTTATGGGTTTCAAGTTGAGTAACATAATCATCAAAGCGGCGCACTTGAAATGGCTTTCCATCACTTAAGAAACGATGACCATAAGTTAAATTATTGCTTTTAAGAGAACCAATTGTGAACGGAATAACATGTGTTTCACCAATTTCTGGTCCGAAGATGCAAAGAATGTTTTGTAAAGGTCGAATCCACTTCAGAGCACCACTTTTCGTTGAATCTTTTCCCCAACGCATAGATTTCGTCCACGGAAAATTGCGGATAATATCCGGTAAAATATCGGCAATAATTTCTTCTGCAGCTCGACCTTTTTTAACAATTTTAGCAATATAAAAATACCCTTTTTTATCATCATGTCCAATATGTGCTTCAGAAATATCATTTAATCCTGTTGCACGTAGAAAACCATCAATTACATGCTGTGGTGATTTTATACTAGGACCTTTGCGTTCTTCATGGATATCTTTTGAGCGTATGGAAAGTCCGCGTATGTCCAATGTTAGCCGACGAGGTGTCCAATATTCACGAGCAGCTTTATAGATTAATCCAGCATTCACAAGTTGATCTGTAACAGATTTTTTAAGATCAGCAGCAGCTTTTCGTTGCATACGTGCAGGAATTTCTTCACTGAAAAGTTCAAGAAGAAGATCAGACATTAGGCTTCTCCAGTGTATATTTGTCCAGCTTCTGTGAGTAAGAAGGCTTCCCCACAACGGCGTGCGAGATCACGAACACGAAGAATGTAATTTTGTCGTTCGGTTACAGAAATAACACCACGTGCTTGCAAAAGATTAAAGATATGGCTCGCTTTAATACATTGATCATAGGCAGGAAAAACACAGCGATGTAATACATTTTCTTTATTTGGTTTTCCAGCATCAAGAAGTGCGCTGCATTCGCGTTCTGCATCGATAAAGTGCTGATGTAACAGTTTTGTATCAGCAAATTCGAAGTTGTAATATGAGTATTCCTGTTCTGCCTGTAAAAAAATATCTCTATAACTTATTTTGTTTTCTCCCTCCAATCCATTAAAGTTAAGGTCATAGACGTTATCAACCCCTTGGATATACATCGCTAGACGCTCAAGACCGTATGTGAGCTCCCCTGAAACTGGAGCACACTCAATGCCACAAACTTGTTGAAAATAAGTAAATTGAGAGACTTCCATTCCATCGCACCAGCATTCCCATCCAAGCCCCCAAGCACCAAGGGTGGGACTTTCCCAATCATCTTCAACAAAGCGAATATCATGCAGTTTTATATCAAGCCCGATAGCTTGTAGCGACTTTATATAAAGTTCTTGTAGATTGAGCGGGGAGGGTTTGAGAAGCACTTGGAATTGATAATAGTGTTGTAAACGATTTGGATTCTTACCATATCGGCCATCTGTTGGACGTCTGGAGGGTTGGACATAAGCAACTTTCCAAGGGCGTGGACCTAGAGAGCGTAATGTTGTTGCTGGATGAAAAGTCCCAGCTCCGACTTCCATATCGTAAGGTTGCAAAATTGCACATCCATAGTATGCCCAATAATTTTGCAAAGTTAAGATTAGTCCCTGAAAAGAACGTTTGGGGTTAAGATGTTCAGGTAGTTTCACGCTTTATACTCTTTATATTGGACTAAACAAAAAACAAAGTAATTTTAGTTTCTCTGTTTATTATTTCATGTTGTTTATGGTTAAGCATTGTTTATTGCAAACCAAATTTCAACTTTTCTTGAATTTGTTCAGAATTTTCTGGTTTTCCGTCAATTGCGTGGTTCCATTGAAAGATTGCTTCACGTTTACGTCCAACTTTCCAATAGGCATCCCCTAAATGATCATTCAGTGTTGGGTCCTCAGGTTGTAATCTGACAGCATTTTCTAATATTTGCACTGCTTTATTATATTCTTTTAATTTATAATAAGCCCACCCTAAAGAATCGAGAATATGACTGTTGTGAGCTTGCAAAGCAGAAGCTTTTTGCAGCATACGGAGCGATTCTTCAAGCTTCTCACCACGTTCCACAAGGGAATAGGCTAAATAATTAAGAACCTGCGGTTGGTTTGGGAAAAATTCAAGTGATTTTCGCAAATTAATTTCCGCTTTTGGCCATTGCTTTAAACGTTCAAAAGCAATACCACGCTGATAAAAGAGTTTCCAATCGTCCTGCTGAAAGTTTTTTATCTGAGCAATAGCGTAGTCTAGAGTTTTAATGGCCTCAAGAAATTTATTGTTCTGCATATAAAAAGCAACGAGCGTTATCAAAATATTACGATCATTGGGAAATTTTTCATTTAACAATGTGAGTAATTTTATTGCTTCTTTGTAATTATTGTTATTGGCAAGAAGGAATGCAAGATGAAGTTGTCCATCTTTGTAATAAGGAGATTTAGGGGATAAAGCGCGATAAAGTTTAATTGCTTGATGAGGATCACTCAATTTAGCAGAAATGTGTGCGAGCTGAAACAGTGTTGCGTTATTTTGAGGGTATAAGGCGAAAGATAATTGCTTAAAAATACGTGCAATTCGCCCTGAGTTTTTGTGGTTGAGGGCTGTTCCAAAATTATACAATACCTCGGCTGCTCCTTGTTGAGGTGTTTTAATAACTCTCTCTAAGAAAGAATTTTTTTCAATTTTTTCTCGAAAGTTCTTAAGGACTTCTCGACCTGACAACATTTGTTCGCCATGTTGGATTGTTTGAAGAGCTTGGTTGCGCATATTATGGCGCAATTGGAATGAGGCATAGGCGATGATAATACGTTCATAGGTATTAGGAGCGATAAGAGTCCCCTGTTTGTTACTAAGTGCTTTAATGAAATATTGTTTTGCATCCTTTGGCCGTTCTGCAAGGTCGCTCATAAGTGCTAGATGATAAGATATAAAAAGGTCATACCAGACAGGACCTTTGAGTTTCTTAAGGTCAGCGATTGCTTGAGATTTTTGTCCAGATCCAAATGTAATCCAAGCACCGATGAGTTCAGGTATTGGATTATTGGATGTCGGAGGTTCTTTTGATTTCAGAAGAAAATTGGCATTCTTATAGTCTTTTTTGATGAGACTTTCTACTGACAAAGTTAAGGAAACAAAGGGAGTTATAACACCTTGCTCTTTGAGTTTTTGGGCTTGTTGGACAGCTTCTTTAAAGTTTCCTACCGAGAGCATAGCTTCAAGGAGCTCTTTTTGTGTTTCAATGTTATCAGGTTGATAAACGAGTGCTTGTTTAAAGTAATTGATAGCAAGTTCTGTTTTATTTTCATGATTTGCAACCCTTCCAGCTAAATAAGCACCTGTAAATGAGCTTGTATGAATTGTGGTGCTTATTTTACTGTAGGTGGGGGATGGCATCAGCATGATACCCACGATAAAGAGGGTAAAAAGTCGAGATACCGTTGCAGAGCACATGGAGCTAATCCTTTTCAAGATAATCAATCGATGGTGTTGTTTATAGATCATATCTCATTACTTTGTTGAGGAATACTGCGATTCTTACAAAGAATTCAGTTTACGCGCGCAATACAAAATTCAACAGTCTCAACGAGAGCATTGTAAGCAAGATTTTTGTTTATGGGAACAAGAGCATCAATTGCATGTTTTCCATAGATGCGCGCTTGTTCTACTGTATCTGTGATACTATCATACTTTTCTATTAAGTGTTGCGCGTATGCGAAGGCTTCATTATTGTTATTGCCATCTTCAAGTGCTTGTTTCCAGAATTTTTTTTCTACCATATTTCCACGTTCATATGCTATAATAACAGGCATTGTTATTTTTCCTTCTCTAAAATCATCCCCTATATTTTTTCCTAAGTTTTCAGCACTACCGCTATAGTCAAGTGCATCATCAATCAATTGGAAAGCTAAACCTAAAGATGTTCCATATTCACGTAATGAAGAACGCTCGTTATGTCCATAGCCAGCAACAATCGGTCCTACTTCAGCGGCTGCTGAAAAAAGTGCGGCTGTTTTTGCATTGATGATTTTGAGATAGTCTGAAGGGCTAGTTTTGATATTTTTTGCAGCAGAAAGTTGCATAACTTCTCCTTCAGCAATAATTGCAGCAGCGTTCGCTAGGACAGAGAGCGCTTCTATGGAACCGACATCGACCATCATTTTAAAAGCCTGACCCAACAGGAAATCACCAACAAGTACACTTGCTTGATTTCCCCAAATCATCCGTGCAGTGGATTTTCCACGTCGCAAATTACTTTCATCAATCACATCATCGTGTAATAATGTTGCTGTATGCATAAATTCAACAGCTGTTGCGAGTTTTATATGCCCGTCACTTTGATAACCGAACATATGAGCAGAAGCGAGCGTAATCATTGGGCGTAATCGCTTTCCACCTGATGAAATAAGATGGTTAGAAATTTCAGGGATCATCTCAATCTCTGATTTGGTCATAGAGAGAATAAATTGATTTACGCGCTCCATATCTTTTTGAGTAAGATTGACAAGAGATTGAAGAGAAATTCGATTATTTTTTATTTTTTCTGGTTTGATAGCTGCACTCAATGTGTTTACTCCTAGAGTATTGCAATGGACATATATAAAATTTACTTTGTTTACTAGCATAAAGGGGGTTTGGTTTTGACTCAAGCTTTTGATGGCGCTTTGAAGTGTAAGCTTGGAATGTTATTGGCAAGGAATGTTCTTTAGTGAGTGTAATTTTGTTGTTATGAAATAATAAAAAAATTTAAAATAGAAGCTGAATGGCAAAAATGTGGTTTGTAAAGGTGAACATTAGGCTTTTAAATGGATAAGACAGCGAATCAGAGTGGTGAAACAATTGACAGTTTTCACCGCGGGAAATTTTATTTGGTTCAACCCCATAAATATGGTCATCGTTCTGGAATGGATGCGATGTTATTAGCTAGTTTGGTTCCAAGTAATTTAAAGGGCAAGGTTGTTGATTTAGGTGCAGGCGCTGGAGCTGCAGGGTTGGCTGTTGCTTCGCGTTGTCTGAAAGTTCATGTTACCTTAGTTGAACGTTCAGCTTTTATGGTATCTTATGCTCAAAAAACGCTTATGCTAAAACAAAATAAACAATTTGCTAGCCGAATTTGTTTGCTAGAAGCAGATGTTACCTTCAAAGGGAATGCTCGTATAAGAGCAGGTTTGATAGATAATAGCTTTGATTTTGCGATTATGAATCCACCTTTTAATAAGCCTACTGATCGCAAGACACCTGATAAACAAAAATCTGAAGCACATGTTATGTCTGAAGCGATGTTTGATAATTGGTTGCGGAGTGCAGCAGCCATTGTTAAACCAGGTGGATACTTAGGACTCATTGCGCGTCCACAATCGCTGACAGATATCTTGCGTGCTTTAGAAGGGCGTTTCGGTGGTATTTGTATAATTCCTGTGCATGCACGCGCGAAAACAGCAGCAATTCGTCTTTTATTTTACGCAAAACGAGGAAGCAGAACAGCTTTATCTATTTTACCGGCATTGGTTATACATGAAGGCAATAACCATACTTTTTCACCACGGGTTGATGCAATTAATAATGGATATATAAGCTTGTGGGAACTTTTCTAATAGTATCTTGTGTTTTTTAGTTTATTATTTAAAGTCTAAACTTTGTTATTAGAGAGGTTTGACTTTGGGTGAAATTATATTTCTGCTTGTAATGTGGGGATTGATCGGCGCTTTTGGATGTTATCGCGTTCTTCCTTTTTGTTGTCCTTGCCTATTTAACTGTTCTTAATTTATAAGGAGATTTTGTTTTGATGGATGTTATTAAAAGTTTTATTCCACGCCGTTTTTTTTCCGAGAAACTTGAAGTTCCAGTGGTGCGCCTTCAAGGAGCAATTATGGATTCATCAGCATCTATATCTCGTACCCTTTCCTTTAGTAGGTGTGCAAATCTTTTAGAGAAGGCTTTTGCACACAAAAAGTCACCGGCTGTTGCACTTATTATTAATTCTCCTGGTGGTTCACCTGTACAATCGCGTTTTATCTTCAAGCGTATTCGTGACTTGGCAGAAGAAAAAAATAAAAAGGTTCTTGTGTTTATTGAAGATATTGCAGCATCCGGTGGTTATATGATTGCTTGTGCGGGGGATGAAATTTTTGCAGATCCTTCTTCAATTGTTGGTTCCATTGGAGTGGTTTCAGCTTCCTTTGGTTTTCCGGAGCTTTTGAAGAAAATTGGTATCGAACGGCGTGTATATACAGCAGGAAAGAACAAAGTTACCTTAGATCCATTTCAGCCAGAAAAAAAGGCAGATATTGAGCATTTGAAATCTCTCCAACTTGAAGTGCATCAAACTTTTATCGATTTGGTTAAAGAACGGCGTGCTGAAAAATTATCAGATGATTCGAATCTCTTTACAGGAATGTTTTGGAGTGGAAAACAAAGCGTTGAGCTTGGTCTGGTTGATGGATTGAATGATGTACGTTCTGTTATTAAGGAGCGCTTTGGTAAGGATGCAAAACTTCGACTTATTATGCCTCCAAAAAGTTTTTTAGGACCTAAAACGCCTTCAGGAGTGACAGCACATACGGTTTATACAGTTGTTGATAGCGTATTGATGGCAGCAGAAGAGCGAGCACTTTGGCAGCGTTACGGTTTGTGATGGAAAGGATCATTCAAGTCAGAGAGATTTTTATCTAAAAACAGATGCTAGAAGAAAAAAGGCTTGAAATGATACGAATCAGAGCATGTCGTTTATTTTGTATGAGAACTCTTTATTTATTGTTTGTTTAGAAAACGATTAAGAATATTCCAAGCTGTTTATAGGGCTTGTGCTAAAAGTATGGATAAAAGGGGGGAATTGTAAAAGGACCCTATGCAGGTGAATATTACGTCATATGATATCAAATGTACAAGCTTCGTTTCAAAGACATTCCTATTTATTTACACCTATTAAATTGAATTTAGCTCTACATATTGTGGGGCAACGTGCTGATGGATATCATTTAATAGAAAGTTTGGTTTATTTTAGTCTTAGCGGCGATTGTCTACACTATGCACCTTGTGAAAATAATCAGTTTGTTTTGACGGGACCGTTTGCAAAAGGCCTTGTTTCTCATTTAGATAATTTGGTTATTCGCGCACGGGATTTGATGCATAAGACTTTTCCTGAATGTGCTCAACCTGCTTTTTTTCGGCTTGTAAAAACATTACCTGTTGCTTCAGGCATTGGTGGTGGCTCAGGTGATGCAGCTGGGGTTGTAAGCATGTTGCGCCAACAGTGGAATCTTGATTGCCCTTACGAAGAATTAGCAAAAATGAGCTTAGTTCTTGGTGCTGATGTTCCCATGTGCCTTTGTGCATTAGAATACCAGCAGCCGCTTTTGGTCAAAGGAATTGGTCAAGAGATGATACCACTAAAAGGAGCCTGTTCTCTTGCAATAGTATTGGTTAATCATGGACAAGAGATTTCAACACAAACTGTTTTTAAAGCGTTAGAGAAGCGTCATAATCCTTCTTTAAAAATTAATATAGACGCTTTAAAGAGTGTTGATTCATTGGTTGAAGCTTTACAAGAAACGCGGAATGATCTTTTTTCTTCTACATTAAAAATAGCACCTCAGTTAGCTGAAGTGTTATCTATATTAGATGAATGTGGGGCTCTTTTCTCCCGTATGTCTGGAACGGGAGCAACTTGCTTTGGCATTTTTAAAAATAAACAAACGGCGCAGCAAGCAGCTCTTTTTATCAAATCAATGCACCCAAGTTGGTTTGTAAAACCTATCATGACTTTAGGAAATCTTTGACAAATAAATATAAAAGATTTTATTTTGTCATAATTTTATTATACATAATGAAAGAGAGTAACCAAAGAAATGTATTTTTTGTTTTTCAGATAAAATAAATACATGCTAGAATGGTCTTTGAGAAAAGAAAATAGACAAAAAAATACTTTTTATTTTGTGTTTTTTTTATCTTTTGTGCAAGAATTTGCAGAATGTTTGAAGAGCCATTTAAAACTGTAATGCTTGCAAAAAATGATCAGGCTACAGAAATAGATGTATGTTTGTTGTATTTGTGATTTATCAAAGATGTTTAATCTTCCGCTTCAACCAAATTTTTTGTGCGAATTGGATTTGCAAAAACAGGGTTTTTTTCATATTGCAGGTGTTGATGAAGTAGGGCGGGGGCCTCTCGCTGGACCTGTCGTAACGGCAGCAGTTATCTTGGATAAAGATCATATTCCTAATGGGTTGAATGATTCAAAAAAACTTTCTTTTCTCCAACGAAATAGACTTTATCATGAAATTTTGCAAAGTGCATTAGCGGTTTCAGTCGCTAGTCTTTGTGCCCGTACAATTGATCAATCTAATATTAGAAAAGCAACTTTAGAAGCAATGCGTCGCTGTATTATAGGATTAGCCATTCCAGCCCACTACGTCCTTGTTGATGGACGTGATATTCCTTTTGAGTTGTCCTGTCCTGCAATGGCGTTGATTAAGGGCGATCAGCGTTCGGTTTCAATTGCAGCCGCATCTATTATTGCAAAAGTAACGCGTGACCGGATGATGGAATGTGCAGGACAAGTTTATAAAGGGTATGGTTTAGAGAAGCATGTAGGTTATGCAACGCTAGCGCATCGTACAGCTCTTGATAAATATGGACCAATTATAGGATTACATCGTTATAGTTTTGCACCACTAAAAGAGTGTTATAGAAATGGTGTATCATGACGATTCTACCACTCAATAGTGCTTCGATAAGAGAGGCAATAGCGCTTCTTGAACAAGGGAAGTTAGTAGCGTTACCAACGGAAACTGTTTATGGATTAGCGGGCGACGCAACCAATGGGAGGGCAATTTCTTCTATTTTTTCTACAAAGAATCGTCCGCAAATTAATCCTCTTATTGCGCATGTCAGCGGCATCGAAATGGCGGAACGTTATGTTAAAATTGACTTTCTTTCACGCCAATTAATGAAGAAATTTTGGCCAGGGCCTTTGACATTGGTTTTGCCTTTAAAGGAACAGCATAATATCCATCCTTTAACAACTTCTGGTTTGAATACCTTGGCTGTTCGTTTTCCAGACAGTCGTTTTGCGGAAGTGGTACAACATTTTGGCCGCCCACTTGCTGCTCCTAGTGCGAATCAATCGGGGTGTCTTAGTCCTACTTCAGCTGAGGCTGTTTTTGCATCTTTGGGGGAATCTGTTCCTTTGATATTAGACGGAGGACCTGCTAAAATAGGGCTTGAATCAACGATTATTAAGATTTGTGGTGAAAATATTTATCTTTTACGTCCAGGGGGGCTTACGGCTGATAAAATTGAAGAAGTTGTGGGGAAGTCTTTAAAACGGATAGATCAAAGGGCGATGATTGAAGCTCCAGGGATGTTAAAGTCGCATTATGCTCCCAATGCCATGATTCGTTTGAATGTAGAAAAGGTGGAAAATGGTGAAGCGCTTTTAGCATTTGGTTCAAAGCGCGTTATGGGGGTTGAAAATGCTGTTTCTATTTTAAACCTTAGCGAAGATGGAAAGTTGGAAGAGGCAGCCTCTCATTTATTTCAATATATGAAGGAATTAGATTCATTTAAAGTGAGATGTATTGCAGTAGAACCTATTCCATCACACGGATTAGGGGAGGCTATCAATGATCGTCTTATACGGGCTGCGGCTCCAAAGGAGAAATGAACATGGAGCAGGAATTAATTGAGGGGTTTAGGGAAATTGTTGGTGCTAAGCATGCTATAACAGATCAAGCGTTGATTGCACCGTATTTGCTTGAAGAGCGTGGGCTTTTTCATGGAAAAACACCTTTACTTTTACGTCCATCTTCTTGCGCAGAGGTCTCATCGATTATGCAGTTAGCGAGCAAAACACGCACACCGATTGTGCCACAGGGTGGAAATACAGGGCTTGTAGGGGGGCAACAACCAGATAAAAGAGGAGGGAGCATTCTTTTATCCATGGAGCGATTAAATAAGATTAGAGCTATAAATCTTGAGGGAAATTTTGTTGTTGTAGAGGCTGGTGTTATTTTACAGGATTTACAGAAAAAAGTGGATGAATCAGGTCGTTTTTTCCCTCTTTCTTTGGCATCCGAAGGTTCTTGCCAAGTAGGAGGAAATCTTTCGTCGAATGCTGGAGGGACTGCTGTTTTAGCCTATGGCAATATGCGTGATCTTTGTCTTGGTTTGGAAGTTGTTTTACCGGATGGCCGTATTTTAGATGATTTGCGTTTTGTTAAAAAAGACAATAGCGGTTACGATTTGAAAAATCTTTTTATTGGTGCAGAAGGCACATTAGGTGTTATAACTGCAGCCGTTTTGAAGATGTTTCCAAAAATAAAAGGAAAAGCTGTTGCTTTGGTGGGATTGTATAGTCCGGCGAAGGCTTTAGAATTTTTATCTCTGGCTCAAGAATACGGAGGAGGGATGTTGACAGGTTTGAGCTCATGGGAAATCTCAGTTTGCAAATGGCTTTAGATTATAAGATGTGTGAGAAGCCTCCTCTCCAGCGGAAACATGAATGGTATGTATTAATGAACATTTCATCGTTGCAAGGCAATGATGAGGCGCTATCAGTATTGAGTATTATTTTAGAAGAAGCTTTAAAAAATGCGGTGATAGAAGATGCAGTTATTGCACAATCTTTAAAACAGCAAGATTTTTTTTGGCAATTACGAGAAAGTATATCATCAGCACAAAAGTTAGCAGGAGGGTCCATTAAGCATGATATTGCAGTCCCACTTGCTTCTATTCCTGATTTTATTGCTGAGGCAGCACTTATTGTTGAAGATATTGCTCCAGGAGCACGGGTGATTTGTTTTGGACACATGGGCGATGGAAATTTACATTATAACATTACACAACCTGTAGGAGCTGATACGACAGTGTTCTTGCAGTTATGGTCAAAAATGAATCATCACATTCATAGTTTAGTGATGGACTATAGAGGTGCATTTTCTGCTGAGCATGGAATTGGTCAGCTTAAGCGCGAAGAACTTCGTTCTTTTAAATCGCCTGTCGCATTGGATATTATGCAAGGGATTAAAAAAACGCTCGATCCTTTAGGGATAATGAATCCCGGAAAAGTATTATAATTCAAGAATGGTGATCATGTATTTTTATTTAGATTTTAATAACCAAAAAAGAAACCAGTTGTTTTTTATTCAAACTTTTAATAATCCAATGAGAAAAAGCTGCTAAATGGTGTATATTATTTAAGATAAATTGGGATAATGTATATGGCTAATCAATGCTTTAATCAGGCAAAAGCGGTGCTTGAATTTCGGTTAGATCCGTGCCATTTGCCACAAACGACGACATATTTTTCATCCAAAACGGGTAATCAGGTTATTTGTTCATTAAATGAGGGTGGTGTTTCTTTTAAAACGGATATGCCTTCAAGCTTATCGCATTTAATACCCCCTTATCATTTCCAAGGAATTGCAGCACGTACCGTAAAAACGCGTTCAGGAGAAAGAGCTGTTGCATTAGAATTACTGCATGCCGATGAGGAAGTTTGTATACCGCTTTTGGTTTCCAGAGATTTGAATAATGTTCTTCTGGATTGGCGATTATGGGCGGATACTTATGGCCTCCCCATGCTTATGATCAATGAAGATAATCGCATTCTGGTTGTAAAAGATCGTTCTGATTTACATCGATTTTTTGGTACAACAGCACATTCTAAACAAAAGCGTTTTTTACTTCGTTATAGCAATCCGTTAGGCTTGCGTTTGGTGATTTCGAATCGAATTGCACTCCAGTAATATTAATATGCATTCATTTTTGTAATACCATAAGCATTTATCTTGTTGTATCATAAAACATCGTTGTTTGGGGCGGTAATATAAGGTATGTAAACTTCACACATGAAGTGTTTTAGAGGACATGGCGAATATTCTTAAGTTTGCTTGTCGGTTTTTGTGTAAGTGAAACATATGGGTGGGAATCAAGAGGAACCCGCTCAATGAGAATCCAGACGTTTACAGGCGAAATTTGGCATGACTTTTGGTTCTTTAAGGCAAAGAGGAAGTCAATGATTGTAAATGAGAGTTTTTTGACACCATACATTGGCAGCAGGAATCGGTTATGTTAAGCACTTTTTTCGGAGAGATAAAAACGGTTTTCATAACAATAGAAACTGTTTTTTTGGCGGTGTAATTTTTGGTTTTTGCCACATCATTAAAACACGAGCAGATGACTGGGAGTGTTTTTTACTTTTTTATAAATCATTTCTCTATGTTGAATGAGAGCTTGGAATATTGCAAAATATTTTTATTTCATCTCCATCTTATAATAAAAATCATTTAGATAGAAAGGGTTATCGTAATATTGAGAGCTGGAAAATACAATGATGGTATCGGTTTTTATCTTTATTCCAGAAAGATGGCAGAATGGATTTATACTATTTGCAGGTAGTGTCGTAAAATGGGAGTGACGAGCAGGAGAGATATTGTTTAAGAATTCGCACGCGAATAACATCAGGATCTTTTTTGGGGCATTTTATTTTTCGTAAAAGCGGAATTTTATTAAAGAATAAAATAAATGATAGGTATATATTTTTTTCTTCAGGATTTTATAAGAAAGAAAGTGTTTATAAAAGTGATGAGAAAATGCGTTTAAAGTAAATACAACAGTAAAATGATCAGTTTATATTACAGTGTCATATTCAGAAAATCTTCCTAATTTATCATGAGTAGATATCCTATTTACAATATTTGATTATTCAAAGGAAAGCACACTCATTTTTTAAAAATTATGGTCAACGTAAAACAGTGAGAAAATTTGCGTATCATGCTCTTATATAAAATAATCAAATCGTAAAAAAGAATATTCAAAGGATTTAGTTTTCTCGCGCAATGGCTCTCCATCCGATATCACGACGAACAAAACCTTCTGGCCAATCAATACAATCAACAGCTTCATAAGCACGTTTTTGTGCATGTGTAATTGTTTTTCCTGTTGCTGTTATATTGAGAACGCGTCCACCATTTGCAATGAGTTCTCCATCACGCAATACTGTACCAGCTTGAAAAACTTTCACATTGGGAAGAGTGTTTACTTTATCAACGTTACGGATAACAGTACCTTTTTGGGGAGAGTCTGGATAACCATTAGCAGCCATAACAACGGTGAGAGCAGTTTTTTCAGACCACCAAAGAGGTTTATTTTCAAGTTTTCCTTGAGCTGCAGCAAGAAAAATTGGCAAAATGTCATCTTTGAGACGCATCATTAAAACTTGACATTCAGGGTCACCGAATCGTACGTTAAATTCAATGAGTTCGGGTCCCTTTTGCGTTATCATTAATCCGACGAAGAGAATACCTCTAAAGGGGGCGCCCATTTCTTTCATGCTTTTTAAAGCTGGTTCAACAATTTCTTTGAGGGTACGATTCACTATTTCTTGGGTCATGATGGGCGCTGGTGAATAAGCACCCATCCCACCGGTGTTTGCTCCAATATCCCCATCACCTACACGTTTATGATCTTGAGCAGATCCAAAAGGAAGAGCAACGTTACCATCACAAAGGCAGAAGAAGCTTGCTTCTTCACCTTCAAGAAAAGATTCTACAACAATTTTTTTTCCTGCATCTCCAAATGCACTTTTGAAGCAGGCATCGACTGCGTTAAATGCTTCTTCCATAGTTGTTGCAACCACAACACCTTTGCCAGCCGCTAAGCCATCAGCTTTAATAACAATGGGAACACCTTGTTGATGAATGTAAGCTTTAGCTTTAGAGGCATCATTAAAGCATTGGTAACTTCCTGTAGGAATGTTATTCTTACGACATAAATCTTTTGTAAAAGCTTTTGAACCTTCTAGTTGAGCAGCTTTTTGAGTAGGACCAAATACACAAATGTTAGCGCTATTAAGAGAGTCTGTTATACCCGCAACCAATGGTGCTTCTGGTCCTACAATCACAAGATCAATAGAATGTGCCTTACAAAAATCAATAACAAGGGGATGGTCATCAATGTTTAAATTAATATTTTCACCAAATTCTGTTGTTGCAGGGTTTCCAGGAGCACAATATAACTTTGTTAGAAGTGGTGATGCTGCTATTTTCCATGCTAAAGCATGTTCTCGTCCACCAGAGCCAATAAGAAGAATATTCATTGCTTGCTCCTCTCATAAAAGATGATTAATCTCATCTCCTTCTCATAAGAATGAAATGTCTCTATCGCAAGACCAAAGGTAAATCATTTGATGAAAAAAAATAAAAATATTGCGCATGTTCAGTCCTATGATAGCCAAGGACGGGTTATGGATGCATCTTCCAAACAATGGGTCTACAATTTTCTTCCCTGTTCTTTATGGTTTTATGCACAATTGGCACGTTGGGATAGGCCTATCGGATGGCAATTGTTGATGTGGCCTTGTTTTTGGTCAACAACAATGGCTTTTTTTTCTTATAACATACATTACGATACTCTTTTATCAATGTTTCTTCATTGGGTTTGGTATCTTTTTCTTTTTTTTCTGGGATCTATTGCTATGCGAGGGGCAGGATGTACTTGGAATGATCTTATTGACTATAAAATTGATGCTCAGGTAGAAAGAACACGTTCTCGCCCATTGCCGACAGGACATGTGAGTCGGTTTCAAGCAAGAGTTTTTATACTTGTGCAATGTTTGGTTGGTTTAGTCGTTTTATCACAATTTAATGGGTTTAGTTTTTTTCTAGGTATTTCGTCATTGATAGCTGTTGCATTTTATCCTTTTATGAAACGCGTAACATATTGGCCGCAGTTTTTTTTAGGCGTTGCATTTAATTGGGGGGCATTAATGGGGTGGGCTGTTGTCGTTGGAAGTTTAAGCTGGGCACCAATCTTGCTTTATGTGGGATCAATCTTGTGGACTATAGGATACGATACAATCTACGCACATCAAGATAAAGAAGATGACGCTACTGTTGGTGTCCGTTCCACGGCTCTTCTCTTTGGTAAAAGAACCAAGCGTGCTTTAGTATTTTTGTATGGTGGTTTTGTGGTGTTCGTTAGTCTCGCATTTTATTTAGCTGGAGTCCCTTCTCTTAGTTTTTTGGGGGTTTTTGTGGCAAGCATCCATATGTTTATTCAAATTAAAGTCATTGATATAGATGACAGTTCACAATGCCTCAGGCTTTTCAAATCTAATTCGCTTATTGGTTTTGTAATTTTTGCTGGTTTAGTATGTGGGGGTATATGGACGATATTTTATCCTGCGGTCTAAAAATAAATTAGCTAAAATCATAGTTTCTGCTGAATACAGTATTTTCTTTTAAATAAGCTTGTTGCTTATCTATTTTCAAATGATACAGTAGAAAATATTACCAATCAACTTTTACAGTGAAAATGAAATTCTTCTTAAATAAAATAAATCATCTTCTTTTAGAGTTTTTCAAATAAAAATATCTGTTTAACTGCTGGGAAGAAAAAATCTTCATAACGATGAAGTTTGAAGAATTAGGGATAAAGTTTTTGTCTTTTCCAATCGCTGTGTGCAACACAATCGCGTGTAAAAAGCAGACGATCATGTAAACGAAATGGGCGATCGCACCAGAACTCTATAGAAAGGGGTTTAACACGAAACCCAGACCAATAAGGTGGTCGTGGAATATTGCCTAGAGCATAACGCGCAGTATATTGAGCAATTGCTTTTTCGAGAACAAAACGATTGTCTAAAGGTTGAGATTGTTTAGATGCCCATGCACCAATTCGACTACCACGTGGTCGCGATTGGAAATAGGCATCAGCTTCCTGTTGACTTACTTTTTCAACAATTCCTCTAATTCTGACCTGACGACGGAGTGACTTCCAATGAAAACCCAAGGATGCTTTCATTGATTTTAAAATTTCTTGTCCTTTACAGCTTTCATAATTGGTATAGAAGACGAAGCCTTGGGGACTGTAGTCTTTGAGGAGAACCATACGAACATTAGGGAGTCCTGTTTCGTCAACTGTTGCCAATGCCATAGCATTTGGATCATTTATTTCACTTACCGTTGCCTCTTCAAGCCACTTTTCGAAAAGCTCAAAAGGTTTTTGTATTTGCATAAAATGATCATCTGTTGGTATTTTGTTGCTCATAGTTTCTCCAAATATCAGTGAGCATGGGTGAGGCATTTTCTCATTTACTTTAGCATCAAGAAGTTACAGTACCATTTTTTCTTATTTTCAAAAAGCTAATGCTATCGTGTATTTCTATGGTAGTTTAATTATTTTTACTTTAGCATAGACTACAATGAGCTATATTAAATAAATGTCTCATTTTATCTGGTATTTTAGTTTATTGATAGACATATAAAGGGAAAAGAAGAAATTATTCTCTAGAATAGACTGATGAAGTTATACAAGGATATTGGACAACATATCAGTTGATATTTTGAAAACGAAAAAATTGAAAAGAGGGCAATATGCGTGATCCCTACACGATTCTGGGTGTGGCACGTACCGCAAAATCGCAAGAGATTAAATCGGCATTTAGAAGATTAGCAAAGAAGTATCATCCAGACCATAATAAAGATGATACAAGGGCTAAAGAAAAATTTGCTGAAATTAATCAAGCTTACGAAATTATAGGTGATAAAGATAAAAAGGCACAATTTGACCGCGGTGAAATTGATATGGAAGGAAAACCGCTTTATCAAGCCTATGGTGCTGGTGAAAATTTTAGCAATAAAGAAAATCCCTTTTCAGGAAGAGCAAAGGGATTTGATTTTTCCTCTTCAGGTGGTGCAGGTTTTGATGCGAGTGATATTTTTCGGGATCTGTTTGGAGGAGGAGGTAGCTTTTCGAATTCCACACACTATAACCGTCCCAAACAAGGAGCACATATTCGTGCTAATCTTGCCATAACATTAGAGCAGATGGTTGGCGCAGAAAAGGTAGAAGCTGTTTTTCCAAATGGAAAAAAGTTAAAAATTAAACTCCCAGATTATATTGAAGATGGACAGACTATTCGTTTAAAAGGTCAGGGAGAAGAGGTCCCTCACGGGCAAGCAGGAGATGCGTTGATAACCATTCAGATTCAAAAACATCCTCGTTTTCGGGTTGAAGGAAGAGCACTCCATCTTGATTTACCAGTTTCTCTTAAACATGCTGTTTTGGGAGCAAAAGAAGAGGTTGAGACGTTGGAGGGACGTGTGGTTTTAACGATTCCTGCTTGGTCAAGTTCTGATCGCGTTTTACGGTTGAAAGGAAAAGGGCTTCGTTTAAAAAATGGTACAAGAGATGATTTTTATGTGCATGTTCGCATTATGTTGCCGGAAGGTGAAAATGCTGCGCTAGAACAGTTTTTGCAAATGCAACAAGATTAATTTTAAAATTTTTTATATATAAAGCGTAGTTTTTGTTTGATTTTAAACCAATTGCTTGAAGAAAAAGTTGACCTGTGTCATAGGCAGATGAATAATATTAATTTTAAGTAACAATGGGGCAGTGCTGATGGCTAAGGGTAATGGTTTATTGTATGGTAAGCGTGGTTTAATTTTGGGATTGGCCAATAATCGCTCCATCGCTTGGGGAATCGCTAAAGCGGCAAATAGCGCAGGGGCAGAGCTTGCTTTTACCTATCAGGGTGAAGCAATGAAAAAGCGTGTTGAGCCTTTGGCTGAAGAATTAAAGGGATTTGTTTGTGGACATTGTGATGTTTCTGACAGTGTCTCTATTGATACGGTCTTTAGAGAAATAGAGAAGAAATGGGGCAAACTTGATTTTTTAGTTCATGCTATTGGTTTTTCTGATAAAGATGAATTAAGTGGTCGTTATATTGATATCAGCGAATCAAATTTTATGATGACCATGAATATTTCCGTTTATTCCTTAACAGCTCTAACGAAGCGTGCAGAAAGATTGATGTCAGATGGTGGTTCAATCTTGACACTAACCTATTATGGTGCAGAAAAGGTTGTTCCCAATTATAATGTAATGGGGGTTGCCAAAGCAGCTCTTGAAGCGAGCGTGAAATATTTAGCGGTAGATTTAGGTCCTCAAAATATTCGTGTTAATGCTATATCTGCTGGACCAATTAAAACGTTAGCGGCTTCTGGTATTGGTGATTTTCGTTATATTTTAAAATGGAATGAATATAATGCTCCATTACGTCGTACGGTAACAATTGAAGAGGTTGGTGATTCTGCGCTTTATTTTCTTTCAGATTTGTCTCGTTCCGTTACCGGTGAAGTCCATCATGTCGATTCAGGTTATAATATCATAGGTATGAAAGCAGTTGATGCACCGGACATTTCTGTCGTTAAAGAATAAAGTTTGGTTTATAGGATTTTATTGGACAGCAGTAATTTGACCAAATTTAAAGTGGCCAGGAGTATTTGGGAGCAAAGAGCTATCTTGTGTATAGCACACAACATACGTTGTCGTTGTATATATTTGACAGAGAAACGGATCTTTTTTCATGTCGCATAATACATTTGGTCATTTGTTTCGTGTAACAACATGGGGTGAAAGTCATGGTGCTGCTCTTGGTTGTGTCATTGATGGTTGTCCACCTGGGATTATTTTTACTCTTGCAGAAGTTCAAGCTTATCTTGATAAACGCAAACCAGGACAATCAGAATACACAACGCAGCGCCGAGAACCAGATGAAGTAGAGGTCCTTTCAGGAGTTGTCGTTCAAGACGATGGTATGACATTGGTGACAACAGGTACACCAATTTCTCTGTTGATTCGAAACACAGATCAACGTTCGAAGGATTATAGCTCGATTGCCCATCAGTATCGCCCAGGACATGCGGATTATACTTATGATATTAAATATAGCATTCGTGATTTTCGAGGCGGGGGACGTGCTTCGGCACGGGAGACGGCAGCACGTGTTGCAGCTGGTGCATTTGCTCGTAAAATCGTTCCTGGTTTGATTGTACGAGGAGCAGTGATAGCAATTGGTCCTCATAATATTAATCGTGATCGTTGGGATTGGTCAGAGGTTGATAATAATCCTTTTTTTACAGCTGATGCAGAAATGGTTCACATTTTTAGTGATTATATCAATAAACTTCGTAAAGAAGGGACATCTGTTGGTGCGATTGTTGAGATCGTTGCAGAAAATGTTCCGGCAGGTTTAGGAGCCCCTATTTACGCAAAGCTTGATCAAGATATTGCCTCGTTACTTATGTCGATTAATGCGGTAAAAGGTGTTGAAATTGGTGATGGTTTTGCGGCAGCCCGTCTGAGGGGAGAAGAAAATGCCGATGAAATGCGAATGGGAAATGATGGAAAACCGCTTTTTTTATCCAATCATGCTGGTGGTATTTTAGGGGGAATATCGAGTGGACAGCCAATTGTTGCACGTTTTGCTGTAAAGCCTACTTCATCAATTTTAACGCCTCGTCGCTCCATTGATGTTGATGGTCATGATATAGATGTTATAACGAAGGGACGTCATGATCCATGTGTTGGGATTCGTGCCGTTCCTGTTGGTGAAGCGATGGTTGCTTGTGCTATTGCTGACCATTATCTAAGACATCGCGGTCAAGTTGGGTGATTGAGAAGGTGGACAATGGCGTATGATGAAAAAAAAATTGTTTCTGCACTTAAAGCTTTTGAACGCGGTGAAATTGTTGTGGTGACAGATGATGATGACCGTGAAAATGAGGGTGATTTAACTGTTGCTGCAGTGCATTGTACAGAAGAAAAGATGGCATTTATTCTTCGTCACACAACAGGTATTGTGTGCACACCTATGCCAAAAAAAGAAGCACAACGGTTTAATCTTGCTCCTATGGTACCAGATAATAACTCTGCACATGGGACACAATTTACTGTTACTGTGGATTTTAAACATGGGATAACGACGGGGATTTCGGCACATGACCGCACATTGGCAGTTCGTAATCTTGCTAATCCAAATGCTGGCGCCCACGATTTTGTCCGTCCAGGACATATTTTTCCTTTGATTGCGCATGAAGGGGGGGTGCTCATGCGTTCAGGTCATACGGAAGCCGCTGTTGATTTATGTAAATTAGCTGGTTTGCCACCAGTTGGTGTTATTGGTGAGTTGGTCAATGATGATGGCAGCGTTAAACATGGCGATCAGATCATTAAATTTGCACAAAATAATCGGTTACACACGATAACGGTTGCAGATTTAATTGCTTACCGTCAACGTAAGGAAATATTGATCAAGCATATTGGAGAAATGCCTATTGAAACATCTCTAGGTCCCGCTATTGTTCAAAGTTATCAACTCCCTTGGGAAGTCGTTCAGCATATTGCAATTGTTTTTGGTGATGTCCGTGAGGGGGAGGATATTCCTGTGCATTTACATCATGAAAACATTATAAATGACGTTTTTTGTCAATCTTCAGACATTATGGCGATGATGCGGCATATGATGGAAAAAGAAAAACGTGGCGTATTTATTTATTTGCGTGAAGGATCTGTTATACAATCAACTATTGATATTCAAAAGATGGCAAGAGACAGTTCAGAAAACCATGTACAGGCGATTGAACGCAAAGAAGAATGGCACAAAATTGGTTTAGGATCACAAATTTTAAAATATTTAGGAATAAGATCTGTTATTGTTTATGCTTCTAAAGAGCATCATTATGTAGGTTTAGAAGGTTTTGGAATTTGTGTATCCAGAACCGATATTTTTTGAGGTTCATATGAAAAAAGAGATACAAAAGGGGGATATTGCGGCCTTAAGCTTTGAGCAAGCACTTAAGCAACTTGAAGTTATTGTCGAAAATTTGGAACGTGGCGATGTGCCTTTAGAACAATCCATTGATATATATGAACGCGGTGAAGCGCTTAAAAAGCATTGTGAAAAACTCTTAAGAGTTGCTGAAGCTAAAGTTGAAAAAATCCAGCTTTCAGAAGAGGGTTCTCCAGAAGGAGTAGAACCGCTTGATACTAAATAATATTAAATATTTTTTGATCTTTATTGTGAAACTAGGAGGTGTGATAACTTTTTTTATAGAAAATTAAATTTATTGATTTCTTTTTTTATAAAATAAGTTAAAAATGGGGAAACTATAGCTCATCTCAAATAGAAAAAAACATTTTTCAGTAAAAAAGACACAAAACTGTAAATAAGAGTAGAGAAGATATATTTGTATTGTTGTGTTTTCTTGAGTTAATATAATAGAAAGGATTTTTTTGTCTCAGGTCTTAACACCATTGCTTGATCGTGTTTGTTTTCCGCAAGATTTGCGGGCATTGCCTGAGTCTGATTTGGTGCAATTGGCTGATGAGTTGCGAACCACAACAATTGATGCGGTTTCTGTAACAGGTGGTCATCTTGGGGCGGGACTTGGTGTTGTTGAGCTCACTGTTGCATTACATTATATTTTTAATACACCAGAGGATAGGATTATTTGGGATGTTGGTCATCAAACCTATCCACACAAGATTTTAACGGGGCGTAGAGAAAAAATTCGCACATTACGTCAAGAGGGCGGATTATCAGGTTTTACAAAACGTTCAGAAAGTGTGTATGATCCATTTGGAGCGGGTCATTCGTCTACTTCTATTTCAGCGGGGCTTGGTATGGCGGTGGCGAGTGCTTTGAAAGCAGAGACAAGACGCAATATCATAGCTGTCATTGGTGATGGTGCAATGTCTGCGGGCATGGCTTATGAAGCAATGAACAACGCTGGTGCTTTGGATGCACGCTTGATTGTTATTCTTAATGATAACGATATGTCTATTGCACCACCTACAGGTGCTATGAGTGCACATCTTGCACGATTAGTATCTCGTCCTTCTTATCGTCATTTGCGTGAACGCGTAAAGATGTTGAGCGAAAAATTGCCAAAGTTTTTTTTGGATAAGGCACGTCGTTCAGAGGAATTTGCGCGTGGACTTTTGGTTGGAGGAACTTTATTTGATGAGCTCGGCTTTTATTACGTTGGGCCCATAGATGGGCACAATTTGGGGCATTTATTGCCTGTTTTAAAAAATGTTCGTGAATATCCTAATGGTCCTGTTTTGGTGCATGTTGTAACCCATAAGGGAAAAGGATATCCACCTGCAGAAGCCTCGTCTGATAAATATCATGGTGTTAATCGTTTTGATGTTATGACAGGAAAACAGGTTAAAGCATCAAGTAATATTCTACCCTATACTAAGGTATTTTCTAAAGCTTTAATAGAAGAAGCTCGTCATGATGATAAGATTGTTGGCATAACAGCAGCGATGCCAACAGGGACGGGTCTTGATTCGTTTGCAAAAAAATTTCCTGAAAAAATGTTTGATGTTGGTATCGCTGAGCAACATGCCGTAACTTTTGCGGCAGGACTTGCTTGTGAGGGGTATAAGCCTTTTGTTGCAATTTATTCTACTTTTTTACAGCGTGCTTATGATCAAATTATCCATGATGTATCAATTCAAAAATTACCGGTACGTTTTGCCATTGATAGAGCAGGTTTTGTGGGGGCAGATGGTGCAACACATGCTGGAAGTTTTGATATTGTTTTTTTGTCCACTCTTCCTGAGTTTGTTGTTATGGCACCTTCTGATGAGCTTGAACTGATGCATATGGTGCGTACAGCTGCAGCTTATGATCAGGGACCAATTTCTTTTCGTTATCCACGTGGTGAGGGTGTTGGTATAGATTTACCGCAACGTGGTGAGTTATTAGAAATTGGAAAAGGGCGTGTTCTGCGTGAAGGAAATAGGATCGCTTTGGTTTGTTTTGGAACGCGGATGTCAGAAGTGTTGCGGGCTGCTGATACGTTGGAGGTTGAAGGATTATCTACAACAGTTACAGATGCACGGTTTGCAAAACCTTTAGATAAGGATTTGATGCGTCGTTTGGCACGTGAGCATGAAGTATTGGTGACAATTGAAGAAGGGGCAATCGGTGGATTTGGAGCGCACATATTACAATTTTTAGCGCAAGAAGGGCTTTTAGAACATGGTTTGAAAGTTCGTACACTAAAACTTCCTGATGAATATTTAAATCATGGTGCACCAGAAAAAGTTCTCTCAACTATCGGGCTTGACGCTATGGGTATTGTCAACACGGTTTTTACCGCTTTGGGCTGCGAGATTCGAACAGGATAAAAAATTCGAGTATAATATGGCTGCCAGAAAAAGGCTCGATATTCTTTTAGTTGAAAAAAACTTTTTTACGACACGTTCACGTGCACGTGATGCTGTCATGCGTCAGACTGTTAAAGTTAATGGCGAAATCGTTTTAAAGGCTGGGCAAACCGTTTTTGATGATGCAGAGATTGCTGTTTGCGATCCAGCACAGAATTATGTTTCTCGGGCAGCGTTAAAATTAATTGCTGCACTTGATACGTTTCCGATTATAACAGATAAAGTGATGGCCATTGATGTTGGTGCATCAACAGGTGGTTTTACACAAGTTCTTTTAGAGCGTGGATCGGCTCATGTAATTGCCATTGATGTTGGGCATCATCAATTTGATAAACGTTTATTGGGCAATAGTGCTATAACGTTATTAGAAGGCTTGAATGCTAGAGATTTTCAAGAGAAACATTTAGGCGGGCGAGAAATTGATCTTATCGTTTCAGATGTTAGCTTTATTTCTCTCAAACTTGCATTGCCTCCCGTTTTGTCTTTAGCCAAGAAGGGCGCCCAAGCTGTTTTACTGGTAAAGCCTCAGTTTGAGGTTGGTCGTAAACATTTTAGTAAGGGAGGGATATTAAATCCATCAATAGCTAAAGAAACTGCTGAGGCGCTTTTTGTTTGGTTAAATACACAAACAGGGTGGAGTGCAAAAGGTTTAATTCCTTCTCCTATTACAGGTGGTGATGGCAATGTGGAATATTTACTATTCGGAGAAAAACAAGAGTGAGTGACAATGTCATAATCGACCATATCGGAGCAAATGGTTATGGTACTTCCAAGACATCGCACGGTTTTGTTTATGTTCCTTTTACTTTACCAGGAGAGTGTATTGAAATTGCTGTTCATGGAAAATATGCAACATGTATAGCATTAAAAGAAAAATCACCAGAACGCATTGATGCTCTTTGTCAGCATTTTGGAGAATGTGGAGGCTGTACTCTTCAACATTGGCATATGGATGCTTATCGCGTATGGAAACGACAATTGGTTGTTGATGCGCTTAAAAAGTATGGACTTAATAGTGTTGTAGCACCTTTAATAGAATGTAAACCCTATAAGCCGACGGAGGATGACTCTAACAGCATCCATGACCCCACAGGGGCAAAAAGTTGGTTTTAACCGTTATCTCTCTCATGAGATTGTGGCTCTTGAGGAATGTCCAGTAAGCCATCCAGAGCTTATTTCTCAGTTGCACAATATCAGAGAGCTCTGTGCTTTTCTAAGCAGCTCTGCCAAGCGGTTTCATGTTACGATAACACATGTTGAAAATGGTTTAGATGTTGCTTTAAGCGGTTGCATTGTATACCATGAATCACTTCGTCAGAAAATGATCAGTGCGGCTCTTTCATATGGGATTATACGTTTATCTATTGACGGTGAAGTTTTGGTTGAACAAGAAAAACCAGAGATTTACTTTGGAGATGTTCGTGTTGAATTTCCTTCTGGTGGTTTTCTTCAAGCAACTGGCGAAGCAGAAAATATAATGGGCAATATTATTTTGACTCATTTAAAAAAAGCAAAAAATGCTGTTGATTTGTTTTCAGGGCTAGGAACATTTACATTTCGTATGGCAAAAAAGATGAATGTTCATGCAGTAGAAAATAATGAAGATGCACTAAGAAATCTAAATACAGCAGCACGTTTTTCAACTGGTTTAAAAACGGTAACTTGTGAAAAACGTGATCTTTTCCGACATCCACTTTCTGTAAAGGAACTTGAGTGTTTTGAGTGTGTAGTTTTTGATCCTCCACGCGCTGGTGCAGAGCAACAAGTACGTGAATTAGCGAAAACAACAGTATCTCGTGTTGTGGCAATTTCCTGTAATCCTACTACATTTGCTCGTGATTTATCTCTCCTTGTTGCAGGGGGGTATATAGTAGAAAAAATCGTACCGATTGATCAGTTTTTATGGTCACCACATGTTGAAATTGTTGCTGTTTTGAGCAAAAAGAAAAAAAAGAAAGGTTGGAAGCTTTAGCCTAAATTTTTTTAATGCCATGAAGATTTTTTTAAGTTTACTTGAGTATTATGATAAAATCTCTCTAAAATTTATCTATAATAATGACTTTTTTCTTGTTGAATTAAGAGCACTGAATGTAGAAAGTGTTTTTTATTTTAAGCTTTTATATTAGAAACATAAAAGACAAGTTATCCCACACAAAAGACTAATGTATTACGAAGAAGATGTGTCTGGACAAGCCGGTGCCATTGTTATATTTGCCACCTTCCAATGTAGCTACAACTCTTGGTACTTGAGACGGTCCATAAGAGGAATTCTTAGTCCTTTCTTGTACCATTTTTATCCACATGGCTCTCTCCACCTGTAACGTACAAACGAATAATTTTGATTGATTCAACAGACACAGATTTAAAATGAGAGAAATCTTACGATATTCAAGGTTCTAATTCAATATGAATAAAGCTAGATTATCTTTATAAGTCAATGCATTGTACCCCCCCTCACACAACGGTCTTAATAGACGAGAAGGAGGCAATATTGGTAAGGAATGAGAAAGCTTATTCCTTTATAAGCGCAGTTCCACCGATTGTCATATTATTGATTCGAAGATGAGGTTGACCAACACCAACAGGAACATTTTGGCCAGCTTTTCCACAGATACCGATACCATTATCAAGTTTACTATCATTACCAATCATTGTAATACGTTTCATAGCATCCGGTCCATTTCCAATAAGAGTTGCGCCTTTGATTGGTGCACCAATTTTACCATTTTCTACTCGGTATGCTTCAGTACATTCAAAGACAAATTTTCCAGAAGTAATATCAACTTGTCCTCCACCAAATGAAACAGCATAGATACCATGTTTGAGTGAAGAAAGGATTTCTTCAGGTGTTTTATCTCCTCCTAGCATGATTGTATTGGTCATTCGTGGCATTGGCGCATAAGCATAAGATTCACGCCGTCCATTTCCAGTTGATTTACTTCCCATAAGCCGTGCATTAAGCCTGTCTTGCATAAAACCAACGAGCTTTCCATCTTCAATGAGAACGTTATATCCTGAAGGGGTCCCCTCATCATCAACAGTGAGAGAGCCACGGCATTGTGGAATTGTTCCATCATCAACAACTGTAACACCTTTTGCCGCAACTTGTTGTCCTAAAAGTCCAGAGAAAGCGGATGTTTTTTTACGGTTAAAGTCACCTTCTAAGCCATGACCTACGGCTTCATGGAGCATAACGCCAGGCCATCCATTGGCTAAGACAACATCAAAAGATCCTGCAGGTGCTGCTTCTGCTTCTAAATTTGTTAAAGCCATACGTAAGGCTTCATCCGCAGCTTTTTTCCAATTGTCTTCATGAATAAATTGGTTAAATGCTTGTCGCCCTCCACATCCATAAAAACCATTTTCACGTCGATTTCCTTCAGCCGCGACCACAGATATAGAAAGCCGCACAAGAGGACGAATATCACGAACCAAATAACCATCTGCACGTAAAATTTCAATATGTTGTAGAGAGCCGGAAAGAGAAACAGTCACTTGATGCAATTTATCATTTTTAGCACGTAAATAGGCATCAATTTTTTGCAAAAGAGCACTTTTTTCTTCAAATGATGGAGCATCAAGGGGATTATGCGGTTGATAAAGTCTCTTGTTTGTTTGTTGAGGTGCTATGCTATAAGTTCCGGCATGATTATTATAGGTAACAGCTTTAGCTGCTTCACTGGCACGTTTGAGTGCAGCAGCTGATAATTCACTGGAATGTGCATATCCAGTTGCTTCTCCAGCAACGACACGCAGACCAAACCCCATATTTTGATGGAAAGAGCCGTTTTTAAGCTGTCCATTATCAAATAAAAGAGCTTCGCTTTCTGTATACTCAAGGTAAAGCTCACCATCATCAGCATGATGAAGCGTTTCCTGTACAAGTGATTGCACTTTAGAGGAAGCAATATCAAAATGATCAATCAGCGATTTCATAAGAATTATCCTATTTTTATGGGGGCTTAGAAGATTTTTATTAATCTAATTTAAGAAGCTTTCAAAATATACGATGAGATTTTTATCGTCTAAAGTGTATCGATTTTATTCATGTCGGTAAGGTTGCATAGGCGTCGCTAAGACCATGAAGGTCAACGAAACCTCCAATCCCTTGTTCAGGAGTTGTAAAGATAAAATAGGTTGCTATTTTTCCTTTTAAAAAGAGCTGCAATATGTCTTCTTTAAGAAAAGCTTCAGCAACACAATTATCACCAAGACAACGACGATATTCCATTCTGCCCATATTTTTATCGTCAATTTTGATTCCAACGCCAGGACGTAATTCAACACGAATCGGAACAAAAACACGCATCAAAGCACCCTGCTTTTGAGGAAGTTTATAAAATGTAACGCGCAAGGTAATATCATGACGACCTTGTGTATGAACGTTTTGTACAACTTCACACTGCATGTTAGGTGTACCTGGTGGTAGAGCACAAACTTTTGTCCATGCACCATAGGTTTGTGGAGCAGGGACATTTTGCGCATAGGGTGTTTGTGCAAATGCATGATTGATAAAACTACTATAAAGTGTGTGAAGAACAGCACCAATAAAAAAAGTTTTTTTGAGTAATTTATAAAGTATCACAGAAAATCCTATCCGACTCACCACACACACAGCTATGCATAAATTTACATAAAAAAATGAATTCCCCATATAAAAACTATAACACAAAATCAGTATTTACCCAAATATATTAATCCATAGGATATATTTTATGATATATTTGTAATGAAGGAGAGAATGTTGATTGAAAAAATGTATTTTTGTTGCCAATATTTCCATCTATCTTTAGGGGATACGTGCGAAAGAAGTATTTCATATTTTCTCAAAAATACGATTGGTCTTAATTGGCCATTTCCATACGTTAGATAATATTGGTTTGTGAATGACAGAAATGGAAAAGAGCCTTGAGTGGAATGTCAGTTTCAGGAGAATTATCGGTTGTGAATGGTAAATCAACACCACCAAAATCCGGTATTGGTGATTATATCACATTATTAAAGCCACGTGTTATGTCTCTCGTGGTCTTTACGGCTCTGGTTGGTTTGCTTGTATCGCCTGTTCCTATCAATCCGCTGTATGGTTTTTTAGCGATTTTATGTATTGCTATCGGTGGTGGCGGTGCGGGAGCACTGAATATGTGGTATGATGCTGATATTGATGCCCTGATGGAACGGACCAAAAAGCGTCCTATTCCTATGGGGAAAATCAGTTCCCGAAAAGCATTTATTTTTGGCATGGTTCTTTCTATGCTTTCGGTATTGGTTATAGGGAGCTTCATTAATTGGTTTGCGGCCTTTTTTCTTGCGTTTACGATTTTCTTTTATGTCGTTATCTATACAATTTGGTTAAAGCGTATCACACCACAAAATATTGTTATTGGTGGTGCTTCTGGGGCTTTTCCACCAATGATTGGATGGGCCGTGACAACAGGGACAGTGAGTATTGATAGCTTTTTATTATTTTTAATCATTTTTATGTGGACCCCCCCTCATTTTTGGGCTCTTTCTTTATTTTCATCTCTTGATTATGAGGCTGCAGGTATCCCTATGATGCCTAATGTACGAGGTGAACATTCAACAAAAAAACAGATTTTATTTTATACTATTTTGATGGCGTTATGCGCTGCTGCTCCTTGTTTTACTGGTCTTGGCGGAATTTTTTATGGTATTTTTTCAACAATTTTAAGCATTATCTTTCTTTATTTTGCCTATCGTTTGTGGAAAGCTGATACACATAATGAAACTATTTTGATGGCAAAAAAACTGTTTTTCTTTTCATTACTTTATTTGGCTGCTATCTTTGGGGCTCTTTTGATTGAATCTCTTGTTTGGTATTTTATCGCTCTTTAGTGGCGTGAAATGAAAGAGCAAATTTAAAAAGAGTTTTGCTACAAGAAAATGCCATAAGAAGACACGATAGGGTGTGTTCTTATGCAAAAGATGGTATTGCCAGTTTTTTACATTGCTTATTCGTGTATAATGGTAGGCTGTTTGAATATATAGCTAAAACTATAGAGATTAAGGATGATTTATGTCTGGATTTGCCCCTTTAACGATACGTCTTTGTGGTCCACGTGGATTTTGTGCAGGGGTTGATCGTGCTATCCAGATTGTTCTCCTTGCATTAAAAAAATATGGTGCTCCAGTATATGTTCGCCATGAAATTGTACACAACCGCTACGTGGTTGAGGGATTACAGCAGCGGGGAGCTGTTTTTGTTGAAGAACTTGATGAGATTCCAGAAAAACATCGCAATCAACCGATTGTTTTTTCTGCTCATGGTGTACCAAAATCTGTTTCAGAAGAAGCACGATGCTATAATTTATTTTATCTCGATGCAACATGTCCATTGGTCTCAAAAGTTCATAAACAAGCGATACGACATCACCGTCATGGTCGTCATGTTATATTGATTGGTCATGCTGGTCATCCTGAGGTGATAGGGACCATGGGACAGCTTGAAGAAGGGGCTGTGACGCTTATTGAAACGATAGAAGATGCTTTGCATTATCAACCCAATGATCCAAATAAATTAGGATTTGTTACACAAACAACGCTTTCTGTTGAAGATACTGCAGGAATTCTCGATATATTACAACAACGTTTTCCTACATTAGCAGCTCCAGCAGCTGAGTCAATTTGCTATGCTACAACGAATCGACAAGATGCGGTTAAGGCAGCAGCAAAGGGGAGTGATTTGTTTTTGATTGTTGGAGCACCAAATTCTTCTAATTCACGACGTTTGGTAGAGGTTGCCGAAAAGTCTGGTGCGCGGCAAGCTATTTTAGTTCAGCGCGCTGATGAAATTAATTTTGAAAACCTAAAAGCTCTTTCTATTGTCAGTCTTTCAGCAGGGGCTTCGGCTCCTGAAATTATTATTGATGAAATTATTTCAGCATTTCGTGAGCGTTATGATGTCACAATAGAATTAGCTGAAACCGCGGTAGAAACGGAAAAATTTTTAGTAAGTCGCGAATTACGTGACGTCATTTTAACGTTTCAAGATATGGCTTTCGTCAATGGTCAAGAAAATAATGCCAATCAGAATACAGACATGTCTACAACGAAAGCAGAATAATGGCCGTTTATACAGATATTCATTCAAATGATTTAAAAGTGTTGTTAACACGTTATGCAATAGGGTCACTTTTGTCTTATCAAGGTATAGAGGAGGGGATTGAAAATTCTAATTTTATGTTAGAAACAACACAAGGGCGATTTATTTTAACACTTTATGAAAAGCGTATTTCAAAAGATGATTTACCTTTTTTTTGTCGTTTGATGCAGCATTTAGGACAGCGTGGAATTCCCTGTCCTCAACCTGTTATTCAAAATAATGGAATGATGATCTGTGAAATAGCAGGACGTCCTGCCGCTATTATTACTTTTCTTGAAGGAGAGTGGATCCGCCAGCCCAATATAGATCATTGTGGTGAAGTGGGGACGGGGCTCGCACAATTGCATTTAGCAGGACAGGATTTTACACTCAGTCGTAAAAATACTCTTTCTGTTATGGATTGGCAGGGGTTGTGGAAACGTTGTCAAACCAAAGAAGATGCATTGTTAAAAGAATTTGGGCAAAAAATTGAGTTCGAATTGGCTTTTTTACAGAAAAATTGGCCGTTCAATTTACCAATAGGCATTATTCATGCAGATTTATTTAATGATAACGTCTTTTTTGTGAATCATCGTCTTTCTGGGATAATAGATTTCTATTTTGCTTGTAATGACTTTTTTGCTTATGATTTAGCGATCTGTTTAAATGCTTGGTGCTTTGAGCCTGATCATTCCTATAACCTTACCAAAGCACGTAAGTTACTGGAAAATTATCAAAAAATAAGACCATTGAGCCCTTTAGAATTGGATAAGATTGTTTTATTAGCCCGTGGTGCGTCTTTACGTTTCTTACTCACACGTCTTTATGATTGGTTTAATACACCGCCTAATAGCTTTGTTATTAAGAAAGATCCATGGGAGTACTGGCACAAGCTTTGTTTCTTCAGTAATGTAAATTCCCTAAGTGAATTAGGTTTTTAAATTTTATGGCAACTCAACAAAAAATCGTTGAAATTTATACAGATGGTGCTTGCTCAGGGAATCCTGGAATTGGAGGATGGGGAGCAATTTTACGCTGGAATGGTCATGAACGTGAGCTTTATGGCGGTAAGGTCCATACGACAAACAATCAAATGGAACTCATGGCGGCAATTTGTGCATTAAAGGCACTTAAAGAGCCCTGTTTGGTCGACCTTTACACAGACTCAGTTTATGTGCGTAACGGTATATCTAAGTGGATTGAAGATTGGAAAAAGAATAATTGGCGCACCGCATCAAAAAATCCTGTTAAAAATATGGAGCTATGGCAAGCTCTTGAGGATGCTAGTTCTTGTCATACAGTCAGATGGCACTGGGTAAAAGGGCATGCGGGACATTCAGAAAATGAACGTGCAGATGCTCTTGCTCGCAAAGCAATTACTCAATATCGCGAAAATGGACGTTTTCCAGCATAATTGCTGTTTGAGAGCTTTTTTCTTTTATTCCGGAGTCGCAAGAGGGGTTGGCTGCGTACGAAATATGAATGTTCCACTTAAGGCGTGATCTTTAAAAGAAACTGTATAAAAAATTTTTTGGTTTATTTCTTCTGGTGCGAAATAGAGTGGAGCACTGAAGAGTGTATATTCTGCGTTATCACTAACTTTTTTTGCTGCTCCAATTTGCATTTCTCCTCCATCTAAAAAGAGAGAGGAAGGAGTTGTTTTGTTGTTATTTTGTATTTTTATAAGGAGGGTGTTGTTATATTTTTCGGCACTTATTTTTAGTGCATTCCGCATCATGCGGGGCAAAGAATCTTGGGCATTTTTTAAGAAGGAAGCAGGAAGATGTTTATTTTTAAGAGCAGATGGCGAAAAATCAAAGTTAACAGTAAATGGAAGACAGATTTTATTACATAATCCAAGAGTGAAAGCACCACTTAAATTTTTGCTTGAACCAGAAAGATTGAAGGGCAATATTACTTTATCCTTATAGCCTAATGACCAATCATTTTCTGTTTCAAAAAGCTGTGGAGTAGGATAAAAGATTTCATAAGAAACCTGTTGGTTGAAATTAAAAAATGGTGCCATACCAGAATTACCTGGATTGCGCCAGTAAGTTTTCCATCCTGGTTTAAGCACAATCTCAATAATGCCTTCTCTTATTCCAGAAAGAGAAGGTTCAGTGATCGCTAATCGGATACGACCACCATCTGATTCATACCAAGATGTTGCGAAAAGCTGGAGCTTTTGTTCTGTCTGAGCATTTACAGGAATGTTAAGTAATTCTAAAACTATGAATGTTAAGCTTAAAGTAACTAAAAGCTTTTTATAAAAGAAAGTTGCGATATTTTGTAAATTTGTAAATATATGACTTTTTTTCATTGGAGTTTTATTTTCCTAGTATACTAAATGAACAAACTTTTATCATGTAAATTATGGAGAATAATAGGTTAATGAAGCGGTGTAATGGCTTTTTAGGTGGACAATTACTCATAGCAATGCCAGGGATGAATGACAAACGCTTTATTCGTTCTGTTATTTATATTTGTGCGCATTCTGATGCCGGTGCGATGGGCATTATTCTCAATCAATTGCATCATATTGATTTTCCAGATCTTTTACTTCACTTGGGAGTCATAGACAGTGGCCAAAAAAAAAGTCTTTCTGAACCAATAAAACAGTTTCCAGTTCGCTATGGTGGTCCTGTTGATCCTTCGCGTGGTTTTGTCCTTCATTCAGATGATTATGTCTGTGAAGAAACTGTTTTTATTGCAGATAAGGTCTGTTTTACTGCGACAATTGATATATTAAAAGCGATCAGTTGCGAACAAGGTCCGCAACATGCACTGGTAGCATTAGGCTATGCTGGATGGAAAGCGGGACAACTTGAAGCAGAAATTTCTACAAATGGTTGGCTAATCAGTTCTACATCACCTAGTTTTCTTTTTGAAAGCGATTTAAGTTGCAAGTATGGTAAAAGTTTAACACGCATGGGTATCGATCCAACTTATCTTGCTTCTGAAATGGGGCACGCGTAGAGTTTTTTCTAAGCTTTTTAAGTTTTATACGTTATTTTATCCCTTATGGTTTTATTTTATAAGGGAAATGGCTCTGAACGAGTGTAATTAACTCTTCTACGGTAATCGGTTTCGTTACAAGTGTGCTTTGAACATATTTACAGCCTTCTTGACGGAGAAAGATTGCTTCTTTTTCATTTTCAACACCTTCTGCGATAATTTGCAAGTTAAGATCTGTTGCCATACTAATGATAGACTTGAGAACAATTCTCTTCTTAAGAGAGTCAATTGAGATAAGTGAACGATCAAGTTTAACCATATCAAATGGATAACGTACGAGATAGGTCAGAGACGAATAACCTGTTCCAAAGTTATCGAGTGCGAGATTCATTCCAAGTGTTTTAATTTGTTCGAGAAAGTGCGCTGATTGTTCAGGATTATTTCTTAAGACAAATTCAGATATTTCAATCATCAAACGCCCTTTGTGGAGCGGATGGCGAAGCAAAGCGGCGCGCAATTGACTGATAAAGCGAGGATGAATCATTTCTGCGCTTGGTAAATTAATTGAAATAAAGAAAGATTGTTGGGAAAACTTTTCTTGTACATTTATAAGATCGATAATGGCATTATCGATGATAAATTGTGACAAATCCATAACAATTTGTTCGTTTTCTACGATTTTTATGAAATCAGAGACATTCAAATTTCCATAAGTTGGATGATGCCATTCTACAATTGTTTCAAAACCAATAATATGTCCGTCTGATAAATTAAGAATAGGATGATAGAGGATTTTTATCTCATTACGTTTTATGGCATAATGAACATCTTTCTCCAGAGTATTATGTTCGAGACCCAAAGTGCGAAAATTAGGACGAAAAGGTTCAATATGGTTTCCACCCATTTGTTTTGCGCGAATCATCGCTAATTCACTATCATTAAAAATATCTTTAGCTGTCGATCGGCTTTCACTCCATGTAACCAATCCAATAGACGTTGAAAGGGTTATTTTGTTTTCTGAAAGTGAAATAGGTGCTGAAATTGTTTTGTGCAAATGATCTGCAAATGCTGCAATTTTTTGTGGTTCAGTTTCACTGAGTAAAATAATTGCAAAGCGGTCTGCTGAAAGGCGCGATAAGGTGTCTTGAAAGTTAATGAGACGGTTTAAACGACGTGCGATTATAAGCAGTACAGTATCCCCAACTGCTATGCCTAATTTGCGATTAATTTGGCGAAAATTGTCAAAATCAATCATAAAGACAGTCGGTCTAATTTTGATATTTGCTTTCGCTAAAGAGGTATAATTTTGTAGTCTATCAAAGAAAATTTGTTGGTTAGGAAGTCCGGTTAAGCTGTCGTGGATTGCATCATGCAATAAGCGTTCTTCGGATTTTTTATGGTTAGTAATATTGACAATGGTTCCAATGACACGCGTGATTTTTCCATCTTTTTGCATAGCCGGACGCGCACGAAGAGAAAACCAATGATAATAACCACCACCGGAAGAAAGCCGAAAAATTTGATCAATGCGCCCTTTTTTATTTTTAAGAATGATATCCAATACGGCTTGAAAGCGTTCACGGTCATCATGGTGTAAGGCTGAAATCCAGTTGCGCATAGGTCCATTGAGGTTATGAATTTCAGTACCAAAAAGGGTTGCCATGTTTGGATGTACAACAATACGGTCACGCTCAATGTTCCAATCCCAAATAATATTTCCAGCTCCTTTTGCTGCGAGTACTTGTTGTTCAAGGTCGGAAAATATTCCTTCATGGAAAGCATCATTAGAAAAAGTTTGTTGCAGGACAGTAAAGCTGATGAGAAGAACAATGAGCACTAATCCCCCCGCTAATGCTGGCTGGATAATATCATTGTTTAAATATCCAGCTATGCAGGCATAGGCTCCAACACACCAAAAGCTAATGAGCAACCATGTTGGAATAAGCATAATGGCGCGGTCATAGCTTCTGATTGAGAAATAGATGATTAATATTATACCAAGTACAGCGGTAAGGCCAAAAGATAACCGCGCAATTCCAGCTGCTCTGATTGGATCATAAATAGCAAAGGCTCCTAGACTGCAAAAGGCAATGGTCCAAGCGATAGCACCGTAACTAAAATGATAATGCCAGCGGTTAAGGCTGAGATAGGTAAAAAGAAAAATGAAGAGTGTAGCAGTAAGTGCTACTTCTGTACCAGCGCGCCAGATTGGTTGTGTTGTGAGTGTAACTGCAAAGAATTTATTTAAAAAGTTGAAGTCAATACCAATATAAAAGAGCACTGCCCAAGCAACAGCAGCTGTTGCAGGAAACAGCCCTGTTCCACGGACGACGAAGAGAACAGTTAACAAAAGCGCTAAGAGACCTGATATCCCAAGAAGAATACCATGATAAAGCGTATAAGAATTAATTGCATCTTTATAAGCTTCAGGTTGCCATAAATAGATTTGCGGTAGATTTGCAGAGTTAAGTTCGGCCACAAATGTAACAACAGCACCGGGGTTAAGGGTAATACGAAAAATATCAGAGTTTGCACTAAGTTGACGATCGAGGGAAAAACCTTCGCTTGGCGTTATGGATTGAATCCTTGCTGATCCAAGGTCTGGCCAAAAAAATCCAGAATGCGCCATGCGGTAATGGGGAGCAACGATGAGGCGATCAACTTGTTCATCTGTTGGATTTGCAAGAGAAAAAACTGCCCAATTTCCGGAAAATTTTTCGTTTTTTGCCTGCACTTCAATACGCCATACAATACCATCTGGTCCTGGCGCTGTACTTGTTTGAAAAATAGAGTTGTTTGTATGGTGAATTTCAATTGCTTTTGAGAGATCAAGAACAGCATCCTGAGAAGAAATTTTAATTGGCTCAATTGCTTGTGCTGATGTAAGATGGATAAGAGAACTAACGACTACAATGAAAATGATGTCAATTATTTTACGCAAACTCTTCACAATGTCCCACTCTCAATATTTTAGGATGTTTAATTTTCATTTCGATTTTTGAGAAAAAACGTCCACCTTTTATAATTTATTTACATAATAAATTGTTATCACTTTTTCTTAAATTATATGATTTTATATACAAACAAACCACATACATATTTGCTTCAATGGAACTTGAAGCGAATGAAGTTTTATATTTTAAAATGGCAAAGTTAAACCATGAAATTCCAGATTTCACAAATATACCTTCACTCATTAGAATCTCTATCACATGAAGTATGAATTGGGTAGTTTTGTACGCTTCTTTGCCCAATATTTCCAAAACTTATTTAATGAGGAGAGCTTTTGTGGTAAATTTTATGATAAAATATGTGTATGTTATTATGATGCTGCTTTGAAAAGAAGTTTTTTACTTTAGCTTGTATGAAAGAGTTGACGTTAAATCATCAAAATTCATGAGGGGTCCTACAGGTCCGACAGCAGTTAGTGTTGGAGTGGAATTTGTAAAAAGACGATGTGCTAAATCAGTTAATCTTTTAGGAGTGATGAGATTGAGGCGTTCAATTGTTTCCGATATTGGAATTGGTCGCCCATAAAGGAGTATTTGGCGAGCAATGAGATGTGCTTGACTAGAGGGATTTTCCTGTGACATTGTCAGATTCGCACGATATTGCGTTTGTGCTCGTTGCAGTTCATTGGCGTGAATATTTTTGCTGATCTTGGAAAGTTCATCAAGAATCACAGGAATAAGTTCTTTGAGCCCTTCTTGTCCGGTAGCTGCGTGAACACCAAAAAGCCCAGTATCTGAAAATCCCCAATGAAAAGCATAAATAGAATAGCATAATCCACGTTTCTCTCTTACCTCTTGAAAAAGACGTGAAGACATACCACCACCAAGAATGATTGAAAGAATTTGGGCCGCATAAAAATCACGTGCGTGATAAGCACGCCCTTCAAACCCTAAAACAACTTGTGTATCCATTAAATCGCGATATTCACGAAAGTCGCCACCGACATAATTTGCAAGATTAGTAAGAGGTGCGGTTGAATGGGAGCGAAAAGTACCAAGACGACTTTCAACTTCTCGCAAGAAACTTTCGTGCTTTACAGCTCCTGCAGCAACGACAATCATACGATCTGCACTATATTGTTTATTGATGAAATCATGGAGATCAGTAGATGTAAATGATTGAATAGTTTTAGCTGTTCCTAAAATAGAGCGTCCAAGGGATTGATGACGAAAGGCTGTTTCTGTAAAGTGATCAAAAACAATATCATCAGGAGTATCATGGGCGGCACCAATTTCCTGAAAGATTACTTGTTTTTCTCGTTCTAGTTCATCGTCGTCAAATTTTGAATGCATTAAAATATCGGCTAAAATGTCTATAGCAAGTGGGATATCGCTTTTAAGTACACGTGCAAAGTAAGCTGTTGTTTCAATACTGGTTGTGGCATTGATTTCACCGCCAACATCTTCAATATCGGTTGCAATTTGAAAAGCAGTGCGGTTTTGGGTTCCTTTAAAAGCCATATGCTCAAGAAGATGAGCAATACCATGCTGTGTGGAGGTTTCATTGCGTGAGCCTACTTTTACCCATATTCCGAGGGCAACACTATCAATTTGTTGCATTGTATGTGTGGCGATAGTCAAACCATTACTAAGGCGACATATATCTACATCCATGTATTTACAACTCCATTAAATAAGCTAAATACCTCATTGTAAGGGTATTAGAATATTCTTGATTTAAATTATAATGCAGCTAACTTTAATAAGATGCACGCGATTTTAAAGAGATATAATCTTTTACTATTTTTTCATCATTAGCAAGACTTATAAAGTGTTCTTCGCGTTTCATTACATCATTGAGATGAGATGGCCATGGGACATGAAGTCCACAAGCACTTTTAATAGTATCAGGAAATTTAGCTGGATGAGCCGTGGCAAGGACGATCATTGGAATATGCGGTTTTTTGTTTTCACGCGCTACTTGAAGAGCAACGGCTGTATGTGGATCAACAAGATAGCCACTTTCCTTATAGACACTATCAATTGTTTGAGCAGTTGCAGCCATGTTGCTTTTCCCAGCGGAAAATAGGGAACGAATATTTTTGAGTTGCTTTTCATCAAGAGTAAAATGTCCTGATTGTTTCAAGTTTTCCATTGCATTGCGAATCCACATTGGATCACGATTGCCACTTTCAAAGAGCAAACGTTCAAAATTAGAAGAGACCTGAATATCCATAGAAGGTGATGTTGTATGAATTATTGGTTGTGTTTTGTAAGTACCACTGGTCAATGTACGTGCAAGGATGTCGTTATCATTCGTTGCGATAACCAGTTGAGCAATGGGTAATCCCATACGGGCTGCAACATAACCTGCAAAAATATCACCAAAATTTCCAGTAGGAACAGTAAATGAAACAGCCCTATCAGGAGCTCCTAAGGAAAGTGCAGATGAAAAATAGTAAACAATTTGCGCCATGATACGCGCCCAATTTATAGAATTAACACCTGAAAGCGCCCTTTTTTTACGAAAATTGTGGTCATTAAACATTGCTTTGACAAGAGCTTGGCAATCATCAAAATTTCCTTCAATGGCAATGGCATGAACATTTGAACATTGATTGGTTGTCATTTGCCGTTGTTGAACAGGGGATACTCGTCCTTTAGGAAATAAAATAAAAATATCTGAGTGTTCTGTTCCAGCAAAAGCTTGTATCGCAGCCCCTCCTGTATCACCTGATGTTGCAGCAATAATCGTTGCACATCTATTTTTTTCAGTCAAAACATAATCCATCAGTCGAGAAAGAAACTGCATTGCGACATCTTTAAAAGCTAAAGTAGGACCATGAAAGAGTTCGAGGATAAATTCATCTGCTCCAGTTTGTCGTAACGGACAGATTGCTGGATGGTGAAAGGTTGCATAAGATTCAACAATCATATTTTCAAAAGTTGTATATTCGATTTCGTTATTCACAAAGGGCCACAGAATAGTTTTAGCAATTGTTGTATAGGAGTGACCACGAAGTGCTCGTAACGCATCAAATGATAGCTGAGGAAATTTATCTGGCAGATAAAGTCCCCCATCACTTGCCAACCCTGTCATGATCGTTTCTGTAAAGCTTAAAGCAGGAGCTTCACCTCTCGTGCTAATATATTTCATAAGTCTTATCCTTTTTTATTTCTGGCAAATTGGTGAAGTTATTTATTTCACGGTTTTCATAATATTAAAATTATTAAATGGATAGAGTTTTTTCTTCTTTTTAACTCAATAATGAAAGGAAATAGTATTAAGCATTTTTATTTTTGAGATATAAACGTAAAATGTTCACAGAAAATCTGTTACAGTCGAAAATTTTCTCTCTATTATTCATTCACTTAAATTTTACAATGTATCTTCACTTGTGCACCTTCTTAAATAATAAAATCAAATAGATAGAATGGTATTTATTGAAGAACTTTTTTGTAAAATTCAATCATTCATAGCTATTTTATACTCTTATACTTTGTAACAATTAAATCTGCTAAAATGAATGTTGAAATGATACAGCTCAAAATTCACACTGGAAGATTTATAAGGTAATTTTATGGCATTTCGTGCGCAAATCTATACTTTGAATAAGTTTTGTTTGGCTTAATTTATTATTTTGTATACTAATAGATATTATATTTGTTCTATACAGTATGGTCACCTAAAGTTTATCCATAGAAAACATACGACAGCCTGCTAAATGATGTGAAGCAGGCTGTAAAATATTCTTATTTTAAATAGAAAAAATAACTGAGTATCTTTGAATTATTTGCCTTTAAGTTTTCCTATTGCCCATCCGATTATCCCGCTAAATATGGCCATAATAGATCCAGTGAAGAATCCAAAACCCCAAGCTCCTACTGTAGAAAAAAATCCTAGCGTAATTGGTTCAAACACTTTCTCAAATTTTCCTTCAATGGCAGATTCACTTTTTGCTGCATGAGTGAAACTTGGTACATAAAGAGAAGCTATATTGATAGTTTTTTTCTTTCCCTGTTCTATTAGAGAGACAGTTTCCCATTGAATATCATTTTTCAAATGATTGGCATGAACATTTATAACTTGTGAAAGCAAAAAAGCAACAGCTATAAAAATATTTAATACGTAATTTTTCAATACTTTAATCATAATTTATCACCAATAATTTTACTTTTATTTTAATCTAAATTGAATAGATACATCGGCAGAATTAGTGCACATTGAGAGAAACATAAGCATTTAAAGCTTTTTTCATTCTTAATGTGATAATTCGTTAGTTTTTTGTCATAAACAATGAATAAACACAGAATATATCCATTGTTTATATTTCGTATGAGAAGATTTTATTCTGATGAAATTTCAATTTTAACGAGATCTAAAATACGATATTATTTTACTTATTATCCATCCTAAAAACATGCCTATTGTACTTGATGCATATCCAATTGCCATCCCAACACCAAAGGTTCCGAGTGTAAGAGGTTCAAGGACCTTTTCAAATTTTCCTTCAATAGTAATTTCATTATCTACTCCACCATTTAGACTGGTTTTATAGAGAGAAACGGTGTGGACTGCATCTTGTCTTTTTTGTTCTATTGCAGAAACAAAAATATTCTCACGATGAGTACTATTTTGCAAATAGTTTGCATGCGCATTTACAACCTGTGAAAGAGAAAAGGCAGACATAATGAAAATACTTAACATATTATTTTTAAACAATTTAATCATAATTTACCCCAAATATTTTATACTATTCAATATATATGCGTACATTTATAATTTGGATATTTTGATGTAAGCTACAACGTTTATATTTTTTAATAGGAGAAGCTTCATTATGTAATTATTTACAATAAATCATCGGTACATAATGAAGCTAATATTCTAGAGTTCTAGACGAGGTTGAGTTATTTGAACATCAATACTATGTCCCTTATCCAACTTGTTATCGATCCTATAAGGCTCATTACATATCCAGTAAACAATAGTCCCATTCCTATAGTCATAACCTCAACGACCTTTTCAACTTTTCCTTCACCTGTTGTACCACTTTCTGTTTGATAATTTACAGATGGAACATAGAAAGCAGTCGTAGAAACTACATCGGATTTCGCATACTTTACTTGTTCTATTGGGAAAACAGAAAGCTCCTCTTTTGGAGTATCGTTTTTCAAATAGTTTGCATTAACATTTACAGTTTGTGAAATAAAAAAAGTGCTCGCTATAAAAATGCTTAAGATATAATTTTTAAATATTTTTACCATAACTTTACCTCAAATATTTTTAATTTATATATGTAAGAAATATACATAATGTTTATATATCTCACACTACAAACAATTTATATATTTCAATATGTATTTTTAGTCAATAGTAAAAATACATATAAAAATATAACTATAATTTTTTATAAACATTATTGTAAAAAAGTAACAGTAATAATTGCAAAAATATTTTTTAAATGTTTATACAATATTTTATTATATGTTATATATAAAATAATACGCGATGATCGTATAATTTTTACAAACTGATATTAATGTTATTTTTAAAAAAACATTTTTATATAAATAAAATTTATCAAATTTTTTACATATTAAATATATAAAAGTTTATTTAGTATCGATATTATAATAAAAAACATGAAAATTATGATGTATTAACAAAAATACCCTTAACATTTTAAATATGAATTGATACGCTAAATTTTTATTATTTATATAAGTTGTTATAGGTAGCCATTATTGTAGAATGTGTGTTCTATAGATATTATTCAATGGTTATTAATTGTATCATGATAGCATAATGCTACTGCTTACTTTACTATTAATTATATACATTTATGTTATAGATACTAAAAATATACAGTCATCTTATAGTATAAAGTAGAATTCAAATTGGATAGAGATAAATGATATTATCTTTTTCTCGCCAATGTGGTCAGCATATTACTATGATGTAAAGCAGTGTATAGAAGAATATCAATTCAGACACATTTATGATTGCCGAAAGATCAGCATTGGATAATATCTTTCAACATTTTCTCCTTTCCAAACTGAAAAGCCGGTTTTATTTTTAGAAAGGGTGTCGTTCCTAAAGTCGGATTACTTTTGAAAAGATCTGATTTCATTGCTTATTTAAAAAGTCTATTAAGCGCTTTCGGAAAATTTTGAGCAACTACTGGTATCTCTTTACGTTGTTTAACATGATTATATGTTTCACATTTACGTGCTTGTTTTTAATAAACCTTTTTCAAGGTACTCAAGACCTATTTCGCAATGATGCGCGTGAGTGATATAATGGTAAGACCCCATAATATAAAATTCTTAAGGAATCAGAATCTTTGACGTTTATAACGTTTATAAAAAAAGATGGAATCGTCATACACTTTTCTCACTCCTAATGTTGCTACAATCCTTGCCTTTGAGATGATTCCTTAAAAGGCGTTTTTATTTTTATTTGATTCAAGTAGATTTGAAATGAGAGAATCTTACAATATGCGGTTTTTCTGTTTAATTTAAATAACAGTAAGGAATTGATTATAAATCAATGTGTTAGATATAAATTTCTTTGTGTGGTATGTTTTTAATAAAACGCATATCTTCATAAGAATGTATTCTTTGTGTCTTTTGTAATCTTAGGATGACTGTATCAATTGATGCTGTTAAAATACTGTTTAAGCAGCAAAGTAAATAAGCTTTCAACAAGTTTACGAAATTTGGATTGAGGAAATATAAGCTCTTGTAACTCAACAAGGAAGCTTTTTTGTTTTCAATAAACTCTTATGTTTCATAGATTCCGCGAATTTTAATATGTTTTTCCATGATCAATATGCACATACCCTACAATTTTACTATAGTGTGTGATTTTTTGATCAGATGAAAGAGACTAGCAATTGTTACATCTTATTGAGCAAGGCATTGTAATATTCTTTTTTTGACCAATCTAGTCATTTATCAGGATGGGCTGCTGAGGTTGGGACTAGGATATCGGATTTGAGTGAAATAAGCAGGGGTTGATTTTTGAGAGTTTGCTTCACTGTTTTTTTGCTTTTTTTAGCACGTGCACTGGTTAGCTGACTTATGATTGCTCAACGAGGTGCTATATTTTTTCTTCACATTGAGACGCGATTCACCCGTGTCGTGAATTACGCATTTATTGAAGCTATTATATAAAGAGGAGCAGCAATAAGAGGAGGACATTTGAGTAAAAATACCTCTTACAAGAGTTTACCAAACTGATATCTTCAAAAGATTTTTATAATAAATCTCGCCATACTGCCATTGCTTCTAAGACTTCTCCTAAATGAGCATGTTTTGCGATAACTGTTTCTGCACCAGCTTCTGCAAGCGCATTAGAGTGGCCAAAATAGCTATGTGATCCTCCCGTAAAGCCGATGACACGCATGCCTGCTGCTATGGCTGCGTGTACACCATGAAGTGAATCTTCTATAACGATAGTGTTTTGGGGCTCTACTTGTAATTGTTGTGCAGCAAAAAGGAAAACATCAGGGGCCGGTTTCGTTTTTTTTGTTCCAACTTCAGGTGCTGAAAATATTTTACCTTCAAAAAGGTCGTAGAGATCAACCGTGGTGAGCATCTCTTTTATATCTACGCTTTTTGCATTAGAGCAGATACAGTAGGGATAGCGTGTTTGGATAATTTCTACGGCTTCTCTTACATTATCAATAGCCCGTAATTCAGTTTTTATTTGTGTACGAAAAATATTAGTCATCTGATCTATGAGATGAGCAGAAATTGGTTTTTCTGTTTCCTGTTCAACGTGTTTAAGAATATCGCGAAAGATAAGCCCTGCAAAACGCTCACTCAATTCTTCGGGTGATATTTCATATCCTGTTTGTTTGAGCAATTGAGATCCAATTTTTGCAGCAAGATATTCAGAGTCGACGAGAACTCCGTCACAATCAAAAATAATAAGATCTATCTGAGGCATAAGATATTCCTTTACATGTTACGAGATGGACAACTTTCATGAAAACGATATTGAGAGGATCTTATTTCATAAAAATACGTTTTGAAAATGATTCTTAATTCTTTTATGAAATAAAAGATATGGGAACAGTACATTGAAAAAAAGAAAAATAATTATCAATTTTGTATAACTTTAACGATACGTTTACGCTATTTTGTAAATATGGATTGGTAATGCGGGCCTATAAACTATTTTGGTTGATTATAGGGCAAATTCAGTTAATTTTGTTGGGTTTTTCATGACAGTTATTCAGCTTCAAAAAGATTTTCTTCGTCCTCCCTCACAGATGCCATGGCGCAATAAAATTTTTAAAGGAGATTGTGTTTCCGTTCTAGAAAAACTCCCAAAACATTCGGTTGATATGATTTTTGCGGATCCACCCTATAATTTGCAATTGGATGGAGCTTTATACCGCCCAGATCATTCACTTGTTGATGCGGTTGATGATGCATGGGATCAGTTTGAGAGTTTTGCTGCGTATGATGCTTTTACCCGTGCATGGTTGCTTGCTTGTCGTCGTGTATTAAAACCCAACGGAACACTTTGGGTTATCGGATCTTACCATAATATTTTTCGAGTTGGGACGGCATTACAAGATTTAGGTTTTTGGATGCTTAATGATATTATTTGGCGCAAAAATAATCCGATGCCTAATTTTCGAGGGCGCCGTTTTCAAAATGCTCATGAGACGCTTATTTGGGCCGTGCGAGATCAAAAAGATAAAAAGTATACATTTAATTATGATGCCTTAAAAGCGGCAAATGAAGATTTACAAATGCGTTCAGATTGGCTTTTCCCTCTCTGCACTGGAGCTGAACGTTTAAAGGATGATTCAGGGCGTAAATTACATCCAACACAAAAACCGCAAGCGTTATTAGCGCGTATTATTATGGCTTCCAGTAAACCTGGTGATGTTATTCTTGATCCCTTTTTTGGTTCGGGAACAACTGGGGCTGTTGCCAAGCTTTTAGGGCGTGATTTTGTTGGGATTGAACGCGAGCAAGATTACATTGATGCAGCATGTGAGAGAATTGCGGCGGTTAAACCTTTAGCGCACCCAGAACTAGCTATTTTGGATAGAAAAAAAGCAGAACCGCGCGTAGCATTCAACAGTTTGCTTGAAGCAGGTTTACTCTATCCTGGAGAAGTTCTTTATGATCGTAAGAAGCAAGTATCCGCTATTGTAAGAGCTGATGGTACAATTATGCATGGTGGTGAAGCGGGCTCAATTCACGCAATGGGAAGAAAGGCTCAAGATTCGCAGAGTTGTAATGGTTGGACCTTTTGGTATTATGAGGAAAATGGACGGTTGAAGTCCATAGATCATTTAAGAATGATCATACGTTCACAAATGTTAAAAACGGGTGTTTTATGAACTAAGTTGATCGCTTCATTCTATTGACCACCAATGTACCTGATCTTGATTGAGATGGACGTGAGGGCATTTTATGCCTTTCTTAGATGTTTTTTATTAACACACTAATTTTGCTTGTAAGTGGCAAGCGAGTATTTTTTATGCTTCTTGTAGAAAATTAAAATGAGAAACTTTCACTCTATATTTTAATTTGAGTTCCAAAACAGTAAAATTTTATAAAAATGAAAGATCAAAATTAAAAGGCTCATTCAGAAGTTCAAAATTAAGTGCTTTTTTGAGATAATACGTACATTTGTAAATTTTATGCAATATATTGATTTATAAAGATAATTTAGCATTATTTATATTGAGTTAGCCCCAGAATATCGTCAAATTTTCTTATTTCAAACCTGTTTTATGTTGAAACAATGAAAATTACTTGCTTGCACGTCATAAGTGGGTCTTGCGTGTGAATAAAAATTGTTAAAGAAAGAACTAAAAGTATCTCTTACGAACCGTGATAAGATATTGATTTATAATGATAATATAGAGTTATTCATATTGAATTAAAGACCCGAATAACGTAAGATTCTCTCATTTTAAATCTATTTATCTTGAATCAATCAATATCACTTGCTTGCACATCACAAGCGGGATGAGTGTGTGGATAAAATTTGTATAAGAAAGGAGTAAAAATGGTCCTTATGAACCGTCTTAATGCAAGGGCTGTCGCAACATTGGGGGCTGGCAAATATAATGATGGTGCTGGCTTGTTACTTCATAAGCGTAAAGATGGAGGTGCTCAATGGATTTACCGTTTCAAGTGTCAAGGATTGTTGTAGGGGCTGGTAAATATAACGATGGTGCCGACTTGCTCCTTCATAAGCGAAAAAGGATAGATCCTGAAATTTAAATCTAAGATTTTTAAGCTTTTCTATCCCTCCTTAATTCTTATCTGTAGAAAAAATTGGTTATTTCATTTTTTTAAATTTTTCTTTTACAGATTAATAAATGGTCGCTAGAGATACAAAAGTCTCCATTAGAAAACATTTTTACGAATAGGGAAGGTTATTTAAATCTGAAAGAATCAGGAAGTGCTACGGAAATGGCTTTTTTCATAACAGTAGGGAGCGCTTCTTCGGCAAGATGTTGAATGTTACACCACCAACCATTTTCACAATTCATTTCATGAACATCCTCAGTATAGTAAACATCAAGTTTTAGAGAAAAGTGAGTAAAAACATGCGTAATTTGTCCTTTGAATTGCCAATTGGCAGTAAAAGGTGCGTTTTGGAGCCCATTTTCGTTGTTTATGCCAATATTATTAGGAATTTGGGTCATTCCACCAAGGAGTTTTTGCGTCTGTCGTTTTTCCAAATAAATTTGTCTTTTTTTATTAAGGACCACAAAAGCAATGCCTGTTTTTGAAGGGCGCTCTTTTTTAGGGGCTTTGACTGGAAAAGATTCCGGTTGCTGCATCTTTGCTGCTTTACATAAACATTGAAGAGGGCAGATACAACAAGATGGTTTGCGTGGAGTACAAATTGTTGCTCCTAAATCCATCATTGCTTGAGCAAAGTCACCAGGACGATTTAAAGCCGTAATCTTTTGTGTTTTTTCTTTAATTTCAGCTTTTGCTTTTGGTAATATTGAAGTGATAGCAAAAAGGCGCGCTACGACACGTTCGATATTACCATCAACCACTGCTACAGGGTGGTTAAAAGCAATTGCAGCAATGGCAGCGGCAGTATAATCTCCAATACCGGCTAGAGTTCGCAATTCTTTTACAGATTGTGGAAATTGTCCTGCGTAGTTTTCAACAAGCTGTTTCGCACATTTTTTAAGATTACGTGCGCGTGAATAATAACCAAGTCCAGCCCATGCTTTCATGATGTCCTCTTGTGAGGCTTTTGCTAAAGAGGAAAGATCAGGCCATAGTTTCAGAAACTTTTTAAAATAAGGCTTAACTGTTTCAACGGTTGTTTGTTGAAGCATGATTTCAGAAAGCCAAACTTGATAAGGATCAGGACGGATACCTTGTTTTTGCTTTTCGGGGGTAATCCGCCATGGGAGATGTCTGTGATTTTGATCGTACCAAGCAAGGAGGTGCGAAGAAATTTCATACATGATTGTTTTCAAGCATAGGGAGATATAAAATGCAAAAGAAAAAATTATTTATTTTGTTGAAATTTCATAAATTGAGGAGGCAACAATTTTTAGATGAAACAAATGATTTTTAGATGAAACAAATGATTTTAATTTAGTAAGCGGTTGAACAATGATCTAAAAATGAGAAAACAACTTAAAAAACATATCTTTTATCCTCTTTCTGAGACGGTATACAAAATACTTGATCCAGTTTTACGCAAACGCGCAGGGCTTAATGTAGGGCTTATAGAACATTGGCCACAAATTGCGGGCTATGATATCAGTGAACATACAATGCCGCTTAAAATTATTTGGAAACGTCGTGTAGATCAAGATGAAGTTTTTCAGCCAGCAACACTTGTTGTCGCATGTGAAGGATTTGCTGCGTTAAAATTGATGCATGAAACAGAGGAATTACTTCATAGAATTAACGGATTTTTTGGCTATATTGCTATTGATCGCATCAAGATTGAGCAAAGGAATATGTCGGGTTTTATAACTCACTTGCCTCTAAAAACGCCTTTGAGTGAACAAGACAAAAAACGCGTGGAAAAAATGCTTGAAGGAATTGAAGATAAAAGCTTACACCAATCACTTTATAAACTTGGCTGTTGCATTTTCTTAGAAAAAAATAATAAATAGAAAGATATTCTTTAATATATGAGAAAGCATTGGATTCCTATTCGTTAATAACAACAGAAAAGTATTATTTATGGTAAAATATCGTTCTTTTTTATCTTTCGGGATAATTTTTCTCTTCATAACGATTGTACAAAACAGTGTAACAGTTGCTTTAGCGCGTGATCCCAAACCAGTGGAAACTGTTGATATGGCAGAGCTTCTCCAATCGGGTAAAATAAAGGATCGCTTTGAGGGGGAGGTGGATGCACCAGTAACAATTGTTGAGTATGCTTCGTTAACATGTGTTCATTGTGCACATTTTTATAATGATATACTTCCTCAAATTCGTAAAAAATACATCAAAACAGGAAAAGTAAAACTGATTTTCCGTGATTATGCTTTTGATCCTCGGGCAACAGCAGGTTTTATGTTGGCACGGTGTGCACCAGAAGATCGCTATTTTCCTTTGATAGAAGTTTTATTTCAAAAACAAAATGAGTGGGCTTGGGGAAAAGATGCTCTGACACCATTGAAACAAATTAGCTTAATGGCGGGTTTTACAGATGAAAGTTTTACCGCATGTTTGAAAAATCAAGCCGTTTTAGATGAAGTGAATGCATCTTTTGAGCGTGGTAAAAAACTTGGGGTTACAGCAACGCCTACTTTCTTTATTAATGGTAGTAAATATGAAGGTGCCATGAAAGTAGAAGACTTTTTTTCAGTGATTGATAGTTTTCTTAAAAACTGAATCTTAATCTTTCAGAAGATGGGTAGTGATACTTTTGGTCATTATCTCTTTTGGAAGGATTAATATTATGCATTTATGAAGCGATATTTTTTGTTGAGCTGGTTTTGAATCAAATCATTGCTTTTAAGTGAGCCTAGGTTGAATGATGTTTTGATGCTGATATGGGAGGATTTGTACAATGAAAAAATGGGTTTATAGTTTTGGAGATGGAACGGCAGAAGGAAGTGCAAGTGAGCGTAACCTTCTCGGAGGTAAAGGGGCTAATTTGGCAGAAATGAGTAACCTTGGTTTGCCCGTACCACCCGGATTTACTTTGACAACAGAAGTTTGTAATTTTTATTATGCCCATAACAAATCATATCCAGAAGAGTTGCAGGAATCTGTTAAGCAAGCACTAAGACGCGTTGGTGAACAAACAGGACGTGAATTTGGGAGTGAGAAAAAGCCACTTTTGCTTTCTGTTCGTTCAGGGGCTAGGGCTTCTATGCCAGGGATGATGGACACAGTGCTTAACCTTGGCATGAATGATGAAACTGTAAAAGCCATTGCTTTACAATCTAATAATGAACGTTTTGCTTATGATAGTTATCGGCGTTTTATCCAAATGTATTCTAACGTTGTTTTGGGGTTAGATCATTCGTATTTTGAAGAGATTCTTGATGAAGAAAAAGTACGCAATGGTTACACTATTGATACAGAAATGACAGCAGATGATTGGAAGAATATTATTACTTCTTATAAAGCATATGTTGAAGAAAAATTAGGAAAACCTTTTCCACAAAATCCTGAACAGCAGTTATGGGGAGCAATAGGGGCCGTTTTTTCAAGTTGGATGACAGCACGTGCAGTTACTTATCGCCGTTTACATAGTATTCCTGAAAGTTGGGGAACGGCAGTTAATGTGCAAGCTATGGTTTTTGGCAACATGGGTGAAGATTCGGCAACAGGTGTCGCTTTTACACGCAATCCATCGACGGGGAGAAAAGAACTTTATGGTGAGTTTTTAGTTAATGCGCAAGGGGAAGATGTTGTGGCGGGCATTCGAACGCCTCAAAATATTACAGAAAATGCGCGTATTGTTGCTGGTTCAAATAGACCGTCATTAGAAAAAATTATGCCTGAGGCTTTTTTGAAGTTATGTCAGATCGCGCAGAAGCTTGAGCGGCATTATCGGGATATGCAAGATCTCGAATTTACCATTGAAAAAGGTAAATTATGGATGCTTCAAACTCGTTCAGGAAAACGCACGGCTCGTGCGGCTCTCAAGATGGCAATTGAAATGGTTGAGGAGGGGTTAATAAACCATGAAGAGGCTGTGATGCGTATTGATGCAAAGTCGCTTGACCAACTTTTGCATCCAACACTTGATCCCAAAGCAGAACGTTTTGTTATAGGACGTGGTTTACCGGCTTCTCCTGGAGCTGCAACTGGTGAAATTGTTTTTACTTCAGAAGAGGCAGAAACTGTATCGGCGGAAGGTCGCCAGGTTATTTTGGTCCGTGTAGAAACAAGCCCAGAAGATATTCATGGTATGCATGCAGCAGAAGGAATTTTAACAACGCGTGGCGGTATGACAAGTCACGCTGCTGTTGTTGCACGGGGGATGGGAAAACCATGTATTTCTGGTGCTAGTAATGTGCGGATTGATTATAACTCAAATACGCTGTTTGCTTCAGGAGAAAGCTTTAAAAAGGGTGACGTTATCACAATTGATGGAGGAAGTGGAGAAATTTTCAAAGGGAAAGTTGCAATGTTGCAGCCTGAGCTTTGTGGAGACTTTGCAAAATTAATGGAATGGGCTGATGGGATGCGACGTATAAGAGTTCGCGCCAATGCTGAGACACCATCTGATGCCCGTATGGGGCGCTCTTTTGGGGCTGAAGGTATTGGTCTTTGCCGTACGGAACATATGTTTTTTTCTGGTGAACGTATCATCGCCATGCGTGAAATGATTTTAAGTCATGATGAAAGTGGTCGTCGTAAAGCACTAGATAAGCTTTTGCCAATGCAGCGTTCAGATTTTTGTGAATTATTTGAAATTATGTGTGGTTTACCTGTTACTATCCGCTTGCTCGATCCACCATTACATGAATTTTTACCTAAAACAAAAGCAGAAATTCTTGATGTTGCAACAGCTATGGGGGTTTCTGCTGAAGTGCTTGCTGAACGTGCTCATCAGTTGCACGAATTTAACCCTATGCTTGGATTACGAGGATGCCGTTTAGCTATTACTTATCCTGAAATTGCTGAAATGCAAGCGCGGGCGATTTTTGAAGCAGCAGCAGAAGCTGCCCAAAAATCTGGATCTCCTGTTATGCTTGAAATTATGGTGCCACTTGTTGCGCTTAAATCTGAACTCGATTTTGTAAAAGCGCGTATTGATCAGGTTGCTGAGGAAGTGATGAAAGAAAAGGGAAGTACTATTCAATATATGGTTGGGACGATGATTGAGCTTCCAAGAGCGGCACTTCGAGCAGATGAAATTGCTGAAACTGCTGAATTTTTTTCATTTGGAACAAACGATTTGACACAAACCACTTTTGGGATTTCCCGTGATGATGCTGCTCCTTTTTTGGCAACCTATTTTCAAAAAGGTCTTTTAGAGCAAGATCCTTTCGTGTCTATTGACCGTGATGGAGTAGGAGAACTTATTACCATTGCTGCACAGCGTGGACGATCAAAGCGTGCAAAAATAAAATTGGGAATTTGCGGTGAACATGGAGGCGATCCTGCTTCTATTGCATTATGCGAAGAAAATAACCTAGATTATGTTTCATGTTCCCCTTTTCGAGTACCAATTGCTCGCTTAGCAGCAGCCCAGGCCGCAATAGCAAAAAGGATATAATGGGTTAATATTTTTTTTGTATAGTTATTACTGAAATAAATTTTTATATATTTTCTTTAATAAAAAAAATAAAAGTATTTCTAAAATGCACGATAATTTATGTTATGCGAGAAAGTGTATTTTTGAGAGGTTTATGAGAGAAAATATAAAGCAGGATAGACAAAGATACATTATTAATAGACTTTCAGTATTGACGAACCTTTTGATAGAAAAGAAACGTTTTATTGTACAGCCAATTTATGCGTTTGCTTTTTTATAAGGGAATGAACTTCTCACGCAAAATAGAATGCTCCAAAAAAATACATTTTTTTGCACATCATGCTGTTTGAGATAGACATCTCTCAGTGGATGCTCCATTTCACATTGACATTCGTGGAATAGAGATTATGCAGAGCTCCCTGTAAATTTATAAAATCTTCCCAAAGTTTATAAACTTCCCTATGCGCTACCATCTTTACATTTATGAAGGAATATCAAAGTTATACAATATGTTGATTTATAATGATAGTTTTTTATTTCTCATATTGAATGAAAGCTACAAATATCATAAGATTTTCTCATTTCAACTTCTTTGATAATGAATCAATCAAAAGCATGTTTTTGCATGCTACAGGCGGAATTAGCATCTGTGGATAAAAAATAAAGCAAGGATATGCTTCTTATGAATCGTCTCAAGTGTCAAGAACTGTGTCACAAATTGAAGGTAGGTACATATTAACGGTGCCGGCTTGCTTCTTCACAAGCGTAAAGATGATAGTGCACAGAGGGGCTGCTATTATTATTCACGGGCATTGTTGCGAAATGGGTTTGGGTGCTTTAAGAGATGTTTTTTAAGAAAGCCCGTGAATGGCAATCCAAGTATATTCCGTTTGGGACATTTTGTTTTACGTGAGGGGGGGGAGCGCAAAAAGACACGTGATAAATAAAAGTAGCAATAGGTAATCTCCCTTATTTTAAAGACATTCCTTTAGATGTCTTTAAAAGTCGTAAAGCTGAATTAAAAATAAATGGCAAAGATGAAAACTGGTTTCTACCCTTAAAATTTCATATTCTTCCCAGATTAGGCTGTCTCCCTGTTTCAGAGATTATACGAGATGCGTAATATCCTTGCTCCCATTTGCATACAAAAGCTATAACAACTGAGAAAGTACTAAACTGTCTTAACATTTGTTTCAAACATACTGCTGCGTTAGGTTTGGATGTTAATTTATAGGCAACACTAGAAGAACACGCTCTCTTAGGAAAACAATGTCATAAAACACAAAACTTTTCAGCAATAGATTGGAGAGAAGTGCCGGTTTTTTTATCAGACACTTTGCAAAACAACAACCATAACACAATTAGCTTTACGTCTACTTATCCTTACAGGTGTTTGCACAAATTCTTTGCGTCATATTTATAAAGATCAAATTGACGATAATATATGGACAATTCGTGGCTCGAGAATATGAAAGGTTTATGTGATACTACAAAAAAATTTTGTGTCCTTTTATCAGCAGAAGCAATAAAAATGCTAGAACAAACGCATTTGCTATTTTGCAATATTTCTTTTTCTGCAATCGGTTGTGTTTTTTTTGCAGCAAATTGTACGGCTCAATATGTAATATGTAAGAAAACCATTCTGATTGATTAAACATAAGAGGGCTTGAGATGAAGAAATGTTTGGGGGGCATTAAACAAGCAAAAGATGAATTATCATTATAAATTAAGAGATTATTTTTATAGTGTAGATGGTTAGCTTCAATTTAATAAACCAATTTCACGCATTTTCATTAAAATTGTGTGATTAATTTTTCCTGTTACAGGAAGATCAAACATTTTTTGAAACTGTTTTAAGGCTTCTATCGTCTTTTGATCTTCTATTCCCGTGACAATAACCTCCTCATTCCCAAAAATATGTAAAGCTTTTTGCACTTGGATGATATCTTCAACAGAAGGCTCTAAAATAGCTTCTTTTAAGTGTGTTACATTTTTTGTATCTGTTGTATCTGTTTCGCTCTGCTTAATCAATATCGCAATTTCATCTGTTGCAGGATTAGATAGAGCATTCTTTTGCATTTTCTGAGCAGTTTGTTGTTTCCATAAAGTGATGGCTCGGCGTGTTTTAGGTCCTTCCAGTCCATCTAAAGGTCCATCATAAAGTCCTAATTTTGCTAGTTTTTTTTGCTTTTCCAGCATGCTTGCTGATTGAGGGGGGAAAGGTGAATTTGTGTGGTGATGATTTGGAGAATATACAGAAGTTGCACGAGAGAATTCTTGTAATTTTGCTTCTTTTTCCGATAAAGTAGAGCTCTTCCCTATACTTTGAATGGAGGAAAATTTCATTTGAGTTAAAATATTTTGATGCGTTGTCATTTGCGAAAATAAAGCATTAAATGAAATAAATAAAAAACTAATGCTAAAAAGAAGAGATCCAACAAAAAATAAAGTATTTTTTCGTGTATAGAAATAAAGAGTTTTTACACTCCAAAAAATAAAATGAAAAATTATAAGAAGAAGTGTTATAACAATACTACTATAGTATTTACGGTTTTTTACAGTTTTTTTTCGTGATATCTGCCGTTTTGTTGTCATTACTTTTATTTTCATTTGCGTTTATTTTTTATAAAGAAACGAATGTGAATTAGTCCTTACTTCCAGCCTGAAAGAAGTGCATTAACATTATTACTTTTTCCTTTCAGATTCCTAAAATAAGCAGCTTTATTATATCAATTTATAAGTTGATAAATCAACAAGAGCTCTTATCAACTTTTATTAAATTCGTTTTTTACAAATCTTTAATATGTATAAAGAGGGCATAAATGGTTAATATTCAAGACCATTTTGGTGTTTGCAAACTGCATTATCACATATAACCATCTAAACAATAATGCCACGTTATTCTTCATTTTTGGCGCATATGTTTGCCTATTATTTAAAATAAAGCTGAGAATATTTTCCTATAACGCTAAAAAGATGACAGTCATTATTTATTCTTTATAATTTACATATAGAGAGTTATTTCTTCGTAAATGCTTTGGTAAGAATAATCATCTCTTAATATTATATTTTTTGTATAAGTGCCTTCTAGGCATATTCAATAGCTTTTATAAGTATCAATTAAATTGATGTTTACAATGTTGTAGAAAGAAACTTGCCTTGAAATAGAATCATAAGAGATGCACTTATTTTTTTAATTTTTATCTACATGTTGATCATTTTCATGACGTGCCAGTAAAAATTCTATAAATAATATAAACATTCTATCGATAATAGAGTCAAAAAACAAAATTTACTTCTATTTAGCCTTTTCAACTAAACTAAGATGGTGAACTATTATTTTAAATAAATATGTACACAATATGGAAAAGAAATTGGACTCTGTGTTTAATCCTTATCTTATCGCTACACTTTCTTGTGGAATAAAAGGTTACAAATGTGGGTTGTACATTTCCTAACGCTTCTGCACAGTCATGATTATATCTCTCATTTTTATTATAGTATGTTCATTAATATGATCAGCCTGTAAGTGTATAATTGGGATGTTAATTTTTTACTGAATAGACAATGTATCCCATTTTATACTGCAGCATTATGCCATATTTACAAAAGAGCCAATGATACAGATCCAATAAATGAATACTCAATTTTATAAAAAGCACATTTATAAATTTTTTATAAAGAAACAGTTTATAAAATGCTTCTTTTATTGTATTTACCACTGTGGTACATTGATTGTCCATGATACGTTTTTTGATCAAATTATCATTTTTTTTATTTTTTATTTTTGTCATTATTTCATTTTTTGTAGCAAATCCAAGCAGTAATCATTCTTCTAGCCCTAAAAATAATGAGACAATAATGAGCGATGTGATTATTGCTTTTAAGGAAGCTTTAAATGACTTAGGAGCATTTTGTGACCGTAATATAGAAACCTGCAAAGTAGGAAAATCCTTTTTAAGTTCACTTGGCGAACGCGCATATTACGGTGCAAGAGCTGCTTATGAATATTTAGGGAACATATTAGGGAATAAAAATAATATCAGAGACTTCCCCTAATGTTTCTTGCAAAATCGAAATACAAAAGTTTCTACAAAATCATACAATGTTATCTTGAAATAAGGATTTTTAACGTTCTTCGTGTTATTTATGTAAGGAAGAATAAATATTTATTTTTTATAAGTGTATTCAAGAATGATGATTCAAACGAAACAGGACTAAAATAATGGCGGAAACAATCGGTAATATTATAGAGAACTTTTCGCTTTTGGATAATTGGGAAGATCGTTATCGTTATGTCATTGAGCTTGGCCATGAATTGCCACCTTTTCCGGAAAGCGCCCGAAACGATGCTCACAAAGTTCCTGGTTGTGTTAGCCAAGTATGGCTTTTATCTTCACGTAATAACTCAGAAGATCCAATATTGACGTTTCAAGGCGATTCCGATGCTCATATTGTGCGTGGACTCATTTATATACTTCTTGCTTTTTATTCAGGCAAAAAAGCTTCTGAAATTCGCAATTCTGATGCCCAAGAGCTCTTTGAAAAACTTGGTTTAAATGAAAATCTTACACCACAACGATCAAATGGTCTAAAATCAATGATTAAACAGATTCGTAGCGAAAGCTATATATAATCTCCTTGGTAGAAATTGCTATATACAAAAGCTTCACACAAAACATGTATACTAAAATCGACTTTATACACGAAACTACTTTTTTGCAAAATAAGATTATTTAGTTTTTTTCCGTTTACTTTTGCGTCCAAGACCCATTTCTTTGGCCAAAGCTGATCGTGTTTTTGCATAATTAGGCGCCACCATAGGATAAGAACTATCTAACTGCCATTTTTCACGATATTCCTCTGGTAACATTCCATAATGTGTCATGAGATGACGCTTTAGAGATTTAAATTTCTTTCCATCTTCAAGGCAAATAAGATAATCAGGAAATACTGAACGTTTTGGATTAACGGCAGGCCTTTGTTTTTCAACTTCGACTTCTGCTAACTCCAGATTCCCTGCTTTACGAAAAGCAGCATGGACATCAGCAATTAAACTTGGCACTTCAGTCGGTCGAATAGAATTATTACTCACGTAGGCAGCAACAATATCAGCAACCAATGTAATAACTAAATTGCTTTCAGTCTCTAAGACTGCACGATGTTCCATTCTTGTTTCCTTTAATTTAAAAATTGAGTAATTCAAAATCGAGATATAGTGCATATACTCATGATATAAAGATCTCATGCACATGAGTTTCATATTGTACAAAAATCTTTTTTGTCAATTCAATTATTCTATAAAATTGCCAAAACACAAAAAAATCAAACAAATACCCCTTTTTTGTCATAATATACAATAAGAAAAACGAAATTATTACATGGTAAAATATATTTTTATCCTATAACATATTATACATAGTATACAATATATTACAAATATAAAAAAGTATATGATAAAATTTATTTATTTTATTTGAGAATGTAAAAATAAAATTATTAATTATAAAAATATAATATATAAATTATTATTTTTGTTTTGAATACTTGTAATTCAGTAAATTTATTTTTATTATTTATTTTATTAAATTTAATAATAAAAAACATAATATATTATAATTATGACGTAATAGTATATATATTATAAGTATAAAACTATTCATTAAAACAATATAGAATATTTTTGTTTTTATAATATAATGATAATACTTTATATATATTTATTCATTTCTATAAAATTATGCGATTATACTGTTTCAAAAAAATCAATTCTTTTTCTCATAGTTTAATTGTCTTACCAGTCACTTTCATTATAAAAGTGGTATTATATCCCTAGAAAACAATAGCTGTGATATATAATGAACAAAAAGGTATTAGTTTTTAAAATTATCATGGCGCTATTTTTGCAAGTGAATAGAACTTATGGTTTTTACACTTGCATCAATAATTGTGATTCTAACATATAAACGAAGATGTTAACATATTTTGATATAGGATTGTGTATGACCCACACTTTTGCAATTCCTCCCAAAGCACCTAGAATCACTCATAAGGAAATATATCATGGTATTTTTCGTGATGATCCCTATCATTGGCTACGTGCGTCTAACTGGCAAGATGTTTTTAAAAATCCTAACTGTCTTGATCCAAATATTCGACATTATCTTGAAAAAGAAAATGCTTACCAATCAGCTCAAATGGCTGATACAAAATCATTACGAGATTTGCTTTTTACCGAAATGAAAAACAGGATCCAAGAGAATGATAGTTCTGTTCCTATAAAACATGGTCCGTTTGCTTACGGATTCTCTTATGTTACCGGAGGACAACAACCACATTATTTTCGGACATTAAGGAATGGCGGAGAAAAAAACGTTTACCTTAATGGTGATGCCTTGGCAGAAGGCAAAAAATATTTCAAGTTTGGTTCAGTTCAAGAATCTCCTGACCATAGACATGTGGTATGGACCTATGATGACAAAGGATCAGAATTCTATACAGCTAAAATTCGTAATTTTGAGACATTGTCTGACTGTATGGACACAATTACTAATACATCTGGTCAAATTGTATGGGATGCTAGATCTGAAGGTTTTTTCTATACTAAGATGAATAAAAATCACCGACCTTCAGAGCTCTATTATCACCGATTAAACACTGATCAATCACAAGATAAGCTTATTTTTCGTGAAGACAATCCTGGTTTTTTCTTAGATCTAAGTGGCTCTAAGCTTAATGATGTTATTTATATTAATATTCATGATCATGAAACATCAGAGATCTGGTTGATTCCTGCTGAGTCACCTTTTACTACTCCCCAATGTGTAAGGAGACGACAAAAAGGTATTGAATATTCACTTACAGAAGGGGGCGATGTCTTTTATATTCTGACCAATCTAGATAATGCAAAAGATTTCAAAATTATGGTAGCGCCATATACATCTCCACAATCAGAAAATTGGTCTGAGTTTGTTCCACATCAGCTTGGGTGCCTAATATTATCCCATGATGCTTATCAAGATTTTCTTGTCTGGATCGAACGTTTTGAGGGGCTTCCACGTATAAAAGTAATGGAACGTACTACTAAACAAGTTCATTCCATTGCGTTTACTGAAGAGGCTTATTCTTTAGGTTTGCAAGGGGGTGCAGAATATAACAGTCCAACTATTCGTTTTTCCTATTCGTCTATGACAACACCTGATCAAGTGTTTGATTATGAGATGAAAAGTCGTAAACGAATGCTTTTAAAAACACAAATAATTCCTTCTGGACATAATAAAGATGCATATCTAACACGACGTATTACAGCAATAGCAGATGATGGTGAGAAGATTCCTATTTCACTTTTTTATCATAAAAATACCCCTCTTGATGGTGGTGCGCCTTGTCTGCTTTACGGTTATGGTGCTTATGGGATCTCTATTCCTGCCAGTTTCAATAGTAATGTACTCTCTCTCGTAAACAGAGGTTTTATTTACGCTATTGCTCATATTCGTGGAGGAAAAGAAAAGGGAGTAGAATGGTATGAGAAAGGAAAATACCTCTTTAAGCACAATACATTTACAGATTTTATTGCTTGTGGGCGTTACCTTGTAAACAATAAATTCACTTCTCACGATCGGCTTATTGCTCACGGTGGTTCAGCAGGTGGGATGTTGATGGGGGCTATTGCCAATATAGCTCCACAGGATTTTGCTGGAATCGTAGCGAATGTGCCTTTTGTTGATGTTTTAGCGACAATGTTAGATGCTTCGTTGCCACTCACACCTCCAGAATGGCCAGAATGGGGAAATCCTCTTGAATCAGAAGAAGATTATAAGCTTATTGCTTCTTATTCACCCTACGATAATGTCAAAGCTCAAAACTATCCCCCTATACTTGTGATGGCAGGATTAACAGATCCTCGTGTAACTTACTGGGAGCCTGCAAAATGGGTGGCAAAATTACGAGATTTAAAAACAGACGATAATGCAATTTTATTGCGTATTAATATGGATTCAGGGCACGCTGGTGCAGCTGGACGTTTTTCAAAGCTAGAAGAAGTTGCCTATATCTATGCATATATTCTAAAGATAGCAGGAAAAGACTGTTGCTAATCCATAATATCTTTGTTTGAAAGTCCCCAATAATTTATTGGATTATAGGGACTTTCATACACTAAGAAATTACCTAGATAGCTTAAAATTCACATTCTTCATAAAGTTTCAAAACATAATCCCAATTAATTAAATGATCTACGAAGGATTCGAGGTACTTCGGTCGAGCATTGCGATAATCAATGTAATAGGAATGCTCCCATACATCGACACCCAAAATAGGTCGAGCATTGTGAATTAAGGGATTTTCGCCATTGGGTGTTTTCATAATTTCAAGCTTGCCATCTTTAACAGCAACCCACGCCCATCCAGAACCAAATTGGGCACTAGCGGCAGCAATAAAATCAGCGCGGAATTTGTCGTAACCGCCTAGATCAGCGTCAATAGCTTTTGCTAACTTTTCAGGAAGTTTTTGGCCACCACCATCTTTTTTCATCCAAAGCCAAAAGTGGTTATGATTGTAATACTGTGCTGCATTATTAAACAAACCAATATTTTTTCCAAAACTTTTTTTAACAATATCTTCAAGGCTTTCATTTTCTAAGCCTAACTCTTTCACAAAATTATTGGTGTTGTTAAGATAAGCGAGGTGATGCTTATCATGATGATATTCAAGCGTTTCTCGTGACATATAAGGCGAAAGGGCATCGTAATCATAAGGCAACGGGGGCAATTCAAAAGCCATTTAAAAATCTCCTCGATTCTAATTGTTAAGCTTATTCATAAGCCTAATTTGCCATTTACCGAATTTAAAAGCAAATGTTGAATACCTATTTGTATGAAATTAGTTTTAATGTCTCTCTTTTTGTAAAAGAAGCTTTTAGGAAATGTATGCTCATCAATCAAAAAGGGCATTGGTTTACATAAAGATTGCTTCTGAAGATTTTTTACATCTATGAGTGGGTAAAAAATATCATTATCTTTTGAATAAAAAGTAAATGGAAATAGCTATTATTCCTTAGTTTTTATATCTCTATTTTTTCAAATACCAGATAAAATGTTTTTAATTTTTGCAAAGCCCTTCTAATCTATAGGTGTATCATAGTGTTTTCAACAGAATATTAAGTGTTATTTTTTAGGAGATATTTTTCAATGTGCTTGATTTCATTTTATGGAGCTTCCCATGAATAATATAATGTAAAAGCTAGCGGACATTACCATCTTTACGCTTAATGAAAGAGCACAGCAGCACTATCATACACTTTACCTGTCCCCAATGTGGTGATAGCTTTTATCTTAATTAAGCAAGATGAGATTTTAATATATCAAGAAAAGTAAATCATATGCGAATTTATTAGATACATGGTAAACTACAAGATTGTCATTTTCTGTTCTTAGAAAATCAATACAAAGAGCAGAATAATTGGTGGATAAATGGTTTCTACTTGTGTTAAAAGCACAACTGTATATCAGTTTCTGCTACGAATTTGTAATCGATGCAATGCCATACAAGACTTAGAAACTTTATGATAAAAAAGTAAGGTCTTTGATTTTCAGATATTGCGTCCAATCACAGGAATCGCTATAAGGTGCAAGAGTCGCCATAAAGCGTGTTTTTTTTGGGGTATAGCCAAGCGGTAAGGCACCGGTTTTTGGTACCGGCATTCCCTGGTTCGAATCCAGGTACCCCAGCCAATTTTAGTGAAATTAGTTAATCAAAGTTCAGCTTAAGAGAGGATTAATCCCCTTAACCACCTGTTGCTATTCATAGCAAGTCTGGTAAGCTGAAAAATACCCATTTGTAGCGGGTTAGCTCTAAATATGGTAAGGTTTTCTTTTACTATAGGTATCGCTCAAAGAGCTCTTTTAAAAGATTCTTTTTTATAAGAGGGGGGGTAAATGATTTATGCGCACTTGCTTTAGAAAAACTATTTAGCTGGATTTTTTGCTCTATAGCAACACCAGCGGGTAATTTTCCGTATTCCACCATCTTCATTACGCCGAACAGCGTAGCAATAATGCTGATTAGGAAACACATGCCGCTGCATGTCACGTACCATACCAGCAGCATGTCCATAGGGTGCTACACAATCAATAAACCACATATATTCTCCGCCTTGCCAATCCGCATCGGACAAAAGCTCTCCCTTTTCAAGCATAGATTGATGATTTTTTTCATCTAAAAAAGCCCAAGTGATAAAGGCACAAAATTCTCCACGTTCATTTTTATAGAGTTTATATTGCCCAGTCTGTAAAGCTGGTCCTAAATTTCGTTCGATATCCCAGATTCGCCAGCGGCGGTATAAGGGAGATGTAAGCATTAAAACAACCATAGCTCCTAACGCTGTAAGAGGATCTATGAGTGAAGGTGATGAATTTTCATTTACAGACATTATCTTTCCTTTAGAGATTGTTCTAAAATTTTGGTGATAGGTTCAAAGAAATAAGAAATGAGCCGACGTTTTGAGGTAATGACATCCGTTGTCACAGTCATGCCAGGGATAAATTTAAGATGTTTGTTATTCAAAGTGATGTGATCTTGGTCAATTTTGATTAAAACAGCGTAGGCACCATTAATTTCTTTATCATAGCGCGCTGTAGCGCCTACATTAACGACTGTACCGTGGATAACACCGAAACGTTCAGGTGGAAAGGCAGAAAACTTGATGTAAGCACGTTGACCCTTTTCTAAAAAACCAATATCTCGATTATCAAAAAACGCTTCAACAATGAGACCACCCGCACCAGGGACAATACGCATAAGAGTTTTTCCAGCCTCTACAAAGCCGCCCAAAGTATGATACTAAAATCATCGATACGTCCATCAACAGGTGCATAAAGTGATAAGTGGTCAAGACGGTATTGAGTGCTATCAAGCTTTGCTTTTAATCCTTGAAGATTCAGTTCTGTTTCACGCGAAAGTTGCCGATAGCGGGCAATTTCATCGGAAATGAGACTTTTCCGTTGTTGGCGGAGGGTGTTTATTTCGGCGGCATTTTCTTCCAAACGTCTTTGATTGGTTAAAATTTCATGCTCGATCTTTTAAAGGTCATGTAAACACTCTAAATAAACGGCTTGGCTAATGACTTTTGTTTCCATCAGGCTTTTTGCAGCTTTTAATTTTCCTTGGCTTAATTGACGATCATCTTTCAACCTATCTAATTGCGCATGTTGTGTTGCTTGCGCATGTTGTGTTGCACCGCTGCGCTCGACGCGGTCCGCTTGTGCTTTTAGCGCTCTTAATTTATCTTGGAGAGATTGAAGGGTAGCGCTAATGAGTTTTTCTTCTTCTATTCTTGCAGTCTTATTGCCAGAAGGAGGAACAGGCAGATAGGCAAGCCTTTTGGTCACAAAATCTTTATCCAAAGGGTCACCTTCATGCAAAGCTGTTAAAATAGCTGTTGCGATTTGTGCTTGAAGGGTTTGTTGCGCGATATCTGCTTGAACACGTGCGCGCTCATTGAGGGCTTCACGGGGATCTAATTGAATAAGGAGATCACCTTGATGAACAAATTGCCCTTCTTTTCAAGGATTTTCTCAATGCGTCCTGTATTTTGCGCTTGGACCAGCTGAACGTAAGCGGTGGGAATAACACTTCCTTGCCCCCGTGCAACAATCTCTGTTTTTGCGATAAAGCTGCCGATCACAATAAAGAGAAATAAAGCAATTAAAACAGCAACAACCATATGAAGCGTTGGTGACAAAGGGCGCAAATAGGGAGCTTTATCTGCCATTTTTTGCCTCCAAATCAGTAAAGTTTAAGACGGTTGCATGCTGAGGAAAGAGGTCACGTTTGTGGGTAATAACAAGAACACTTGCGAAAGTTTATATAAATGCTCCACAATTTGTGCACTGACAGTGTCATCCAATGCGGAAGTAGGTTCGTCCAAAATTAGAAGGCTTGGGTTTATCAGAAAGAAACAAGCCAAAGCCAAGCGTTGGCGGTGACCACCTGATAAAAAAACACCTTGCTCTCCCACTTGAGTATGGAGTCCTAGAGGCAACTGAGCAATCAAATCATGGCAAGCACTAACATATAGTGCAGCATCGATTTCATCTTTAGTGGCATCTGGTTTGGCAAGAAGCATATTCTCAAGAATGGTTCCGGAAAAAAGGCAAGGATTTTGAGGAAAATACGCGATTATTTCACGCACGCTACGGACATCAAAATTCTGTAAAGGTTGGGCATTAATCAATATCTTCTCGCTTGTTGGAGGTAGAGTCCACAAAGGAGTTTTGCCAAGGTTGTTTTCCGCATCCTGAAGGACCAAGCAACATAATCGGTTGCCCAGGTTGTAAACCGACAGCAAGATGATTGATAATGGGCTTATCTCCATAAGAAAAACAGACATCTTCAACTTCAAGATGAGGAGGAGCGCTGAGTTGAAGAGGTGGCTTTTCCTTTTCCCATTCTGGAGGGGAGTTAAGAATATTGCCCAAACGAAGACGAGAGATTTTCAAATGCTGCCATTCTTCCCATAGGGATGCAAGGCTTAAGATAGGATCAGAAACATTTCCGGTGAGGAGATGAAAGGCAATAAGTTGCCTTAGCGTAATCTGGTTTTGAAGAACTGCCTGAGCACCAAAAAAGATAATAAAAATAGTGAAAAGATCACCCAAAATATGACTTAAAGTCCCATTTAAGAGATGAAACTTACTGGTAGTGAGGCTTTGATCCAAACTACGGGCTAGAGTTTCTTGCATGCGTATCGTATGAGCAGATTCTTTTACGTGTGCTTTTATGGCTTCAAGATTGGTAAAACTTTCAATAAGGCGCGATTTATGGACAGCTTGCAGAGTGAAAGCACGGCGTAATTGGCGGCGCAAGAAGGGACCGACCAATGCTAAAGAAGTCATTTGTAACGGTAAAAAAATAAGAACGATGAAAGTGAATTGCGGACTGATAGAAAAAAGTGCTGCGAGATAAATGATGGCGAACAAAACATTCAGCACAGTTGTTGCGATGGTTCCAGTTAAAAAAAACACGGATTGTATCGACTTCTCCGATACGCGTAAACAATTCTCCCACTTGCCAACGGCGTAAAGTGGGCAAGGAGAGACTTAACACATGGGTGTAAATGCGCTGTCCAAATTCTAGCGTAAGCCGATTGGCTAAATAAGCTCCTAAATAGCCTGATAGAGAGCTAAGAGCCGTGCTAAACAGCATGATAGCAATCATAAGGACAACAATAGCATAGAGGCTTTCCGCACGCTGAAAGGGTAAGATACGGTCAATAATCGCTTGAAAAATAAAAGGATTCACCAAGCCAAGTAAGCGCAAAACAATGGCCACAAGACTCAGTTCAATGACACAATGAATATATTTCTTGGTAGTTTTTGTGAAACAAGAGAACGATACTAGCTTTTCTTGTGAATGACTCATTTGAATTTATGATTTTATTTAAGAGAAAGAGTGACGGATGTGGCATACTTAAACAGCACTGTAAATAGTATTATTGCTTAATTAAAATGTACATTTTTTATGCGTGAAATATAAACATAATATATTTATTATTTATAAAGTATTTTATTATTATTTTTACAAATTATATTTTAAATTTGCTAAAATGAATAATAATTAATTTTTAATTGTATCGTTATGATACAGTTATTTTTAATAATTACAAAGAGGATTTATATGTTTGGTTCATTTGGGTCTAGCATATCTAATGGTTGGTCTTATGTTTCTAATAAGTTGTCAAGTATTTCATCAATGAGTTTTTCAAGTAGTGGATCACGACCTGGGGGTACTGTTGGAGATTATCTCTCTGCAGCATATTCATCGGGATTAGTAGGATATCATGTAGGACAGACTGGTGGAGTATTTGTAGGAGGTGTTGCGGGAGCACTCGGAGTTGGTCCAGGTACGGTAGCAGGAGTGTTTGCTGGTGGTGGAATTGGTTCTGGTTTTGGCTTCGGTGTGGGAGGGCTTGTAGGGATAGGTTCTCAGTATAATGCATGCTATTATTAATTATAATATTTAAATTATAATTATATTAATTTAGAAAATTTATACATTATGTATATTTTAAATATTATTAATGAATTATTTTTATTAGTTTACTTTTTAATTATATTTATTTGAATTATATTATATCTCTAAGGGATTTAATAAAAAATATTAAAATTAAATCATTAGTAAGAATAATTTCATTTTTTACAATATTTTCCTTAGTTAATTTTTATATAAAATAATACAATTTAATTAAATATATTTTTAATGTTTATTTATTTTATATGATTTTAATTGGAATTTATTATGGATGATATTTTTTTAATATTAAAAATGCGTTACTCGCAACAAATATATTTCTAGTTTTAAGCATATTTTCTTCTAAATTAAAATTTTCCACTTGGAAAAAGTCTATTAAATTAGTATTGAGATATAACTATCATATATTTTATAATATATTTAGGATTTTATTATTTTATAAACTAATATTATATAAAATATACTATAATTTTAATTTTTCTAAATATTTTATTAATCATTAATAAGAATAAATCTCTTTTATATTATTTTACTTGGTTAAATTTTATATAATATATGTTAATATTTATTGTTTTTTTATATATTTAATTTTGATTTTTTTATGAATGATATTATTCGTATTATTGTAGAATTATTATCTTCTACATGTGCTTTATTTATATATAATTTTTGTTTTATTATTATGAATTTTCTTTATGAAATTGCAATAATCATTGATTGTGACAATTATCGGTGAATTTGTGTGTATTGTACTGTTTTTATTATTGATTTTTTCTGTAACTATGTAAGTTTACATCAGATTGGATAAATAGATTTCTCTATCTTGATGGAGATATATTTTTCTACTCTCATTGGAAAAATAAGCCTGTACGAAATGCTTAATTTCCTTATTAGAGAAGTCTTCTTACCTACTCTTATGATGAGATTTCCGAGTATAAAAAATATATGTAAAATCAATTATAGTATTTAAGTTTAGAATTTGAATTCAGATATTTTATCTACGTGTGACGCGCTAAAAAGAGGCTATAAGTTGCCTTGGGGTGGTCAAAGAACTGGTCAGTATGCTTATAGCCGTTGAGAGGCGATAACTGATTTATTCGTTTTTTCACGTCTCAAAATTTATTTTTGAAATAAGCTAATTTACTAAATGTAACTTATTATACTTCTAGTCTCTACTCATTCTCTTGGGAAAGAGGAAGTGACGCGATTTCTGTATCAAGTGCATCCATAAAATCGATAATAAAAGCAGCATTCGTTCCCAAATCTCTTGGCAAATAACGTGAAGCAGAACGCATATCAACAAAAGTTGTATCCCCTTCATCGGTTAAACGAATGACAATGTCTGAAATGAAGCCAAGGTAAAAAGTTTTTGCCATTGTTTCAATATACAGTTCATCCTCTTCGCCTTGAAATTTTCGTTGCGCTACAATAGGCCAATTGTAGGCTGCTAAAACATTGAGAACAGACTCGCGAATACGATCAGGTGAACCATCATAACGGCGCCCTGACATTTCTGGCCATTGTGACCTCTGTAAAGTTGCTTGTTTAATCAATACACTTTTGAGGGGTAAAGCATCGCTGGGACGTATTGTGCGAAAAAAAGCTGGCGGGCTTTGTGTGTCGGTAGAAATATCGTAAAGAGCCGGTAAGGTAAACCAAAGTTCAAAAAATAACATCAATGGTGTAGCAGTTATTAACGAATAAATGATCCCTTTTAAAGCTTTCATTCCCCCTAGGGCTCCATAGACCCATAAGCTGTAAAGTGCTTTTAAAGCAAGAAAAAGAGAAATAATCACACAGCCAGTAGAGATACCTATCAAAATTATGAAGTCGGTTGCGTTAATGACGGAAAAACGTTGTAAAATGACCGAAAATAATAAAACAAAGAACGCTAATCCACCAAATCGAGGGGACCATACTGCTGCTCTTGAAATGAATCGAACATATCTCTTCTTCATGAAGTTTTTTCCCCTCAATTGTAAATTATAAGCCAAGTTTTTTCAGAGTGCATATCTTACAAAAAGCTTCTGCTTATAAGACAAAAGTAAAGCACTTATTTTTGAGGTCAAGGATGCGTAATGTCTTATAAGTTTCCAGCGATTATTTTAGCACTTCATTGAAGGTAATCAGTATTTCTTCTATAGTTTATCATGTCATCGACGTGAATTTTATGGGAATGTTTGTAAATAAAAAGAAATAAACTAAAATAACAAGCTTTACGGTTGTTAGCAGCATATTTGTTTAGAGCTTTACTCTTTATTTTTCTCTTCTGATTGTGTGGAGTTTTTTCTATCAGATAATGGGTATCAAATAGGATATGATTTATACAATAGAGATTTCATTCTACCTCAATAAAAAATTTAGGGATCTACAATCAGACAAACCTGAACTTGAATATTCAATTAATAGAGGAAAAAGATAACCATTTTGATAGGCTTTGTTAATTTTGTATAGAAAGTAAGGTGTTGTCCAAATGAGAGGTTCGTCCGTTTTTATTCATAAAATATGCGGCAGGTCGCAGATGAAAGGAAAGCTTCACTTTCCTTTTTTGCAAGTGAAGAAGGTGCAAAAATACGTAAAATGACAAAACCTTCATTCAAATTTTTAGCAACTAAAACTGAATTAGCGTTTTTTTTAGGTTTTGATTTTTTGAGTTCTATTATTTGTATTGGTTTTCCAATAATAAGATCGAGTGTATTATCAGGGGCTGTTCGGTCATTAAGGCTATAGAAAATAATTCCGTTGTGTGTGTAAGCAGCGAGTGACCAAAATTGTCGTGTTTTCAAAGCTTTTAAATGAACAGGTCCATTTTCAAGATTAAATCTGCAGACTTTAAGAAGAAAGAGTGGATCAGCAGATTGTTGAATAGGATTATTGGGAGTAAAAGCAACAAATTGGTAAGGGGCTCCGGATTTTTTAAGTGCTGTCCATATATTATTTTGTGCCCAAAAGGGGATCAGAAAGAGAACGCAAATATGAACGATAATAGCACCAATGATTGCAAGAAGTGCGATATAAATGAATCTAGTCACAATTTATTTGTCCTGATGGGATTTGTTCTATTGATGGCATTGTAAGCTTTTGTAATGCCGTTGCAGAGATGATTGAGGTATCGTATAAGGTAAGAATAAGCCCGAATTCTTTTTGACTAACGGTTGCAAGCCAATTGCCGGCTTGTGGTGTAGGTGAAATCTTGATGCGCAATGAGCCATCATGCTCATAAGTAATAGCGTTTGTGTGGAGTTCAAAAGGTATTTCTTGGGATGAAGTATAGGGTTGTAGGGATTTGTCAGCTGTATAAAGGGTAAAAAGACGGGTTTCAGGAATGGTGCCTTTGAGCAAATAATGACAGTGAGGGTGGAGTGGGCGCCCTTGGTTATCTTGCCAAATCTGGAATTGAATGCCTTCAGTGCGTCCGAGTGAAACAATGCCTTGTTTAGCGGTGCGGGCGCGGGTATAAGGATCCATATTGGCGGTTCCCATTTGTGGATAAGCACTCCATTTTCCAATTCTAAATAGTCCAAAATGATGAAAGGACTTGAGTACATAATCGACACTCAGTTTTCCACATAGAATGGAAAAAGCGAAGATAAAAAAGAAAATGGTGATATTAAAAAACATCATAGAATATCTTGAATTCAAAATGTTGAATCTCCAGTTGTTTTCATTTTCAAAGAAATTGCAGAGGGTTTTTTCAGATCTTTGTTAATCAATCGCATGATATTCAATGTTTCAGGAGAAAGCGTAGAAGGTATTGGGGAAGAAAATTCAGAATCTGCATGGGAGGAAAGTATTGGGGGATGATAAGAAAGAAGAGAATCTTTGACACCGTAGAGTTGTTTGAGCATAATATTTTGGTGTGCAGTAAGCATGATGCGATGCCATATCATGGCAGGAACGTCACCCCCAAAAGCACGTTTCATCGGTGAAAAGTTATCATTTCCCATCCATACCGCTCCAGTATAATTGCCTGTAAAGCCAACAAACCAAGCATCACGATAGGATTGTGATGTTCCAGTTTTCCCAGCGACAAGAGTCATGGGCAGAGCAGCACGCTTACCAGACCCTCGTGTTGTGACACCCACCATCATTTGGTTTATATAAGCAGCTGATTGTCTGCTGAGAACTCGGTGTAGTTTTTTTCCGTTATGCTCGAAATCCCACACTAAATGACCATCGAGTGTTCTGATTTGTGTGAACCCATGACGATTACCAGCTATTCCGCCATTCGCAAAGACATTAAAGCCAGTTGCTTGATCCATGGGGGTCATGTTGGAAGTGCCAAGAACCATCGTTTTGTGTGATAAAATATGCGCGTTAATTCCCATATTCTTGATGAGATCTATGATGGGTTGGGTATCGCGGTTAAGATATTGATAGGTGAGATACACGGGGACTGTATTAATGGAAAAGGCTAAAGCTGTTGCTAAATCAATTTTCCCCAAATAACGACCAGAATTATTTTTTGGTGTCCAACCTCCCCAATTGATGGGAGCATCTAAAACGATTGTTGAGGGCGATAGTCCGTGTTCTAGTGCGGTTGCGTAAACATAAGGTTTGAATGAAGAACCAGTTTGCCGGCCACCTTGTGTCGCTCTGTTAAATTGGCTCTTTTTATAATCTAGTCCTCCAACAATTGCACATACGGCACCGTTATTATCGAGTATAACAGTGGCAGCTTGTGTTACGCGATATTGTTGACCATATTGATGTAAATAATATGCAATTGATTCTTCTGCTGCTTTTTGAATATTCGGATCAAGGGTTGTTTGAATAATTAAACTATGGCTTGGAAGTTGATTCCGCATTTTTTTGACTTCCTCGAATGCCCAATCAAGAAAATAATCAGCCTGATTATTTTCTATTTGGGGAAGTGCCCTAGCAGGGTGGCGATGCGCATTGATAATCTGGCTCTTCGTCATAAAGCCACTATTAACAAGATTAGAAAGGACTACATTGGCACGTGTTTGAGCAGCAAAGAGATGACTATGAGGAGCATACTTTGTGGGAGCTTTAAAGAGTCCTGCTAACATAGCAGATTCACTTAAAGATACATGACGTATGTTTTTTCCAAAATAAAATTTCGCCGCTGCTGCAATACCAAAATTGTTTCCTCCCATATAGGCTCGGTCAAGATAAAGTTGTAAAATCTGTTTTTTGCTAAAATTTGCTTCTAGCCAAAGAGCAAGATAAGCTTCTTTGATTTTACGTGTTATGGTTCTCTCGTTTGTTAAGAATAAATTTTTAGCCAATTGTTGTGTGAGAGTTGAACCACCTTGTACCACACCTCTAGCTTGCATATTTTGTGAAATTGCTCGTGTAAGTCCTTGGAAATCAATACCCCAATGATCGAAAAAACGACGATCTTCTGTAGCAAGAACCGCTTTAATGACAGTGTCAGGCATTTCTTCAACGGGGACAGAGATCGCCGGCAGTGCACCACGGTGTCCAATGGAATTTCCATAGCGATCTAGAAAAAGAATGGAAAAGTTTTTAGGAGCAGACCAATCTGTTTTGGTCAGTTCAAAAACAGAAATGCCCAAAATAGTGAAAAGAGTAAATCCTATCAACCCTAATGTCAGCGTTTCATCGAGAACTTCAATGATAAAACGTTTCCATCCTTGAAGATGAAAATTTTGTGAGACGATTTTTGCTTTTTTCCAGAAAAAACTGTTAGCAGAACGAATGCGATAAAGTGCTGTATCTAACCATGCATCTAATTCAATGAGAGCAGGACTGTGAAATGGCTTACGGTGTTTCCCTTTCTTTTTTTTTAAAAAATCAAACATTTAAAGAGAGCCTATGGCAAAGCAATACAACCAAACAAATCTACAATAATTATATGGAGTAGAAGTATTTTTTTGCTATAGTGCTAACAGAGAAAGAACTTATTTTGATTTTTTAAAAATTTGGAGTAATGTTAATACCTTCTTCTGTAAGATAGAGGATAAATTATTTCCATTTGTGGTTTTTAAATTAACCAAAAAAAACCATTATTTCTTTTATCCTTTATCAGGAGAATAGATGAATTATTGAAATATTTATGATAAATTTTTGTTGTTCGTAATAATGGCAGCTTTTTTAGGAGCAGATTCTGTTTTAGCTTCTGGGTGTGCTGAAGTAGGTAGGAAGGTTGCCGCGCAAGAGAGCGGGGTTCTCGTCCGTTCAAAATCGGTTGTTCAGGATGGAAAGGACATGTGTGCAATTGTGGTTGTTGTACCAGCCCGTATTGGTGAAAAGTTACGTCGTGTTGAGTTTTTTGTTCCTGCTGATTAGTCTTTGGCAGATGGTGTTGTGATGCGTATCTTAATCGTTGAAGATGATCGAAATCTTCACCATCAATTAGCAGAAGCTGTAAGACGTGCAGGATATGTTTCCGATAGTGCTTTCGATGGTGAAGAGGCTTATTTTTTAGGTAGCACAGAGTCTTATGACGCAGTGATACTTGATATAGGTTTACCGTATATTGATGGTATTCGTGTTGTTGAAAAGTGGCGTCAAGAAGGGCATTCCATGCCTGTTTTAATGCTAACGGCGCGGGACCGTTGGTCTGATAAGGTGCACGGTATTGATGCTGGGGCTGATGATTATGTTGTGAAGCCATTTCATTTGGAGGAAGTGATGGCGCGCTTGCGAGCATTAATTCGTCGTGCTACGGGACATGCGACAAGTACATTATGTTGCGGAAATGTTTTGTTGGATACGAAGACGTCTCGTGTTTTTGTGGATAGTCAATTGATTAAACTAACATCTTATGAATTCAGACTGCTTTCGTATCTCATGCATCATTGTGACAGGGTCATTTCAAGAACAGAGCTTACTGAACATCTTTATGATCAGGATTTTGATAAGGACTCGAATACGGTGGAAGTCTTTGTAGGTCGGTTACGGAAAAAGCTTGGAGTGGATTTGATTGAAACTATTCGAGGAATGGGGTATCGCGTGAGAACGCGAGGTGATTAATGACTGTTTTCGAAGAGAATAATTGGTGTAGGAGGTTCTTTTTTGTAATTACTCGATCTCTCAGTTTACGTGTTATGATCTTATCAACATTATGGGTTGTTATTTCTCTTTTATCGATTTCTGCAGTAAGCATTTTATTTTATAAGCGTTCAACTGAACAAAGCCTAGAGCGTATCCTTTCTGCTCAACTCTACAGTCTTATTGCAACAGTGACGGTGTCATCGGAAGGTACTTTGAGAGGAGGGGCCGGGATTGATGATATTCGTTATTCTGATCCAACAACAGGATGGTATTGGGAAGTTATTGCGATATCCCATAATTTAAAAGGAAGATTGACATCCCCCTCATTGGGAACAGGCGAGATATTTACACCAAGTGATGTTGATATACCTTTTGACAATAAATTCTTTCGCTCTTATCGGATAACGGGGAACAATGGTCAAAAGCTACAAGTGATTGAGAGTGATGTTGTTCTTGATAATAAAAATCATATTGCACGTTTTCGGCTTGTTGGGAATATCGATGAAGCTCATGCCCAGGTAAAGGAATTTAAGCGAACTTTGCAAATTTTTCTTTGGAGTTTCGGTATCGGGAGTGTTCTTATTAATATTGCTATTATTTTCTTTAGTTTTCAACCGTTGAAGCTTATTCGACGCGCATTGAATGATATTCGCGAAGGAAGAGTTCACTACGTGAATACGGATTTAGTAAGCGAAGTGATGCCGCTTGTACAAGAGATGAATGCTCTCATTAATAATAATCAGCGTATTATTGAGCGATTTCGCACACAGGTTGGTAATCTCGCGCATTCATTGAAAACGCCTCTATCCGTGATTATGAATGAGACAGATAAGATGCGCGGAGAAAAGGCTTTTTTGTTGAGAGAGCAAACGCAAATAATGCAAGCTCAAATCAATCATTATCTTCAGCGTGCACGGATTGCAGCACAATGCGATAGTATTATCTATCATACGTCTGTTCGCAGTGTGCTTGAACGTTTGGTGCGGGTTATGAAAAAGCTTAATCCTGAAAAACAAATTCAATTTATTATGGATGTTGATGATATTGTTTTTTCTGGAGAGAAGGAAGATTTAGAAGAAATTATAGGGAATTTGATTGAAAATGCCACTCAATGGTCTCGCACAAAGGTTTTGATCTCTTGTTGTTTAGAAGAAAATGTTGAAGAAACAGAATATTTTAGTATCTTTGTAGAAGACGATGGTCCTGGTTTAACAGAAGACAAAATTGATGAAGCATTAAAAAGAGGGCGGCGGTTTAATGAAAGTAAACTAGGGGCAGGCTTAGGGTTAGCAATTGTTTCAGATATGGTCAGTGAATATGGTGGCAATCTCTTTTTATCACGTTCTGATTTGGGTGGGTTGTATGCAAAAGTTTTATTACCTAAGATGGGAGAATAACATATTTTCTCCTTAAGCAAGAAATGTCTATAAAGTTTGTAAAGTAGTATTTACAGATAATACATAAAGAGTAGGGAAGCATTATTTTTAGTTTCCTTGTTTAATTGATATATATAAGAAAAATGAACAATAGATTTAATAATATTTTCTGTGAAAAAATGAATTTTTATCAATTCACATCACTCTTCCCATGAAGAGGCTAAAATGTAAGCGAGTTATTCTCTGTTCGTATTGGAAAAAAATGATATGCTCTTATTAATTTTTGCAGCATTTTTTTTGACTTTTCTGGCAAGTGTTCTTTTTCTTTCACTGCGTTTTGACGATGAGATAAAGAAAGAATGGAAAGTTGAAGCCTTGGATGGTTATAGAAGTCATAAGCATACGATTAAGTTGAATAAGCTTTATATGCATTATAAAAAAAGAAATATTCTTAAGGCTTTAAGTATTTTGTTTGTTCTTCTTATAACATGGAATATTTATGGGCTAACAGGCAATCCAGAAGTGAAAAGTTATTTTTTTAGCGAATTAATGGATAAGGATCCTAAAACTCTCAGTAAGCAAGAAAAGCTTATTCGTTTACAAGTACTTTTTTCCCGTGCACCTCATGATGGCAAGCTAGCAGATGCGTTAGCGGTAGGGTATCTCGAAGAAAACCTTTTTCAAGAGGCTGTGAATACTTATTTAGATGCACTTCGTTTGAATGGAGAAACAGCTCCGAGACTTGTAGGATATGGTTTAGCATTGGTTGGTTATGAAGGGGGAATGATAACACAAGAAGCACAAAATGCTTTTCAAAAAGCAGCGGATTTAGCGCCAACAGATTTTTATCCACGTTTATTGTTGGCCGATGCATTTCATCAAGCAGGAAAAACTGCGCAGGCAGTGCAATTTTTACAAAGCTTTCTTGATACAATGCCTGAAAATTTTTCAGGACAATCACGTGTTAAAAAAATGATGATTCAGTTACGTGATTTATCGAGTAAGTATACAAAGAAAAGTAATCGTCGCCAATTGAGATGATAAAATATAAAGAGAAAAGCTGTTTAGAAAGACAAGAGAAGTAATCGTCTTAGAAGTAGGTGTTTGTGAAGAAGATTGAAGAACAGAAATGAAGAATGTAAAGAGCGCGATATAAGTGGTTATAGGTTAAATGAAAATTGGTTGCAAAACTAAAAAAGGAAGAAAGAGCTTGATAAGCTTGTTAGCAAAGGTAAGGTATTGGATAAAAAGTTGCACCTATGTAGAAGATGTGCAAAGCTCTTAAAAAAAATAAAATATTGATACTTAATTATAACGTCTTTAAAATTTTTTCGTATAGTGTCTATGAACAGTCAATCTTTAAAGAATTCTGCTTCGTTGAAGGTTATTTTAGAGCAGCGAAAAAAAAAGCGCTTACTTATCATATTATTATGTTGTTTTGTTATGATAATTGCAGCAAGTCTCATAGTGTATGCAATGCGTCATGCGGTCAGTTTTTTTAGAATGCCCTCTGAAATTACAAGAGAAGATATTTTAACGGGGCGCCCTTTGCGTTTGGGTGGCTTTGTTGAAAAGGGAACTGTTCAATATGTTGGAGAGAGAGGTGTTATTTTTTTTGTAACGGATAACAAAAAACATGAAAAAGTGGTTTTCAACGGTGCCTTACCGGATCTTTTTCGTGAAGGTCAGGGGGTGATTATAGAAGGGCATTTTGATAAACAGGGCTTTTTTATAGGGACGCGTATTTTAGCAAAACATGATGAAACTTATATGCCTAAAGAAACAGCTGATCGTTTGAAAAAACATTACATTATGGAGAAATAATTCGATTGTGCTTGTCGAACTGGGTCATATTTTTTTAGCTGCAGCATTTTCAGTAAGCTTATTAGGGGTGTTTTTACCTGCTTTAGGTTTTTGGTGGAGAGAGCGTTTGTTAATGCAAACAGCTGTTCCTCTAACATATATCGCTTTTACATTACTGCTTTTATCTTTTTTAGTGATAATTTATGCTTATGTCGTATCTGATTTTTCTGTTTTGAACGTTGTTGAGAATTCTCATTCAGAAAAACCGATGCTCTATAAAATTACAGGTGTTTGGGGCAACCACGAAGGCTCTATGTTGTTATGGGTTTTAAGTCTTTCTTTTTTTAGTGCATTGATGGCCTTTTTTAGCCAACATGTTCCAGAAGATTTTAAGACGCTTATTTTAATTTGCCAAAGTTTGATTACAAGTGCTTTTCTTTTATTTATTCTTTTTGTATCTAATCCATTTTTACGTGTGTATCCACCAGCATTGCAGGGAAATGGTCTCAATCCTCTTTTACAAGATATCGCATTAGCAATTCATCCACCGCTACTTTATTTAGGTTATGTTGGTTTTTCACTTTGTTTTTCTTTTGCCGTTGCGGCATTGATTATGGGACATGTTGATAGAATTTGGGCGCGTGGGATGCGTCCGTGGCTTTTACTTTCTTGGTGTTTTTTGACATTGGGTATTATGGTTGGCTCCTATTGGGCTTATTATGAGCTAGGATGGGGGGGCTATTGGTTTTGGGATCCTGTTGAAAATGTTTCGTTTATGCCTTGGCTTTCAGGAACGGCTCTTTTACATTCTGCCCTTGTTCTCGAAAAGCGAGAAATATTGAAAAGTTGGACTTTGTTTTTAGCGCTGCTTACTTTTTCCCTTTCTCTAATGGGAACTTTTCTTGTGCGTTCGGGGCTTTTAGTTTCTGTTCATAGTTTTGCTGTTGATCCAGCACGGGGGCAAGCAATTCTTGCGCTTTTATTCTTTTTTACAGTAGCGGCTTTTCTTCTTTTTGCTTTGCGCACCCCTATTTTAAAAACAGAAAGATTTTTTCAACCAATTTCACGTGAAGGGTTTATTGTTTTAAATAATTTATTACTTACAACAATAACAGCAACAGTATTGATTGGTACGCTTTATCCTTATTTTATTGAGATATTAACAGGGCAAAAAATTTCTGTAGGGGCTGCTTTTTTTAACCTTACCTGTGGACCGCTAATGGTTTTGCTGTTGTTGTTTGTTCCGTTTGGGGCAATGATGGCATGGAAACGCGGTGATTTTCTTGCAGTTTTTGAACGGTTGTGGTTTGTTTTTGTATTGGTTGGTATCGTCTATTTTATAATATTTTATGCGACATCTGTGCGTGATATTTTTGCAGTTTTAGGGATTGGGCTTTCAGCGTTTGTTGTTTTAGGCAGTTTAGCGGATTTATGGGGAAAGAGTGGATATGGCAAGAGGGCTTTTTCAGTACGTATTAAAAGATTTCTTGGATTGCCATGGTCTACTTTTGGTGCAGCAATAGCACATATGGGATTAGGCGTTACATTATTTGGTATTGTTTGTGTGGCAAGTTTTGGGCAAGAACGTATTTTAATCATGAACGTAGGAGATAAGGTGACGATAGCGGATAAAACGCTTCATTTTGATGCAGTGTATGATGGTGTTGGTTCGAATTATTCGGCAATGGAGTTTTATTTTAAAATATATGAAAATAAAAACATTGTGGGTCATGTAACGGCCTCAAAGCGATTTTATTCAAGCCAAAATACATCAACAACAGAAATTGGTCTTCAAAATTATGGCTTATCGCAGCTATATATTGTACCGGGACATATCGATAATCGGGGTCTTGTTGTGCACATATGGTGGAAGCCTTATGTAATATGTATTTGGTTAGGGGCATTCATGATGGCTGTAGGTGGATGTCTTTCTCTTCTGGGATATTGGTTTCGCATTGGCATATACAATAGGGTACTGCTTGCTTTAAACTTTTGGAAAAGACATTGAGATGAAAAAAATTCTTTGGATTGTATTTTTTTTAATTGCAACGTTTCCTTTTCGATTAGCAATAGCAGTAGAGCCGGATGAGATTTTAAAGGATAAGATTCTTGAAGCGCGGGCACGCCATATTTCATCGCATTTACGTTGTCCGGTTTGTCAAAATCAATCAATTGATGATTCAGATGCTGCTCTAGCGCGTGATTTACGGCTTTTAATTCGGGAAAGGCTAAAGATGGGCTACAGTAATCAGCAAGTCACTGACTTTCTTGTTGAGCGATATGGTGAATTTATTCTCTTGAAACCACCGTTGAATAAAATAACTTGGTTTTTATGGTTTTCGCCTTTGATCATTATCATCATTGGCGCAAGTATCATATTTTTCCACTTCAAACGGAATAATCATGAGAAAATAGTGAGTTATGTAAGTAAAAAAGAACAGTCAAAAATGCCATTGCATTAAAAAAGATGTTACATAAAAGAAAAAATCAGCTCATCTGCAATGAGCATACAATCTTATTGTAATTATATGAGGGAATACTGAAATCTTACAAAACTTTAATAATTTAGACAGAAAACGGTAAGGTCTGATATTTTATAAGTGATCGAAATTGGAATAAAAGTGTAATTGAATAGGAGCATAGAGTAAATGGTTAAAAAGGCTTTCTTTAAAACATTTGTCGCAGTGAGTTTTTCTGCGATATTAGAAAGTGCACTGTTTTTTAGTGGATGTACATCAAGCTTGTGGATGACAAAGGCTCATGCAAGTTCTGTATTTACTTCGTTAATGCAACAACAGGGATTTGCCGATATTGTTGCTCAAGTGAAACCAGCTGTTGTAGCAGTACAAGTAAAGAGCAATAAAAAGAAAGAAGATAGGTTCTTTAGCAACTTTTTTAGTGCTCCAGGGTTTGATCAATTACCAGACCAGCATCCTTTGAAAAGATTTTTTAAAGAGTTTTATGATTTTGATAAACCTAAAAATAAATTTCCCCATCAATCGCAGAGACTTCGTCCTGTTGCTTTTGGATCGGGTTTTTTTATTTCGTCTGATGGTTACATTGTAACCAATGATCATGTGATTTCTGACGGAACAAGTTATACTGTTGTTCTTGATGATGGTACAGAATTGAATGCAAAGCTCATTGGGAAAGACCCCAAAACAGATCTTGCCGTATTAAAAGTGAATGATAAAAGAAAATTTTCCTATGTTGATTTTGGTGATGATTCAAAGCTTCGTGTTGGAGATTGGGTTGTTGCCATTGGGAATCCATTTGGCCTTGGTGGAACTGTGACAGCAGGTATTGTTTCTGCACGTGGACGTGATATAGGCACTGGTGTGTACGATGATTTTATTCAGATTGATGCTGCTGTTAATAGAGGAAACTCTGGAGGTCCAACGTTTGATCTTAATGGAAAGGTTGTTGGGGTTAATACAGCAATTTTTTCTCCTTCTGGAGGAAATGTTGGGATTGCTTTTGCTATTCCGGCAGCGACTGTAAAACAGGTTGTACAACAACTTATCGAAAAAGGTTCAGTTCAACGTGGTTGGTTAGGTGTTCAGATTCAGCCGGTAACAAAGGAGATTTCCGATTCAATAGGTTTGAAAGAAGCCAAAGGTGCTTTGGTCACTGATCCGTTAAAAGGACCGGCAGAAAAGGCTGGTATTAAAGCGGGTGATGTAATTATTTCAGTGAATAATGAAAAGATTGCTGATGCGCGTGAGCTGGCGAAACGTATTGCAAATATTAAACCAGGAGAAACGGTAACCATAGGGATTTGGAGATCAGGTAAGGAGGAGAGTATCAAGGTTAAACTCGCTTCAATGTCTGAAGATGAAGGTAAGAAAGAGAGTTCAAAATATTCAAATGGACGTGGTGATTTAGATGAAACATTGGAAGATTATGGTCTGATTGTTATGCCTTCTGATGATGGTGTAGGGGTTGTCGTAACGGATGTTGATACCGATTCAGATGCAGCAGATAAAGGGATACGCCCTGGTGATATCATTGTGACAGTAAATAATAAACCGGTTAAACGAGTCTCTGATATTATTAGCACAATCAAAAATGCTCAGCAGTTAGGACGAAAGGCTATACTCTTACAAGTGCGAACAAATGATCAAAATCGTTTTGTTGCTCTTCCAATTTTCAAAAAATAAGGCTTTAGTTGTAGGATAAATGTTTATTAAATATTTGTCCTATAACATAATAAAATAATGGAGATACGTTTTATGAAGATACTCGTTATTGAAGATGATCATGAGACGGGGCATTATCTCGAAAAAGCTTTTTTGGAAGTAGGGCATTCTGTTGATGTTGCTTATGACGGGGATACGGGATACGCTTTAGCGACCACGGAAAATTATGACGTTATGGTTGTTGACCGAATGCTTTTGCATCGTGATGGTCTTTCTATTATTGCTGAATTGCGCGCTAAAGGCAATGCAACACCGGTTCTTATCCTGTCGGCTTTAGGGCAAGTTAATGATCGTGTAGCGGGGTTGCGTGCAGGGGGAGATGATTATTTGACAAAGCCTTATGCTTTTTCTGAACTTCTTGCGCGTGTTGAAGTTTTACAACGGCGGAAAAATCCTAAAGAAGCAGAAACTGTTTATTGTGTAGGCAATCTTGAACTTGATCGGCTAGCACATACGGTAAAACGGGGTGATAGAAATATCTTATTGCAACCACGAGAGTTTCGTTTACTTGAATATTTGATGCGCTATGCGGGGCAGGTTGTTACACGCACTATGCTTTTGGAAAATGTTTGGGATTATCATTTTGATCCACAAACGAATGTCATTGATGTCCATATCTCCCGTTTGAGAGCCAAAATTGAAAAAGATTTTGATGTTCCCCTTCTCCATACCGTGCGTGGAGCTGGATATATGCTGAAAGCACCAGATAACAAAGTATGAATCGTTTGATTAATATAATGCGCACGACGGCGCTGAGGCTTTCAGCACTTTACATTTTATTGTTTGGATTGGTGGCAACAGGGCTTTCTATTTATATGACGGCATTTTCTGCTTCATTGTTAACAGAGCAAACTGAACAGGCTTTACATGAAGAATTAAAGTATATTGAAAATGCTTATAATTATGGGGGATTATCCTTATTAATGCGTACTATTGATTATCGTTCAAGACAACCAGGAGCATTTCTTTATCTTGTCACGGATTCTATGGGGCGTATTTTAGCAGGAAATGTAGCACGTATTGAATTAGGTCTTTTGAATCAGAGTGGTTTTATTTCTACCTCTTTTTGGTATTCCCGTTTTGGAGAACATGGCAAAACAAGTGAACATCGCGCTTTGGCGGTTATTGTTGATTTACCGAATGCTATGAAGATTCTTATAGGACGCGATTTGGATGAGCCAGAACGTTTTGCAGTGGTTATTCGTAAAGCTGTGATCATTGCACTTGCTGCAATGGTTGGAGGAGCTTTACTCATATGGTTTTTTGTTGGCAGGAGAGCTTTACAAAGGATTGATCATGTAACGGCTGCATCACAGCGCTTGATGGATGGTGATTTCAGTGGGCGTTTACCTGTTTCTGGAGTAGGGGATGAGTTTGATCGATTGTCAACTAATCTTAATGTTATGTTAGACCGTATTGAAGAGTTAAATATTGGTTTACGTCAAGTATCAGATAATATTGCTCATGATCTGAAAACGCCGTTAACGCGTCTTAGAAATCGCGCTGAAGAGGCGCTTTCAGGAAATAAGACAAAGCTTGAATATCGTCAGGTCCTTGATAGAGTTATTGCAGAATCAGATCAACTTATTTGTACGTTCAATGCGATTTTAATGATTTCACGTATTGAGGCCAGCAGTGCAATTGAGCATCTTGAAATGATGAATATGAAACTGATCCTTGAAGATGCTGTTGAGATTTACGAACCTTTTGCTGAAGAATCAGGTGTTTTACTTCGGTTGGGGAATATATTTGATAAAGAGCTTAAGTTGAATCGTGAGCTTGTTGCACAGTCAATTTTTAATCTTATAGATAATGCCGTTAAATATGCATCTAAAGGTGAAAGGAAAGCGGAAGTTTACTTATCAATGGAATATCGTGATGAACATTTATTAGTTGTTGTGAGCGATAATGGACCAGGGATAGCAGAGGACAAACTTGAAAAAGTGACAGAACGATTTGTTCGTCTTGAAGAAAGCCGCACACAGCCCGGGTTTGGGATTGGTTTAAGTATAGCAAAAGCAGTTATGAAGCTTCACGGGGGTGAATTGTTACTTGAAAATGCAAATCCAGGGCTTAGGGCTATTTTGTTATTTCCTTAAAGATATTTTTCCTCATTTTTTCTTTTCATACATAGCGACTATTTTAAAAATATAAAGCAATAGAAAGGAAGGCAAAATGCTTTTCAAGGGAGCGCAGACGAAACAAGCTTTTTTAAAAACACAGCTTCTCCCTTTATGTCCTCTCGATAAAAGTGGTTTCCAATGGTTAAAAGACATGGAAGAACAAGCAAGGAAAGAAGGTTTAGGATCGCTTGTTTCCCTTATTTCAGAGAGTGGAACGCAGATTGAATTTATCAGTTCGGTTATGACCTTATCTCCTTTTTTGCGTGAGGTTTTAATTGCCAATCCATCATATCTTAGTGCTTTATTAAATGTTGATATAGAAACAAGGCTGAGCGAAATTATAGATGATATTACGGCTATTGATAAGGATGAATCTATAAATGAAATTTCATTGATGGCTGCTTTAAGGCGCAAAAAACGAGAAGCGCATGTTCTTATTGCTTTAGCTGATTTAAGTGGGGTTTTTACTTACGAAGTTTCATGTGCTTGGTTGACACGTTTAGGCGAAGCAGCATTAAGTGTAGCGCTGCGCTTTCTATTAAGAGAAGCACATGATCATGGTAAGATCAATTTATTAAGCCGTGAGAATCCAGAAAAAGACTGTGGTTTAATTATTTTAGGGATGGGAAAATTAGGAGCAGGGGAACTTAATTATTCTTCTGATATTGATCTTATTGTTTTCATTGATGAAACATCACCCCATATTGGTAATCTTTCTGAAAGTGTTGACATATTTTCTAAAATGGTACGCCGATTAATCCGTATCATTCAAGAACGCACAGCGGAAGGATATGTTTTTCGTCTTGATTTTCGGCTTCGTCCAGATCCAGGATCAACCCCTTTGGCTTTACCAGTAAGGACTGCCTTGCGGTATTACGAAGGGCGTGGGCAAAATTGGGAACGAGCAGCCATGATTAAAGCACGTCCAGTTGCTGGCGATAAGAAGGCAGGTTTTAATTTTCTTAAAGAGCTTTTTCCCTATGTATGGCGGAAATATTTAGATTACGCTGCTATTGCTGATATTCATTCGATCAAACGTCAAATTCATGCGCATAAAAATTACGGTCAAATTGCAGCTTATGGACATAATATAAAGTTAGGTCGTGGTGGTATTCGTGAGATTGAGTTTTTTGTTCAGACACAACAGCTCATTGCTGGTGGGCGTTTTCCTCAATTACGTGGACGTCAGACAGTTGCAATGTTAGCAGAACTTCACACGCTTGGTTGGATTAGTGAGAAAACGAGAAATAGCCTTATAAAAAGTTATGCTTTTCTTCGAAATGTGGAACATCGTATTCAGATGCTTTTCGATGAACAAACACATCTTCTTCCAAATGATATTGCTCAATTCACGAGTGTTGCCTATTTAATGGGTTATCAAGACAGTAGCAGTTTTATCCATGATTTATTAAAAACACTTCAGGTTGTTGAAAAACATTATGCAGCACTATTTGAGAATGAGAAAGAACTTGGTTTAGAAATTGGTAATTTAGTTTTTACAGGTGAAGAAGATGATCCGGAGACATTAATAACGTTAAGTCGTTTAGGCTTTGAAAGAGCAAGTGATATTTGTCGTATTATGCGCACTCTCCATTGTGGTCGTTATAAAGCAACGCAATCAGCCGAAGCACGCGAGAGGTTAACGGAATTAACACCAGCTCTTTTGAAAGCTTTTGGTGGGACAAAACGAGCTGATGAGGCGATGTTGCGTTTTGATAGTTTTTTACAGGGCTTGCCTTCAGGAATTCAGCTTTTTAGCCTTTTGCAGTCTAATCCCTCTCTTTTGGATATGCTTGTCCTTATTATGGGTGCTGCTCCACGTCTTGCAGAAATTATTACACGAAGATCCCATGTTTTTGATGGAATGTTAGATCCGAATATTCTTTCAGAATTACCAACAAAAACGTATTTAGAAAAACGGCTTGAATATTTTCTTGAAAATATTCTTCCCTATGAGGAAATTCTCGATCATTTAAGAATTTTTGCAGATGAACAGCGTTTTTTGATTGGTATTCGAATTTTGAATGGTGCAATTACAGGAGAAAGAGCGGGTTTTGCTTTTACTGCGCTTGCTGATCTTATGATTACAAAAACATTTGCTGCCGTTCAAGAGGAATTTTCTCGTCTTCATGGTCGTGTTAAAGGGGGGCGTGTTGGCATATTGGGTATGGGGAAGCTTGGAAGTCACGAATTAACGGCAGATTCCGATGTTGACCTCGTTTTTCTTTATGAACACGATGATGATGCAGAAATATCTGATGGAGAAAAGCCTCTTTATATCTCTCAATATTATACGCGTTTAGCACAGCGCCTCGTTTCTGCTTTATCCACTCTTACAAGCCAGGGTGTTCTTTATGTCGTTGATTTAAGGTTACGGCCGTTAGGCAATAAAGGACCTGTTGCTGTTTCTTTTCCATTTTTTAAAAAGTATTATCGCCAAGAAGCATGGATATGGGAATATCTTGCTTTAACAAGGGCTCGAGGCATTGCAGGAGATCCTGATTTTTTACAAAAGCTAGAAAATGAAGTGTGTGCAATTATTGCTATTTCTCGTGATAAGAAGGAAGTTGCAAAAGAAGTATGTGAAATGCGTTCCTTGATTGCAAAAGAAAAGCCGCCAAAAAATCAATGGGATTTAAAAACGATGTCTGGTGGCATTATGGATTTGGAGTTTATTGCTCAATTTTCTCTTATTACGCATATCATTGAGTTTCAAATTGGAGCGACGACAGTGGATATTTTAGATCACTTACCAAACAGTTTTCTTAATCAGTCATGTATTGCTGATTTACGTTATGCCTATCGTCTTTATACAAATTTGAGTCAAATTATACGGCTTTGCTTAAATGATTCTCTTAATCCCAATGATATGCCACTTGGATTAAGTGACCTTTTGTTAAATAGTGTTGGGGAACCTGATTTGCTTCGTGTTGAAAAATTAATTGTAGAAACTGGGAAATTGGTCTGTTCAGTTTTTACAAAAATCATGAAACATTAAAATAATTCTATAAGAATAATAAAAATTATTAATTCCATTTTTATATATTAATTTTTGTCTTTTATTTCATTATACGCTTGAGAGGGCTAGAGTAAAGTTCTCTACTGGTTTCTCAATTATGATGAAAAAAATTTCTCTGTTAAATGTGCCATTCTAAGTGTCATTCTTTACACAAAAAGCGATGAGTGATTAGTTTAGTGAATGATATACTTTATGAACCTTATCTCATGTGTATGATAAAAGCATATTGGTCATTTATTAAGCAGTAGTATATCAGATACATTTATGAATTAAGAGATATTCAACACAAGAATATATGCAAGAATGTTTTTATCGTACAGATTTATATAAAAACTTATAGAGATTATGTCTTATTACACTTAATACCAAAATACTGAAATCAATATGATAAAAAGCTTTATTGATTACATATCTCATTTTTTCAAAAAAGTGACATTATAATTATTTATATAATTCTGAATAATAATGATTAGTATGAAGCTATAAAAGCTAGTATGAATAATTAATAGAATATAAAGCATATTTAAATTTTTCATATATTATTTATTAAAACTACGTTTATTTTTAAATAGAAAATTTATTTTTTTGTAACTGTGTCATTTTTGCTATAGATTTTTAAAAAAACTGTGAAATGATTTACTATTATTTATGTATCACATTAGCTTTTAGGGGAGCAATTATGATTAATAAGTATTTAGTCTCAACATCTATCTTTTCTTTAATTTCAATTTCTGTAGTACAGGCGGCGAATATCGTTACTCCTGAACGGCCTGTTCCTGTTGTTGCAGTTCCTTCTTTTTCTTGGACAGGATTTTATCTTGGAGGACAGATTGGTAACTTTTCAGGTAAAACAACTGCAAGTTTTTTTAAAGCTGAGACAGGGATATGGAATCCAATTGGAAAGGAGGATTTACCTAAACTTTCTGGTTTTATGGGGGGAGTTTATGCAGGTTCCAATATTGATATCGATAATGCTTTTATTATAGGGATTGATACGGATATTATGTGGTCTGGTAAAAAGGATTCGAAAGATATCAATCTACCGAAAAAAAGTCCAACTGAAGAAACACTACAACTTACAGAAGAAAAAAGTCTAACAAGAGATTTGCATGAGAATGGTTCAACAACGCATATTAAGGCTATACGTCATACTTTAAAACAAAAATGGTCCGGTGCTACACGGGTGAAAATTGGTTTTGCGATTGAGCGTATGATGCCATATATTTCTGGAGGGATTGTTTATACGCAGCTTCAGAATGTTTTTGCGACAGTAACTGATAGCAAAAATAGAGCCGTTGATCTTTCTGATTGGTTGCATGATGAAAAAAAGACCATGATTGGTTATACCCTTGGAGGGGGGGTTGATTTTGCAATGACTGATAATGTTATTGTGCGTGCAGAATATCGTTATTCAGATTTTGGCAAAAAGAAGTTCATACATGATAAATTTGAAATGGGCTACAAAACAAACGATTTTCGCGTAGGTGTAGCTTATAAATTTTAATTTTTTGCAGAATGAAAAAATTTAAAAGTCTCATTTTCGCATGAGGCTTTTATTTTTAGATAGGTGCTGGAGGATATCTTTTACTCAGAGGGGCTAGTATTCTATTTGGACAATAGTTTGATTTAAAAATATAAATTACTGTTTTTCATGTGCAATGAGAATTTCGAATATTGTAAAATTCTCTCATTTCAAACCTATTCCACGTTGAAACAATCAAAACCATGTCTTTTGCACGTCAAAAGCAGAGAGATCCGTAAGTATAAAAACATTAAAGAAAGAATAAAAATGCCTCTTATAAACCATCTCAAGTGCTAAAGACGATTGCTACATTGGGAGGAAAAGTGTGAGATAGTACGAACTTTTCATAAACGTAAAAATGGTGCTGATGGATTTATCATTACACCATTCTTTATCATCAAATCATTCATAGGGGGCGCGAAATGGGTTTGGATAGCAAAAAGATATGCTTTTTTAAAACAAGCGTGTGAATTGGCAAGCCAATGGTGTTATGTTGTATTGAAAGACCTCTCATACAATTAACTTTTCTGTTTAAAGCGCATAAAATTACATCCACAAGATAACTCAATAATCATAAAAATTAATATTATAATTTTTATGATTATTGGGTATTTTGTGCTTTATTATAGATAATAATACATAGTAATATAATAATTATTAAAGAGTATTATAAAGGATTTATAGAAAAAAATGGATAGAAAATTAGGAATTTATCGAACATAAAAACATTATTACCTATATCTATTATTGAAATAGAATCTATTATTTTTTATAAATTTTTCATATATTCGATAATAACAGTTGCGTATAATAGTAGGGGATCATTTCAAATCTATTTACCATAAATAAATCAACATCATTTGTTATGAATTACAAGGGGGATGGGTTATTGAAATTATATGTTTAGTTATTATTGGACTTTTTATCATCATTGATATTTGAGTATAGAAGCTAAATGAGTTTCTTTATTATCCTCTAAAATACATTAAGCGGTATGAGGATTTTGCGTATGAGATCTTTTGGGGGAGTGAGTGATGAAGTGCAAAGCAGGATTTGTTTGTAGAACTTTGTGAAGTAAATCATATACGCAATTAGCAGGTGGAACCCGCGTGAAAAGAATCCGGATTATTTATAGATCAGATAGGGTAGAAATTTTTATCCTTTAGGACGAGAAGGAAGTAAACCGATGAGTTTGTAAAGCCAGTCACATAAGTGGGGAACAGATGGAGAACTCTGAAAGAAATTGATCTATCGACAAAGAAGGTGAAACTTTGTCTTGTTAAGATAAAGAGGGCAATAAAATTATGATTTATGAAAGGGATATGAAGTAAAAATATTTTCGTTTTTTGTTGTTTTGGCAACTGTGGAAGTGTTTAAAGATTAATTGTTTCAGTACATGCGATCTCGTTTTGGGTGTTGATAATGCTATAACGTTGCAACTGGCAGTGCCATTGATTTTGTAAGCGTTCAATGGAAAATAAGTTAAAGCCCGCGGGTGGTTTTTTATCACCAAAAGCTTGTGATGCGGAAGGAACACCAACAATAGGAATTTTTTTAATTGGTCCTTCAATGTAATTCAATGTGGGTAAATGAGTATGTCCGTGAAGAATAAGTTCGCAACCGTGATATTTGATAACGTCTAGAAAACGTTTTATATCCCGTAGTTTTTTATGCCAAGACGTTGCCTTGGGAAAGGGGGGGTGGTGTATCATGACGATACGAAAAAGGTTGCGCTGTGCTGCTTCCTTTAAAAAGAGCGGTAAAGTTTGCGCTTGCATTTTACCAAAATAACCAGAAGCTTGAAAAGGTGGCGTCGCGATGGCTGAAGAAGCTACTATGATAGCAACATTTTCGCGAATGCGCATATAAGGAAAGGTGCTTTTTTGAGGAACGTCACCTGTGATCCAAGGTTTAAAAAGAGTACATGCTTTTTGGAAAGCACCGCGGACATAGGCATCATGATTTCCAAATGTTAAGGAAATATCTTGAGGTTGTCCTAAGTTAAGTAGCCAACGCCGTGCTTGTTCAAATTCTTTATCTAGAGCAAGATTCACAAGATCACCAGAGATCACGAGATGATCTGGTTTTTTTTTGTTCAAGGCATCTATTAAAGTTTCTAGGACATTTGCCGCCATTTGACTTTTACGTTTTTTTTGCCAATTCAGATAACCGGTAAGACGCTTTCCAGAAAGTTCAAAAAGGGAAGGTTGCGGGAGAGGGGAAAGATGTACATCCGATATATGGGCAAGATAAAACATAAAAGCTCGTAGAGTATTAAAAACGATTTAAAAAATAAACATAAGATAAGTTGATACTTAAAGGCAAGAAGGATTGTAAAACGAAAAAAGACGGCATAATACAACATATCATTCTTGGTAACCAATATGTATTTTGTATGATGGGATAAATTTTAAAATGATGGTCATAAAGTTTTAAAACTTTTAAATAGTTTTTATACGACCATACATTATTATAAAAAAATTAATTATTCAGTGTAAAATGCAAAAGAATGTGTTGTATTTATCAGGAATTTTTACGGTTTTGCGCTGCCATGTATTGCTTTTAATGGGAGATTTTTTCACGCAAAACTAGAACGCTTCAAGAGGAGTATTCCAAATAAAATATCATTGTGTTGTATATTCACATATTTGTTTTGAAGAGGTATTTCCCAGTGCGCTTGATCCCATTTCACGAAAGCGCTCAATCCTATAAAAAGTCTCGTTTAGGCTTATTATGCGCCACCATCTTTGCATTTATACAAGGTGCAAAGCAAAACAATCGTACCATTTCCTCCCAATTTTGTGAAAATCCTTGCTTTAAGAGGATTCATAAGAGGTACTTCATTCTCTTCTTCAATGGTTTTTATTTATACAGGACCTCTTTTAATGGTGTGCAAGAGAGTGATTTTAATTGATTTAATATGGAAAGTATTACAAAGAAGAAGAATCCTACAGGGAATAATGACTCAATATGAAAATAATGATAAACTATCATTATAGATCGATATTTTTATCTAATTGTAAAAGACAAGAAAATACACAAAAAGATAGGCTGAATTTTAAAACTATTATATGAAATTTCATATTTTTCAACGGCTTTCACGATACCACATGCTACTCAACAGTAAAAGGCAAGCAAGCAGTGCCAAGAAACCAGAAAATATCGAAAAATAAAAAGTATTAATTAAACGGGTTTCTGTCGCTTCTTTCAGAACAATTGAATGTGCTGGGGAAGAAGACGGGCGTATTTTTGATTGAATCAGCTTGAATGGAGGAAGATGAAAGTTGTCTTTTCCATCAGGGTGTAACCGTCCGATGTATCCACCGGTGTGCTTAATAATGGGGGTTAGTTTTTCTTGTGTTGAAATTAAGTCCAACAACTCAATATTATCGAGCATCCCTACAGAAGAAAGTATTGTTAAATCGCCATTTTTAATGGTAAAAACCCCTGTTTCATCAGTGGTCACAGTTGCGCTGAAGAGACCTTCTTGCTCTTTGGTGAGAGTGATATGTTCTTTTTTTCCAGAGGGAAAGGTTATTTCAGCGGGATCTGGATGGTCTTTTAGAGTTTGGCGGCGAATTGTTAAATGATGATGGTTGCTGGTTGCACTTAATTTTTCTTCCTCAAGTTCTGGTTCTTTCATGAGCCAATGGGCAATACGACGATAAAGAGCTGCATAAGGACCGCCGCCTTCGAAACCTCGTGCCCAAAGCCAACTTTCATCAGAGAGCAACATGCCTACACGTCCTTTATCAACATGCGAGAGAAGTAAAAGTGGTTGTTCATCGGCTCCTTTCATGAGGGCGATTCCGTTATTTATGTTTTGAATAGCAATTTGTCGCAACCATTGGCCCCATTGAGAAGCTGGAAGGTTAAGTGTTGCAAGGCCCCTTGTGACAGGATGGCGCTTCCCTTCTTTGGTTAATGTGGGACGAAAAGGCTTTTCAATAATAGTTCCATTGGGCAATGCCGGTAGAATGCTTATTAAAGGTGTTTTCGCAAGTGAGTTGTTTTGGGTAAATTCAGGTCCTGTTACCATCAGCAATGCGCCCCCTTTTTGTACATATTGGGCGATATAATCATAATAGATTAAGGGTAGAGCAGCAGAGTGCTGGTAGCCATCAAGGATGATGAGATCAAAGTTATTAATCTCTTCAACAAAGAGTTTCCTTGTGGGAAAGACCACCAAGGATAATTGGCTTAAGGGCGTATTATCTGCTTTGGTGGGAGGACGTAAAATAGTAAAATGAACAAGATCAATATTAGAGTCACCTTTCAAAAGGTCTCGCCATGTCCGTTCTCCATTATAAGGAGCACCTGAAATAAGAAGAACGCGTAAATTTTCTCTGATTCCTTCAATGATTGTTATGGCGCGGTTGTTTTCAAAGCTTAGTTCATCTTTGTAAGGTTCAGTTATCACTTGGATAATATTTTTTTCAGCATGAGGAAGGGTAATTTCGGTTTGAAAAATTACGCCAGGAGTCACAGAATAATGGCCAATGTCTTGTCCATTGACGCTTAGTGTAATATTTGCTTTCTGTGGTATTGTTTCTTGGGAGGCTCCTTTATCTTCTACCAAAATGGAGAGCGTTTGTGGTTTGTTGACAAGGGCAAAGCGTGGAGGAGAAATAAACTTGATTTGGCGATCAAATTCATTTGAGTGTCCTGTAATCAGAGCATTGAGAGGGGCTTCATGATGAAGATCTGATAGGTCAGGAATGTCATGCACTTGTCCATCGGTGATAAAAATGGTTCCTGCATAACGAGAGAGCGGTACATCAGATATTGCTTGTCTTAAAGCATCAAACAAATTCGTTGAGGGCGCATACTGATTATCAGCAAGTTTTCCAGCTTCAATAAAGCGTGGTTCAAATTGTGGATAATGTGCCAATGCTTGAGTTAATTGCGCGCGCGCTTCATCACTGTCGTTTGTACGTGTTCCAAATGTTTGGCTTTTGCTGCGGTCAATGACAATTCCTACTGTGCTTTTCAGTGGTTCGCGCTGTTCTTTTATGATCATTGGATTGAGCAAAGCAAGGATGAGGGCGCTTAATGCTATCAGACGAAATAAAGAAGCTTGACGTTGCGCAACAAGACCAACAACGACAAAAAGAATCGATATTCCGCTTAACAGCAGAATCCAAAAGAGTGGTAAAAAAGGCTGAAAAGTAAAAAATGGGATCATTGCCTTCTTTCTCTTTTAAAGCGTTCCAAGAGCGCTGGAACATGAACTTGGTCCGCTTTATAGTTTCCTGTAAGAACATAAAGGACAATATTTAAACCTGCACGAAATGCCCATAGACGTTGCATTGGATCATTGGGAACAAGGGGATATTTCCATGTCCCTTTTTCATCGATGGCCCAAGCACCGGCAAAGTTATTGGCGGTGATGAGAAGAGAACTTACATTATCACCGCTGGCAAGAGAGTTTTTATTTTTTTTGTTCGTTGATGAGGATTCAACCCATAAAGGTGAACCATTGTAGAGACCAGGAAAACCTGGCATAATATAAAAGGAACGAGCAACAACATGATCCGTTGATGCGGGCTCAATGGAGGGAATGTTTAACTCTTTTAAGATGGTTCGTAATCTTTGCGTTTCTGGAGTGGCATCTCCTTCAAGATTCAGATTGCTCTTCATTTGATCGCGCGTGTCAAATAAAATGGTTCCCCCATGTTTCATAAAATTATTTATTTTTTCAAGGCTTTTGGGGGTTGGTGTAGGACTCTTAACATCAATGGGCCAGTAAATAAGAGGATAAAAGGAGAGTTCATCTTTATCGAGATCAAGTGCCGTAACAGAGCCGGGGGTAAGCATTGTGCGTTCTGCGATAAATCGGCTTAAGGCTTCTAAACCACTTTTACTCGTTGTATCAATTTCATGATTATTGGTTATAACATAGGCAAGATGTGTTGCACCAGCAGCTTGTACACTATCATGATGATTTTCTGTCGTTTGTGCATGAAGCGTTGGATCATATGAAAACAAGGCAATAAAACTTATAAAAGGGAGGAGAAACATATTACGTCGTTTCATGAAAGAAAAAATATCTCCCATCCATAAAATGAGAAAATTGTCAAAGGCGAATAATAAGATGGCTAATCCTAAAAGTGGACCGATAAGATTTTTTTCTTTTGTATCGTAAGATAAAGGGCTTTTATTAAGAGACGTTGACAATGATGATTGTTTTATCAAGTGCGACGAATGAGTTAAGAGATTGATTGCATAAAAATCGTTTTTGATACCATAAAGTCCTGGGGGAGTATGATAGGAAGGAGAAGGAAGGGATGGATTCTGAGAGTCAAAGACCACTGGAACAACATCAGAGGGCGGTACTTGTAATTGTCCGTTAGCGGCTATGGTTCGCCACGGTTTTTGTACCATTGTTCTTTTTTCTCTGTGTGTTAGGTTGGTGTTTTCGTTAGACCCTAATGTGATTAGTTTTTGCAACATTTGTGCAAAAAAGCCAGAAAGAGGAAGATTAGACCATGTTGGGTCAGGAGCAACATGAATGAGAATGAGGGTTCCTTTACCACGTTTTGCTGCGGTAATAAGAGGGGTTCCATCCGAAAGGCTAAGCCACGTTTTTTCAAAAAGATCTGGGGTTGGTTCTGCGAGGATTTGGCGCGAGACAGTGACATCTTCTGGAAAAGGAAGATCAAAGAAAAAGCTATTTTTTGCAAAAGGGGCAAGTTTTTGTGGTTTCGTCCAAGACATAATACTTCCAAGGAAACGTTGACCTTGACGCAGCGGTATCGGAAGGAGACTATCATAATGTTCTGCACTACTGAGTTTTTCTCCTGCAAAGCGGATGAGTGTTCCCCCTTTATTCACAAAGTCAGAAAGTTTTTTTTCTGCTTTTTCAGGCATGTTAACCATGTCGCTCATAATGAAAACAGATGGATTTTGTTTAAGCAAATAATCAATATCCGTTGAAAGTTCTCTTCCACCGGCTGTTATAATCTGTGTATATCCCTGTAATGCTTTGATAATGTAATAAAATGGAGAAAGTAAAGGCTGTGCCATTTCATTGGTATCGGGTGATAGAAGAGCAACACGGCTTATCCTGTTATGGCTATCTACCAAGAAGGTTGCAGCAGCATGGTTTTGATTATTCATTTTTATCCAAGCGATATCATTGCGTAGTTCAAGTGGTACATCAAAAGGAACAAGAGCTGTTGTTTCTCCTTCAGAAAAACTTTTCGTAAATTGACCAAGAAGTTGATTGTTTGAATCGTAGAGGTTGAGTGTAGCGGAAGTTTTGCCGTGTGTTGTTGAGCGGATAATACGCGCGACCATGCTTCCATCGTTATTTCCTACGGATGTTATGCCGATTAAATCGGAAATATCAGCCAAATACCATAAGAATTTTTCAGGTTTTAATTCTTCAAGCAAAGCAAAAGTTTTCTCATCTTCATTTGTTTGTAATCCATCACTTAAATAAGCAATATCAAGAGGTTTTCCTTTGGTTATTTTTCTGAGTTTTTTTAAGACATGCACACGGTTGACAGGCCAAGGACGCGGTTGCAAATGCATTAAATGCTGTTTTATAATCTTGGCTGGTTGGGGCTCTATATTGGAGATATCATTTTCAGCCGTTGCAACAAGATAAATATTTTTTTGCTGTTTTTCTGCCTGTGTAAGGAGCATTTCAGCGATAGAGATACGCTTTTTCCATTCTTTTACAGAAGCCCAACCATTATCAATAATGAGTGCAAGGGGTTGAGATCCGGAAAAGCTGATTGGTTTTTGATTCCACGTAGGGCGTGCTAAAGCTATGATAACAAGTGCCGCTATGGTTAAACGCAACAAGAGCAACCACCAAGGTGTATGTTTTGCTGTTTCTTGCTGATGAGTTGGTTTGGGTAAGAAGCGTAATGGAGGAAAAAGCTCTTTACGTGGAGATGGAGGAGTTATCCGCAACAGCCACCAAATGACCGGTAGGAACAAAAGCCCTAGTAACAGAAAGGGAGACGCAAAACTCAAAGTGTCCTCCTTTTTTGCAATGGAGAGCTGCCCATTGTATTTGCAAGATGCAAAATGGTCTTTGTTAAAGGTTGATCCGTTGTACTAACGTGATAAGACCATCCTTGGTGTGCGCAAAAATTTGCCAATTCTTGTCGCCTTGCGTGATATAGTTTACAATAGCTCTCACGAAGATCTTCTGCTTTTGTGGAAACATGTTTCTCTTTCGTTTCAGGATCAAAAAATTCTGTGTGACCTACGTAGGGAAAGCTTTCTTCTGCGGGATCAGAAATTTCAATTAAATGAGCTGTCACCTGTTTTGTAGTCAAAACGGTTAAATGTTGGATGATTTTTTCAGGATAGTCGAGAAAATCACTCATTATAATGACATGTGAAAAGCGTGTAATCGTTGAAAAATCCGGAAATAAATTTTCATCTGAATGATTTTCTAAAGCAAAGGCTATTCGTTCTACGACATTGGATGTCATTGTGGGGGACATTAAGTTGGGAATAGCAATATGTTCGCCACTGCGTGCAAGAAGTGATGCCAGGGTAAGGGTAAGAATAATGGCATGATTACCTTTAGAGATTTTAGAAAAGCGCGAACAGTAATGCATTGATGCACTCTGATCGAGACAGAGCCAAACGATTTGTGTCATTTGCCATTCGTGTTCGCGGAGATACGTATTTTCATCACGCGCTGAGCGACGCCAATCAATGCGGGTAATGGATTCTCCTTCAACATAGGGACGAAATTGCCAAAAGTTTTCCCCATTACCGCGTTTACGTTGTCCATGCCATCCGGTCATCAGTGTATTAGCGATACGATGCGCTTGTAAAAGGAAACATGGCATTTTGCCAGTATCCTTATGCAGCTCCTTTGCCAGCAACAATGGAGGCTTTTGTAAAACTTTTTTGCCAATAGCCATTCAAAGGGCCTCTTTCACGAGGTTATTGATAATATCTTTTACGGTTATATCTTCAGCACGGGCAGAAAAATTAAGAGCCATGCGGTGTTGTAATACGGGATAGGCCAATGCTTCAATATCATCAAGTGAGGGGGCTAAGCGTCCGTAATAAAGAGCACGGGCGCGAACACAAAGTGAAAGGGCTTGAGATGCCCGTGGACCAGGTCCCCAAGAAACATAAGTATTCGCAAGGTTATTGTCTTTATGAGGGCGAGTTGAGCGGACAATTTTTAAAATAGCTTCGATCACATTTTCTGAAAGAGGCATTTTGCGAACGATATTTTGAATTTTTTGCAATTTTTTGGCGGATAAAATTGGTTTTGCATTTGATTTCTTTTCTTTTGTTGTTTCTAAAATGATCCGTCGCTCTGTTGTGAGGTCAGGATAGTCAATATCGATTTGCATCAAAAAGCGATCCAGTTGTGCTTCAGGAAGTGGATAGGTTCCTTCTTGTTCGAGAGGATTTTGCGTTGCAAGAACATGAAAAGGTTGTGGCAAATCATAACGGTTACCTGCAACAGTAACATGATATTCTTGCATAGCTTGTAAAAGGGCTGACTGTGTCCGTGGAGAAGCACGATTGATTTCATCGGCCATGAGAAGTTGCGTGAAAATAGGGCCTTGAATGTATCGAAAAGAACGCTTACCGTCTTTATCGGAATCCATAATTTCAGAACCAATAATATCCGATGGCATTAAGTCAGGAGTAAATTGGATGCGTTTTTCATCAAGTCCCAAGACTGTTCCCAATGTTTCAACAAGACGTGTTTTTGCAAGTCCTGGAGCACCGACAAGAAGGGCGTGACCACCAGCAAAAATAGCGATTAAAGCATATTCGATCACCTGACTTTGCCCAAAAATAACTTTGTCAATTTCTTGTTGTAAAATATCCAATTCTTTGTGTGCCGTATCAATATCATCAATAATGACTTGAGCTTCATGATTGATATTGACCTTTTTTACAGAATTGGATGATGGATCATGTTGACTCATATTTCTTCCTTAAGGCGTTTGTCGCAAAATGGTAATTTTCTCTGCATGAAAATGGATATCCTATTGTTTGTAACAGAAAATGAGAAGAAAAGAAGTATCATATGCCGTTTTTTTTCATATTCGTATATAAAAGAGAAAAGTTCTTTGGAAGGAATAGACGTGCTTTATAAGGGATGTCTTAAAAACTTTGTTTTATGAAGAGAGTTCTTTAAAGCAATGAAGACAACTTTTTTGAAAGGTTAAAGGGTGAATATAAAACAGGACTTCAAACAGGTTGCGTGGTTACAACAAAGTGATATCCAAACGCTTCTTCGTGTTTTATCTTTGGAGGGGGAAGAGGCGCGTATTGTAGGGGGAGCAGTGCGCAATCAACTGCTAGGGCAGCCTATTAGTGATATTGATATTGCAACAACTTGTTTGCCGCAACAGGTTATTGCACGTGTAGAAGAAGCAGGATTTAAGGCTATTCCTACAGGGATTGCTTTTGGTACAATAACAGTAGTTTCTCATTCATGTTCTTATGAGGTTACAACGCTTCGCTGCGATATTGAAACAGATGGTCGTCATGCCAAAGTGGCATTTGGTCGTGATTGGAAAAAAGATGCTGAACGGCGGGATTTTACGATAAATGCGCTTTATTGTGATGCTGCTGGCAATCTTTATGATGATGTGGGAGGTTTGAGTGATATTGCTAGCCGAACAGTTCGTTTTATTGGCGTTGCAGAAGATCGTATTTGCGAAGATTATTTGCGTATTTTACGTTTTTTTCGCTTTTTTGCGTGGTATGGAACAGGGCGACCTGATGTGCAAGGATTGAAGGCATGTGTTCGTTTAAAACACGGTTTAAAAAAACTTTCTTCTGAACGTATTTGGGCAGAAATGAAAAAGCTTCTTGCGGCGTTTGATCCAACGCGTGCTCTTTTATGGATGCGACAAAGCAGAATTTTGGCACTCATTTTTCCTGAAACGGAACGATGGGGTATTGATGCAATTCACGCATTGGTGAAGACAGAACAGACTCTTGGTTGGGAAGTTGATCCATTGTTACGGCTGGAAAGCCTTCTTCCTCCTGACCCCATACGTCTTCATGAAATGGCACAGCGCTTGCATTTTTCCCATAAAGAAACAACGCGATTAAAAGAATGGGCAGAGTTAGAAATAATAAACCAAAACTGTTCTGATCATTTTGTGCAAAAACTGATTTATTTTCATGGACGACAACCAGTTTTAGATCAATTATCGTTGTCTGTCGCTGCATCACATCTCGATAATCTGGAAAAAAGTGCTGCTTTGCAAAAAGCAGAGGATTATGTCAAACTTCATCAGCTTGCCCAAAAATGGCAGATTCCAACTTTTCCTATTAATGGCAACGATTTAATAAAGAAAGGTTTTGCTAAAGGTGTGCTTTTAGGAAAAAAGCTTAAAGAGTTAGAAATGATATGGGTTAAAAGCGGATTTTTAATGGATCGTCATATATTATTAGAAAAAATAGATTTATAATATTTCTGTTTATATTTTTTAAGTCAACATATTAATTTATAATAATAATTCATTATTCTTCATGGGAAACAAGAGCTCCGAATATTGTAAGGTTATTTCAAACCTGTTTATATTACATCCATCAAAATTATTGCCTTACACAGTCACAAGTAGGGGAAATCGTGTGAGGAAAAGTGATTACAGGGAGGAAAAAAGTCTCTTATAAACCATTTCAAAGATAAGGATTCTCGAAAGTGAGAATCGATAAAGAGAATAATGATAGCGGTTTGCACCTTGTATGAGCATAAAGAGGGGGCAATGGATTTTTACTATGAGGAGTATTTAATCATTTATAGGTTGTGATATGAAATGGATGTGATGGGCACTAAGAAATGTTTATTTTATTAGCACTTGATTGTTGGAAAATGATAGGCGTTATACGCTCTAACTATTCTTTATATGTTGTATATTGTTTTTCGTGATAATTTATGGGTTTTTATAGGCATTCTGTAAGTTATTCCAAAAGTATTATTGAACTTTATGCGCTTTTTTAAATTATTTTATGTATTTTTATCGTTTTATTAAATATTTTAATGGAATTCTTGTGTTTTTATAGAGTACAGTTTCTTTCATGATAACCAATTTGGCGTAATGCTTCTCCTGTTGTTATGGCTACGCTCATGGCGAGATTTAGAGAGCGTGCCTGTGGTTGCATGGGAATTTTCAATGTGTAATCGGCTGCTTCATGAACATAATCGGGAACGCCAGCTGTTTCACGACCAAAAAGTAAAACATCATTTTTTTGATAGCATATCTGCGTATAGCATGTTTTTGCTTTTGTACTTAAAAGCAACAGACGGCGGTTAAAGTGTTTCATGGAGCTTATAAAATGTTGCCAATCAATGTGTCGTTCTAAGGAAGCATATTCGAGATAATCCAGTCCTGCGCGTTTGAGATTACGATCCGACAGATTAAAGCCTGTGGGTTCAATAATATGCACATGTAAACCAAAACAGGCGCTAAGACGTAAAATCGTGCCAGTGTTACCTGCAATATCAGGTTGGAAAAGAGCTATATGAAGTGTCATGTTCTCTGTAATATGATTTTTCTTTCGTCTTTGTAAAGAAGCGCCATAATTTATTCGAAAAATATGCTTGAGAAATACATGTTTTTTACGTTTAATTTTTATTCACTTTAAATTTCAGAGAAAAAGGTATGTACACAGGCGTGTTTGGGATAATAGAGAATCTCCCTCTATTAGGGACTTCCTTTTATTGAGCGATACATGAAATGGATTGACTCATTATGTTGAAAAGAGGGATATTTAATGAGGTTAGATCATCCATTTTAATTAAAATCAACAAAATATGCTTTTTATGCAAAAGCAGAAGCAGAAAAAATACTCATTCAAGCAGTTGGAATTGAGGGGGGGAGAGATGCTCTAAATGTGTTAAAGAAATAACCGATAACCTCAACTTATTTACTGAGATCTGGTCATAACAAGACTATCTATCTTTCGTTAGGAGTGTTTATTTACACGCTATCTTTGTTTTTCACAGACGGGGGAGTAATTTTGATTGATTAATATGAATAGGTTTGAAATGAAAGAAACTCACGGTGTTTCAGGATTTCATTCACTCTGTAAAACAAATTATCATTATAAAACAGTTTTTTACGGGGATGTTTTTATGGTTGAGGCAACTGAGTGATCAAGCATTGTACAATGGGAGAGGGTATGGTAAAAGAATGCTTTAGCAAAGTGTCTCTTTAAGTTAAGTCAATGGGTGAGCAAACGAGGCGGGATTTTCTGTTTTTGGTAACAGCTGTTGCAGGAGCAGTTGGAATGGGAGCGGTTGCGTGGCCTTTTATCCGTCAGTTGCGTCCAGATGAAGCTGTTTTGGCATCTTCCTCTGTTGAGGTTGATCTTTCTGGTATTGAAGAGGGGATGTCGGTGACGGTAAAGTGGCGAGGGCAGCCTGTTGTTATTCGAAATCGTACGACAAAAGAAATTGCTGATGCGCGCGCTACTGAATTGAGTCTTCTAAAAGATCGTCAAGCGCGCAATCCTAATCTTGAAGGTGAAAAAGAAGCAACAGATTTTGCGCGTTCAGCAGGTAAAGGACGTGAAAATTGGCTTATTGTTATTAATCTTTGTACGCATCTAGGCTGCGTAACACTTGGGCAATCGGGTAAATTTGGAGGATGGTTGTGTCCCTGTCATGGGTCTGTTTATGATACCGCTGGAAGAGTGCGGTCAGGCCCAGCTAACTATAATTTGGCTATCCCACCTTACCAATTTCTTTCTGATACTTTGCTCAAAATAGGATAAGGTCATGACAAGGTTTCCTCCTTATTGTCCTAAAAATTCTCTTGCCCGTTGGCTTGATAAGCGTTTTCCTCTTCCTCGTTTTTTTTATAATACATTTGTGATTTTTCCTGTTCCACGTAATCTTAATTACTTTTACACATTTGGCGGTATTTTGACCATTATGCTTTTATCACAGCTCTTGACTGGTATTGTCTTGGCTATGCATTATGTTCCAGATATTCATTTGGCTTTTGAAACTAGTGAACGATTTCGACGTGAAGGGCAGTTTGGTTGGCTTTTTCGTCCATGGCACTGTGTAGGCTCTTCGTTTTTTTTTATTGCTGTTTATATCCATTTGGCACGTGGACTTTATTATGGTTCTTATAAAAATATGCGAGAAATGGTGTGGGTTACAGGTATTTTTATTTATATCATCATGATGGCAATAGCGTTTTTTGGTTATGTGCTTGTTTGGGGGATGATGTCTATTTCAGCGGCTTCAGTGATTGCAGGGCTTTTAAAAACGATACCTTTGGTGGGGTCCTGGTTGCATGAGACCCTTCTGGGTGGTTATGGCGTAGGCCAACCAACGTTGAATCGTTTTTATGTTTTCCATTATGTTTTATCATTTGTTTTGCTTCTTTTTGTAGGGCTGCATATTTGGGCAATCCATTGTGTTGGACAAGGTAATCCAACGGGTCTTGCTATACAATCAGATAAGGAAACGGTTCCATTTTCGCCTTATGCACTTATCAAAGATATTTTTTCTATTACTGTTTTTCTAATCTTCTTTGCCTGGTTTTTGTTTTATATGCCCGATTATATGGGGCAGGCTGAAAATTATAGTGTGGCAGATCCTTTAAAGGCACCTCTTCGTGTGGTTCCAGAATGGTATTTTTTGCCTTTTTATGCGATGCTGCGTGCTATAACTTTTGATATTGGTATTTTTCCTTCAACTTTTGTGGGCTTTGTTTTATTCGTCAGTTCGATTTGCGTTTTAATTTTTGTGCCATGGTTAGACCGCTCTAAAATATGTTCAGCAAGATATCGACCTATTTATAAAATTTTCTTTTGGGCGTTGGTTATTGATGTGGTTTTTCTTGGTTGGTTAGGTACAAAAGAAATAAATGACAAAATTCTTTTATGGACTCAATTGGCTACGGTTTATTATTTTATATTCTTTTTGGTTATTTTGCCGACTTTACCAGCGTTTGAAAAAAGTCGTTCTCTTCCTTCTTCAATTATGCAAGATTTGAAACAGAAAAAAAAGAGACTATGGTAAATGTTTTTGTCGGACTGGTTTTTATCGTTGCTATGAGCTTTTCTGCTCAGAGTTTAGCAAGTGATGCCTCTGATCAGGAGGAGAAAATTATTTCTTTTCCTTTACGGATTCCTAAAAAACAAGAATGGAGTTTTTCAGGGCCATTTGGGCTTTATGATAAGGCGCAATTGAGGCGTGGACTAAAGGTTTATAAACAAGTTTGTTCCAGCTGCCATGGGCTAAAATATGTGGCTTTTCGCAATTTAAAAGCTCTTGGGTATGATCAAGAACAGATTAAAGCTTTGGCGGGGCAATATGAAGTGCGCGATGGTCCTAATCGAGAAGGAAAATTTTTTAAACGTGCTGGGGGTGCAACGGATTATTTTCCTTCTCCCTTTGCATATGAAGAAGAAGCAAGATTTATTTTGAATGGGGCTTATCCTCCAGATTTGTCATTGATGGCACGTGCACGTGGTGTATCTTTGCCGTTTCCTGCTTTAATTACTGATGTATTGAATCATTATGATACAGCTGGTCCAGATTATATTACAGCTCTTTTAACAGGATATCAGAAGGCACCGAAGGAGATAAAAATTGCGGATGGTTATTGGTATAATCCTTATTTTATTGCCGGTAATTCTTTAACTATGGCTCCTCCTTTGAGTGATGGTATGGTTGCTTATGAAGATGGCACCCCAGAAATCATTGAACATTACGCGCGCGATGTTTCTGCTTTTTTGATGTGGGCTGCCGATCCTCATATGGAAATTCGTAAAAAAACCGGTTTTCGTGTTATTTTATTCTTAATCATTTTTGCGGGGCTTGTTTATATTTTAAAAAATCGTATTTGGTGTAGTTTAGAAGAAGAGGTAGAGAAAGAAACAAAAGAAGAAATAAAGGGAAAATGGTAGAGCAATAAGGCTTGAAAGAGTATAGAGTATAAAGAGTATAAGGAACAAATCTGTTTATGATGCATTGAGGTTTTATAAAGTAAAAGCAAAGTAAAAACGGAGATGTTAAAATGAAAAAAATTGTATGTACTACTATTATGTCAATTTTGATGGTTTCTAGTACTTACGCTCAGTCTTTTGAAGTGCCTTCAAAACCTGACATAATCTCTTCGACGGGTATTGTACAGGTGGGGATAGATAACTCTGTGCGTTATGTAACACCTTTAGCAACGGATTTTGTTGCTTCCAGCCTTATAGGCGCCAATGTATACAATATAGAAGATGAAAATATTGGTGAAGTAAAAGATATTATTTTACGTGAAAATAATATTGCAGGGTTTGTTGTTGCTGTTGGTGGTTTTCTTGGCATAGGTGAGAGTTATGTGGTCATTTCTCCAGAAACAATCCAGATGACAAATGATTATGGTAAATGGAAACTCATTATAAATGCGACAAAAGATTCTTTAAAGGACGCTCCAACATTTAAATACGAAGGGCGTTGGACACGCTAATTTTATAGTTCCATTCTTTAATGGATAAAACTGTTGCTATCATAATAATATGCTAGCAACAGTTTTTTTGTTCAAAAAACTCTTAGGAGCTTTGGCGACAAGATTCCAAGGACCTATTACAAAGCTTTCAAGATAAACTATTAAGACAGAGTGAAGATTTAAGTATTATGTTTAAATAACATGACATCGCCATCTTGCACAATGTATTCTTTTCCTTCATCGCGGGCTTTTCCTGCTTCTTTTGCACCGCTTTCTCCACCCAGAGCAATATAGTCATTGTAGCTGATGGTTTGGGCACGAATGAAACCGCGCTCAAAATCTGAGTGAATAACGCCAGCTGCTTGGGGAGCTTTTGTACCACGCGTAATTGTCCATGCTCGTGTCTCCTTAGGACCACAGGTGAAGTAAGTAATGAGATCAAGTAAACGGTAACCAGCGCGAATAAGACGATTTAAACTTGGTTCAAAGAGTCCTAGAGCATTGAGATATTCTGATGCTTCAGCATCACTCAGTTGTGTGATTTCCGCTTCGATAGAAGCAGAAATGATAATGCTTTGCGCATTTTGCTCTGTTGCCATTTTTTCAACTGTTTGGGTAAAGCTATTTCCATGAGCGGCGTCATTTTCGCTTACGTTACAAACATAGAGTACGGGCTTGGAGGTTAAAAGATTTAAACTCTTAAGAAGGTGGTGTTCATCGGAAGAGATATCTTTGAGTAATAACCGAACAGGGGTTCCCTGTTGCAGTATGTTTAATGCTTTTTCCATAATGGGTAAAATTGTGAGAGCTTCTTTGTCTTTTCCAGTTGCTCGTTTACGGATTTGTACGATTCGTCTCTCAAGACTTTCAAGATCCGCAAGCATGAGTTCGGTTTCAACCGTTGTCGCATCACAAACGGGATCAATACGTCCTTCTACGTGAGTAATATCTTCATTTTGAAAACAGCGTAAAACGTGGATAATGGCATCGACTTCGCGAATATTGGCTAAAAATTTATTTCCTAAACCTTCGCCTTTTGAAGCTCCTCGTACAAGCCCCGCAATATCGACGAAGTTAATGCGTGTAGGAATCATTTCTTTTGAACCAGCGATTGATGCAATTTTTTCCATTCGTAAATCTGGAATAGCAACTTCACCGGTATTGGGTTCAATGGTACAAAAAGGATAATTAGCAGCCTGTGCAGTGGCTGTTTTTGTTAATGCATTAAAAAGAGTTGATTTCCCAACATTAGGTAATCCGACAATACCGCATTTAAAGCCCATGAGAGTCTTTCTTTTCTTTTGATTTTATAGTCAAGATAAAGCTTCTTTATTTATAGCATGTTTTCAGAAGAGTTGTAGTCTTTGGTGTTGCGATAAGTGAGAAAAAAGTCTAAAGTAACAGATAATCTGCTTTTTACCTTAGTTCTTCTTATCTTAATGCTCTCCTTAGTCCAAGGATAAGAAAACTTCGAATTAATGTTAATAGTGTGCTAAGTTTTCCATGGTATGCAAATCTGCATAAATAATTAATCGGAGAAAATAGAAGAGTGTTATCTCGTTGTGCTTTTTTAATTGCAGCACTTTTGGCTTTGGCTGGATGTGCTACACATCAGTCAGATATGTCATCGGTTTCTTTTCAACAAGTTCGATACATTCCACCAGAAATACAGGCTTTGTACGGTCCTGTAACGAATGAGACCTATTCGTTACCTGCTGTTGATCTTGCGACAATTGATCCAAAGTTTTGGCGACAAGAAGTGATTTATTATACATCTTATGCGCCTGGAACATTGGTTATAGATACGCAAGAGTGTTTTCTTTACCTTATTGGTGAAAATGGAAAAGCTTTACGTTATGGGATTGGGGTCGGTAAGGAAGGTTTAGCATTTGAAGGTGAAGGGGTTGTACAGCGCAAGCGTCGGTGGCCAAATTGGGCTCCTACTGCTGCTATGATGGCTCGAGAACCAGAACGTTATGGTCATCTTGGGAAAGGAATGCCACCAGGACCCGATAATCCGTTGGGTGCGCGGGCACTTTATTTGTTCAAAAATGGGAAAGATACACTTTTCCGTATTCATGGTTCACACGAATCGTGGTCAATTGGGCGTGCTATTTCAAGTGGGTGTATTCGTTTGCTTAATCAAGATATTATTGATCTTTATGATCGTGTTCCCGTTGGTTCGCGTGTTGTGGTATTGCAAAACAATAGGAGTATTCCTACAGTTTATAGTCAACAATCAAATGGCTACGATCCCCTACAGTCGACCATTCAGCCAAGTGAATTTTTTTAATTTGGGGGAGAAGATTGGAGAGAGCTATTTGAGTATTTTGGTTTGCTGTTCAATCTTCTCTTTCTCTCAAAGAGAATATAAGCCTTTCTTTTTCAAAAGTGTATATAAGCTTGTATCCTTATTCTATTTTCTAACTTTTCACGTTGCCAACAGATTTTGTCTTTGAGAAAGTTTATAAGAGACGTTTTTTTCTTTTTTCAAGAGTTCTTATCCATATGCTTCACGCGACTGTGACAGGCAAACCAATGGTTTTGATTGTTTTATTATCAACAGATTTGAAATGAATCTTATGATTTTAAAAATTTTTATTCAATTTCCAAAATAATTAATTGATTATAAATCGATACATTATAGAAGGATTCTATAAAGAAGAGTTGTTTTTTATCGTTTGTGAAACTTCATTCATAAAGAGGGATTTGTCATCTTTTATAAGGAGAGCGATATTTTTTGCAATTGCCTCTAAGAGAGGGGATAACCATTCTTGATCAGATTTGGTAAAATTTCCCAGAACATGCCGATGAACAAGTTCTTTACTTCCAGGATGACCAATTCCTATACGTATACGACAATAGTCAGTACCACAATGGGCATCAATAGACTTAATACCATTATGCCCATTATTTCTTCCACCAATTTTTATACGAACTTTTCCCGGTGACAGGTCTAACTCATCATAAATTATGATCAAATTCTTCAAATCTAATTTATAAAATCGCAAAGCTTCACCGATAGCTTGACCAGAGAGGTTCATGAAAGTTTGTGGTTTTATAAGAAAAATTTTCTCATTATTTATAAAACCATTGGAGATTTCTGCTTGAAACTTCTTCGACCATGGAGAAAAAGAAAAGAACTGATAAATGGCATCAACAGCCATAAAACCAATATTATGGCGGTTATTTTGATATTGTAAACCAGGATTGCCAAGACCAGCAATAAGCCACATGTGTATCTTCAATCAAAGCTATGAGGAAAGGTAATGTCTCATAAATTAAGGCGGAAAAAATTCCCGCCTTTTGAGTTTTATGAAGTTTGCGTGTCTTCTACATCATTTTCTTGTTCAGAAGTTTCATCGCTGACATCCATGCCAGCAGGAGCTGCAATGGTTGCAATAGTAAAGTCTCGATCTTGGATGATGGGAGTAACATCTTTTGGCAGTTGCACTGCTGAAATGTGAATAGAATCACCAATAGAGTAGCTGGAGAGATCAATTTCAATAGCTTCAGGAATAGCACTTGCTGGAGCAGTACATTCAATTTCGTGCCGAACAATATTGAGGACACCACCTTTTTTAAGTCCAGGTGCTGTATCTTCATTGAGGAAGTGGACAGGAATATTCACTTCTACAACGGATTTTGCTGAAATGCGTAAGAAATCTACATGGAGGGGAAAGTCACGCACGGGATCTAATTGATAATCTTTTGGCAAGACCATAATTTTTTGCTTGTCAAGAATAATCGTTGCAATGGTGGTACGAAAGCCACCGGCGTGAATTTTGTAGAAAATTTCTTTATAGGGAACTGTTATTGCCAAGGGAGGTTGTTTTTCACCATAAATGACAGCAGGAATAAGACCGTTGCGGCGAAGTTCACGGGAGGACCCCTTACCAACCCGCTCGCGTTTTTCGGCCTTAAGAGTGTAGCTTTTGCCCATAATTTAAGTCCTTTTTACATGATTGGAGATCCTTCAAAAACAGCAATAGTTTTTGCATGGATATGAAGATATGCGCTAACCAACAGCGATCGCTCCATTCTGCGTTGCCTCCAAGGGTGTCTACGCAGAAGTTTGTTCTATAATTCAAACTATTCATAGATGCAAGAGTTGTGGGAAAAATTGATGATTTCTACCGTTAAAAAGGAGGAAATGTTACAGATTACGGTGTGGATGGAGAATCAACCAATATGTGCTGGCACTGATATGTTCAAAATCAAACACTGGAGATGTTATGAAGGTTGAGATTACCTTGGGTGAGATGTCAGAGAGTCGTGCTTTGCATAAATCGATGCCAGCACTTCTTGATCTGGAAGAATTATTGGCGACACGTCTTCTTGTACAAGGTAATTCTGGATCAGGGAAATCACATCTTTTACGCCGTCTTTTGGAGCAAAGTGCTAAGTGGGTGCAGCATTGTGTAATTGATCCAGAAGGCGATTTTGTAACTTTGGCAGATAAATTTGGTCATGTTATTGTAGAGGCTCAACGTAGTGAATTAGAATTGACTCGTATTGCCCATCGCATTCGACAACATCGGGTTTCAGTGGTATTTAATCTTGAAGGCTTGGATACTGAACAACAGATGCGTGCTGTAGGGGCTTTCCTTGGGGCACTGTTTGATGTAGAACGTGATTATTGGTATCCTATGCTTGTCGTTGTCGATGAAGCGCAATTGTTTGCTCCAACTGCGGCAGGAGAAGTTTCTGATGAAGCACGTAAGACTTCTCTTAGTGCGATGACCAATCTTATGTGTCGAGGGCGTAAACGTGGTCTTGCTGGTGTTATTGCGACACAACGTTTGGCTAAGCTTGCCAAAAATGTTGCTGCTGAAGCTTCAAACTTTTTAATAGGACGGACTTTTTTAGATATTGATATGGTGCGCGCTTCTGATCTTTTGGGAATGGAGCGTCGCCAAGCGGAAATGTTTAGAGATCTTGAGCGGGGAAATTTTATAGCTTTAGGCCCCGCTTTATCACGACGTCCCTTACCAATCATTATCGGTTCTGTTGAAACTTTGGCACGCTCTTCTAGTCCTAAATTGATGCCACTTCCAACAGAGCGAGATGATGTGCAAGAGCTTGTTTTTACTGCTTCACCAGAGGAAATTTTAACGCCATTTAAACAAACACGAGAGCCGATGAGGGAGAAATCAATGCACGAGATGTTAGAGGAGGTAGTGCATAAAAAACAAGAGTTTTTGGAAGAAAACCTAAGTTTATTTCCTGAACTTTCTGATGTTGAGCGTGACGGCCAAGCAGAACATATTATTCGGGAAATTCTTGAGGATTCTGAGGCTTTTTATCGTTCGACAGCGGTGCTTTATCAAGATTTTTCAGTTCGTTGCCGTATCCATGGTATGCCAAAGGTTCCTTTTAATCTTTCACAATTTCGGCGTAAATTGGCTATTGCTCAGGCTTTTGTTGATGAACAAACGGCTGTCAGTGAACATTGGAAACATATTTTGCAGATATCAGAAAGTTTGGAAGAAGATGTTCAAGGAGTCTTCTTGAATGTCGCACAGGCCGCATTAAGGGGAAAGCCATGTCCATCTGATGCATTTTTAGCACGTCTTTATGGGACTCATTCTTTAAGTCGTGCGCGCCGACTTTTAACCTACTTTGAAGAGCGTGGTCTTATTGTTATTCATACGCATTTTAGTGGTCAACGTATTGTTGCATTTCCTGATCTTGGTGTTGAAACAGCACCAGGAGATCCCAAGGAACCACTTTAACCAAATAAGCTGGAAACCGATTGTTCTGCTGCTGTCCTTGCTATTGCTTCTCCAATAAGGTCGGCAATGGGCAAAACACGAATATTATGGGCTTTCTCAATAACTTGTGTTGGCATAATTGAATCTGTAATAACCAATTCTTTCATCTCTGAATTGGTAATTCGTTCTATTGCATTACCAGAAAGAACACCGTGCGTGATATAAGCCGTGACACTATTGGCATCATGTTTAAGCAGAGCACTTGCTGCATTGCATAAAGTTCCACCTGAATCAACAATATCATCAAGCAAAAGGCAATCTTTTCCCGATACATCTCCAATGATATTCATAACCTCTGATTCACCAGGACGTTCACGACGTTTATCAACAATAGCAAGCAAACTGTTCAAACGTTTGGCGAGCGAGCGTGCGCGTACAACACCACCAACATCAGGTGAAACAACGATAACATTTTCAAGAGAATAATGCACTTTGACATCGCGAGAAATGACAGGAACAGCATAGAGATTATCTGTAGGGATATCAAAAAAACCTTGAATTTGTCCTGCATGAAGGTCCAATGTTAAAACACGATGAGCCCCTGCTTCAGTAATCAGGTTGGCAACAAGTTTTGCGGAAATGGGAGTACGTGGTCCAGGTTTACGGTCTTGGCGGGCGTAACCAAAATAGGGGATAACAGCTGTGATGCGACGTGCTGAAGAACGGCGAAGCGCATCAACCATGATGAGCAATTCCATCAAATGATCATTGGCTGGATAGGATGTAGATTGCAAAACAAAAACATCTTGTCCACGTACATTTTCATGTAGTTCTACGAAAATTTCTTGATCAGCAAAGCGCTTTACAGTTGCCTTGCCTAAGGGGATGTTCAAATAATTTGCAACATCTTCAGCTAGGCGTGGATTAGAATTTCCGCAGAAAAGTTTCATGATAAATCCTCTGAGTAATCACGATGAAGTGTGACATGGTTTTTAACTTCTTGTTACCAGATTGCAAGGAAACAATCACGAGAGCATTACAATTTTATTCATTATTGTTAAAGAGCTATGCGGTATGTTTCCTCTTTTTCCAAAAGTTTGTTACTTTGTAGAGCAAAGTTTTTTCTCCATGCGGCAAAGAAATACATATTGATTAAGCTTTTTGGTTATTAATTTATAAAAAAATTCTTTCAATATAAGGAATCTCTCATATTTAAGATGAATAAAGGGGAGTAATCAAAAGGAGTATCATCTTTTCTTCAATCATTATAACCAAACATTGAAAATGATTCATAGCGAAAGCTATCATATTTTATAGGCTGGTAGATGATTTTGTAAAAAAAGCAAAGTATAATGGGGTTTATTGTTACATTTGGATAAAAAGTTTAGTTTTGGTATTGTTCTCAAGCATAAAAGGGTCTCATTTTTTGTTTTTCAGCATAATAGCAGAAATTTGCCGTCCGTAATCGGGTTCGTTGCGGTGTATTGCACGACGATAGGAGAAAAAACGCTGTTCATCTTTGTAGGTGCAAAGCTCTACACAAGAAGCATTAACGCCTGACTCGTTGAGTTGATGCATAATGAACGCCCATAGATTAAAATAAAAATGATTTATTTTTTCTGTTTTTAAAAAATATTTTTGGTACTTGCTGTGGCAATCAATAAATTGGTTGTAAAATTCACTTGTTACTTCGTAGTTATGTGGGCCAATACAAGGTCCAAGGACTGCCGTTATTGATTGTCTTTTGGCTCCTTGTTTTTCCATAACAGCAATTGTTTTTTCGATAATTCTATTTAAGCTTCCGCGCCAGCCAGCATGAGTTGCAGCGATGACCCCAGCTTGAGGATCAGCAAACAGAATGGGCCCGCAATCTGCTGTAAGAACCCCAATTATAAGATCCTTTGTAGTCGTAACGAGAGCATCGGCTTTAGGAGGGGAGGCGATAAAAGCTTTATCGACGACAATGACTTCACAAGAGTGTATTTGATTGACAGTGACTAAATTTTGCGCCTTAACATCAAAATAATGAGCGACCAAAGTGCGGTTTTGTGCAATATGTTCAGGATGATCATTTGAGCTTTGTCCAACATTAAGGCTTTGGTAAAGGCTTTTTGAAACACCACCTTGACGAGTAAAAAAACCATGTTTTATCCCTTGGTGGTGTAAAGCAGAAAGATTTTTTGCAAGGATAGGAACAGGGACAGGATTCATACAAATTCCTTATATGGGTAGTTATTTTCAAAGTAAAAATGGTGTATGAGATGCATGTGTCAATAAGTATTATTGCCGGTCATTAAAACCTAGGAGGTAGAGGTATATTTTTATCACAAACATACAAGACTTTAAATAATTTTCCCATTTGATCTGAACTGACTAATCGTTCGATATCTTGGCGGATTTTGTCTTGTAGTGTAGTACTTTTGCCCACTCCAAACTGTTTTGCGCGTTCCAGCAGCCCCATTTTTAAAAGAAATTCTCCTTGCTCGACGATTTCAGCAAAACAACCTTGTTCAAGGGCTATTTTTTTTAAAAAGAAAAAACCAACATGTGATGTTAAATCATGTTCACCAGGAGCATCGAAAACATCACGAAATCTATGTTTTGACAGCGCTTGCAGTGTATCACCAAATGCAAGATCAGCAGCACCATAGTCGATAAGTAAAGCAGAACCTGTCACGTGCACTAAATGGTGGCTGATTTGTTGCATGAATTGATGCCGTGAGGGCGCATGTTCAAAAATTGTTCCATCAGGGACATTAGAACCGTAGGATTGTAAGCAAGAAGAAGGAAATTTATGCGGGGTAGCAATAAAGATGAAATCTCCATCTTGATTGACTGTAATGCAGCGCTCTTTCCATTCTCCATTGACTTTAATGTATTGGTTCATAGGGAGTGTATCGAGAAATTCATTGGCTATTAAGAAGAGTGGTTTTGAGGGGATTTGATCAAAACTTTCAATGCTATGGATTTGTTTTTGATAGGAGGAAAGGCATTTTTTTTGTTCCTCTGCGAGCTTTTTGCTTATTTCAAGGAGATAAACTTCAGCAGATTCAAATGCTGTCGTGGATAATTTTTGAATGGTACGCAAAATATCATCCATCAAAGTTCCACGTCCTGGGCCTATCTCAGCGAGGATAAAAGGATGAGGACAACCTTGAGCTTTCCAGCTCGCAAGAGTCCAAATGCCAATCATCTCTCCAAATAGTTGGCTTATTTCAGGTGCTGTAATAAAATCACCAGAACGTCCAAAAGGTTTTTGGGTTTGATAATAACCAAATTGAGGATCGGTAAGTGCTAACGCCATATATTGGCTAACAGAGATTGGTCCATTAAGGGCAATAATTTCTTTAATTTTTTCTTTTAGATTGGTCATTTTCTGTCGATTTATATTTAAAGGCGTGGAGAAGAAGATAAAACCCTAAAAGAAGCATGGGAAGAGATAAAGCCATGCCATAGGTAAAACCAGTAGAATGGAAAAGAGTCGAAAACCATTCTGGATCTTCTTGAGGCGCACGGTAAACTTCAGAAATGCTGCGTGCTATTGCGTAGCCTATAATAAATGTTCCTGATACAGTACCGGGACGTTTTAATGCGTTGAACCCAAAAATAAGAAGACACAGGATGATGAAGAGAAGAAATCCTTCCATGAATGCTTCGTAAAGCTGGCTTGGATGGCGCGGTAGATAGTAAGGATCGAGAGGAAAACAAACAGCCCAAGGACGTGTAGTAACATTGCCCCATAACTCTTGGTTGATGAAGTTGCAGATTCGTACAATGCCGATACCAATAGGAGCACCTGCAGCGACGATATCAAACATGGCTCGTACGTTAATATGATTTTTACGGGCAAACCAGATCATAGCAATGATAATACCAATAAGTCCGCCATGAAAGGACATTCCCCCATCCCATACGGCAATGATAGCATTTGGATGGTTAAAATAGTAAATGGGATCCCATACAAGAACTTGTCCTAAACGCCCTCCGACAACAACACTTATGGCAGACCAGACAACAAAATCTCCGATCTTTTCTTTATCCATAGGAGGGTGGTCTCTATACCATAGAGGTGTTTTTTTTAATAATTTTTGCGCATACCACCAAGAAAAAAGAATACCCACCACGTAACCAAGTCCATACCAATGAAGTGCTATGGGACCTAGCTGGATAATGACAGGATCAAGAAAAGACGGAAAAGCAATGGCTGGACAAGACAGATTGTTCATGAATTAAGCATCTTACATTATACGAGATGAATATGAAGTGACTCTGGTGGTCAGAAATGACAGATGAATACGCAATGGTCAAGTCAGTAGGGAGGCTAGTCAGAAAGGGGGATAGATTTCCACTGGTTTATCGCGGTAAAAAAATGTGGTGATAAAAGGAATATTAAAAAATCTTAAACAAAATCGTCATGAAAAATCGGCACAATATGTAAAATATAGGGTAAAAGGAACAAATTACAGTATCTAAATGTTATGAGAACACGCTATAATGCGTGCGTCAATAATTAAAATTTAAGGAAAAATGTTATGCGTAACGGATCAAATCGTATTCTTGATGAACTAGCAAAATTAGCAACAGATGCTGCTGACGTCGCGCAAGGTATACGACGTGAAGCTGGAACAGCTTTTCGTGTGCAGGCTGAAAAGATAGCAAACAAACTTGATCTTGTTTCTCGCGAAGAGTTTGAGACTTTTAAGGAGATGGTGCTGAAAATCCATGATGATAATGCTGATTTGAAAAGGCGCCTTGATGATTTAAAAAAAGACGATTAAAAAAGAACGCAGACACAAAAAAGTACAATAGCTTCTTAAAAAAAGAATCTTAAAAAAATATCCCCAATTTTTCAATATGATGCGTGAAACTAAAAAATGCTTAATCTTGAGTCTGTTAGAGCGGAGGATTTGTTTATTTTTGATTTTTTTTGGGGGTAAAATACATTTTTTTGAATCAGGGGGGCTGGCACTATGAAATTGTATCAATACACTGAAAAGACTTGATGATTCTTTTTATGACTATCAGGTTGCCCTAAACAGCGCGATTGTGTTCTGGGTGTTTGTGTACTGTCGGTGTTTTATGTGTATTTGTTTGGTGTAAAGGTTCTGATTGTAGCAAAATGTTGTTACAGTTTAGGCGGTTTATATTCTGTTGACAATGTTTTAAGATGATTGAGGATTGTGATGAGGCTTGCATTTTGCGCCACAGAAAGAAAAGAGCACCCGGTTGACTTTATTGAACAGATTGCCTGTGAATATGATTGGTCGTTTGAGCGGGATGCGCAAGATGAAATTAGCGTTTGTGTGGAAGGAAAACGCGCAAATTATCGTCTTGCTTTTTCATGGATGGAAGAGCATGAAGCACTTCATTTGGCTTGTTCGTTTGATCTCTTTATTAAAAACGCTCGAACAGCTGAAATACAGCGCTTATTGCTAGCAATTAATGAAAAGTTGTTGTTGGGACATTTTGATTATTGGCAAAGGAATAATTCGGTTATTTATCGGCAAGGTCTTCTTTTGGCTGGTGGGATACATCCATCTCATATACAGGTTGAAACATTATTGATACATGCACTTAAAGCCTGTGAAAGCCATTATGTTGCATTTCAGATGGTTGCTTTGTCGGGAGAAAGTGCTTATAAGGCACTGCAGTACACTTTGTTTGAAACTGTAGGGAATGCTTAAAATATACGGTCTGTTATTTTTACAGACGGTTTGCTGAAATGTTGCTTATAGGGGGATATCAAGAATAGCGCGTAATCCCCCGAGTGGGCTCTCATCTAATTGTATATTGCCACCATGGCTGCGTGCTATGTCTTGAGCAATAGAAAGACCAAGTCCTGTTCCACTTGCATCTTGATTTCGCGCTTTATCAAGTCGAAAGAATGGCTTAAAAACTTCTGTGCGCATATTTTCATGAATTCCAGGTCCATTATCATCGATTAGCAATATAAAAGATTCTTGTTGAGAGTTAGCTGTTAGTTTAACAGTTGTGCCATAACAAAATGCATTTGATACAAGATTGCTGACTAAGCGTGTGAAAGCACGGGGACGTACTTGTATTTCTGTAGGACCTTCAATGGTGTAAGAAAATTGACGTTTGTGAAGATGAGCATCGGCAGAGAATTTTTGCATAAGAGCATTTAAATCAAAAGTCTTGACACTTTCACTTCCTTCACCACGGGCAAAAGCAAGGTAGTCTTCTAATATATTTTGCATGTCACTTACATCTTGCTCAAGCGGTTTAATATCAAAGTCAGTATTGGCTAACGCTAGCTGAAGTTTAAAGCGTGTAAGAATGGTTCTTAAATCATGGCTTACTCCTGAGAGCATCATGGTGCGTTGTTCAATTTGGCGTTCAATACGTTCACGCATGCGCAAAAAAGCGATGCCTGCACGACGGACTTCATCAGCTCCTTGTGGTTGAAATCCTTTTGGTAAAGGACGACCACGTCCAAAGCTTTCTGCTGCTTCAGCTAATTGTTGAATCGGTTTGATTTGATTGCGCAAAAAGTAAATTGCTATCAGCAATAAAACAAGAGCTGTTCCTACCATCCAGCTTAAAAAAATAGCAGTATTGGAAGCATAAGCTTGGCTGCGTGGAGCAAAGACGCGTAAGATGTTGTGACCAAGGTGGATACGGATTTCAACAAGATCAGAATCTCCTACGGTATCGATCCAGAAGGGACGGTTAATTTGGCGGGTGATTTCTTCACTTAAAAAATAGTCAAGAATTGCAAAAAATGGCTTAGGTCCTGGAGGGGGTAAAGAGGTAGGAGATAAAATAGAAATGTTTAATCCCATACGTTGTTGTGCAATACGCTTGATATCTTCATAGTTATCTTGTTGTGGATATGTTTCAAGAATATCAATGATGGCTGCAATATCATGCACGACAGCCGTTGAAAGACGCTCGGTTACCATTTGCCAATGGCGTTCCATAAAGACATAAGCAATGACCGTTTGCAAAAGCACCATAGGAGCGATAATAATGATCAAAGAGCGAGCATAAAGCCGTTTAGGCATTTTTTTCGTTAACCATCGAAGAAAAAATCTTAAAGGTTTGATCATTCTTGTGCCTATTCAATAGAGAGTTTATACCCTATTCCTCGCACGGTTTGGAGCCATATAGGCAGTGCTGGGTTTTTTTCGATTTTACGACGAAGGCGGTTGATCTGTACATCAATGGCACGTTCACTTATATTGCTGTCATCGGTCGCGAATTTATGGCGCGGAATTGTATCGCCTGCATTTTCGGCAAACATGACCATCATTTCTTGTTCTTTATCTGTTAATTTAATAATTTCTCCTCCTTTTTTGAGTTCGCGTCGTGAAATTGAAAATATATAAGGACCAAAAACGATTTGCTCAATTTTGGGTTGGCTAAGGGGAAAACCACGTCGTAAAATGGCGTTGATGCGAAGGAGAAGTTCACGAGGGTCAAACGGTTTAGCCAGGTAATCATCTGCCCCTGCTTCTAATCCACGGATACGATTATCTATTTCTGATAAAGCTGTTAGCATGAAGATAGGAACATCTTTTGTTTGGCGGAGTGAATGAGTGAGATCAATACCGTTTTCACCAGGCATCATGACATCAACAATAAGAAGATCAAAATCTAAACTTGCCAACAGTCGTCTTGCTTCATTAGCATTGGCTGAAACTGAAACACGAAATCCATTTTTAATGAGAAACTGAAATAAAAGATTGCGAATACGTGTATCGTCATCAATCACAAGAAGGTGAGGTGCGTCATCACACAAAACTTGAACGTGATTGGTCATTCTTAAAAACCTTGATAAAAATTTAGTTTACACCAAATGCAAGTTTACATAAGTTGTATAAAGCTGTCGAGCAGCACCTTTACCTTAAAGGAGAGAAAGTTTTATTCATAAATTTAAAAAAGTTACTTTTGAAAAGGATATTATGGGTAGTCTTAATATACATATTATTCCAGTCACGACATTCCAACAAAATTGCACTTTGCTTTTTGATAGTGAATGTAAAACGGGGGTTCTCGTTGATCCTGGTGGTGATTGGCCGCGGATTCAAGACGTAATCGAAAAGAATAGTGTTATCGTTGAAGCTATTTGGATAACACATGGTCATTTTGATCATGTGGGAGCTGCAATGCAAGCGAAAGAAGCGCTTAATGTAAAAATTATCGGTTCCCATCGCGATGATAAGCCTGTGATGGATGCCGTGAGCGAAAGCGCAAAAAGTTACGGCATTACTGATGCTTGCATCTGTATTCCTGACCAATGGTTAGAAGATGGTGAGTGCGTTCATTTTGCTGGACATATGTTTAAGGTTTTTCACACCCCAGGACATTCCCCTGGTCATGTTATTTATTTCAATGAAAAAGAACGCTTAGCCCTCTTGGGTGATGTTCTCTTTCGGGGTTCTATTGGACGTACGGACTTCCCCTTCTGTTCCCATGAAAAATTGATGCAATCCCTTCGAGAAAAAGTTTTACCCTTAGGCGACAGCGTTCATTTTATTTGCGGGCATGGCCCCAAAAGTAGCATAGGCTATGAGCGCCAAAATAATCCTTTTCTTCAAGATTTTAATATATGAGCAAACAAAAAAACGCTTTGAAGCGTTTTTTTGTGCCATTTAAGACTTTTTTAGTAAGACTGAACAGAAGTTAATTTATTGGGGCATAACAAATGTGTTCCAAACCATTACGATCTCGGAAAGTCCCTGTTTTAGGGTTGAAGGAGCGGTATTTTTTCTTGCAATAGTTAAGCCAATCAGATTCTAATGATTGCTGGAGTGGCTCATATCCCACCGTTTGATGCACTTGATAAACCACTTGTGGCTGTTCTGGTTTTTTTAAAATTGTACCAAGAATTGTACCTGTTGCAAGACCAAGAATACCCATTGCTAAAGCATCTCCTGAGTTGTTTATATGAATATTACTGCGTTTTGTTGTTTTGCGCTCGACATAGTTATATGTGTTGTGTTCAACATGATGATGGTGGTATTTCGTCCTTCTATGGTTGACATGGTGATGAGGATGGGGCTTATCAAAAGAAGGGTGATGTTTACTATGAGAAGAATAGGAGCTAAAATTGCGAGATGAGAAATCTGCTCTCCTATTCATATTCCTCATTGTATCATCTATTCGTTTATTTATATCACTCATCGTATTATCTATTTTTCTCGTAACATAATTACTATGATCCCATGCCATATCTGCAAGCGTTGCATCTACTGGCATCAAAACGGTTACAGTTGACATTGCTGATAATACCGCGAACTTGATCACTTTTTTCATAATGATACTCCTTATTTAATTCGTATGTTCCGCATCCTACATGTGTCAAACTGAATAGAGCCTGAACAATTTTAGACTTTATTTGGATAAAACAACTAAAAAGTCATTTAGTTAAGCCTACCGTAGGTACAATAAAATAAAATCATGACAGAATTTTTATTTTTATTATTTTACTTTGCTTAATTTTAATTAATAAGTTTGTATTGAGATTCCCCTATTTTTTACTATGGGATATAAACTTTTTATTTAGGGATACTTTTTGTATCACTTGATACAATATGAATTGAACAACAGGTGTATGAATAAAAGTTATCATTTTTTATTACAGGCTTATGGTGCTATGATAAAGTCTTGTTTTGCTTTATTTGTGTTATAGAACAGTGTCCTGTTTGAATATTCTCTTATGAGGCTAAATAATATTTGAGTTCGATATCAGAGTATAACTGTATAAAGATAATATATTTTAGGAATTCTTTTGATATATATATAAGATATTCTCTTTAAATCTGTCTGCATTTTTTAGAGTTTAGAAGTTTTTTACATTTTTAGGGATTTTTTATAACGCGGTTTAATAAGAAAAATTGCTTAAAAAGTCAATAAATTTTAGGCATTTTTTGTAAAATGTTTTCTCTTATGGTATTTTAGACAAATTGGAGCACCCTTGGTGTTTGAGGTTGTCTATTTTGCGGATAATGCTGTTTGCTTTTGAGCTTTAGTCTTTTTTAGAAGAGCTGAAGTTTATTTTAGGCGGTTTGAAATTTTTTACTCCTTTGTTGATTGCGTTTTTTTTCATTTTATTGTTGCTTGATTAGGGTTTTTTACGAGACTTTCTTTTTCGATTTTCTAAAATACCAGTGACCATGGTTGGCCCCATGTGTGCAAGGTCTGGTTTGGAGAAAAGACTTGGTTGTAACACGGGCTCATGGGTAGATTTTTCGCTATGATGTATTAAGGGGCTCTCAGCGATTTCTAGTTCTATCTTTTGTAATTGTTTGATTTCATCGCGAAATCGCGCTGCTTCTTCAAAGTTGAGATCAGCAGCTGCTTCATGCATTAATTTTTCAAGGTGTTTAATATGAGATGCTAAATTGTTGCCAACCATATTTTTTTTCTCGATGACATTAGGGATATTTGTGCGAATAAGGTTGTTTTCATAGCCTGAATTAAGAATATCTCCGATATTTTTTTTGATACTTTTCGGTGTGATATGGTGTTCTTCATTATAGGCTATTTGTTTTTGTCGACGTCTTTGTGTCTCCTGTAAGGCTCGTTCTATGGAGCCTGTGATTGTATCTGCATAGAGGATAACGCGGCCATCTACGTTACGTGCAGCACGTCCGATTGTTTGTATGAGGGAAGTTTCAGAGCGCAAAAAGCCCTCCTTATCGGCATCTAGAATAGCAACAAAACCACATTCCGGAATATCTAAGCCTTCTCGGAGCAAGTTGATACCGATGAGGACATCAAAGGTGCCAAGCCGCAGATCGCGTAGAATTTCAATGCGTTCTAATGTATCAATGTCAGAATGCATATAGCGTACGCGAATATCTTGTTCGTGGAGATATTCAGTTAAGTCCTCGGCCATACGCTTTGTGAGAACTGTCACCAATGTACGGTAACCTTTTTGAATTGTTTTACGAATTTCATTCACAACATCATCGACTTGATTGCTGGCTGGACGAACCTCTGTTGGCGGGTCAATGAGCCCTGTTGGACGAATAATTTGTTCTGCAAAAGTGCCGTGAGATTGTTCTATTTCCCAGCGTCCTGGTGTTGCAGAGACGGCAATAGTTTGTGGGCGCATGGCATCCCATTCTTCAAAGCGTAAAGGGCGATTGTCCATACAGGAAGGTAGGCGAAACCCATATTCTGCTAGGGTTGCTTTTCTTCGAAAGTCACCTCGGTACATGCCTCCAATTTGGGGAATGGTTACATGGCTTTCATCGATAAAAACAAGAGCATTGTTTGGAATATATTCGAACAAGGTTGGTGGTGGTTCACCAGGTTTTCGTCCTGTTAAATAGCGTGAATAATTTTCGATTCCAGAGCATGAGCCGGTGGTTTCCAACATTTCCAAATCAAAAATTGTACGTTGTTCTAAACGTTGTGCTTCTAAAAGACGTCCAGCTGCGTTCAACTCATCGAGGCGTTGAACGAGTTCCATTTTGATCGATTTCATCGCTTGGTTAAGTGTTGGGCGTGGTGTTACGTAGTGTGAGTTGGCATAAATTTTAATGGATTGAAGGTCGCCTGTTTTTTGTCCGGTGAGAGGATCAAATTCCGTAATTCTTTCCACTTCATCGCCAAAGAGAGAAATACGCCAAGCACGATCTTCGAGGTGGGCAGGGAAAATTTCAATTGTATCCCCTCGAACACGAAAGGAACCACGAATGAAATTAATATCTTGTCGATGATAGTGTTGGGCAACTAAATCGGCCAGTAATTGCCGTTGATTGAGTTTATCACCTTTTTCTATTTTGAAGGTCATAGCAGTATAAGTTTCTACTGAACCAATCCCGTAGATACAGGATACAGATGCGACAATAATAACGTCGTCACGTTCAAGGACAGCACGTGTTGCAGCATGGCGCATACGGTCGATTTGTTCATTAATTGAGGATTCTTTTTCAATATAGGTATCAGAGCGCGCAACGTAGGCTTCTGGCTGATAATAGTCATAATAGGAAACAAAATATTCGACGGCATTGTGGGGAAAAAAACTTTTAAACTCTCCGTAAAGCTGTGCTGCTAGAGTTTTATTGGGAGCTAAAATCAGAGCTGGACGCTGTGTTTCTTCAATGATTTTGGCCATTGTATAGGTTTTTCCTGAGCCAGTAACACCCAAAAGCACCTGCGTACGCTCATCTTTTTGAATTCCCTCAACCAGAGTTTTAATGGCTTGAGGTTGATCTCCTGCTGATTTAAAGGATGTTTCGAGTTGAAATGGAATACCACCTTCAGATTTTTCAGGACGAATAGGGCGATGAGGTGTCCATAATGCACCATTCTTAAAAAGAGGATTACCTGAAGCAATGAGAGCAGAAAGAGCTTCTACTGTTGCTGTAACACCATTTTTCATTGTTGTATCCTTTGATAGAAAAGTGCTGGTGATTTTAAAGAAAATACTAATTTTTACAATTTCATTACGACAACAGCAAAATGTTATTGAACAGATTTATTTTGGTTTATTGGAGTTTTCATTAGGATATTGACCAAGTTTTTTCTATGAGACAAATTCTTCGAAGTGTTTCTTTAGAGGAGGCATATTTGTGGTTGTTCGTGGGCACTATTGCATTTTTGCCATGATGATATTTAAGAGGGTATAGGTTATTATGGCGGTTATGGAGAATAATCGGTACGTTTGGGCACTAAAGACATTGTATATGTGTGATAAAGATCATTTCCATCTTTAAATGAAAGATAACGAGATGACACCCAACCTATTTGAGTGTTATATCGGATATGGCACCAATTCCCTTCACAGTTTTTAACAAAAACCAATTCCCCAGCAGAGATTAAACCGCAAAGTGCATACTGAGTGCTGGGACCTGTTCTAAAATTAAGATTTCTCGTCACAAAAGCATCTGCAGCTTCAGACACTGTTGTGGCTAAAAAGAAAGAGCCAAACATAAAAAAAATGACGATTTTTTTCATTTTTCTGTAGAGATTTTCTATCCTTCTCTCTTCGTATCCCATATGATTTCTTTTGCTAGATTATGATAAAACAGAAAAAAATACAATTCTTTCTTCTTTATGACACTTTAAAGAAAAGAATGAAGCTTAACGTTTTAAACACCAAAATGAGATGTTTTAATCATTATTTGTGCATGTTTTGTTTCCTTTATTTATTTTTGTATGGAAAATAGCGATACTGTACTATATAATAAAAAAGATCGTAGTTTTCGGATTCCAAAAGTAATTTTGGAAGCCGTTTTTTGTATTTTTATTAAACCTTCCGTGTAATAGAAAGGGACGGATTATGGAAAAAGTTCCGATGACTACAGCTGGTTTTGAGAGTCTTAAAGAGGAGTTGCGTTGGCGTCAACAACAAGAGCGTCCGCGAATTATTGAAGCAATTTCTGAGGCGCGTGCACATGGTGATTTATCAGAAAATGCTGAGTATCATGCAGCTAAAGAAGCTCAAAGTCATAATGAGGGGCGTATAAATGAGCTTGAAGATTATATCGCACGAGCAGAAGTTATAGATGTCTCGCGTCTTTCAGGCGACAAAATAAAATTTGGAGCAACTATTAAACTCTTGGATGAGGATACTGAAGAGAAAAAGGTTTACCAGATCGTTGGTGACCAAGAAGCTGACGTAAAAACTGGTAAAATCTCTATTTCTTCGCCTATTGCACGTGCACTCATTGGCAAGCAAGAAGGTGATGTGATTGAGGTGAATGCACCCGGTGGTGCGCATAATTACGAGATCATTAAGGTTCAGTACATCTAAATAACATATGGATTATTATGCGTGTATCTTTGGATGAAACTGAGATTATTGCGCCTCACTTTAAAAGGCGTTTATCGGGAGTAACATCTACGATTATTCAGCTTATTCCACTGCAACGCGAACAGGGTGTGCGTATATCCACTTTTGGGTTTGGTTTACCACAAACTTTGCTGGCTCTTTCCTTTAGAGACCTTTTCGGACTTTGGAAAAGTCCGAAGGCTAAACCATTTCGTATTTGGCATGCACGACGCAATATTGAGATGCTTTGTGGGATCTTTTTGCGCGATATCTTGAAAATGAAGCTAAAACTCATCTTTACTTCGGCATCTCAACGTCATCACAAACCTTTTACTAAGTGGTTATTGTGCCGTATGGATAAGGTTATTGCTACCAGTACACATACGGGCGCTTATCTGGAAGTGCCTCATAAGGTTATTATGCATGGGGTGGATATTAGGCGTTTTACTCCACCACAGACTCTTGATGACTGCTTTTCTTCGATAGGATTTCCTGGAAAATATGCGGTAGGATGTTTTGGACGTCTGCGCTATTCAAAGGGTACTGATTTGTTTGTGGACGCAATGATAACATTATTGCTCCGCTATCCTGAGTGGACAGCACTTATTGCTGGTCGGACTGCAGAACAGCATTATGGTTTTGAAAAGAAATTACGACAGAAGGTTGCTGAAGCTGGTTTAAATGACCGCATTATTTTCCTTGGTGAGATTTTGGACATTCCTGTGTGGTATCGCCGTCTGTCGCTTTATGTAGCACCTTCTCGTACAGAAGGTTTCGGTTTAACACCATTAGAAGCAATGGCATCACAGGTTGCGGTTGTAACGAGTGACGCAGGAGCTTATAACGAATTGGTAGCAAAAGGAACAGGAACGGTTATTCAAGCAGGAGATGGAGCGGCTTTAACAGCAGCAATTGAACCTTATTTTGCTGATGTAGAAAAAACATTGGCAGCCGGAAAGAAAGCTTTAACCCATGTTCGTACTCACTTTCCTTTGGAAAAGAGGCAGCCGAGATTGAAAATGTTTACAAAGAACTATTTGCGGAAAAAACACTTTGATATGATATCGAAAATCTTCTTGAGAAATGATAAAAAGTATTTTCCTTAAAGGTTTTTCATAGTCATCAAGAAAACTAGCTCAATGGTATAAAAGTTATTTTACAAAATTTATATTGTCTTTAGTAGAACGCTATAAGAAGTTCTCAAAATTTTGGCTAAAAGATTAAAAATGTATACGCTTGAGAGCGCTATGTGGTTTATGATAAAGCATAATAGGAGAGAGGAAAGCTACTTTCATTCAGTGATATTTTAGAATAAGAAAATAATGCTTTAACTCAAGTCTAGAGATTCATGCACTATCTTATACGGTGTTGTACTGGTATTGTTCATTTTGTAAAACTTAAATAGATAGCAAAAAACGTTTCCTTGTCTTAAAAAGATAATGATGGTATCTCCATAGATGAAATAGTCGTACATATTATTCAATAAATTCATAATAAGATGGATCTAAGATCAATATTATATATAATATGATTTTTATAGATAATTCACCTTTTCAATTTGAATAAGAGCTTTGAGTACCGTAAGATTTTCTCATGTCAAATCTGTTGATATTAAATCCATGAGAGCTATCCTTTTGCATATCAAAATTGGAAGAAGGCATGTGGTGGATAAAAGCTGTTGAAGACAAGGTGTAAAGAGATTTCTTATAAATTGTCTGAAATGCAGGCTGTTACGACATTAACAGAAAGAAAATAGTATGGTGATACTAATTTATATCTTATTTTGCAGTACAAACTTGCACCTTATTATTATTTAAGTGAAATTGATGGTGCCCATTTTATATTTTTCATGAGGGTTATCGTAAAATGGGGGTGATGAATATTGTGAGATGTTTTTTTACAAGCTTGTGAATTCGTAATATAATAGCGTTTAATTTTCTATAAGGATGTAACTCTATTAAAGAGAAAAAACATTTTTATCAGCAAATATTCATATTTTGGGCATGAGAGATTATTCGTAAAAAAGGATGTTTTATGCGTCCACTTTATTTGATAAAGAAGATCAATAAAGTGAAGTTCTATATGTTATGGCTTTGAAAGCTCTTGATATTTGATTATTTTTGTCGAATTATTTTTATATCAACTTTTATATCATTAATATGATGATTTGTATGAAATTTTAGGAAATCTTCAGTGGATTGAGTGAGGTGTGAATATTATGACGCATACTATTCACACCGTTTTATCTTGTAAAATTTTTATCATGGTAGAATAAAATGCTTTAAGCATTAGAATTGTTCACGCCAGAAAGCGGGAATAAAAAGGACGAATATTGTTATAATTTCAAGACGTCCAGCTAGCATTAGAAAACTTAAAATCCATAAAGCATTATCGTTGATTGTAGAGAAATTACCAGCGGGGCCAATAATATCTCCAAAGCCTGGACCAACATTTGAAAGTGCGGTTAAGACCCCTGTAAAGGCAGAGGTAAAGTCAAGACCGGTTGTAAGCAAAAGTGCCGTGCCGATAACAAGGCAAAACATATAAAGACAGACAAAAAACAAAACGGCTTGAGCAACATCGTTTGATATATTTGAGTGATCGTAGCGCGCCTTTACAACGACATTAGGAGAAAGAAGTTTTTCTATATTTGTTTGTGTAATACGCCAAAGAATAATGAGGCGATTGATTTTCATGCCACCAGAAGTAGAACCAGCACATCCGCCTGTAAAAGAAACAATGAAGAAAATTCCAAGCGCAAACGGTCCCCAAAGTTGATAATCTTCAGCGCTGTAACCTGTGGTGCTAATAATGGATGAAAGATGAAAAATGACATCAAGGAAAATCAAGTGGAAAGCGCGATGATCATAAAACCGTAGCCATGCCGCTAAAGCAAAGCTGAAAAGGAGAACGATATGGAGAAAAACAATCACTTGTGGGTCAAGGAAGCGTTTGGAGTGTCCAGGAAGGACTAATTTAACATAAAGTACGAAGGGCAAAGCAGAAAGCAACATGAAGATTGTTGAAATAATTAAGATGGCTGGTGTATCAGAAAAATAGCCAAAAGAAGCATCATGCGTTGAAAAACCAGCTGTTGCTACTGTACTCATTGCATGGTTAATGGCATCAAATAAACTCATGCCTGCAGTAAAATAAGAAAGCATACAAGCCAATGTGAGTCCAACATAAGCGATGATAATTCCGTTAGCAATTTGGTTGATGCGAGGCAATATTTTTTCAGATTTATCAGATGATTCCATATGAAAAAGTCGTACACCACCCACACGCAGTGAAGGCAAAAGCAAGAGGGCTAAACCGATAAAACCAATGCCCCCAATCCAGCATATAATAGAACGCCATAATAAAATACTTCGCGATAAATTATCAAGACCAGAAAGGACTGTGGAGCCTGTTGTTGTAATTCCAGAAACAGATTCAAAAATGGCTCCTGCTAGAGAAATGGGAAGAGGAGAAAGATAAAGAGGTAAGGCACCTACGATGCTTCCTGTTAGCCAAAGACAAACAGTGAGCATAAAGCCAAGTCGTGCTGAAAAACGACAAGTAGCTCCCTTAGTTGCTAAAAGAATCAGCGTTGCTAACATGGTAGTTATGGCACAAGAATAGAGAAAGGTTATCCAATTACGATTGTTGTCGTGCAAATCCACAAAAATTGGCAAAAGCATTGCTCCTCCCATGATTAACGCAAAACGTGCACAAACATTGATAATAAACTGAAAAATGACCGTTCCCTATCTTTGTATCTCTTTTTATTATGGTTTTGTGCCCATAAGAATTTACGTTTTTCTCTTTATAGGATAAAGATTAATTCTTAACCTTAGCATGCCTTGATGAATTGATAATCAGACCTTTTCATAAAACTTGAAAAGGAGTATGTATAACATAATTGAGGCTCTTGAAAAATGTTTTTTAAAAGGCTGCATTCCGTTATCGTTTACAGAATAATTAAGTTATAATAAAATAAAGGGGATTTAATGATACAATCGCATATTCGTCTGCTGATTATTGGCTCAGGTCCGGCTGGTTATACAGCGGCGATCTATGCAGCAAGAGCAATGCTTAAGCCGGTTTTGGTGACGGGCTTGCAGCAGGGTGGACAATTAACAATTACAACTGATGTTGAGAATTATCCAGGTTTTGCAGATCCCATTCAAGGACCATGGTTGATGGAACAAATAGCAAAACAAGCTGAGAATATGGGGACAAAAATTGTCTATGATACAATTATAAAGGCTGATTTGTTGAAGTATCCTTTTGTCTTATATGGGGATTCAGGAACACAATATTCTTGTGATGCACTGATTATTACAACAGGAGCTCAAGCGCGCTGGCTTGGTTTAGAAAGTGAACAGACCTTTATGGGCAGTGGTGTTTCCGCTTGTGCTACATGTGATGGCTTTTTTTACCGTGATAAGGACGTTATTGTCGTGGGAGGAGGAAATACGGCTGTTGAAGAAGCACTTTATTTATCGCATTTGGCTAAAAGTGTAAGTGTAGTTCATCGCCGAGATCATTTTCGGGCAGAAAAAATTTTGCAAGATAGGTTGCTTGCTTGCAAGAACGTACGTATTATTTGGGATCATGTGGTGGAAGAAATTATTGGTTTGCCAGCTCAAGATTCAATGGGGGCTGTTGTAACAGGGGCTCGTCTGAAAAATGTTAAGACAGGCCACGAGATGAAAGTGAATGCAGAGGGCATATTTATTGCCATTGGGCATGATCCTGCTGTTTCTCTGTTTGAAGGACAGTTGAAACAAAAACGAGGCGGTTATTTATGGACAGCACCGGACTCAACAGCGACAAGTATTGCTGGTGTTTTTGCTGCTGGGGATGTAACAGATGCAACATTTCGCCAAGCTGTAACAGCTGCGGGAAGAGGATGTATGGCAGCGTTGGAAGCAGAACGGTTTTTGGATATACCTAAGCGTTAGCAACTCATTGAGAACATAGAGAATCTAGAGGTAGAATTAATTGTGGCGCCACCGTTGGATTGGGATAAGTTAAGGATTTTTCACGCTGCAGCAGAAGCGGGATCTTTTACGCATGCTGCTCAAAAACTTCATTTATCTCAATCAGCCGTTTCACGACAGGTTTCGGCTTTAGAACAAGAGGTTGGGGTATCCTTATTTCAACGTCATGCGCGTGGTTTGATTCTTACAGAACAGGGAGAAACTCTTTATCGTACAGCTCATGATGTTTTGATGAAGCTTGAAAGTGTACGTTTGCAATTAAGTGAAAGCTATGCAAAACCAACGGGGCACTTGCGTGTGACCTCGACTTTTGGAATGGGGGCAGGGTGGATTGCAGAGCGTATGCCAGAATTTCTTAGTCTTTATCCTGATATGCAGGTTCAGCTTTTGCTTTCCGATGAAGAGCTTGATTTGACAATGTGTCATGCGGATTGTGCTGTTCGCTTACATCAACCCCAACAACCTGATCTTATACAAAGAAAACTCTTTACAATTCATATGCATGTTTATGCTTCGGAAAAGTATATTGCAAATTATGGAAAGCCAAAAAAATTGTCTGATCTCGATGAGCATCGTATTATTTCGTTCGGTGAGCCTGTCCCACCTTATTTGTCTGGTTTAAATTGGTTGGAAAAGGCTGGTAGAAGTGATGGATCATTGCGCGTTTCAGTTCTACAAATCAACAATATCATCTCAATAAAGAATGCGCTTATGCGTGATCTTGGGATTGCTGTGCTGCCTGATTATATCGTCAATAATGATGAGCATTTGGTGCGTCTTTTTCCTGATATGGTTGATATTCCTTCTTTTGATACTTTTTTTTGTTATCCTTATAATTTAAAGAATTTGGCAAGGTTAAATGCTTTTCGAGATTATATTTTTTTAAAAGCCCGTCAGTGGTCTTTTTAATATTAATGCCTTAATTTATAAGGAATAATTAACTGTTGTGCAACTTGAGATTCCCCTAATATTCTTTCGTTTCAAGTTTGCCCATATTGAATCAATTAAAACTATTCGTTGCACGTTAAAAGTGAAGGGAGGCCGCGTAGAGAAATCTTTTTGAAAAAAGTGATAAATGTTTTTTGTGAATGCTAGAAAATGTGAGGGTTCTTGTATATTGAAAACTGGACAATCGTGTGATGGTGTAGCTTACATCTTTATATTTAATTTAAAGAGAGTGCTACATGATGGAGACAAATTTAAAGCTATGTGTTTATTGCATAGCAGATACGCTTAAGTCTTTATTGTACTTTTTCTTATAAAATGACATAGAATATCATCTCTTGATTATGTTGCCTCCCATTGCATTTTCTTGAGTGTTCCCTTACGAAGATCTATCGGATTGATTTTATCTCTGAGGATTTTCCAAATTTGCCGGACATATGTCCGGCTTTTTTTTTATTTTTGAAAAAGTCCCTAGAAATTGCAATATATGGGAAGGTGATAAGGAAAAAATTTCGAAACTTGTGGATCCCCAACAATTTTTTAAGAATACTAAAATTCAATGAGGAGTTTGAGGGAGATCTATCCCATTGTACCATAAAAGTCTGTCTTTTAGAGGCGTGATATAAAATATTTAAAATATTATACATGAAGTGCTTTTTATTAGAGTGTGAGGTGAATATTTAAGGCAGCTCTTGTTTATAAAGCCTATCAAGTAGTTATTAGATAAAACTTAAAGGAAACTGGATTGTTTACATAACGGATGGGAGGTGGCTTCTTCTTCATTTTAGGACGAAGAAGAAGCCGAGAAATAGAAAAGATCTGATTATAAGGGCAATTGTGTTTAAAAGTGCTTGGTCTTTTTTAGAGTTATAAATTGAATAGAAAAAGCAGAATAGGCTTTTCACCTCTCATAATAATAGACCGATTCATTTATTTGATTGCTAGATTTTTTTGATCTTTATCTACAGCCCCTATTGTTGTGTTTATTCATGGATATTTTTGCGGAATCGATTGATTCAGACCATGATACAGCTTCTGATAATTTTTCGGATATACTGACATTCGGCAAAAAACGATCACAAGAGATGATATTAAAAATTTTAAATTAAACTGTTACAAAAGTGCTGTATACGTATACAAGCTTCTTCAAGTAATTCTTCTGATGTTGCATAAGAAATACGAAAAGTTGATCCAAGTCCAAAAGCAGATCCTTGGACGACAGCAACAGCTTCTGTTTCTAGAAGCGCTATGGTAAAGTCTTCATCATTCGTAATACATTGACCGTTAGGTGTTTTCTTTCCAATAAGTCCTGTGCAAGAAGGATAAACATAAAAAGCACCTTCGGGCGTTGGACAGTGAATGCCAGGAGCTTGGTTTAGCATAGAAACAACGAGATCACGGCGTGCTTGAAAAATACTTTTATTTTTAGCGATAAAATCTTGTGTCCCATTAAGTGCTTCAACAGCAGCCCATTGTGAAATGACACTTGTCCCAGATGTTTGCTGACCTTGAATGGTATCCATAGCTTTAATTAATTCTTGTGGTCCGCCTGCATAACCGATTCTCCATCCCGTCATCGCATAGGCTTTAGAAACACCATTCATTGTGAGTGTACGCTCATAAAGCGCTGGTTCTATTTGAGCTGGAGTAACAAAGGTAAAACCCTCATATGTGAGATGTTCATATATATCATCGGAAAGGATATAAACATGAGGATATTTTACTAAAACATCTGTGAGTTTTTTCAATTCATTGTGTGTATAAGCGGCACCTGATGGATTTGAAGGAGAGTTAAAGATGAACCATTTGGTTTTGGGGGTAATGGCAGCTTCTAGCTCTTGAGGTTGGAGTTTATAAGAAAATTCGGCTTTTGTTTCTAAAAAGACAGGCGTACCATCGTTGAGTGCAACCATTTCTGGATAACTAACCCAATAAGGGGATGGGATGATGACCTCATCTCCTTTATTCAAAGTTGCCATGAATGCATTAAAGAGAATTTGTTTTCCACCGGTACCAACAATAATTTGTTCTGGTTGGTAAAGAAGGTTATTTTCTCTTTTAAACTTTGCAGAAATTGCTTGGCGCAATTCTGGAATTCCAGATATGGGAGGGTATTTTGTTTCTCCTCTTCGAATAGCTTCAATGGCTGCGTTTTTGATATTGTCTGGGGTATCAAAGTCTGGCTCTCCAGCGCTTAAGGCAATAACGTTGCGCCCTAACATTTTTAAATGACGGGCTTTCTGGGAAGCAGCAATTGTTGCAGAAGGTTTGATGCGAGACAGTTTGTCGGCAATAAAAGCCATAATTAAAATCCTTATATTATATCAACAAATGGTTATTGCTTTAAGGATATTCTATAAGAGATTATATTGTATGCAATAAAAAACTTCTAAAATATTCTTACACGGGCTTTACGTTCTTCTTTTTTGAGATTTTTACAAGATAATCTCTTCTTAGATTTTATGAAAGTTTTAGAGGAAGGATAAGGGAGGTTTGATAAATTGTGCAAAGGAGATAAGCAATCTTTTATTTTAATAAGGTAAAATGATGCTTTATACAAAATAAAAAAAATCTTCGTCGTTACAGACGAAGATTTTTAAATAAAACATCGCAGAATTTAAATTTTAAAGGGCTGCAAGGTTGCCAGCGGCAAACTTTCCTGAACGACGATCTTGAAGAACATCATAAGAAATTTTTTGTCCTTCATTAAGACTGTTTAGACCAGAACGCTCAACGGCAGAAATGTGTACAAATACATCTGCACTACCATCACTAGGCTGAATGAATCCGAAACCTTTTGTTGTATTAAACCACTTAACTGTTCCTGTAGACATAGGAAACTCCTTAGAATATATAATTATATTGAGTATTGAAGCTTTCATTTCTTCAATACGGTTGTAGATCGAAATTAGGTGGGAGAAGTTTCGTCAAAAGTGCAGATTGCACAGGAAAGAAAGTCACGTAACCGAAAATTCGATAAAACTTCTATAAAAGTCTTTAGAACAAAAAGCAAGTCTTAATCAATTTTTATATAAAGAAAAAATAAGAAAACAGTGTACATTTTGCTGAGTAGCAAAAATTCAACTGAAATAACTTTGTAGTGAACGTACTTCAAGGCGCCTTTTTTTGAGTGCTTTGATTGCTTCTACGACGGCTTCGGCTCCAGCTATTGTTGTATAATAGGGAACATTTTGAATGAGCGCTGCATAACGTAATGATTTTGAGTCTGAGATGGCACTGGCAGTGCTAGTTGTATTAAAAATCAATTGAATTTGGCGATTGCGAATAGCATCTTCAATATGAGGGTGTCCCTCTAGAACTTTGTTGATTTTTTTTGCTTCAACGTGGTGTTCGGTGAGAAATTTTTGTGTTCCACTTGTGGCAACAATAGAAAAGCCAAGCTCAGTTAAACGTTTTACAGGATTTAAGATGCGTTTTTTATCTTCATCTTTTACAGAAACGAACAAAGTTCCCTCTTTAGGGAGTTTTACACCAGCTCCAAGTTGGGCTTTAGCAAAAGCAAGCGAAAATTCATAGTCAAGACCCATAACTTCACCAGTTGAGCGCATTTCTGGACCAAGAAGTGTATCAACACCTGAAAAACGAGCAAAAGGAAACACTGCTTCCTTGACGGCAATATGTTGTTTTTCCTGCAAAGAAGGTAATCCACCATAAGCTTGAAGAGCATCATGAAGCGTTTCTCCTGCCATAATACGTGCAGCCATTTTAGCAATAGGGCGACCAATCGTTTTTGCAACAAATGGGACAGTACGTGAAGCACGGGGATTGACTTCTAAGACATAAATGGTGTCATCTTTTATAGCATATTGTACATTCATTAAGCCGCGGACATAAAGTGCTTGTGCTAATGCTTTGGTTTGGCACTCTAATTCAGTAACTATTTTATTTGAGAGCGTATGGACTGGTAAAGAACATGCTGAATCACCAGAGTGGATACCAGCTTCTTCAATGTGTTCCATAATACCAACGATCAGTGTTTCTTTGCCATCACATAGACAATCAACGTCTACTTCAATTGCTTCTGTTAAATAGGTATCAAAGAGAAGCGGATTTTTACCAAGCAATATATTGATTTGTCCTATTGTATCGTTAGGATAACGGACTTTGATATCTTCTGAAATTAATTCAGGGACACTCTCAAGTAAATAATTTTGTAAGCTACGTTCGTCACGGATAATTTGCATAGCACGTCCTCCTAAAACATAAGAGGGACGTACAACCAATGGGAAGCCTAGTTCGTGGGCAATGAGACGTGCTTGTTCGATGGAGTGGGCAATACCATTTTGAGGTTGTGTTAAGTTAAGTTTAAATAACAGTTTTTGAAAGCGATCTCTATCTTCTGCTAAGTCGATAGCGTCAGGTGAAGTACCTAGGATGGGGATGTTGTGTTTTTCTAGAGCGCTTGCCAATTTCAAGGGTGTTTGTCCGCCAAATTGGACGATGACTCCAACCAAATCCCCTTTTTCTTGTTCTGCTTCTAAAATAGCGATAACATCTTCTGTTGTTAAAGATTCAAAATAAAGGCGATCAGAGGTATCATAGTCGGTTGAAACTGTTTCAGGATTGCAGTTAATCATAATCGCTTCAAAGCCTGCATCACGCAGTGCAAAAGCAGCGTGGCAGCAACAGTAATCAAATTCAATACCTTGCCCAATGCGGTTTGGTCCACCGCCTAAAATAGCGATTTTTTTGCGTTCAGAAACGTGTGCTTCCGAGTGCTCTACACCTGCGAAGGGAACTTCATATGTTGAATACATATAGGCTGTAGGAGAAGAAAATTCAGCGGCACAAGTGTCAATCCGTTTGAATACGTGTTTAACATTCAGTGATTTGCGTAAAGCGGCAATATCATCGGGTTCTTTTCCGGTAAGGGAGGCTAATCGTGCATCTGAAAAGCCCATAGCTTTTAACATACGTAAGTTATCTGCGTCTTGAGGTAATCCATGAATGCGGATACGCTGCTCCATTTCAATGATGGAGGCTATTTGTTCTAAAAACCACGGATCAATTTTGCTAATTTGGTGAATCTCATTTAAGGGTAAGCCTGTGCGTATGGCTTGAGCAATATAGCGTAGACGATCAGGGCTTGGTATGGCAATAGCTGAGCGTATAGAACTTTTTTCATCACCTTCAGCATGCTCTGGAATCACAATTTCATCAAGACCCGTAAGTCCTGTTTCAAGTCCACGGAGTGCTTTTTGTAACGATTCTTGAAAAGTGCGTCCAATTGCCATGACTTCTCCTACAGATTTCATCGCAGTTGTGAGGACAGGTGATGAACCAGGAAACTTTTCGAAGGCAAAACGAGGAATTTTTGTCACAATATAGTCAATAGAAGGTTCAAATGATGCTGGTGTTGCACCACCCGTGATATCATTTTTTAATTCATCAAGTGTATAACCAACAGCCAGTTTAGCTGCTACTTTGGCAATGGGAAACCCCGTTGCTTTTGAGGCAAGCGCTGAAGAGCGAGAAACACGCGGATTCATTTCAATAACAATGAGGCGCCCATTTTCAGGATTGACAGCGAACTGTACATTGGATCCCCCCGTTTCAACACCAATTTCACGCAAAACAGCAATCGAAGCATTACGCATACATTGATATTCTTTATCTGTTAAGGTGAGAGCTGGTGCTACAGTGATCGAATCACCGGTATGAATCCCCATTGGATCAATGTTTTCAATAGAACAAACAATGATACAGTTATCGTTCTTATCACGAACAACTTCCATCTCATATTCTTTCCACCCTAAAACACTTTCTTCAATTAAAACTTCTGTTGTAGGCGAAGCTTCAAGACCGCGTTCGATAATTTCATAAAATTCAGAACGGTTGTAAGCAATTCCACCACCGGTTCCACCAAGGGTAAATGAAGGACGAATAATAGCTGGAAGTCCAACAACATCAAGAGCTTGAACTGCTTTTGCTGTTGCATGAGCGATATAATGTTGTTTGCGATCAGCTTCGGTATGTCGCCAGTTACGCTCAAGTTCTTCGAGTGCTTTGTCAAGTACAGCACCAGAAAGTTTTGCTTTAAGTTCAGCACGCGTTTTTGCGTGCTGTCGGCGATTTTTTTCTTTTAGTTCTGTTGCATTGGCTAACATAGAGCGTGGCGTTTCCAAACCGATTTTTGCCATCGCTTGGCGGAATAAAGCACGATCTTCGGCCTTATCAATAGCATCAGCATTGGCCCCTATCATTTCTACATGATAGCGGTCTAAAATACCCATACGCTTTAATGATAAAGCAGTATTGAGGGCTGTTTGTCCTCCCATAGTGGGCAAAAGGGCATCGGGACGTTCGTGGGCAATAATTTTGGCAACTATTTCAGGAGTAATGGGCTCTATATAAGTTGCATCAGCTAGATCTGGATCTGTCATAATCGTGGCAGGATTAGAATTTACCAAAATAATTCGATAACCTTCTTCTTTTAATGCTTTACAGGCTTGTGTGCCTGAATAATCAAATTCACATGCCTGACCAATGATAATAGGTCCTGCTCCGATGATAAGAATAGATTTTATATCTGTGCGTTTGGGCATGGCTTTTTCCTATGACAAATATCTGTACGTGATGCGGGCAAAATATTTCAGTTCTGAGGCTACAGTCATTTTATAAGTTAAGTGACAAAGAAAGTAAGCACTAAAATACCTTTTCCATGCTTTTTTCATAAAATTGAAGATAAATTTCTTTTTTGAGTTGAGTCATCTCATCAGTATATCAAAAGTATGACTTTTGATAAAAAAATAATAATAGTGCTTCAACAAATTAGAATATTCAAGCATACTGTGGAGAATAAAAAGCCGGAACATCTTTCCAATTCGTTGCCACATATTTTGTGTTTTATGATGTTGTTTGCCTAAGAGAGTGCATGCTTTTTCTGTTGCTTGTAAAACATAAGCCATTATTTATGTTTCAATGGGATTTCGTAAAATAAAATGGGAAGTTTATCGTGTTATTCCGTAAAATATTGCTGTTTAGAACTGTGATATAAGGTATGAAATTTTACCACATTAAGGTGTTTTTTGTTTAGAGTATATGATAGAACTCAGGGCAGGATTTGTCTGTAAAGAGCTTATGAAATAAACCATATGGAAATCATTTCAGTTGGAATCTGTTAGATAAAAAGCAAGATTGTTGATAGATCGGCTCTGGTCGAAGTTTTGGTTCTTTAGGGTAGGACGAAAGCCAATCTATGTATGTTCTCATTTCATAAAAGGGTAAGAGTGTATTTTAATACAATGGCTAAGGAGATAATTTCAGAATGATCTTGTTTGTTTTTAAAAGATAGTGATTATTCTCCCCTTTATTTTATGAATGATGTTCAAAACTTTTTTAGAATATAAAGAAGGCTAAAATGCTGGACATTTCCCAAACAAGAATATTCTGTCTGAAAGATGTATCAATAGGAAAGCTTTTGGTGGCTAGGTCTCAAAAAGGGATTTGTCATATAGCGTTAGGAGACACTATAGAGCAATTATTACAGGGGGTTATGATACGCTTTGACAATGCACAACAAATTGTAGGTGACAATACATTTAAGAGAGAAGTTGCTCATATTATAGCTATGATAGAAACACCTAGGTTGGTAAAAAAATATAATTTTCCCTTAGATATAAATGGTACAGTTTTTCAACGACAAGTATGGGCAGTATTATGTGATATACCATGTGGTGAAACAATTTCATATGAAGTCTTAGCGCACCGTATTGGTATACCAAGCGCTTTTCGTGCCGTTGCTAATGCGTGTGCACGTAACGAATTGGCTGTTATCATTCCTTGTCATCGTGTTGTGCGTAAAAATGGTTTTATTTCAGGGTATCGTTGGGGGGACAAACGAAAACAGATTTTGCTACAACGAGAACAAAATGGAAAAATTTAACTTTGTGTGATGGGCATTATAATCGTTACAGTTGTTCCTTTCATTTCTTTTGAAGTAATTTCAAGTTTTCCTTTGTGGAGTTCTAGCAAGGAGCGTGAAATGGCTAAGCCAAGACCTGAGCCCGTGTGAGATTTAGTAAGCTGATTTTCAACTTGTTCAAAAGGCTGCCCAAGTTTTTTTATTGCTGATTGGGGAATACCAACACCTGTATCTGTAATTTTAAAAATAAGGTTGTTTTTTCTCTTAAAAGCACAGACATCAATATTTCCGCCAGAAGGCGTAAATTTAACGGCATTAGAGATGAGATTAAGGAAAATTTGTTTCATTGCACGACCATCAACTTCAGCATGAAGTTCTGGGATAATGTTTGTTATAACAACAATATTTTTTTCTTGAGCTTGAGGCGTTAGTGTTCGTACTGCTTCACTAATGATGGGCTCAAGATCGGTATTTTTACAATCAAGCGTAAATCTTCCAGCTTCGATTTTTGACATATCAAGGATGTCGTTGATAAGGGTTAGAAGGTGAGTTCCTGAATTGTAAATATCATGCATATATTCCTTATAGCGTTGTGAACCAAGAGGGCCAAAAGTCGATTGCAACATGATATCTGAAAAACCGAGAATAGCATTCAGTGGCGTACGCAACTCATGAGACATATTGGCTAAAAATTCTGATTTAGCCTTATTAGCACTTTCGGCGCGCTCTTTTTCTGCTTTCAAACTTTTATTAAGTTTTTCAACTTCTGTTGCGCGTTGTTGAGCACTTCCTCGCGCGCGCTTGAGTTCTTGAATGAAAGAAAAAAGACGCCTTTCACTGTCCTCAAACTTTTCCTGTTGTTGTTTAAGCTCAGAAATGTCAGTACCAATACAAACCAATCCTCCGTCTTGGGTTCGCCGTTCATTAATTTTGAGCCAACAACCATCTGCCGTTTGGCGAATACTGGTTAAGTTACCAGTACCATCATCTTTAAGGGGATATTCACTGATAGGAGGGCGTGCCATGGCTTCGACAGTTGCACGTTGGATACCTGATTGTAGAATTTGTTTAGGAATAGCGGCATATTCGCAAAATTTACTGTTAGACATGACTAAACGTCCTTCTGAATCCCACAAGACGAAAGATTCTGAAATGTTTTCAATCGCATCACGGATACGAAGGTCGGCTTGCGCTGTTTGTTCAGCCAATTGTTGCTGTTCACTAATATCGAAGGAAATACCAACCAAATGGGGTTCTTCTTCTTCAGTAACTTCAGCACGAATGCGCATCCAGACATAATGGCCATCGGCATGGCGCATGGGAACGTTAATATCGATATGCTTTTTTTGGCCTGCCATTAATTCTTGAGCAAGATCAAAAAAATTTGCATCATTCGGATTTATAATGGCGCTAATTTGGGAAATTGAGAGCAATGCATCTTGAGGGACATAACCGAGCATTTCGTACATTGCTCGTGACCAGTAGACGCGCCCACTTGCCATATTCCAATCCCATAGTCCACAACGCCCACGCATCATTGCCATATCAATACGGTTTTGAATTTTTTCTGAAACAAGATCCGTTTTGCGTGCTCGTAAAAGTTGATTATAATAAGCATAAAGAAGAGCGAGGATAACGCCACTAGTTCCAATGAACAGGGTTATATTTAATGAGAGAATTTTTCGCCATTCCATGGCGCTATCTTGCATCTTTTCGCTAATGAATACGCCATATTGCCCATTTTCTGTTTGGTGAAATGAAGCAAGAGCAGGGGCATCTTTTCCTATTGTGATTTTCATAATTCCAATGTGCTGTCCAAGAGATTGTAAAGCAATGCTGTCAGAGATAAAATCTTGCAAAGGTTTTTCTAAAGCAATCTCTGAACTGGATGAAGCCAAGACATTTCCTTCTTGATTAACAATGGCGATCAGAGTGCTAGGATTAATAAGACCTTGATTACGAAAAGTGGTGAGGATATTTTGCAAATGACTATGAGAAAGGGCAGAGACTTTTCCTTTCTGAGAAACAGCCAATAAGTCATGATTAATTGTGTTGGTAATATGAGAAGCTAAGAGAGTGATGGTAGAACGCGTGTTCTTATCAATTGTGTTACGCCAATCATAGAGTGATACAAAACGAATTGATGCAAGTACAATAAGAAATGCTACAATGACAAATGGAAGTGAGCGACGCAACCAAGGTTCAATAAAGAGAAGCTTTTGATAGGCAGAGTCAGGAAGCAGATGAATACGTTTTTTCTGCGCTTTATGACCTGGAGCGCTGGATTTTGAATCAGCATATATCTCCCTTGGCGCATTATATGCGTCCAATTTAGCCATCTCTTGTTCCTTTAATTCCGGAATAATGTGATTTAAAAACTGCTTCGATATTCATAGTAACCCCATCGAGTGCAATGAATCAAAACAGGAGTCTTCTGTCCAGTCTTTTTTTAAAAAAAATAATTTTACTTCTATGAACTTGGAATATGAAAAGGACAAGGCACTTTAAACATGATCTATAAACAGGCTTAGATTACCTGTTTATAGGTTTAACGATGATCGAATAGTTTATATAATTTATTTTGAAAAATATTTATAGCATATTGATTTAAAATAACTTTTCGTTTCAAGTGAGCAGACGGTTGATGATATCAGCGACATCACTTGATAATTTTGGCGCAGCAGCAATCGTTTTTAATGCAGCTTCAAGTTTTTGTTGTCGAATGGGTTCTAATTGTCGCCAAGAGCGCATCGTTGTTAATAATCGTGAAGCAAGCTGTGGATTTTTTTTGTCAATTTCCAAAATGATCTGGCAAAGAAAATGATAAGACGTTCCATCCATCCTGTTAAAGCCTGTTAGGTTGTGAGACGCAAAAACACCAATCAAGGCACGCACACGATTGGGATTATCTTTTGAAAAGAGCGGGTGTTGCATAAGTTTTTGAACATAGTCAAGTGTTGATGCTCCTGCAACCATTGCTTGAATGGAGAACCATTTATCCAAGATCAAAGGATCGTGGCGATAACGACTTTCAAAATCATTTAAGGCATTTTGTGCCTGTTCACTTTCATTAAAACGCTTTACTAACGTGGTTATACTAGCTATGCGGTCAGTCATATTATCAGCAGTTGCATATTGTGTGGCAGCACGATTTGGTTGGGCTTCGGCGATGGAGAGATAGTCTAGTATAATATTCCGCAATGCTCGTTTTCCAGCTTGTGCAGTGTTTGGTGAATAGGGTTCATGAGTCTCCATTTGCATATACACTTTTGTGAAGAGCCCTTGATGTGTATGCGCGAGCGAAGCTAAAAACTGATTGCGTACATAATGAATACGATCTGGATCAACATTTTTACCAAGCGTATGGGCAAGTTCAACTTCGCTCGGTAGATTTAAACAAAATGCACGAAACTCAGGTTCAAGACTTTCATCTGTAATGATAGCTTCAATCAATTTTATCAAAGCAGAGGGCATACCCTCTTTTGCTTGTGTTTTATCTTGAATGCTTTGAATCAAAGCTTGCGTCACTAAATGATTAAGAGCTTGCCAGCGATTGATGTGATTGTCATCATGTTGTGCAAGAAAAATAAGTTCGCTCTCATTGAATGGAGTTTGTAGTTTGATAGGCGCAGAGAAGTCTCTAAGCAGTGATAAAATAGGTTTTTCACGCAGACCTTTTAATGTAAACGTTTGGTTTTCTTTGGAGAGAAGCATAACATCTGATTGAATATCCACATCCGCTTCATAAGTGAGAGATTCTCCGTTGTGTCCTAAGAGTCCAAAAGCGATAGGGATAAGCATGGGCTTTTTTGTATTTTGTTGTGGAGTTGCGGGAATATGTTGCTTTGCATGAATTGTTAAAACACCATCGCTATAATGACTATCGATTTCTACATTGGGTGTTCCAGCTTGTTCATACCACAACATGAATTGAGAGAAGTCTTGACCAGATACTTCAGCAAAACAAGCGATAAAATCTTCAATTGTGCAAGCTTGTCCATCATGACGTTGAAAATAAAGATCTGTACCTTTACGAAACAGAGAGGGTCCTAAAATAGTTCGTATCATGCGAACAACTTCAGCACCTTTTTCATAAACAGTTGTGGTGTAAAAATTGTTAATTTGGCTATATTGACGAGGACGTACAGAATGAGCGAGGGGCCCAGCGTCTTCGGCAAATTGAGTAGCTTTTAATGTTTTTATATTTTGAATTCGCTGTAGGCTGCGTACATTTTGATCTGAGGAAAATTCCTGATCACGATAAACAGTGAATCCTTCTTTTAAACAGAGTTGAAACCAATCGCGACAGGTAATACGATTACCGCTCCAATTATGGAAATATTCATGTGCAATGATACGTTCAACATTTCTATAATCCTGATCGGTTGCTGTTTCAGGATCGACAAGAACATATTTATCATTAAAAACGTTAAGACCTTTGTTTTCCATTGCACCCATGTTAAAGTCGGACACAGCAACAATATTGAAAACATCAAGATCATATTCGCGCCCAAAACATTGTTCATCCCAACGCATGGAACGTTTAAGAGCATCCATTGCATAAGTTGCGCGTTTGGTTTTTCCTTTTTCCACATAGATACCAAGCTCGATACGTCGTCCAGATACGGTTGTAAAATGGTCTTCTAACTTATCAAGATCTCCACCTACTAAAGCAAAGAGATAAGATGGTTTGGGATAAGGATCTTCCCAAATGGCAAAATGGCGATTATTCTCTAAAGCTCCTGTTTCCACCAGATTACCATTTGAAAGCAAGATTGGGATTGTTTGGGAATCTGCTTCAATTTTCACTCTATAGGTAGAAAGAACATCTGGGCGGTCGTAAAAATAGGTAATACGACGAAAACCTTCCGATTCGCATTGTGTGCAATAAACACCATTTGAGAGATAAAGGCCCATAAGTTGGCGGTTGCTTTCAGGATTCAGTTCCGTAACCAATTTCAATGTAAAAGGAGTTGCTGGTGGCGTTGTAATTTCTAAACGTGAAGGCGTCACGTTATAAGTGTCTGGCGCTAATGACTCATCATTAATAGAAACGGAAATTAAAGTAAGATCATCACCAGAAAGAACAAGAGGTGTTAACTCTTTTGTATTGTGACGGGTCTCAATAGACAATATGGCTGTAACATAGGTTTTTGTTGGTGCCAATTGGAAGAAAAGTTGTGTTTTAGGGATGGCGTAAGGGGTTGGCTGGTAGTCTTCCAAACGATAAATAGATGTTGTTGGCTGTTCCATAGTTGTTCCCATTCGTATTTTAAGAGTTAAAGAAGGTGTTTAATTTTAGAGTCAAAGAAGATTAAAGAATTACAAAAGGCCATCGAGGCGATTTTTTACTTCTAAGAAGTCTATCCATGTAAGTTTTTTTTGACTAGGGGTTCGGAGAAGGTAGGCAGGGTGGAAAGTTGGCATAACAGGTATTTTTATATTATCCTCACTTTCATAAATATGCCATTTCCCTCGTGTTCGGATAATTCCATTTTGAGATCCCGTAAGGAGCTGTGCAGCAATGCCTCCCAGTGCGATAAGTACACGAGGACGCGCTAAATAAATGTGCCGTTCAATAAAAGGGCGGCACAAGGCAACTTCTCTTGGTGTTGGTGTACGATTTCCTGGTGGACGCCAAGGAATAGTGTTGGCAATGTAAACATTATTTCTTGTTAAGCCAATTGATGCGAGGATTTTATTAAGCAACATCCCTGCTTTTCCCACAAAAGGAATTCCTTGTATATCCTCTTCTCGTCCTGGTGCTTCGCCTATAAGCATTAGGGGGCTTCCTGCTGTTCCATCTGAAAAACAGGTATTTTTTGCTGTCAATTTTAATGAACAGCCATTAAATGCAAGGAGAGCAGACTTTAATTCATCAAGTGTTTCTGCGCTTTTTGCACTCTCTATAGCTGTAGGTTTGTTTTGTATAGCCCCAGAGTTATGCAGCGGATGATGATCTAATTTTACGGTGGGAGATGTTTTGGGAGATGTTTGTTGATTATGAGAAATGTTTAACGTTTGTGTCGTTTTTTTCTCTAAGGAGGCAGATTGGCTAAAACGATCAATAGGGAAATCTGTCAGGACAGCATCCGCACCACTTTCTTTATAAAAGCTTAAGAGTTCTTCATAAGAAATTGAGCAAAACGTTTGATTTAACATTTTATTTTTTCTAATGATCTAACAACTATAGATCAAACAAAATCATCCTTCAAGTTTTATCAATGTACTCGCTAGCCTTTAATGTACAAGAATGCTGATAGGATCTTCTCTTTTCACAAAAAAGGCAAATCGTAAAATGCGCGTGTTCACGATTATATACATCTTTAAATGTACAATTTGTTTAAATTACGCTATTTTAACTTTTTAAACAGACTAAGCTTTTTATAATAAAAGCATTCCCTACTGAATGCAAGTGGTATGATAACATTTTTAGTCATTATATTCTATATTTAATAATTTTTATTAAAAATATTAAATATATGAATGAAATATATAAATATTACTTTTATATGAGAAAATACTAAGACTTTACAAATTGTTTTTACAATGGGTTAAAAGCAATGTGTGGATATATGCTTTTGCTTTTTTTATAGCTGAAATGAGAGGTTCATTTAATGCTAAATGCGCAGCAATAGCGCTGGAAAGGGTGCAACCTGTTCCTCGCATTGTTCCTGTTAAGCGTGGCGCGGAAATATTTATGACTTCAGTTTTGTCAATGAAGCTATCAATTGCAAGAGGACCCTCTGCGTGTCCCCCTTTTACTAAAATAGAGCGAGCTCCCAATGACAAAAGTTTTTTTGCTTGTTGTATTGCTTGCTTATCCTGAGATGCCAATGGACTTTGGCTAAGAAGAGCAAGTTCTTCTCTATTCGGTGTTAAAAGATCAACATGAGGAAGCAGTTTATCGATCATAGTGTCAATGATTGTTTCTGTTGTTAGTTTTCCTCCTGATGAAGCAACAAGTACGGGGTCTAAAATAACTGGGACATGGGGATAATCTTCGAGTACGTTACTGATTGCTGCTATAATTTCTTTTGTCCCCGTCATACCGATTTTTATTGCCCTTATAGGATTTTCTTCTAGGGCGGAACGCATTTGCGCAGCGACGAGGTCTCCGCGCATTGGAATGATTTCGACAACGCGATTATCATCTTGTACGTTAACACAAGTAATTGCTAAATTTGCTTTTATTTGAAAATATACAGCGGTTTCTATATCACGAACAATACCGGCACCTCCCGTTGGATCAGTGCCCGCAACAATAAGAATGGAAGGTATCAACGCCATGTTTGTGTCACTTTTATCCACTGCTGTACACGCTCTTCAGGTTTTTTATGAAGGATAATATCAGTTACGACAGCAGCACTATTTGCTCCTGCTTTTAAAACACCAACTGCGCGTTCTGGTGTTAAACCACCAATACCCACCAAAGGTAAAGTACCAATCCGCTTTCTCCATTGTTTGATTTTTTCTAGTCCTTGCGGCATCCATTTCATTTTTTTTAAGATTGTCGGATAAATAGGACCAAGTGCAATATACTCAGGATTAACAGAGAGCGCGATATCCAATTCATGTTCATCATGTGTACTAAGGCCAACTTTTATACCCCTTTTATGAATTGCGTGAAGATCAGCATTGCTTAAGTCTTCTTGTCCCAGATGAATAAAATTGCACTTTTCATCAATTGCTATTTCCCAATGATCATTAATAATTAATTGTGCTCCCAATTTATTGCATATGTTTTTTGCGCGCTTGATATGTTGACGGATTACTTGTTGATTTTCATGTTTCATACGCAATTGTACGAGTTTAACTCCAAGAGGAAGCAAACGTTCAATCCAATCAGCGTTATCAACGATGAGGTAAAATGGATCCAGTTTCATGAAAATACTGCTTTTCCAATGACAGGCGTTGAAGGGACTGCTACATTGCGTGCTTCGATCATGCCAGCTTTATACCCTATACGTCCTGCTTGAACAGCTTTAGAAAATGCTTCAGCCATTAAGACAGGATCACCTGCTTTAGCAACTGCAGTATTAAGAAGTACTGCATCATAACCGAGTTCCATCGCAATGGTGGCATGTGATGGGCGTCCAATGCCGGCATCAATAACAAGAGTAGCATCAGGAAGGTAAGCACGGATAGAACGCAATCCATCAGTATTATGAGGTCCTTTGGCAGAACCAATAGGAGCACACCAAGGCATAATAACACGGCAACCAATGTCGAAAAGTTTTTCAGCGACAATGAGATCATCCGTTGTGTAAGCAAAAATTTTGAAACCTTCATTGTTTAAGATTTGCGCTGCTTCGATTAAGGAAAAAATATTTGGCTGTAAGGTGTCTGGGTTTCCTATAACTTCGAGTTTAATCCAAGCTGTTTTAAAGAGATCTCTTGCTAATTGCGCTGTGGTTACGGCCTCTTTAACAGTATAACAACCAGCAGTATTAGGAAGCACTGTTACCCCAAGTTCTTGAAGAAATTGCCAAAATTGTCCACCTTGTTTTCCACCTGCAGTTTCACGGCGCAAGGAAACAGTCACAATTTCCGTATTCGATTTATGAATAGCATCACGAAGGATTGCTGGTGAAGGATATTGTGCTGTACCTAATAGAAGACGGGAAGAGAACTGTCGTCCATAAAGATTCAGCATAATTTTAGCCTCCTTGCATTGGGCTTAAAATTTCAATTTTATCTCCTTCATGCAAGGTAAATTGGCTTCGTGCATCTATGGGAACAACTTCAGCGTTAACAGCGGTTGCAAGCCAATTTCCCTCATACCCCAATTCTTCAAGCAAGAGACCGAGAGTCATAACTTCTGTTTGGACTGTTTCACCATTAACAAATATTTGCATGCTTTATTCCAATGCCAATTTCATTGCTCGTTTTGCCATTTCTGGAGACAAAAGAAAACCATGTCTATAAAACCCATTAATAAAAATACAGTTACCATCTTTATGCACAGAAGGGAAGTTATTAGGATAACATGGACGAACACCAACGCCAGATTCAATAATTTCTGCTTCAGCAAAAGCAGGATGTAAAGTATAAGCCGCGTTGAGCAGTTCCATCATTGATCTCACAGAGATCGCACCATCAAAGTCACTTTCTATCATTGTTGCGCCAATCATAAAAATATTATCTTGTCGAGGTACAATGTAGAGAGGAAACCGTGGATGAAGCAGACGAATTGGACGCGAAATTTTAATATCGGTGCAGCGCACGAGAAGCATTTCGCCGCGTACACCCCGTATATTTTTGTCTTTTCCTAAACGTGCTATTCCTGTCGCATCAATAACAATATCAAAATTTGTTTCAGCTGTCTTTACATCAACAAAACACGCTCCATTGTTGAGAAGCTTTTCTTTTAAAGCCATGAGCGCTTTGCGAGGATCAAGATGGGCTTCATTTTCATAAAAGAGCGCACAGTTAAAACATTCTGCAAGATCTGGTTCAAGATGAGCTATTTCTGTATTATCTATGGTTTTGTGATTGTGCGTGCGCACAGAAAATCGTTCAAGCTCTCCTCTATCTCGTGTAGGTGCAACCACTAAAGTGCCTTTTTGTACGACAAGGTTGGGGAGCGTTTTACGCCACCACTGTATAGCCTGTATACCAAGATCTTCAACAATCTGTTCTGCATTTTCTCTTTCACAGTAAGGTGCGAGCATTCCCCCTGCATACCAACTAGCACTTCCTATAGGAGAATAAGGGGGAGCCGATATAGTAACAGAAACATCTTTTTGCTGTAACATAAAGGCAACTGTTAAGCCGCCTACACCTGCACCTTTGATAAGAATCTTCTTCAACTGTTTACTTGCTCTTTTTGAATAGGAATGGCATCTATATAAAGGTCACCATTTTTCTGATATTTTTCGGCCATGGCGACCATACCTTCCCCTTTTGTTTTTCTTATTGCTGCTGCTTCACGAATATCATGGGAAATACGCATAGAACAGAATTTTGGTCCACACATGGAACAAAAATGGACCAATTTATGGGCTTTTTTAGGCATTGTTTCATCATGAAAGGCACAGGCTGTTTCTGGATCAAGAGAAAGGTTGAATTGATCATGCCATCTAAAATCAAATCGTGCACGCGAAAGAGCATTATCGCGCAATTGTGCTCTAGGCAAACCTTTGGCAAGGTCAGCAGCATGAGCCGCAATTTTATAAGTGATTACACCAGTTTTTACGTCATTCCTATCGGGGAGTCCTAGGTGTTCTTTAGGTGTTACATAACACAACATAGCTGTTCCAAACCATCCAATCATAGCGGCACCAATTGCTGATGTAATATGGTCATAACCAGGAGCAATATCGGTTGTAAGAGGTCCCAAAGTATAAAAAGGCGCCTCATGACAAAGATCTAATTGTTGCTCCATATTTTCTTTAATTTTGTGCATTGGGACATGCCCAGGACCTTCAATCATAACCTGTACATCTTTTTCCCAAGCAATTTTTGTCAATTCACCCAAGGTTTTAAGCTCTGCAAATTGGGCTTCATCATTGGCGTCGGCAATAGAGCCAGGGCGCAATCCATCCCCCAAGGAAAGAGAGATGTCATACGTGCGTGCAATATCACAAATTTCATCAAAATGTTCATAGAGAAAACTTTCTTTGTGATGATGCAAGCACCATTTTGCCATAATAGAACCACCTCGTGAAACAATACCTGTTACCCGATCAATGGTCAAAGGGATAAAAGGTAATCTTAATCCCGCATGAATGGTAAAATAATCAACACCTTGTTCTGCCTGCTCAATAAGGGTATCACGGAAAATATCCCATGTTAAGTTTTCGGCAATACCCTGTACTTTTTCGAGTGCTTGATAAAGTGGAACAGTCCCGATGGGAACAGGGGCATTTCGAATAATCCACTCACGAATATTATGAATATTTCGACCTGTTGAGAGATCCATAACTGTATCTGCTCCCCAGCGAATAGCCCAAACCATTTTATCAACTTCTTCTTCCATAGATGAAGTTACTGCTGAATTGCCAATATTGGCATTAATTTTAACACGAAAATTACGTCCAATAATCATGGGTTCGCACTCTGGATGATTAATGTTTTGTGGAATAATGGCGCGTCCACAAGCAATTTCATTGCGAACAAATTCGGCAGTATAAATTTCTGGTATTGATCCAGCAAATGTTTCATCTGATGATATATTCTGCCGTTCTTTTACTACTAATCCTTCATTTTCTCGTATAGCCACATATTCCATTTCCGCTGTAATAATGCCTGCGCGCGCATAAGCCATTTGTGTAATTGCTTTGCCATTTTTTGCTCGTAAAATGGGGCGTTTTTGTTTAAAGGTTGGTGTAAGGTTTTTATCAGAAGCAAAACCATTATCTTCAGGTTTCACTGATCGTGCAGGATAAGTTTCAGTATTATCTCGCTTAGAGAGCCAAGGCAAGCTAATTGCTGGTAAGCCTTTTGTAATGTCAATGATCATATCTTTATCTGTGTAGGGGCCAGAAGTGTCGTAAACGTTTAAAGGTTTTTTACCACTGCCATCAGTCAGTGAAATTTCACGCAATGGTACACGTACATCAGAAAAGAGAAGGCTCTGTTGATAAATTTTGCGTGAAGCGGGAAAAGGGCTACAATTGATTGATGGAGTATTTTTCTGCACAAACTTTTTCCTTATAGACACAGAGTTCAAAAATAGGTTGCGATGTTAATGGGGATGTATTCAAATTATCAATTACGAGCATTCGGATGAATAGGAGTAGTATTGCTTTATAGCAAAGAAAATCTAATAAAGCTCAAGAAAATTTATTTTGAAAAATTGATACAATATCTATTCTCATATTTGCATGCCTCCTCCCACTTAAAGTATTTTTGTTAATATGAATATGGTTGGCTTAAATATCTATATTGTCAATCATAAAAATATATTTTAAACGATTTTGGTGTGTTTTTTAAGAGTGAAAATAAATATTATGAAGTAATAAACTATGATATTGAAGCTTTTATAAACAAGCTTTTATAAACAAGAATAAAGTTAAAAACGGATTATCAAGGAAAAAGTAGATAGTTTATAGCTCTGATTGAGATTTTTTTCATATTAAAATAACCACCCAGAATACCATAAGATTCTCTCATGATACATCTTTTCATATAAAATCACTTCCTTGCACGTCATAAGTGGGGGCGTATGGGGCAAGATACTTGAAGAAAGAAAGCCAAATGTCATTTATGAACATTCTCAGATGCGAGGACTGTCGCAACGTGGGGACAACAAAATGTATGATGGGTTCCAGCTTGTATCTTCAAAAGCTTAAAGATGATGATCTATAATGGCTTACTATTGTATCATTGACGTGTGCTGTCGTAAAATGAACGGTTGGGGTATTCTATTCTTCATGGGGGGATGTTCCCATTAAGAATGCAATAAACAAAAGCGTGAAATAATACCTAATCTTTATCATTAAAAATAATATTGCCTTGAATGTTTTAAAAATCGTAAAGCTGAATTAAAAAATGATGATGAAAACGAACAAAGGTTTTTCATCTTGAAGATTCATCAACATTTTTAAATAGTTGGAAGAGAGAGGAAAGCAAAAGGATGTATCTCAGCATAGAATACTACGTAAATTCATTAATTAGTTTGCAATAAAAATGCGTGCAAAGCACAGAGTTTTATCTTAAGACGAGGTAAAAATTCATTTTCTGAGACATAAAGCTCATTGTTTTCAAGGTAAAGTTATTCAAGAGTCATGTGATATCGTGCAACAATACTACAGATAAGAAATCATTAATTATATACAAAAAGCTTCCTAATTATAATGAAGTGCTCTTATTGTTATAATACAACAAGAGAAAAATTGAGTAAATTTGCGTCAAAAAAATTTTAAACACTAAAATAGGTAATAAATAAAACAAACGCAAACAAAGAATTATTATGATAATGATTAACAAAGCCAAAAACCAATTTTTGAATAAGTAGGGAATTATGAGGAAGAGTAACTAAATTCCTATTATTAGCAATGTTATAATTGGTAGGCATATAAAAGCTGCAGCTATGCAGGAAAAGATGATTGGTATACCCCAGAGATATACAAATGTGTTAACATGAGACTCATAGATAAATTCGTTAGTGAATTCTTTATCTGTACTATCATAGCATTCTATAATCGCTTTGTATTGTCCTATTAATATCATAAAACTCGTTATGCACATTAGGAAGGATATAAAAACAGCTTATCTTTTAGATCTTGTTAAAAAATCATATTTAGGTAATGCAATTATACGAAATAATGAGGTAAATGCTGCAAGGAATAGAAAAGAACCTAAAATATTCTTTTTCCATTCCACTGTAACAATTTTAAGCATCCTCCCCCAATGAAAAGATTATAAACAAAAATCCTAATATACTGCATACTATAAGATCTCCAAAACTCATATCTCCATCTTTCTTTTTGAGTGTTCATTTTGTGGATTCATTAATATAATTATATCAATACGTATTATATCTTTTGTAGACTAGAACAGATTACATTTCATTCATGTATGGTAAGATTATGTATGGCGTTATACATCTAAAAAGTCTGGAATTTCTGAGTTTTTTATTACCTAAAGAAAATGTTTCTGACATTAGAAAATATAGTGATAACTTCGAAAACAGTAAAAAATAACGCCATGTAGAGCTGGTAAAGGGCGTGTAAAGGGTGTAGCTAATAAATGATGCGTATTTTGAAGGGAAGATAAAAGTTAAAGGTGTAGAGAACACTGAAGATAAAGTCGGTAATGAGTGGAGGGGGTATTCTATTTGGAAAAACAAGCCATGGATAGTCCAATTGTCTGGCTACTTATTTAGTAAGATTTTGTAAGGCGTTTTCTTTGATAGTTAAGGGTATAGCAAGTGTTAAATCGATGGAGCATATTTTTTGTTTGGATTGATGAGGCAGATGAGTTAGCAAAACAGTTTGGAAAGTGCTTTTTGATATTGCCATGAATTAAGAAGAACACTAATAATTGCAAGATGTTGTTGAGAATGATTTATTGTTCTTGCAAAAAAAATATACATATAATAATATATACAAAAAGAGAGATGTGCTAAGTGCAGGAGGGGAGAAGTTAGTTACGGGGCGTTAAAAAAACAAGGATGTTGTTCATAAAGATTGGGGGAGGATGCTAGGTCATTCTTTTTAATGTTTTCCGGATCGGATACAACCTTCAAGTTTGGTGAAGGTGTGCGGTATTTCTTTAGTATTTCATTTCCAGTTCAATGAAAGTGTGAAAAAATGACCATATTGAATATATTCTCTATGGTGCATTTAGATTGAACAAAAGCTTGTTTAAAAAACATTGATGCTGATCTTGTAACACAATTTCAGGAATAAATTGAATAAAATAGAACAAAGTATCTGCATGCGAATAAAAACATAATCATGCGAATAAAAACATAATCATGCGAATAAAAACATAATGAAGCATGCAGAGAATTTGAAGCTAACTTTTAAAATTTTAATACAAATGATAGCCAAAAGATAGAGTTTCTTTGTTTAAATATAAAATATCGATGAGATAGATTTAAACGATTAAAAAAATAAAAAAAGATAATGTTTAAGTCAGAAACTTTCTATGTGTATGATAAATTATTACATTCAATAATGGTTATATAAAATCCATAATAAGAAAGATTTTAAACAGTATTTATAAATTTTGCAACAAGAAGCAAAATTTGAAAAATAATTATATAATAACAGCAAAGCAACAAAACAAGATATTAAGTAACCTCAGATGAGGTGGTTCCATTACACATTAGAAGAGAAAGCATTAATACTAATGTTATGAAAAGCATCCGGTGAATTTAGGTTATTAAATTGCAAGGAGTGAAGAGAGGTAAAATGTGTAAATACGGATGGCGCAGTGGTTATGATATACCAATCAACAGCGGCAGCACATTTTAGTACACAGAACGAGAAGTTGTTAGAAAAACTATGAAAATAATGGGGGATTTAGAATGTCTAATATTTACGATTGGTCTCTAAAGGCTGATGAAAATGCTTATTCAGATAGCATCATTAATTGGGCTGAAGGTCAGCCGCCTAGTTCTGTTAATGATAGTGCACGGGCGATGATGCAGCGCGTGCGTGAATATCTTGCAGATAATGGTGGTTCTATTAATTCAAGCTTTACAGTAAATGTGGAAAATAAAACAACATTAATTACCTTAAAGACAGTTTCGCCTATAAAGAAATACAACAATGATATCGTCATACGTTTTAAAGCTTGTGGTGTAAATATTGGTGCGACAACAATAACTGTTAATAATATAGGAGAAAAGCTTATCTATAAAGCCACTGATGCGGGGGTTATGCCATTAGAAGGTGGAGAATTTCAAACAGATGGTATTTATGAAATGGTATACAATAATGGTGTTTTAATAAAAGAGCATGAGGGTTGGTATTTATTAAATCCTACACCACCAAAGATAGAAAGTTTTCCTGCTGGATTCATTGCAACATTTGCTATGCAAAATGTGCCAAATGGTTGGCTTTTATGTGATGGTAAGGCCTATAAGCGTGAGGATTATCCGCAGTTATTCAAGGCAATAGGTGATAAATGGGGAAAAGACAGCGATAAAACTTTTAAAGTTCCTGATTTTAGAGGCATGTTTTTACGCGGCTTTGATAATGGTCGGGGTTTAGATGGTGATAGAAAATTTGCAGATGAACAACAAGATAGCATAAAATCGCATACGCATATTGGGAGCATTGAAAATGCAGGCGAGCATGCGCATAGTTTTGAGTATAAAGGAGTTGGATGGCCAACTGGTGATATTGGGAGGCTACCGAATCATTATACTTATGATGCGACCCTGAAAGGGAAAACAGGTTCTGCTGGCGCACATACACACAAGGTAACTCTTTCCCATACGGGTGAGGTAGAAACGCGTCCTGTTAATACAACCGTTGTCTATGCGATAAAATCATGAGTATGTTTGAGTAATAATAATTCTATATACCCTGATAATTTTGTTAACGCGGAGCAATTCCGCGTTATCTTCTATGTCTATGAAGGAAAATCTATATTGTTAATACGATACTTAAGAGGGGCAAAGAAATAATTTTAAAATGATTGAAAGAAAGAGTTAAGGATATAATTTATTATAAGAAAAAGAAAATCATGATTTTTTTTATAATTGTATGATAACATAGAGAAAATGTGTAAAATCATTTAAACTGTGCCATGAAGAGATCTGGAGATATATTTTTTCATAGGGTGTTTTGATAGGGGATAAGGTGATAAAATTATTCAACCTGAGGCATAAAAAAGTACAATACTTTTAACGTTTTTTGTGCAAAAATAGCTTACCCCTGTATGAGTTAATTCATTTCATAAAGATATCTCTCCTCTTGTTGTCTATTTCATTTCTTTGCATTGCCATGGTGGTGGCTTTATCTGTAAATGATAGTACTCCTTGAGTGGAATCATAGTTACGCCTGTGAAGCAGCAGACAAACACTGTTTCTATACTCTCTCCTCATCCCTGTATTCCGCATTGTTTTTGCATTAGGGGACTTACAAGAAGCGTTATTGAGTTTATTTTGAAGTTTTTATTCAATAGTTTAATTCTTTGTGATATGCCAATAACCAATTTTTTAATTAGAGAAAAAAAAAAAATATCATTATAAATCAATATTTATTTATACAAAAAGCTAAAGTATATATGTTATAAAGAAAATATTACTATTAAAGCTACAAATGAATCTTTTATGGAAGGGAGAAAGGGACTTGATTTCTATATGGTCCTTAGAAGATATAAGTAATACACCCCATTATTATAACAAAGACATTTGTACGCATTTCTTGAATCATTTTTATAAAGATAAAAGTGATAGAAAGAGTGGGAAAACGCATATTTATGTTGTATAAATTCGTACTATCTAACAGTGTGATAGCAAAACAAAATTTCACATGTTTTTAGTTACGTAAAATCTTGAAAGATTTTGAACTAGTAGTTTTTTCCAAAAATATCTTTAGGATGCTTGGTATTCTTGTTTAAAATGACAGATGACAAAAAGGAATTCATATAAAAATAAAACAGATTCCTAGATATTTGTGTGTTTTATTTTGTTATGGATTTTAGTTTTTAGATTGAAGCCGATAGCTAAAGATTTAATTTGATAGAGGATGCCGTTTGAGGGAGTATAAAAGGGATATCTTTTTTAGGTAATTCAGAAACGTTTAAAGAACAATGATAAACGTTGCGAAGATTTTGTGTTGTCAAAACGTTAGTTGCATTCCCTTGGCAATAAATCTCTCCCTCCTTGAGCAAGATCATGTTATCTGCATAATGTGCCGCGAGATTGAGGTCATGAAGAACAGCAAGAACGCCGCCACCAGAATGGGCAAATTGTTTAGCAATATCCATAACAATGATTTGATGTTGAATATCGAGGCTAGCAATAGGTTCATCTAATATCATCCAGCGAGGAATCCCGTTATGAACAGGTTTCCAGATTTGGCAAAGTACACGGGCAAGTTGTACTCTAGCTTGTTCTCCACCTGATAATTGGTGATAATACAGATTGCCATAATCAGAAAGGTCAACGCACTCTAAAGCTTTTTGGATAAGATTTTGCAATTCAGTTTTAGTAATGGTAAATTGGTTTACAGAAAGGCCGAGTCCTACAACTTCATGGACTAAGAATGGAAATACGAGCGTTGTTGATTGTGGTAGCACAGCACGCATTTTTGCCATTTCATGCGTTTTTGTTTGGCATACATTATAACCATTTAAGGTTATTTTTCCACTGTAAGGAATTTCACCACTCAGAGCTTTGATAAAGGTACTTTTTCCAGATCCATTAGGACCAATAATAATGGTAAAAGCACCACTTTTAGCTTGAAGATTAATGTGTTTAAGAATCTGCTTCTTTCCGCGCTGAACACAAATATTTGTCGCTTCAATCATGAAAAATCTGTTCCTCGTTTGCATATAAGGATCCATAGAAAGAAAGGTGCACCAAAAAGTGCTGTTACAATTCCAATCGGCAATTCTGCGGGGGCAACAATTAAGCGTGCAAACGTATCAGCAAAAATAAGTAATGCTGCTCCCAAGAGAGCAGAGCAAGGAATGAGATAGCGATGATCAGGACCAATGAGCTGACGTAAAATATGAGGAACAATAATACCAATAAAACCAATACCACCACTGACAGCAACAGCACTACCACACATAAGAGCAACAAGGGGAATAGCAATATTTTTAACGCGTTGAATATGGAATCCAATATGGCCAGCAACAGCTTCTCCAAGAGCAAGGGCATTAAGTGCTCGTGATAAAAAGGGAGAGAAAAGAAGACCAATAACGATGAAAGGGAGAACGAGCCATATTTTCAACCATGTAGCACCCGCAAGAGAGCCAAGACTCCAAAAAGTGATATCACGGAGTTGTTGGTCATTTGCGATAAAAATCAATGTTCCGACAACTGCACTGCTTAATGCACCAAGAGCAATACCAGCAAGCAGCATGGTTGCAATAGAGGTAAAGCTATTATGCGTTGCTATTATGTAGAGAATAATCGTTGATAAAAGTCCACCCAAAAAAGCACCTATGATAACTTTGTAAGGCTCTAGAAAAGGTGCAAATGAAACAGGAAAAGCAATACCGACAACAATTGCTAAGACTGCTCCAAGTCCAGCACCTGCTGATACACCTACAATTCCAGGATCTGCAAGAGGATTACGGAAAAGCCCTTGCATAAGAACACCGGAGACAGCTAAAGCTGCTCCAATCAACAATCCCAAGATAACACGGGGAAGCCTTATGTCGATAAGCACAAGGTAATCACGCGTTTTACTACTTACCGAAAAATCTTGTGTAAGCATCACATGGAGGAGATCAACGAAAGAAACCTTTGCTGCACCATTCAAGAGCCCACCAAAAATACTGAAGGTAAGGAATATTATTAAGCTTAATAATAAAATCTTCCCCTGCTTTGAACGGTTTATTTTTTTACCTTCTTTTGTTTCAGGTAAATGCATTATGGATGTATCATCTGCCATTTTTATCAGCTTTTACCATTTTAATTTGCACCATAAAGTATCTCAATAAGCTCTCTTGATGCATCTGCAGTGCGTGGACCAAATCCCAAAAGATACATAGCATCCATCTGTTTTATGGCATGATTTTTTGCTGCAGTTGTTGCTTGAATTGCAGGTATGGCTAAAATCTTATCAATGCTGGTTGATCTTGCTCCATGTTTTACAAGTAAGATAACATCGGGATCTGATTTCAATAACGCTTCGCCGTTGAGAAGTTTATATCCTTTATAATCGGTGATGGCATTGATAGCACCTGAAAGTTTTATCATACTATCAGCTGCAGTACCTGTTCCAGATGCCATGACGCGTCCATTTTGCACAGAGAAAACAAAAAGAACACGCTTCGGTGTTATTACTTTCGCCAAAAGCGCATCGTTATCTAAAAAATTACGCTTCAACTTTTCAATTAACGCAGCGGCTTGCACTTCCCGATGGATAGCTTGGCCAACGAGGCGAATCTTTTCTACTACATTTTCACGGGAGTAATCTTCTGGTATGATCACCAGAGGTATTGATGTTTTTTTGAGAATATCAATTGTTGAAGCAGGACCACTTCCTTCAACAAGCAATATGCCCTCTGGGGCAAGTGATAAAACACCCTCAGGCGAAAGAGAACGCATATATCCAAGCACAGGAAGCTTGAGCGCTTCTTGTGGGTAAACGCTTGTACTATCACGGGCGACAAGTTGATTTTGGGCTCCCAATGCATAGACAATTTCTGTAAGTGCTCCGCCGATAGAAACAATTCGAGCATTTTCAGGAAAACGGGTTGTGGGTTCAGCAATCACTTGTTTAGAAAAACAGATAAGAGAGAACAGTAAACACATAAGAAAAAGGTTTGATAATCTATGCAAAAGAGATATAAACATGTCCGACCTTACCTTATCTTAGTTACTGCTGTTTTCTTGGCACGATGGTAAACCATTCAATAAAGAGCGCCAATCTTCACGTTCTTTTTGACCCTCCTTGCGTACGCCAAAGAATTGAATAATCATCTCATCATCTTTATCGAAAACTTCAAGAGAGTTGACATACCCATCAATCGTAGGTTTGCGAACACGCCATACTTTATTGATCCCAGAAACGAGTAAATGAAGGTGAAATTTCTGATCGAGAACATTAAGCCAAGGTCCCATTTGCTTAATGTTCTTTACTTGCCCAGTGAAAATTTGGATACATCCTTTATTACCAACAAAACACATAATTGGTAACTCTTCTTGTGCAACTTGTTTGAGCATCATCTCAACAGCTTCTATTTTTAACTCATCGGCAAATTCATTTCCGGCATGTTTTACAGCATCGTGTCGATTAATTTTCAGTTCAGAAATAATCCCATGAAGTTGATGTACATCAGTCATCTGTCGCCAACGATCTCGAAACTTTTCAACATTCAGCTTTGCTGTATCACATTGTACTGGAGTAGGAACGGGAGAAATATCAAGTACTGGTGATTGATCGTCATGAAGCAACTTTTCAACAAGTGCAGCCCACTCTTCCATATTTGTTGCGTCTTTAGAATAGAGTTTGAAAATAGCAATGCCATATTGATCAAAAAATTGCAGACTTTTCATAGGTCTTTCGAGAATAGTCACGTCATGCTCGAAACCAAACTTCCATTGTTTTGAAAAAATACGCAAGTCAATTTCACCGAGTGTTATCGGAATATGCTGGCTTTGAACAATCTTTTCAAAACATCCTGTTATTTCATGAACAGCATTTTCATTCCGTATTAATGCCATAACTGTCCCAAGTTTAGGAGCATTTTCCAAGAGAGTAGCGACATCAGCACGTAGTTTTTTTGCTTTTCCAATTGTACAATAAGCCGCAATGAGTTCTGCTTCAGATATACCAATAGAGGCCGCGAAATCGCGGTTACGCATCTCTTTTTTTTCTTCACGCAAGCGAATAATCATTTCGGCTGTGTATGACATGGGCTTATCCTTATATTACCTGTTTGAAGGTTAATTGTCTAATTTTACAACTCAAAGGCAGTAAGTCAAACCACTATCAATTAATGGTTCAACCCACCACCAAACAAGCCCTGATTTTATCAACAGTAGAACAATAAAAACCGATAAATTACAAAGAGTTAAAGCAAAAACATCAAAATTTGTTGTTCAAAGAACAATCAGAACAGAAACGCAACAATTTATTCTTTATCGATATAACCTCTTTAATTGATCTAATGGTTAACAAAAGTGACTAAAATTTTTGCACGAACGAAACTTTAAAGTTGCGACCAGGCTGACTATAATAATCCTTCGGTGTTGAGCTTTCACCGGAAGGAAGATCTGAAACATTCCAATATTTTTGATTGAACAGATTATAAATACCGGCTCTTAGAATAGGTCCCGTTTCACCGAATGGTTTCCACCACCCTGTCATATCAACGACATGGTATCCTGGATTTTTTTGGTAATCAGATGCTTTAGCTATTTTGTCACGTTTGGCTGCTACAGTAAGTATAACATCGCTTCCCCAAACTTCTTTTGCATATCCTAATCCGATAATTGTTTTCAAAGGAGGAATTGAGTTAAGATACTCTTTTTTATCAAGATCTTTTCCTTGTGAATAAGAAAGAGCAATATTGCTATGAAAACCATTTTTAAGAACTAAATGCGCTTTTGTTTCAACACCAAAAATTTGCACGCGGAAGCGATTCATGTAATGCCGACGCGCAAATTTGAACTCCTCTGATGGTCCTCTATCCTCGGTATCTATGAAATTCTTATATTGGTTGATAAAGGCATTGAAGGAACCACCAAAATTTACATTTCCATAGCGTAGCCCCACATCATACCCATTGCTCGTTTCTGGTTGAAGGTCAGGATTTCCTTTCACGTAATAAGCAGGGGGTTTTATATAAGAGACATAAAGCTCTGAAATACGTGGTGCACGAAAAGCTTGTGCCCATTGAGCATAGAGCGTAACTTGATTACGAACATCCCACTCCATGCGTAATTTAGGAGAAAAACGTGAACCATCTCTTTCTGGAGGAAATTTGTCAGAAAGCAGAGCTTTCTCATAAGAAGATGTTTTCTGAGGAACATATTTGTACCAATCATACCGGATTCCCGGCGTTACACGAAAACGATCATCAACGAATCCAATTTCATCTTCAAAAGCAAAACCCAAATTGTAACCATTGGTGTCTGGTGAATCTGATCGATTAGCAGGAACAAAAAGACATCCTTGAGCGTATTCTTTTATATGACAATTGTCTTTACCAAACAAATAGTGATGAAATTTAGATGACGAAATATTCGTTGCAAACTTTAACGTATGGCTTACAGTGCCAAAATCCACTTTTTTAAGTGCATCAGCATTGAAACCGTAATTGATATTACGTAAAAAATTATCTCTCAAATAATCCCCTTTAGGGGCTGAAACACGAACGCCAGTCATAACGTAATGACTTGATTGCCTTTGCCAATAAAGCAGCCCACTAAACGCATCAAGAACTGCATCACCATCACCATTATAATCATAAGAAAGAGAAAAACGCTCACGAAGTTTATTATCCCGTTCATAAACGGAACCAGGAGCATATCTTTTAGACGAATTTAATGCATGTGTGTTACTATTATGACCAAAACGCTCTGCAGTAAAACCAAGCCGATGATTATCGCTCAAATATTGATGAATTTTAAAAAGCAAGTTATTTTTGTCAAAGTGAGAGGGGTTTTTACGCGTGCGTTCTCCATATCCCCCCACTGTTCCCATATTTTTGCGCTCATGACCTTCTACATAAGACCCTTGGAAAAGCAAAAGTGTTTGGTAATTGCGCACAGCAAGAGCTTGATCGACGCGCCAACTATTATCAACAGAATGATAACCACCTTTTATAAGGCTTCCCCAATTCTTTCCTTCCATGATAAGGTCTTCAGGATTAAGGGTACGCAGAGCAATTATTCCTCCCAGGGCGCCAGAACCATAAAGACTAGAATCTGATCCTTGAATAGTATCAAACGTAGAAAGAGCATTGAAATCAAAAGTTGTGTTTCCACCTCCACCACGGAATATATCATTAAGCCATGGAAGAGAAATACCATCCATTGTCGTAAGAACACGGTTTGCATCTAAACCACGAATAATGAAACTATTATTTTCCGAATTATAAGAGACAAAAGGATTAAGACGACTCACATCATAAACATCAGTTATTTGTTTTTCATCAATATTCTTATTGTTTTTACGATCAGTTAGAATGGTTATTGAATTTGAAGAATTTTCTATTTTTTTTCCTTTAATAAGGATTGGTTTGAGCTCAGTCACAACACTCTTATCGCTGTTTTGTGCAAAAACAAATGAAGGTATACAGACCGATAACACACCTAAAATCACACAGCTCTTATGGATATTTTTTCGTCTTATTCGCATAACACATTATAACCTTTTTTAAAAACATCCCCTCTCTAAGCTTGAAATTTTACATATAAAAATGCCCGTAAAAATGCTTGACCTAACCCTATCAAAAATTAGCTAACCAAGCAGGAATGATTTAACAATATAAAACCACGGGGAGACCATATTAAACATGATAAAATCAGTCAAGAAAAAAGTTGCAATTTCAAAATAGCTTGTTTTAATGAGAGGAAATATCAATATTGCACTTAAAGAATAGCGGAAAAAAACGATGAATTTTACAAACACGAGGCAGTTATCAACTCTTTGGATTTGTGCATTTTTCTGCGCTCTTTCTTTGCATATAGTATTGGGAGCACAGTTTTATTTTCGAAAGACTGGCGTCACTAATGGTATGCTCTCGGCGACGCTTATGCTAACGCTTGCCCAAGAGGGGCTCTATCTGGATGCTGATATAGATTCGTCGAATCCAGATCATGATACAGATTTAGCAAGTGTCAGCACAAAATCAGAACGATTACAGCCAGATCTTGCTGAGCAAGATCCAGAGATATTGGAACCCGTGGATGAAGTTCAATCGGAAGAACCTCAGCATATGGTAGAACAAGATGACTTAAAGTCTTTGGAAGAACCCCTTCCTCAAAAATTAAAAGATAAAATATTTGAAAAAAAAACAAGGACAAAGACAGTTGTAAAGCAGCTACCTGTAAAGGCCGTACGTTCAGTGACCGCCAGAAAGAGCGGCAGTACCGCAGGGCTTGAAGATATGTTGTTAATGGAGTGGTTAGCAAAGGTACAGTCACAATTAGAAAAGCAAAAAAATTATGTTGTAGGACATCGTACTAGCCGAGCAAAAGGAACGGTGAAGTTAGAATTTAGGGTGCATGAGCAGGGAAGCATTTTTTCTAGCCGTGTTGTCGCTTCTGCTGGAGATCCAGAACTTGATCGATTAGCTATGGCAGCACTTCAACGCGTTGGTTCTTTTCCGCCACCACCACCATCAAAAGTGAATAAAATGATCAGAGTATCCCTGATATTTAGCTGATTTTTATGCGAGGTGCTTTTCTTATAATATAATTGTTTTATAATGATTATTTATAATTTGAATGAAAGTTAAAATATAGTTCGTTCGCATTTTTTTGACGTTGAATCAATCAAAACCATCCGCTTACTTATGACACAAGTTGAGGGGGGAGCATGGATAAAAAACTTCTAAAAAGCAGTGAATATACTTCTTATGAATGCCCTAAATGAAAGGGTTGTTGCAACATTGGAAGTTAAGGGATGATAAAGCTATAGCTTTTATTAAGTAAAGGTTAATCGTTTCTAATCGATTTGCATACCATTCGTGAGAGGATTTTCGTAAGTACTTTTCAGATACACCGTTGTGAAATAGACTTAAAAACATTAAAATAAAACAAGAATATAAATAAGAAAAACATACTATTTTTGTATGCTTCGTTTTGTGTGAAGGATGAAAGCTTATATGTAAAGAAAGCTTATATGTAAAAATGAGAAAAACAAAAAGCAAAGCTTTATCTTCACCATTATAAAGATATTAACATATTTAAAAGTTGTAAAACCGAATGAAAAGGGAAGGGGTATAAGAGAATTATTTGTCTTTAAGGCTTTTAAACTCAATGAGTCTGTCTTTCTGTTATCAGAGATAATCCAAACGATATATATAATAACGTATTCTTATTTGGTATAGAAATGTTATAAGCAGAACAAAATAGTCTTAAAATATGCTGTTGCACAAGATTTGAATATTGACTAATAAGCCACAGTAAAAGGATGCGCTATTTGTTTCACTCTTCTCTTAATATTTGTAATCATCTATGATATTGCCATTTATTTTGAGAAAAATGAACTATTTGTACGACATGTTGATTATAATGATAATTCATCATTTTGTATTTGGAATAAGAAACCCGAATAGCGTATAATTCTCTCATTTCGAATTTATTGATACCGAATTAATTAAAATTACTTTCTTATACATCACAAGCAAGCGGGTATGTGGGTACTATTTAGAAAAGAATAAAAACACCTCTTATGAATGCTTTCAAATGCTATTTGGGAAGTTAAGGTATATTATTTCCATCGACCAGAAAGAAGGTCGGTTTTTATATCTATTTTTCCAGTGAGTCTTGCTTTGTAGACACCATAATTTTCCATGACACGCATCACGTAATTACGTGTTTCTGTATAAGGAATACGCTCAATCCAATCAATGACGTTATCGAGAGATTGTCCTCGAGGGTCGCCATAACGTTTTATCCATTCATTGACTCGACGAGGCCCCGCATTATAGCCAATAAGAGTTAGTATATAGGATCCATTAAAACGTTCCAATTGTTCATTGATAAAATGGGCCCCTAATGTTGCATTATAACGAGCATCACTGCTGAATTTTTTAGAAGACCATGCGATTGAGTGTTTTTTTGCCAGTGCTTTTGCTGTTGTAGGAAGCAATTGGAGTATACCTTGTGCACCTGCTTTTGATATGGCAGTTGGATTAAATTCGCTTTCTTGGCGTGCAATGGCATAGATAAGCGATTTTTCTTCTACAGAAATATTAGCAGAAGCTGGTATAGCTCCCAGAGGATGAGAGAGTGCACCGACATTTTTTCCCTGAAAAACAGCCATTTTTCCAATTTTGAGGCTGGTATAATAGTCTCCATTTTTTTCTGCCATAACAGCCAGAAGAGCTAATTCACCGGGGCTTTCTATTTTTTTTCCGAGCTCTCTATAAAAAATTTTAGCAAAATCAGCATAGCCGGCTGCTTCAAGACGTTGAATTGCTTTGATCGCTTTTCGTGCACTAAAATGTTGTCGCTCAGCGGTTGTTGGTTTGGGAAAGGAAACTTTAAGCTTTTTTTGATTGAGTCGTGCAGCGGCTAATTGACCGTAGTAAGTTGCACCAAAATGAGCTGCGCGATGAAAATAATGCTGGGCATTTTTATGTTCTCCTAGCGTTTCTGCTGTTCGTCCTAGCCAGTAATATCCACGTGATGCAGAAAAAGGTAAAGAAGAGAGTTGAGGAATACGTGAAAAATGCTGCATTGCTAATTTAGGGTTATGAAGAAACCGTAGTGCGTACCATCCTGCATGAAACTCAGCATCGATGGCTAATGTAGATGTTATACCAGTGTGCATTGTAACGAGTTGATAAGCAATTTTGGGTTTGTTTAAATCGAGCATTTCACGAGAGAGGGCGCGTTGTTCTTTCCACAATGAATGAGGGTTCATAAGGCGGAATGCGTCTTTTGATGTTTTCATCATGAGTGCTGCGGCTGCATCATATTGCTCTGTTCGTCGAAGATGGCGTATTCGAGCAAACTGAAAAAGAGGATCTTTTTGCCATGATCTCTCTGCAGCTTTTAATTTTTGTGTAGCTCTAGGATCATTTTTTTCAACGGCCACAAAAGCATTAAAAAGAGATTGAGCATGGGCTAATTTTGCAACGCGTGCTGCTGAATCAAAACGATGTGCATACAGCATAGACTGCATGCGTTTCAAATGATCAATAGGTTTTAATGCAGCGCTTGCATTTTTAAGAACAAATATTTCTTCTTTTGCATTAAGCTGTGTTTTATGCCACCACGGTGCAATAACGTGTTGAGCACGAATGGTTTGTCCCGTTGCGATAAGTGCTTTAGCGAAGAGAGCCATCCCTTGTGCTGTTTGGGGCGGGTGATGAGAAAATTTTTGGATGATTGTGCGTGTAACGTTGGTTTCATTAAGAAAAGCACGTTCAGCATTGCACTTCATCGCTTCTATACCTGGCCATCCTTTTAGCATATTGATTGCATTAAATATTTCAGAACTTGGTATATTTTCCTGGTTTGATACTCCCATCGCCCATGTCAAAATATGACGATCAAGGCTATGTTTTTCCATTGAATTACGAAGATTTATTGTTTTTGCAATATTGTTGTTTGCTAGTGCATCTAGCCCAGCTTTCAGTTGCTGAAGTGTAGCAGTATTGTGTGATGTCGTGTGTATCTGTTGAAAAGGCTCTAGAGTTTCTTTTTCGGTAAAGGGAGTAGGGCGCACCAAAGGGATTGGCGTTTTCCCGTGCAAAAGGGGTGTTTGCGCGTATACATTTGAAAATAAAATTTTTATTGCCAGTATAAGTGCAGTAAAGGTTGATACGAAAAGAGAGGTGGAAAATACACGCATAGAGAAAAGACCTTGAGACCTTGCTTTTTGTAAAAACTTAAGGGTTTATAGAACATAAGCATGAAAAACGCGTTAATATAGACGGCTTATTTTAAAGAAATGTGCAAAATTTAAGGAGGGCCATTTTTATCTTATGAGGGCTTTTTTTGAAATTCATCTTGCTTCAATGATAGAGCAAGATTATGCTCTATTTAAAATTTATAAAAGGCGATTATTAAAAAAATAAAAGCGAACATTATAGGGAGTTTATCATGCTCAAGGGAGCGATAACTGCGCTTATTACACCGTTTGATAATAAGGGCGCAATTGATGAGAAGGCGTTTTGTGATTTTATTGAATGGCAGATCACACAAGGGATTAACGGTGTAAGCCCAGTTGGGACAACAGGTGAATCAGCAACGTTAAGTCATGAAGAACATAAGCGGATTATAGAATTGTGTGTTGAGCAGGTTGCAAAGCGTGTTCCTGTTGTTGCTGGAGCGGGATCAAATAGCACAAGTGAGGCTGTAGAGCTTGCACAATACGCACAAAAAGCTGGTGCAGATGCAGTTTTGGTTGTCACTCCCTATTATAATAGACCAAATCAATCTGGTTTATACAAGCACTTTTCTTCCATTGCCAAAGCGGTTTCTATTCCGATTATAATTTATAATATTCCTGGTCGTTCTGTTATCGATATGGCTGTGGAAACGATGAAAGACCTTTATCAAGATTTTAGCAATATCATTGGTGTTAAGGATGCAACAAGTAGAATTGAGCGCGTTAGTGAACAAGGTGAAAAGTGTGGAAAAGATTTTGTGCAGCTTTCCGGTGATGACTGTACAGCGTTAGGCTTTAATGCACATGGAGGTATGGGGTGTATTTCGGTTTCCTCCAATGTTGCTCCAAAGCTTTGTGCAGAGCTTCAAGCCGCTTGTTTTCGTGGTGATTATCAAACAGCACGAGAATTAAATGATCGCCTGATGCCTCTTAATCGTGCTGTGTTTATTGAGCCTAGTCCAGCAGGTATTAAATATGCTGCTGCAAAATTAGGGTTTTGTGGTGATACTGTGCGTTCTCCGATTGTTCCATTAACAGAGAGCACAAAGAAGATTATTGATGCCGCTCTCAGTCATGCTGGTCTTTTAAAAGCATAAAATGATATTGATAGAGCCATGAATAAAAAAAAGAACGCGCCCGTACGGAAAATAATTGCTGACAATCGTAAAGCACGTTTTAATTTTGAAATTCTTAATAATCTTGAGGCGGGTCTTGTCCTTCAGGGAGCGGAAGTGAAGTCTTTACGTTCTAATCATGCCAATATTGCTGAAAGCTATGCGAGTTTTGAGAATGGGGAATTATGGTTAGTAAACAGCTATATTCCTGAATATACGCAGGCTAATCGTTTTAATCATGAACCGCGACGTTTGCGCAAATTATTACTTTCAAAACGTGAGATGGCACGTTTTTTTAATGCAACGTCTCGTGAAGGGATGACACTTGTTCCTCTTAAACTTTATTTTAATGAACGAGGGCGCGTTAAGTTGGAGATTGCTCTAGCGCGGGGAAAAAAGCTTCATGATAAGCGCGAAACGGAAAAAAAGCGCGATTGGGGACGTGAAAAAGCAAGACTTTTAAAAAGATATGGATGACGGATGCGATTTAGATATTCTTTATTTATAGCGCTGGTTTAAAACAGTTTTAGCATTGATCTAAGTATGTTTTTGCTGCTTGAAAAATTTGGTGAAACATGGCGTCTGTCAAGCGTCCAGTATTTGTATTATAACGAGAACAGTGATAGCTTGAAAAAATGCGTAATCTGCCGATGTTATTGATTTTGCCGTGTCCAAAAGGGTGAGCTAAAACTTTTGCATTAAGGGCACGTATTGTTGAGTGGTGCGCAATGGTGCCTAAGGTAATAACAGCTTTAAGTTTGGGAAGATTTGTTAAAAGAGGTGAGAAGAAATAGCGGCACGTGTTAATTTCTGCACCGGTGGGTTTATTTTCTGGTGGAACACAACGAACAGAGTTAACGATTGCTGCATCAATCAGTTCAAGAGTATCGTCTGCTCTTTCTTCAAAGGTTCCTTGGGCAAAACCAAATTTTTTTAAAGTTGAATAAAGTAAGTGCCCAGCATAATCACCAGTGAATGGACGTCCAGTTCGATTTGCTCCGCGTAATCCAGGAGCAAGCCCAACAATAAGAAGGCGCGTTGTGTCTAGCCCTTTATAAGGAAAGAATGGGCGCACCGGTGCGTTATACCAACTTGGTTCTTTTACACGCCAGTCAGCAATAAACTGATGGAGCCTAGGACATAAATTGCAATTTTGAGGTGGTTCTGGGCAAAGTGATGTTAATTGGCTATTCATGGTGTTAAGCATCAATCATTTTTTCTATTTTTTTGAGTCTTTTATAGCGTATATGACGAGTTATGTTTTAATAAACAATCTATAATGAATATAAATAAAGTTTAATATAAACTTATTGCTAATTATTATGTAAAGAGAGGTAATCTTTCAGTAATTTATTCAATGAATAAGAGTTGCAATACACACGATGTTCAAAGAAAAAAGTTTTCTCTTTAAATTAAAGATATTATCATAAAAGTATACATAAGGCTGCTGTTATTGCAAAGAATTTTAAACGGCTGGTATTCCTTTTAAAAGGATGAAGACTCCAGACAAGTATTTTGTCAAGAAAGACCTTCCTTTGTTTGAAGCCAATCTATTGGAATGCTTTTAAGAGCAGCTTTGATAACGAGCATAAATAGATTATACATTTTTATAAATTTTCTAAGAATTTCCTGAAGTAAGTTCTTTAATCAAAAAATATAAAAGTTTGTGTTGTTTTTCTTGTGTTTTATTTTGATTATTGTATATACTCCTCTATCCGCTATTAAATTTTTTTGTTTGAGAAAGAGGCATAAATGGCCCGTGTAACGGTAGAAGATTGTATTGATAAAGTTGACAACCGCTTTGAATTGGTACTTTTAGCAGGTCATCGGGCGCGTCAGATTTCACAAGGAGCGCAGATTACTGTTGATCGTGATAATGATAAAAATCCAGTTGTTGCTTTGCGTGAAATAGCAGAAGAGACATTGTCGCCCGCTGATTTAAAGGAAGACCTTATTCATTCACTGCAAAAGCATGTGGAGGTAGATGAGCCAGAAATGGCAAGTGAATTTATTACTCATTCAGGTGAAGCTGAAAGTGTTTTTAATACATCGTTGCAAGAAGAAGGTACTTCATTTGATCATATGTCAGAAGAAGAGCTTTTAGCGGGTATTGAAGGTTTGGTTGTTCCAGAAAAAAGTGACGATTATTAATTGCGACAGTTTATATTACAAGAGTAAAAATACCTTATTTGTAAGAAGCTGTTATTTTCCTTGTCTTTTATTGATAGGACGTGTTCAATAAGGATTAGTGGTGTGAAAAGATAAAGGATATGCTCGTATGATGCGTCAGTGTGAGCTTGTTGGACGTGTTCAACGTTACAAATCTGACGTAGATGAGGCTCTTTTAAATAGGGCCTATGATTATGCAATGAGAAAGCATGCACATCAAAAGCGTGCTTCAGGTGATCTTTATTTTTCTCATCCTTTAGAAGTTGCTGCTATTTTGACAGATATGCGGTTGGATGAGGCAACGATTGCTGTTGCTCTTTTGCATGATACAATTGAAGATACAAGCGCTACACGAGCAGAAATTGATCAGCTTTTTGGTTCTGAAATTGGGAAGTTGGTTGAAGGACTTACAAAGCTTAATAAGCTTGATCTTGTATCAAAGAAAGCCGTACAGGCAGAAAATCTTCGTAAACTTCTTATTGCCATTTCTGATGATGTTCGTGTTCTTTTAGTCAAACTTGCTGACCGTCTTCATAATATGCGTACCCTTGGTGCTATGCGTGATGACAAACGTCGGCGAATTGCTGAGGAGACAATGGATATTTATGCGCCACTTGCAGGACGTATGGGTATGCAGGATATGCGCGAGGAATTAGAGGATCTTTCTTTCTTTTATTTAAATCCAGAAGGTTATCGTACGATTACCAATCGACTTTCTGAATTATTGAAACACAACCGTGACCTGCTTTCCACAATTGAAAATGAATTGACAAAGCTTTTTTTAGAGCATGGCATTAAAGCAGATGTTAAAAGCCGTCAGAAAAAATCTTATTCAGTCTTTCGCAAAATGGAAAGTAAAGCATTATCGTTTGAACAGTTATCGGATATTTTTGGATTTCGTGTGATTGTTGAATCCCTGAATGATTGTTATCGTGCTCTTGGTGTCATTCATACGACATGGCCAATGGTTCCTGGTCGTTTTAAAGATTATATCTCTATACCAAAGCAAAATGATTATCGTTCTATTCATACAACAATTGTGGGGCCTTCAAGACAACGTGTTGAGTTGCAAATTAGAACGGCTGCTATGGATGAAGTTGCTGAATATGGGGTTGCTGCTCATTCCATATATAAAGAGCACGGTTCCAATTATTCGACTTTGAAGTTATCAAGCGAAACGAATGCCTATGCATGGTTGCGCCAAACGATACAATCTTTGTCTGATGGAGATAATCCAGAAGAGTTTTTAGAACACACAAAACTTGAGCTTTTTCAAGACCAAGTTTTTTGTTTTACGCCGAAAGGCCGATTAATTGCTTTTCCTAAAGGAGCTACGCCTATTGATTTTGCTTATGCCGTTCATACAGATATCGGTGATTCTTGTGTGGGCGTAAAAATTAATGGTCGTATTATGCCTTTAATGACCAAATTAAAAAATGGTGATGAGGTTGATATTATTCGTTCACACGCTCAAATTCCGCCAGCTGCATGGGAATTTCTTGTTGTCACAGGTAAAGCACGTTCAGCTATTCGACGAGCAAGCCGTGCAGCGGTACGTAAACAATATTCGGGTTTAGGATATCGTATTCTCGAGCGTTCATTTGAGTATATGGGAAAACAATTTTCAAAAGACATTTTGAAGAAAGTTTTGCCACGTTTAGCACGTAAGGATGTAGAGGATGTATTGGCTGCTGTTGGGCGTGGAGAGCTGTTTTCCGCTGATGTGATTAAAGCGGTTTATCCTGATTATCAAGATCACCGTGTAGTACAAAAGTCATCTTTTAAGCCTGGGGAAGAAGGTTGGTTTAATATTGAAAATGCTCAAGGTATGATTTTTAAAGTTCCAGAAAATGAAAAGAATGCAATGGTCGAGAATCATCAATCTAAAGCATTGCCTATTAGAGGAACCCGTGGAGATATACCCGTACGTTTTTCACCGGAAGGAGCAGTACCTGGAGATCGGATTGTTGGTATTATGCAGCCAGGGGCTGGGATCGTTATTTATCCAATACAATCTTCAGCTTTGATGGCGTATGATGATCAGCCAGAACGATGGATTGATGTCCGCTGGGATATTGATGCCCAAATGAATGAACGTTTTCCTGCACGGATGAATATTTTGGTTGTAAATAGTCCTGGTTCTTTGGCTGAAATTACACAAATAATTTCTGCTAACGATGCCAATATCCAAAATTTATCTTTTATTCGTACAGCACCAGATTTTACAGAAATTATGATTGATCTAGAAGTTTGGGATTTAAAACATTTGAATCGTATTTTTTCTCAGTTAAAAGAGGCAAGTTCAGTCAGTACAGTACGGCGGGTTCATGGATAAAAAGAAAGATTTTGCAATGAATACACAAGATGTCATTGATATTTTTAAACAAGCAGATGCTATTCTAGAAGGGCATTTTATTTTAACATCAGGTCGCCATAGTGCGACTTATATGCAAAAAGCGAAAGTATTCATGCATGCTGACTTGACGGAAAAGTTATGTCGTGGATTGGCTGAAAAAATCAAAAAATCTGTCGAGGAAAAAATTGATTATGTTGTTGGTCCCGCAATTGGCGGTCTTATTCCTTCCTATGAAACTTCACGTCACCTTGGTGTTCCTTCTCTTTGGGTAGAACGTGTAAATGGCATCTTTGAATTGCGTCGTTTTGAAATCAAGAAGGGTGCACGGGTTGTTATTATTGAAGATATTGTGACAACGGGTCTTTCCATTCGTGAGACTGTTGAGGCGATCGTTGCAGCAGGAGCAGAGGTACTGGCCAGTGCATGTATCCTTGATCGTTCTGGTGGTAAGGTCAATGTTGGAGTTCCATTGATTGCGCTTGCTGAATACGAGATAACCTCTTATGCTAGTGATGCACTTCCTGCAGAGCTTTCTGTTCTTCCAGCGATTAAACCAGGCAGTCGAAATATTTAATTGTCGTTCTATTTTTTTTGTGCAAAAACTTAAAAAGATTAATTTTGATGAGATAGATTATTTCATTATCAAAAGATGTATATTGAGAGTCATATGCTTTTTCGTCGTCGAGAACCAATAGATTTTGTAACGCGTATTCGGCTTTGGTTATGGCCACGTCGTTCATTTTCTCGCTCATTTTGCTACATACGTAAACGTATTTTGCGTATATCAGCAACACCGCATGAAGTAGCATTAGGGGTTGCTATTGGCATTTTTTTAGCTTGTTCCCCTTTCTTTGGGCTGCATATTATTTTGGCAATATTTTTTTCTTGGCTTTTGCGTGCAAACTTTGCTGCCGCAATCATTGGGACAATTTTTTCTAATCCACTCACATTTTTATTGATTGTCATGGCTGATTATAAAGTAGGGTATTTTTGTTTATCACTTTTTAGTGATGTCAAAGAGATTTCTCTTTCGCAAATTCGTGCTCTATTTAATGGTTTGACATTGTCAAATTTCTCTCTTCTCTTTAAAGGCGCATGGGACACAATTATGAGTCCTATGATTTTAGGTGGAACTCTTTTAGGTATTGTTTTTGGTGGGTTATCTTATATAGGTGTTTACAGAGCAACGGTTCGTTTTAAAGAAAAGCGATATCAAAAGATTATAAAAAAAGGCGTTTAGAGAAGCGTTCATCGTAAGAAAGATCGGGTAATATCTTATGATTGTTGGTCTTGGAACTGATCTGGTTGATATACGACGTATTGAGAAAATGTTGGTTCGTTATGGTGAGCGTTTTATCCAACGTATTTTTACAGATATTGAAAGAAATAGATCCGAAAATCTCAAAAAAAGTTCCTCTTCCTATGCAAAAAGATTTGCTGCTAAAGAAGCATGTGCTAAAGCCTTAGGAACGGGAATCGCTTGTGGTATCAATTGGAAAGACATGGGGGTAGTTAATTTGCCATCTGGTAAACCAATAATGCAATTAACAAATCGTGCGCAAGTGCAACTTCAAAAGTTATTACCCCCTCATCATGAGGCAGTTATTCATCTTAGCATAACAGATGATTTTCCTTGGGCACAGGCATTTATTATTATCGAAGCACTTCCACGTGGATAGATGGTGTGAGAGATTGTGCTTTTGTTGTTTGAATATTATGATGAAAAAAATTATATCTGTGATGAGAAGGCAGTTGGTGATGATCCAAAAAGATAAAGTGCATAAAAAAGAAAAAAAAGGTGGGCTTCGTGAATTTATTTCTGTTTTAGTACAGGCTTTGCTTTTAGCAGCGTTTATTCGGACACTTTTTTTCCAGCCTTTTAGTATTCCTTCCGGTTCAATGCGTCCTACTCTGTTGGTGGGAGATTATCTGTTTGTCTCTAAGTATGCATATGGGTATTCTCGTTTTTCCATCCCCTTTTCTCCTCCTCTTTTTTCGGGACGGATTTGGTTATCTCAACCTCAACGTGGAGATGTGGTCGTTTTTCGCTTACCAAGTAATCCGAAGATTGATTATATAAAACGCGTTGTTGGGCTACCAGGTGATCGTATACAAGTTCGTCAAAGTGTTCTTTATATTAATGATGAGGCTGTTTCACGTCACTTTATGGGAGAGATTGATAATTCTGATATAACAGAGGTTAATTATCCTGTTAAGGTTTATCGCGAGACAATGCCTAACGGTGTCAGTTATGATACACTTGATTTAGCTTTCATCCCGAAAGTTGATGATACAAAAGTCTTTGAAGTTCCTCAAGGACATTACTTTATGATGGGAGATAACCGCGACAATTCAGATGATAGTCGTTTAGATGTAGGCTATGTTCCAGAAGAAAATCTTATTGGTCGCGCGAGCGTGATTTTCTTTTCTATCAGTAACGGTTCAAGTGCTTGGCAGATTTGGCGCTGGCCATTTGATGTGCGTTGGAAGCGTTTGTTTTCTTTAATAAATACGGTTCATGATTTGCCGCTTATCAAGCAAGGAAACAACGATGAAACGTCTAATGATTGATCAGCTTTTCAAGCTGACGGGGCATCGTTTTAAAGATGAAGGGAGGTTAAAGAAGGCATTAACACACTCGAGTGTACAAGATTTAGAACAGGGGAATTATGAACGACTAGAGTTTCTAGGGGATCGGGTTTTAGGGCTTTTGATTGCAGAAATGCTGTACCAACTTTTTCCTCAGGCAAGTGAAGGTGAATTATCAGTTCGTTTGAATCATCTGGTTAATGCGCAGACATGTGCTGATATTGCGCGTGAAATGAGGTTGCCTGATATGATTCGTGTTGGTTTTGAGATGAAAAATTTCGAGGGGCGTCGACTCATCAATATGCATGCAGATGTCGTGGAAGCTTTGATTGCCGTGATATATCTCGATGGAGGATTGGAAAGCGTTCGCCCTTTTATTCAAAAATATTGGCAAAGTCGGGCAAAGAAAATGGATGCTGGTCGACGTGATGCCAAGACAGAATTACAGGAATGGGCGCATATCCAAGGCAATGCACAACCACATTATCAGGTTATAAAACGTTCAGGTCCAGATCACGACCCTGTTTTTATGGTAGAGGTAAGTATTTCTGGGTTTGCTTCAGAGATTGGACAGGGAAGCTCCAAAAGATATGCTGAAAGAATGGCAGCTGAAAAAATTTTGCGACGAGAGGGTGTATGGAAAACAGTAGAAAAAAATGATCATGAGTGATGTTATGAAAACGCATTCTGGGTTTGTTGTGCTTATTGGGATGCCTAATGCTGGTAAATCGACATTGGTTAATCAATTGGTTGGAACAAAGGTTTCAATTGTAACGCATAAGGTACAGACAACACGCACTTTAATCCGCGGTATTGTCATTCATGATGATGTGCAAATTGTGTTGGTCGATACGCCGGGTGTTTTTCGTCCCCATAAGCGCTTAGAACGTGCCATGGTCTCTGCTGCTTGGGGAGGGGCTAAGAGCGCTGATGTTCTGCTCGTTTTAATTGATGCTCAAAGTGGTCTTTCGGATGAAGTTGATATGATGTTAGATATTGTAAACAATATGAAACAAGAAAAAGTTCTTGTTCTTAATAAGGTTGATACAGTTGTTAAATCATCTCTTCTAGCGTTAACCACTAAAATAAATGAACGTGTAAAGTTTGCACAAACATTTATGATTTCTGCTCTAAACGGTTCTGGTTGCAAGGATTTACTTCATGCGTTGAGTAACATGATGCAGGAGGGACCATGGTATTATCCGGAAGATCAAATTTCCGATATGCCCATGCGTCATCTTGCTGCTGAAATTACGCGTGAAAAACTTTTTTTTCGTCTTCATGATGAACTTCCTTATTCCTCAACGGTTGAAACAGAAAGCTGGGAAGAGCGTTCAGATGGTTCCGTTAAAATTAATCAAGTTATTTATGTCGAGCGTGAGAGTCAGAAAAAAATTGTCTTAGGAGCAAAAGGCAATACAATTAAAGCGATTGGTCAAGCAGCACGTAAAGAACTCATGGAAATTATGGATCAAAAGGTTCATCTTTTTCTTTTTGTGAAAGTGCGCGATAATTGGGATACCGATCCAGAACGTTATTGCGAAATGGGATTGGATTTTTTAAAATAAGATTTTTAAAAATAATTAAAATAAAATGAAGTGGAAGGAACAAGCCGTTATTCTTGGTACACGCCAATATGGTGAAACAAGTGTTATTCTTGAGGTTATGACACGTGAACATGGTCGTTATATGGGAGTGGTAAAAGGGGGACGGTCGCGTCGTATGGCAGCCCTTCTTCAACCTGGAAATTTTGTGGAGGCTGAATGGTGGGCTCGTTTAGAGGAACATTTGGGACTTTTTCGGCTTGAAGCTCTTGATTTACATGCGGCACGATTAATCTGTCTACCAGAAGCTCTTTATGCTTTGCAATTGATAGCTTTTCATTTGCGGCTCCTTCCCGAACGTGATCCGCACCCCATTTTATATGATATTTTACACCTTTTTATGCAGAATTTTGATGAACCATTTGTAAATGCAGAATTGCTTGTACGTTTTGAAATGCGGCTTCTTGAAGAACTTGGTTTTGGTCTTGATTTATCTTGTTGTGCTGCAACAGGTCGTCAGGAAAGGCTTCATTACGTATCACCAAAATCTGGACGGGCTGTCTGTGAAGAAGCAGGGGAACCTTGGAAAAAAAAGCTTCTCATTCTACCACAGTTTCTTGTGCAGAGAACGACTCGTCCTGCTGATTCTAGCGATATAATAAATGGTTTTATACTGACGGGTTTTTTTCTTATGCGTCATGTCTGGGAGCCACGAGATATAAAGCAGCCGTCAGTGCGCATGAATTTGATACAATTGTTTGAGCGCCAATTTGGTATACAAGCATTAATTTGTTGATTTGATGATAATTGAATGGAAAAATGAAAGTTTTAAAGACAATAGCTGAAGTCCGCCAATATACTTCAGAGGAACGACGTTTAGGTTTTTCGATTGGTTTTGTTCCAACAATGGGAGCCTTGCATGATGGTCATCTTGCATTAGTACAGTATGCAAGAGCAATGTGTGATCGCGTATTGGTTTCTATTTTTGTCAATCCAAAGCAATTTGGACCTCATGAAGATTTTTCTCAATATCCAAGAGATTTGAAGGGCGATAGTGCTTTATTGAAAAAAGGAGGTATTGAATGTGTTTTTGCCCCTTCTGTAGATGAAATGTGGCCACCGGGAAATGATACAATTGTGCAAGTGAAAAAATTATCACGTATTTTGATGGGAAAATTACGTCCAGGGCACTTTTGTGGTGTAACAAGCGTTGTTGCTAAACTTTTTAACATTGTCCAACCAGATAAGGCTTTTTTTGGGGAAAAGGATTTTCAACAAATTTTAATTATTCGGCGTATGGTTGAAGATTTGGCTTTTCCTATTGAAATTGTTGGAGTTCCTATTCTACGGGAGTCAGATGGTGTAGCCTGTTCTTCACGCAATCAGTTTTTAACATTAGAAGATCGTAAAGCTGCCAAAATTATTCCTGAAAGTGGGAAAGCTGCTGAAAAGCTTTACCATGAAGGTGAGCGGTCGGTTGATAAATTATGCAAAACTGTTCGTGATATTTTACAACAAGAAACGCGTGCAATCATTGAAGCAATAGATTTACGGGATATGGAAACTTTATGCGTGGTTAAAGGAACATTGAATAAACCAGCAGTTTTACTTCTTACTGTCCGCTTTGGTGAGGTAAGGCTGATTGATCAATATATATTGCAAGAGAAGGGCGGAAAATGAGTGTACATAAAACCGTAAAGCGTATAACATCTTCCGAAATACGTGCAAGAAAGGGACAGCAGCCAATTGTTTCTTTAACAGCCTATCAAGCTTATACTGCGCGGATTGCTGATCCATATTGCGATATCCTTTTGGTTGGTGATAGCGTTGGTATGGTTGTATATGGGTTTGAGACAACGCTTCCTGTTAATTTAGATATGATGATTTTACACGGGCAAGCTGTGGTGCGTGGATCTCAAAAAGCTCTTGTGGTTATTGATATGCCTTTTGGCTCTTATGAGGAAAGTCCAGAGCAAGCTTTTTTAAATGCATCGCGTATTCTTGCTCAAACGGGGTGTGGTGCAGTTAAGCTTGAAGGTGGTGTTTATATAGCGAAAACAATTGATTTTTTGTGTAAACGTGGCATTCCAGTGATGGGGCACATTGGTCTTACACCCCAGGCGGTGAATCTTTTTGGTGGGTTCAAAACACAAGGACGAAAACAGAGGGATTGGCAAAGAATTGAAGCCGATGGGGCTGCAATTGAGGAGGCAGGTGCTTTTGCTATTGTTTTAGAAGGGATTGTAGAACCTTTAGCAGTAAAACTGACAGAAAAGCTTTCTATCCCTACGATCGGTATCGGTGCATCCAATCAGTGTGATGGACAAGTATTGGTTATGGAAGATATGTTGGGCTATGGTGCTCATGTGCCAAAATTTGTACGCCGTTATGGAGACCTTGAACAAGCCATGAAAACTGCAATAAAGAATTATGCAGAGGATGTCACATCTCGTGCTTTCCCAGCGGATAATGAAGTTTATAAACTAAAATAAACTTCAGTTTAAGATGAAAATTTTAACAAGAGAACATTTGTTATTTTGATAATGAATGTGCATTATTTCATATATTTTGTATGCAATTTGAGCTGTGCTTTTTTAAAAGAAAGCTTTCTTGAAGTACTTAATCCTATTTTGCGACGGCATCCGTGCATAGTATAAGGGCAAAGCCCCTATGAAGGGTACAATTTATAGAGCACTACCATCTTTACACTTCATAAGAGAGCAGGCACCATCATACGCTTTGCTAATTTTCAATGTTGCGACAGCCCTTGGAACTTGAGACGGTTCATTAGAGGCATTTTAAATCCTTTCTTTAAAAATTTTTATCCATATGCTGGCTCTGCTTATGACGTGCAAGAGAATGATTTTGATTGATTCAATATAAACAGATTTGAAATGAGGGAATCTTACGATATTAAGGGCTCTCATTCAACATGAAAAAACAATGAATTATTATTATAAATCAGCGTGATGAGTCTATAATGACAAGGAATAAACAATGCGGAGAGTCTATAATCTTTGGGAATCCAAGTCATTAAAGCGAGTTAAAAATGCGTTTTCAATTTGCTGGATAGAATAGGGATATAAATTAAGATCATCGGGTAAAATATTATTGGGAGAGCCAAAATAGCGAAGCGCTTCTTCTGTATTAAATCCAGCAAGCGTAATCGCTTCATAATATGCAGCGATACGGTCGGCTTGTTTGATTTTTTTTAAAAGTTTTTGAGAAAGGTCAACGGGAAGGGAAAAGCGCATGTGGATAGCATCTTGGATGCCCTTTTCAATGCGTTCATATTGTTTTCCTATGACAGCTTTAAAGGGGGAAATCATATCGCCGATGACATATTCTGGAGCATCATGAAGAAGAGCATAAAGACATTCGTTGCTTCCTGATTGTGTAAAAAGTTTTTGAAATATTTGTTCAACCAAAAGTGAATGTTGTGCAACAGAATAGGTATGCTCTCCTCGTGTTTGACCGTTCCAACGTGCCACACGAGAAAGCCCATGGGCAATATCTTCAATTTCAACATCAAAAGGAGAAGGGTTGAGAAGATCAAGTCTGCGTCCAGAGAGCATTCTTTGCCAAGCGCGTGCTTCTCTATTTTTTAATAATTCAGCTTTAGCCATGCGTATTTTCTATAGTATTTTCAGGAAAGGTAAAATTCATATTTTCAGCAATGTTTATCGTGACAGGAATGTTTTTTACAGTAAAGGGGATGTTATGGTCCATAGAATCTTTGACGTGGTCAATACGCATTAAAGCGAGAGCCTCATTTTCTACACATGTTCCCAAGTAGCCAAGCACTTTTGTTCCTGCTTCAATGCTAGATTGAGGGGTTAATTCACACTGGCCTTTTACAATAAAAATACGGCGACGTGCTGCACGGTGGTGATGCATTCGTGAAACAATTTCTTGTCCAATATAACATCCTTTATTGAATGCAAGTCCATTGATTTGATCGTAATTAATATCATGAGGAAAGACTTTGCCAACTTCATAGTCTTGACCACTTTCTGCAATTGCGTAACGGATACGCAATTGATTCCATATGTCATGATATTCTGAAGTCAAAAAAGGTTTTTTGCCATAGATTCGTATTATTTTTTCTTGTTGTGGGAAGCGTTTATCAACAAAACTTGAATCAAAATTTAAAGTATCTGATTCATTATTCAAAGAAACTGTAACAGGCTCTTGTAATGGTTGTGTAATTTCTACTTTTTTACGCAGCTTATAGAGCAACAGGCGTTGGTGAAGCGTATCAGCTAAAGGCATCCTGATATCAATCAGGTAACCATCTTCTTTTTTTCCGATAAGAAAATCAGCAAGAACCTTTCCTTGTGGGGATAAAAGGGCTCCAGGGAAAAGTTCCTGTGGGCTGATTTTTTTTACATCTGTCGTGATCAGGGATTGTAGAAAATCTGTTGCTTCTTCGCCTGTAATTTGAATAAGCCCGCGGTTTTTTAAGCAAATGGCATTTTGTTTTTCAATCATGGTTCTTGCCTTTCTGCTCAAAGTTACATAATCGATAAGTGAGCAATATGTAAGGAGCATGGCTATGTTTAAAACATTTGATACAATTTTTAAAGGTGCAACACTTGTGAATCATGATGGAAGAAGCAAGCGTGATATTGGTGTTACAAATGGTCGTATTGCTGAAATAGGTGACCTTACATGTGCATCGGCTAGTGAGGTCATTGATTGTACGGGACTTCATATTTTACCAGGAATTATTGATAGCCAAGTGCATTTTCGTGAGCCAGGAAATGAATATAAGGAGGATTTGGAAAGTGGCTCGTATTCTGCTGTGTTAGGGGGTGTTACGGCAGTTTTTGAAATGCCTAATACCAATCCATTGACAACATCAGAAGAAACATTAAGCGATAAGGTTAAACGCGGATTTCATCGAATGCATTGTGATTTTGCATTTTGGGTTGGAGGAACACGTGAAAATGCCTGTGAACTCTCTGAGTTAGAAAGACTTCCTGGGGCGGCTGGAATTAAAGTCTTTATGGGGTCCTCTACTGGTGATCTTTTGGTTGATGATGATGAAAGTGTACGCCTTATTTTGAAGAATACACGCCGTCGTGTAGCTTTTCATTCTGAAGATGAGGCGAGGCTCAAAGAGCGTAAAATATTGCGTATTGAAGGCGATGCATCGTCACATCCAATTTGGCGTGATGAAGTTGCAGCATTAAAATGTACCCAGCGTTTGGTAAAAATTGCCCATGAGACGAAGGCGCGGATTCATGTGTTACATCTTTCGACAGCAGAAGAAATTGATTTTCTAAAAAAACATAAGGATGTTGCAACAATTGAAGTGACACAACATCATTTGACTCTCACGGCTGATGATTATAAGGAACTTGGTACATTAATTCAGATGAATCCGCCTATTCGTGAGTCGCACCACCGTGAAGCTCTTTGGTACGGTGTTCAACAAGGGATTATTGATGTCCTAGGCTCAGATCATGCACCTCATACTCTTGAAGAAAAACTTCAACCTTATCCCTCTTCACCTTCAGGAATGACAGGGGTGCAAACGACAGCAGCAATTATGTTGACACATGTGAATGCAGGAAAAATATCTCTTGAACGTTTTGTTGATCTTACTTCACATGGCCCTAGTCGTATTTTTGGTATAAGCTGTAAAGGGCGCCTTGCTGTGGGGTACGATGCTGACTTGACCATTGTTGATCTTAAGAGAGAAGAAATTATTACGAATAGCTTAATTGGTTCGCGTGCCGGTTGGACACCTTATGATGGTCAAAAAGTTAAAGGTTGGCCTGTTGGGACTATTATCCGTGGTATGCGCGTTATGTGGGAAGGTGAAATTGTCACACCTTCACAAGGAGAGCCTGTTAAATTTATGGAAACTTTGGTGTAAGAAAATTAAGCTTTATAGGTTTTATCCTGTTATGCCATAAAATACCATCTTTAGAGTGGTGATGTGATGTAAGGCAGATTAGCCTCTTTGACACATAACATAAATGTTTTTTTAGTGCGTGATGAGTATTCTTAGGCTTTTTTATAGAGTGTTAATGAGGAAAATCACATGAGTGGGAAGCTAAGAGGAATCTTGTTCAACAAGAACCTAGATTATTTACAGAGCAAATTTAGTTAACAATACTCATCCTTTGAGGTGTGGGGAGGAAGCCAAAGAACGATTTTATATGGGGAAAAGCTACTCATAAGAATAAAAACATATCAAGGCATTATTCTTTAAAAGTCTCTCTATTTTCAGAGCTGGTTTATTGTTCCCCGCATTTGTGAGAGGAGTATCATTGATTGATATCGCTTAAATTGAGAGAGATACTTTTTGTATAGATTAATTATTTATAATGCATGAGGAGGTTTTCGGATAGGATTCTTCCTTCCTCAATGTATCTTTGATTGGCTTCAATGGCTGCTTGTGTACAATGATGATAATTTTCTGAGAAAGCACGATACGCTTCATTAAACGCTTCATAAAAATAAGCACGTCTTTGTGAAATAGGGTGTTCTGCTTCAATCAGTGCATTCATATAATCATACCATTGGTTTGTTGGAGGCTCGCAAAGATTTTGGAGAGAATGCAAGGATCCCAAAATTTCTGCGAGGCGAAGTAATTTTTTCTCATAAGGTGGAGATTGTTGCGCAAAGGTTGGCATTGAAATGACAAAAAATATTAAAATAATGATTTTTCTCAATTTATTACGCATTATTTTTATTGCTTTCTTTGAATAAAACTCTGTACAGACGAAATAATTGGCCATGAGAACGATGTTAAGGTTAATTGCGATATTATTATCAATGATTGATTATAGAATATAGGGCGGAAGAGACAGTAAGGAACCCATTGTGGAATATTGAAAATACTGATGAAGCTTTGTGTGGTTAAAATTTTAAGATTTGCTTCCTGTAATCTATTTTTCACATAAATATGCCATTGCCTATGAAATTTTTTCTAAACTTGTTTTCTTCAAGGAGGGAAAAGCTCTCTATCTATAGAATGCTTGTGTTCAATCAAATAAAAGAGATTGTTTTTATGATAAATGATGGATACAGCCGTGAATACAATAGAAAGAAGAATTTACTATAAGATAAAAGTTTTTAGCTAAACCGCGTAATATGATAATTTGAGATAAGATACGTCTAAAAGGAGCGGTGCATAATATCGTCCATGGAGTTAATAATGAAAGAGTTGCGATTTTATAATACGCTGACACGTAAAAAAGAAAATTTTACACCAATAGATACGACAAGAGTACGTCTTTATGTTTGTGGACCGACAATTTATGATTATGCACATATAGGAAATGCACGCCCTGTTATTGTTTTTGATATTTTATTTCGTTTATTGCGTCATGTTTATGGCAAAGAGCATGTTCTATATGCACGTAATATTACAGATGTTGATGATAAAATTAATGCACGAGCAGCTTGCGAATATCCAAACTTGTCATTGAATGACGCTATTCGTCAATTAACAGAACGTACATATTCCCAGTTTCAACAAGATACAATAACACTTGGTTGCCTATTGCCAACCAGCCAGCCGCGCGCAACCGAGCATTTAGAAGAGATGCGCTCTTTAATTGAAAGACTGCTTGAAAAAGGGCACGCTTATAAAGCGGAAAATCATATATTATTTTCTGTAAGTAGCATAAAAAATCCTCCTCATTATGGAGTATTTGCAAATCGTTCTTTAGATGAAATGAGGGCGGGAGCACGTATTGATGTTGCTGCTTATAAAAGGGAGGAGATGGATTTTGTTTTATGGAAACCTTCTGAGGAAGGGGAGCCAGGCTGGGAATCGCCGGCCGGAATTCCTGTTTTAGGTCGTCCAGGTTGGCATATTGAATGTTCTGCGATGTCAATGGCAAAGTTATTAGCGCCCTATGGCGGTGGTTTAACCTGTGATGATCCGACCGCGAATATTTTTGATATCCATGGTGGTGGACTTGATTTAATTTTTCCTCATCATGAAAATGAGATTGCACAAAGTTGTTCAGCTTTTGGGACGGAGCGAATGGCGAATTTTTGGATGCATAATGGTTTTTTACAAGTTGAAGGCAAAAAGATGTCGAAAAGCTTTGGCAATTTCATAACCATTCGTTCTGTTTTAGAGAATAATTTTTTGCAGTTTAATGGTATGTTAACCGATGAAATGAAGAAAAATTGGGCTGGTTTATCGGCGCGTTTTTCGATGCTGCAAACACATTATCGTGAACCATTAAATTGGACAGCGCAGCGTTTAACGCAATCGAGCAGTGAACTGTATCGTTGGTATGAACTGCTCCGCAGCAAAAAGAGTGCGATGGAAAACAATGAAGCAATTGATGATACTTTGATAGATTCACTCAGTGATGATCTTAATACTCCAAAAGCACTGACTCTTTTGCGAAAGTTTTATAAAGAAGAGGATGCTTTGGCTCTTGCTAATGGGATGAATTTATTAGGACTGTTACGACAAGAATGGATTAAAGAAATAGACTGCCCATTATTTATAAGAAAAACTTTCCTTGATGCAAAATTTATTGATCAGCGCATTGCCGAAAGACTACGACTTATCCATAATAAAGAGTGGGAAGCTGCGGATACAATTCGTGATGAGCTTGCAGCCGAGGGGGTTCTTTTAAAAGATAGTAAGGATCCGCAGAGTGGTGAGCGCATAACTGTGTGGGAAATAAAACGATTCTAATTTTCCTATTCCAGCAGCTTAATAAATAAAGGGAGAAAGTTTGATGGAATTTTTATATCATTATGGATATATCGCGCTTAAGTTGGCTGTAGGTCTTGTTGCCTTCTTATTTATTTTTAGAACAACGGGTCGTGGGAGTCTTAGTCAGATGACACCAGTTGATTTGGTCAGTAATTTTGTCATGGGAGGTATTATTGGAGGAGTTATTTATAATCAGAATATTAGTAGCATTCAATTATTGCTTGTTTTACTCATCTGGCAAACCTTGATTACATCTTTTAATTTTTTTGCACGCTATTTAGTTTTTTTTCGTCGTCTTATTGCTGGGCGGAATGTTACATTAGTTTTAGATGGGGTTTTCCAAATGGATAAGATTAAGAACTTAGGGATCAATGTTAATGATCTTGTTACGATGTTACGTCTTAAAGGGTGTCACTTACATGAAGCTGCTTTTGTTCGTTTGGAAACCAATGGTGATTGCACTGTCATTAAAAAGGAAGAAGGGAAGAAATCGACGATTTTAATAGAAAATGGTGAAGTTATTGATGATGGACTTAAAGAGATTGGTAAAACAAAAAAGTGGCTTCAGGCAGAATTGAAAAAAAAATATGTAAAAGTTGAAAATTTATTTGCAGCAGAGTGGTATGAAAATACAGATAAAAATAATAAATCGTACAGTGGATTATTTCTTGTTCCTTTTTCAAAAACAGTCTAACTTCAAACAGCGAGTAGGTATAGCTTATTGGAAGCGTAATGAAGAGATAAACCTATAAACAACCACAGGGGGGTGTTTTTCCTGTTTGTGTAGATGGTAGAGAAGTAAGGACTTTATGAAACGCAATGAAATGACAAAAACTGTATCATCAGATACAGGGAAAACTCTGCACACACTTTACAATTTATGGCCCTATATGTGGCCAGTAGGTCGGCGTGATCTAAAAATGCGAGTGCTGTGGGCAATATTTTATCTTGTTTTGGCTAAGTTCGTTCTCATATCTGTACCGTATTTCTTTAAATATTCTACGAATGTGCTTGATTCAAGCTTTCAGCTACCTGAATGGTTCTCATCTAGTTGGATTATTCCCATCATGCTCGTTTTGGCATACAATGTCGCACGTGTTATGCAGGCTGGATTAAATCAATTACGCGATTCCCTTTTTGCCACTGTTGGTCAATACGCTGTTCGTCAATTAGCATATAAAACCTTTGTACATATGCATGAGTTATCCTTGCGATTTCATTTGGAACGCCGAACTGGTGGGCTTTCTCGTGTGATTGAGCGTGGTACAAAAGGAATTGAAACGATCGTAAGATTTTCAATTCTGAACACAGTACCGACAGTTTTAGAATTTATGCTAACGGCGCTTGTGTTTTACATAAGTTATGGGTGGCATTATCTTCTCATCGTTGCTATAACGGTTGGATTATATATCTTGTTTACCATTAAGGCGAGTGATTGGCGCATTCGTATTCGGCAACAAATGAATACGGCAGATACTGAAGCGAATACTCGCGCTGTTGATTCTCTTTTGAATTTTGAAACGGTCAAATATTTTGGCAATGAAACTCTAGAAGCTGATCGGTTTGATGCTTCTATGGTAGGTTATGAAAAAGCCGCAACAAAGATTTGGACATCGTTAAGCTGGCTTAATTTTGGTCAGTCCCTTATCTTTGGTATTGGAATGACGACCATAATGCTGATGTCAGCTTATGAAGTTTTTTATAAGACACAAACTTTAGGAGATTTTGTTTTTATTAATGCACTTTTAATACAACTTTCCATTCCATTGAATTTTATTGGTTCAATTTATCGTGATATTCGACAAGGTTTAACAGATATTGAAGCAATGTTTGATCTTTTAGATGTTCAGCAGGAGATCGTTGATAAGTCAGATGCTAAACCGTTAGAGATAAGCGATGGGACCATTCGTTTTCATCAGGTAAAGTTTTCCTATGATTCGACACGTCAGATTCTCAGAGATATTGATTTTGAAGTTCCTGGAGGAAAAACAGTCGCCATTGTCGGTCCATCGGGTGCAGGTAAATCCACTATTTCTCGGTTGCTTTTTCGGTTTTATGATGTTGATGCGGGCTCTATCACAATTGACGGGCAGGATATTCGTGACGTAACACAAAAGAGTTTGCGTGAAGTGATTGGCATGGTCCCACAAGATACGGTGTTATTTAATGATACAATTGCCTATAATATTTGCTATGGGCGTCCAAGTGCTACAGATGAAGAGATGCGTAAAGCTGCTGAAATGGCACAAATATCAAAATTTATTGAAATTTTACCGGAAGGTTTTCAGTCTATGGTAGGAGAGCGAGGTCTCAAATTATCAGGTGGTGAAAAACAACGTGTGGCTATTGCACGGACACTTTTAAAAGCCCCCCCACTTCTTATTCTAGATGAAGCAACAGCGGCTCTTGATACGGCGACGGAACAGGAAATTCAACAAGCATTGGATATTGTAAGCCGTGGACGTACAACATTGATTATTGCTCATCGTCTTTCTACTGTTATCAATGCTGATGAAATTTTGGTTCTTAAAAGTGGTCGTATTATTGAAAATGGGACGCATACAGAGCTTTTACGCAAGAAAGGTTTATATGCTTCAATGTGGAATAAGCAGCTTGAAGCATCGAAAGCTGAAGAAAAATTACGTAAAATGCGTGAAGAAGATGAGACGAGTGTTGTTAATCGTAAAAAATAAATAGGGCAAAATGTAATCTATATCTTTATATGGAGTGATTGATTAAATACATAAAAAGACACAAGAGGAACAAAAAGATTTGTTGCTTGTTTAAGTTTACGATGAATAGGAAATTATATGAGTATTCTGCAATCTTTCCATAATAGCTTTGTACCAATTCATAAAGAGGGTTATCCTTTTATTGTAGCGTTTTTTGTTATTTCGCTCATTCTTGGTTGGATATGGAGTCCGTTGTTTTGGTTTGGTCTCGTTCTCACGGTGTGGTGTATATACTTTTTCCGTGATCCAGGTCGTGTGATCCCTTTGAATTCAAATTGGGTTATGTCGCCTGCAGATGGGCGTATTTCATTTGTGGAATCATGTGTTCCACCTGAGGAATTAGGATTAGGGAAAGATGAAATGATCCGTATTTCCATTTTTATGGATGTTTTTTCATGCCATATTAATCGTATTCCTATCAGTGGTACAGTAGAGTCTATCGTTTATCATCCAGGTCGATTTACCAATGCTGAGTTTGATAAAGCTAGCCAGTTTAATGAGCGTAATAGGGTGGTAATTGATAGCAAACATGGTAAAATTGGTATCGTACAAATAGCGGGAATGGTTGCTCGTCGGATTGTTTGTTGGTCAAAAGAAAACGATGCTGTTATGACTGGTGAGCGATTTGGATTGATTCGTTTTGGTTCTCGCCTTGATATTTATATACCAACCGAAATGAAATTGCGTGTTGCAGTTGGGCAGACAGCAATTGCTGGAGAAACAGTTTTGGGTTCTTTTGATGATAAGAGCGCCACAACGGACTTCAGATATGATTAGGACTCACAATGAAAAATTTTTCGCCATTTTCTTCATTCAATCCTGAGGGGCAGCATGATGATGTTGCAAATCGGCGGCGTTCACCTACATCAATGCGGTATGTCATTCCCAATATTATTACTATTTTAGCAATTTGTGCAGGGATGAGCAGCATTCGTTTGGCTTTTGAACATCGTTATGAAGCTGCTATTTTAATGGTGCTTTTAGCCGCAGTTTTAGATGGTGCTGATGGTCGCATTGCCCGTTTAATAGATGGTAGTTCATCTTTTGGGGCACAGATGGATTCTCTTGCTGATGTTATAAATTTTGGTGTTACCCCTGCACTTATTGTTTATTCCTTTATCTTGAATCAAGCAAATCACATTGGTTGGGTTGCAGCCCTTGTTTATTGTGTTGCTTGTTGTTTGCGATTAGCACGTTTTAATGTGATGTTGGATAACACCAATATACCTAAGTGGCAGAAAAGTTATTTTGTTGGCGTTCCAGCACCAGCAGGAGCATTACTCCTTTTATTGCCTACCTATTTAGGTGCTCTTGGTTTGGTTCCCAATTGGGGGTGGGCATTATTTTTTAGTCTTTATACTGTAATTATTGCTTTTCTTTTGATTAGTCGTTTACCAGTATGGAATGCAAAAACAATTGATCAAAATTTAAGGCGCGATATCGTTATACCGTGCATGTTAGTCATTGTTATTTATGTCGGTTTTCTTGCGGCGTACACATGGAAAACTTTATTAATTACAGCTGTTAGCTATATGATTTTTCTCCCCTGTAGTTTTATCGCTTATAATAAACGCGCTGCTTTAGAAGAGAAAAAGGCTGATGCTAAAAAAGCTATTCAAGAATCATAAAGTATTTTATTCTTCTATTGAGAAGCACAGGAAGAAGAGAGAGAAATCAAAAGATTTACTTCTCAGATGAGGATCAATCAGGTACATGATAATCGACAAACCGATTTTTATGGACATTAAAGAGTTTTCCAGTTTCCTTTAAATCAGGTGATAACAAATGTACTATCTTTTTTGCGACCTTTTCTGGTGAAGGGAGAGTTTGTGGATCTTCACCGGGCATAGCTTTAGCGCGCATGGCAGTGCGTGTGGCACCAGGGTTGACACAATTAATCTTAATAGGGGTTTGTTTGAGTTCTTCTGCCCAACAGCGGGCAATCATCTCTAAAGCAGCTTTAGAGGCTGCATAAGCACCCCAGAAAGGGCGTGCAACATGCGCAACGCTTGAGGATAATAGGATGGCTCGTCCAGAGTTAGATTCACGTAATAAAGGCTCAACGGCTTTCATTAAGCGCCATTGGCTGAAAAGATTTATTTGAAAAACATCTTCAAATACCGTGTTTTCTATATGCGCTATTGGTGAGAGCGTTCCAAGGATTCCTGCATTTGCAACGATAATATCAAGTTTTTTCCAGCGTTTGGCAATTGAGATAGCAAGAGCATCGATGTTTTCCATATGATGCAAGTCGAGCGGAACGAGGGTTGCGTGAGCCCCTTTTTCTCGGATTTGATTGTCTAATTCAGTAAGTCCACTGACTGTTCGTGCAAGAGCAATAATATGAGCGCCGCGTGCAGCAAGCTCGAGTGCCAAATGATAGCCAATTCCTCTTGATGCGCCAGTAACAAGTGCAACACGTCCGTGGAGACTAAAGTCACGTTTTATCATCATTAATCTCTTGTTTTTAGAACAGATGATTGATGAATTTTGGAGAGATTTTCTTGATCAACCAGATGCGTAGGATAATATCCAGTAAAATAATGGTCAGTAAATTGTGGATCGGCGTTATTGCGTTTTTCCCCTGCTACAGCAAGATATAATCCATCCGTTGAAAGAAATTCTAATGAATCTGCTCCAATAAAATCACACATAGATTTTAAATCTGGATATTGATTCGCTAAAAGGTTTTCGGCTTTAGGTGTATCAATACCATAAAAGTCGGGATAGAAAATCATAGGGCTAGAAATGCGCATATGAACTTCTTTTGCTCCTGCATCGCGGAGCATTTGCACAATTTTAAGGGATGTTGTTCCACGTACAATAGAGTCATCAACCAAGATAACACGTTTTCCTTCAATTACAGGACGGTTTGCAGAATGTTTTAACTTGACACCAAAAGCGCGAATTTGTTGTGTTGGTTCAATAAAGGTACGGCCAACATAGTGATTACGAATAATACCAAGCTCGAAGGGAATTCCAATTTCTTGTGCATAGCCAATTGCAGCAGGGGTTCCTCCGTCAGGAACAGGAACCACAACATCACCCTCACAAGGAGCTTCCTGTGCTAAACGGATCCCCATATTTTTGCGTGTTGTATAAACACTACGCCCTCCAACGATGGAGTCAGGACGGGCAAAATAAACATATTCAAACAAGCAAAGTTTTTCTGGTTTTTCATTTTCTGGTTTTATAATTTTTTGCGTAATTTCCCCATTTTTTTGTATTTCGCATATGATGATTTCTCCATTTTTAACATCACGAACATATTTTGCTCCAATAATATCAAGAGCACAAGTTTCAGAACAAAAGATAGGCTTACCATCAAGCTCACCCATCACGAGGGGTCTAATTCCTGTTGGATCGCGTGCAGCAATAAGCTTTGTACGCGTGAGCGCTAACATAGCATACCCACCTTCTACTTTCCGAATTGCATCAACAAAACGATCGGAGGACGATTCATAACGTGAGCGGGCAATAAGATGGAGAAAAACTTCTGAATCTGATGTTGATTGACAGATAGCTCCAGAAGCGATGAGTTCACGGCGTAATGTAAGACCATTGGTAAGATTACCATTATGCGCGATAGCTATACCTCCAACTTTTAATTCAGCAAAAAGGGGTTGAACATTGCGTAATGCTACTTCTCCAGTTGTTGAATAACGGGTATGTCCAATAGCGCGATTTCCTGGTAAGCGTGCAAGTGTTGTAGGATTTGTATAGTGATCACCCACAAGACCTAAATGCTTTTCTTGATGAAACATTTTATTATGGTAGGAAACAATACCAGCTGCTTCTTGCCCACGATGCTGAAGTGCGTGGAGTCCAAGAGCTGTTAATGTTGTTGCATCTTCATGCCCAAGAATACCAAAAACCCCACATTCTTCATGAAGGGTATCATCATCTAATGAAACTTCTTGACAGAAAACATTGCTTTTTATCATCATATTCTTTCAGTTGTGATATGGGGGAATCATTAATATCACGTTTTACATCATTTAATTCTCTTTCCTCATGAAAAACTATTCACTATTTTTTCAAAATTATCTTTTCATGAGAGTGTTGCTCATACGTATGTTTATTGCTGTCTTTAAACAAATTTTCTGCCTTTTCGAGAACAGATCCAATATCTTTTGGGAGTATTTCCCAAACTTTTTGTCCCACTGAATCTAAAATAGGTCTCATTTTTGCATTTTTTAACCAATTCGCTTGAAGCTCGGGTTTAATCAGTGCATTAATCAGCAACATACCGATGACCATGATAAGTAAACCGCGAAGTGCTCCGAAAATAAAACCAATAGCACGGTCAAGGATACCAATTCGACTATCAATAATAAAATCAGAGATCTTCATTGTAATAATTGAAGTAATAATGAGAACAATAATAAAGATTGTGACCAATGTTGTGATCAATGCAACCATTTTATTAGAGAGATAGTGTTCAAAAAAAGGTAAGACAGGCTTGAATAAAAACAGTGTCGTAACAGCTGCAACTGCCCAAGAAATCAACGATAACATTTCACGTGAAAATCCTCGAAGCATAGCAAGAAAAGCGGACAACAGGATGATTACTACGACAATTCCATCAAGGATTGTTATGATCATTTGTTTGTTCCTTATACATAAAGTTGGGCTCTTTTAAGTCAGTATAAAATAATTTTTTTTGTTATGCCATTTTTTGTTCTTATAGCAAGGATCTTTTGTATTTTATAGAGTTTTTTCTATACTATCATATCTGTGGTGCAGATCATTTTTTACTTACGGTAAGAGTAGCAACGAGTTCGGGAAGGTCGGAGAAAGTTTTTTGTTGAAAATTGAGTGACTTCATCATTTCGGTTGTTGTCGTGGGGTGAAATGCTCCTTGAAAGCCGAGTTTTTTTGCTTCATTGATGCGCTGTGCTGAATGTGCAACAGCGCGGGTAGCTCCTGAAAGACTAACTTCACCAAAATAGACATAATCCGTTGGCAAAGGAATATTGGCAAGAGAAGATACCAAAGCAGCTGCTACAGCTAAATCAGCAGCGGGTTCTGATATGCGATATCCACCTGCCACATTTAGATAGACATCATGCTGTCCAAAACGAATGCCGCAATGGGCTTCTAAAACGGCAAGAATCATAGAAAGACGATTTCCATCCCATCCGACAACCGCACGTCTTGGTGTTCCAAGAGAAGAAGGAGCAACAAGCGCTTGAATTTCTACGAGTATCGGTCGTGTTCCTTCCATTCCCGCAAAAACAGCAGCGCCAGGTGCTTTTGCATTACGTTCCCCTAAAAACAATTCAGATGGATTTATCACTTCGCGTAATCCTTTATCAGACATTTCAAAGACACCAATTTCATCTGTTGGTCCGAAGCGATTTTTTACAGTTCTAAGAATGCGATAATGATGTCCTCCTTCACCCTCAAAATAGAGAACGCCATCAACCATATGTTCAACAACTCGAGGACCAGCAATTTGCCCATCTTTTGTAACATGACCAACAAGAACAACGGCGGCTCCTGTTTTCTTGGCAAAGCGGATCATTGCTTGAGCACCGATACGTACTTGTGTTACAGTACCAGGTGATGAATCTGCGGTATCTGACCATAGGGTTTGAATCGAATCGATAATCACCATATCAAGGTTTTTATGTTCGCTTAAGGTTGCCAGAATATCTTCAACATTGGTTTCAGCAGCAAGTTTCATTTCTGTATTGTCAGCTTCAAGCCTTTGTGCGCGCAGACAAATTTGCGCAATAGCCTCTTCACCTGAAATATAGATGACATTATATCCTTTGCGTGATAAAGCAGCAGCTGTTTGTGTCAGCAATGTTGATTTACCAATACCTGGATCACCACCAACAAGGAGTGCTGATCCACGGACAAAGCCCCCACCGGTAACACGATCAAGTTCAGCAATACCAGAATGAATACGTGGAGCATCTTCGATATTTCCAGAAAGAGATGTGAGTGTGACGATGCGTCCTTTACGAGCATTTTGCTTAGGACCACTTCCTATGCCGCCATTTATATTTTCTTCAACAAGAGAGTTCCATTCTCCACAGGCGCTACATTTCCCTGCCCAACGAGAATGGACGCTTCCACAATTTTGACAGATAAATTGAATACGTTTCCGTACCATGGTGATTTAACCAATTTGTTCTGGAAGATAATTGCTATCTGCCAGATCGCTAAAGCGTGTGAAATCAGATTGAAAGGCAAGTGGCACGATTCCTGTCGGCCCATGGCGTTGTTTCGCAACAATAACATCAGCTTTTCCCATAATTTTATCCATTTCATCTTGCCATTTTTGATGTTCCAAAGTACCTAATTTGGGTTCTTCATTTTTGAAATAATATTCTTCACGATAGACAAACAGAACGATGTCGGCATCTTGCTCAATTGAACCAGATTCACGTAAATCGGAGAGTTGTGGACGTTTATCTGTTCTATTTTCTACTTGACGTGAAAGTTGAGAGAGAGCGATAATAGGAATGTTCAATTCTTTCGCTAATGCTTTTAATCCTGTGGTAATTTCTGTGATCTCTTGAACACGATTTTCTGATGAACGCTTTGAACTGCTTGTCATGAGTTGGATATAGTCAATAAACAAGATATCTAAACCATGTTGTCGTTTGAGACGCCGCGCACGAGCAGCTAATTGCGTAATTGATATTCCCCCAGTTTGATCAATATAAAGTGGTGCCTTTTGTAGTTGGTTCACCGCACGAATAATTTTTGAAAATTGTTCATCTGAAATATTACCACGCCGAATATCAGAAGAAGAGACTTCTGTTTGTTCAGAAATAATACGTGTTGCAAGCTGTTCTGAGGACATTTCAAGTGAGAAGAAACCTACAATGCCGCCTTCATTTTCTTGGATATTGGCATTACGATTATAAGCATTAGCAATATTAAAGGCAATATTGGTAGCCAGTGAGGTTTTACCCATACCAGGGCGTCCCGCAAGGATAATTAAGTCAGATGCTTGTAATCCTCCCATTTTTTCATCAAGTGTTTTAATATGAGTGGCTATCCCTGATAATTGTGAAGAGCGCTTTTTCGCAGCACTTGCCATATCGATAGCTTTTTTGATAGCCTCATTAAAATTTTCAAATCCACCTCCATATTTCCCTTTTTCTGCTAGCTCAAATAACTGATTTTCAACAGTTTCAATTTGTTGGGTAGGCGTGAGCTCTACAGGAGCATCAAAGGCTGTATTGACAACTTGAGTTCCAAGGTTAATTAAAGATCGGCGGATAAAAAGATCGTAAATGACGCGTCCATAATCTTCAGCGTTAATAATAGTGACTGCCTCTGTGGCTAAACGAACAACATATTGGTATACAGTCATATCTCCAATTTTGTCTTCCATTTGGATATAGGGCTTGATTGTAACTGGATCTACACGCTTTCCTGTTTTAATAAGGTGAGATAAAATATGATAAATTTTTTGATGCAATGGTTCAAAAAAATGTTCTGGTTTTAAAAAATCTGAAACGCGGTCAAGAGAATCATTGTTGATAAAGATGGCACCAAGCAATGCCTGTTCAGCTTCAATATTATACGGAAGTTGCCGAAAAGAAGGAGAATCTTCTTTTTTTGAAGAGCTGACATTAACAACGTTAGTTTCTTCCATAATATTTTTCCACTAAAATTCCAAGTCTAGCTACTTTAGGCGATAAATTGAAAATCGTATAATTAAAAGAATAGAGCTATAAATCTTCATTTTCAGTTAAAATTATATAGTTTTTCAAAACTCTCTTTTCGTTGCTCATTTATCATTTGTGTATTATTTATATAACGTCTATCTATTTTATGTTATAATATGTGGTTTTAAAGTGGAAGTTTTGGTACTCTAAATTTAAGTATTTTGAAGTTATGTGACCTTAAAATTCCAATATCTGTATAAATAGAATTACTTTTTTATAACTGAAATTATTTCAGATAATGTGAGGATATAACCAACTTACCGCTCATATAAACCTTGCCCTTAAGGGTAGAACTTTAAATTATTTTTGCTTTATGTGTTGAAAAACAAAAGACATTTCCTCTTAGTGATATTATCATTCTCAGCATGTAATGTCTTTAAATAATATATTTCTAATTCTTTCATAAAATTAGGTTCTTTACGCATGATAGCCATAAAATACTCAATTTTAAAGTGTGAGTATTTTATGAGCAATATTTAAAATGGAATAAAAAATATAAAACAGAAAGCAAAAATAGCAATTAAGATTCTTGATGAGAACTGTTTATATCGTTTTCATTAATTTCTTCTGCCAATAATTTTTCCTGACTTTCTTCTAATAATTCTTCTTGAATATTATATATTTCCTTAGCCGAAGTGAGAGTTTCACCTTCTGCTTGGCGTTGTGCTTCACTGGTAGAACGCGCAACATTAATAATCACAGAAATTTGAACCTCAGGATGTAAGCTAAGAGTGATAGTGTGAAGACCGATCATTTTTATTGGATGGTTAAGTTCGATTTGATTTCTCCCAATAGAAAAGCCTTCATCTGTTATGATTTCAGCAATATCACGTGTTGACACAGAACCATAAAGTTGTCCTGTTTCACCAGCAGAACGAACAACAATGAATGATTGACCATCAAGTTTTTCAGCAATTTTTTGTGCTTCGCTTTTGCGTTCAAGATTACGCGCTTCAAGTTGTGCACGTTGTATCTCAAAATGTTTTTTATTAGCTTCATTTGCGCGTAAAGCTTTACCTTGAGGCAAGAGAAAATTACGTGCATAACCATCTTTAACTGAGACAATATCACCCATCTGACCCAGACGAGGAATGCGCTCAAGTAGAATAATATCCATAGTTTTTCCTTTCGAACAAATAAATTTAGGAGAGTTTTTTGCGTGATTGAAAGTTGTATTGAATAGCAGCCCAAATTCCCATCAAAAGCATCATGAAAAAAATAGGTGGAGCAAAAACAACTGTTAAAATAGCAATATAAACAAGAGAAAGTATAATAATCCGACCGTTTACCCCTTTTGTAATATTGTGAAGATATGCTAGACCGCTAATTAATATGATGACAGTGTATGCAGTACTAAAGACACAGGTACTCAAGTTAAGAGAAGCGCTTAACTCAACCATTGATGCTATGCAAACAATAATGAAAATAACAATTCCAGAAATTGGAAGGCGGAGAGTTTGACTCCAATCATCACGGGGTCTTTTCAGCCATTTCATGTGTTGTGCTGCTATCATGGAAAAGTAAAGGTTACCAATAAGAAAAACCAAGCTATAAATAGTTAAAGAAAAAGCAGTAAAAGTTGCTGTATGCGTTATTAAAAGCTCACTAAAAGCGCGTATATCGGCTTCTTTTATTGACTGCGCTTGTTGCAGAGTTTGTGCTATGGTTTCGGTGATTTTTTTTGCAATAATGGGTGTGGAAGGACGGGTTTGAACATAGAGCCCAATGAAAGTTGCTATAAGAGCGATAAAATTAGTTAAATGAAAAATAACCGATGATAATGGATACCATATCAGTTCATTTTCTTTTTGCGCTGGTCGTGCAAGCCCAAGAAGCCAAGAAGCATAGACAGCAGGAAGGAAAAATAAGAACATAAAGCCAAGAGCAATATAGGTATTAGTGGTTACGATAAGAACAACAGTGGCACTTATGAGGGCGATGAGACTGGCTAATGTTCCTTGACCGAACGCAATAATAAAAATTGGCAATGAAAGAAAGCAACCAAGAAGAAGAGAAAAAAAGGGCACGATATTTGCAACACTGATGATTGCCATTCCTATCACAACAGCAAATAATCCTGCCAAAATACCGGTTAATATCTCATAGGTACGATTTTTTTTCATTTATTGCTGTCCTGCTTTCTGCAGTTAGAGGTGTGTCAACGCCCCAACTTTGATATTTAATAGCTTAACATAGGATACAACAAGCTATTTTTTAAAAACATCTAAGAAAAGCAACTGGAGAAACTCTCCAGTTGCATAGTGTATTAATCTTTTACTTTATAACGTACGGAAGTAAGCCTAAAAAGCGAGCACGTTTGATAGCGCTAGCTAATTCACGCTGTTTTTTCTGACTAACAGCAGTAATCCGTGAAGGAACAATTTTTCCACGTTCGGAAATATAACGCTGTAACAACTTGATGTCTTTATAATCAATTTTTGGAGCATTGGTCCCTGAAAAAGGACATGTTTTACGACGACGATGAAAGGGGCGACGCGCAGAGTTTTGATTACTATCGGTCATCCTTCTACTCCTTCTATAGCATTTTCACGTTGACGACGTGGAAAACGAGGACGCTCTTCATCGTGTCCAATGTGACTATTGCGATCAAGGTGTGAGAGCATAGCAGATTTTTCTTTTTCGTGTTTTTCTACGCGAATGGTCATATAACGCAAAATATCCTCATTGATGCGCATCTGACGCTCTACTTCAGCAATTGCTGAAGCTGGTGCATCAATATTAACCAAGGCATAATAAGCTTTACGGTTTTTACGAATACGGTAAGCAAGAGGACGAAGTCCCCAATTTTCTATACGCCCAACTTTTCCACCATGTGCTTCAATGACACCTTTGTAGAGACTCAAAAGTTCATCAACTTGCTGCGGTGTAATGTCTTGTCGGGCAAGGAACATATGTTCATAAAGAGCCATTGTTTTGCCTTTCTTCAATTAAATCTTACCGGTTTTAGCGCAAAGCCTCTGCGACTTGTCTTTTTTGGAAACCCAAAGAAGAAAGGACGCGTTTACGATTCGAGACATCTCAGAGCGGAGACACGGGAGGCCGGAAACATTGTATTTCCTACTGACATTTTACAGCCCTCCGTTCAACCTCCAGCTAAAGTGCCGGCAACAAATATTTCATATCTACAGGTTATCTTTTAAAATAGCAAGTTTATGCACATAAAAAAATTGATTTATTAAATCTTGATATATTTCCCTCTTCTATAAAAAGATAGTACTGTAATATAAAGGAGAGAAAAATGGACTTTTTAAACCAGATTGATGTTACACTCTTTGAAATGTTTGTCGGCAATCATCAAGCTTGGTCGATTGTAGTTTTATTTAGTATTTTTTGTGCAAAGTTTTTAATTTATATTATTCCTCTCCATCTTTGTGCGTTGTGGTTTTGCGGTGGGGAGAGGGAACGATGTGTCGTGCTAAGCATTTGCATGAGTATTTGTGCGGCTCTTTTTATAGGTTATCTCATTTCTCTTTTTTATTTTCATCCGCGCCCATTCGTTGTAGGGTTGACGACACCGCTTATTCAACATCGTGCAACAGCTTCTTTTCCTAGTAATCATGCCTTGACCATTGCATCTTATGCAGCTAACTTTTACCTTTACCAATACAAAGTTGCTTTTAAATTTGCCACGGTGTTTTTGTGCTTGATCTCCTGGGCGCGCATCTTTGTGGGTGTACATTATCCCTTTGATATTTTAGCAGGTGCAATTTTAGGAAGTCTCATAAGTTTGGGTGTTATTCAGTTTATAGCACCTTATTTTCCTAAGTTTTTATATCAAATTCCGCCCTTAAAATATAATTTTAAGAGTGGCATTCGTTTTAAATAAAAGGCTTTATCTTGATTTGTGCAGATGAATAAGGTCAAAAGAAAATAATTTAATGATACAATTTTAGGAGTTGATAAATGGGTGCAGCTTTTATTTTTCCAGGGCAGGGAAGTCAACTTGTTGGTATGGGGAAGGCGCTTGCAGAGCAATTTATTGCCGCACGGATGGTTTTCGAGGAAGTTGATGATGCTTTGGGTGAGAAATTATCAAAGATCATTTTTGAAGGACCAGCAGATGTTTTAACGTTAACAGCAAATGCACAACCGGCATTAATGGCTGTATCCATGGCTGTTATTCGTGTGATGAAACAATTAGGGCTTCGTATAGAAGAAAAGGTAAGGTTTGTTGCTGGTCATTCTCTAGGTGAATATTCGGCTCTTTGTGCTGCTGGTACATTTACTCTCACAGATACGGCAAGACTTTTGCGTATTCGTGGCAATGCTATGCAGGCTGCTGTTGCGGTTGGTGAAGGTTCTATGGCAGCACTGATTGGTTTGGAAGAGCACATTGTGGAAGAAATTTGTGAAACTGTTTCTGGAGAAGGACTATGTCAGATTGCTAATGATAATGGTGGTGGGCAAATTGTTATTTCAGGTAAAGCAAAAGCAGTTGAGACAGCGGTAGAGATTGCATCAACAAAAGGTGCAAAACGTGCACTTCTTCTTCCAGTTTCTGCACCTTTTCATTCACCTTTAATGCAACCTGCTGCTGCTGCCATGAAGAAAGCACTTTTGACTGTTAACAAAATGCCCCCTATTGTTCCTTTGATTGCCAATGTTTCTGTTGCACCTGAGAGTAATCCAGAGCGTATTGCTACTCTTCTTATCCAACAAGTGACTGGAAGGGTGCGATGGCGTGAAACAATAGAATGGATCGCTGCTAATGGGGTTGATACGCTTTTTGAAGTTGGTTCTGGAAAAGTATTAACAGGTTTAACGCGTCGTATTAACAAAGATATAAAGGGGGTAACAATTGGAACGGTTGATGAAATAGAATCAGCGCTAGGCATGCTTGGCGTTTAATCTATAAGGAGTTAAAAAAAATGTTTAGATTAACAGGACGTAAAGCTTTTGTAACGGGGGCTTCGGGAGGAATTGGTGAGGCAATTGCACGCTGCTTTCATGCACAAGGAGCGATTGTTGGACTTCATGGAACACGTGAAGAAAAGCTTAGAGAAGTGGCGGCAGAATTAGGACAGAATGTTTTTGTATTTCCCGCTAATCTTTCTGAACGCCAATCGATTAAACAATTGGCTGAAGTTGCAGAAAGAGAAATGGATGGCGTCGATATTTTGGTTAACAATGCGGGAATCACTAGGGATGGTCTTTTTGTGCGTATGAAAGATAAAGACTGGGATGATGTTTTAGAAGTTAACCTAACAGCTGCTTCTCTTTTGACGCGTGAATTAATACATTCTATGATGCGCCGCCGTTATGGAAGGATTATTAACATTACATCTGTTGTTGGTGTTGTGGGAAATCCGGGACAAACGAATTATTGTGCTGCAAAAGCAGGCTTGATAGGTTTTTCTAAAGCATTGGCACAAGAAATTGCTTCGCGAAACATCACTGTCAATTGTATTGCTCCAGGATTTATTAAATCTGCAATGACAGACAAGCTTAATGAAAAGCAAAAAGAGGCCATTATGGCTGCGATTCCAATGAAGCGTATGGGGAGTGGGCAAGAAATAGCCGCTGCTGCTGTTTATTTAGCGAGCGATGAAGCAGCCTATACGACAGGTCAAACACTCCATATCAATGGTGGAATGGCAATGATTTGAGTATTTATTTTATTCCACATTGATTTATGAGTTGTATTATTTTAGATAGTAAAGATTGAAATAGAAAGATGCATCTATTTCTTTAACATGGCCGTTGATCAATTGATGTCGGAATGTCAAATTGGTTCATTTTGTAGGGGATATCCACAGGATGTTTTAAATCATTGCTAAAATCTTTTAAAGTAATGCATCTATTGCTTGATTAGATGAGCCGATATAGTTAACCAAATTATAGGAAAATATAAATTCGAGGATTTCAACATGAGTGATACAGTAGAGCGCGTTAAGAAAATTATTGTGGAACATCTTGGGGTTAATGCTGATAAAGTTGTAGAAAATGCAAGCTTTATCGATGATCTAGGGGCTGATAGTCTTGATACAGTTGAACTCGTTATGGCTTTTGAAGAAGAGTTTGGGGTAGAAATTCCAGATGAAGCTGCTGAGACGATTTTCACAGTTGGTGATGCAGTCAAGTTCATTGATAAAGCTTCTGCATGATTACTAAAGGGCAAAGGCATAAATTGCTTTTGCCTATATTCTTTGGAGCTCTTTTGGAAAGAGAGCTTTGAGAGGTGGAGTTTAGTTCAAGGTTAGAAGTTATGAGACGTGTTGTTGTTACTGGTTTAGGATTGGTATCTCCATTAGCTGGTAATATTGAATATAGTTGGAAACGACTTCTTGAAGGAAGTAGTGGTGTCCGACGTGTCACTGAATTTGATGTGTCAGATTTGCCATGCCAGATTGCTGCGCGTATTCCCTTAGGGGATGGAACAGAGGGGACCTATAATGCTGATTTGTATATGGAACCTAAAGAGCAACGTAAGGTTGATGCATTTATTATATATGCAATGGCTGCTGCTAACCAAGCGCTTGCAGATGCTGAATGGTTTCCTAAGAGTGATGAAGATCAGATTTGTACAGGTGTATTAATTGGTTCGGGGATTGGGGGAGTTGAGGGTATTGTTGAAGCTGGTTATACGCTTCGTGATAAGGGCCCACGTCGTGTTTCTCCTTTTTTTATTCCGGGTCGTTTAATTAATCTTGCTTCTGGTTATGTATCTATCCAATATGGTTTACGGGGGCCTAATCATTCTGTTGTAACGGCTTGTTCGACAGGGGCGCATGCGATTGGTGATGCGGCACGTTTGATTATGTTTGGTGATGCAGATGTTATGGTGGCAGGAGGGGCCGAATCTCCGATAAATCGGATATCTCTTGCAGGTTTTGCAGCTTGTAGAGCTCTTTCTACTTGTCGCAATGATGATCCTGAACGGGCGTCACGTCCTTATGATACTGATCGTGATGGTTTTGTGATGGGGGAAGGAGCGGCAGTTGTTGTTTTAGAAGAGCTGGAACATGCTAAAAAACGAGGAGCACGTATTTATGCAGAGATGATTGGCTATGGTTTATCCGGTGATGCTTACCATATTACAGCACCTTCAGAAAGTGGTGAAGGGGCTCAGCGTAGTATGATGTCCGCTCTTAAGCGTGCACAAGTCAATGTGAGTGAACTTGATTATATTAATGCGCATGGTACATCAACGATGGCTGATTCCATAGAGTTAGCAGCTGTTGAGCGTGTTTTAGGAAATTATGCACCACAAGTCTCTATGTCATCAACGAAATCATCTATCGGACATTTACTTGGTGCTGCCGGTGCTGCTGAGGCTATTTTTTGTATTCTAGCTATACGGGATAATATAGCACCAGCGACACTTAATCTTGACAATCCATCGATTGAAACGAAAATTGACCTTGTACCGCACAAACCACGCGAACGAAAGATTGATACGATACTTTCCAATTCTTTTGGATTTGGTGGAACAAATGCATCGTTGGTGATGCGACGTTTTAGGGGATAATAAATATTTTTATTTAATTTCTGCTGTTGAGTTTTCTACTTTATTATAAAGGTGAATGAGAAATTATAATATTATCCTTAATCGCTATTGAGGGGTTATGTCCGATGTGAAAAATGGAAAATCATTAAAGGACGTAAGTGATTCCTCTTCGAATCATTGAGCAGATAATTGTGACATGTTAACACATAACAAACGAAAGAAATCATCTATCGTCCGTAATCCGTTGGTTATTCTCGGTCATTTTTTTCTCATGCTGATTATAATTATTCTTTTCGGCATAAGTATTCCTCTTTATATTGGAAAAAGTATTTTTGAAGAAAAGGGAGGAATTGAGGAAGAACAAGTTATTCTTATCCATCCTGGCACAGGAATTCGTGAAATTGCTTCATTGCTAGAAAAACGTGGTTTCATTCGATCATCAGATATTTTTGTTTATGGGGTTGGTTATCACCAAAAAACAACGCATCTGAAGGCTGGTGAATATTTAATTCCAGCCCATGCTTCAATGCAGGATATTATGGATATTCTTGTGAAAGGAAAATCCATTGAGTATACTTTTACAGTACCGGAAGGTTTAACGGTTCAGCAAATTTTTGATCGATTAGCGGCGAATGAAATTTTGATTGGGGACCTTCCAGAAATTTTGCCTCCAGAGGGCTGTTTAATGACGGATACAGTTCATTTTATTCGGGGGACAACGCGTAAAGAGATTGTAAACAGATTGCGTGAAGGACAAACAAAATTAATTCATGCTATATGGGCTACGCGTTCACCTGATCTACCCATTAAATCAATTGATGAATTTGTTATATTAGCCTCAATTGTTGAGAAAGAAACAGGAATTGCAGCAGAAAGACCAATGGTTGCTGCGGTATTTTATAACCGCCTTACAAAGCATATGCGTCTTCAATCGGATCCAACAGTAATTTATGGTCTCTTTGGAGGAAAAGGAAAACCGTCCGGTCGTGCAATTTATCGTTCAGATCTTGAGAAGAAAACACCATATAATACTTATAAAATTAATGGTTTGCCTCCAACAGCTATTGCAAATCCAGGTCGAGCTTCATTGAAAGCGGTGGCACATCCACCAAGCAGTGATGCACTTTATTTTGTTGCTGATGGTTCAGGAGGGCATGTTTTCTCTCGAACTTTAGAGGAACATAATATGAATGTTCGCAAGTGGCGAGAATTAAAAGCAAGACATTGAATTTATAATGGTAACACATCTTTGCATCGTAAATGAGAATCCAAAATATAGTAAAATTTTTCTATTTAAACTTTTTATGAGAATGATAAAAAATCATTTTCTTGTCTGTTAAAAGTGGGATTAGCGTATGGGTAAAAATCTTTAAGAAAGTAGTGAATACACTGCTAATAACTTATCTCAAAAAAGAGCAGAATAACATTGAGAACTGCTAAGAAAACACATTGATTAGGGGAAAGGTTGAGATAATGTATAATTCAAATTTTGGAGAAACATTTATGAACAAAGTAGAGTGATGTAATGACAGTCTTTGAAAGTAAATTGAGTGCTATAAAAATTCAACGCCGCGGTTTTTTATTTATTCTCTCTTCACCTTCAGGTGCTGGTAAATCAACAATTTCTCGATTACTTCTAAAAGATGGACAATTAGAGCTTTCCGTAAGTATGACCACAAGGAGAAGACGTCCTAGTGAAGTGGATGGACTACATTATCACTTTATTTCAAAGGAAGAGTTTGAATATAAGCGTGATAGAGATGAATTTATTGAATGGGCAGAAGTTCATGGAAATTATTATGGCACTTTACGTGAAACTGTTGAAAACGCATTGAGTACTGGCCGTGACATGTTATTTGATATTGATTATCAAGGTACCGAGCAGCTGCAAAAAAAGATGCTAGGAGACACTGTATCTGTTTTTATCCTTCCACCATCAATGAAAGAGCTTGTTTCGCGTTTACATCGTCGAGCAGAAGATAGTCAAGATATCATCAATTTACGATTGGAAAATGCCCGAACAGAGTTAAAGCATTGGCGTTCTTATGATTATGTTGTGATTAACGAAGATTTAGATCAGTCTTTATCTTTTATTAAATCAATTTATTTAGCTGAAACCGCAAAACGCGAGCGCTGTTCTTATCTTGGCTCTTTTGTTGATGGGCTTATTGCTGAAAAGATCGATAAATGTCTTGATTAAAAAAGATTGCATAACAAAAAGTGCATTTTAGAGCACTAGATGTGCTAAAGTTATAAATTCAGAAACCGAGAGCGTTTCAGCACGGCGCGTTCCATCAATTCCAGCTTTTTCTAACAATACTTCACCTCCAAGTGTTTTGAGATTTTGACGAAGCATTTTTCGTCTTTGTCCAAAGGCAGTTTTTGTGACGAGGCTTAGTTTTTGTGCAGAGCAGGCAAGAGGTTGTGTTCGCGGAACAATATGAACAACGGAAGAAGTTACTTTAGGTATTGGTATGAAGGCTTGAGGGGGCACATCAAAAGCAATTTTAGCAGTAGTACGCCAGCCAGTTAAGACACTAAGACGTCCATAATGAGTAGATTGAGGTTTAGCTGTAATCCGTTTGGCAACTTCACGTTGAAACATCAATGTCATTGATTCATAAAAAGGGGGCCATGGTTCAGTCAAAAGCCAATTTAATAAGAGTTGTGTTCCAATATTATAGGGAAGATTTGCAATAATACGAGGTTTTTCTGGGCTTGTTTCAAAGAGTTTTGAGAAGTCTTGCTTCAGTGCATCATTACAAATAATTTTTAATTTTTTAGGATAGTGTTTTTCTATTTCTAAGAGAGCTGGCATGCAGCGCTCATCGCGTTCTATTGCCGTTACAATGGCGCCCTTTGCTAGCAAGGCACGTGTGAGACCTCCAGGACCAGGACCAATTTCAAGAACAGGTTTTCCTTCTATATTACCTGCGTGATGAGCAATTTTAGATGTTAAATTAAGGTCAAAAAGAAAATTTTGCCCCAAAGATTTATGCGCTTGTAATCCATATATATCAATGACCTCGCGTAGAGGAGGGAGATTATCTATTGGCATGGTATGAAACTATTTTGGGCAAGTTGATTTGCAAGTTTAAGAGCAGCAATAAAGCTTTCGGGAGAGGCTATCCCTTTATCAGCAATGTCAAAAGCAGTTCCGTGATCTGGAGAGGTGCGAATAAAAGGGAGACCTAATGTGACATTAACAGTGCTATCAAAGTCTAATGTTTTAGCAGGGATAAGGGCTTGATCATGATACATACAAATGGCAACGTCATATGCCTTCCTTGCGCATTCATGGAACATTGTGTCGGCAGGAAGCGGGCCTGCAATATTGAGTCCTTTCTTTTTAAGATATTCAATAGCAGGAGTGATAACTTCAATATCTTCTTTTCCCATTGCACCTCCTTCTCCAGCATGAGGATTGAGACCAGCAACAGCTAGTCGGGGTGACGTTATTTTAAACCGTGTTTTTAAGTCACATTCAGTAATAAGTACCGTTTGAATAATTAATTCACGGGTAAGCTGTGAAGGGACAGCTTTAAATGGAATATGAACAGTTGTTGGTACTGTTTTTAATCGAGGTCCTGCTAACATCATAACTGGATGATAACATTTATGAAAAGCTTTATGGGCTAAATCGGCTAAAAATTCTGTATGACCTGGAAATTGAAAACCAGCATCATAAAGATTCTTTTTTGCAATAGGACAAGTGATAAGTGCACATGCGTGACCACTTTGAATCAATTGAACACTGCGTTTAATTGATTCAATGATTCCTGCGGCATTATTCGATGAAGGGACACCTAATTGATTACTTTGTTTATTTTTTAATGGTATGATAGGAAGAGCATTTTGAAAGTTTTTAGCGGGATTATTGATTAAAACAGATTCCACCTCAACATTAATCTGTAAAAAATGAGCGCGCGAACAAATAACATCTGGGTCAGCAAGAAGCACAAAAGGCGGAATTTGGCGCGTAACACGCAAATTCCACGCTTTTAGTACTATTTCAGGGCCAATTCCGGCAGGATCGCCACCGCTAACAATAAGAGCAGCCATTATGAATTTTGAATGCGTGCCACTCGCCGCAGTTCTCCTAAATATTTGTTGCTTAATTCTTCAAGTCTTTGCGGGCTTCTTTTTTTACTATCTTGAAGAGAAAATATCAATCGAGCGACATAATCATCAGAAACTCTTTTTATTTTGCAGACAGCAATTGCTTCGATCCCATCAGATGTTTCTTGTAATTTTGTCATTTTTCCAGCAGGCGTTGCAAGAATAGCTTGTTCCCATGCATTGGGAAGTTGGGGCTCTAGAAACTTTCCTAAATGGCGGATCGTAACGTCTAAAATACCTCTTGCTTGATTGTGAGCTTTTGCGCAGCCACGGAAATGCGCACGGAAGTTGTTTGCTTCTCTTTGACGTCTTTCAAAAATTTCTGAACGACGATGTGCTGGAATGACAAAAACAATACGCTGTAATGTATATTCATTGGTTGAAGGTTTAACACCACCATTTTTTAATATTCTTCGTACAGCTTCTTGTTCGCTAATCATACCCGTTTCAGCTTGATAGCGTGCGCTAACAAGACGCCCCCATCCGATTTGTCCACGGATGTAATCTTTAAAGTGTTGCACAGTAATCTCAGTTTGGATCAGGATCTGGTTGAGTTGATCAATCGTCATATTATTTTGTGTTGCAAAATTCTCAAACGCTCTATCAACTTCATCATTGCTTACTTCAATATTACGACGTTTTATTTCAATATTTTTCAGCTTTTCATCGATAAGCTCTTTTTTAGCCTGTGCCACCAAATTGCCCTGCTTTTGTTGCAGTCTGAGAAAAGCAATGCGCCTTTGTATATCATAATTTGTAATGGGGGTGCCATTAACTGTAACAACAATAGAAGTCTGCGCAAAGACTGTCGAAATCAAATTTTCATTTATTAGCAGGCTGCTTACGCTCAAAGACGCAATATAAAATAAAGCAAGAACACGCTTTTTCAATTTATTCATGTAAATAGGCTTTCGCATTGTTTATTAATTCTCATCAATAACTTAAAATATACGCTTTCTTTCATAAAAACAATGATAAGTTAAATCACTTATACATTCTCTTTATAAATTTTAATCTATCTTTTTTCCGATATCTGCAATTGTACGCAATGAAAGAGAGAAATTAAAATTTTGCAAAGGTGTTTTCCTCCCTGGATTTTTTACTTGTTGATAACCGAATGTTAGTCCGAAACATTCATCTGTATAATTCAAGCTAATTCCTCGCTTTATAAATGTACCAGATACGAGATCATAACCGGCGTTGCTATTAATGGACCAATAATCTGCCAGTTTAAGTCCAGTTTGAAAAGAAATTTCTTGACGCTCTTGAGGATATTCATAATCTGGTTGTTCTGCGATATATGCATATTGTATAGATGCCCAAAGTTTTTCCCATTTTTGTGATGCTTCGATTTCACTACGGCGGATTTTGCCTGTTTTTTTGTCAAAGCGTCCGCGCGTTTCTAAGGAAAAACCACTTTTATGGGTCGCACCAAACATTGCAACATAGTCTGAACGTTTTGCCTCTAAGCTAGAGTGAATACCTACATTGACAAAGTCCTTTTCTGCAAAAGAATTCTTTCCTGCCAAATGAAAGGATTGTCCAATGAGACCATAAAGAGACCAATTGTCATTAAAGCTTCCAGAATATCTTAGACCTATATTGGCTCTTGTGCCACCTTCTACACGATCATAACCAGAAAATTTGTCCCGTTGAAAGAGAGTGGTTGCATCAAAGACAAAGCTTTGAGCATCTTCATTAGGAATTTGTCCAATATATTGTTCATTATTGCGTATAAAAATTTGTGCGGTTGGTTCTATAATATGTGTAGAATGATCAGCTGTAATGAGAAAGGGATAGCGTAGTTCCAACCCTGCTGTTGCCATGCCACGAATTGTTGAACCATGAATTGCGGATAAGGCATTATTTTCTATAGAAGCTGTATGATTTTCGCTTACATTGGTTGTAATAATATCAGCCCGTAGAGAGAGAAGGGGGGTTAAGATGAGGCCGTTGTGCGTATTGAAGCGCTTTTTCCACTGAAGCTCGTTTGTTAAACGCAAACTATTTCCAGCCATACCAGAAAGTCTTATTATGTTGAGAGGGTTTTCATTTTGGTCGGTAGAACTGAAGTCAGCATGACGACGATAAATTGATTGCATATTACTATGGAAGGTAAGCTCTCCATTATAAATGGGTTCATCTGGGGTGAAAAAATAATCGATGCGTGGTAGGACCCACGCTTGCCGAGAGTGACGTTCATAATGAGGATCATTCAATACTGAATTTTGAACTTTAAAATGATAAAAGCGCATATCAAAATAATTTTTTCTTGCAAGACCACTCAGATAGATCTGAGAAAGTTGTGTAGGATTGCTATAATTTTCAAGTTTATAGGCACGACTAAAATGCCGATCGGATTGTGCAAGAATATCCCATCCATAAGTCCAGTGTGAATTAATATGAAAGTCCCCCTTTGTTGCCAGCATATAACGGTTTTTATACTGTGCATCAATTGTGTCATTATCAAATCTATGCGGTTTCATTTGATATATATGAGCAAAACGAATGTTATAACGTCCCATTTTAAAACGTTGACGCCATTCCCCTTCGGTTAAAAGCCCTTGTTGGGTATAAACCGTAGAAGAAAGGGTAAAATCATAATGGGGGGCGAGATTCCAAAAATAAGAGTTCTTTATCCCCATACCGAGATAATCAGTATAAAAAAAATGAGGAGTAAGCAGACCGCTAGCACGCCTGACAGTTGGATCATAGATCTCAAAATTTGGAAATTTTATAATCGGTACACCAAGAACTTCAAAACTGCTATTTTCAAACCGAATTTTTTTGATGCTATTATTCCATATGATCTTTCTTGCTTTGATTTTCCATAGAACGTCTCTATCTGGTTTATAAGAGCAAGGTTCACAGGCTGTATAGGTTGCATTTTCAAAGATTGTTATGTGATTGTTTTGGCGTGTAGCATTTTGGGCTGAAAAGTGAACATTGTTAGCTGTATCAATACGTAAGGCGTTTACAAAACCTTCGCCAAGATCTTTGGTCATATCAATTTGGTTGGAATAAATTTTATTACCATCCTTTTGAGTAATTTCAACGTTACCTTGTGCTATAAGCCGCCCTGTTTTTTGATTGTAAATAACTTTTTGAGCAAAAACTTTATTGCCATCATATTCGATTTGGACATTACCTTGTGCAGAAACAGTGTTTTCATCACGATTGTAGATGAGTTCATCCGCAGAGAGCAAAAGAGGGCGTTCCGGATTTTGAATGTAACTTTGAGAAGGAGACATAAGGCTTTGAGCGTGCGCACAATAAGACAAAGCCCCCCCTAAAATAACTCCCATAACACTTTTAAAAGCGAGAGCACTTAATTTTGTTAAAATAATTTTTTTAAGTGTTAATGCTTTCACTTAGCCATCCTCTTTATGAAGTAAAAAAGAGATTCCTAAGAATAACGCAATAACAACGGGTGTCCAAGCTGCAATAATTGGTGGAATATATCCAGCATTACCAAAAGCTTGAACGAGTACGGAAATAACATAAAGCATAAACCCAGCTATTATGCCACCAAGAATCAACGTTCTAGATTGCCCAAAACGTGTAAAATTTAAAGATACAGTTGCTGCAATGAGGGTCATTGCCACAAGCAATGCCGGTAATGCAATCAAAGATTGGAAATACATATCAAAATTATTAGCAGAATAGCCAAATGAACGTGCAATCATAATTTTTTTTGGCAATTGGTAAAACGGAATAGTCGCGGGATTCGCTAAACGTTCCGTTAAAAATTCAGGTTTTAGATTGGTTTTTATTTGTAACATGGTAAATTTTTCAGGAGGATGCCCTATTTTATAGATTGTTCCGTTTGTTAATAGCCAAGATCCATTAGTCAAGGTTGCTCTTGGGGCGTTAATCCAATTTTTGACGGTTGCGTTGTCCTTGTATTGTACAAAGGTTGCATCGAGAAGAGAAAGTTCTTGGTCGGTGATAAATTTAGCACCAATGGTTGTTCTGCCTAAATTTGTACGTTGTGTTAACCAGTGGATATTTGTATTATGAAGAGGTGTTAGTACATTATTATTGCGCCATTCAGTCATCTTTTTTTCTGCTTGAGAAAATCCCCATGCAGCAAGTGGGTTAATGAGAAGAATTGAAAATAATCCCAAAAGAAAAGCTCCCAAACAAGCTGGCATAAGAAATTGCCATGCAGAAACACCGATTGAACGAGTCACCACAAGTTCAAGTTTTTTGTTGAGCGAGATAAGCGTTGCCATTGCAGAAAAGAGTGCAATGAAAGGGATAAGTTGTTGCATGATAAAAGGGATGCGTAAAACAGAGAGGAAAAATGCATCTTTTGCTGTATAATGCGGAAGGGAGGGTAGCCTACCGGAATTCTCTGTGAAATCGATTAAAAGAGCAAGAACAAAAATACTTCCCCAGAAATAACAAGTTATTTTAAGATAACGTATAAAAAAATATCGTCCAAGTGTCCACCCAATCATGATATTTCATCCGAGGAATCGTGAGATTTTCGATGTTCAAATTTGTTCATTACTTTTTGAAAAGCGATTTGAATAATCTCATTAATTTTTGTGGGGAGTCCGATTTTATGATTCGTTAAAAGCATAAAAAAGACAAATGCACTTGTCCCTATAGGCATAATATAAAAGAGAGGAACATATGCAAGATCATTCTTTGCTTTTTCTGCGAAAAAATATCCTATCCAATACACCAGAAAAGAAAGGGCAATTGCCGAGAAAATTGCGGAATGACGAGCTTGTCGATGGGAGCATACATCCCCTGCCGCTGCTAATGCAATAAGTGAAAAAACAATAGGGTAGAGCCACTGTGTTAATCTGCGGTGAAACTCAGCTTTATATTGGAGTGGTTTTCGTTGATAGTAGGGATCTTTTGGGTCAGGGTTTTGTAAATAAGAAAGGGACCGATCTTTTGGATAAAGAGTAGGCGTTTTATCACTGGGGATAAACTCCCCTAGGCTAAAAGTATATGAGCTAAATTGAACGATTGAAACACTGTTATTTTGATGGTTGACTCTTTCTATTTCACCGTTATTGAGAACCAGAAAACTGCCGTTTTTATTGCTCACAATGGATGCGTCTGTTGCATAATAAAAAAGATCAGTCTTAGGATCACGCTGGTCGGCAATGAAAAGGCGTTCAAGTGTTCCATTTGGATTTCGTTCGCCAATTTCTATGTAAAGGTTATTGGCGAGTTTTTGGAAGCTTCCTTCACTAATGAATAGATTAATAAGATCAAAATGAGCGCTTGCTAGCATTTGTCGCATATGAAGACGCGCTTGAGGAACAACAAAATTAGCTATAGAAAAGGAGATACAGGATGCAACAATAGCAAGAAGAAGAATAGGTTTCCAAACAGTACTTTTAGGAAAACCAGAGGCATTAATGACAGCAAGTTCTGAATCTTGATTCATTTCTGAAAGGATGGTTGTAACTGCGATCACTAATGCAAATGGAATGACAAGAAAAATAACAGAAGGAACCAATGAGAGTGAAAATTGTAAGACTGTGAGGAGTGTTTGTTTACTTGTTGTGAGAAAGTTTATCCGTGCAAGAATTTGTACTGTCCAACTAACGCCCACTGCTGCAATCATGACAGAACTAAACAAAACAAGGACACGTTTCAGGATGTAGAACTCAATGATACGCATAAATTGGGAAAAATCCTCAGTCTTTGAATTTGATGCAAATATTTTTACTGCTTTCGGTTAAAATGTAATAAAGTGTAAAAAATACCCTTCCATAAATTGGATATTTTTACCAAATAAATAATATAAAATTGCTTATGAGGTCCTCTTTAAATTTTCCGCATATTATATTTCATTTTCAACTATAGTCTACAAAGAAATCTAGAAAATAAATTAAAAAACTTTTTTATTAACGTTGAAAATAAAAATTTTTGTCTTTTAAAGACACGTGCAAAAAGATAATGCATTTCAATCAAAAAAGAGGGGTTATATCTTGAACCGTTTCCTTTTATATTGGGGGTATGGAAGTTTCTCTAAAAAAGATGTTAGCTTTTTATAAAGAGTGGTGAGGGCTTAAGAGGTTGGATATTTTATTCTATCATTTGACGCAGTCAACGCTGAAAGACATTTTGCCAACGCTTGTAGAGCGTGCATTGGCTCGTTTTGGTAAGGTAACAATACAATGTGTAAGTGAAGAACAACGCGATTCTATGGATATGCATTTATGGGTTTATGCGGATGAATCATTTATTGGACATGGAACTGAGTGTGATCAATATTCAAACTTTCAGCCTGTATTTCTGACGACAGGACAAGAAAATCCGAATGATTCAAAGATTCGTTTTCTCATAGAGGGAGCCGTGTGTTCGAATATTGATACTTATCAACGGCTTGTTGTGATATTTGATGGTAGAAATGATGAGCAGTTGAGTCTTGTTCGTGCACAGTGGAAAAAATATAAAATGGAAAATCATAATTTAACGTATTGGCAACAGACTGAAGATCGTTGTTGGGAAAAACAGGTTTAATGCGTCTCATTTCTGTTGTTCTGATTTTTATAGGATTGGTAGGAATAGTAAATCCAGCGCTTTTTATTGCAAAAGGATCAGGCGGAGGGCGTTGGGTTTTTATTGTGATTTTTCTTTTAGGCAAATTAAAGATATGACCGACGATTAAAAAATGAAACGGCATCATGATAATTGATCGAATTTTACTTATTTTATGGGCTGTGATATTGGCTTTTTTTTGCGTTTCGTGGTTGGGAACAACACATATCCTATCAAGAATGTTTACTGTTGCTTATATGAGCAATATTGCAGATTTTTTATTTTTCTTTTTGAGTGCCTTGTTTGCGGGAATATTGTGGTGGAAAATACCGCAACCCATGTCTTTAAAAATGAAACTGGCAGCATTTTTGCTGCCAGTACTTATTTTATTTTTCTTTATTATATTTTAGTTGGATATTTCCTCATCTGTAAATCCCACGAAGCAAATCAGTGAAATAAAAGAAGCAAGAAGCAAATAATAGCCGATATAAGATGTATCGAAATGTTGTACCAAATATTCTGCAATATAAGGTGCAAGAGAGGCTCCTACGATACCCGATAAGTTGAAAGTAATAGAAGAACCAGTATATCGAATTTCTGTTGGGTATGGTGAAGCCAAAACAGCACCAAGAGGACTGTATATCATCCCCATGATAGACAAACCGATAACAGACATTGCAAGGACTCCCATAACTCCAGAATTTAAGAAATAAGGGATTGCAAAAGAATAGATACCGGTGATGATTGTAATCCAAATCATCAAAGTTCTACGTCTAATACGATCAGCGAGTCTTCCAGTGATGACAGTAAAAATTCCACAGAAAATAGCACCAACAATTTCGACTTGGAGAGCTTGATAAAATGGCAATTGCAGATGGTTTGTTGAGTAGCTTAACAAATATGCAGTGACCAAGTAAAACAAAACAAATGTTGCCATACCAGAAAATATTCCAAGAAATAGGATTCGTGGACATTTTAAAAAGACATCAATGATAGGAACTTTGACACGTTCTCTACTTTCAAGAGTTTTTTTGAATTGAACAGTTTCATTGATTGAAAGACGGACCCATAATCCTATAATCATGAAAAAAACTGAAGCAATAAAAGGAATACGCCATCCCCAAGCTAAAAGTTCATCATGATCAAGGAAGTGTAATAGACCTAAATAAACAGCAATGGATAAAAACAAACCGATTGGAACGCCCAATTGGGGGAACATCGCATACCAGCCACGCTTTTCTGGGGGGGCATTTTCTGTTGCAAGCAAAACAGCTCCTCCCCATTCTCCTCCTAATCCCATTCCCTGTCCAATACGACACAAGGTTAAGAGGAAAGGGGCAAACCACCCAACGGTTTCATAAGTAGGAAGAAAACCAATAATGACTGTTGAAAGACCCATTGTGAGAAGAGAGGCGATAAGTGTTGCTTTTCTCCCAATTTTATCTCCAAAATGTCCAAAAACAATTGATCCAAAGGGGCGCGCAAAAAAGGCCGCTCCAAAGATCAGGAAAGATTGTAAAATGGCAATCTGATCATTTTGTGTTGGAAAAAACACATGAGGAAATATGAGAGCTGCGGCAGTAGCAAAGACATAGAAATCAAAGAATTCAATTGTTGGTCCAATAAGGCTTGCAAACAAAATGCGACGAGGCGAATTTCTGTTGCTTGTACCTTGCATTTCTAAGTTTATAGACATGAATAGAATGTCCCTTTCACTATATGACAAATCAAATATGAATTAACTGAATATAATTATAAAAATTTCAAATCAGTGTCGAGTCGATATTATGGCGTTTCTTAAATATATTAGAACAGTGATATAGACTGATGAACATCAATAAGTATTTTTTTTATCAAAATTAAATAAAATAAAGAAACTATTTTAAATCCTGTAAAAGATGGAAATATGTGGACATAAAGGCTGCCCTCATTCACATTACTGTCTCATTTAATGTTTAAGCCATTTTTATCTATTGAGGGATCAATCTTATTTATAGATCATCTTTGATATCTCAAAAATATTTTTCATAGATGTAATTATAACACTTTTTAAGCGTAACTAAAAGAAATTAAATCTTTTAGTTGTGCATATGTTTTAAAACACAGGATGTATATTTGATCTGTCAGAGTTTAATTCATCAAATGCTTTGTTATCTTAAAAAACATGAGGTTGCAGCAATTGCATTGTGTTGTTTTGGTCTATGCACTTTTTTCTAAATGGGGAATTAAAATTTGGAATTATGGAGTGTGAATAATGCAACGCAAATTGAAATTAAGTTTTTGTGCATTAATGACCAGTGGTTTTTTTGTCAAGATTGCGAGTGCAGATGGAGTAGCGACACCAAAAGAAAAGTTATTAATGCCAGTAAATATTAGTGAAAATCTAGAAGAGACAAGAAATTTGTTATCAGAAGTGAGGGGATTAAAAGAAAAGAAGGGGGGATCAAAAAGAATAGAGAATAAACAGACAGTAGAAGGAAATAAGTCTTCAGAAGATGAAAGGGATAGATTAGAAAACCTATTCTTTGAAGTACTCACAAATTCAATAATAAGTGGTGGCGCTACTGTCTATATTACTAATCGCAACTCTGAAGGTTCTGAAGTAAATAGCTTTAGCTATGAAGATGCAGGCTATTCCATCAATAATACGGTTCAAGAAGGTGGAAAACTCTATATTGATGCAGCAAGTGTTAGCAGGGATACGACAATTGAGAGTGGTGGTATTGAATTCGTTCAAAAGCTGAGCAGTTCAGAATATGCTATTGTTAAAAAAGGTGGAAAACAAATTGTTGAAAGTGGTGCAAATACTGAAGGGGCTAAAATCTATGGTGGTGAGCAGGTTATTTTTGGTAAGGGGATTCTGGGAGATGGTTTGTTGCGTAAAGATAAAGAAAGTAGTGCTTATAACACCGAAATTTATGCTGAAGATGAAATGCCAGGAATACAAAGTGTTTATAGTGGAGGGATGGCTGTTGACACAAAGGTTATGAAAGGAGGAGTCCAGAATCTTGATGGTAAAGAGAATTCTAATAACGGCTTTTCAGAAGATGCTGATACAGCTGATACAGAAGATGAGGATTTTACAATCAATGAGGGGGCTTTTGCATTGAGTACCGAACTTTTTAAAAATGGTATGCAGAATATCTTTGCAGGAGGGAATGCGAGCGAAGTTACTTTATACGATAGAGCTACTCAGAAGATATATGATTCTGGATATGCGGATGATCTAACAATTAATCATCAAGCACAATCATGGGTTTTTGCTGGTGCAATATTAGATAAGGATACAAATGTTAATGATTTTGGCAACCTCTATCTTTATGCTGGGAATGGTGAAGCTGTTACGGAAGTGGAAAATCTTAATTTAAATGGAGAAGATGCCAAGCTATACATTATTGCTTCTGAAGATAACGGCAAAAAAACTCAGGTTAATATCCAGAATTTAAAAGGAAACGGTAGAGTTATTTTTACGTCTTCTGGGTCTCATAAGTATTACTCTGTGCTTAATATTGATGATCTTTCAGGTTCTTTCCATTTTGATTTTAATGTCAACTTTGCCAAGCGCCGTAGTGATTATCTTGTCATTAAAGAAAATAGCTCTGGGTATCATACAATAAGTATTACTGATTCTGGGGATGAGGTCACAAATTCTTCTCACAAAAAGCTTAAATTAATTTCTGATCACAGTGGAGATGCTCATTTTACTCTGACAAATACTTTTGGTGAAAAAATCAGAGCTATTGATGCCGGAACCTATAAGTACAGTTTGAAACATAGAAACGATAAAGGAACCGGTAAAATTTGGTATTTAGATGCGAATTACGCTCTTGATGAGGAAAATACCTCTTTATTTTCTGATTTGAGCTTGCAATCATCTGCTATGGCTTCATTATCGAATGATCTCACAGAATTCACAATTGAAAAGGGAATGATTGTTACGATTGCTGATCCTAGCTTTGATAGTAACAGTGAGAAAGTTGATAGCAATGGAGAAACTTCAATTGGTAATATAGTTAAAGATGGTGGGAAGCTCTCCGTTTATAACGGTGGTTTTAGCTTGTATACGACAATTCAAAGAGGCGGTACTGAGCTTATTAGAACACAGGGGCTTTCACAGGATAGTACAGTTAAGAGAGGGGGAAAACAAAAGATTGAAGATGGGGGAAAGGCTGAAGGGGTTACAATTTACGGTGGTGAGCAATTTGTTTCAGGAAAGTCTGATATCAAAGGTGAGATGGTAAGGAGTAGCGCCTATGACACCGTCGTTTCTGGTAAAAATGGAGTGCGAGGATACCAGAATGTGTACGATGATGGAGAGGTTTTTAGCACAAAGATCATGGAAGGAGGGGTACAAAATCTTTATGTGGAAGAAGATCTTGACCATTATAGCAGTTTTGCATTTGATACGAAGATCTTTTCTGGTGGAGAACAACACGTTTTAGCGGGAGGAATCGCGATTGGCGTTCTCTTACAAGGGAATGCTTTCCAAGCAATAGATTTAGGAGGCTATGTAAAAGATTTAACGGTTAAGGATCAAGCACAATCGTGGTTACATTCTGGTGCAACATTAGAAGGAAGCACCATGATTCATGATTCTGGACGGATTTATCTTTATGCTGGTGCTGAGCGATCTCGTACTGAAGTAGAAAAAATTGTTTTAAATGGCAAAGATACTACAGTGTACTCTATTTCTTCCAAGATGGATGGCGAAAGCTCTTTGATTGAGGATTTAAGCGGGAATGGACGCGTTATTTTTACTTCTACCGTGTTGAATCCACATTACTCTAAACTTGAGGTCGGTCATCTTTCAGGGAGTTTACATTTTAGACTGAATACCAATTTTGCAGAGCAGCGCGGTGATTATCTCCTTATAAAAAATGGGGAAGGGCATCACACCATAAGCGTGATCGATTCTGGTGTTGAAATGACCGATGCTCATCTACAAAATCAGAACTTAGTTTTGGAGCTTGATCTAATTCATGATCAAAGCGGAAATGCGCATTTTACTCTGACAGATTTTTCTGGTGAAAAGACTAGTACGATTGACGGTGGAGCCTACCTGTATGATCTAAAGACGAAAGGTCATAACGGCGGAAAAATGTGGTATTTGGCACTGTTGGAAACAACTTCTACTCCTGTAATCCCCTCACCTCATGCGGAGCCGTCTATAGATAAGATTCCTGAAAAAGAAGAGACATCTTCAAAAGATTTTAGTATCTCTGATGTAATTGATTACAGTATTAGTGAGGGAGGAGGCATTTTACAAAGCTTTTTGCTTGGTGATGATCGCGTAATTTATATCTCTGATGATGGAAGTGCTCTTAAGCAATCCATTAACGCTACAGTTGAGGAATCTGGAACACTTTATGTTGAAGCAGGTGGTTTTGTTAAGAATACAACAATTGAAAATGGTGGTTCAGAGATTGTAGGGGAACAGGGGATTTCAGAATTTACGATTATTTACGAAGGTGGAAAACAAAGAGTGGAGGGAGGAGGATCCGCATTGCAGGCTACAATCTACGGTGGTAATCAGCTTATTTGGGGAGATGGTTATGTAAATGGTGGGATTGTTGGGAGCACTGCTTATAATACGACAATTTATGGTCAAGGTGACACACTGGGACAGCAGAATGTGTATGATGATGGGCTGGCTGTGGGAACACAAGTGATGAGTGGAGGAATACAAACTCTTGCTAAATGGTTTCCTGATGATGATAACTTTGCAGAAAAAGCCGGCGGCTTAGCCGTGAATACTGAGGTTTTCGGGGGTGGAGTACAGCGGGTATTAGCAGGGGGAGAGGCGGATACAGTAATTTTACGCACTGGTGGTGCTCAAGAAATCTATGTGGGTGGAATTGTAAAGAATCTAACGATTGAAGCTAATGCCAATTCATGGGTTTCTCCTGGTGCGATATTAAGAGGAGAAATAAAGGTTCAGGATTTTGGTGGTCTCCATCTTGATGCTGGAGATGATAGTCAACAAACTATAGTAGAAAACATTGCTTTAAATGGAGAAGAAGCTCAATTATACTCCGTTGCTAGTGAGTTTGACGACAAAAGTACACACATTCAGCAGTTAAGCGGTGTAGGAAAAGTCATTTTTACCTCTTCTGAAGATGATTTGTATTACTCTCAGCTTTATGTTGATGATCTTTCGGGCAGTCTCCATTTTGGCTTTAATGTCAGTCTTGCAGAAGGAAAAGGTGATTACCTCTTTATTGAGAATGGGAGGGGTTTTCACACAATAAGTGTCGTAGATTCTGGTATTGAAATTGTTGATCCTTCTTCAACAGAACTTGATTTAATTGTTGATCAAAGTGGAGGAGCATTTTTTACTCTACAAAGTTTTTCTAGTGCAAAAATTCAAATTGTTGATGGTGGAACTTATACCTATGGCTTAAAACACAAAAAGATTGAGAATGAAGAGGGAAAAATTTGGTATTTGACTGCAGTTTACATGGATAGTGTGCCACGTAGAAGCAGAATTCCACGGCATTTAAGTCAACAGCAACAGGATTCTTCCTTTTCAACTATTACAGCTATAAAAGAACATGCTATTAAATTTCCACGTCGAAGAGAAAAACGCCGAAATTTGAGTCAAAAGTCTCCAGCTTCAGTATCTCCAACTGTTTCAAACCTTAGAAGTCAAGTTATTGAAGGAGAATATCTAGCAGATCCTCATCCTCTTTCTGATGAAGAGCAACAGACTGCTATTTCAGAATCTTCTCAATCTTTAGCCGATCAAATTATTTTACGTCCAGTTCATAAAGAACAACCTTCTCCACAATTAAGTGAGACACTTTCAGTTTCTCATTTTTTAACCACTCCCTCTACAGATGCGGTATTGTCTATGTCTGTGGCTCCAGCGATGGTTTTTCATAATGAAATGCAAACCGTGCGTGCGGGAAGAGGAGTTCTAGATAAAAGTAAAAAGAATGCAGCTTTATGGACCTATGCGATCAAATCTAAAGAGAGTATTGCTACAGAGCATATAGATTTTAAGTTGGATCAGACAGGTATTGTTTTAGGGATCAATAGTTTAAGCGAGTGGGAAAATGGAGAGTTTTATATCGGTGGTTTTGGCATTTATGACCACGCACGCATTGTGCATGCACGAGGTGGTACCAGCGGTATCAATACTTATGGCATTGGTGCTTATGTCACTTATTTGGATCATAGTGGATGGTATTTAGACGGTCTTTTAAAATATAATGATTATCAAAATACTCTAAAGGCAGTTTCAACGAATGGTTTAGCAGTTGAAGGAAGTTATAGGCAATGGGCGGTGGGCACCTCCTTTGAAGCCGGTTATCGACTTAAGACGTCAAAGAGCAGTTGGCTCCAGCCTTATGGACAATTTACTTGGTTGCAAGTTGAGGGTAAAGAAATCAAGTTATCGAATGACATGATAGGTGACATACGCCCTTTCACTTCATTACGCAGTGAGGTTGGCTTATCTTTAGGGTATGAATTTGTTTCTCGCATGGATTCTTCATCATTTGCGTATATTACAGCAGCATGGTTGCGTGAGTATAAAGACGACAACCATACGTTGATTAATCAAGGGCATTCATTTACCACCGACTTATCTGGGAATGCAGGTAAGTTAGGAATCGGTTTAAGCAGTTTAGTGAGTGAAAAGTTAAAGTTATATGGTGAGGCCCATTATGTTAAAGGACGTAAAACAAAACAGTCCCTTCAGGGTATTTTAGGTGTACGCTATAGTTTTTAATTATATGGTTATTTTTTAGTTATCTTTAAATGTATGATTATTTTTAAAGGTCTTTAATGAAGGGGCAGAGAACAATTTTTCAGAGCATGCAGCTTCGCTTTTCATGATAAGCTGTATGCCCTTATATACTTTATTATGCATTACTTTTTGCTTTGATAAGAAAACTCTAGGGAAATGCTAAAGAAGCACTATAAAAACGTTCTTATATTCTTGATTAAAAAAGTATTTGAAACACTGTAAAGAACAGTTTTTTATGAGAGAAGGAGGATGTTTAAGAAGGATTGTTTGCAATCTAAGGTTGAAAATATATTTTGTAGAGCTAATTACGTTTGGTGTCTATGCAGGCGTGAAAGGGGGAGGATATGGCTCTACAATATAAATGGAAACGACATTGTTGGATATTCATGTTGAGCAGTTGTTTTGTACAAGCTGCTGCTGCAAATGAGGGGAGAGCATCACTTTTTTGTCAATCTTCAAGTTATGAAAATGGCAAAATATTTCAGGATCAATACAATGAAGATATGAAAACAGGAAGATGCATACTTGGAGTATCTAATGATGTTATTATGAGGACGCGCAATGAATTAGGCTTTTTAAAAAATCTTAGCAATTTTACTACAGATAATGGCGCTAGAGTGTTTGCGAATCAACAGGAGCTTGACAGCAGTCGTCGTGACAATGTTGAATATAATGTACAAGAACAAAATACTGCGCTTTTTAAAAAACCTGAACTTATTTTCATTAAAGATGGGGCACTGCTCGAAAATTATGTCCTTGATAATGAAGGTAAGGCATACATTTCAAATGATGGCGAGAGTGATAGCCCAGGACGATCCATTAATAACACGGTAAAAAATGGTGCAGAGCTTTATGTGTATGCAGGAGGTCTCAGTGAGAATAGTAAAATTGAACATGGTGGAACTGAAAATGTTCAGGCTTTAAAGGGAAAACAAGGCTTTTCGAAAAATGCTGTTGTTAAAGAAGGCGGACAACAAAGTGTTGGAAATGGAGGAAAAGTAGAGGGAACTAAAATTTATGGTGGTAAGCAACTTGTTTTCGGGGAGGGGGATGTTGGAGGAGAAGTTAAAGGGAGTAGTGCTTCTCATACAGTCATTTATGGTCAAGATGAAACACTAGGCCAACAAAAAGTATATGATGGTGGAAAAGTTTGGGATACGAAAGTTATGCGAGGGGGCGTACAAGAGGTTGGAAAAAAATCTCAAAGTGCTAAAAATGGTGGTTTTGCATTTGATACAGAAGTTTTTAGCGGTGGTAAACAGCGTATCTTAAAAGGCGGTAAGGCTATTGGAGTTACTTTAAATGAGAGCGCTATTCAGGAAATATACGCTGATGGTTCTGTAAAAAATTTAACAATGAATGATGAAGCAAAATCATGGGTACATGCTGGAGCGACATTAGAAGGCAAAACACAGGTAAATCATTCTGGGAAGCTTCATCTTTATGCTGGGAATGAGCAACATCGCACCACAGTAGAAGATATTATTTTAAATGGAAAAGATACAAAACTGTACTCACTCACGGATGAGTTTGATGGAAAAGGTTCTTTGATACAAAAATTAAGTGGTGAAGGGAGTGTTATTTTTGCGTTTACAGGTTCTGATCCGTATTATTCTCAGCTTCACGTAAATAATCTTTCAGGAAATTTACATTTCGCGTTTAATACCACGATTGCCCATAACCGTGGTGATTATCTCTTGGTTGAGAAAGGTGCTGGGAATCATACAATAAGTGTTGCTGATTCTGGAGTTGAAATCACGGATCCTTTTTCAAATAAGCGTGATTTAATTACAGATCAAAGTGGTGGAGCGCATTTTACGCTGACAGATCTTAAGGGTGATAAAATTAATGCCATTGATGGTGGAACTTATATGTATGATTTGAAAGAAAGAAAGGATGAAAATGGAAAAGTTTGGTTTTTATCTGCAGACCGCCTCAGTGGACCAGAAACCTCTATTCCAGATCCGGAAAATCCTTTTGTTCCTGGGGGAACATCAACGACACCCTCTACAGATGCAGTGTTAACGTCGTCCGTAGTTCCTGGAGTTATTTTTAACAATGAGTTGCAAAGTGTACGGAATGGTAGAAAAATTTGGAACAGAAATAGGAAAGATATCGAACTATGGACTTATGCGATTAAAAGCAGAGAACGTATTGCGACAGGCCATACACACTTTAAGCTTGGGCAGACAGGTTTAGTCGTTGGTGCTGATCAATTGAGTGAATTAAGGCATGGAGAGTTGTATGTTGGTGGTTTTGGTAGTTATGATCAAGCACGTGTTTCTCATGCACGAGGTGGTAACAGCGATCTGAGCTCTTATAGCATTGGAACTTATGCAACTTATTTTGATCATCGCGGATGGTATATGGATGGTGTTTTGAAATATAATTATTACCGAGATAATTTGAAAGCCATTTCAACGAATGATTTAGCTATTCAAAGTCATTACAATCAGTGGGCAATAGGTGGATCATTTGAGATTGGTTGTTATTTTGTACCGGCACAGAATACTTGGATGCAGCCTTATATCAAGCTAACAGGTTTGCAGGTTGAAGGTAAAAAAATAAAACTTTCCAATGGAATGATAGGTGATCTAAGCCCATTGATTTCATTCCGCAGTGAAGTTGGATTGACTGCAGGACATGAATTCTTTGTGAATTCAGAAACTTCATTAACAGCTTACATTATGGCTGCTTGGTTGCGTGAGAATATAAATAATAATCATGCGACAATTAATAACCAGCATAAATTTATCACAGACTTATCGGGTAGTGCGGGTAAATTGGGAATTGGTTTAAACGGCTCGGTCAATGATAAACTAACACTTTATGCGGAAGCACATTATCTAAAAGGACGTAAGATTAAAAATGCTCTTCAAGGTATTTTAGGATTACGCTATAGTTTCTAAATATGTGTGTACATGGCTGATTAATTTTACAAATATCATTGTTTTACAAGCTTAAACAGATAATGCTCGATTTTGTCTTCTCGAGAGTGTAGAGATCTTCTCAAACAGTGAGGCTATCTTTATACTCTCCTTTAAAGGCACGAGCATTTTTTCATCGAACTTCAAATATTGAAAACTGTTCATTGAACTCAAGTGAACAGCTTAAATTTTATTCATATTTTCTGCCTTAAGTTAGAACTTTCTAACGGCTTATATGCACAACTTAAAGTTGTTTATATTAAAAAATACACCTTAAAAGTGTTTTTAAACATAAATAAAACACATTATGATACAATCTAAGACGCGTTACCTACGTAGCCGCGGGATATTTTTCTAAATAATTGAGAGTGGAGTGTGGATAATGCGATATAAATACAAGTTAAGTTTTTCAGTATTGATGATCAGTAGTTGTCTTGTACACGTTGCAAGTGCAGTTGAGAGTGGGAATGGAGAGCTAGCAAGAGTAGATAAAGTGGAAAATGGAAAAGAAATACCAAAAGGTTCAGCACTGATTACAAAGGGTTTTCTCAGTAATAATATTAAAATTGGAGATGGCAGCGTTGAGATTGTTGAAAATGGAGCAACTTCTGTAGGTTCCACTATTGAAAAAGGAGGGATGCAAATAGTTACACGTGGAGGAAATGCAATAGATGCTAAAATCCTTGGAGGTAAGCAGTTTGTTCATGAAGAGAAAGGTATTAATCTTATAAGCGTGGAGAGAAAAAGTAGTGCATATAATACCACAGTTTCTGGTGGTAAAGGGGCAGTAGGACAGCAGAATGTGTATGATGGAGCGTGGGTTTGGAATACGAAAGTAGGAAATAACGGAGAACAAAATCTTTACTTGGGAGAAAGAAAAGAGGGAGGAAAATCAATGGCTACAGAGCTCTCTGGGAATGGTAGACAGCATGTTTTAGCGCATGGAGAATCTTATGATACTACTTTGAAGGGGCAGGCTGTTCAAGTAGTATATCCTCAAGGGTTTGTGGATACTTTAACAATTACGGATTCTGCCAAATCGTGGTTCCATGTTGGGATACAAGAAGTCGTTGGAGAAGTAAGGGTCAATAAGAACGGAGAACTTTATTTGTTCGCTGGTGATAGGACAAATCATACGACTAAGAAAAAGATTCCTATAGAAGGAAGAGCTGAGGAAACAATATTTGAGGTTGGTGAGCGGAATATAGGAGAAAAGCCTCAGATTGACATTGAAGATTTAGGGGGGAAGGATGGGACTGTTATTTTTACTTCTATTCCGTATGATCCACGTCATATTTCACTTCATGTTGAAAGACTTTCAGGAAGTTTGCATTTTCGATTCAATATTAGTCCCACGGGGGATATGAGTGATTACTTGTCAATTGATTACAGCGCAGGTAATCATAAAATAAGCGTTACAGATTCTGGTCGTGAAATTACAGGTCTTTTTTCACAAAAAAATAGTTTGGGTACTGAGATTCCTTTAGTTACCGATAGAAGCCAAGATGGTGGAGCTGATTTTACTCTGGAAGATCTTTTGGGCAAGGACATTACAGCTGTCGATGGTGGCACCTATCAGTATGTTTTGCGGAAGAGAGGAAGATGTGCTAGTTCTAGTGGTTATTCTGCAATTTGGTATTTAAGTAGAGCCTCTGAAGGTACGGAACGTTCGAGCACTGAGGTACAATGTGTAAACAAGAAAACGAAAGTTCCTCTTGCATTGTCTGATCAAAGTGCTCCTTCCGGAGGAAAAAATACCAGTCCTCGTAAAACTACTAAAAAAGAGCAACCTAAGCAACGGCCTCCACGTCATTTAAGAGAAGCACAGAGTGTCTCTAGTGTTTCAGTATCTCCAACTGTTTCAAACCTTAGAAGTCAAGTTATTGAAGGAGAATATCCAGCAGATCCTCATCCTCTTTCTGATGAAGAGCAACAGACTGCTATTTCAGAATCTTCTCAATCTTTAGCCGATCAAATGATTTTACGTCCAGTTCATAAAGAACAACCTTCTCCACAATTAAGTGAGACACTTTCAGTTTCTCATTTTTTAACCACTCCCTCTACAGATGCGGTATTGTCTATGTCTGTGGCTCCAGCGATGGTTTTTCACAATGAAATGCAAACCGTGCGTGCGGGAAGAGGAGTTCTAGATAAAAGTAAAAAGAATGCAGCTTTATGGACCTATGCGATCAAATCTAAAGAGAGTATTGCTACAGAGCATATAGACTTTAAACTCGATCAGACCGGTATAGTCTTAGGGATCAATGGCTTAAGCGAGTGGGAAAATGGAGAGTTTTATATCGGTGGTTTTGGCATTTATGACCACGCACGCATTGTGCATGCACGAGGTGGTACCAGCGGTATCAATACTTATGGCATTGGTGCTTATGTCACTTATTTGGATCATAGTGGATGGTATTTAGACGGTCTTTTAAAATATAATGATTATCAAAATACTCTAAAGGCAGTTTCAACGAATGGTTTAGCAGTTGAAGGAAGTTATAGGCAATGGGCGGTGGGCACCTCCTTTGAAGCCGGTTATCGACTTAAGACGTCAAAGAGCAGTTGGCTCCAGCCTTATGGACAATTTACTTGGTTGCAAGTTGAGGGTAAAGAAATCAAGTTATCGAATGACATGATAGGTGACATACGCCCTTTCACTTCATTACGCAGTGAGGTTGGCTTATCTTTAGGGTATGAATTTGTTTCTCGCATGGATTCTTCATCATTTGCGTATATTACAGCAGCATGGTTGCGTGAGTATAAAGACGACAACCATACGTTGATTAATCAAGGGCATTCATTTACCACCGACTTATCTGGGAATGCAGGTAAGTTAGGAATCGGTTTAAGCAGTTTAGTGAGTGAAAAGTTAAAGTTATATGGTGAGGCCCATTATGTTAAAGGACGTAAAACAAAACAGTCCCTTCAGGGGATTTTAGGTGTACGCTATAGTTTTTAATTATATGGTTATTTTTTGATTGATCTCGATGTGTGTGGAAGGATTTTCAAACCTAGATCGAAGTGTCTAGGTTCGTCCTTTTTAAAGAAGAAGGCTTTCAAAAAGGTGTATATTTTGCATGTTTGGCTTTTCTTATGACTTTTTATTGCTTCAATGATAAAGTTGATGAGAGGCTTTTAAGATTATGTAAGAAGATTCAATATTTAATGAGAGTCGGTAGCACATCTTTATGATGGGATGAGCAGCTACAGGTATTTCTGTTAAAGTTTTCTTTATAATTCATTCTATATTTTTGAGAATTTGTGTAGATTTCTGTAGAGTCACTTGGCAAAGGGCTTCTTGCTCGCTATAGAAATGGCGAGAGAATGTTATAAATGAAATAAAGGTGGTTAAATGGCTTTAGAGCGTACTTTTTCGATGATTAAACCAGATGCAACCCATCGTAATTTGACTGGTGCAATTACTAAAATGCTTGAAGATGCAGGCTTGCGTGTTATTGCGTCTAAACGTGTCTGGATGAGCAAACGTGAGGCTGAAAATTTTTATGATGTTCATAAAGAACGCCCTTTTTTTAGTGAATTGGTTGAATTCATGTCTTCTGGTCCAACCGTTGTACAAGTTTTGGAAGGCGAAAATGCAATAGCTAAAAACCGTGAAGTAATGGGGGCTACGAATCCTAGTGATGCAGAAGAAGGGACAATTCGTAAGATTCATGCTTTATCGATTGGTGAAAATTCTGTCCATGGATCCGACAGCGCTGAAACAGCAAAAACAGAAATCGCCTTTTGGTTTTCTGAGGTAGAAATTGTTGGTTAATAAAGCGTATATAAGAAGCAAAAATCCGAAACACTATATTTCGGTTTTTTGCTTACTTTTTTGAAGCATAGGGAGCATTCATTGTGTTTTTAGCTTTTAATATTGCAACTGCTTTTGCGAGAATATAAAATCTATTTACTCTTTTTTTGAAGAGCTTTTATCTACATGTCCTCTTATTTGTAATGTGCAAAAAAGTGTTTTATTAATTTATCGTTAATAGATTTAAAATAAGCCGATCTTATACTATTCTCATCTCTTATTTAAGTACAAAAAGATAAATTATCATTATAAGTCTCATACTCTTCATAGGATAACGTGTTTTAAACCTGCACGAAAATAATCCCACCCTGTCCACAATGTAAGGATGGCCGCAATCCACAGCATAGTAATGCCAAACTCTACTGTGTAAGGAAAAATTTTATTACCGGCTGGTCCAGCTAAAAGAAATACAATAGCGATCATCTGTACAAAAGTTTTCCATTTTGCAAGACGAGAGACAGGAACACTAACTTTTAACTCAGCTAAATATTCACGTAATCCTGATACAAGAATTTCTCTGCAAAGAATGATAATAGCTGCCCATAGTGTCCACCCAGCGATGGTACTGTCTGCGGCAAGCAAGAGCAAACAAGCAGAGACGAGAAGTTTATCGGCAATTGGATCTAACATGCGACCAATATTGGATGTTTGTTCCCAAATACGAGCAAGGTAACCGTCAAGAAAGTCAGTAATGGATGCAACGATAAAAATGGACACAGCAATCCAGCGAGTGATATCACTTGATTGTAGTCGCCCTTCTAAAAAGAAGCATGCAACAACCATTGGGACTGCAACAATTCGTGCATAAGTTAAAATATTTGGAAAAGAAAAAGTATGATTTTTCATGGAACCATTTTTAATTCTTGTGAAAGAGAATATATTTCCTAAACGTAACAAGGCGAAGGTTATGAAACAAGTCTATTTTTCATGAAAATGGTTATGAATTTTTTGTGCAATTGTCATAGAGATTCCCGTAACTTTTTTTAAATCTTCAAGTGAGGCGCTAGCAACAGCCTTGGCACTTCCAAAATGATGAAGCAACGCACGCTTTCTTGTCGGACCAATATTTTCGATTTCATCAAGTGGGTTTTTGAATGTTGCTTTTTTTCGTTTTATCCTATGAGCTCCAATTGCAAAACGGTGTGCCTCATCACGCAGACGTTGCAAAAAATAGAGGGTAGGATCGCGTGGAGGAAGTGTAAAGGGAGGGATATCTTTTATAAAAAATCGTTCACGTCCCGCATGACGGTCAACACCTTTGGCGATTCCTACAACTGTGAAGAGGTCATTTAATTGTAATTCAGAAAGTATTGCATGTACACTGTTGATTTGTCCTTCACCACCATCGATTAAGATAAGATCAGGCCAAATGGGAAAAAGACCATCATCTTTTATGTCATGACTTCTATTTGGCAGACCATGCTCTTTGATAAGGCGTGAAAATCTTCGTTTAATCACTTCTTTCATCATGCCTAAATCATCGCCAGGCGTGATATCTGTTGAACGAATGTTGAATTTTCGATATTGATTTTTTACAAATCCCATTTGACCAGCCACAATCATAGCCCCTACAGCATTTGTTCCCATGATATGAGAATTGTCATAGACTTCTATCCGGCGTGGAGGAAAAGGTAGTTGGAATGTTTTAGCAAGATCTTGAAGCAATTTTGTATGGGAGGCTGTTTCAGAAAGCTTATGTTCAAGTGCTTCATGAGCATTGAGATAGGCATGATTAACAAGAGTTTTCCGTTCACCTTGTTTGGGTAAAGAGAGAGACACTTTGTGATTTGCTTTGAGACTCAATGCTTCTGTAAGAAGTGTCTTTTCTTCAATTTCTTCAGATAAAAGGATACTCTTGGGAAGTGGTTTATCATCGTAAAATTGGGCAAGAAAACTTGCTAAAATTTCAGTACGGGAAAAAGAAGGGTCTGCTTTAGGAAAATAGGCACGGTTTCCCCAATTTTGCCCCATGCGAAAAAAGAACACTTGAATACAGGTCATTCCTTCTTTTTGCGCAATTGCAAATACATCCGCTTCTTTTATCGTTTGAGGATTAATACCTTGATGGCTTTGTATGTGAGAAAGGGCTGATAAGCGGTCACGATAGGAAGCTGCTTGTTCAAAATCAAGACTTTCTGCGGCTTTATGCATAGCTTGAACCATATCGTTTTTAACAGATTGATTTTTTCCTGAAAGGAACGCTTTTGTTCCTCTCACCAGTTCTTTATAATCATTGTCACTAATTTCATGGGTACAAGGTGCAGAACATCGCTTAATTTGATAAAGCAAACAGGGGCGTGTACGATTTTCAAAAACTGAATCAGTACAGGTGCGTAATAAAAAGGCGCGTTGTAAAACATGAACTGTTTGTGTTACTGCACCAGCAGAAGCAAAAGGACCAAAATAGTGAGCTTTTCGTGTTCGAGCACCACGATGTTTGTAAAGTGCCGGCACTCGATGATCATCTGTAATCATAATATAAGGGAAACTTTTATCATCACGTAGTAATACATTAAAATGTGGATGCAATCTTTTGATGAGATTGGCTTCTAAAAGGAGTGCTTCTGTTTCTGTATGGGTGACGATAAATTCCATATGATATGTTGCACGAATCATGCGGGTAATACGATTATTGTGTCCTTGTTCACGTGTATAGTTTGAAACACGTTTTTTGAGATTACGGGCTTTGCCAACATAGAGAATATCACCATTTTTACCAATCATTCGGTAAATCCCTGGCTTATGCGGAAGGTGTCTAACAAACTCTTGTATGACTTTGATACCTTGTAATTGATTTTTCTCATTGCTTTGATTGGCATTATTCCACGTAATGTTAGAGAGAAAAGAAAGCTTTTCCCGTTCATTTTGCGGACAATTTGAATTATTTTTCAGGACCATTTCGTTTATTAAGAATATGTTTTCTGTTTAATATATGAAATATTCTTTTTTATTAGATAACGATTATTTATGTCTTTATTAATTTTTTTCTATATATATCTTATAGCATAAGAGTATGATTTTAGAGAGCCGATTTTTCATAAAAAATATGAGAGTTTTTATTTAAGACAGCTTTATGAATTTGCCCAATTTATTCATTAAAATGATTGGAATAGGAAATCTAAGATGATTGAGAAGGATAGACTTTCTAAAAGGGAAAAAATTAATTCACGCTAATCGTTATTACCTTATCATTATGATATGTTGATATTATCCCAAAAATCAAAGAATTTTATCATTTAATGCCTTTGTATTTTACAACGTGATATTTGATTTAAGAAAAATATAGAGAAAGGCCTAACATAATAGATGTTCTTTTCGAAGCCACTTATGCGTTATTTGGGCATTTTCATCTTGTCCTAGACGGTTGATAAGAAAGGGGCTGAGTTTTTTCATTTCTTCTTCCAAAAGGTAGGGAGGGTTAATAATAATCATACCACTTCCATTCATTGTCGGTGGACTTGAACTTTTTCGGATACGCATTTCAAGCTGTAGAATCTTAGGAATTCCTGTTTGATAAAGCGCGTGAAGAAAACTTTCAATTTCTTTGTCATATTTAACAGGATACCATAAAGCGTAGATCCCTCCAGAAAAGCGACGATAGGCTTTCGTTAATCCCTCAATAAGGCGGGAAAATTCACCAGTTTTTTCAAAGGGAGGGTCAACAAGGATAAACCCACGTTTTTCTTTTGGTGGTACATGAGCATTTAAGGAAAGCCAACCATCTAAATGCAAAACTTTTGTCTGATAATCTCCTGCAAAGTTTTTTGCTAAAATATGATAATCTTCATTGTGCAATTCTATTGCGGTGAGGCGATCTTGTTTCCGTAATAATTGACGAATAAGAACAGGAGATCCAGGATAAAATACAATTTCTCCCCCCTTTTTATTGAGGGCATCAATGATATCACTCCATGGACAAAGGAGTGCTCTTAAATCTTCTGGGATAGGGGTTGAAAAAAGTTGTTGGACACCTTCGCGCCATTCTCCTGTTTTATATGCTTCTAAAGAAGAAAGGTCGTAAATACCGATCCCAGCATGCGTATCTATAACGCGAAAAGCTTTTTCTTTGCGTTTGAGATATTCTATGATGCGAGTGACAATAATGTGTTTAAAAACATCAGCAAAATTGCCAGCATGATAAATATGCCGATAATTCATGGAGTAAACTCTATCATATGTATAACTGTACCGGATTATTAGCATAGAATAATAGAATTGATATCCAAAAAATACTCTTGTAGAAATCAAATAATATCCTCACTCCCAAATTATACACTACAGAAAAAATATTGATGTTATGGGAGCATTTATTCACTGAGCTACTTTTATAGTATGAGATTAATCGTTAAGATTTTAAATTTTTTTATATGAAAGTATAGACAGGAAGAGGGCGAACATTTCAATAGAGATATTTATATTGTAAGAAAAGTTTTTTTATGATCACTCCCTCTTTCAGGAAAACTATAAAAGACAATCAATTAACGAGAGTATTAGTAAAGTTTGTTGAAAAAATTAAAGTTATCTTTCAAATTCATTCATAAATTTATTTGTTTAAAGATTAAAGGATTTAAAATGCTTGATAAAAACACCGTTACATTTAGCAGTTTTTTAGCGAGCGTAAAATTATGGATAGAGCAATGTGCTGGTATTATAGTGATAGATTTTTGTAAAAATGTGAATGAATCTCATTGATTGGAGCGGAGCCCAAGCTTTACATTATATACGCTAAATGGTTAGATTTTTGTGTATGATGCTAAAATAAACTTTTGAATATTGATATGTGCTCTGCAAGCTATCTCAATATAATGAGGTTTTTTAACTCAAGTAAATAGGTTTATGTATCTCTAACACTGTATTATCTAGCGGCTTTATGAGATAATTTTATAAAAAAGACTAGAATAAGAAATTCTTTTTACATGGATTATGCTTCGATTCCACGCTTTTGATTGAATGTAATTTTCTATTAATGCCCATTCTGTTTTCAATACTGAGACAGGTTAAGCACATAATATTATGAGAACGCATGCCCAGAATCCGGAGACTTGTAATAGTTAGGGCATGCAGCGGTTCAGAGAGCTGGTTATATGGAGGTATTTTACTGAATAAAGGCGCAAGCTGGTACCATTTTTATTTTTAGCAGTGTTGTCATACCTCTTGGCACTTGAGCTGGTTCATAAAGTGCATTTTTACTCTTTCCTCCAAAAGCTTTTATTTACACGCCTGCTTTGATCGAATGCGATGATGGCTCATATTTTGTATTGTATATGGAATAATGGATGATAAAATTCCTACCAATGCGAAGAATAAATGTTGTGCGTAAGATGATAGTTTTTGAAGAGACAGATGATGAGTTAAGAAAGTTTTTTAGAGATTTTTCTTTCTGAATTTTTTTAATTGAATAGGTAAATTTTTTTACAGCATGTTATGATCTTTATCAGTAACGGATAATTTGGAGGAGCTGTTTGTTATGATACGTACAACATTGTTTAAAAGGAAAGACATGAGCTATAGTATTTACAGGAAGATGAGTAGCCTAAGAGATCAGATGAAGTTCCTTTAGAAAAGTTTTTAAGCCTTTTGAATTTTGTATGAAGCGGTTTATCATTTTTGAATGGTTTGTGTTATAATACGCTAAAAAGGGATGAGAGAATAAAAAGTTCTGTTGCAATAAAAGTGTGTGATTGCTTTTAAGTTAAGAAGAAAATATACAAGTAAGATATTATATTTGATACCTTCTTCAGAGGAAGCATGAATAAATGAAATCAAATTTAAAAGCATGAAGTTAGAGAGAGTAATGGGTAATATTTTTTCACCAACGCATTTAATTATAATTTTATTAATTATCTTTGTGCTTTTCGGTCGTGGTAAAATTTCTGAATTAATGGGCGATGTTGCTAAGGGAATTAAAGCCTTCAAAAAAAATATGAAGGAAGAAGATGACAGCATTGAGGATAAAGTTGAAATGGCTACTACTTCTCAAATAATTGATGTAGAATCTCAACAATCTCAGCCGTTATCAGTAAAACATGTAACAGCGTGCAGAAAGGCTTCTTCTGCTTCTAAAAGAAGCAAAGCATCTGTTGCTAAAAAACAGCGTGTCAAATAACAAAAACGCAATCATCGTTGTGCATTATTTTTTGATGAGGAAGTCGAATTAAGAAATGTTTGGGATTGATGGACCAGAGTTTGTCGTAATCTTACTTGTTCTCATCATTGTCGTTGGACCGAAAGATTTACCTAAAATATTAAAGACAATAGCAAAGGTAAGAGCTCATATGTGTGCAACAGCAAATGAACTTCGTCATCAGTTTGATGATGCAATAAGACAAATCGAGCTCGATGATTTGCAAAAAACATGTTCGAATATTAGCGCTTCAAGCAAGAAGGTAACAGAAACTTTTGATCCCATTCAAAATGCATTAGAAGATATCCACGATAATTTGGATGTTAAGGCAACACACCATAAATCAGAAAAAGGTAAAGAAATTTTGGAGTGCGATCAAAACGTAACCAATAAAGATACGACAATATCTACAGCTTCTCATCATTCTGAAGGCATTTTTATTGTTTATAAAGATAAAGAAGATGTGTCATGAATGTTAAGAAAGATGAAGTTGATGCCCATATGGCACCACTTTTAGAACATTTAATTGAACTTCGTCAGCGGATTATTTCTGCTTTGGTTGCATTTATGATCGCTTTTATGATGTGTTTTCTTATTAAAGATTATATTTTAATTTTTTACTATGGCCATATCAGTGGGCAATGAAAATAGCAGGGGGTAATCCTGAGGGTATTCGTTTGCAATCAACGCAAGTATGGGAAACTTTTTTAACGAAGATGAAGCTTTCTGCTTTTGGGGGAATTATTTTATCTTTTCCCTATACGGCTTTTCAGTTTTATAGTTTTATTGCACCAGGGCTTTATAAAAATGAGCGTATGGCTTTTTTACCATTTCTCATTGGAGGGCCTATTTTATTTTGTATTGGGGGAGCGTTTGTTTATAGTCTATTAGCGCCAATAATACTATGGTTTAGTCTTTCTCAACAATTTCTTCCAGATGTTCATTTAAAAATAGAGTTTATAGTGCGTATTTCTGATTATTTGGGCTTTATGACATCGTTTATCCTAATTTTTGGTTTAATTTTTCAATTACCTCTTGTCATCAGTCTTTTAACAAAAGTTGGATTTTTAACGTCTCATGATTTGGCGTCTAAACGAAGATGGGCTATTCTCCTCTCTTTTATCATTGCGGCAATCATAACGCCGTCGGATTTTTTTACGATGTTTGCAGTGGCTTTACCAACGATAGCACTTTACGAGATTTCAATTTTAATTGCTTACAGTATAGAAAAGAGAAGAAAATCCGCTTAAGAAAAGTGTATAATCTTATGCGATAAGAAATGAATAAAAACAATATAAATGAGGAATTTTTATGCTTGATATTAAGTGGATTCGTGACAATCCTGAGAAATTAGATAAAGCACTCATAAGTAGAGGTCTTGAGCCACAAGCTGAAAGGTTAATACAACTTGATCTTGCGCGTCGGTCGCATATTGCTAAGGTGCAATTGGCGCAGGAACGTCGCAATGTGGTTTCAAAGGAAATAGGACAGGCTTTAGCGGTATCTGATCAGCAAATGGCTGAAAGCTTTAGAGCTGAAGGTGAAGAGATTAAAGTCTTTCTTTCCTCTGCAACAGCGGAAGAAAAACAGCTGACGGAGAGTCTTGAGAAAATTCTTTCAGCTCTTCCAAATATTCCATTAGATGATGTTCCAGAAGGTAAAGATGAAAGTGATAATGTCGTCATTCGACATTTTGGTACACCTCCAACATTTAATTTTACACCAAAGGAACATTTTGATCTTGGTCAAGATCTCAAGCAGATGAATTTTGAACGAGCTAGTCGTTTGTCTGGAACACGTTTTACAGTACTTTCAGGGGCGTTAGCACGGCTAGAACGAGCATTAGGCCAATTTATGCTTGATGTGCATGTCAATGAGCATGGTTATACAGAATTTTCAATACCTCTTCTTGTTCGTGATGAGATTGTTTACGGAGCAGCACAATTGCCAAAATTTGCTGAAGACCTTTTTCGTACAACAGATGGTCGATGGCTTATTTCTACAGCAGAAGTGCCATTAACCAATTTGGTCAACGATGAAATTCTTGAAATATCAGATTTACCACTGCGATTTGCTTCTTTATCTCCCTGTTTTCGTTCAGAGGCGGGAGCAGCCGGTCGTGATACGCGCGGTATGTTGCGTCAGCATCAATTTTGGAAAGTTGAAATGGTCTCGATTACCAGTGAAGAGCAGTCTTTAATTGAATTAGAACGTATGACGGAATGTGCAGAAGATATATTAAAACGGCTTTGTTTGCCTTTTCGCACAGTGGTTCTTTCTACGGGTGATATGGGGTTTGCAGCACGTAAAACCTATGACATCGAGGTTTGGCTTCCTGGTCAAGAATGTTATCGTGAAATTTCTAGCTGTTCAGTTTGTGGAGATTTTCAAGGTCGTCGTATGAATGCGCGCTACCGTAAAGAAGGCGATAAAAAATTGCATTTTGTTCATAGCCTTAATGGTTCTGGTACAGCTGTTGGACGTTGTCTTATTGCCGTGCTTGAAAATTATCAACAGGCTGATGGATCAATCATTGTTCCAGATGTTTTACAACCTTATATGGGAGGTATGCGTTGTATTACTGCTTAATTTTACGAAAGGAAAGACAATATGCGTTTATTGCCAAGAGGTGATGATATGCAAACGCAAGTTTTTGCCATTTTAAAAGAAGCAGTTTGTCAGTATGATAAAAGTGCACCTCCATTGGAGATTGAATGATACTATGGGGCAAAAGGGTATTTTACAATTTCGTGAGGAGTTAGCCGCTCTTGTACTGAAAATGCGTAGCAAAGGCATTGATGACGTGCGATTTTTTTCGGCATTAGAGAAAATTCCGCGTCAACAGTTTGTTTCTGCCCCTTGGTTTAATAGTGCTTATGATAATAAAGTTATTCCCCTTGAGTGTGGTGAATATATGGAACGTTTGGAAGAACAACTCTTAATTCTTTCAGCGCTATCGTTGAAAAAAAGGCATCGAGTCTTAGAAATTGGGACAGGATCTGGTTTTTGTACTGCTCTTACGGCATGTCTAAGTGACCGTGTGACAACGATTGATCGTTATAAAACGCTTGTTGATTTGGCACGCCAAAAATTTCAAACTTTAGGAATTGAAAATATTGTTATACGGCAAATTGATGGAAGCCATAACGTGACAGGTTTGGGATCATTTGATCGCATTCTTATTTGGCCATCACGTTTTGATGAGCCCAAGGAATTTTTAGAACTTTTAGCTGAAAATGGAATTCTCATTCAGGCGATAGGACCTGACGAAGGGGTACAAACGGTGACGCGCTATACAAAAATTGGTAGCCGATTTGAGTGTTTAGAACTGTTTCAAGTGCGTTACCAACCTTTTATTAAAGGCATTGCAGAGATACTTTAATTTTTAAAAGTTAAGAAATTGCTGCAAATTGCCCAGGTTAAATTCATTTTGATCTTATGTAAAGATATTTATGAATAAAACATCTCATTTTAACTCTTCGGTAATTTAAAAAAGCTTTAATGGAGTGAGTTGATTATTGATGAGTGAGCAAAACGATGTGTTTAAAAGCTTTGGATAATATTTTCCAGCATAATTTTCAGAGAATAATTTTTTTAGCAGTGCTAACTATTGTCGCTGGTTGTAGTTCTGGTACACAGCGTTTTTCCAATATTGTCTCTCATCGTACGGTATCATCTCAATCAAATATATCGAGCACTATGTCTACAGATCCGCGAATGCTATCGTACGGTAGTGGTATGATACAAAGCACTGAATTACCACCTGTAGAATCAAGCGATGTTTCGTGGGAAGATGACAATTCTCCCTATAATTCTCCACGGCAAGGTAGGATAGCTTCTTCTGATGGTCGCGTTATGGGGTCCCCTCCACGTAATCTTGGGACACTTTCTCGTTCACAAATGGATAAATCTCCTATTTTTCGGCGGAACTCTTATATTGTCCAGAGTGGAGATACACTGCTCAGTATTGCACGACAAATAGGGGTTAGTGTTGAGGCATTAAAATTAGCAAATGGTATAAACAGCGATTCCATTTACATCGGTCAGGTCCTTGTAGTACCAAGCAGGCGTACATTAGCAGTTTCAAATGCACACAATAATAACGATTGGGCAGTATCAACAACAGAATCACCATTCCAATCTCAAGTGATGTCCTCTATAAAAAACAAGAAGTCCTCTCCTATATATAAAGCGCCTGTAACAACGCCACCTTCTGCAAAGATGAACAAATCAAGTTCTGAGAAAAATTTTTCTAAACAGATGATGCAATTAAATCATGAGACTGGTTTATCAAGTACTGTTACGAATACCGATAATATGACGACTCCGCAAGCCACAGGAATTTCTAAGATGCGTTGGCCAGTACGAGGACGTTTATTAAGCCAGTTCGGTCAAAAAAAGGGAACAGTAATGAATCGGGGAATAGATATTGCAGTGCCTGAAGGGTCTTCGGTAAAGGCAGCAGAAAATGGTATTGTTATTTACGCGGGAGATGGATTAAAAGAGCTTGGTAATGTTGTGATGATTCGACATGAAAATAATATTATCACTATTTATGGATGTAACAGTAAGCTTGTTGTTAACAAAGGACAAAGGATAAGACGCGGTGATGAGATTGCTAAATCTGGTGTTTCTGGAAATGTTAAAACGCCACGTGTCTATTTTGAGATGCGTAAGAATTCATTACCTGTTGATCCCCTTAAATATTTAGAAAACTAGTTTATTGATGACTTTTAAATTTGAATAATCTTACGATTTATAGAAACTTCATGAAAAACAATTGATTTTCTTAAATCCATAACATTGCAGCAAAAAATCATTGGTTTAGGGAGAGCAGTTCGTTGGGGTTGTTAGATGTTACCATCTTTGTGTTTATGAAAGTGTAAGACGATAGCATCATACTGTTTGTCAGCTTCCAGTGTTCCGACTGCTCTTGCATTTGAGAGAGGTATGAAAAGAGATATTTACGTCTTTCTTAAAAAGTTTTTATCTACAGGCTCATTTCTGTGTGTGGCGTGCAAGAAAATCGTTTTGATTCATTCAGCGGGTATGAAATGAGAGCGTTTCACTGTATTTAGGTTTGTCATTCGATATCAAAAACGGTGAATTATCTATATAAATTAAAGTTTTTTCATTAGAAAAATTATTTTGTATCATTTATTGAGTTAGTGAAGAGATTTATATTGTAGGATGTATAATAGAGGAAAATAAATCTGTTTCTTAAGGATTTATTGCATTTTTGTAAAACTGAGATTAGATCGTGTAGTCATTGCTTTTTGCGATAGATTCTTTAGAATTTTTTCTGAATCGGGATTTTTTTAATAGAGTGGGAAATACCTGAAGTTTAACTATAGGAGATAAAAATGTTTATTACGAACGCTTATGCTCAAGTTGCAGGCGATGTTTCCGGTGGAGTTTCATTTGTTAGCGCTATCCCGCTCATTTTAATTTTTGCAATTATGTATTTTTTTATCATTCGTCCACAGCGTGCCCAAATGAAAAAACGCCAAGAAATGCTTAATGCAGTACGTCGTGGTGATACAGTTATAACGGGTGGTGGTATTATCGGCAAGGTTACGAAGGTTCACGACGAGAGTGGTGAATTAGAGGTTGAAATTGGTGAGAGTATGAATATTCGTGTTATTCGCTCAACATTAGCTGATGTGCGCGTTAAAGGTGAGCCGATTGCAGAAAAAAAATCAAAACTTAGCGCTAAAGCAAAAACACCACAAAAGTCTAAATCTAAAACGACAACGAAAGAAAACATGAGTATCTCTAAAGAGAAAAAAGCTATATCAAAGGATAATGCATCTTAAGGTGTAATGGCAGTTTATTACATTTTTTAAGCATTTTTATAAAAAGCTTGGCAAAATCAAGACAATTTCATTGGAAAAGTGGCTTTTATAGTAGCTACAGAAAATTGGGATTTTTGTTTTCTTGAGATTATTAAAATAGTTGCTTTATTTATAGAGTATTACACAATTTTTTCTGTTTTTTAAACAAGATCATCGTTTCTATAAAAAGAAATTTGTGAGTAAATAAGCTGAGAAAACTTTTTAAAAGATAAATTTATTTAAGCAGGTATAGCGATTTGATCGCGGTTTATTATCAAATTTTCATATATTTATTGTATGAGAAGATTAGGGTTTTATATAAAAATTTTCACTTCAATACTAGGCTATGGTTAAAATATCAATGTTTGTATCAGCCTTACTTTAATTTTTATGGTGAGAAGTAGCAAAGACAATTGGATTATTCAAAAATAAAAGGTGCTTGTTCATGTTCGATGCAATTCAAATTCGTGAAGCACATTTTCCAGGTCGCGCATCTATTGATGCTTATGGAAATGGTGGATTTCGTTTTGCTGATATGTCTCATAGAGGTTCTATTATTTGTGTACCATCAGGTATTTATGGCATTGACATGGCAGGGCCTATCCCCACTCAAGGGGATATATCTCGTATTTTAGAAGAAGCTTCTGAAATCGAGGTTTTATTAATAGGTACTGGAATTGAATTATTGCGATTACCTGAAGAGTTACGGATGCTTTTATGGGAAAAACGTATTTCATCAGATACAATGAGTACGGGAGCAGCGGTGCGTACATTTAATGTTTTATTGGCTGAAGATCGCGCTGTAGCAGCGTTATTATTTGCGGTAGAATAGAGTATTGTTTAATAAAACAAATGCTCTCGCCTAGTGTGAAAGACTTGTGTGATTATTTTTGCAGGCCGTAAAATTCCGTCGTTTAAGGCGGTAAGATAAGGGATATAGAATATACATAACTTAACACATTTAAGTGTTTTTAAATACAACTGCAAGTATTCAAGGTAGAGCTTGCTCGTAGTTCCTAATAAATCACATGAGGGATCAACTCTTGGCACTTGAGACAGTTCATAAGTGGCATTTTTAATTCTTTCTTATACAGTTTTTACCTACAATCCAGCCCCGCTTGTGACGTGCAAGGGAATAGTTTTGATTGGATTCAACACGGAATTGGTTTGAAATGAAAGCATTCTGCAATATTTGAGATTCTAATTTAATATATAAAACAATAAATTATGATTATAAATCAATGTATTGATAGTAATAGAAACTCACCGAGAGTAATTGGATTTTTTACAAATTGGTATTGGTAGGAATCTTTTTCCTTTAGGAAGGGGAAGAGCTCAATGATTTGATGAAGTTTTTGTGATTAGTGCATTTTTTATAAAATAACATTGTTATCTATTCAGTGAAAAAGTGTTTTGCGTTGTTTGTTATTCTAAGTTTTACCATGTATGTTACGATTAGTTTTTAGCTTTTTTTTACTGCAAATGAAAACTTTAGGTCTGATAAGATAAGTTGTATCAGAAAAACTATTTATTTAATTTTTTCTTTCTAAAACGAGAAGTGACTAGAAAAGAAATTTAAATTCATAATACAATTAAGAGACACATTGTTTTCTGAACTGTATTTGCTTATCCCTCATTTTTTAATATGAATAAAAAGATATTAATTTAATTGCTAAAAAAGGGATGTTAATAGGTTCATAGAATGATAGGCTCTCTTCCTTATTGTCTTGATATTTTACGTACCATAGATCGTGATCGCTATATATCGGTTTTATTTGCACCTAAAAAAAAGCGCCAAGCATTAGCTGCTCTTTACGCATTTAATGCTGAAGTTTCTCGTATTCGCGAAAGTGTACATGAGCCCCTCATAGGAGAAATACGGTTACGTTGGTGGTATGATTCTATTGCTCATGGTGAAATGCAAACGAGCGGAAATAGTCCAATTTTGAGTGATTTATTGAAAGCGATAACTCTTTTTAACTTACCTAAGACAGCTTTTTTACGTTATTGTAATGCACAAATTTTAGATCTTTATCACAATCCAATAGAAACACTTCATGATCTCGAGCATTATTGTGGTGAGACAGCAAGCATAATTTTACAGCTTTCTTGTCAGATATTAGATCCTGATACTGCACAAGAGTTTACAGATATCTATGAACATGGAGGGATTTCTCAAGGATTAAGCGGTGTATTGCGTCTTTTATCATTCATACAACCACGCTATCAATATTATTTACCTACTGATATATTAAAGGCTGTAGGAGTGAATAGGGAAGATTTGGAATCTCACCGTCTCAGTGATCAACAAAAGGGTCGTATTGTTGAAGCTATGGTAGCATTATCGCGCGATCATTATACCCAATTTTACGAGTATTCTTGTGCTTTACCTAGAATTCTTAAGCCAGCTTTTCTTCCATTGGTTATTGTACCGGCTTCTCTTCAAAAAGCTATACAGCTGGGGTCTGCTCTTTTTCAAGAGAGTGCAACTTTGCCATTGATATATCGCTATTGGTTGATAACAAGGGCAGCAATAAGCGGCAATTTTCCAAAGATATTGTAAAAGAATATTACCACGTTGGAATGCGTAACGTATAGACTAGTTTTCTTATATGAAAATAAAAGGCGCTATTGTGATTCCAAACCATTTTTTTGTTATAAAAAATGTTGATGTTTTGGTTGTTATGAGTACAAAAGAATAGGAAATTTTATGATCTTGAAAATAAGGTGTATTTCTTTATCAGTAATATGTTCTATGCAGTGTATTGGATGGGTGAGATGCAGAGAAAGAAAAATATGAGATAAAGCTCAATACATTGGTTCGTTTGATGAAGAACTTTTAAGTATATTGATTGTATCTCATTTGCAAATGAAATAAAATTTCTATTTTATGAGAGAAGCTATTTTGGAAGTCTATAAGTCTATAAAAAACTCTTATTTTTGAGAAATTATAACATCATAATTGATGACTGTTATGATCTATGAATATATTTATAATGATAACTCGTTTTTTCTCATATTGAAGGAGAGTCTTGAATAGAGGAAGATTTCTTCATTTTTATAATGAGTTTTAAAAATAGTTTTTTTGTATATTATAAGTTGGGTGTGAAAATGAAATCATTTAAGGAAGAAGCGATACGCTCCTTATGAATGAATATTAAGAGTAGCAATACAATGAGCTATAAATGAATGACGATAGGGATGACATTTATAGCTTAATGGATAACAATCTTTACAACCTTTGGATGGGTGATATTTTTTAATGCATTGCAAAAACGACTCTACATTCCATTGACTATTTTCTCGCAAATCCATACATGCACTGATTTGCGAGAGAATTAATCATTATACAAATGCTGATCCTAAGATATGTAAACAAGAGATCTATCTTACCTCTTCAACTATAGACGAAGAGCTGATAGAAACTTGATCAAATAAGTTCTTTAAATTAGGCACAATATTTTTATTGGAGAGCGTTAAAGATCTGATTATAATTTGTGCTATTAATTTCCAAAGGATGTTCTTTATTGGCAACTTGTAGCATTTCTAGCTTGAGATCTTCTCTTATCATCATATCTATATTGGCGCGAACCTCAGTTGAAAGAGTATGAGGAGTGATATCTTTAGGCATGGTTACAGTCTTTATTTGATAAATGATACGGTTTGTTGACACCGGACCTTTTATGATGCCATAATGGCCTTTAGGAGCAGAAAATAATGCTTTAATCCCTTCAACGCCAAGAGTTTCAGATGAGTCTTGACGCCGGAGGGGTGGTGTTGTTTGTTTTGTAACACCAAGGGTACGAGCAAGAGCAACAAGACTTTTTCCTTCCGTGAGCTGTTTGAGAGCATTTTGGGCTTTTTCATCAAGAAGACGTTGGATTTCCTCACGTTTCCATTGAGAAAGAACATCTAGCTTAGCCTCTTCAAGTGTCTTATCGCGGGCAGGAATAATTTTATCAACCTTATACCAAAGATATCCACCATTTTGAAAAGAGAGAGGATCAAGATCAACTCCTTCGTTTGATTGATAGATGGCATTCAGTAAAATATCTTTTTGAGGTAAATCCGTGAGTATTGCACCTTCAAGCGTTTTTCCCGTTTTATCGATAGTAATTGTGCGCAAAGATAATTTATATTGGTCAGCTAGCTCTTTGAGAGAAGCACCCTCAAAACGAGCATTTTCAATGGCTACATAATTTTTACGGATATCATCAGTAGCACGATTTTTGGCAAGTGTTTGGCGAATATTTTCTTCTACACTTTCAAAAGAAAGAGAGCCTGAGGGTTCAATATGCGTGACGCGAATGATAACAGGTCCCTGTAAGTCATTTATCACAGCACTGACTTGGCCTTGTTGAAGTTCAAAAATTTCAGATGTTAGATGATTAGGAAGTTCATTTTCTGCGAGAGGACCTTTTTTTATATCATTCAGAGTCTTTTTTTCAGCTTTTACTAGTTCATCAAAACTCAATCCATCAGCTATTTTTTTTGCTGCATTATCGGCTTCTTCGCGCGAGGGGAATCGCAGTTCCTCGAAAGTACGCTTTTCAGGCGTTACAAAACGTGAAGCATTTTGTGTATAATAGGCTTTCGCCTCATCTGTTGAGATATCTTTAGGTTTTACGAAATCATTAAGCTCCATAGATAATAAAGAGACAGTGCGGTATTCTGGAGCACGAAATTGACTTTGATGTGCTTCAAACCATTTTTTTAGTGTTTCGTGATCAGGATCAGCAATTGTTTGCTTTTCCTTTAGATCAATAACGAGATAATCAGCAATACGCATTTCTCCTTGATAAAGAGCAAGTGCTTTATAAAAGAGATTTGGTGCTTTCATATCAGAGAGTAAAGCTGAAATAAGTTGGTTACGCTTTTCTTGTTTGGTGTAATAATTAAGAAAAGCACTTTCACTGATACGTAAATTCTGAAGGTAGTTATAAAATAAATTTTTATCAAAGGTGCCATTGACTTGGAACATCTTATCAGAACCAATCGTATGAGCTATTGTATCTTTTGAAAGACTTATTTTCATTTTACGGGCTTGTTCATCAAGCAGTACATTTTGTTGTAATTGATTAAACACAAAAGCGGGAATTTGGTATTGCTGCATTTCATTTGCTGTAAACATTCGTCCAAGATGAGCCACCTGTGCTAAACGTGCACTTTGATCGGCAAGTGCGAGACGATAATCATCGACAGTTACTGTGGACTTTCCAGAAGTAATAAGATCTCTTTCGCTTTTTGTGTGTAACTGCGGTATCCCCCATAAAAGAATGAAGCATAAGAGTAAAATAGCAAGGAAAATTCTGAAAATCCAAGAATTTGTAGCACTTCTTATGACGTCAAGCATTGTTCAATCCCATTTTTACCATAAATTATTATCAAAGCAGTAATAGAATTTGCAATAAAGAGACGAAAGATGCAAGCTTTTAAAGATTTGCTTTCATGTTATAATTTGGTACCTACAGATAAACAATGGATTGTAAGAGTTCTTGAGGTAAAAATATGTCTCCAAATATTCGGCCTTTTCTTGCTGGGAATTGGAAAATGAATGGAACGAGTGAATCACTTGGAGAGTTGCGTGCTATTGCTACAGGCGTTAACTCTGATCTCTGTCATCTTTTTGAGGCGCTTATTTGTGTCCCAGCAACGCTTTTATCACGTGCTTCTGATATGCTGAATGGTGAAAATCTCCTTTTGGGAGGACAAAATTGTCATTTTGATGATCATGGTCCTTATACCGGAGATATTTCAGCTTTTATGCTTAAAGAAGCAGGAGCAAGTCATGTCATTATTGGGCATTCAGAACGTCGTATAGTATATCAGGAAAATGATGCGATTGTCTGTGCCAAAGTGCAAGCTGCGTGGCGAGCAGCTCTTGTGGCTCTTGTGTGTATTGGTGAAACATTGGAGGAGCGTAATAATAACAAAGTGCTGGATATTCTCGCGCAGCAGCTTGAAGAATCTTTACCAGATGGTGCAACAGCAGAGAATACCATTATCGCTTATGAACCTGTTTGGGCGATAGGCACCGGCAATATAGCGACTCCAGAAGATATTGCAAAAGTACATCATTTTATTCGTGATAAGGTGCGCTTTCGTTTTGGTGATGAGGGCAGTAAGATACGTTTGCTTTATGGTGGATCTGTAAAGCCATCCAATGCATTTGAGCTTTTAAGCATTCCTCATGTTAATGGGGCTTTGATAGGTGGAGCAAGCTTAAAAGCGATTGATTTTTTAACTATTTGCGATGTTTGTCGTAAACTATAGCAGAGAAATTTGAGTTTTCCCTTGGATTGCGTGTTATTTATGTGTAAATAGCTATTAAAGAGTTATTTGAAGAGTAGGGTTTATGCAAACAGTACTTATCGTTATTCATTTGTTGATTGTGATTACTTTGGTTGGTATTATATTAATCCAACCTTCAGAAGGTGGTGGGCTAGGTGTGAGTAATAGCTCAGGGTTGATGAAAACCCGTGGATCTCGAAACCCTTTAACACGTTTGACGGCTATTTTAGCCTGTTGTTTTTTTGTTGTATCTATTGGACTTACCGTGGTGGGTAATATATCAAATTCTAGTTCTGATATTTTAAAGCGTATACCGGTTAATTCAGAGCAGAATTCTATCAATAAAGGATCAGGATCAGTCCCATCATCAGATGGTAAGTCTTCCCCTTCTATTCTTGAACAGCTAGGAGGCACTTCGAATTCCCCGCAAGAACAGAAACAGTCCACAAATCCTGAAGCAGAAAGTCCAGTTCCACCGGTTCTTGAAAATACAGTTCCGGATAACAGTACAAAATAGTTTTTTAAGAAAATATAGACTTTTTAAAAAGGTGATTTTTTCACCTTTTTTATTTTAGAAGAAAAATTGTTTCTTTTTGCATTTTTTTGCTGGAAAAATCATTATAAATTGCTTATCACCATAAGCCCATGGCACGTTATGTTTTTATTACTGGTGGTGTGGTTTCTTCCCTTGGAAAAGGCATCGCAGCGGCGGCGTTAGCAGCGTTATTACAGGCTCGCGGCTATCGTGTACGTCTTCGCAAACTTGATCCTTATTTAAATGTTGATCCAGGTACGATGTCACCTTATCAACACGGTGAAGTATTTGTGACCGATGATGGTGCAGAAACGGATCTTGATCTTGGCCATTATGAGCGTTTTACTGGGCGTTCTGCGAATAGCCAAGATAATATTACAACAGGGCGTATTTATCGCAATATCATTGAACGAGAGCGGCGAGGTGACTATTTAGGGGCAACAGTTCAAGTTATTCCTCATGTTACGGATGAAATTAAGAGATTCATTACGACGGGGAATGAAGAGTTTGATTTTGTTTTATGTGAAATAGGTGGAACGGTTGGTGATATTGAAGCTATGCCTTTTCTAGAGGCGATTCGTCAGCTTCGTAATGAACTCTCCCGACAAAATGTTGTTTATGTCCATCTTACATTAATGCCTTATATTCCTTCGGCAGGTGAATTAAAAACGAAACCAACACAACATTCTGTCAAAGAATTGCAATCAATTGGTATTTCTCCTGATATTTTGCTTGTGCGTGCAGATCGGCCTATTCCAGAAACAGAGCGGTGCAAATTATCACTTTTTTGCAATGTCCGCTCCAATGCAGTTATCCAAGCATTAGATATGCCAACAATTTATGATGTTCCCATGGCATATCATCAGGAAGGGTTAGACTCTGAAGTTCTTTACGCTTTTGGAATCGATTCGGCACCTCCCCCTCAGATGGGGCATTGGGAAGATATTACGAATCGTATTCACCATCCTGAAGGAGAAGTGACGATTGCTGTTGTAGGAAAATATACAGGCTTAAAGGATGCTTATAAATCTCTTATCGAAGCTATTGCGCATGGTGGTTTAGCAAATAAAGTAAAAGTTAATATTGAGTGGATTGATTCGCAACTTCTTGAAAAAGAAGATTCTGTCTCAGCTTTACAAAAAGCCCATGGAGTTTTAGTGCCAGGTGCTTTTGGAGCACGAGGGGCAGAAGGGAAAATTCGAGCAATTCAATTTGCACGAGAGCGTAAAGTGCCATTTTTAGGGATTTGCTTTGGCATGCAATTGGCTTGTATAGAAGCTGCGCGCAATATTGCACAGATTAAGGATGCTTCATCAAGTGAGTTTTGCGAAACAGAAAATCCAATTGTAGGTTTAATGACAGAATGGCTTAAAGGAGACGTTCTTGAAAAACGTACAGGAAATGGTGATCTCGGTGGATCAATGCGTCTTGGTGCTTTTGCCGCTGAGTTAAAAGAAGAAAGCCATATTGCTCAAATTTATGGGATGACAAAGATTATTGAACGACATCGTCATCGTTATGAGGTCAATATTGCTTATAAGGACAAGTTAGAACAGTGTGGTTTAATTTTTTCTGGGATGTCTCCTGATGGTATTTTACCAGAAACGATAGAATATGCAGATCATCCATGGTTCATAGGTGTTCAATATCATCCAGAACTAAAATCTCGTCCTTTTGATCCACATCCGCTTTTTTCTTCTTTTATTGAAGCCGCTGTAGAACAAAGCCGATTGGTTTAATGCATAAATTTGGTTACTTTGCTTTTGAGGGATAAAATGATTAAACCAAATGCCCATGTGAAAGTTGGAAATATTATTTTTTCAAATGAAATGCCTCTTTTATTAATTGCAGGACCGTGCCAGATGGAAAGTCGGGATCATGCTTTTGAAATGGCTGGTCGTATTAAGACAATTACCGATCAGCTTGGTATCGGATTTGTTTATAAATCGAGTTATGATAAAGCCAACCGAACCTCTTTGAATGCGGCACGTGGCATTGGTCTTGAAAAAGCAATGGCTGTTTTTTCTGATTTAAAAAAAGAGTTTGGATGTCCCATATTGACTGATGTACATACAGAAGAGCAATGTACAATTGTTTCTTCTACGGTTGATATTTTACAAATACCTGCTTTTTTATGTCGTCAAACAGATCTTTTGGTCGCAGCCGCCAAAACAGGGTGTATTATTAATATTAAAAAAGGTCAGTTTTTGGCTCCGTGGGATATGGAGAATGTTTTAAAAAAGGTTATCCACAGTGGTAATCCAAATGTTATGCTTTGTGAACGCGGCACATCATTTGGCTATAACCGACTTATTTCGGATATGCGTTCGTTGCCTATTTTACGTTCATTTGGTGCTCCTGTTATTTTTGATGCAACACATTCCGTTCAAGAACCTGGGGGGCAGGGTGCATCATCTGGTGGGCAGCGTCAATTTGTTGAAGTTTTAGCACGTGCGGCTGTTGCTGTTGGGGTTGCCGGTATTTTTTTAGAAACACATCAAGATCCGGATCATGCCCCTTCTGATGGACCTAATATGGTTAAAGTTGATGATTTACAGAGATTACTTGAGACTTTAATGGAATTTGATTATCTGTCAAAGAAGTTAAATTGAGAAGAGAAAGAACATTTGATGAATACAATATTAGGAATGAATCGTAGCTTTTATTGGATGAGGAAATACATATGACTATAATTGTCGATATCATTGGACGTGAAGTTCTTGATAGTCGTGGTAATCCAACGGTAGAAGTTGATGTTCATTTGGAAAATGGAGCTTTCGGTCGCGCTCTGGTTCCATCGGGAGCTTCAACAGGAGCGCATGAAGCTATAGAACTTCGTGATGGTGGTTTGCGCTATCAAGGAAAAGGTGTTGAAAAAGCGGTAGCTGCAGTTAATGGCGAAATTCTTGAAGAACTTGGTGGGCGAGATGCAAAAGACCAAATCGCTATTGATCAAGCAATGATTGCTTTGGATGGAACGCCAAACAAAGCCCGTCTTGGTGCCAATGCACTTCTTGGTGTTTCATTGGCTGTTGCAAAAGCAGCCGCAGACTCATTAAATGTACCTTTGTATCGTTATATTGGTGGTACACAAGCGCATATTCTTCCAACACCTATGATGAATATTATTAATGGTGGCGTTCATGCTGATAACTTGATTGATTTTCAAGAGTTTATGATTATTCCGGTAGGAGCCCCCACTGTGAAAGAAGCCATCCGTTATGGTGCTGAAATTTTCCATGTGTTGAAAAAGCGTTTAAAAGATGCGGGTTATAATACCAATGTTGGTGATGAAGGTGGTTTTGCACCTCAATTTAAAAGTGCAGATCAAGCAATTGATTTTATTATGGAATCAATCATAACATGTGGCTATAAACCAGGTGAGCAAATTGCACTTGGTTTAGATTGTGCTTCCACTGAATTTTATAAAAATGGTTCATATTTTTATAAAGGTGAGGGAAAATGTCGTGATATCCAAGAACAGGTAGATTATTTGGCACATCTTGTGAAAAGTTATCCTATTATTACGATTGAAGATGGAATGGCAGAGGATGATTGGGAAGGTTGGAGACTCCTCACTGACACAATTGGAGAGAAATGTCAGCTTGTTGGCGATGATTTGTTTGTAACAAATTCAGCACGTTTGCGTGATGGTATCAAAATGGGGGTAGGTAATTCTATTCTCATAAAAGTTAATCAAATTGGAACATTGAGTGAAACACTTGATGCTGTAGAAGTCGCACATAAAGCAGGTTATCGTGCCATTATATCTCATCGCTCAGGCGAGACAGAAGATTCTTTCATTGCAGATCTTGCAGTTGCAACGAACTGTGGACAAATTAAAACAGGTTCTCTTGCACGTTCAGATAGATTAGCAAAGTACAATCAACTTATTCGTATTGAAGAAATGCTGGGGGGGCAAGCACGTTATGCTGGTGATATATATCGTTGATCGTTGTGAGTACAAAATATGAAAATATAATATCATTTAGATTATGAAATTGAGATTTCTTATCAAAAGCGTAGAGCAATCATTTTATAGGCATTTAAATTTATAGGGATTAAGATGAGAGGTGTAATTATTAGTCAAGATCAAGGAACGTATCTCGTTTCAGGTGATGATGGTAAGCGTTATCAGTTTGCGACTTGGGATTGGTTGGGAAAGAAACCGGCAAGGATTGGTGATACTGTTGATTTTGTCTGTGAAGGGGGTGTGGTCAGTTCTGTTTTTCCATTGTTGAGACCAGATACAGAGAACTCAAAGATAATGTTTGCACTCCTTTGTTGGTGTGCAGGTATTTTTGGCGTTCATCGTTTTATGGTGGGGAGAGTTCGGACGGGTATTTTAATGCTTGTTTTATCTTTATCTCTTGCTGGATTGGTGATTACTGGTATTTGGGCAATTGTTGATTTTATACTCATTGTTGCTGGAAAATTTACGGATAAAAATGGGAATCAGATTACAGATTTGTAAAATTATTTATAATAAGAGAAAGTAATTTAGTTTGCTTTATTTTGATCAATATATTAAGCATGCATCATGCAAAGTTATTGTACTCTATTTCTTTAATATGAGATGTTAAGAAAAATATGCACAGTTAAGTAAAAGTATTGAAAAAGACTGTGCTATTTTATATGGGTGAAACAACGAGGTAAATCAATTAAGATGTGTTTTGTGTTGCTGCTTATAGCAGCAGAAAACATTAGATTATTGGGGGGCTCCAAACTATTTTAATTTCATGTTTATCACAGTTCTTGTGCGTTTTTTTTTACGCCGTGAGGTTAATCAACATACTATAAAAAGAAATAGTCTCTTTATGAATAACACATGAGGAGTGGCTTTATAGGTGGTCGAGGATGAAAGGTAAGATTATTGGTCAGGATCAAGGAGATTATTTCGTTTCAGGGGCTGATGGTAAGCGTTATCAATTTTCGAGTTTCGATTGGTTAGAAAAAAACACCAAAGGTAGGGGATACCATTGATTTTGTATATGAAGATAATGTTGTTAAATCTGTTCTCCCTCTTTTGAGTGAATCGCAGTCAGAAAAATCAAGATTGGCGATAGCACTTGTTTGTTGGTTTTTTGGATGGTTGGGAATTTATCACTTTATGGCAGGTAAAGTTGGAACGGGCATTGTAAAGCTTCTTATAAGCCTACTAAGTATACCGTTTCTGGGATTAGGGATATTGTTAATAACTATGCCTTGGTCATTTATTGATTTTATAGTTATTTTATCCGGATATTTTAGGGATGACAATGGGGATAAAATTATAGATTGGTAGAAATTTTAGAATAATATAAAAAGTAAAGAGTGAGGCACTTTCTTTACTTTTAATATTGTCAATATATTAATTTAATAATGTAAATTATTTTAATATATGTCTTTAAATGTGAAATATTAAAGAAAATTATGAATATTTAAATAAAACTATTGAAAAAGACTGTACTATTTCATATGAAGAAAATAAAAGTACAAATCGAACAGCGTGCTTTGTATTACCACTTATAATCGCGGGAATTTTAAGTTGTTGGGGAATTTTAAGCTTTTTAAATTGTCATATATCACGGTGAATACAGATTGTATTCATGCAGTGAGATTTATCTAACATATATCATATTAGAAGAAAAACTTCTTTATGAATAACAATTTTATAGGTGGTGAAGATGAAAGGTAAGATTAAAGGTAAGATTATTGGTCATGATCAAGGAGATTATTTCATTTCAGGGGTTGATGGTAAGCGCTATGATTTTGTGTGTGAAAGGGGATACCATTAAATCTATTTTCCCTATCTTGACTGAAGGTCAGTCACAACAATCAAAAGTGACGTTAGCGGTCATTTGTTTTTTTAGGTGGACTAGGAATTCATCGTTTTATGGTTGGTAAAATTATAACAGGCATTGTAATGCTTTTTATAAATATACTAAGTATAATCACTCTACCATTTACTTTTGGGTTAGGGATTATTTTTATAATTATGCCTTGGATATTGATTGATTTTATAGTCATTTTAACAGGAAATTTTAAGGACAAAGATGGGTGTAAAATCACAAGTTAGTGGGATGTCTAATATTTGTCATATAAAAAGTGAGGCATTCAGCTTACTTTGATTGTATTTCAGGGGGGATAAATTGGTGATAACAAATTATTTGCGTGTGTAGATTAAGTAATGAGGTGTTAATCAAAATCGTGCATAGTTAGGCAAAATATTAAGAAATTTTTGCTGTAGAGACTGTACTATTTTATGTGGACAAAGCAGAAACGTCGATCAATCAAAGTACGCTTTGTACTACCTCTTATGACGGTGGGTGTTTTAAGCTATTTCAGTTACCATATTTATCATGGTGAGTATGGATTATATTCACGCAGTGAAGTTAATCAACATATTAGCGAATTAGAAAAGGAGCTTCATAAAATAGAAGCTGAGCGTGAATTCATTGAAAAGCGTATTTCTCTTTTACGCAATGGGCATATCGAAAAGGACATGTTGGATGAGTATGTCCGAAAGAATTTAAACTTTTCTAAGCCAAATGAATTGACAATTTTAATGCCTTGAAATGACAGCAAAGGTAAATGAGAAATTGCTTAATTTAAACAACAAACAGCAATGATATTGTTTAAGCCGATTGATAAGACTTGTAACTTTTGTTCGTAAAGGTTATTCCTAAATAATCATAAAAGGGAGTTTAATATGGCAGAACGACTTAAAAAAAATTCTGCGTCGGTAGCGCACACTGCATTATCAAGCACCACAAAGAAAGCACCAATAGCAGATTTTACAAAAGAGGAAGAAATTGATGCCTATCGTGAAATGCTTTTAATACGCCGTTTTGAAGAAAAAGCAGGACAACTTTATGGTATGGGGCTTATTGGGGGATTTTGTCATCTTTATATTGGACAAGAAGCTGTTGTTATAGGAACTTTAAAGGCAGCCAAAGAAGGTGATCAGGTTATTACGTCTTACCGTGATCATGGACATATGTTAGCAGTTGGGATGAGCCCACGTGGTGTCATGGCAGAATTAACGGGACGTCAAGGGGGCTTTTCCAAAGGGAAAGGTGGTTCGATGCATATGTTCTCTAAAGAAAAGAACTTTTATGGTGGACACGGTATTGTTGGTGCACAGGTTTCCATTGGCTCAGGTTTGGCATTTTCGAATCAATATCTTGGTAAAGATAATGTGACATTGGTTTATTTTGGTGATGGTGCTGCAAATCAGGGGCAGGTTTACGAAAGTTTTAATATGGCTTCACTTTGGAAGCTGCCCGTTGTTTATATTATTGAAAACAATCAGTATGCTATGGGAACATCCGTTTCACGTGCATCTGCAGAAACTGATTTTTCTCGTCGGGGGCTTTCTTTTGAAATTCCAGGTATTGTTGTTAACGGTATGGATGTTCGATCAGTAAAAGGAGCTGCTGATGAAGCAATTTCTTGGGCACGCTCGGGTAAAGGGCCGATCATTCTTGATATGCAGACCTATCGCTATCGTGGTCATTCCATGTCTGATCCAGCAAAATATCGTTCAAAGGAAGAAGTCCAAAAAATAAAAGAGGAACATGATCCGATTGATCAAGTAAAAAGTCGGATTCTTAAACAAGGTTGGGCCAGCGAAGATAATTTAAAGTCTATTGAGAAAGAGGTCCGTGCAATTGTTGCTGATGCAGCAGATTTTGCACAAAGTGATCAAGAGCCAGATGCTTCTGAGCTCTATACTGATATTTTAGTTTGACGTGAGGGAAGCAAGTATGTCTATTGATATTTTGATGCCGGCGCTTTCACCAACTATGGAAGAAGGTAAACTGTCTAAATGGCTCAAGAAAGAAGGTGATAAGGTTAGCTCTGGCGATGTTATTGCTGAAATTGAAACGGATAAGGCTACAATGGAAGTAGAGGCTGTTGATGAAGGAACTCTTGGTAAAGTTTTTGTGCCTGAAGGTTCTGAAGGCGTAAAGGTTAACACTGTTATTGCGGTTTTGTTAGAAGAAGGTGAGCGTGCTGAGGATATTTCGCAACCTACTGATACAACAGAAAAACCTAAAGCGTCCTCTTCTTCTCTGCCTTCTTCAGTTCCGCAAATTCCTACTTTTGATACGTCTCCTGATTTTGATATTCCAGTGGGAACACAAATGGTTACAATGACGGTTCGTGAAGCGCTTAATCAGGCTTTGGCTGAAGAAATGCGGCGTGATGAAAAAGTTTTTCTCATGGGGGAAGAGGTCGCGCAATATCAAGGTGCCTATAAGGTTAGCCAAGGTTTGTTGGAAGAATTCGGGGAACGGCGCGTTATTGATACCCCAATTACAGAGCACGGCTTTGCTGGGTTGGCTGTTGGGGCTGCTTTTGGAGGGTTACGTCCCATTGTCGAGTTTATGACCTTTAATTTTGCTATGCAGGCAATGGACCAAATTATTAACTCAGCAGCAAAAACACGTTATATGTCTGGTGGACAAATGACCGCTCCTATGGTTTTTCGTGGCCCCAATGGCGCGGCTGCCCGTGTTGGCGCTCAACATTCTCAATGCTATGCAGCATGGTATGGTCATGTGCCAGGTTTAAAAGTTGTCATGCCTTATAGTGCTTCAGATGCAAAAGGTTTGCTGAAAGCGGCTATTCGTGATGATAATCCTGTTATTTTTCTTGAAAATGAGATTTTGTATGGGCATCAATTTGAGGTTCCTCAACTCGATGATTTTGTTTTGCCTATTGGTCGGGCACGGATTCATAAGTCTGGACAAGATGTGACGATTGTTGCATGTGGGATTGGAATGCATTACGCTGTTCAAGCGTTGCCAGAAATTGAAAAACTTGGTATTGACGTTGAAGTGATTGATTTACGAACCATTCGCCCGATGGATCTTCCAACAATTCTTTCTTCCGTTAAAAAAACAGGTCGTTTGGTAACAGTTGAAGAGGGATTTCCTCAATCATCTGTGGGAACTGAAATAGCAACGCGTGTTATGCAGCAGGCTTTTGACTATCTTGATGCACCAATTGCAACGATTTCTGGCAAAGATGTTCCGATGCCTTATGCTGCTAATCTTGAGAAGTTGGCTTTGCCTAATACTGCTGAAATTATTGAGGCCGTTAAGGCTGTGACGTACAACAGAGCATAACGGAGGAAAGCACAATGCCCATTAAAATTACAATGCCAGCGCTTTCTCCTACGATGGAAGAGGGGAATTTAACAAAATGGAATATTAAGGAGGGTGATAAGGTTTCCTCTGGTGATGTTATTGCTGAAATTGAGACGGATAAAGCGACAATGGAAGTCGAAGCCGTTGATGAAGGCACGGTTGCCAAAATTGTTGTTCCTGCTGGAACACAAGGCGTTAAAGTGAATGCTTTGATTGTTGTTTTAGCAGAAGAAGGTGAAGATCTGGCTGAAGCTGCAAAAGTTGCAGAAGAGATCTCTTCTTGTACAAGACAAGAACCAGAGGGCGTAAAACAAATAGATTCTCTGAAGCAGACGGACACAAAGGTTACAAAAATGTCCCATGAATCATCAGCTCAGCAATCAATACAGCAAGATAAAAAGAGGACTCGTCTTTTTGCTTCTCCCTTAGCACGGCGATTAGCTTCTCAGGCAGGTCTTGATTTATCTCTTATTTCTGGAAGTGGTCCGCATGGTCGTATTATCAAGTGTGATGTAGAAAAAGCTGTGAGTGGTGATATTTCTAAAGCTTCTTATTCATCACAGATAGCAGAGGCGTTCGCAGCAGGAGATTCTGACAAAAAGATATTGAAACTCTTTAAAGAGGATGAATATACTTTCGCACCCCATAATAATATGCGGAAAACGATTGCTACACGTTTGATAGAATCAAAACAGAGAGTCCCGCATTTCTATGTAACGGTAGATTGTGAACTTGATGCGTTATTAACGCTGCGTACACAACTGAATACTGCTGCACCAATGGTTAAGATTCAGGAAGAAGCTAAGCCTACTTATAAGCTTTCTGTCAATGATATGGTAATCAAAGCTGTCGCACTTTCTTTGAAAGCGGTTCCTGATGCAAATGTCTCTTGGCTTGAAGGTGGAATACTTCATCATAAACATTGTGATGTTGGGGTTGCTGTTTCTATTCCCAATGGATTAATTACGCCGATTATTCGCCATGCAGAGGAAAAGCCGTTATCGCTTATTTCCAAAGAGATGAAGGATTTTGCAAAGCGTGCCCGTGAGCAAAAGTTAAAAATGGAAGAATATCAGGGAGGAACAACCGCTGTATCAAATATGGGGATGTATGGTGTAAAAAGTTTTTCTGCTATCCTTAATCCACCACATGCGACGATTTTTGCGATTGGTGCAGGAGAGCAACGTGCCGTTGTTAAAAATGGTGCATTAGCCATCGCGACAGTTATGTCGGTTACACTTTCTGCTGATCATCGTGCTGTCGATGGTGTTTTAGCCGCAGAGCTTGCGCAGACTTTTAAGAAGATAATTGAAAATCCATTAGCAATGTTGGTTTGAATGACAGTTCTTCACGTAAATTGTGAGAGAGTGTGTTAAGAGAGTGAAAGTAAATTTAAAGAGTTTGAAGAGCAAGGTTATTGCTGCTTCGGTTTTGGTAAAGCATTTATGTGAAGCTTAGAGTAAAAAACATGAGACAATTTTATCATGTTGATTTTCAGTCTTAAGTTCAAAAAGTGCATATCCATTTTATATATATATCCATGGAGGAATTACTGTGGCAAATCTTTATGATGTAATTGTGATTGGATCAGGTCCAGGCGGATATGTAACCGCAATTCGTGCAGCGCAATGTGGATTTAAGACTGCGATTGTTGAACGTGAACATCTGGGAGGGATTTGTTTAAATTGGGGGTGTATACCAACAAAAGCTCTTTTACGTTCAGCGGAAATGAAACATTTTGCTGAACATGCAAAAGAGTATGGACTAAAAATTAATGGTTCAATTGAGGCTAACGTCAAAGATGTTGTGGCACGTTCACGCAGCGTTTCAGCACGTTTAAATGCTGGTGTTGGTTTTTTAATGAAAAAAAACAAAATTGATATTATCTGGGGTGAAGCGAAGCTTACGAAAGAAGCAAAAGGAAACCAACCTGCGGAAATTATGGTTTCTTCATCCTCTAAACCGGTTATGCAACCGCAAAATCCAATCCCTAAAGGAACATTAGGGGAGGGGATTTATCAAGCAAAGCATATCATTATTGCAACGGGTGCACGTCCTCGTGTCCTTCCTGGTATTGAGCCAGATGGAAAACTCATTTGGACTTATTTTGAAGCTATGATACCGCCAGCAATGCCAAAATCGCTTTTGGTTATAGGGTCTGGGGCTATTGGCATTGAATTTGCCTCTTTTTATCGTGATATGGGAGCTGAAGTAACTGTTGTTGAAATGATGCCCCATATCATGCCCGCTGAAGATATTGAAATTTCAACATTTGCTCGTAAACAGTTAGAGAAAAAAGGTTTACGTATTCTTTGCCAAGCAAAAGTAACAAAGGTTGAAAAATCTTCCGATTCTGTGTCTGTACATATTGATGTTAAGGGCAAAACAGAGTCAATGACTGTTGACCGGTTGATTTCCGCTGTTGGGGTGCAGGGTAATATTGAGAATCTTGGGTTAGAAGCTTTGGGAATAAAAACCGATCGTGGGTGCATTGTAACCGATGAATGGAGCTGGACAGGGGTTGCGGGTATTTATGCTATTGGTGATGTGGCAGGTCCTCCTATGTTAGCTCATAAAGCAGAAGAAGAAGGTGTAATATGTATTGAACATCTTGCTGGTTTAAAGAGTGTTCATCCGCTTGATAAGAAAAAAATTCCAGGATGCACCTATTGCACACCGCAAGTTGCTTCTGTAGGGCTTTCAGAAGCTACAGCAAAAGAAACAGGTTATGATATACGTATTGGTCGTTATTCTTTTTCTGCGAATGGTAAGGCGATTGCTTTGGGTGAAGATCAAGGGTTAGTAAAAACGATTTTTGATAAAAAAACAGGACAGCTTCTTGGGGCCCATATGGTAGGGGCTGAGGTAACAGAATTGATACAGGGTTTTGTTATTGCCATGAATCTTGAAACAACAGAAGAAGAATTAATGCACACTGTTTTTCCACATCCGACCTTATCGGAAATGATGAAAGAAAGTGTATTGGATGCTTATGGTCAAGTTTTAAATGCTTGATGACTGGATTGTATAAAAGATTTTATATTTTTGATTGTTACTTTGTATTTATAAGGCAAAGGCTTAAATGGTTACGGTTGTTGATAGAGTTACAAATAGACGTTTGCGTCATCCTGAAAAGGCACATCGTCCGGATACAAACGTTCAAAAAAAGCCAGATTGGATTCGTGTAAAAGCGCCAACATCACCAATTTATAAGGAAACACATGGTATTGTACGTACGCATAAGTTAGTGACTGTATGTGAAGAAGCTGGTTGCCCTAATATTGGCGAATGTTGGAGCCAACGGCATGCTAGCTTTATGATTTTAGGTGAGATATGTACGCGTGCCTGTGCTTTTTGCAACGTTGCAACAGGCATTCCACTTGCCGTTGATGATAATGAACCAGAACGTGTAGCCGATGCTGTTGCACGGATGGAATTAAAACATGTCGTCATTACATCTGTTGATCGTGATGATCTCGCTGATGGTGGGGCTGAGCATTTTGCAAAAGTTATTTATGCGATTCGTCAAAAAACTCCTAAAACGACAATTGAAGTTCTTACACCTGATTTTCGTCATAAGGATGGTGCTTTAGAAATTGTTGTTGCTGCTAAGCCTGATGTTTTTAATCATAACTTAGAAACAGTTCCTTCTAAATATTTGAAGGTTCGTCCAGGGGCACGTTATTTTCATTCAATTCGTTTATTACAACGCGTTAAAGAACTTGATCCAACAATTTTCACAAAATCAGGAATTATGGTTGGCTTTGGGGAGGAACGAAATGAAATTCTGCAATTGATGGATGATTTACGCTCTGCTGATGTGGACTTTATGACAATTGGACAATATTTGCAGCCTACGCGAAAACATCATCCAGTTGTTCGTTTTGTGCCTCCTGAAGAATTCGAGTCTTTTGCCAAGATTGGTAAAGTAAAAGGATTTTTACATATGGCCTCCAATCCTCTAACCCGTTCGTCTCATCATGCTGGAGATGATTTTGCCATTTTGCAAAAAGCGCGTGATGAAAAATTTTCCTTACAGAGATAATTATGCCAACTTTTTCAACACATCGGCAAGTTGCCCATAGTGCTCGTGAGATGTTTGATCTTGTGTCAGATATTGAATGTTATCCTGAGTTTTTACCTATGTGTGAGGCTTTAATAATACGTTCTCGCAAGGAATATGAGGAAAAGACATTGATTCTTGCAGATATGACCGTTGGCTATAAGGTTATTCGAGAAACTTTTACGACCCAAGTTTTTCTGCAGCCAAAAAAAGGTTTAATAGAGGTTAACTATATTGATGGTCCGTTTAAATATCTCGAAAATCGTTGGGTCTTTCATAATATTGAAAATACCAACGCATGTAATGTAGAGTTTTTTATTGATTATGAATTTAAAAGTAAAATACTTGGACGCGTGACGGGCTCAATGTTTGATATTGCGTTTCGTAAATTTACAGATGCTTTTGAAAAACGTGCCCATCAGATTTATGGCTCTACGGTAACATAGTCTATTCTATTTTATTTTTAACAATACAGCTTACTTATCAAGGCGTAAAGATGAAAATCGATTTCCATCTTTATGATTTCTTTCTTTTTTAGGGAAACATCCTTTAAACAGAACATTACAAATATTATTAGATAACACATTGATTTATAATGATAATATAGTGTTATTCATATTGCATTAAAACTCTTAATACCATAGGCTTCTCTCGTTTTCCAAGTTTGATTGATTCAACATAAACAGGACAGGAGATAATTTTATGATATTCGGGTTTTTCATTTCTAAGTTGTGATATAATAAATCATTCTGATGTTTATGATTATGAACTCCAATGTAGAATAGGGAGTTTTGAAATTGGTATGAGGAATTCAGTGAAGTAATTCCAGAATCATTTGAAAAGCATTTTCAACAGTTGCATGGCGGATAGCTTTACGATTAAGCTTCCCAAAGCGCATTTCTTTGTGCAGAGTTTTATAATTTTTGTAAGCAACTGCGAAATGCACAAGACCTACAGGTTTGTTTAAACTTGCGCCTCCTGGACCTGCAATTCCTGTTACAGAAACTGCAATGTCAGCTTGCGAATATTTTAATCCACCCTCAGCCATTGCAAGAGCAATTTCTTTTGAAACGGCACCATAGGTTTTTATAAGTTCAGCACACACGCTAACAAGGCGTGTTTTGGATTCATTTGAATAAACAACAAATCCACAATCGAGAACATCTGACGATCCTGCAATATTTGTGAGGCTTGCTGCAATGAGTCCTCCTGTACAAGACTCTACAGTTGTTAACAACAAACCCTTTTGGCGACAGATATTAATGACTTCACGTGCTTGTTTTTCACAACAATATGTCATTGGGGAATTTCTCCTGGATAAAGAACACTCGCTGTTGCAAGAGCAGCAATTCCTTCATTACGACCAATGAAACCGAGTTTTTCATTTGTTGTTGCTTTGATAGAGATTCGATCAGGTGTCATTGCAAGTATTGTCATAAGATTTTCTGTCATAGCATGGCGATAGGGACCAATTTTAGGATTTTCAGCGATAATTGTAATATCAACATTGGCAATACGACCCCCTGCTTGTTTTAGAAGACCAAGAGCATGACGGAGAAAGATTTCTGATGATACATTTTTCCATTGAGGATCAGAAGGAGGAAAATGTGTCCCGATATCTCCAGCACCTTGGGTAGCAAGAAGGGCATCTGTTAATGCATGAAGAGCGACATCTGCATCGGAGTGTCCATTTAATTTTTTATGAAAAGGGATTTTTATACCGCATAATATAAGAAAATCTCCTTCCTCGAAAGAATGAACATCATAACCATTACCAGTACGGATATCAGGAAACATTTGCATTTTTTTCTGAAGATATAAATGGGCGGTATCAAAATCTTTGGGCCATGTGATTTTTATGTTGTGAGGATCCCCAGGAACGGTACGCATAGGAATTCCAAACCATTCGGCAATCGCAGAATCGTCAGTGAATTCTTTTTTGTAAGCTTGTTTTGCTTGTTTATGGGCCGCTAAGATATGTTCAAAGGGAAAACACTGTGGAGTTTGTGCACTATAAAGATGGGTATGGGAAATTGTTTCTAAAACATGCTGATTATTTACACGTTTAAGGGTATCAGAGATGGGCAGAACAGGAAGAACACCTTCTTGAGGCGTGATAGTGTTGTGAATGTTATCAAGAAGCTTGTTTTCGATAAAGGGGCGTGCACCATCATGAATATGTACATATTGGAGATTGAATTTTTTGAGTGCCTGAAGTCCATGTAAGGTGGAGATTTGACGTGTATTGCCTCCTTCAACGATAATAAGGCGCTCTTTAAAATCGGTGAGTGTTTGTTCACAGGTTTGACGATCTTCTGGATGAATAACAAGGATAATCGTTGTGATGGCTGGATGCTGGACAAAACAATGCACGGTATGATAAATAATCGGCTTTTGTCCTAGAAGTCGATATTGTTTTGGAATTTTATGGGGATATCCTGCTCTTTCACCGCGGCCAGCGGCTAATATTATTGCTGCAATAGAAATATTTAATCTCCTTGTATTATAATCTTAGTTTGCTTTTTTGTCGTTAATTTTAAAATGGTTTTGAAAGGATGGTTGTTGTAGATCAGCAAGGGATATCACGGATAATACCTCAAAAAAAGCATTTAATGCTTTTTGAAGTGCGGTATTTAAACTACAAAAATCGATCAAGGGGCAAGTCGGTTCTGCAGTATCAAAACATTCTGCGAGGGAGAAGCTGTCTTCTGTTACTTTCACAACATCAGCGACTGAAATCTCTGCTGCGGGTTTAGCTAATCTAACTCCACCATTGCGTCCACGCACTGTTTGTATAAAACCTGCTTGAACAAGCAGCTGAAGGATTTTAAATAAAAAAAGTTCTGAAACGGCATATGCTTTAGCAATTTCTGGAACACGACTGAGAGTTCCCTGATTATCTGCACAATACATGAGCATTCGAAGAGCATAATTTGTTTGTTTTGTTAATCGCATCTCATTTCCTTCGTAAAGTATTGTCGAACGCAGTTTATTTTAAAGATATTTTGCAAAATGTAGAAATTCTTTCTCATTGACTATGTTTGCTCTATTTTAAATGTAGTATTAGTATTGTCAATTTTTGCTACAAAAGGTTATATGAGAATAATGGGATAAGGGTACGTAAGCTCATGGTGAATATAGCATCTGTGACAAATCTTCAAGACATAGATAAAAATACTTATAATGATGATTTGTATCGTTTAAGTAAGGTATATATTTTTTTAGGGATCACAATTATCGTATTGGCTTTACTTACGGCCTCTATTTCGTTTATTATTCTTATTGGATTAACCTCTGTTGTTCCCAGTAGAACAGTAACCCTTATTCTTATAGGGATTAATAGTTTTTGGGTTTTAGGGCTTATTGTCATCGTTTTTTATGAGATGATTCCGATCATTCGTGCTTGGCGTTCAAGGCGTGCAGGATCGCGTCTCCATGTGCGCCTTATTTCATTGTTTGCACTTGTTGCGACAATGCCAGCTGTTGCTGTAGCTCTTGTATCGGGTCCAGCACTAAATTTGGGACTTGATCGATGGTTTGATACAACAACGCGGCAAATTGTGGGCTCTTCTATTGATTTAGCAAATGCTTATGCAGATGAAATGCTTCAAAATTTAAAAAATTTATCCTACGCGATGGCATTTGCACTTGATAACAAAAAACTCTTAGAACGTAATCCAGCTGAATATAGGATGCAATTGACGCGTCATGCTATAGGACGCAATTTGCGTGGTGCATTTTTGTTAAGTTCTAGCGGAGCTATTTTTGTATCGAGTGCTCTTGGTGATGAAGATAAACTGCCAATTCCTCCTTCCAATCTTATTGAACGTGCAACCAGTGCGAGGCCTTTTTCTTTTCAACCAGGCGTTCATGATTATTTTGGTATTATTTTAAAATTTACCAACATTCCAAACACATTTTTATATTTAGTGCGTGACGTTGATAAGGGTGTTTTATCTGCTTTGCGTTTGACAGAAGTCAATACAGATCGTTACCGTGATTTAAATGAAAATCGCCTGCTGACGCAAATTGCATTTGGGATGCTTTATTTATGTCTTTTTTTTAGTTTATTCTTATCAGCTATTTGGGCCGCTATTGCTGTCGCTGATCGCTTAGTACGTCCTATTCGTCTTCTTATTAGTGCTGCTGATGATGTCGCTACTGGAAATATGGAAATTTTCGTGCCGGTACGCGCGAAGGACGGAGATATTGGGCAATTATCCAAAACTTTTAATTACATGGTTAGTGAATTGAAAAGTCGGCGCAATGAGTTGATTGCAGTGCGTGATCAAATTGATGAGAGACGGCGTTTTTCTGAAGCAGTGTTATCCGGTGTAACAGCAGGGGTAGCAGGTATAGATGATAATGGTGATATTACAATTATTAATCGGTCTATTGAAGCGATGTTTGATATTCGCTCTGAACATGTTGTTGGACAAAGTCTTTTATCTTTAAGTGCTGAAATTTGGCAGGTTTTTCAGTTTGCACGTTCATTGGATCGTAAAAATCATCGTGAGCAGGTTACTTTAAACGTTGCAGGAAAAGAGCGTGTCTGTAATGTTCAAGTTACGATGGAAGAGGATGATGGACAGGGTCAATCTTGGGTTCTAACAATTGATGATATTACAGACCTTGTTGCAGCACAACGTACAGCGGCGTGGGCGGATATTGCACGGCGTATTGCACACGAAATTAAAAACCCCCTCACTCCCATTCAGTTATCTGCTGAACGCATTCGTAAACGTTATAACAAAGTTATTACACAAGATAGAGAGGTCTTTGAGCGGTGTATTGAGACAATTATTCGACAGGTTGGAGATATTGGGCGTATGGTTGATGAGTTTTCTTCTTTTGCACGTATGCCCAAACCACAAATGCATATTTTAGATATACGAGAATTGTTGCGCGAAGCATGTTTCTTGATAGAAGTGACGCGACATGATATTCATTTTGAGCAAGATTTAGGAAGTCTACCACTTATAGGTGCATTTGATAACCGCCTCATTGTACAGGCTTTTTGCAATGTCATCAAAAACGCGAGCGAATCCATAGATTCAGTTATGCGAGAGGAAAATATTCACGGTCATATTCTTGTTCGTTCTTATCGTCAAGAGGAATGGGTGGTTGTGGATGTTGTTGATAATGGGAAAGGACTTCCTAAAGAGCAAAGACAAAAGTTATTAGAACCCTATATAACAACGCGGGAAAAAGGAACAGGGCTCGGATTAGCCATTGTGCGCAAAGTTATTGAAGATCACGGTGGTTCCATGGAGCTGCATGATGCACCGGAGAGTTTTTATGAAGGTCGTGGCGCGATGATCCGTTTGATATTTCTGGCGGATAGGGGTAAGCAGGGTAGTATTATACAAGCCATAACATAAGATAGGGGAATAGTATGGTATCAGATATCTTAATTGTTGATGATGAAGCAGATATTCGTGAGCTTGTTGCTGGTATTTTAGATGATGAAGGTTATGAAACGCGTGTTGCTTGTAACTCTGATGAGGCATTGGCTCAAATTAGTGAGCGTATTCCAAAGCTCATTTTTTTGGATATTTGGCTACAGGGTAGTCGTCTCGATGGTTTAGCACTTCTTGATGAAATTAAAATGCAATATCCGGCTCTTCCGGTTGTTATGATCTCTGGTCATGGTAATATTGAGACGGCTGTTTCCGCTATAAAGCGAGGGGCATATGATTTCATTGAAAAACCTTTTAAAGCTGATAGACTTGTATTGGTTGCAGAGAGAACACTTGAAAACTCAAATTTGAAACGTGAGCTTTTAGAATTGCGAAAGCGTTCGAACGAGACATTAGAGTTGCTCGGAAAATCGACAGTTGTAAAAAATTTGCGCCAAATCATAGAAAAAGTAGCACCAACCAATAGTCGCATCCTGATAACAGGTCCTTCAGGGGCAGGAAAAGAGACGGTTGCACGAACTATTCATGCGCTCTCAACGCGTTCGAATGGGCCATTCGTTACAATAAATGCTGCAACGATTACTCCGGAAAGAATGGAAATAGAGCTGTTTGGCAGTGAAATGGAAGGAAGAGAGCGCAAAATCGGTGCCTTAGAGGAAGCTCATGGCGGTATATTATATCTTGATGAAATTGCTGACATGCCACGAGAGACTCAAAGTAAGATTCTTCGGGTGTTAACGGGGCAGACATTTGAGAGAGTTGGCGGCACAAAACGTGTTAAGGTGGACGTCCGTATTATTTCTTCAACAGCGCAAAATCTTAAAAACCTCATTTCCGATGGGCGCTTTAGAGAAGATCTTTTCCACCGTCTTTCGGTTGTTCCTATTGCTGTTCCGCCCCTTTCTGCGCGTCGTGAAGATATTCCAGAACTTGTACATCATTTTGTAAAAACAATATCACAGCAGGTTGGAATTAAACCGCGTGCAATCAGTGATGATGTGATTGCTATTTTGCAAACGCACGCTTGGCCGGGTAATGTGCGGCAATTACGTAATAATATTGAGCGTCTTCTTATTCTTGCGCGGGATGGTGACGGTCCTATAACAGCAGACTTTCTTCCCAGTGAAGTAAGTGATTCTTTGCCACGCCTTCAGATGGATTCAGATGAAAATATAATGGATTTGCCGTTACGTGAAGCACGAGAATTGTTTGAAAAGAGATATTTAGTGGCGCAGATTGGACGTTTGGGCGGAAATATATCACGTACTGCTGAATTTATAGGCATGGAGCGTTCAGCTTTGCACCGTAAACTTAAAGCGCTTGGAGTTTCTTAAAGCGATGCGTGTTATTATTTGCGGAGCAGGACAGGTTGGTTATGGGATAGCAGAGCGTCTTGCTGCTGAAAATCACGATGTTACTGTTATTGATATTGAAACGAGATTAATTGAAAAGATTCGCGATACATTGGATGTAAGAGGTTTTGTGGGTCACGGTTCACGTCCTGAAGTTCTTTTGGATGCAGATGCAGACAAAGCTGATATGTTGATTGCTGTCACTTTGTTTGATGAAGTCAATATGGTAGCTTGCCAGGTAGCACATTCATTATTTAATGTGCCCACAAAGATTGCTCGTATTCGCTCACAATCTTATTTAGAACCACGTTATAAGACGCTTTTTTCCAGAGAAAATATTCCCATTGATGTGGTTATTTCGCCAGAAGTTGAAGTTGGTGAAATGGTTTTGCGCCGTATTGCTTTACCTGGTGCAATAGATGTTCTTTATTTTTGTAATGATGATATTGTTGCGCTAGCCTTGGAATGCATGGAAGATTGTCCAGTTATTAATACACCTTTGCGTCAATTAACAGAGCTTTTTCCAGATCTTCATACGACGGTTACCGCTATTAAACGTGGTGCGGAATTATTGGTTGCACATTCAGAAACGCAATTACGCGTTGGTGATATAACCTATCTTGTTGCTGCTCGTGAACAGATGCGTCGTGCTGTCGGGCTTTTTGGTCATAAAGAACAAGATGCCCACCGCATGATTATTGCAGGGGGTGGTCACATTGGACTTTATGTTGCACAGGCTATTGAAAAGCGTTTCCATAAATTAAAATTGAAGATTATAGAATCACATAGAGAAAGAGCTCTAACAATTGCTGATCAGCTTGAAAAAACAACAGTTTTATACGGTAACGTGTTAGATCCAGTGATTCTTCAAGAGGCAGGAATTGATCAGTCCGATTTAATGATTACATTGACCAATCAAGATCAGGTTAATCTCTTAAGCGCTATTATTGCTAAAAGATTGGGCTGCAAAGCCAATATGGTATTGATTAATAATGTTGCCTACCAAGAATTTAGTCGTGCTGTTGGTGTGGATGCATATCTTAATCCCCATAGCGTTACAATATCGAGAATTTTGCAACAAATGCGCCGTGGGCGTATTCGTTCTGTTCATTCAGTTTTTAATGGCCGAGCAGAAATTATTGAAGCTGAAGTGATGCAAACATCTTCATTGGTTGGTAAGTCATTATCAGAGCTCAATTTATCAGATGGTTTGAGAATTGGTGCAATTTATCGCAATAAGACAATAATACAGCTTTCGGCAGATACACGTATTTTGTCTGGTGATAGAATAGTGATTTTTGCTCTTGCTGATAGGGTTCGTGATGTTGAACAACTCTTTCGCGTAAGTTTAGAATATTTTTGATACATTATCTATGGACATTTGTACTTTTGGGTATAGTGGACATTAAGATTGGTGGATAGGCTTTGTTTTCCTCAATGATTAAAACTGGACAGCGCGTTAAGCTTTTTAGTTATGATAAAAAATATAATCTCTCTGCTGGTGTTGAGTTGCATGAAGCCGAATCAATTTTATCACGCTCAGCAATTTATCGCCTTGATCCCGATTTTTCTGATGATAAACCAGGGTGTACAATTGTTCAGTTCTCGGATTTTTTTTCGTGTTATGCTGATAAAATATCAACAAGGTGTTTGGTTAGATACAGATGTTTACCTTGTTAAACAATTTCATCCAGATGCGGATAAGGTTTGGTTGGCAAAAGGAAATAATACAAGAGTAGGCGTTTTTGCACTTTATTTTCCGCCCAATAACCCTATTATAAAAGTATTTGAAGATTACTGGGCAGGCACAGAAGTTATTTCTCATTGGCTTGGATTTAAGCGTTGTGTTTGGAGACCGTTCTAGTTAAAGAGAAAAAATGCCGATTTTACCAGGAAGTCTTGGCGTTACGATATTTGGCAATGATGGTATTTCACGATTAGCAAAATGATATGGTTTTTTTTCATGAAGCAAAGGAAAAGGAAACTTTTTATTATTGGACTGGGCGAAAAGCTGGACGTATTTTTGAACCTGCTTTTGGTGTAAAGCCGCTTACAGATTCACGCTTGATAGGCTTTCATATTCACAGAAAGACAAAGACAACGAAAAGACCTCAGGAAGGAAGTTTTTACCATTTGGCGGTATCTCGCATTTCTGATGTTCATCATTTGTTTAGGTAGAGTTATTATTGCTATTTTAACTATTGAGATTTTAATCTATCTTAAACAGCTCTTGATTGTAGCTTGCGCAAGAGAGTAATGTTAACGTATGGATAAAAACATTGAATGTGTAAAGAGCGGTTGTTATATGAACGGAAAGTGAAAATATGAGTGATCCAATGAAAACAGCATTAAGCCTTGTTCCTATGGTTATTGAACAAACCAATCGTGGTGAACGGGCCTATGATATTTTTTCTCGTCTTTTAAAGGAGCGAATTATTTTTATTAATGGTCCTGTTGAAGATGGTATGGCGATGCTTGTTTGTGCACAATTGCTTTTCTTGGAAGCGGAAAATCCTAAAAAAGAAATTAGTCTTTATATTAATTCTCCAGGTGGTGTCGTAACATCTGGTATGGCTATTTATGATACTATGCAGTTTATTCGGCCTCCTGTTTCTACGCTTTGCATGGGGCAGGCGGCATCTATGGGGTCTTTATTGTTAACAGCTGGAGCAAAAGGTCATCGTTTTACATTGCCAAACGCACGTATTATGGTGCATCAACCATCTGGTGGTTTTCAAGGTCAAGCTTCAGATATTGAGCGACATGCGCAAGATATTATAAAGATGAAACGGCGTTTAAATGAAATTTATGTTCAACATACAGGTCAAGGTTATGAGGTTATTGAGAGAACTCTCGATCGCGATCATTTTATGACAGCAGAAGAAGCCAAAGCGTTTGGCTTAGTTGATGATGTTATACAATATCGTGCAGAAACTAAAGAAGAAGAAAAAGATTAAGAATTTTTATAGAAAAAACAACTACTTTAAATCAAAGAGTTTTATAAAAAATATCGCAAAATAAAAGAAACACCTAAAAATATTGAGACATGCATGGTTTTCTATATGTCTTTTAGTTTTCATGATGAAAAGCCTCCTTTGAAAAGGCAAAGTATTCATATATCGTGGTGAAAGGAACGAAAAATGAGCAAAATTAGCAATAGTGGGAACGAATCAAAAAATACTCTCTATTGCTCGTTCTGCGGCAAGAGTCAGCATGAGGTGCGTAAGCTCATTGCGGGGCCTACTGTATTTATCTGTGATGAATGTGTAGAGCTTTGCATGGATATTATTCGGGAAGAAAATAAGTCTTCTGGGATTAAGGTGCGTGATGGTGTCCCTACGCCACAGGAAATTATAACAGTTCTTGATGACTATGTTATTGGTCAGCAGCATGCAAAGCGTGTTCTTTCTGTTGCTGTTCATAATCATTATAAACGGTTGGCGCATCAGTCTAGAAGCAATGATATTGAGTTAGCTAAATCAAATATTCTTCTTGTTGGTCCTACGGGCTGTGGTAAAACTTATCTTGCACAAACATTAGCACGTATTATTGATGTGCCTTTTACGATGGCGGATGCGACCACTTTGACTGAAGCAGGTTATGTGGGTGAGGATGTTGAAAATATTATTCTTAAGCTTCTTCAAGCAGCAGATTATAATGTTGAACGTGCGCAGCGTGGTATTGTTTATATTGATGAGGTTGATAAGATTTCTCGTAAAGCAGATAATCCTTCTATTACGAGAGATGTTTCGGGGGAAGGAGTTCAGCAAGCATTATTAAAAATTATGGAAGGAACGATTGCTTCTGTTCCTCCTCAAGGTGGACGTAAGCATCCGCAACAAGAGTTTCTTCAGGTTGACACCACAAACATCTTATTCATTTGTGGGGGAGCTTTTGCAGGTTTAGAACGGATTATTTCAGGGCGAGGTGAAAAAACTTCTATTGGTTTTTCTGCGACCGTTAAGGCTCCTGATGAGCGTTGTGTTGGTGAAATTTTTCGTGATTTAGAGCCTGAAGATCTTATAAAGTTTGGTTTAATACCAGAATTTATTGGGCGCCTTCCTATAGTCGCTACCTTAGAGGATTTAGATATTAACGCTCTCATGCAAATTTTATCACAACCTAAAAATGCGTTAGTAAAGCAATATCAGCGTCTTTTTGAAATGGAGAATGTTGAGTTAGCATTTCATGAAGATGCTTTACGTGTTATTGCAAAGAAAGCAATTGAACGTAAAACCGGTGCTCGTGGGTTACGTTCTATTATGGAGAAGATCCTTCTTGAGACAATGTTTGAGCTACCGGCTCTTGAAGGCGTTCAAAAAGTGGTTATTTCGAGTGATGTCGTTGATGGGAAAGCGCGTCCTCTCTATATTTACTCAGAGCGTGCAGACGATAAAGAAAATGTATCAGCATGACATTGTGCGATGCACAATATAAAAGGTGGTAATGAACGGTATTTGATGGGTGTTTCTAATAATATCATTATAATGCTTGATTTATGTATTAGTAATTACCACTTCATGTACTGTGAAGAGCTGAGGTTTTCTAAAGGTGGGCTGGTTGTTGTAGATAGCTCATAGGCTCCAGAAAGGAGAGTTATGCAATATATTGATGAAAAGACAGATGAAGTAAGAGATGGGGTTTATGCTGTTTTACCTCTTCGTGATATTGTTGTCTTCCCCCATATGATTGTTCCACTTTTTGTGGGCCGCGAAAAATCAATTCGTGCTCTTGAAGAAACGATGGCGGTTGACAAGCAAATACTATTGGTGACACAAAAAAATGCTTCTGATGATGATCCAAAATCAGAGGATATTTATCATATTGGTACGTTTGCTAATATTCTTCAACTTTTAAAGCTTCCTGATGGTACTGTAAAGGTTTTGGTTGAAGGAACTACACGTGCAAAAATTAGTCAATTTTCTTTAAGTGAAGGTTATCATCAGGCTTTTGCAACTGTTACAGAAGAACCTAGAGAGAGTGATGTTGAGATTGAAGCTCTTTCAAGGTCAGTGATTGCTTATTTTGAAAACTATGTAAAGCTTAATAAAAAAATCTCTCCTGAAGTTGTCAATGCGATTGGCCAGATTGATAATCCTTCTAAGCTTGCCGATACGATTGCTTCTCATTTGATGATTAAACTTGCAGAAAAACAGGAAATATTAGAGCTCTTACCTGTACGGGCCCGTCTTGAACGTGTTTTGTCCTTTATGGAAGGAGAAATTTCTGTTTTGCAGGTTGAAAAACGTATTCGTTCGCATGTTAAACGGCAAATGGAAAAAAACCAACGAGAATATTATCTCAATGAGCAGATGAAAGCTATTCAAAAAGAGTTAGGAGCAGGTGATGATAGCCGAGATGAACTCTCTGAATTAGAAGAACGTATCAAGAATACAAAACTATCCAAGGAAGCACAGGAAAAAGCTGGGGCAGAATTGAGAAAATTACGGAATATGTCTCCTATGTCCGCAGAAGCGACAGTTGTACGTAACTATCTTGATTGGTTATTAGCGATGCCTTGGGGTAAAAAATCTAAAATTAAAAACAATTTAGATTTTGCTGAAAAGGTCATGAATAATGAACATTTTGGTCTTGAAAAAGTTAAGGAGCGAATTATTGAATATTTGGCCGTACAAAGTCGCGCGTCAAAGATAAAAGGTCCCATTATTTGTTTGTTAGGTCCTCCTGGTGTAGGGAAAACATCATTAGCGCGCTCTATTGCAAAGGCGACGGGGCGTGAGTATGTTCGTATCTCATTGGGAGGTGTGCGGGATGAAGCAGAAATTCGCGGACATCGTCGAACATATATTGGTTCGATGCCTGGAAAAATTATCCAGTCTATGAAAAAAGCAAAAAAATCTAATCCGCTTTTCTTGCTTGATGAAATTGATAAAATGGGACAAGATTTTCGTGGAGACCCTTCATCCGCTTTATTGGAAGTTCTTGATCCTGAACAAAATAGTACATTCATTGATCACTATTTGGAAGTTGAATATGATCTTTCGGATGTCATGTTTATCACAACTGCCAATACGCTTAATATTCCAGGTCCGTTAATGGATCGTATGGAAATTATTCGTATTGCTGGTTATACTGAATGTGAGAAAATGGAAATTGTTAAACAGCATCTTTTACCAAAGGCACTAAAAGATCACTGTTTGTCTAAAAAAGAACTCAGTATTTCTGATGGAGCACTAAGATCGGTTATTCAGTTTTACACACGTGAGGCAGGCGTTCGTAATCTTGAGCGTGAACTCATGAAAATTTCCCGCAAATCCGTTACAAAAATTCTCAAAACGCAACAAAAATCTGTAAAAGTTACAGAAAGTAATATTCATGATTTTTTGGGTGTTAAACGTTATCATTACAATCAGATTGAAGGAGAAAATCAAATTGGTGTTGTGACAGGACTTGCGTGGACAGAAGTCGGTGGAGAGTTATTGACCATTGAAGGAGTTATGATGCCCGGCAAAGGTAAGATGACTGTAACTGGAAATTTACGTGATATTATGAAAGAGTCCATTTCAGCGGCAGCATCTTATGTACGTTCTCGTGCTGTTGACTTTGGTATTGAACCACCACTTTTTGAAAAGCGCGATATCCATGTTCATGTTCCAGAGGGTGCGACGCCAAAAGATGGCCCATCTGCTGGGATTGCAATGGTGACAGCAATTGTTTCGGTCCTTACAGGAATAGCTGTGCATAAAGATATAGCAATGACTGGTGAAATTACTTTACGTGGACGCGTTTTACCAATTGGTGGATTAAAAGAAAAACTCCTAGCAGCTCTTCGAGGAGGAATAAAAAAAGTACTTATTCCTGAAGAAAACGCAAAGGATTTGGTTGATATTCCTGATGATGTCAAAAATAATATGGAAATTATTCCGGTAACTCATGTGAGTGAAGTTTTAAAACACGCTTTGGTTTGTTTTCCAGACACTATTGAATGGAAAGAATCTTCTACAGTGGCTGTTCCAATCCGATCAGAAAGCAATGATAGTGAAGGAATACAGATTGCACACTGATTCACTTATCTTATTTATAACGGCATTTTTTAGGTGGCAGAAGGCGTTGTTGAGGTTATTATTCTGTTTTTTGTTGGAAAAAGTGAAAAATTCCGTGAATAACTGTGATTATTGCTAAAAAACAATGTTTTGGATAAAAATAAGACTTCTGTTTGCTGTACTTTTCAATAAACTAACCAATAACATGATTAGTCATGTTGTCAGGTAATATAGGGAAAGGAAATATTTTATGAATAAAAGTGAATTGGTTAGCTCCGTTGCTGAAAAGGCAGGTGTTTCGAAAGCCCAAGCTGGTGCTGTTGTTGATGCTTTTATGGCTTCTGTAACAGAAGCTTTGGCTTCAGGGGGAGATGTTCGTCTTCCAGGTTTTGGCTCTTTTGAAGTTTCTCATCGTGCTGCAACAAAGGGGCGTAATCCTTCAACTGGTGCTGAAATCGATATTCCAGCGCGTTCTGTACCTAAATTTTCTGCAGGAAAAAGCCTTAAAGAAGCAGTTAATAAAAAATAATTTAAGCTATATTAAAAAACCCGATTTATTTATAAGCGGGTTTTTTTTTACACATGTATTATGTGTGTTTTCATATAAAACTTTGAGGTTTTTGCGGTGCTTTTTTATTTTCATATGTTGCTGGTATTTTTGAAAATGATTTTAAGTATTGCATAAAATACTGTCAGCTTGAAATATATTGTTTTTTGCCTTTCCAATAAAATATTGCACTGTATTAATGAAGTACTGCTATGGCTTATAAAATGTAATGTTAATTTTTGTTACACTAAAGTGTTACGGTGTTTATTTCAAAACAAGACCCGTAAACAGTATGAGGCAAAACACTCTGTGAAGCGTATAAAAGTTATTATATACCGCCATTTACGTTTAATAAAAGCGCATGTTGGTGCCACCGTACTTATTTTTCCCAGTTCCTATAATGTTACGACTAGCCCTCGATATCTGAGACGAGTGCATAAGGAATAGTTTTCTTCTTTTATTTATACGCCAACCTTTCTTGTGATACACCAAGAGGATAATTTTTATTGATTTATTATAAGAGAGACTGAAATCAAAGAATCTTATGATATTCAGATTTCGCTTTCAATATTGTGATTTTTCTTGGCATTTGAGAGGGGAGAGATAGATTCAGCTCTATTCTACAAATATTTTTTTCATATCTTTATTTTGCTTGTGATATACAAGCGAGCGTTTTTTCTTCATCATACAAGAGTTAAAAAAATGAGAGAATATCACAAATTTTGAGGGAGAAAGTTAAAAACAGAAAAATTATTCTTATAAAATAATATGTATTACGTAATATAAAAACTGTTAATAGAAATAATACAGTATTGCTTGTGTATTTTTCATCTATTTAATTTTGATTATTCATAATATATTTATATGATTATTTTATCTTTAGTCATTAAATCATATTAAATTGTTGATAGCGGTAAAGGTTTTTTATAGCCAAAAATTATTTTACAGCACCTACATAATTGAATAAATGATGAAATGTAGGATAGTATTTATTGATTGAGGCAGACAGTCTTTAAAAGGCTTTAGAATGATTTTTTCACGACAGACATAAAGATCTATTCAGTAGGTGAGAGGCGAATCGTGTGTTTTTTATAAACAGGAACTCTTTGATTCTTTATTTGCTAACCACTGAGTACAATCATTGAGAGCTCTCGCTGTTATGGCTTGTTTTTTTACTAATTTTTTTTCTTTATTTGGTAAGCGTTTTCCTGAATGTTTAATAGGAGCAATAGGGGGAAAGAGTCCGAAATTGATATTCATTGGCTGAAAGGACTGTGTTTCTGCTTTTTCATCTATGATGTGTCCCCCCGTAATATGATTCAAAAGGGCTCCGAATGCTGTAGTTTGTGGGGGTAGGCAAGGAGAAATATGATGATATTCGGCAGCAGCAAAACGTCCAGCAAGAAGCCCTATTGCCGCTGATTCTACATAACCTTCACATCCAGTAATTTGCCCTGCAAAGCGTAGTTGCTTTTTTTGTTTTAAACGAAGGGTTTGATCAAGAATGATTGGCGAGTTGAGGTAGGTATTGCGGTGAAGACCACCAAGACGCGCAAACTCTGCTTTTTCAAGACCGGGAATCATTCTAAAAATGCGAATTTGTTCACCATATTTCAGTTTTGTTTGAAAGCCGACCATATTGTAAAGCGTTCCAAGTTTATTATCTTGACGTAATTGAACGACAGCATAGGGTTTAACTGTAGGGTTATGGGCATTGGTTAAGCCCATAGGTTTCATAGGACCATGTCTTAACGTTTCAACTCCACGCTCAGCCATAATTTCAATGGGGAGGCATCCATCAAAATAGGGTGTTTTTTCAAAGTTACGAAACTCTGTTTTTTCAGCATTTTTTAACGCTTCAACGAATGTTTCATATTGTTCTTTGTTGAGGGGACAATTAAGGTAATCTTTTCCTGTTCCCCCAGGACCAATTTTATCATAGCGAGACTGATACCAACAAATGTTGATATCAATACTATCGGTATGGATAATAGGTGCAATCGCATCAAAAAAAGAAAGAGCTTCTATACCGGTTATTGCTTGTAATTCTTGAGCAAGTGCAGGCGAGGTAAGGGGACCCGTTGCAATGATAACATGTTTCCAAGCGTTAGGAATTTCTTGAACTTCTTCACGTTTGATTGTTATAAGAGGGTGGTTTTCGAGTATTGTCGTAACGTTTTTTGAAAATCCATCACGGTCAACAGCAAGGGCACTACCTGCGGGGACTTTGTTGGCATCAGCAGCTTTCATAATTAACGATTTCGCTAATCGCATTTCAGCATGTAAAAGGCCCACGGCATTTATTAATGAATCATCGCAACGAAATGAATTTGAACAAACCAGTTCTGCCAATTTATCTGTTTTATGGGCATCTGACTTTTTTTCGGGTCGCATTTCATGCAAAACAACAGGAATTCCTGACTGAGCGATTTGCCAGCTTGCTTCACACCCCGCAAGACCGCCACCGATGATATGAATTGGGATATCAAATGTTTTTAACATAATTGACTTTTAGCGTAAGCAGTTATGTATGAAAAGCGTAGATTTTATTTTTTTTAATATATTTGTTTGCTTTTTTTCTGTAATTAATGGTATAGAAACGCCGCTTGTATAAGGTTATTAGCTTGTAAGTTTGAGCGGATGTGGCGAAATTGGTAGACGCACCAGATTTAGGTTCTGGCGGGAGACCGTGGGGGTTCGAGTCCCTCCATCCGCACCAAGGCAAATCCCTTAAGTGCTATGGATTTCTACGTGTCTGAAATTCCGCTTCATGGTAAATGTAAGACTCGAAGTGTTAGAACGTAATGATTATTAGAGTGGGTTTATCCCTCTCATTAGAAAAATGAAGGTGTTTAATGCAGGTTACCGAGACGCTTAATGAAGGACTGAAGCGCGAAATTAAGATCGTGGTTCCAGCGAAAGACTTAGAAGAAAAGTTGAATGAACGATTGGATGATACTAAGGGTAAGATTAAGCTTAATGGTTTTCGTCCCGGTAA